>NZ_JAMQBK010000062.1 GCF_023701485.1 Aporhodopirellula aestuarii
AGTGGAAAAAGTCGAGCTAAAGGCCAGTTCTTTTTCAATGTCATGCGCATGCGAGCGACGTTTTTCAATGATTTCGGGATGGTGAGATCTCGGCCACCCAGAAGTCGTTACGTAAGGCATGGCTGGTGGCTTCGAAAGAGTGATTGGCCCTGTTTAGGACACTGGCATGCCTCGAAAACCCCGTTGCAAAGCCGCTGGTCCCGCGGACGTGTAGGTCGTTCACGCTGTGAAGCGGTGTGCTGGCGATATCGGTGGAGGATGTTGACCACAAAATGGTCGAACGACACGAAAGTAGCGAGAGGTTCTCGAAAGTTCCTTCATGACCGTTAACGCTGGGGTTGGCTTTCACATCACCAGCATGGAAGACTGCTTGTTGGCGAGCGGCAGAATGACTGCTAAGCAGGTGGGCAGGAATAATTGGGAAAAATCCTATGAGCCATTCGGGCGTTAGCCTGGACTGCTAAGTCTCTGGACCGCTAAATCGTTGCGAAGACGTGGGAATACAAGGCCACGCCAGTATTGCTTCCGTTTTAGGTCGCGATAGCGACGGCAGGCGAAAGCCCGGGACGCGAGTCCGGGGTCGACGCCGCCTCCACACATCCCAAGTCGCGAAGCGATGACAGATGCCGTACCCGGTGATTCATTCGTGCGCACGGGGTTTGTGTCGTCGCGTTGCGACTTGCTTCTCTTCGTTTGCCCAAACCACGGACTCACGTCCGTGGCTTCTGGATGTCGTCACTATCGTGACTAACCATTCGCGAAAATCTGGATTCAGCTAAACAAAAATAGGACAGCGACACATCTTGTCCATAACGAAGTTTTGGCATTTCAGCGATAGCTTTGGTTGGGAGTAGGAACCACGGTTAGCATCAAATGAAAGATATACCGAAAGTCTCTAGCCTACGTGCTTAGCAGCCTGGCATATTCATCGCTCGACCCAATTCCTCATCTAACGATCGCCTGTCGCTGTGTCTGCCGAGTTGCTGAACGATGTCCAGCCAATCGTTTCGAGAGTGCCGGTAGTTTGAATTTCATGAGTCAATTAGGCGTTGCCCTGGATTGCTAACTCATTGCAAAAACGTGGAAATGCAAGACCACGCAAGTTTGAGTCAATTCTTAGTCGTGGATCGCTCCGTCGATCCAGCGTTTCGGCGACCTGGAATGGTTGTGCGCCAACTTTTGATTTGGCTTAAAAAGCGGCTGATTGGCAACAATCGCGTCATGCCTTGTCATTGGACCGCGGACGAGCTGGAAAACGCCAATTTCTGGCGGCGTGTTAGAGTTCTCGACCCTCACGTAGCGAAGCCTCTCCGAGGCTACGAAAGCAGAAACGCCCGCGATCCTCGGTCTCGGGGACGTCGATTGTTTTAGTGCACTTTTTACCGGACGGCTCGCGCCGTTCCGCTACTTTTGAAATCCCGCAGTGATTAAATCGACGTCCCGAGAGACCGAGCTACGTGAAGAGTGGCGCCGTGCAGTCTGGGACTCACCCGGTAACAAACATCGCCACAGCGCGATGATTCCTCGCCGGTTACTCAGTGGGTGGCAATAACAATGGGGGACGAATGTCGAACGGATGAATTTTCTCTTCTCGAGGTAAATCGTGGCGGTCCCAGCTGCCTGCCTGTAACCGAACCGTCCGACCGGGACGAATTCCTTCTAGCAATTCGTTCATGCGAAAACGGAGACGGAATCCGCTGCTACCCGGAGCGATTATTGGATTAGAAAGTGATTCGCTAACGTTAATTAACTCAGTGACCCGAACAGATTGACCATCATTATGGGCGTCATGAGTTCGCAGTGAGGATTCCGCAACAATGACCCGTGCCGACTGATTTGAAGGAAAGAAATCGGCATGCTTTGTCTCAAAACCGGTATAGAACTCGACCGTGACGATGCCTGCGCCCTTTTCCAGGTATTCAATCGCGGACACCATTGCTGGAAAACCACGATCTCTGATCTGCTGATCAAACACCCGCTGTTGTCGTTCCGAAGCGGCGGCCCGGCTGGCGGGGTCAATCCAGAGATCGGTCACCCGCCCCGGCCCATACATGGTCGCCCAAGTGAGATTAAACAACACCGTTTGCCCGACGGCCAAATCGGCCCAATCCCCCATTTTATTTGCCTTCCAGACGCGGGTTGCAAGGGTGTAATCCAAGATCTGTTTTCCTCGTAGGCCTTCCACGGTGGGGAACCCGGAAAGTTCGGGCAATCTGGATTCCTTTTCGAGCGGTACCTTTTCAACCGTCAGTTTTTGCTGAGCAGAATCAATAGCGAGAATCTTCCAACCTTGGTTCTGCCGTTGATAAAAAGTGAAATCGTCTTCCAATCGCAGCGCTTGGCTAAGCGGTGAATCCGGCGACCGATCAATGGGTTGGTTTTTGACAGTGGCTGCGTAGTCGGTTTCCATCAGCTCGACGGGAAAATTACCCGCAGGCCCCAAGTGGAACCAGCCATGCAAATGCGTCCCGAGGGGAATGTCAGCAAGCGAGGCCGTCGCTCCGTTATAAAAGATCGCACCGTACGGCAGCATGCTAAACGCCAGCGGTAGATCTTGGTGGTATTTGATTCGTGAATCCAGACGATCGCATCTTAGGATCCCCATCCGATTGACATGATCCACCATCGTCAATTCTCCGGCGATCACGTGAGAGGTTCCCGGGGTCGGAAAGGCATCTGGGGTTGCTACCGTCGCGGTCTGCTGAGCCATTGCCGCGGTTGCCATCAGTGTCCAACCGCACATCGCCAGGAAACGAAGACGCCTCATGATTCAATCTCCGATACCGTGCTGACACTGTCCGCAAACGCTTCTGTATCGACTCCCATCTTCTGTGCCATCGTAAGCAGCACGTTGCTAAGTCGTCCTTTATCGTTAGTGGGTCGAGAACAGATGCCGTAATGCTTTTTGGGATCACTTAAATCGTAGCCATCGAAGTGTCCGAGGTTGTAATCAATATGCTGTCCGTGACGCAGACCTAAGTTGCTGCCGCCCGCCAAAATGGTCGGCACGTTTGCATTGCCGTGACTGTGCCCGTACGCCATGCCACTGCCGTACAGCACCATCGTGGTGTCGAGCAATTTTCCGTCGGCGTCTTCCACTGCTGAAAGTCGATCTAGCAAATAAGCAAATTGTTCAAAATTGAAAGTATCACTTTCGGTCAAACGACGAAGTTGCTCGGGATCCCCGTTGTGATGGGAGAGTGAATGACGAGTTTGATTGATTGAGATCTCGGGGATCGGTAACCCTTTGCCTTCGTCGCCGCTACTAAACGTAACAACTCGGGTCATATCGGTTTGAAATGCAAGCACGATCAGGTCGTACATCATGCGAAAATACTCACCCACCTTCTGCTGAGAGACGTCACGATTAATACGGCGCTCGTCGTCTGCCGCGACCTCGGGTCGAGGAACGTCAAGCCATTGATCGGCTCGTTGTGTCCGGATTTCGACTTCCCGAACCGAGGAAAGATATTGGTCTAAACGCGTGCGGTCTTGAACTCCAATCTCACGTTGAAGGGCTCGTGACTCATCGAGAATCGCGTCCAACACACTTTTCGTCTGTTGCAGTCCGCGGCGTTCTTTTTCCACCCCACCATCGGGCGCGTAAAAGAGACGTTTAAACACCTCCATTGGCTTTATCTCCGCTGGCAATGCGATCCCATCGCTGTTGTAAGACAACGATCGACCCGTGTTGCTCAAAACGAGCGAAGGGAAGCGGGTCATGGGTGCCGTTTTCTCGGCCATCAGTTGATCGATTGAAATCGAATTTCGTTCCGTTGGACCGATCTTGCCGCCAGTCAACCAGATGCTTTGACACCCGTGGTGATGCCCGAGAGCGTGCGGATGATGCAGCCCGCTGATCGGCGTCAAATGATCACGATGTCTTTCGAGTGGCTTTAGCGATTTGCTAAACGTGTAGCCCTTACCGGATTCGAGAATTTGGTAGTCGAGTGTATTCACCCCATTGGGAAGATAGATGAAAACGCTTCGGCCGGGTTTCGAATCGTTGATCGAAGCAGCGCGAACAGGTCGCATGCAATCGAGAAGAGGTAACGCAACCGACGCGCCAGCTCCACGAAGCAAGCGACGACGCGAAATCCGCCGCTGTTGAGAATGAAAGTATGCCATCAAATTTTTCTTTAGAAATCGGGGAGGTGGCTTATCGTTTCAAAAAAAGGTCCGACAAGACAAAATGTTCCAAAATGTTTTGCAGTCGAAACCCTTCTTTTTGACTGGCAATGACAATCGCATGAATCGCCTCGCGATCGTCAATCGTCATCGGACGCCGTAGCGCATAGGTGGCAAGCTTTTCAACGAATGCCAACGCAAATTGATTCGAATGGTTGAGCAACAATTGCTTAAATTGATCTGGTCCATCAAATGTTTGACCGTTGGGCAATTCACCACTCGCATCCACCGTGGGGTGTTTGCCCTGGCCGTGTTGCACAAATTCTTCGGTACGCCATCTTCCCACTGCGTCGTAATTATCGAAAGCGAATCCCAGGGGATCGATCTTACGATGACAAGCTGCACACTGCGCATGGACTGTGTGCGCCGCCAATTTCATGCGTATCGTTGCTCGGGGCTGGTCCACCGGATTAGGTTCAATCGCGTCGATGTTGGCGGGGGGCGGATTGGGCGTCCTTCCGAAAATGACTTCCGAAACCCAAATGCCACGATGGACGGGGCGATGACGCGTTCCGTCGGATGTCAGAGACAACACGGATGCCTGAGTTAGCAGCCCACCCCGATGACTTTGTTTGTTCAACATGACTCGTTGAAATCCTGCGTCACCCGGCGGGGGCAGTTCATAGTGCGTCGCCAATCGAGGATTCACCATCGTCCAATCGGAATGCAAGAATTCTCGAATCGACAGGTTGCGTCGAAACACCTCTGCGAAGAACAGGGTTGACTCCAACACCATGCTTTTTTCCAACCAAGGATCGTAGTCGGGGTACAACTTTTCGTCGGGTGGAAACATGCCAACTTTGGCAAGCTGCAACCACTGTCGTGGGAAGGAATCGCAGAAACGGTCGATCTTCGGATCCGCGAGCATTCGCCGCAGCTGAGACTTTAATGTCGCCGGTTCATGCAATGAACCTTGTTCTGCGGCGGCGATCAATTCTGCGTCCGGCATCGAACTCCACAGAAAGTGCGATAAGCGTGACGCAAGTTCCCAAGAAGTGAGCGTTTCACGATGCTGGCCCGGGACACCCTCGCGAAGGTAATAGAAATTCTGTGACGCCAGGATTCCCAACATTCCCATCTTGAATGCATCACGTGGCGATGTTCCGGCCTGGAGTTCGCTGTTGACGACACTTAAATACCGATCGATCTCATCAGGTTTCGCCGGACGCCGCCAAGCGAGACTTGCAAAACGCGATAGTGATTCTCGAACATCGTCAATCGCACGTTCATCGGGCGGAAGAAATCGCGTTTGCTTTGCTAGACTCGTTTCGTCAACAATCGGACCTTCCCACTCAATCGAGTCAAAGATCAAAAACGGATACAACGCATTGCCGTCCTCGTCCGTCATCTTGCGCTGCCATGGGGCACGCGAAAGTGGGTGATCTAACGTCGTAAAGACATGCTGACCACTTGGTCGCCCCGCGCGCCCCGAGTTGGACGGACCGGGCACTTCATTGGTGACCGACATCGTGATCTTGCCTTCCAAATAGGTTTCGAACTCAAGCGTCACCGGCTGCAGTTCGGGCGCAATCACATCTTGTTCAAAAATCATTCGATCGAGTTGTTGGCAATAAATCGCAACGTGAGGCGGTCGCCCCTCTTTCGATGGCAGACCACTGAGCCTTAATTTGGCTCGATAGATGCCGGGCGGCATCACATACCCTCCGTGCGCCGGTTCGACGTACGACATACGATGTCCCGGCCAAATCAAAGTGCGGACTTGGTCTTCGATCCCTTGTTCCTGAAACACAACTCGGCGCCCGCGATTGGGCCAATCGATATCGATGGCATCCTTTTTCCAGGTCCGTGAATTTGCCAACGTTTGCGGATACGCGATATCGAGAATCTCGCGAGCTGCCACGAGATACTTTTCAACGTGGGATGGCGAGAGAGAAAGCAGCGAGCCGATGCGTTCAAATCCTTTCCACTCAGGATCTGCCGTCATGCGGCCGGGCGCTGCCGTGTCATAATGAACGCCAAGCAAATCAAAAATGGAATGGGAATACTCTTCGCGGCTGAGCCGATAGAACGCAACCGATGAACGCTGCGACATACGGCTGTGCTCACCTTCTTTGATTTTTCTCCCAATCCAATCGACCACCTGTTCGATTTCTGCCGCACTGGGGCGAGATTGGTCAGGCGGGGGCATTTCACCCGAATTGATTCGGCCGATGACTTCATCCCATCGTTCTGCGGTATGGATTGCATGAAAATCCAGTTGCAAGTTGTCGAGCCGAAAGTCACCCTCCTGAGTGTTTTGGTCGTGACAATCGAAGCAGTGCGTTTCGAAGAACGGAAGGACGGTTTGTTCAAAAGATCTTACGTCGTCAGCGACAGCGACCACCGTGAGAGTGGGAAGGACAACCAATGCAGCCAACGCAAGCGTGCGTATGACGGAGTCTTTCATATCGAAAACTAAACGGTGGGGAGATGCAGGCGGGAGAGCCAAACTCGCGGGCATTTCTAGAAGCGAGGCTCTTTGCAGCGATCGACGCACTTTTCGGCGATCGGCTCAGAGGCTAATGGCGCAGACCCGAGAAATATCACCGAGTTTCTTTTTTTTTACTGAGGGGAATCTGTCTGGTTCGGAGACGTCCCCTCTCACATCAGTATGCTGGCGGTTAAATGCCCCGTCGCCTGCACGATGATCCCCTGCTGAGCCACCGCGGCGATTGCATCACAAACGCACTGCCCGCACCAAGCGTTATTCGATCCAATGGTTTTGGGGTTGAGTTTGGTTGACAGGCAACGCGACCGGTTCCATTTAGCCGCCTCCTGATGAAGATGCATGGGAATACTGAGGGCACTCGTCGTTCTCCCCAACCTGCCACCGAGACGTTGTCTAAACGGCAAGCACCCGGTGTCGACTCTCGATTCCTTTGAGCTGTCTTGCGTACCTGTGATGATCACGATCGTCACAAACCTGCTATTGCGTCGTCTGACCTGAAATGGTGAGTTGCTCGAACCGGAGGGCTCGCGTCTTACCGCTAGAAAGCTTAGCGGTGCGGCGCAGGCCGCCCGGTGTTACCCCAATTTGGAATGCTGGCGAAGCACTCGCACTTCTTGTCGCGCTCTGTGACGAGTGAGACCATCTGCACAGTTTCAAAGCGTTCGCCGCCCACGTCATCTACGATTGCGGTCTTTTCCACGCACGCTGTTCGGAAGAATGGCCACATACAGGAGACCTGAGGATTTCGGAATAACATTTGCCTGCTCAGAGGATGGTCAAGCGAGAGAGGGCGTCGGCGATGTTTCAAAGCAGTTTGGGTAGGTCAAGACCGATTGGCGTTGGCAAGGTCCGAATCGGTCGCGAGTCAGGTATGCGCGCGATGAGGCGTTCCCGGTTCGGACTCTGGTTTGTGTTGATCGGGATGGTCGCGACGGCTTTCGCAGCCGACGGACCGGAGGGAACGAACGAACCGCTGTCACCAACATCGGTATCAACTTCCGATCCGCTGCTAGAAGCCAAATCGCTGTTCGCGAAGCAGCAGGGGCAAGCGGCGATTGCTGCAGCCGAAGCGGTCCTTCCACGCATCGGCGAAGCCCCCGATGAACCTCATTGGGTGACACCATTGACCTGGTTGGCTGCTCGCTATGAGGAACAGGGCGATTGGACCGGTGCACTCAAGAATTGGCAACGAGCTTACAACGCGCAGGTTGCTCTTGCGGGCCGCGAGCACTGGCGGTCGCTGGGGATCGGTGCAGAGATTGGCTTTGTTCAGGGAGTGCTCAATCGAGAGGAATCGCACCAAAACAAGATTCAAGATGCTGGCGAACGGCTCTTCAAGGCGAAGTCACTCCGCGAACAAGGCAAGTCCGATGAAGCGGTGAGGTTGCTGCGGCAAGTGCTCGAATCATATGAGCAAACCGGGTTCACGAACTCGCATCGCTATGGATTAACGTTGATGGAGTTGGGGATTTGTTTTCGTGAACAAGACGAGCTGGACCAATCGGAGACACGATTGCGACAGGGGATGGAAGTGATTGCCAGCATGGTTGGCGATTATCATCCGTTAACCGCAGAGTGCATGGCCGAGTTGGCTTGGGTCTTTCATTCCCGGTCTGAAACCTTTTTGACACGGCAGTGGATGAGATGGTCTGCGGAATCACTGCAGCAAACCGTCGGCGAGCAAGATCGGCGTTTTATCTTGAGAGTCGAACATCTGGCGATGATGCTCACGCAACAGCTTGATTACGATTCAGCGCTCGACTTATTAAAGTTCGCATTGGGACTTCGCGAGAATTTGAGCGGTAAAGGGTCGCCCACTTACATCAAGACCTTAACGAACCTCGCCGCCGTGTTCGTATTGCGAGGTGAATTGCAAAACGCCGAGCCGCTGCTTCAGGAATCACTCGCGTATTATGAATCTGCTCGGCACAACGATCCTTCGGGCTATGCCAATGCGCTGAACTACCAGTTCTATATTGCGATGCAGCGACAGGACATGCTGACGGCGGAAAAGCTCATGTTACGCAAAATTGAGCAGCTTGCCTTAGCTGGCGATACGCCACCGATCCAACTGGCGCAGGACTACAAAAGCCTGGGGGCGGTACAACTCGGTTTAGACAAATGCGTGCGAGCCCTCGATGCCATCAACCAATCACTTCGGATCCACGAAGAAATCGGTGATACTTCGTCTCTGCAATACGCTCAGACGCAAGTTCATTTGGCAATCGCGTATCAAGCCTTGGGACAAATCGAAGCGGCGAGGAAGACCTATGAGGTTGCGGTCGCCGTATTTGTCGACTCCCAACAAACCCTGACCGATGAATACGCCGTTTGTCTGGAGAACATGGCGCACCTGGAAGAACAACAGGGGCAGTACGTGCGGGCGGAACACGCTTACACCCTGGCGCTCGAGGTCCGAGAAAAAATTTCGGGAAAGGATAGCTTCGAGTATCTCAGCGCGATGGCGCAAATCGCGAAATTAACAGCCGATCGCGGTTATGTGACCAGCGCTCGCGAAAAATGGACGCAGCTCAGCAGGCTGGTCGAAGAATCACAAGGGACTTCCAGTGAAGCCTACGTGTATTGCTTGCTCGGAACAGCGCGGACCTATCGAGATGACGATCCAAGGAAACTGCAGGAGCTTAAGAAAGCGATTGCGACGGCAAAGTCGGTTGCCGGGGAGCAAAGCTTTGTGTTTCGCGAAGGTCTCGATGAATTAGGAAAGTACCATGCCAGTCAGGGGGAGATTGAAGAAGCCATCGAGGTGTTTCGTCGACTCGCCAGAATCGAAAAGGAATTTGTCGGCGAGCAAAGTCGGAGTCACCTGCAAACGCTTTCCAGCTTAGCGAGGATGTATCTCAGACAACAGGATTGGGAACAATCGACGTTGCTTTTCGAACAGATCCTCGCTCATCAGCAGCGTCGATGCGGCGAGGAAAATCTGGTGACGATTCAGGCTCGGGCGGAACTGGCGGAAGCCTTGGTGCAAGCTGGTGAGTTTTCAAAGGTCACCAAACACTATGCCGAGAATGCACGCGTCAGCGAGCAGCTCTACGGAAAACACGCCTTCGAAACAATCAGGTATTGGGTGGCCTTGGCCGATAATCACATGCGTTTGAAAAATCAATCGGAGGCTGAGAAGCTTTATCGAGAGATGCTCCAACGCGAATTGAAGTCAAGCCAGACCGAGGCGGTGCGTTGGTCGATCGTCCAGCACGTTCGCAGCAGCGGGCTACGCCGTCATTTGCTCAACGCCATTTTGACTCTCAGTCGCGAGCGTCCCACCCAAGCGTCCGAGAACTATCGGTTTGTGCTGGCTTGGAAAGGCCAACAGCTATCCTCTAATCTGCAGGCCCGATCGCAGGGAGATCCTGAGGTGAAGGCACAATTAGCCGAATTGCAACGACTTGATACGCTGTTGTCGGCACATTTGCTCCAAGACACCGACCCCATCGATCCACTCTCGTGGCAACGAAAAGGTGAGCAGCTTATGCAAGAGAAAGAACGAGTCGCTTCGTTGCTTTCTCAGCAGGCAAATCGCATGGCGAATCAGGCTTCAACCGTCGATGTCCAAGCCGTCATCGAGTCGCTTCCTCATGACGTCGTCTTGGTTGATATTGTCGAGTTTCAGTCCGATCCGTGGCGTCAACCTTCACGCCGTGCTGGTGGTCAGGACAGCCAGCAGGACGATCGAAACTTGGTCGCGTTTCTTCTCGGTTCCGGTTTTCCGATTCAGGCAGTTCATCTTGGGCCATCAGCCAAGATTGACGAACAAATCAATCTTTGGCGAAACGATTTTGGGAACTCGCGCGACAGCCATCAGGCTGGCGTGGATCTGCGGCGTCTGCTTTGGGAGCCGCTGCTGCCTTTTGTACGTCAAGCACAACACGTTTTGATTTGTCCTGATGGCCCCGTCACCCAAATTCCACTGGGGGCTCTGCCGGGTGCGAAACCGGGGACTTATTTGATCGAAGAAACATCGCTCAGCGTGTGGCCCGCGGCCCGTGTTCTACCCGACCTGCTCACCGAGGACGGATGGCGTGACGAAGAACGCTCGATCCTGCTGGTGGGCGGGGTCAACTATGACTCGGACGTTTTGGGAGAGTCCGCGGGAACCGGTGACAGCCCGACGCCGTCGAGGGAGCCGGCCATGAAATTTCGTCCCCTGCCGGGAGCGGAACAGGAGATCCGGCAAATTCACGACTTACATCAGGAGCTTTGGCCCCAAGAGAAACGCGAGTCGCTGACTCAGGATGAACCCATTGAATCGGTAATTCGCGATCGATTGCCACATTATCAATATGTTCATCTGGCAACGCATGGTTTTTACTTTCCCGCTCAGGCCGCTTCCGTAACGGTCAAGAACGAATTCGTCGACGAGTTGATTTCGCTGTTCATCGATCGGATGCAGAATTTGGCTCAAAGTCCGGGAATCCTTTCCGGAATGGCACTGGCAGGGGCGAACCGGCCCTATGCCGAATTCGATGGTGTGTTGACCGCGGAGGAGGTTGTGTCGCTGGACTTGTCACGGGTCCAATTGGTCGTGCTGTCAGCGTGCGAAACAGGACTCGGGTTCGATTTGCACGCCAGCAGTGAAGGGCTCTTTGGCCTCCAACGCGCCTTCCACGTGGCCGGGGCCAGATCCGCCATCGCGAGTCTTTGGACGGTGCCTGATCAGGGCACCCGCGAACTCATGGAACGCTTCTACGCGAATCTATGGGAAAGGAAAATGGGAAAAGCCGCTGCACTTCGCGAAGCGCAATTGTGGATTTTGAATGATCATCGTTCGGTGGAAGATGTGGACTCATCCCGAGGGTTGACCGCGATCGACGAGCAGACCGAACGCTCCGTTCCAAAACGATTGCCCCCCTATCACTGGGCCGCCTTCACTCTCAGCGGAGATTGGCGATGATCAACTCCGATCCTCATGGTCGATCAACGCATGTCGAATTGGGCGGGCAGAGTTGTTTCCTGGCCGGTTCTGTTTTAAAGATTCTGTTGGTACCGGTGACTTGGTGGTGTTTGTCGCTGGGCTGGTTGGTGATTTTTGCATCGGACGCGCATGCTGATGACAGAGATGAACACTCACCTCGTCGGCACGCATTGCTGATCGGTTGTACTCGATACGATCATCTCCCCGAACATCTCCATTTAGTCGGTCCTGACAACGACGTTCTGCTGATGCGCTCGGTACTTGAAACGGCAGGCGTTCCTACCGATCAAATCACCGTACTGTGCGATGCTCTGGAGGAGCCATCACTGCGTCCGACACGCGACAACATCGTTTCGCAATTCAAGCGACTGGCAAAACGTGTCGGACCGCATGATCAGGTATTCATTCACTTATCAGGACACGGCAGCCAGCAGCCCAATGATCTCGGAGACCAACTTGCCGACATTGAACCGGATGCCCTCGATGAAGTGTTCTGTCCTGCTGACGTATCAACCGCCTCACCCGGCAATCCCGCAAGGATTCCCAGCGGCATCACCGACGACGATTTTCGTGTTTGGCTCGATGCGATTCGTGACGCCGGCGCAAGCGTGTTTCTGATCGCCGATACGTGCCATTCGGGGACGATTACTCGGGCCAGCGACGAACGAGTCATTCGCAGTCTGCGTCCGGAATCCTTGGGAATCCGGACAGGTCACGCCCGAACACAAAACGCTCGAATGGCGACGGATCCCGGCATCGCGGAACCGAACATCGAACGGCCTGACAGGGTAGCGAAACCGAATGGATTTCCGCGAGGACGTTTGTTGGCGATCTACGCGGCCCAGCCTGGCGAGGTCACCTTTGAGACTCAGCTTCCGCTTGGCTCACCCCAAGCGAAATGTTACGGAATGTTGACGTACACGCTCGCCAAGCATTTGATGGGTGAACCCTCGCTGAGCTGCCGCGAACTGGTGCGACGGATTCACGCGGAGTACATCGCCTTAGGGATTCTGTCGCCGACCCCTTTCGTGGAAGGAGAGCAGACCGAGCAATCGATTTTCGGGCGTCCAATTCTTTCGGAAGCATCGCGGGGGCGGTACACCTTGCAGCAGCGCCCCGAAGGACTGCTCGTCAACGCGGGCGAATTGCATGGCCTCACCATCGGCAGCGTCTTTGCGATTGACTTGAAACCGGACCCCCGCGTCCTCCAGCGGATCGCGCACGTGCGTGTCGTCGGATTGGGACCGCTTTCCTCGACGGTCCAGCCTTGTGCGTATGACGGCGTACCGGCAATGGCGACGCTCTCGACACCCGTAGCCGCCCGACTCGTTCATACTCAGCTTGCCGGACGACCGATTCGCGTGAGCATGGCTTCGAAACCAATGGCGAGCGATTTGCAGGAAAAATGGAAAGCGGTTTCGGCCCGTTTGAACAGTCTCCAATCATCGTCAATTCAGTTGGTCCAAACGCACGATCAGGCTGACTGGATGATTCGCGACGCAGACGACGGGCTCTACTTGACGCCCTTGGCTTCACTTGACCGATTCGCGACAGCCCCGAGGGATCAGGCGACGACAATGCGCATCGGCCCGATTCCCGATCATGAACCTATCGATTGGTTGGCAACGCGACTGAAACGCGTGGCTCGTGCACAGCACCTCATTCAACTGGCTGTATTCGCGATGAGGAATCAGTCCCAGGCACCACCGCTGTCAGTGAGTTTGGTGGTCTACAGTGGTCTGGAGGATTCGCACGGTCGGGTCGTCGACATGACAGCAGGGCGACCACGCGTGGCGGCGGGAACGATCGTCGGATTCGAAATTCAAAACCAAAGTCGCGTGACGCTGGACGCTAGCCTGTTTTTTGTTGATTCGCATTTTGGCATCGAGTCCGTCTTTCCCGTCGAGGGCATGGCCGACAATCGGATCTTGCCCGCAGGCCGCTTTCGCACTCGTCGCTATCGGGTCAATACTCAAACAACCGGTTTGGAGCATGCGGTGGCGATTGCCGTGCGAGGCCGACCCGCTCAACAGCCGACCACCTTCCCGTTCTTATCACAGCCCAGCGTCGAAGTCGGCGATCCTGTCCATCGCACTTCCCAATCAGAGCCACGTGAGCAACGACCCTTCTTCGAGTCGCTGCTACAGAAACTCGACAATTCGCAAACCCAACGCGATCGACCGCTTGCAGGAGAAAGCTCGCGCGACTGGACAATGCAACTGCTCTCTTGGACAACCACCGTCAACTCAACCAAGGACGAATCCGTTCCCGAGTCGTAGGGCCTATTTCGACAGGGCCACTTCCGAGCCAATCGCAACGCGAAGCGCAAGCTTGGAAGGCAGTTGCGAATAATCCGACGCTGACGCTGCGGGTTACCTTGGATTCGTTGATATGTCATGCGTCCGAATCAATTTGAAAACTCACCGCCTGGAGTGTTTCTAGGTGACCGGAGCAATCCAGGACATTGCCTTCTCGATCGTGACGTGTACTTGCCCAAGAGCTGGTCCGATCACCTACTCCGCATGACGCGAGCAGGAGTTCCTGAGCAAACGCCATTGGAAGAATCGTTAGAGGGGCCGAACCTCTAGTAGCGACACGCTTTTTGAGTCGAGATCGAATTCGGACGCAACCGATTTTCCAGTAAACAAGTCGGTCACGGAAATGCTGGTGTGGTCCTTGATACCGATCTTCAATTTGGCATTGTTCTTTCCAATGTTAAGGATGCTCACCAGATAGCTTCCATCGTCTCGTTTCACCGCCAGCCAACGGCAGCCTTTGTGGTCGCTTCCGTTATCTTCGTCAAGCGTTACGTCGGGCAGGCCGCTGACTATTTTTCCAAACGAGAAGTCTCGGATTTGTGCGGTGCTCTCCTCACCGCTGAGAATGATGAGCTCGCCGTTTCCTTGATTCAGGCTCTTGCTATGTGGCTCCCCGTATTCGTTTTTGCTCAAGCTCCTCTCGCTATCGATGATCAAGGTGCCTCCCTGATCCAGGTAGGACTGGAGCGAGTCGAGTTCGCTATCGGTGACGAATTCCGTCCGATAAACCAGAATCGCATCCCACGACTGATTGTCCTGCTTCTTGATGATGTTCTCCGTTGCAAATCCCACGGGAAACCCTTCAAAGAAGAGTTTTTCATAAACCGCGAACTGCTGTGTCATGTGGTTCTGTTTATTGATCGCCGATGTTTCCGAGTGGAAGAGCCGCAACGGGCGGCGCTGTTGCCGCAAGGCGATGATTTCTTCGGAAAAGCTGTTCAGGTCATACATCACCTGTGTGTAGGCGTTGGCGATGTGCGGTTGTTGGTTAACAGAGCCTGCAAAAGATCCTGCAAGCGCAAGGTCAGCGAACTCCAACTCGCCTTCCAGTCGATCTTCGGGCGATCCATCGGGATCTCTCGCCCAGAACCATGCCATGTTAGCGTCCATGCCCTGTAGCGTTGCCAGCCAATAAACACTCTCCACATACTCGACCGACGTATCGAGTTTTCTCCAACGAGAGGCGGATAAGAAATGAGACTCTGAGTTGACGTGGATCTTCTCCGGAGAAACCGACTCCATAAAGTCGTAAGACATGCTCAACTCCTCCCAGCAATAGGCGTAATGTTCCTCCCAAGCTTCTGGTGTGTTTGGATAACTCATTCGCGTTGGCCGAGTTTTGGCATCATCCCCAATCATCGAAGTGAGTTCGGTCAGGGCTTCGAGGTCAATTCCGTGCGCACGATCATTGTCGGAATAAAGGTGTGTGCTGTTCTTGATGTGAGTGTCCGCATCGGGATTGCCGGTGCGAAGTTCGCCTTGAATGAACGCGTACCAATCGATGGCACGGTCCATGCTGTAGCGTGCCCAATCGTAGAACATCGGTGTGCCACGTGTTTGGGAAGGAATTGGAATTTCTATTTCCACCGTTTCAAAACTGGTGAAATCGGCTCCCCAGTTTTTGTTGAGCTGATCGAGATCGCCGTCGTATTTTTTTCGCAACCAATTACGAAATCCGTTGAGAGTGTAAGACGAAATTTGCTGCATTTCGCCGGTGCGTTTGGTCCAACCGCTCGCGATCGAATGCCAGTGGGGTTCGTTGGCGAGAATGTAGCCAAGCTGAGTCACCTTTTTTCCTTTGGTCAGGGCACCGGTTTCTCTGGCAATCGTTCCCCAAACCTCTCTCACCAGAGGGTTGTCGATGTCGAATCCCGTGAACGTCGAACGGCCAAAACGCACTTCCGGTTCGAGCTTCTCTACCCACTCGGGAATCCCCTGGTTCCAGTAGATCAGAAAGCCAACGTTGGACTCTGAAATCCCGGTGACCTCGCGCAGAAGTTCCTGATCGAAGGTGCGATCTTCCTTCAACAAAAAGGAATTGATCGCCCGGTCATGCTCAGGTGGATAAAGATTTTCGCCACCGTGGAAGATAGCACCGAGATGATCGTTGTAGACGCTGGTATCGGTCAGAGGCCGACCGACCGATTTGGAGAAGTAGTCATAGAGAAAGACGGGGCGGCCATTGCTGTTGATCAGCATGTTGTCACCGACTTCGATGTTTTGCCAGTCCACCTTGTTGACCGGGCGTCGCTTGATTTCACCGCTGATGACACGAGATAGTTCGGCAATCCCGCCGTCCAGAATTCCAACGACTTTCTTACGTTGGAAATCCGGGATCTCGGCGGCGAGTTTGTCCTTGTCTTCCTTGTAAGGCGCATACTCCCCGAATAAATAGGCAACCGCATCCTGATTCCTTTCATCCCAATCCGCATATTTCAAAAACTCCTTGGCAAACCAAACGACCGTTTCCTCCCGGGTGACATCGATGCCGTTGGTCTGTGCCTCCTCCATTTTGGATTCCAGCGTTGTGATCTTTGCCAACGCTTCTTTGGTCAATGGGTTGGTTGCTGATGCCGTGACGGTGTCATCCGAGAAACAAGGATTAGGTGCGGACAGCAGGCTGAGCAGTGCGAGTGCGGCAATCGTAAGGTGCGACAGTGTCCGGTTCATGGGTTTCTCGTTAGGAACGGAGGAAGCTGTAGGGTAAGACCGAGTGGAGAGCGCGGGACGTGACACAAAAAGGAGGCGGGCGAATCGTGTTGGGCTCGATTGACTCCGCCATCTTATCAGCATCAAATGAGGTATTATAGTACAATACGACTGCTCGGCAGGTGAATGTCGTGATTACTCGTTGCATCAATATCTCTTCATCTGTTCCGATTTTCGGTCTGCCACTGTGATGCTTGCGATGAATGATTTCTGCACCACCTGATTTCAACCAATTGCTCCAAGGATCTGAAAAAATGATGACTGTCGTTCGTGTGGCTGGATGTGTTTTTGCTTTCATCGGGATGGCGTTACCACTCGTTGCATCCGAGCGTGTGCTGGTCGATATGTCCGGCGATGCGGCGTTGGAAGCGAGCGTAGCGGCAGGATCCAAACTCTCGCTGGTCTCAAACGAGTCTGGCCCCGCTCTTCGAGCCGTGCTGGGCCAGACTCACAAGTGGCCTGGTGTATCCTTTCCATTCAATGGAGGAATTGATGCGTCGGCTTACGGGCGATTGACGTTTCAGATGAAGAACTCGGGGGACTCGCCCCTACGAATCCGCTGTCGGATCGACAGTCGCCCGAAAGGCTCGGATGACTCAGCCAATCTAACTCGCATGCACGATGTCGCGCTTGCGCCGGGTCAAACAAAAGAGGTTCGCATCGCTTTGATACCTCATGTCGAGTACGAAGGAATTTCGCCGAAGGATTTCTTTGGGATGCGTGGGATACCCTTTTTCAGTAAGGAATCGATGCACCTGGAAAATATCACCCAGGTTTTGTTCTTTGTCGTTCAGGATCAAGTGCCACATACATTTGAGGTCGGAACGATCCGCCTTGTCGGCACGCCTTCGCCGGCTTCATCGACATCGATACCCGAGAAAGTCTTTCCATTCATCGATGAGTTCGGACAGTTCAAACACAAGGACTGGCCGGGGAAGACTCATTCGCTCGACGAATTGTTGCAGTCGGTCGAGACCGAAACACGGACTCTTGCTGCGACATCGCCACCGGACTCATGGAATCGCTATGGTGGCTGGAAGAACGGTCCAAAGCTTGAAGCTACCGGTTGGTTTCGCACGGCGAAGCACGAAGGTCGATGGACTCTGGTCGATCCGGATGGCAGGCTATTTTTCTCGTTGGGCATCGATGGAGTCGCCCTGAAGCTGGGCACTATTCTCGATGAACGTCACCACTGGTTCGAGAACGTGCCTCCAGACATTGCCGCGAATAGTGAGTTCTACCATGCTTGGAAACCGAACCTGGAGAGATCCCACTTCTATAACAAATCGGTCCGAGCGTTCAGCTTTCACAAGTACAACGCGATGCGCAAGTACGGACCGGACTGGGAAAATCGCTTCGCTGAGGTTTCTACAAAGCGACTGCCCGCATGGGGCGTCAATACACTGGGAAACTGGTCCTCTCCAGAGATTTGTTCGTTGGGCAAACTTCCCTATGTCGCCTATGTGCGGCCTGACTCGAAATCGGTTGAGGGATCATCCGGGCACTGGGGGAAATTCAAAGACGTGTTTGACCCGAGTTTTGAAGCAAGCATCCGCAAGCAGCTTGAAGGCAAGGTGCTGGCTGGGACTGTGAATGACCCGATGTGCATTGGGTATTTCGTCGACAACGAGTTAACGTTTGGCGATGACACCAACTTGGCTTTCGCAGTTCCGCAGCCGGACGCGATATCGCTGTATTGCTTTGTCGTCTGTGGACTGGCGAACCACTTTCGACGCTCTCGTTAGGATTTGGCTTGTCGCATCCGGACAGCGCGTCGAACTTGGTTCGCAGAGCAAAAAAACGCCAAGGGAAATTCAAGGCTACCCGAGATGCTATCGAGGCGATCAAACAAACACTCGGCCTGCAAACCGAAAACCTAGCCTGAACCCGGCGAGAGCTGCCCGCTCGGATCTTGCTCAACCATCGGAAGAGCAGTGGAAAGAACTTTGAGCAGATCGATGTAATCGTAGTCTCCACCACTTTGCACATTCAACTGACGGGTCTCGACGAGGCCGACAAGAACATCGTCTGCTCCACTATCCGTTGATCATTTCTGTAACAACCCGGGCGGGAATACGCTTGATAGTGTGAGCGCTCTGACGACGTCAGAGCGGGCATGCTTTATTCAACCAACACAAAGGTTCCGCAATGACTTTTTCAACCCTGGCTTCGAAACGCCCCTTGAAACTGCGAAAGCGAATCTTCGAGCAGCTCGAACCACGGCACTTGATGACCTCGTACATCTACGTGGATTTCGGCGACGCGTGGGCCGACGGCCAACTGAACTTAGGGCAGTCCGCGGAATTGCTGACCGACGATGCTTTGAACGGCCCCAGCAGCTTCGCCGGCGGTATCGAGATGATGACACCCTTCGGTTCGGGAATCGAGGCGGGAGTCGACTTCAACGGAGACGGCCAGTCAAACGATACGGACACCCGTCTGGTGATTTCTGAGACTCTTGCGGAGGTAGGCCGGATCTTTGCGCCCTTCGACATCGCCATCGAGCAGGTGTCCGCAGCCACATTGGACGACGTTGGCGACCGGCTGGCTGAACGAAGCAGCAAGGATGCCTACATCCTCGTTGGGAGTGAGCACAACCCTGAGGCAAGAGGCGTGGCGCCAGGATGCGACTTAGGCAATGAATTGGACAACACCGCGTTGGTCTTCGGCGCGTCCAGCATTTACTCTTCGAGCGACGGCCGCCTGCTGGTCAGTATCCTCGGCCTCGCGCGAACCATCGCCCACGAAGCTGCACACACCTTTGGCGCACAACATACGAAGGGGGAGATTGGCAAAAGCGATTTAATGCATAGCGACGGGCCGCACGATAGTGAGGCGCGGGTTACGAGGTTCGAACTGGAGTCCGCTACAGACTGTTCGGGCACGCAACAAAACACGTACCAACTGCTGGCCGACACCCTCGGCACTCGCCCCAATTCGCCCGCCTACGTCAGCGGAACGGGAAAGCACGACGATATCCGGATTGTTGCCACGTCGACCAATTCTGCGACCGTTACGATTGACGCTTACGACGACCCGAGTCGCACGACGTTGATCGCTTCTACGTCGTATCAAGTTGATACCACTTTTGGAATCATTGTCGAGGCGTTAGCCGGCGAAGACAACGTCCACGTGCTCAGAAATCGCTACGTCCGCGGCGACATCGTTCCCAACGTTGAGATGCGCGGTGGGTCCGGGAACGACACGTTGATTGGCCTGAGCGGCAACGACGTTTTTGAGGGCGGTCGGGGCAACGACGTGCTCCGCGGAAACGGCGGCGATGACATTTATATCTTCCGCGACATCTACATCTACGGCGGAGGACTGCCAGTCCAGCACCACATGAATCTCGGATTGGACACGGTCGAAGAGACATCGGGCAACGATACGCTGGACTTTTCAGCGTTCCACCGCGGAGTTCGGGTTGAGCTGGACAGCGATGACGTGCAAACCGTCGAAAGGCGAGCCTACTTGATGTCTGAGGCGGGAACACAGGAGGAATACGGTCCGGAAGTGGACAACCCCAGCTTACAGATCCAATTGAGAGCCGTCGGTAAATCGAATAACGGTGTCGACAACGTGATCGGCACGGCCTTCAGCGATAACCTGATTGCCAGCGACCGTGGCAGCCGACTGGTGGGCAATGGGGGCAACGATCAACTCATTAGCGGAGCCGGTGACGACTTTCTCGATGGAGGACTAGGTGACGACATCTACCTGTTTCACGGTTCGCAGAATTTGGGTGCAGACACTCTGGCCGAGACTGCCATGTTAAAGACAAACGGCGTGGACACATTGACGTTCACCAACTTGGCGAGCCCCATTGACCTGGATCTCGCTGAGTCTGCAATACAGGTGGTGGCTCAGGGAATGCTTTCGTTGACTCTCGGAAATGGGAACGCGATCGAGAACGTGTTCGGCACGCAGTACTCGGACGTCATTCGAGGCAACTCGAGAGCCAACGAGTTTCATGGCGGCGACGCCGCCGACCAATTGTACGGACGACTGGGAAACGATCGTCTCTATGGTGGCGGAGATGTGGACTACTTGTTCGGCGGCGGCAATGACGACACGCTGTTCGGCGGCGAGGGCGACGACCATTTGTTCGGTGAGGATGGATTAGACATCCTGTACGGACAATCCGGCAACGATTGGTTAGATGGCGGCAACGACGAATTCGCTGACGAACTGTGGGGCGGCGCAGGCAGCGACAGCTTCATCGCCTGGACTAACGCGATCGCTGAAAGCAACAAGGACCGCCAGCGCTACGAGTCACTGATTTGGCAATGACCTAGCCACCGCAAAGGTTCTCTCGGCTCGCTATGGCCGACAACGTTGCCCCGAGGTAAATCGGAGTAGCCATTAGCCATTTGCAGCCACGCATCTTTAGCCATTGAGCCATTGGGTGCCACGCATCTTTCATTTGGTGATTTGACGTTGTGGGCGCGTAGTGTGCTCTCTGAAAGCGTACCTATCGCTTCCGTAATCGTCGTCTTTTAACGTGATGTCGCAGTTTTTCCATCAACTGAGCGGGATCGCATTGATCGGCGCAGAAGATGAGCCCATTGCTACCGGCGTTTCAGAGTCGAGCAGCCATTGGAGCTAGATAAAACAGGCAGATGCGGAAGCTTGGCCTTGGTGATGATGCTTGCCGCAACGTTTCGCGTCGAGGCGCATCGAATCGGGCGAACCGACACAGCTCGATTTGCCAAAATACTTCTGCCAATTCCAAACAAGGTCTCGCCACATTGCTGCGTCGATTCCGAGTTGCGTTAACGTGCTTGCAAGCGAACTAGGTATCGCTGCCGCCATTCCGTCGATGCTCTGTTTCGCTGTCCAACGCAGCAGCCTCAGGTATTCGCGCACCGACACCTGGAGGAACCCTTTGTCGCTCGCTCGCACTCCTTCCCGATTTACTTCCGCATCGCTGGATAGCTTGTTGGGCGACAACGTCAGCGGCGCCAACCAAGCGTCGCGTTTGATCCGCTTTCCTGTCGGGTTGCGTTTCTTCGCCTTCCGTTGCGCTCGTAGTTCATCAACACGCGTTTCACGGATCTGTTTAGCCGCTTCCTCGGTAGGGACCGGTTTTAAGTCGAACGCTGCAGAATCGATTCGTTTGCCCTGGCTCGCCTGAATGCGGTCAAACGCTGATGTGTGCGGAGCCTTCTCGGGATCTGAGGTCATTGCAGCACGAACCGGATTGAGATCAACGTACATGCTGCATGCCAGCAACCCGGCCTCGTCGACAATCCGCTGTGCCTTGAATCGTCCCTCCCAAAACCGACCGGTGCATTCGTCCTGCTTGTTGGCCAAGCGAGAAATCGGTTCGGCGAGCGACCGCATGAACCAGGAGATATCAGACATTCTCTGGCGAATTTCAGCGATCCGTTCCGAGTTTGCCGCTAGGACTTTGACCTCATGCTCGGTCGGTTCCGCGAGATGCTCTTCCATCCGCCGTCCAGGAAAAACTCGTAGCCATCGAATCGCAACCTCAGCGTCACTCCAACTGGCGACCACGTCAGGACGATTGCGCAAGATCACGTGCAGGTGATTGCTCATGATGGCATACGAGAGCACGTCAATTCCGAAAACAGAAGCAAGTGCCTCCATTCTTCGGCGAATCCACTCTTTTCGAAACGAGTAGTCCTTCCCGGTCGCAGCATCTACACCCGCGAGAAACGCACGCCGCACGCATCTCTGGACGGCATGGACGATACATATCTCTCCCGTCTCAAACTGTTCTTCTCGATTAGGTCTCGGCATTTTTCCGGCTCGTTGAAAGAGAAGTGATGCTGATTAAGTGTACCCATCACCCATTTCGAGTCAACCATTAGGTGGGTGGCACCATTTGGGGTTCATTTGGGGTTATTTGGGGTTATTTGGGGTTCCATTTGGGGTTGCGCCAAAACGCTGTGGGGTCGATGTTCGTTGTAGTCAACTTGCCAAGCTTCGATCTTCTCCATTGGTTCGTCGAGCGACAAGGACCATTTTTCATTCTGGCATTCAGCTCGGACGCCTCCGTCGGAGGATTCAATCAACGCGTTATCCGTCGGTTTTTCGGGCCTATTGAAGTCAAGCGTCACATTATCGTCATACGCACACTGATAAAAACTTTTGAGGTGAACTCGGGGCCAGTGTCGACGCAGATCGAGTTGGGCAGCTTGCAATCGCGGCCAGATGCTCCAGTGCGGTGACGACATATCGCCCGCCGGGCCGCTGAGCAAACTTGGGAAGCAATATGCCCGGTGTCGTTCCCGGTGGTGTACTCGGGCGGAAACCTGCGATTCCTATCGTGGCGTCGCGACTTGCTCGCAACATTTTCCAAAACACAGACTGGCTTCCGTAGTGATCGCATGCCGTCACTTGGTGCAGATTTTCTGCGATACACCCGCTCCGACCTAACGTGAAACGGATGGACGGAGCGTCTTGGGCCGGAGGGGGCACTTACAGGCCAGTGTGATGAATAGGAGGTTGTTGATCGGTTCCATCCGCGCACGAAAAAAACCCGTGAAGCACGGGGTTTTTCTGATGCGGCCGAGAGGACTCGAACCTCCACGGGATTAACTCCCACTAGGCCCTCAACCTAGCGCGTCTGCCAGTTCCGCCACGGCCGCGTTTGCTTCGTGTGGTGCTTTCTTTTGCAGTGGGGAGAGTGTGCGAAAGTTATCGCTCCGCGTCAACGCCCCTTTGGCGACACTGAGACACGAATTTTTGAATCAATTCAGGGGATTTGGTTCCTTTGGGAGATTCCACTCCACTGGCAACGTCGACGCGGCTCGCTCCGCTGACCCGGAACGCTTCGGCAACGTTTTCGCAGTTCAATCCGCCTGCCAGGATCCAATCTGGGGTGCCGTGCGGACGCGGATACGCGTGGCTCCAGGCGGCGATCGAGGGCCAGTCGAGTTGCTTGCCCCCGCCGCCGAATTGGGCACCCGCGTCGGCGTCGAGCAGGAGGCTGACGGGGAGGTCCTCCCAGGGACCGATGAACGTTTGGATTTCGGTTGGTGTCAGCGGCGTGGTCGGCAAACGGATCGCCCGGATGACGGGCACGCCGCAGTCGATCAGCGTTTTAGCGTCCGACGGCGCTTCGTCCCCGTGGAGCTGGACGGCGTCGAGATGCAGTGCATCGTTGACGTCAAGTATCGTGTCGGCCGGTTCGTTGACAAACAAACCGACGCGAACCAAACCGCAGCGTCGGGCACGCTCGCTGACGGATGCCGCGTTGGGCGAGCGGGGATCGAGATACCGAACGCTCTTGGGATAGAAATTCAGCCCCACGCAGTCGGCGCCGGCTGCCTCACAGGCGTGCACGTCGTCTTCGTTGCGGACGCCACAAATTTTGATCTCAAAGTCAACCATTTCTTCGTGCTATCGTGCCAAGTGTTCTAATCGATACAAGTTTACTGGACGTTCGAATCGTCGCGAGCCGATGATACGGATATCTACGAATCCCGACTCTCTTTGGGTGTGTTTTCAGTTGAAGATCCTAACACGCTCCTTTCTAGCCGACATCGTGCTCGTTTCGCTGGGCTGTTTCACGCTGGTATGCGTGATCGGTCTATGGCGTGAAACGAAGTCGGGGCGAACGGAGGGGCGGTACAACTACACGGTAGAGGTCGAGAGGGCGGAAAAGCCAGCGATGAAATTTCGCGTGGCCAATTCCTGCCAAACCGAAGACCAATTGCGAGCCGATTTGGTTCAGCGGTTGGTCGGTGCGCCGACGCCGCAGGTGGCACTCGTGCGTTGGTATCAGGAAACATCCGAGTTTTATGCCGCCTCGGTGGAAAATGCGACGCAACAGGCAGTAGCCGCCTCGGCCAATTCGCCGGGGATGTCTAGCACGCCGGGGACGTTTCGAACGGTAGCGGCCCGTCAAGGGACGAGCGGTTCGCCGCCGGAAGCTGCCGGGTTCGATACGGCATCGGCATGGCGGGACTATTGGGCGACACGAGAAGGCAAAGCGGAGGCGTGGTTGGCGTCGTACAGGGCCCGTGTCGATGCGCGAATGGCGGCCTTGGGGCACGCGATTCGAATCACTCAGCCGAGCGAATGGATGCCGCCGGTGGCGGTGCTGCAACTTGCGATCTTGCTCAGCCTCGTCGTGGCCGCTGTCGGGTACGTCTGGCGACTTGTGAACCCTCCGGTCTCGTTTGCCACTGACGGCGTGACGCTCGGTACCGAGCACGCGGGGCCATCGGAAGCGAGGACAGCGGCGATGTGTTTTCGTCAGTCGTGGGTTCGGATCCAGCAACCGATGGGTGTCACCCTGCGAGGATTGATGGGGTGGTCGATCGTGTTGGCCGCGATGGTCGCCGTCGCAATGTTGTTGATGTTCTCGCTGTTCTAAAGCGAGTGCCGACAGGTCTGTCAAATCGGCCGCATCGTGTGCAGGCCCAGCGATCGGGGCGAGGACTGCACTGCAAGTGTTTGCGGGCCGATGAGCCGCTCGAAAATGGCGATCCGGTGATGGTATGCCGAACGATTCGGTCTGGAATGACGGTCCGTTCGTGCAACCGAAACTTCCATCACAGTTGATCGCGGCGGCCCAGTTTGTCGTACTCGAGCGGGTCGACTTGGTCTGAGCTCCGATGGACGGCGAACCGGCGGAAAAGACAGCGGCCAATCCGGGAAAAATGTCTTGCTGCTTCGTCACATCCGGGATGCGTTCCGGATAGAGTAATTTGACAATTCGTCAAAATTGGCGCGTTGTCATTTTTGAGAATCGGATCATAGTGGGGGGATGGCTGAATCGACGACTCATCACTTGACCCGGGAAAACTCAGGCGGCGGCCGCGTTTTGACGCCGAAACAACTGGAGATCCGCAATCGCGGCACTCGCATTCTTGATGCCGCGTTCCCGCTGGTCCGAGAGCATGGGTTGTCGGCGGTCAGCATGGAGTCGATCGCCCGCGCAATGGACTGCACGCGGGGAACGATCTACAACCACTTTTCGAACAAGGAAGACATCCTGTTGGCCCTTGCCGCCCGCTCAGTGCGGCGGCGGATGGAGTTGTTTCGGTATGCCGTGACGCTGGGACAGGATTCGCGACAATGCTGCGCGGCGATAGGGATTGCTGCGGAAGTCTACGTCGACTGTCTGCCCGACGATTTCTCGATCGAGCAGATTACGCGGCACGATCCGGTGTGGCAAAAAACATCGCAGGCTCGTCGCAAGGTGTTGGCGGAATGCGAACAACAGTGCATCGACTGCATCAGCGGCGTGATCTCGTCAGCGATCCGGAATGGTGATTTGGTGGTGGCGAAGAGCGTCACGCAGGAAACCCTCGTTCAGCGAATCGTCTTTGGACTGTGGTCGTTGGTCTACGGCGGCTTGGTGCTCGAATCGACGAGCCCTTCGCTTGGTATGGCGGGCATTTCGCAACCACGCGTCGCAATCCGGCGGAACTGCAACGCGTTGTTAGACGACATCGGATGGCGACCGCTCTTCGACCCGTCGGCCTACCAAAAATACGTTTCGAGTATCACGCCGAAACTACGACGGCAGGCGAAGAGTATCCAGAAGCGAACGTCGCAAGAGGTGTCAGCGTGACAGCTTGCATGAACAAATCGAACGGGTTCCACGGGGCGGGCGAAGCGTGCAACCGAAATGGGACCGCCCGCGTTTTGATGCTTGCCGCTGTGGTTGTCGTGGCCGTTGTGGCTGGTTGGTTTCTGCGCGATTTTGCTGCGTCTCGGATGGGAACACTCGGCGTATCGGGTGAGTCGAGCGGTTTGGCGTCCGACGACTCGGGTTCCGAGGTTGGTCGCGTGGATGTGGCCGTGATTGTGGCGGGAGAGTTGACGGCGCCATTGTTGTTCGAGCCCTATCGCGGGGAGATTCGTGCGAGACGATCGAGTTCGTTGTCGATGCGGCGCAGCGGTCGGTTGGCGGAAGTGTTGGTTCACGAGGGAGACACGGTCGAAGAGGGTGAGGTTTTAGCGAGACTCGATGTTGCGGATCTTGATGTTCGTGAAATGATGGCGGATGCGGAACTGGCGGCAGCCGTGGCGGCGGTGGATGAAGCCATCGCAGGTCCTCGGGAACAGACGGTGCGTGCGGCCTCGGCGCGAGTCCGACAATTGGCGTCTCAGTTGGCGTCGGCGGAGCGAAGGCTGGAGCGACAAGAGCTGCTTTCGCGACGCAGTGCGGGGACCGAACAGGAACTTGACGATGCCCGATATGCGGCCGACGAGTTGCGGGCGACGTTGGCGGCGATGACGGCGCAGCTCGAAGAACTCCAAGAAGGTACTCGTCAAGAACAGATCGCGGCGGCCAAGGCAAATGTTGCTGCGGCGCAGGCGGCCCGCGAGCAGATTGATGTCGAGCGCGCCGACAGCCAAATCGTGGCTCCGTACTCGGGCGTGATCGCGATCCGATATTTCGACGAAGGCGAGATGATCGGTCCGAGCCAGGGTGTCTTGAAAATCCTTGAATCTGATCCGTTGGAAGCCCGCTTCGGTGTGCCGCCGCAAGTCTGTCGTGCGTGGCAAGTGGGCGATCGTTTGTGGGTGAGCGTTCGCACGCCGGCCGAGCCGCCTGAAACTCCCCGGCCGAAACGCTCGCAAGCGGGTTATTGGTGTGGGATAATCGTTCGCATGCAGCCGCAGGTTGACGAGGTGACGCGAACGCGGGGCGTGGATGTTGAATTGACATCGCCGGCAAAACAAGATGACGTGAGTGAACCTTTGCTGGCGAACGTCCACATCGGCCAAACGGCAACATTGTGGGTCCCATTGGGAAGCGAAAACGCGGGCACGTTGCCCTCATCGTTGAGTGATCCTTTTTGGGTGCCGACGGAGTCATTGGTGCGCGGTGTGCGTGGCTTGTGGTCGGTGTATGTCGCGATGCCAGATCACGAAGGCACGGCGTATCAGGAATTAGTTCCCAGTGTGCAATCCTCCGAAGCTGCGTTAACCTCGGAAACTTTGGCGAGTGGTGCGTTGGCAACGATCCAGCGACGTGAGATTCAAGTGCTACGCAGCGCCGGCCCCCTCACGCTCGTTCATGGAATGTTGACGCCGGGCGAATGGATTGTGTCCGAAGGCGTGGGGCAGATCGGCCCGGGGGTTAGCGTGCGAGTGCGGCCAAAAACGTCGAATTTGTCGTTGACGGAGATTTCACCGGGTGAGGCCGAACGACGGTGAGAAATACCGGTGCCACCAATGCCACGGGTGATGAGAAGCCGGGTCTGCTCGTTCGGATCGTGGCCGCGTTTTTTAATGATCAGCGATTACTCGTGCTGATCGTGTTGCTGATCTTGGTCGCTGGTCTGAGTTCGATGGTGGCGTTGCCACGGATGGAGGATCCAGTTTTGGCTCAACGCGTCGCGATCATCCACACCCGATTGCCGGGGGCGGATGCCAAGAGGGTTGAGACTCTCGTGACCGAAGTGATCGAAGATCGTGTGCGGGATATCGAAGAGATCAAGGAGATCCATTCGGTCAGCCGGGTGGGGATCAGTGCGGTATCGATCGAGTTGAGAGATGATACACAGGAAACCGAGAACATCTGGTCGCGGGTTCGTAGCCGGCTCGAAGACAGCATCGGTGAACTGCCGGTGGAGGCGAGCCGACCGGAGTTTCGCAAGCTCGAAGTGCGAGCCTACGCTTTGATCGTCGGGTTGACTTGGGATCGTCCTGAACCGGTTGACGTGCGGGTGCTGCGGCGGCTCGCTATTGAATTGCAAGATCGTCTCCAGGCGTTGCCAGGGACCGATTTGGTGCGACGTTTTGGCGATCCCGGTGAAGAGATCGAGGTTCGCGTCGATCCAGCGAGAGCGGCCGCGATGGGGATCACGCCGGCCGATCTGGCGGAGCGGTTGTCGTCTTACGATGTGAAGGGTTCGGCGGGGCAGCTGCGCGATCAATCGATGCAGATGCTGATTGAGATCGATAATCAGTTCGACACCGTTGATCAGATTGGCGCGACCCCAATCAGTACCAATGATGGTCGTGATGTTCGGCTCGATCAGATCGCTCAGGTGCGAGTTGGGATTCCCAATCCGCCGGACACGGCCGCTTGGCTGGACGGAAAAGACGCCGTGGTGCTCGGCGCGATGGTGCGTCCGCAACAACGGATCGATTCTTGGACGGAGGCGGCTGAAGCGTTGATCGACGAGTATCGGCAAACGTTACCGGCCGGTATCTCGATCGAGCGAATTTTGCGACAAAGCGATTACGTAAACAACCGGCTCCAATCGCTGACATTCAATCTGATGTTGGGAACGATCGCGGTCGCGTGCGTGATTTGGATCCTGATGGGGTGGCGGGCGGCATTGATCGTGACGTTGACCCTGCCGCTGGCTAGCCTGATGGTGTTGTTCGGGTTGAATGTTTTCGGCATCCCGATCCATCAGATGTCGGTGACGGGGTTGATCATCGCGCTGGGGCTGTTGATCGACAATGCGATTGTGATGGTCGATGAAATTCAGTCACGAATGCGGCGAGGAGACTCGCCGGTCGACGCGATGTCTTGGGGTGTGGCGCATTTGGCGGTTCCTCTGTTGGGTTCGACGTTAACAACCGCGTTTGCCTTTGCACCGATCGCGTTGATGCCGGGGCCGGCGGGTGAGTTTGTCGGGGCGATTGCAATCAGCGTGATCCTGGCAATCTTTTCGTCGTTGTTTCTGTCGATGACGGTGATCCCGACGGTTGCGGCCCGGCAACTGGCTGGCGGAGCAAACCTGTCGAGGGAATCACCTGGATTGCATTTGCCGAAGTTGACGAAGTTCGTCGAGGCGACGTTGCGGCAATTCGTCCGTCGGCCGGTGCAAGGGATTGCGTTTTCGCTGGTGTTACCGATTGCCGGATTTGTGGCTTTTACAACATTGGAAGAACAGTTTTTTCCGGCGAGCGGGCGCGATCAAATTCACATCACATTGGATGGTCCCGCCACTGATTCCTTGGCTCGGACACGCGCGACGTCTGAGAAAGTGGATACGATCGCTCGGAAGGCGGGAGCGGTGCGGATCGATTGGTTCTTCGGTGAGAGTGCACCGCAGTTCTATTACAACGTGATCTCGAGTCGCCAAGGGACGCCGAATTATGCGCAGGGGCTTGTGAAGCTGCCGCCGGGAATGGAGCCCGAAGGATTGGTTAAATCACTCCAGCGTGAGCTGAGTCGTGAGATCACATCATCTCGCGTGTTGGTGAAGCAGCTCGAACAGGGGCCGCCTTTTGGTGCGCCGATCGAGGTGCGGTTTTTTGGTCCGGATTTGGAAGTGCTGCGTCGGTTCGGTGATGAGACGCGAGCGATCCTGAGTCGGATGCCACAGGTAATCTCGGTGCGGACGGATCTCGCGGACGTGTTGCCACAAATCAGTTTCGATATCGACGAAGCGAGTGCCGCGCAGGCGGGGATCTCGCCAAAGGAAATTGCTCGCCAGCTCTCAACATCACTGGAAGGGCAAAGCGGCGGCAGCGTTTTACAAGACAACGAAGTCGTGCCGATTGTGGTGCGAGTCGGTGATGCCGATCGCAGTGAACTGGCTCGAATCGCGAGCTTTGATCTCGTGCTGCCCGCGATCAACGCCGGCGAGTCAGGATTGAGAGTGACGCCGCTCTCCGCGTTTGCGACCGTGTCGCTCGAACCCGAGCCCGCTGCGTTACCGCGGCTGAATCGGATGCGGATGAACGAAGTTGCCGCCTACGTCGAAGCCGGCGTGTTGCCGAGCGAAGTGCAGCGGGCACTGGAAGTCGGGTTGGCTGACTTAATCGACCGGCTACCGAGCGGCTATACGGTCTCGTTCGGAGGCGAGGCGTCCAAGCGGGATGATGCGGTGGGCAATCTGTTTTCGACGGTGGGAGTGTTGGCGGTGTTGATGTTGGCGACGTTGGTGCTTTCGTTCGGTTCGTTTCGGATGGCGGGGATCATTTCGGCGATCGCGGCATTGTCGGTGGGATTGGGAATGGGCGCGTTGGCGTTGAGCGGTTATCCGTTCGGCTTCATGGCGATTATCGGGACGATGGGGTTGATCGGTGTTGCCATCAACGATTCCATTGTCGTGTTGGCGGGGATCCGGGCCAATCCGATCGCCGCGCGTGGTGATGTGGATGCGATCGTGGGTGAAGTGATGCATTCATCACGGCACGTGGTCGCGACGACCCTGACGACGATGGCCGGGTTCACTCCTTTGATTCTCGATGGCGGCGGGTTCTGGCCGCCTATGGCGGTTTCGATTGCTGGTGGAGTTGCCGGGGCAACTTTGCTCGCGTTGGTGTTGGTTCCGTCGCTGTATCGCTTGCTCTGCATGGGCCGCGCCGCGGCTCGTTCGGTTTGAATGAATTATACGGGCGCCGTGGCAATAGATGGAAACTTTACCGGTTGATCGGCTGAGTAAAGATGGGCCGAGGGGTCGATGAGTTGTCTTACGCGACCGACGTGCATTCGTCATGGTCGTGTTGAGTGTCTCGATTCCACACTCGGTTCTCTGCTCTCCTCCTCCATCCAGGTAGAAGACAACGTGTCCACACCGCCACCAAGTTATTTGAAGCTTCATCTCAGTGATCGCGACTCCGATGCGGGCACCGCAGGAAGTGCAACGGCACCGGTGCGAATTGAGATCGAGGACCGGGATAGTGGGCGAACAGTCGAAGGGTTCTGGCGGACGTACACCGAAACAACCGGTTGGCGGATCGACGCTGCCCCAAACACACGCGACGCCCAGGCGACCGTTTCGGAAGATCGGCCACCAGTGTTGACCGCTGGTGACGCGCAGCGTCTCGCCGACGCGGCACGTGCGATGGCGGAAGAAATGCAACAGCAAAAGGCCATCTTGCGATCGCAGCAAGCCGAACTCGCTGCTCGTGCGGCAGTCATCCTGGACGTTGCGAAAGCCGAGAACGGTTGCGACCAGATCGATCGCATTCTCGCGGACGCTGCGCTCGCAACCGGGACTGATGCCGCCGTGGTTTATCTTCTCGACGAAGAAACCGAGCGGTTGTCGACGCGTTTTGTCTTCGGTTTGTCAGCGGCGCAGCGGATCGGCACCTCCCGCCCTCTGCGAGGGGCTCGAGGCGATCTCGAAGCGATGATCCAAGGCGTGGTGGCCATCGAGGATCTGCAGGGTGGACCAATCAATCAATACACTCCCCCGGAGCCTTTTGCATCGGGGATTTGCGTTTCACTAGGCGGCGTTGAACTGCCGATTGGCACGATGTGGCTGTTTAGTCGCACTGTGCAGAAGTACAACGACTGTGCGACCGCGTCGGCACGTTTGGCGTCATCCAATGTCTGCAATATCCTGTCTTCGATGAGTCATGTAACCGCGTCACCGAATCGAGTTCAACTGAACGTCGCCGAACCGGTTGAAACGAATTTTGTTGACGAGGAACTCGAGCGAATGCTCGCCATCGATTTCAATGACGCCGACTTGGATGTTGATTCGGACCTCGATGCCGAATTTGATGCCGACCGATTCGTTGCGGCGATGGATCCGTTGCCGTCTCAGCCACAGCTTGTCGAAACGGCAGTGCCGCCAACGATTCGTTCTTGGACCAACCAAGTTTCGGATTGGCAGCACGACACTTTACCCATCGGGGTTCGTCTGGCTCCCAGTTGGTCGGTGGATGGGTTGGTGGAATCGCCGTTGGATGTCGCACAAAGTTGGCATCACTGGGACGTTTTACCCGATGGCGTGATCGCATTGTCCATGTGCCAGTTTGGTGCCGGATGGGATCCATCATGCAACTTGGTCAACACACTCGACGGCGCCGTTGCCCGGGCGGCACTGCAAGCCCACGCGAGCTATCGACACACCCCGCACGACGCGATCATGCGAACGTTGCATACGTTGTTGCAAGTTCGCGACGCGGCGATCGATGAAACCGGCTGTCCGAACCTGTCGTTGCTTTACGCACACATTGATCCTGAAACGGGACACGCACGGATGTCCTCGGTCGGCCAGTGGTCGAGCTTGATCGTATCGAAATACGGTTACCGCCCGGTCAATATCGGACGTCCCGCGAAAGTCCGCGCCGACGAGTTCATGGGTGAGCAGACTGCGATGAACCATGAAACAACGTTACTTAACGGCGAAGTACTACTGATCGGTGGAGCTGATTGGATGGGCGTCGCCGAAGACGTGGCCGAAACCAGTCTGCCACCGAACGAATCGGCTCAAAATCGTATCGGTTCGGCGATCAAGGAAGCGTTGCGAGAAGGCGAACGGAGTCCACTCTCGGCACTACGCCGGTTTACGGCGTCGTTGCCGCTGCGTCGTGAGCGAACTGCCATCGCGTTGATGCACGAAGGTGTGTGACCGTGAATTCGCGTGCGGTATGGAGTCTTAGGCAGTAAATCGTCTTGATGACATCACATTCACAATCGCATCGCACAGGCGTTCGAGGAGTGTGTCAGGCAGGTTGAGTGGCGGGGTGATGTAGACGCAGTCGCCGAACGGACGCAGCCAGACTCCCGTGTCAACAAAGGCTTGTCGAAGTTCGTCGAGACGAGGCAAGGCTTCGACTTGGATCACTCCGATTGCGCCGCGGCAGCGAACCTCGACCACGCCCGAAATATCACGGCAGGGCGCCAGTCCGGCGAACAATTTGGCTTCCATGTCCGCCGCCCGTCGCACCTGTGGCTCTCGTTCAAATAGGTCCATCGACGCGTTCGCCGCGGCGCAGGCGAGCGGATTTGCCATGAAGGTGGGGCCGTGCATCAACGCGTCACCGGGATCGTCGGACCAGAACGCGTCAAAGACCTCCGAGCGAGCCACCGTCACCGCCATCGACATCGTCCCGGCGGTTAACGCTTTGCCCAAACAAATGATATCGGGGACGATTTCGCAAGTGTCGATTGCAAACATGGCTCCGGTGCGACCGAAACCCGTGGCGATCTCATCGGCGATCATGAGGACTTCATTTGCATCGCACAATTTGCGAATGCGTTGTACCGTGGCCGCATCGTGAAACCGCATTCCGCCCGCTCCCTGGACGAGCGGTTCGAGGAAAACGCCGGCAATCTCGTCACGATGGCGAGCGAGTATTTCGCTCAGAGCGTTTTCGCTCGCGTCATCCTTGGGCAGCGGGCAGTGCCATTGTTTGAGGATCGCGTTTCCATAGTCGGCATGCATGCTGCGCTGCGGATCGCAGAGCGACATCGCGCCGGTGGTGTCTCCGTGATACGCATGATCGAACGATAGGAAGCGTTGCCGGTTGGGGCGACCTCGACGACGCCAGTATCCGATCGCCATCTTCATCGCGACCTCGACTGCGACGCTGCCGCTGTCAGCGAAAAAGACGTGTTTGAGATCCGCGGGTAACATCGCGGCGAGCCGCGCGGCCAATCGTTCGGCCGGTTCATGCGTGATGCCACCGAACATCACGTGCGGAAGTCGTTCGAGCTGTTTGTTAACGCTCTCGACGATATGTGGGTGTGCGTACCCATGGCAAACGGACCACCACGAGGCCATGCCATCGATGAGCTTGCGGCCGTCTGCGGTCGTCAACTCGAAATCATTCGCCGACACGATTTCGAGAGGTGCGGGAGCCGTTTTCATCTGGCAATAGGGACGCCAGATGGCATTGCGGTCAGGTGATGATGGATGTGGCATGGAGCCGGTGTTTGATGAGATCGCCGAAACGGCGGGCTAGTAATGGATTGATGAGGTCGCAAGCCGTAAGGAGCAGACACGGCAGCGTCGATGTCGTATCGATTAGTTTGTCGGCATCGCTTTGACTTTCACAACAACGCCCTTGAACGCTGGCGTTTTGCTTTGTGGGTCGGCGTAACGAGCGACGAGGACATTGCATTCGGGATAATACATCAAAGCGTTGCCGGGGCGAATGTTTTCGTAACCTCGCGCGAGGATGGAGTCCATGTGACCGGTTTCGTTCTCAACGCGGACGCGTTGGTCATGCGTGAGACACAGCCGAGTGAGGTCATCCGGGTGCATCAAGATGATGTCACGTCGTTCTTGATTGCGATACACGTCTTCTTCTTCGTAGACGACGGTGTTGAATTGGCCTTCGCTGCGAACGGTCATCAACCGCAGTTCGTCGTCAGAAGTTCCTTTAAGCGGAGGTAACGTGTGAGCGTGCATTACCGCCCGTCCGTCTTCGGTTCCAAAGCTGGGCTCGTGGTAGATGCGGCCGCCGATGTGGAATTCTTCTTTGGTCGTGCCGATCGCTTGGATCTTTTCATAGCCCGGGACGACGCCACCGATCCATTGGCGGATCGTTTCGGTGTGCTGCATTTGGTCCCAGTCGATACCCTCGGCGTTAGGCAGTAATCGCTGTCCGAGGGTCGCGATCACTTGGACTTCGCTCCTGGGACCGGGTAAACGTCGCGGGCCTCCGTCGCTCAATCGCACGTAGTTGAACATCGATTCTTGCGTCGTCGATTCAGGTTCTTCATCGCGAGCAAGCACGGGCAGGATGATGGTTTCGTCCGCGAGTCCGTGCACGTGGCCGGTGTTCATTGTCGTGCTCATCATCACATTCATGTCCAAGTTCGACAGCGCCCGGTTGGCAAAGTTCGCGTCGGGGTTGGAGCCGTACAGATTGCCGCCGAGGCAAAACGCGGCTTTGACGGATCCTTCAGCGGCGGCTTCCATGCAGGACAGAGTGTCAAGTCCGGGAGTGGTCGGCAGGATGACATTGAATTTGGTTTGCAACGAATCAAAGATCTGTTGCTTGAGTTTCGGTGTTACCCCAACGCTGCCGATACCCTGCACGTTGGAGTGGCCACGGATCGGCATCAATCCCGCGCCGGGCCGACCCACCATGCCACGACACATCGCGAGGTTTGCGATCGCTTGCACGTTTTCGACGCCGTGTGCATGGTGCGTGATGCCCATCGTCCAAGCGAACACGGTCCGCTCACTGGCAGCGTACATTTCGGCGAGGGTTTCGATTTCATCTCGGGCGACGCCCGATTTGCTCTCGATTTCCTCCCATGACAGCTCGTCAATTCGCGAGAGAAAATCTTCCTCACCACGACAGTGCTTCTTAAGAAAATCGATTTTGATCTGATCACGATCCCGCAGTACTTTGGCGATGCCCCACAGGAGAGCGAGGTCGCCGCCGATGTGAGGCATCGTGTAGTGCGATGCGATCTTGCTTCCCTTGAGCAATGAGATCGGATCGGATGGGATGCGGAAATTGACCAGTCCGGTTTCTTTGGCCGGATTGATAACGATGATTTTGCCGCCATGACGTCGGACGTGAACGAGGCTGCTCATCAATCGGGGGTGGTTGCTCGCCGGGTTGCCACCGATCAAGAAGACCAAGTCCGCTTTCTCAAGATCGTTGAGATCGATCGTTGCCGTGCCGCTGCCGACGCTCGTCTGCAACCCCACGCCGCTGGCTTGGTGGCAGTAGAAACTGCAATTGTTGACGTTGTTGGTTCCATAGACTCGAGCAAGCAATTGCAGGACGAAGCCGGCCTCGTTGCTGCTTCGACCGCTGAAGTACCAAAACGTCTCGTCGGGCGAGAGCGAGTTGAGTTTTGCGACGATGCTATCGAACGCTTCTTCCCAAGTGATTGTTTCGAAATGCGTGGCACCGGCCCGATATCGAATCGGATGCAGCAAACGTCCGAGGTACTCGAGTTCGCGGGGCGAGAGCTTTTGCAGTTGTTCGATGGACGTGTTTTTCCAAAACGTCGGCTCGATTCCCGGTTGCATGTCCGACACCATCGCCTGCATGCTTTTCTTGCAAACTTCCGGGAACGAACCCTTCTCGTTCACCATGCCGCCTTTTTGGCCGCCCATGCCGAGGGCGCAGGTCTTGCACGTGTTACGTGATCGCATCGCTTTGAAAAATTTCCAGTAGCCTCCCGCTTCACGCCCCTTTTTTAGGGAGTAAAAGATGGCTCGAAAACCGCCGCCGCTGCGTACCGTCATAGTGGGGACACTCAAAGGAATGAACGATGAAAAGAGCACTCAGAGTCTAGCAGAGAGGCCAGAACGATTCGAGTTGCTCACGCTCAAGTCATGCGGGTGGGGCGAGAGACAAGATGATGTTCTGTGCCCGCATCTGATTCCAAAGAATGGCCGCGTCTCATTCGAGTTTGCCACCGTTTGGTTCAAACCTTTGAGAGGAAGCCGTGTTCCCAGGGACGCTACAAATCCAGCCGGGAATTGCCCGTCATGACGAATGCGGCCCAGAAGAACGGGTGCGCGGCACCGTAACGTTCGCGACGCGCAGCAATTAGCCGTTGCTGTGTCGTCTGTAAGGACGAGGCAACGTCTTTGGACTCGGCGAGTGAATCGAAGAAGCCTTGCATCAGCAACATGGTGTCGCGATCAGGGATTTCCCACAACGACGACAAAACGGATCTCGCCCCGGCGATGTGGAACGCGCGACGTAGGCCCACCACGCCCCCGGTTGCCTCCAGTTCTCCCAGGCCCGTTTGGCAAGCACTTAGAACCGCCAATCGCGTGCCCGATAGGTCGGTCCCAGCGATTTCCAACCCGGTCAACACGCCATCATTCTGCAGACTCGCGATGGACTCGTTCCCGTTCGCACCCGCCATTAACAGCCCGCACTTGAGAAGCGGATTGGTTCCGTCGTCAGTGGAACCGAATGTGAATCCGTGGGTGCTGACGACGATCACTGATGGGCTGGTTAGTTCCTTGAACTTGGACTCCAAGGCAGCGTCCTGCATCATCGTCTTCGGTTCGTTACCTGTGATCCGCGAAATCGCGGGAGAGATCATTTCAGCTTCAACGGCGGAGAACGCTAGTCGACCGACGGATCGTAATTTGATTGGTTCGCCGTCGGCAGACTTTAGCTTGTCCGCCGACCGTAGTTGATCGGGCGATGTCGATTCAAGTTCGACGTCGAAATTGGGATCGGCAAAAATCACGCCAGGCTTGTTCGACGCGGTGACATCGGATTGAATCAAATCACGACCGCTGAGCTGCAATTGAATCGAATGGGTTTCGGCGACGAATGTCTCGCCGTCCGGATTCAATAAAGCGGACCAGGGCAATAGCCATAGGCTTTGGTCTGGCGAGATCAGGACGTCTGGCTTTCTATCGCAGGCTTTCAAAATCGGATGCCATATCAAGCGACTGGCTGCAGTCAGTTGCGGTATCAGTTGCTGGTAGGCGGTTTGCTCGCCGTGTTGTCGGATTTGTGCGACCGACTCGCCGATGCCGTGCGTGAGATCCTTGACCGCATTGTCGATGGGCTCGGCGGGACCAAGGTCAATGAACCGAGCATTGCCGGTGTTCGTCAAAATCCACGCAGCGTAACGCTGGCCGGTCGATGACGGAGTCGCGTCCGCGTCAAACTCAAAATCAAGGTACGACAGGACATCGACAAAAACCTCGTTGTCGGAGAGCGTGCCGCGAATATCGTCGCACGTTACCCAGGGTTGGCTGGCCCAAGCTTCTCGTTTCTTCAGGTCTAGTGTCGCGCCACCTTGAACCGATTGAGCTTCTTCGACCAACCCTTTTCCATTGATCAGCCATTCCGCCGACATATCGGAAACCTGCGGGACGTGGGCAAAGTCAACGGCGAGCGAAATCGACGAGAAAAATGTGTAACTGTCCGCTTGGGCGAGGTGCTCGCGTTGTTCGAGAGCGTTCATGCCCCACAATTCTTTGCGGATCGTGGTCCTCAATTGCCGCAGCCGACTGTCGACCATGGCAAACGCTTGCTGGGTTTGGCCGGCTTGCAGATGACTTGCTAAGAGCAAGCGTTGTTGGGATCGGATGTATGGCACCAGGTTAGGGAATTTCTTTTCCAACTCAGCGATCGACCGACCGAATGCTTCCATGGACTCGGAGTCATTGGAATTCAATTTCGCGGACGTGAGTCGCAGACGCTGTAGAGCGATCGTTTCGGATTGATCCGGATGATGTTTTTCCAGATTCGTGACGACCGCTTCGTAGATCGAGACCGCTTCTTTTTTGCGGTCAAGCGATACGAGCTGTTGTGCGATCTTTGCGTTCGTCTTGAGCGTCATGAGATGGGTATCGCCGTAGCTCTTACGGAACACCCGGTGTGCCGTTTGATAAATCTTGAGTGCATCTTCGTATTCTTGGATTTGTTCCATTGCGTGGGCAAGGGGCAATGTCGCGCTGATCGCGTCGGGGTGTTCTGCGCCTAACGCATCCCGATTGATATTCCAAGCTTGGCGAGCGAATTGGATCGCCTTCTTGAGCTCGTGTCGATGGTTTGAAAGGTTGGCCAGGTCGATGCAGATCTCCGCCGTTTGAGTCGCCGCCTTGCCATATAGCCTGCTGTGAACATCGAGTGCATCGTTGAGCAGTGTTTCCGCTTGGGCATACGCTCCCGCGTTGGCGGCGACGATGCCCGCGTATTGAACCGCGGTGGCCGCATGGGGGTGTTTGTCATCCCAAAAGCTGCGTAGCTTGCGAGTGCAATCCAAAGTCAATTGAAGTTGATCTGTCGTTGCAGACCGTGCATTGACGAACTCTTCGATTTGCGACATCTGCTGCCAAAGGCCGGCCTCCTCGGCGAGTTGAGCTTTGGTGAGGGTTTTCTGTTCTGCTTTGGACTTAGCGATCCAAAATCGCGAAAGTGATTTTGGTTCAACCGCAAGCAGCCATTCGTCTCGAACTTCCAACGCGTAGAACTCGGTGTCTCGCTTGATGTCGGCGACGCGCGTGGGCCCGTCCATGAAACCAGCGTCATCGTTCGTCACAACATACACCTGAGCCGACACATTGATCGACAAGAAGATTCCCACAAGGATGATGATTGATCGAACGGTGCTCATGAGGGTGGCTTCCGTGGTGGAACAATGGAAATGTGGGCCGAATGACCGCTTGATATTGATACTCCCGCCATCAACTCGGCTTCGGAGTGTTCCACGCTCTGGCGAGCGTAGCGGCGGCGAACAGTCGCTGTGGAATTAGTTTGCGATTTCCAGGCAAATGACTGACGCGTTAGGGTCGGGAGCTTGCTCGGGGAGGGTGATGGAAATGCTGCTTGCACCTTGATCAACATCGAGTGGTGCGTGGGTGGGGTCCGCGAGCAAATAAGCGGTGGAGATTTTTTTCTCGAGCGAGGGCATCGTGAGTTTTTCGGCTGGCCAAGTGAGGACGTGGATATAGAGCTTGCCGGGTTGCGTTGTCGCTCGCCACTGCTTTTGGGCGATGAACTTTGGACGTCCCTTGCTGTCTTTTTCCGTCTTGCTGTAAGCGCCCAGTTCGTCGCCAAAAGGTGTTGGACCGCAGTTGTAGATGGCTTTGCCGTTGATCTCCAGCCATTGACCGATCTCATTGAGACGTTCGACGCTGGGTTTAGGAATCACGCCGTCACCGGTAGGTCCGACGTTGAGGAGGTAGTTACCGCCTTTGCTAGAGATGTCGACGAGGTTACGGATCAGCGAGCCGGCGCTCTTCCATTCCTCATCGGCTTTGTTGTACGCCCAGTGTCCGTTAAGCGTCATGCAAGTTTCCCAAGGACTCGTCGAGACTTCCGGAGGAATGGTTTGTTCAGGTGTGCCGTAGTCACCCAAGTCGTTGCCGACGCGTTGATTGACGATGCAGTTAGGCTGTAGCTCGCGGATCATTTCCAACATCTCTTTGCTTTCCTCCGGAGAGATCAGTTCCGGGGTATCAAACCACATCACGTCGATGGGCCCATAGTTTGTCAACAGTTCGCGGACTTGCGGCATGGCTTTGCGTTTGAAGTACCGATTGAAGACCTTGTTCTTTTCATCGGGAAAGTCGATCAGATTACTGCGCCACCCGGACATGCCTTTGCCTTTACCCGTCGGCACGTCTGGATCTTCCCAGTCGCGTCCGAGGGAATAGTAGACTCCGAAACGAATGCCTTGTTTTCGGCAGGCTTGGGCAAGCTGTCGGATCGGATCCCGTTTCAAACGGGCGAGTTTCATGATGTTGTGATCACTTACTTTCGAATCAAACATCGCGATCCCATCGTGATGCTTCGAAGTGATGATCATGTATTTCATACCTGCGTTTTTCGCGATCGTGACCCATTGATCCGGATCAAAGTCTTTCGGATCGAAGGTTTTGGCAAACTCGGTGTATTCCTTGAGCGGGATTTTGGCAGTGAATTGGAGCCACTCGTGGTGATCGGTTTCACCCTTCCACTCGCCGCCAGCTTTCGAATAGGCGCCCCAGTGAATGAACATGCCGAACTTGGCTTCCTTCCACCAATTCATGCGTTCGGGAAGCTCCCCGTCTTGAGACCTCGCCCACGCGTCTGCCGCCGCTGCGGCATCCTCGGCATTGTCCTTCTCCGCTGCCGGAGCAACGAGTGCATTGCCGGTGAAAATTGCCAGGGCGAACAACAAGTTCAAACATCGTCGAGTCATGGCTCAAGTCGCAAAAGAGTGACGGTTTACTTCATAAAAGGCTTGATTCATCTTACGCAAATGAGCCGGAGCGAGTTAACGGGGCGTCTACAAATATTACAGGCAATGGCTCGAAGGTCCGGTTTGCCGATGTGTGGGGCGACTTGTGCGTCGTCGAGCTTGAACTTTGGAGGGCTTGAACTTTGGAGTGCTTGAACCGGATAGCTCGCGTCTAGCCGATAGAAGTTATAGCGGAGCGGCGCGAGCCGCCCGGTAGAATTCGAGCATCTTACTCACTGCAACCGGGAGGCGTGCGCCGCTCCGCCAAGAATGTAGATGGCATCGGGCTCAAGCCGTCCGGTCCCACACCGAGTTTAATTTGGAGTTTTCCCTTCTCACGCAGCTGAGCCTCGCTGAGGCTATCGAAGCGGGTAACGCCCGCGATTTTGGTTTCAAAGAGACCAGAGCGATGTGAAAAGCGAGGTTGTGCTGCTGCGGTAGCGCATTTCGTCGAGCTTCTCGGTTCGCCGGTCATAGCGATCTCCGCGGCGAGATATGCGTCTTCACTCGCGGCGACCGATCGACTCCCGATCGTTTGCGGGTGATCCGTTCGACGCTGCTTCTGAGGCGAAATCGCTGCGATGTCGATCGATCAATGAAGCCACCATTTCGGTCAGCTTGGGACCGTTGATGGGTTTGGGGAAATATTCGTCGCACCCCATCTCGATGCAGGATTCTCGTTCGCCTTCCATTGCGTCGGCAGTAATCGCGATGATCGGAAGAGTGAAGCCTTCTTGTCGCAATGTCGCGACGGCCTCTCTGCCATCCATGATTGGCATTTGCATGTCCATCAGGACTAGCGAAAACGGGCGGCCGTTTTTTTCTGCGTCGCGAACCGCTTCCACGGCCTGTTGCCCGTTTTCAGCGATCGTGACTTCCGCACCGCATCGTTCGAGAAAAAATTTGCCGATTCGCCAGATGTCGCGGCGGTCGTCGGCCAGCAAGACACGTGACTCGATCCGTGGGTAGTTTGCCGCACTGTTGTCCGCGTCTTTTGTCTTGCCACTTCGAAGATTTGTCACGTCGATCGTTGAGCCGGCTTCCGCATCCGATAGCGGCAATGACAAAGTGAATCGGCTGCCACGACCGATCTCGCTTTCGGCATGGATTGTTCCACCCATGCCTTCGGCGAGACGCTTGGAGATGCTTAAGCCAAGGCCGGTGCCACCGAATTGCCGGGTTGTTTGTTTGCTGGCCTGACTAAACGGAACGAACAGGCGTTTCATCTGATTCGGCGTGATTCCGATTCCGGTGTCACTGATGGATATCTCGAGCCGAGAATGTTCGTCATCGTTAACCAAATCGGTTTGTACGACGACTTCACCTTCCGGTGTGAACTTAATCGCATTACGAATGAGGTTCACCAAAATCTGGCGAATCCGAACTTCATCACCCATGATTTGCGAGGGCAACCGGGCGGCGTATCGAAATCGCAAGGTTACGTTATCTTGTTCGGTTCGAGGCTGCATCAGTCGTTCGACTTCACGAACAACGCGGAGAATGTCCAGCGGTTGCTTTTCGAATTTTAATTTTCCGGCTTCGATCCGTGATAAATCCAAAATGTCGTTTAGCAGAGAGAGTAGGTACGAGCCGTTTCGCTTGATGATGTCGACCTTCTCCAGGAAATCGGGATGATCCGATTCACTTCGGAGCATGTCCGCGAATCCCAGTACGGCGGTCATGGGGGTCCGCAGTTCATGCGACATTGTTGCCAAGAATGCGTTCTTCGCTTCGTTCGCTCGTTGGCTGGCTTCGTTTGCTTCCTTCAACGCTTCTTGCGCGAGGATCTGGTTTGTGATGTCGTGTTGAACGCCGACGAAGTTGCACACTTTCCCGTCCGATCCGTAAACGGGGGCGATCTGTAGATCGTTCCAAAACGATTTACCATCTTTTCGATAGTTTAAAATCGCAACTCGAACGGGTTGACCACGGTCGAGGCCATCTCGAATCCTCCGAATCGTTTCGGTGTCGGTCTCGGGGCCTTGCAGGAACTTGCAGTTGCGTCCGATGACTTCATCCAGTTCATAGCCGGTCAGGGTTAAGAAACCCCGGTTTGCGTACGTGATCGGATTTCCTTCGACGCGTGGATCGGTGATGATGATACCGTTGACCGCCGACTCGATGGCAAGCTGTTGAAGCCGGATCTCTTTTTCCGCGGCAGCAAGTGTTGCAATATCAACTAAGGTGAGAACAACCCCTCGCGTCTCATCGCTGCTCTGATAAGGCAGCATCCGCACCAAGTACGGTGTGTCATTACTGTCACGAACTGTTACCTCCCTTTCGGACTGTGATTGCATCACCTGGCGCAGTTCATCCAACAACTCCGGGTGATTTAGCATGTGGGCGATCTTTTCCATCGAACGACCCATGTCGTGTTCGTCCAGATCGAAGACACGAGCGATTTCTGGTGTGAACCGGCGAATGTAGAGTCCGTCGTCCAAGAAGATCACGCCGACGCGGGTCGTTGCCAATAGGTTGTCCATGTCGTCGTTGGCCAGGGCCAGTTCTTCAACGCGACGTTGGTGTTCCGCGTTGACCGTGTAAAGTTCCTCGTTGACGCTGTGTAATTCTTCGTTGGTGCTTTGCAATTCCTCATTGCTTGCGACCAATTCTTCATTAGTGGCCTGCAATTCTTCATTGGAGGTTTCCATTTCCTCGATCGTCGCCTGCAGGTTTTCTTGCGAAAACCGCAGTTCGGATTCAAGCAAATGCATACGTGCGTGTTCGGCTCGATCATCCGACTGGCTCTTTGACGACTCGATCAGAATTGGCAACTGCTCGAATTCCACTAGCACTTCACATGGTTCATTGCTGGTGGAGGCAAGAGGCTGTACTGATATCCGCAGCATTTCCTCTTGTTGTTGGCTTCGGCACTGCGTTGCCGCGTATTGAACCGTCTCACGTTTGGCCAACGCATGATGCCAAGCGGTCGAGATCGAATTTTTTAGCGATTCGTCAATCATTTCGAGTAGATGATTGGATGGCCTGCCGCCGCGTTGGCGGAGATACTTTTCGGCACCGCCGAAGATGTGCAACATGTCGCCGCTTTCGCTGACGAGGATGCTGCACCCCATCTTTTTCGCCAGTAACCGGTCGTACGTTTTGATCAGGTCGGCAGTCACTCGGTTACTTTTAGCCGGAGCGATGGTGGTCGGCGAATACGGCATCGTTTCTAAGCGTCGTCCTATCGGTACTCGTGACCCAAGTGGCAAGCGTACGTCGCGTCGTTTCTTGAAAATGCGCCAACGTTTGTTGATCGGTTGAAATTCGTCACTCAGCTCGCCTGGGGATTCACTGGGACCAAGAAACAGAACCCCATTGCCGTTCAACGCAAAATGAAACAGAGACAGGACTTTTCTCTGAGCCGTCGGTTGCAGATAGATCAGCATGTTGCGGCAACTCACGAGGTCCATCTGGGTGAACGGCGCGTCGTTGATCAGATTCTGCGGTGCGAAAACGATCTTGTTGCGGAGGTAACGCTGAACTTGGTAGCCATCACGTGTGCGAGTGAAATACCGATCGCGTCGCGATGGCGTCACTTCGCTTAACGCTTCTTCGCTGTAGACGCCCTTGCCCGCAATTTGAAGTGAGCCTTTGTGTTCGTCGGTTGCAAAGATTTTGAAATCTAAATCGGAAGCGAGTTTTTGAATCTCTTCATCAATCAAGATGGCGAGCGAGTAGGCTTCCTCGCCGGTCGCGCAGGCTGCAACCCAAACTCGCAGCGGCTCGCCGTTATTTCTTGCGCCGATCAGTTTTTCGATCGCTTGGGTGCGCAGTGATTCGAATGCATCTCGATCGCGGAAGAATTTGGTGACGCCGATCAGAAGATCTTTGTAGAGTTCATCCTGTTCGTGTTCGTCGTTTGTCAAACGCGACAAATAGTCTTCCAATTCTCTCAGCCCCAACAGCTGCATTCGACGGTTGATGCGGCGTCCGACGGTGCTCGACTTGTACTGGGAAAAATCCAGCGTGGTGCGGCGATGCAGGAGATGTAGAATTTTTGCTTCGACCTCCATGTTTCCAAATGCGAGGTCTTCTTCGGCCAGTTTCTCGCGGCTGATGCCTTCTTGGGTGTAGCGAACGAGCGCTTCGGCGATGGCGATCGGCGGCAAAACAACGTGCACCATTCCTGTTTCGCGGGCGCTGCCAGGCATCCCATAGAATTTGGCCGATACGTCGTCTTGGGCGATAACCAAGCCGCCGGCCTCGTGAATGTCGCGAACGCCGCGTGCGCCATCGTTGCCGGTGCCCGACAGGACCACACCGACGGCATAGCGTCCGACGTCGGTGGCCAGGGAGCGGAAAAACTGGTCTACCGGATGGACCATCGTCCGGTCCGAACTGCGCTCAGTCAACAGCAGCTTGCCCTCGTTGATCACCATCTCCATCTTGGCAGGAATGAGATAGATATGGTTTGGCCGGACACGCTGCCCATTTTCAACGCGATGGACCGGAATACTGGTCTGTCGTGCCAGCAATTCTTCCATGTGGCTTTTGAAATCTGGCGACAAGTGCTGAATAACGACAAATGCCATCCCGCTGTCCGCCGGAATGGCTCGAAAAAATGCCTCAAGTGCTTCGAGACCTCCCGCGGAGGCACCGACGCCGACGATGTGGAACTCATCGCAAACTTCCGTGTCCGTCTGCGCTGTATCGAAATCGTCCATAGTGTCGGATAATCAAGCAGTTTCGTGTGGGGTGTTCGGCGTCTGATCGTTTACCTCGCGAAGTTAGCAAACCGCAAAAACCTGAATGATTTCACCACCGGTGATCATTTTGTTCTCCGCAATGGAAGTAACGTCAACTATCCCCACCACGCGAAAGCACTTTGCGTGCCCATTGTGGTGACTTCCCGTTGAGTCCAACCGGATGAGCAGGTTTGACGGGGTAATTGGTGATCGGATGGGGCATCGTAGTGATGCGATCGGTGAAGTCGGATTGATACGGTTACTGCCTTGCCATGGACTGGGCGGGTGGCGATACCGTTTCTTGGAGCGGGTCGATGCCCCGCCAGGCGTGATGAAGGCCCACCTTGGCTTGACGAGGTAATCAAGGTTTCGGTCGGGTTGGCCGACGGGGCGAAACCGAAACCAAGTTTGAGGTTTGCATCGATCTAGAGTTTGAATTGGAGTGGGGAGCCTTGTAGGTCATCGCTCCCGCGATTCGTTTTAGCTTCCACGTCGAGCGATCGCGAAAATGCCGGAGGAATGCCGCTATAAAGACCACGTGCGGATCGCTACAATCCCGTTTTCGGCGGCATCGGCTCGATGTCAACCTTAAGTGAACCAGCGTTTCAACTAATGCCATGAAGCATGCCACCGCTAAGGAACCTGAACATCGGAAAACGCTGCTGGTTGTCGGGGTTGGTTTCGGAATTGAAAGTTGGGACCTGGTGGCGCGAGTTGTCAATGAGTACTCCGCAAACCGGAGTGATGACACCGCCGCTGGCGAAACGGAGTATGGCGAGTGCGATCCCCATGCGGCGGTTGCGACCGTCCTCTCGCTCGCGGTAACGCCAAACGGATCGGAAGGCTGCGATGATAACGAGCAAGCGTGGAGCCGAGAGTCCAAAATTGAAAACTTGACGGTCGTTCATCGAAATGAGTCAGTCGACCTTCAGCCAGGCGGCGTCTACATCGCAGAAGCTGGACGAGCGTTACAAGTTCGAGACGGAAGCCTTGTTGCAGTGGAGCTTCCCGCCGACAAGCAAAACGCTCCGATCGATCACTTATTCGGCAGCTTGGCTGATCAGGTTGGAGAATTAGCCGTCGGCGTGATCCTTTCGGGTGGAGGTACGGACGGCACCCAGGGGCTGCGTAGTATCAGCGACGCGGGTGGCATGACGATTGCTCAGCGGGTCGACAGTGCCAGTAACCGTTCGATGCCGCAAGCCGCTTCCGCGTTGGGCGTTGTCGATCATGTTCTTTCGCCGGATCAGATCGCTGACGAGATTCGAATACATACCCAACACATGCATGAGACCGATGAACGCGACGATGTCAGTGATCTCAATCGGAAGATCATTGTGGCCATCCCCCAGATCGCCTCGGCGGTCGAAAAGCACACTCAGAACGATTTCAAACACTACAAGACGACGACGCTGGCAAGGCGGATTCGGCGGCGGATTCACGTCTTGAAATTGCCCAGCGTTGACGCTTATGTCGAATTGTTGCAAGCGTCACGGGATGAGACGCTGCAGCTATTCCGAGATCTGTTGATCAGCGTCACGGCTTTCTTTCGAGATCCGAGAGCGTTCGATTCGCTGGCCAGTATGGTGTTGGAGCCGTTGGTGGATCAGCACCAGAGCGATTCTCCGATTCGCGTTTGGGTGCCCGGATGTGCAACGGGACAGGAAGCTTATTCGATTGCGATCCTGATGGCCGAAGTCATTGAGAAATCCGGTCGCGACGTTACTTTTCAGATCTTTGCGACCGATTTGGACGAGCGGGCGCTCTCGATCGCCCGTGCCGGGGGCTATCCGATCGGTATCCAAGATGAAGTGTCGCCGGAACGGTTGTCGAAGTTCTTTACCAAACGCGGTAACCGCTACTTTGTCAATAAAAAGCTCCGCGATACGATCGTATTCTCGGCTCACAATCTGATCAGCGACCCGCCGTTTACGAAGCTTGATCTGGTCTCTTGCCGAAACCTGTTGATTTATTTAGGTAGCCATCTTCAGAAGAAATTAATTCCGCTGTTCCACTACGCGACCAAGCCGGGTGGATTCCTGTTTCTGGGGCCGGCCGAATCGCTGTCGGTTAACCGAGAGTTGTTCCGGACGTTGGATCAAAAACATCGCTTGTTTCAACGCCGTGTCACGGCAATCGATCCCGCCGCCACCGTGGATCTGCCGCGGGTGAACCTCAGTCGCTTTTCTCGTTCGGTGGAAGACGACGCTGGTGAGTTCGATTTGTTTCGATACGCTCAGCAGATCGTCTTGGGAGAGTTCTCTCCACAATGGGCGGTTGTGGATGACGACGGTGAGATCCAGACGTTATCGTCAGATCCATCACCGTTTTTGCAGATGACATCCGGAAAGTTCCAAAACAACATCATCGCAATGGCGCATGACAACGTGCGGATTGGGCTGCGTGCGGCGTTTGCAGATGCCAAACGCCATCGCCGCCGCGCCTTAGCCGAAGACATGTCGATCCCGGTCGATGGCGGAATCCAACGGGTGCACATCACCGTTCAGCCGATGCCGCAGATGGGTGAAGAGGCGAGCTTGCATCTTGTTGCCTTTCACCGCATCGGAACACCGCTGGAAGTCAATGGCGATCAGCAGATCGAGTCCAATGGTAATGTGGCCCGGGCGGACGACCGAACGGTTGGGAAGGTGATTGAACAGCTAGAGTTGGAGCTTTCACGTACCCGCAATGCCCTCGAGCGGACGGTCCAGGAACTTGAGACCTCGAACGAAGAGCTGAAATCGTCAAACGAAGAACTGCTCTCGATGAATGAGGAATTGCAGTCGGCTAATGAGGAATTGGAAGCGTCGAAGGAAGAATTGCAGGCGGCCAACGAGACGTTGATTCGCGCCAACAACGACACCGCGAACCTCTTGCGCAGCACTCAAATCGCAACGATTTTTCTGGACAAGGATCTGCGAATTCGCGGGTTCACCCCCGCCGCGACCAAAATCTACAGCTTGGTCGAGAGTGATGTGGGGCGCCAGTTAACGAAGTTCGCATCCGAGATCGAGGACATGCCGCCGTTGCCGGACGTCGCAAACCTCGGCGACGACCAGGTGAAGGAGCAGTTGGTCGGGTCGGTCAATGGACGGACCTACCTTCGACGCGTTATCCCCTACCGGTCTACCGAAGGAGAAAATGACGGCATCGTTGTGACGTTTAGCGACGTCACCGAGATTAGCGAAAGTGAAAGCCTGATTCGCACGATTGCCGAAAACTCGACTAACGCGTTGATCATGATGAACGATCACGGGTATTTAACTTATTGCAATCAAGCGATGCTGGACATGTTTGGTTTCAGCGCCGAGGAGCTTCGTCAAAAACCGCTGCACGACATCATCCACCATCACTACCCCGATGGCCGTCCATATCCAATGTCACAATGTCCGATTGATCGGGCGTTGCCGGAAGATTTCAGTGTTCGCGCGCACGAAGATTTGTTCTTCCGCAAGGACGGTAGCACCGTGCCGGTGCTCTGTGCAGCCAGTCCGATTTTTAAGAACGGAAAACCGGTGTCAACGGTTATCGAAGTTCGTGACATCACCAAACAGAAGAACGACGAGGAAGAACTGCGCAGCCGCGAAGCTCATTTGCGCCGCATTCTCGACGGAACACTTTGTTTCGTCGGGGTTTTGGATCTGGAAGGGCGTTTGGTCGAAGCCAACGATCCGGCGTTGAGGTCGGCCGGGGTGACTCGCGAGGAGGTCATCGGCTTGCCGTTTGCCGAAACGGTTTGGTGGAATTTTGATGACCGCGTCAAGCAACAGGTCAATGACGCGATCGCGCTGGTCGCGTCGGGTGGTTCGTTTCGAGAAGATCTTCGGTATCAGGTCGCGGGCAAAATAGAACGCTGGGTCGATTTCAGTTTGAATCCGGTTTTTGACCATGACGGCACAGTCGCTTTTATGATTCCCTCAGGTTTTGATATCACAGATCGTTACGAAATCGAGGCGAGGCTGGAACAAGCCCGAGCGGCGGCGGAGGCTGCAAGTGAATCCAAGAGCGCGTTCCTGGCTAACATGTCGCACGAAATTCGCACGCCGATGACGGCGATCTTGGGATATGCCGACCTGATCGCGGAGAAAGTCGGCGATCAAGAAACGGCTTCCTACGTCGACACGATTCGCCGAAACGGTGGCTTTCTGTTGGAGATCATCAACGACATCTTGGATCTTTCCAAGATCGAAGCCGGTAAGTTGGATGTCAGCGAAGAAATCTTTTCGCCGCGTCAGTTGATCGAGGACGTTCAAAGCATCATGGGCGTGCGTGCCAAGGAAGGTGGGATCGAGCTCAGTGTGGAATTCCACAGCCAAGTGCCTTCGCTGATTATGTCTGACACCAAACGCCTCAAACAAATCCTGATCAACTTGGTTGGCAACGCGATCAAGTTCACGCCCGAGGGGAGCGTGGACGTTGCGGTCTCGCATTCCGGCGAAATGCTTCGCGTCGAAATTACCGACACGGGCATCGGGATGAGTGAGCAGCATCTTGAAAATTTGTTTCAGCCGTTCTCGCAAGGTGACGGTAACGTCAACCGAGAATTCGGCGGCACCGGCTTGGGATTGGCAATCAGTCGGCGACTGGCGGAAATTCTGGGTGGTCAAATCACCGTGACTAGCGAATTGGGCCGAGGCAGCACATTTACCGTCGACGTCCGGGCTAGGCCGATTGTCGGCCGTGCGGACGCGTCAACTGAGGAATCTCAAGCGTCGTCCGATAAGACGCTCGATGCCAAATCTGTGCGGCTGGAGTGTGACGTCTTGGTCGTTGATGATCGGCGTGACATACGATTCTTGAGTCGCAGTATCCTGCAACGAGCGGGCGCGACGGTCGAGGAAGCCGAAGATGGTGAAGTGGCGATCGCGGTTGTTAAGGAACGCCTCGAACGATCACGCCCCTTCGGCTTGATCGTTCTCGACATGCAAATGCCGCGACTCGACGGCTATGCCACGGCGAAGATTCTGCGAGAGCTCGGCTATGTCGGCCCCATCATCGCACTGACCGCCGATGCCATGCAGGGCGACATGAAGCGATGCTTGGAAGCCGGCTGCAACGACTACCTTAGCAAGCCGATTGATTCGGCGATCTTGCTGAGGAAATCAGGAGAGCTGTTGAGGGGCTAGCTCACCGGGGGATCGGGTGGCTTGTGCACCGACTTTGCCTAGGAGGCTGCCGCCTTCGGTCCGACCTTCACCGCGGTACCACCGCGTCGAATCGACGTCCTGGCATGAGTGTTGCGGGCCTCTCCATGATTTGAATTCGTTGATTTGCGGTGGGGGATTGATTGTTTTAGTGCTGTTTTTAGCGGAACGGCGGATTTGAAATCCCGCAGTAGCTAAATCGACGTCCCTATGCAAACGCCGGCTTCTTTTCGCTCGTAGCAACAAACCTGTATAATGCCGGGATGAATCAGTCACTAATGCCCAACAGTCCGCTGACGACCGATTATGTTACGTCTCGCGAAGGAGTACTTGAACACGACGACGTGGCGGCAAAATGAGTCGATTTGTAGCAGTAGGGGACATTCATGGTTGCAGTCAGACGCTGGCGAAAATGCTGGAGATCTTGGACCTGGCCCCGGGCGACACGTTTCTGTCATTAGGTGATCTGTCGTCCAAGGGAGAGGATTCTCGGGGCGTTCATGACCAGTTAATACGTCTGGAAGACCGTGGCATCAATCTGGTTGTTCTGCTGGGAAACCATGAGGTCATGTTGCTCGCGATGCAACGCATGGTCGGTGCCAACGTGGACCTGAGTGCGTTCCCCGAGTCCATTTTTCGCGGAGCCGATATCAGTAGTCTGATGCGAAGCAACGAGACATGGGCGACCTTGAAGTCCTACGATTTGGAGGGTGCCGAGGCCCGCGAATTCTGGGCGTTTCGATACGATGATCCTGTCCGGCATTTTGAAAACGTATCGCAGAGACTCGGGCAGGTGGACTGGGAGCTTCCGCAAGAGCATCTTGATCTGTTGAGTCGATGCAAGACTCATTACATCGCCCGTAATTGTCTCTTCGTGCACTCGGGAATCCGGCCAGAACACATTCAGGTTGACAGCGCTGAACGCGCCATCGACTTGCAGATCCAAGAGGACGCGAGGGATCTGTGCTGGAGCCGAGAGTGGTTGGGGCAAACGCCCGGTTTCCCGGAACTTGTCGTGCATGGGCATACGCCGCTGTGCTATTTGTATTCGTTCATTCCAGATACAACCCCATGGCGAGACGATGACCTCGTCTTTAAGTCCGTTGTCCACAACGGCGCGCTCAATTTGGATAGCGGCGTTTTTCTGGAATCGGGGCATCTGACGGCGGTCGAGATACCCGAAAGCGGCAGTCCGTCCGAGTTTCGCTTCCTGCGAGTCCCAAGGTTGGACCCGGTCTGCAAGGACCGACTGAGCCATTTCAATTACATGTAGCCTGCCGGAAGGGAGTTGGGAGTTGGGAGTTGGGAGCGATTGGTTCGTCTGCTTTCGGTGTGATCCGTTTCTGCGGATGCAAGCACGTTCTTTTCCGTGACTCCTTGCCTTTGTGAGAGATTGACTCACGGGGGAGATAGCTCGCGGAGGCACTAAGGCACGGAGGTTAGGTAGCGGTCAGCTTGGCGGCGACGGCTTTCAGAAGTTGCTGACTGAGAGCGTGGGAGCAGGTGCTTGAGCTCGTCGCATGACGCATTCGGTTCCGCGATTTGCGTCGGCCATTCTGATGGCCGGCAATCTTTCGCTTGGGGCGTGAAAGATGTGGGCTTTGCCTGGAGAATGTTTACACCGCCGGCGATCGGAATTCCGGCACGCGAGTTGGTGCTTCGGCGTTAAGTTTTGATCCCTTTTCTGACACAGACTTGCCGAAAAGATCTCCCCAAGAAGGGATCGGAGGTCAAGCATTGACCACGTGAAAGACGGGCAAAAAAATCGGGGCGACACGATTCGAACGTGCGACCTTCTGGTCCCAAACCAGACGCTCTGCCAGGCTGAGCTACGCCCCGGTGTTTTTTGCTATGAGTCGACCGATGGACTCGTTCGTGGGGGGCGAAAAATCGCTCGCTCCCGCGAAGTCGCCAGAGAGTAGCGGAAGGAGCCGTTTGTGGAAAGGTTCGCTTGCAAATTTTTTTGGGATAGTTGTTTGCTAAGCGTTTTCCTTACCCGACGGCTCCGTTTCGCCGCCTTACAGCTCTTGCTGTTCGGCGACCGGTTCGCCGGTACCGAGTTGGGCAAGGACTTGGAGGATGCCGTTGAGATGGGCCATGCGGGGGCCGAAGCGGTCGATGAATTCATTGAGCATGTATTCACCTTCGACCAAGTGATCACCGCAATCGTCGATCTCATCGGTGATCGACTGCAGGAATTCCGTTTGGACTTCACTGAGGGTTTCCGCGGCCCGGCGACAGGCTCGTGAGAGTTGCGGGTGGGCGTCCTTCCACTGCTGCAACTCGCCCGCCCGTTGTTTATGCATGGCGGCATTTTGTTGGACCAGTTCTGAGAGGAGCTTTGTCTGCTTTTGCTGGCCGAGGAGCATTTGGCGGAGCAATTGCACCGTCAGTTCTTCATTGGTCATCGATGAACTGGACTCGGTTTTGGCTGAAACGTCGATGCGAAACATGGGCGACAGTGGGTTGTCTTCGAGTGACATGTGAAAACTTCCTGCGCTCGTTCGGGGATAAGAAATTGTGTCGTAAAAGCGTCGAGTGAGAGTATAACCAGGAGCACTCGCTATTGTCGACTAAATCATGTTTTTGGAGCTTTTGCGGGCATTTCACACGCCTTTCGTGAGGGTGCGCGGGACCTTAACGGTCCCGTTTGACGCTTCGTCTCGGTGTCTCCGGCGGTGGATCGCAGTTGCGACAGGTGGCCCGCGAAGCGGCCTTTCTTTGCCACCCTATTCGGCGTTGATTGGAGGCTCGGGCGCTGGCACCGGCGGCTCGGACATCAGCCGGGCTTCGGTGAGCGTGATGTCGAATCGAGTTCCTCGGGTCGGTTGCGAGGCGGCGTCGGTTGTTTCCGGATCTGCGGAGACGTCGGCGTCACCGATGTTGATTCGTCCACCTAAAGCGTGGGTGACGTTCCGGACGAGGTACAGGCCCAGGCCGGTGCCGGGTTTGCTGCGTTCGAGTTCGTTGCCGAGTCGAACGAATCGTCCGAACACCTTTCGTCTCAGGTTCGCGGGGATGCCGGCGCCGTTATCACAGACCGAAACGGTGACCTCGCCGGCTTTGTCGGTTTGCATCCGAGCGGTCACCCGGACGTGGGGCGGGGTACCACCGTACTTGATTGCGTTGTCGATGAGATTTCGAAACAAGATTTCAACCTGGACAGCTGGAGCATGCAGCACGATGTCTGGGCAGTCGATGCAGACGGTTTCGGCCGGCATCTTGTGACGCACGCACGCGGCGGAACTGACGTTGGAAAGCAGCTTGGACAGTTGGAAGTCTGTCGCCTCCTCAGGTTCGGTGCCCCGTTCGACCCGGGCGGCATCGAGCAGGTGGTTAATCAGCGAGTCGAGCCGTTCGACATCGTCGAGCATGATTTTGTGGAATTCCTGTTGTTGTTCGGCGTTGACCGTGTGCCGCGACATCGTTTGCAGGTAGAGCTTCAGCGACGCGATCGGGCTCTTGAGTTCGTGGGTCACTGCATCGATGAAGTTGGATTGGCGACGGTTCAGGTTGAATGCTTTGACGCTCAGGGTCAGGTACGCGATCACACCGGCGAGCACGGCGATCAGCAACACCGATCCGGCGAGCAGCATCACCCAGAACAGTTCAGGCGAGGCTTGCCCACGCAACAGCCCCCACAACGTGCCGGTCACCCACACCGCACTGAGGATGACGACCAGGACAATGAGCACGACACCCAACGTGATGGGGGCGCGGAGCGTGATGGGGCGGACGAGCGGTTTGGGGCGTGTTTTTGTCAACTTGGGAGGTTTCTCGTCGTTTGGGCGTGTCTTTTGCACCTGGGAATCGCTGCCTACAGGTGTGCGGTCGGACGGATTTGGCGTGGACATTTAAAAATCAGGCCTGCGAACCTTGTTGCCGCTGAAGCGTCGATCGGCGGCCGGGCCGATCTGTCCCGCCCGATGAACTCGGGGCAAGGTCAGAAAGCAAGGATAATACGAGAAAATTTCCGTTCTCGCCGATGACGTGGGCTTCCTGTTCAGCAATAATAACTCTACCCGGCGAAAGAGCCGGTTCGTGTTAACGGAGGTTCAAAATGCGCGCTCAAGCCCCCCAACGACAATTTTCCGAAAGGGTATTACGCCAGGTCCGTTCGGATAGTGGCCGGGCCCTCGTTCGCGCGAACTTCTGTCTCGAGAGCAGCGAGATCATCAACCTGCGATGTGTTGATGACCGATGCGAAACCGATCGTCAATTCGGAAACCAGCTTTGGTACTTTGAAGGTATCGGTGTTGACGAAACACGCAACCGCCAAAACATCCATGGCGTCGTCGAATACTCGGTTCAGTACGGCCTGCAAGAGTTGGTCGAAGATGGTGTGTTTGATACCGCGGCGGAGCGCGAGCGTTTTCGCAGTCTCTACAACCGCGAAGTCAACGAGCCGTCATGGCGGCAGCCTGCCCACCGCTTATTGCTCGCCGGTGTGATTGCCATGACCGCGGCAATGTTGTTGTATCTGATGCTGCGGAACTTGCTGGCGTGAGCCGATCAGAGGCTTCCAGCAGCAGTATCATTTCCGTTGACGCGCTCGAGAAAACCTATCGGGGTGGCAGTTTTTTTCGGCGGGGAGACGTTCATGCACTTCGCGGCGTCTCGTTGCATGCCGAGCGGGGCCAAGTCTTCGGGTTGCTCGGGCCAAATGGCGCGGGCAAGACAACGCTCATCAAAATTCTGCTCGGTGTGATCCGTAGTACCGGTGGACGTGCGTCTCTGTTTGGGTTGCCTGCGGGATCGACGGAAGCACGCAGTCGGGTGGGCTATCTGCCTGAGTCGTTGCGCGTCGACCGGCATCACACGGCTCGATCGGCGCTGCGTTTTTACGGCAAACTCAGTCGATTGGATTCGCAGACGATCACGCGTCGCAGCGACGAACTGCTGGCCGTGGTGGGTTTGGAAGGTCGAGACCGCGAAAGCGTGAAGCGATTCAGCAAAGGGATGTTGCAGCGACTCGGTCTCGCCCAAGCGTTGATGCACGACCCCGATTTGTTGATCCTCGACGAACCCACCGACGGACTCGACCCGGTCGGAAGGACGGAGGTCCGGCGGGTGATCGAGCGATTACGCGACGCGGGGAAAACGATTTTCCTCAACAGTCATATCTTGCACGAGGTCGAGTTGGTTTGTTCGCACCTCGCGATCATGGCCGGTGGAAACGTTTTGGCGACTGGACCGATTGCCGAGATGGGTGGCCGGTCAGCAGCGGAGAACGAATCCATCGCGATTGAAATTGAGTTTGAACTTCCGCATGCCGATGGTGACGCGATTTCGAACGAAGACGTGCTGTCGCAGTTGCTCGCTCCAGCCATTTCGGGTTCGGTCCAATGGCTCAGCGAACCGATCGATCTGGAGTGCTCGCGTTCACGATACGCGTGTCGGTTGTTGTGTCATGAACAGGCTGCACTCGATGAGATTGTCGATCGGGTGCGAGGCACAGGTGGCTCGTTGATCCGTTTGCTTCCCCATCGCCAATCGCTCGAAGAGACGTTCATGAGATTGATGGAATCACAAGTTTACGTGGCGGCGCCATGAGGCCCTATCTGGCGATCATTTCCGATTCATTTCATTCCGCACTCGCGTCGCGAGTTTTGTGGGCTGCGTTCTTGGCGATTTGGGTGTTGTTGGCCTCGCTCGCCCCGATCGGAATCAAAGAAGACTACACGACGTCATTTCGATGGTTCGATGTCTACAACGGCACGCGGATGAAGGCATTGCTCGCTCAGGGCATTGTCGATCCAAAGTCACAAGATAAGGCGATCGGACGAATCGCGAAGGCGATGCCCGAAGAGATGCAGCGGCAGTTGCGGCGTGTCGGGGAAGGCGACGAAGTTCGGATTCGTTTGACGTTATTGACCCACGCTCTCAACGATCTCATCGAGTCGGATGCAAACCGCGGCAACCAATCGGTTGCGGACACGGCAGACGCCGATTCCGACGAAGCGACGCAATCGGATTGGTATGACTCGGAAGCGTGGAAGGATACGGTTCGGTTGCGTGAATTGCGTGAGTTGGATGAAACACCTGATGACGAGCTTTCGGATTCGCTGCTGCGACGACGCAGTCGATTGCGTCTCGAAGCGGCACTGCCGGGTGTGTTCGAATCGCGGAGTTCGCGATCCGTCTTGCTGACTTACGCGGGGCTCGAGTTTCCGACGGATTTTCAGATCGATCGGGTGCAATTCGAAACGCTGTTCAATCAATTCGTGATCCCGATTCTCGTGAATTGGTTACTCGGTTTGGTGCTGGTTTTCTTGGGAGTGTTGGTTACCGCGTCGATCGTGCCGGACATGTTGCAAACCGGTTCGTTGCACTTGTTATTGAGTAAACCGATTTCGCGGAGTGCGTTGTTGGTGGCGAAGTTCATTGGCGGATGTGCCTTTGTGCTGTTATGCGTGACGCAGTTGGTGTTCGGGTTGTATCTGATCGCGGCGTTTCGATTGGGCGTTTGGAACACGCGGATTTTGTGGTGCATTCCCGTCGCGGTGGTGATCTTTGCGGTCTTCTACAGCGTCTCGGTATTGGCCGGGTTGAAGTGGCGATCGGCAATCATTTCGATCGCTGCGGCCGGAGCGTTGGCGGCGGTGTGCGTGGTGGTCGGGGTGATTGGTGGTGTCGTTGATGCTCGCGTCGTGGCGCCCGACCGGATCGTCGGCATGACGACGGCGGGAGACGATTTGTTTGCGGTGACCGGCGGCAGCGGGTTGGTGCAGATGGATACGTCCGAAGAAGTTTGGAGTCCGCTGATCGAAGGTGAAGCGGGATCGAATGATCGCGTATTGCAACCGACAACTCTTGATGCGGATCATGTGATGACGGCACGGATTCGCAACGGGCGTTTCAACCCGTTCGGGTCGGGATCACTCGACCTGATCGTGCTTTCTCGCGGTGACGATTGGAGCCCGCAACCGAGTTTGCGCTTGCCCACCGCGACGGAACGGTTGGTCTCAATCGATCGCGATGCGGTGGTTGCGATCAACACGGCTGACCTGCTGATCACGAGTCGGGATTCGATCCTCGATGCGATTGGCGAAGAAGCGTCCGAGGATGCGACAGGCGAAGAGTCCGGTTCCGATGACGGGACAGCGGATTCGACGGCGAAAAGTGTTCCGCGGATCGACAATTCCGTTGGTGCGTGGTTGAAAGCCTTGGTTACGATGCAGGGTGGCGCTACGGAATCATTTGTCTCAATCCTTCCGCGTGACGTCGTCATGAGCCCGCCGACGCGGGTTTCCAGAATCCGCGGAGAACGTGCCTTGATCCTCTTGACCGGAGATCGGATGCAACGCATCGAACCGGTTGGGAACGACATGATGAGTACTTGGGAAACCTCGACGCGTGCGAACTTGCAACGGGAGTCGGATCGCGCGTCTCATGTGATCGCCTCGTCATCGCGATGGGTGGTGGTGGCTCGCGGCGATCTGCCGTTGAAAATTTATGATGCGGTGACGTTGCAGTTCGCCGGGCAATGGGATCGCGATGCGAAGCGATCGTTTGTTTCGGGAACGCCGTTAGAGCTGATCGCGATTTCAGAAAATTGCTTTTTACTGCGAACGTCGTCAGGTCATTGTGACGTCATAGAGGTTGTGAGGGGCGATGAACAACTGAGTACTCTCGTTTCGACAACCTCGCAAGAATTATCTGACGCGACGGCGGATGATGACGTCCAAAACGCGGGAGCTGATTCCAATCTGTCTGATCAGGCGATGACAATTCGAACGCTCGAACGATTGCCCGTGGACGAGATCGAATCGGTGCATTGGCGACCGGACGTCTCGGTGTCGAGCGGAGGTCGGTTGTATGTCGCTCATGACGTCGATCGGTTGACGGTGTTCTCGATGTCCGTCACGCCGCGGGATGAACAGTCGATTTCCGTTGGTGCAAATTTCAGTGACATCGAAATTTCGAAGCTGAGATCGGTTTCACCGGTGGGATCGGTGTGGCGTTGGGTTGATCGATATGTGGTAGGTGGGCTTGAGTTGTTCACGCCGCAGGTGTTGCAATTGGGCGATACGACCGCCGCGATGGTGTCCGGCAATGATTCGTTGGTAATCGGGGCCGGCGAGTCGGGGGCGGCGGAAGTCATTCGGTATCAGATTTTGTGGCCGTTGGTGAGTTGCGGCATTTTTATCGCGGTGATCTTGTTGATCAGTTGTATGTACTTTTCTCGCAGTGATTATTAGGTAGAAATCAAAATCGGTGTCGCCGCGGCCCGGTGCCGAGTTCCTCGTGGCTCGTTGCAAGCCGCGTTTGTCTTCGATCGGCTGTTCCCATTTGATGTTCCTTGCTTTGTTATTTTGACGTGTCTGAACCTACCACTACGAATTCGAAAGAAGTTGAGTCTGCATCGTCGTCCGAGCGTCGGCGGTTGGATCGCAAGGTGCATCCTTCGGCGGTCGATTGGTGGTTGGCGGTCCTGTTAGGGTTCCCGGTGGTTGCGGCTGTCGTCTTGGCGGGGTACTTGATCGCCATCGGTCGGCCGGGCGACGCGTCGGTCATGTTTCTGACGGGGGCGGGGATCTTGGGCATCACGGCCATTTTTACGGTGCCATGCCGCTACACGTTGCTTACTGATACCCTGTCGATCCGATGTGGTGTGATCTGTTACCAGGTTCCCTACAACACCATTCGCGAGGTGCGGATGTCGTCGACACTGCGGAGCGGTCCGGCGTTGTCGCTGCGGCGCGTCGTCATCCAGACGGACCGCCGTGAGCACATCCTATCGCCCGTGGATCGCGAACGGTTTATCAAACAGCTCAACCAGAGAATCTCGGCCTGACCGCTGAACAGAATCATTTCTACCAACGCCGACTAAAACGTTTTGAACCAGAAACCCGCGAGCCCCAACCTGACCTCACCGCCGCCGAGCGTTCAGGCATCGCCGCCCTCATCCGACGAGCACCTCGACCTCGATGACGTGACTTTAACACGTGCTGATCGGGCGCGATTGAAGCGGCAAAAGTCTCGCCTCCGCCGCGGCCCAGAATCTTCTGCCGGTCAAGCCGAAGAGCAATTTGCCGCCCGGGTATCGGCGGCGGCTGCCCGCGCCGAGGCTCGGCAAACTGCGGAAGTCAAACTCGAATTCCCCGCGGAGCTGCCAATCTCGGAGCACCGCGTGAACATTGTTTCTCTGCTCCGCGAGAATCAGGTCATCGTCGTTTGCGGTGAGACGGGGAGTGGTAAGAGTACGCAGCTTCCTAAAATGTGCGTCGAAGCCGGGTTTGGCCGAGATGGGATGATCGGGCACACGCAGCCTCGACGTCTGGCGGCGCGAAGTATCGCGGCGCGACTCGCTGAAGAGACCGGGACGATCCTCGGCAACGAGATCGGCTACCAAGTTCGGTTTGGTGACAAGACGAGTGATCGGACGCTGATCAAGCTGATGACTGACGGGATCTTGCTGGCCGAAACCGGTTCGGATCCTGACTTGCTCGCATACGACGTGATCATCATTGACGAGGCGCACGAACGATCGCTGAACATTGATTTTCTGTTGGGACTGCTGCGTCGGATCATGGATCGGCGTCCCGAACTGCGGATCATCATCACATCGGCCACGATCGATGCCGAGCGGTTTGCGGAACACTTCGGCAAACCCGACTCGGAAACTGGGGAGATTATCCCCGCCCCCATTTTGCAAGTCGAAGGGCGTGGTTATCCCGTCGAGCTGCGTTATTTTCCGTGGGAGGATGTGAACTCGGGTGCATCGCGTGGCTACGATTTGTCGATGCATGTCACCGCGGCGATCGATTTGCTGCGGCGCGACGGATCAGGCGATACGCTCGTGTTTCTGCCGACGGAACGTGACATCCGCGAGGTGTCGCATGTTGTCGCCGGCCACTTTAAGCGCGCCGGGCTTGAGAATCGTGTTGAGTTGTTACCGCTTTATGCAAGATTGCCCCAGTCCGCTCAGCAGGCGATCTTCCATCCCACCGGTGGCAAGCAGCGGATCATTTTTGCGACCAACGTCGCGGAGTCGTCGTTGACGGTTCCCGGGATTCGGTACGTGATTGATTCGGGAACGGCGCGGATCAGCCGATACAGTGTTCGCAGCAAGGTTCAGCGGTTGCCGGTCGAACCGGTCAGCCGCGCGAGTGCGAATCAACGCAGCGGTCGATGTGGTCGGATCGGTCCGGGCATTGCCGTGCGATTGTACGACGTCGAGGATTTTGAGAGTCGCGATGCGTTCACAACGCCCGAGATCCGGCGAACCAATCTGGCGAGCGTGGTGTTGCAGAGCAAGGTCCTGCGGCTCGGACGGCTCGAGGATTTCCCGCTAATCGATCCGCCCCGCGTCGACGCGATTCGCGAGGGATTTCGAACGTTGGCGGAACTCGGGGCCGTCGATGCCGATGGTGAGTTGACCGAGATCGGTTGGCAGCTCGGGCGCATGCCCGTTGATCCTCGCGTGGGCCGGATTCTGATTGCGGCCGAGCAGCACGGCGTGCTGCCTGAAGTGTTGCCGATCGCCGCTGCGATGGAGATCCCGGATCCTCGAGATCGTCCGCCGGACAAGCGTGCGGCGGCGGATCAGGCCCACGCCCAATTTGCGGACCCCGAGAGCGACTTTTTGAATTTGCTTCGGATTTGGCGATTCTATGACGAGATGAGTTCGAAGTACGGACGTGGGAAGATGACTCGCGTCTTGCGACAGAATTTTCTGTCACCCAATCGGATGCGTGAGTGGTCCGACGTTTATCGTCAGCTCAAGGAGATGGCCGCGACCAATCTCGGAGCGCTAGATCCGGTGAACGATCGAGCCGTGCAAAAAGACAAACGCGAGAAGAATCGCCAGCGTGATTCACGAAAAGGCAGGCAGCGAGGACGCTTGCATATTGGGCCGATTCGGTACAGCGATACCGAACCGGCACATGGGGATGACATTGCTCCGATTGTCGACGAGGATCGCTATGCGCAGATTCATCAAGCGTTGTTGACCGGTTTGTTGTCGGGCGTGGCGATGGCTGGCGAAAAGAATGAATACACTGGAGCCGGTGGGCTGAAGTTGTTCTTGTGGCCGGGCAGTGGTGTGTTTGAGGCGAAGCCGAAGTGGATCGTCGCCGCAGAGTTGGTCGAAACCGCCAAACAATACGCGCGGACGGTTGCCAAAATTCAGCCATCGTGGATCGAAGCGGTCGGCGATCACATGTTGAAGTCATCTTTTAGCGATCCGCACTGGAGTCGTAAGGCGAGTGGTGCGTTTTGTTATCAGCGTCGATCGTTGTTCGGCCTTCCCGTCGTGCTCCGACGCCGCGTTCCGTTGGCCCCGATTGATGCGATCGAAGCCCGTAATCTTTTGATCCGAAACGGATTGGTTGGAGGAGAACTGCCGACGACCGCGAAGTTCGTACGGCACAACCGTGCATTACTCGAGTCGATCGAAAAGCTCGCTGCGAAGACACGCCGTCGTGATCTGGTCGTGGACGATTATGTGTTGCAAGCGTTCTATCAATCGCGTTTACCAGATTGGGCGTGCGACCGCGCGAGACTCGAAAAGTTTGATCGTGCGTGTCAGGTTCCTGATTGGGCGGGCCGTTTGAAAGACGACGTCGATCTCGCCACTTGGTTGGCCGATCCGCCGAGCCCGTCGGTTGAAGATGAGGTGCCAGACGCTGCGCCGGGGGACAGCGAGGGGACGCCGTATCTACGTCCTGAAGATTTACTAGAGACAACCGCGTCGAAAATTGACAATGAAGATTTTCCTGATGAACTCGCCTCGGGAGCGACGCGTTTGCCGCTCGAGTATCACTTTCGTCCCGGTACGGAGGATGACGGGATCCATTTGACGATTCATCCGGCGGCGTTGCCCCAGGTGAGCGATGAGGCTCTCGATTGGTTGGTGCCGGGGCAACTCGAGACGAAAGTGATCGCGATGATCAAGTCGTTGCCGAAGCGATTGCGACGGTTGTTGATTCCGGCGGCCGATGTGGCGAAGAAGGTGACCGAGGAGATCGCTAGCAAACGCGGTCAGTCCGCTTTCATGCCGACGCTGTGTGAGGCGTTGACCCGGCATGCCGAAACGAGGATCAGCCCCGACGACTTCCAAGAAGACAAACTCGAACAACATCTGCGTTTTTTGGTCCGCGTGGTCGACGACGAGGGTAAAGTCCTCGCGCTGGATCGCAGTGTTGATTCGATCAAGCAGAAGCTCGGATCGGTTTCGGAAGCGACGGACGTGAGTTCGGAAGAATCGAGCAGCGAGGACGATTGGTCACGAGAGAAAATGACCGCTTGGGATATCGAGCGTTTGCCAAAGGAAGTGATCCGCAAACGCGGTGGAGTGCAGGTGGCACAATTCCCCGGTTTGGTTGATCGTGGCGATTTCGTCTCGACACGGTTGTTTGCAGACGCGACGATCGCTGAGTCGAACAGCCGACTGGGATTGGCTCGGTTGTTTTCGATTGCGTGTCGCAAAGATCTTCGTGCCCAGGTGCGGCATTTGCCGAAGTTGGCGGATGCGAAACTGAAGCTCGGCCCGATCGTGTCGGCAGGAGTCATCGAGTCGTCATTGGCTGATTTGCTCGCCCGGCTTGCGGTCGTCGAGAAACGTCCGATCGTGCGTTCGCCGGACGAGTTTGCCGCGAGACTAGCGGAAGCCCCCGCGAGAATCGGCGAAGCAACTCAGGACGTGGCCACGTGGCTTACGAAATTGACGGATGCCTACCACGCGGCGCGTGTCGCTCGGGAAGAGATGACGTCGAACAAGTTTGCTGATGTGGTTGCGGACGTGGATTTGCAGATGCAGTGGTTGTTTGCCGATGGGTTTCTTTCGTGGACCCCCTGGCAACACTTGCAGCACGTGCCTCGCTATCTCAACGCGATTGCCTACCGGCTTGATAAAGTCAGGTCGGGCGGTGAGCAACGCGATGCGGAGTCACGGCAGGTCGTTGGTTCGTTGTGGGATCGTTGGCTGGCGTCAAGGCATCCAGATGAACAGAACCCACGGGCGAATGCGGATTCCGAGTTTCGGTGGTTGATCGAAGAACTCCGTGTTAGCCAATTCGCACAACCGCTTGGGACGGCGGTGAAAGTATCGCCCAAACGATGCGAGAAATTGTTGATATGACATCAGGCACCAACACACGCGTGATCGGCATTATCGGGCCCCCGTGCAGCGGGAAATCAACGGTGGCCGAGTTTGTTCAATCGCTCGGCGGGGTCTGGCTCAATGCGGATAAGATCGCGAAGGAGCAACTCGGGAATCCCGATGTGATCGGTCAACTCGTTGAATCGTTTGGCAACGGGATCCTTGCTGTCGATGGCACGCTTTCACGTGAACGCATTGCGGATTTGGTTTTTGGCGAGGATGCGGCTTCCCAAGCACGTTTGAAAAAACTCGAGTCGATCATTCATCCTCGCACCCGGGCGATCATCCGTGAGGCACTTTGCGAAGCCAAGGACCGAGATACCGCTTATGTGATCCTCGACGTGCCGTTGTTGCTCGAAAGCGGTTGGCAAGATGAATGCGACGAAGTGTGGTGTTTGCAGGTATCGCCGGAGCGACACGAGGCGTTGTTGGCGGCACGCGGTTGGGATGCCGCGGAGTTGCAACGCCGGGAAAAACGGCAGCTTTCATGGCAAGAAAAACGTCGCCGCAGCGATTGGGTGATCGCAAACGACGGTAGCGTTGAAGACCTGCAGATGAAGGTTCGTGAGCGATTGAACCGCTAAATTAGGGCGCTCGCGGGAGCGGGCCGAAGCCCACATCGTGGTCGTCTTCGAATTGACCATTGTTGTCGACTTTGTTTTCACCGACGCAGTAAACAAGCCAGGAGTCGCCGGACTGTCGTGCGATTGGCGGTTTGCCGGTGTACGGATCGTTGAACTCGTTGGCGGGGAGTCCCCACTCGGAAATGAAGTCAGCGACTTGGGTCGCGTCGGATTGCGACAAGGGGGACAGTGCAGATTCGTTGGTAAGTGCTTGGCGATGCAAGGCAATCAGCAATCGCAGGCAATGAATCTTGGCACGCTGGCGATTCATCAATGCCCGACCTGCGTCCATCGCAGGTGCGACCACGGCAACCTCGGCCGCTTTTGCGGTAACCAGCGGAGCGGTTTCTTCAAAACGGGAAATCGCTCCCCTCGCGATCTCATCTCGCATGTAATCGAGATACGGCTGTAGCATTTGTCCCGAGAGTGGCATGCCGAGTGGGCCGCGTAAATTCAGTTCGATACCGAGAGCCCGTTCGGTTTTGAGAGCGTGGACGCAGCTGTCCATCGCATCGTGTCGACGCAGTTCCGCGTCGATGAGCCCGAGCAGGTTTGGATCGAGCGAATCGAAGGCGACCAGTTCGGCGAGAAATTCGAGGATCGGTGTACGGCAGGCCGCTGCGGTCATGAACTGGATGATTGTCGGATCCTGTTCTTGCAAGCGGACGAGATTGAGCGAATCGATGGCCAGGCGAGCCGCCTGTTCATACTCGCCGATGGCTGCGAGAAATTGACAGCGGGCAACGAGGATCCGCTGAACCGTGCGAATCATTCCGATGCGATCGTACATTTGTTGTTGAAAGGCCGTTATCGATGTCTCGAGTTTGGCAAAGTTGGAATAGTGCTTGCATCGGATCGCGGAATCAACGGCGTCAAAAACGTTTGGATAGGTAGCGAAATCGGTTGCAAGTTGCCTGTGAGCTGCGTCGGGAAGCTCATTTCGCCAATCAAACGATTCATCCAAATAGAGTGCCGGGCTGATCGCCGAGAAGAGCTTTTGAGCGTCTTGGTCGACGGCGTCGAGGTGCCAGGCGGCGTTGCGATGGTCCCAAACGTGGTTCGCTTGGAGGTCGGCGAGACCGGCGGGATCACCCGACGCGGCAACCTCGCTGACGGCTCGGGCAATGTTCATTTGGCGAATCCCGACCGGGACGACGATCATGGCAACGAGGCCGACAAACATCGCGATCATCAGCAGTATCAAACGTTTCATGTCGTCTTTCACAATTGCGACCAAGAATTTTGGCGTCCGCCGCCTTTTTACCCGGCTGGAAGGCGGCGGAGGCGGGGCGCGTCAAAACTGATCCGCTTTTAGGAAAATTGACTCCCTGGTAAGCTCGCGGTTTGCAGGATTTCCATGCATTCCCCTCACAAACCTAGAATCCGAGACACAGAACTCGTTTGACCATGTCATTGATTGTCCAGAAATTTGGCGGCACGTCGGTAGCCGATCCTGAGAAAATTCGTGCGGCAGCTCGCCGAGCGATACGAGCCCAAAAACAGGGGCATCGCGTCGTGATGGTCGTCAGTGCGATGGGGAAACAGACCGACGAGCTGTTGCGATTGGCTTCCGCGGTGAGTGAAAAGCCGCCCGCCCGCGAAATGGACATGCTATTGAGCACGGGCGAGCAAACCAGCGTCGCGTTGGTTGCGATGGCGATCGATGATTTGGGGTCGAAAGCCGTCAGTTTGACGGGCGGCCAATTCGGGATGAAAACGGACAACAGCTACAGCAAGGCCCGCATCCGATCGATCGACACCGGCCGTATCGAGAGATTGCTCGATGAAGGCAACATTGTTGTGGCGGCTGGTTTCCAAGGGATCGATGACGATCTGAACATCACCACGCTCGGTCGTGGTGGCAGCGACACGACGGCGGTTGCGTTGGCGGCGGTACTCGGAGCGGACGCCTGTGAGATCAACACTGACGTCGACGGGGTGTACACGACTGACCCGCGACTGTTGCCCGAGGCCCGACGGGTCGACGTGATCAGTTACGACGAAATGCTGGAACTTGCGTCGCTCGGTGCGGGAGTCATGCACTCGCGATCAATCGAATTCGCGAAAAAGTTTGATGTTCCGATTCACGTCCGCAGCAGTTTCTCAGACCGTGACGGGACCATGATCGTTGCCCAAGCGGAATCGGAGAACGCACCGGTGAGCGGTGCGGCGTTGACCAAGGACGAAGCTCGGATCACGGTTCTCGGTGTTCCCGACGTGCCGGGCATCAGTCAAACGATCTTTTCGGCGATTGCCAAACGCAAGGTGGCCGTCGACATGGTCGTGCAGAACGTGGGTGCCGAGGGCAGGGCTGACGTTTCGTTCACTGTTCCTGGCGACGAATTAAAGCTGACACTCGAAGCGATCGAGGGAATTAAAGAACGCATCGGTGCGAGCGGTTTGACTCACGACGCGAACGTGTCCAAGGTGAGCGTCGTGGGACTCGGGATGGCGCGACAGAAATCGGTGGCCGCGAGAATGTTCCGTGCGTTGGCCGATGCCGGCGTCAACATTCACATGATCACGACCAGCGAAATCAAAATCTCCGCACTCGTGCCGCGTGACGAAGCCAGTGAAGCGTTGCGAGCGGTCCACCAAGCGTTTGGATTACACGAACGTCCGGCAGATGCCAAAACGTGGGCCGAGATCCAAGCGGCAACGGGCCGCGAAGCTGACGTCGAAGATGTCGTTTCGCGGTTGCAGAACGACGCCTTGGAAGCTCTCACGCTGACCGACATTTCGATCCTCGAAGGTCAAGCACGCGTGACCCTCGATGGTGTTCCCGATCGTGTCGGGGTCGCAGCGGATATGTTCGAAGAAATCGGACGTGCCGGAATCTTTGTCGACATGATCGTGCAAGGTTACGACGGTGTCGATGGCAGCACGAGCGTCAGTTTTACGATCGACGAAGGTGATTTGGACGCCGGTTTGAAGGTTGCCCAATCGATCTGCGATCACCACTCGATGCGCGACGTGCGAGGTGCGTCGGGGATTACCAAACTCAGCGTCAGCGGTATCGGGCTGCGTAGTCACACGCAAGTCGGTACGGTGCTGTTCGAGCAACTCGCCGGTGCGAAGATCAACGTTGAGATGATCGCCACGAGCGAGTTGCAGGTGAACGTGGTCATCAACTCCTCGCGAGGTGATGACGCCAAGGCGTGCCTGCAAGCGGCGTTTGCCGAAGCCCTCGGGTGAACTACCGGTTGGTGCGAGTGGTTCGACCGGCGGTTTTCAAGCCGCCTTTCGGACGCAGTACGTAGACTTTGGGATCGTCCACGATGAACGACGTGCTCCAGCGTTGTCCGTCGTCGGCACTGCACACGTTATAGAAGAACGTCCGCATCCGTTCGGCTTGATAGCTGTACGGGAATTGGCTGGTGATGTAGTCGTCTTCGGTGAGGTCGTCAACGCCCGGAGATGCGTAGTAGTGGACCATGCCGTCGGGCGTGCAGCTCAGACCGAGTGTCCACCATCCGGTTGTCGTGATTTGAGGTCCTCGGAAGTCGCCGCCATTCTTGTTGCTGCGGATTCGCAGGTATGCGTAATCGTCGGCTCGCTTGGTTTGGTCTTTACTTTCGAATTCGATGAACATGCCCGGCCAGTAAATCTCGTTGCCGAGTTCTTCGACTTTACGTCTGAAGATGCCGACTTCCTGTTCGATCATCGCGGTGGTTTCGAGTGCCAAGCGGAAACCGAAATGCGGTCCCGATCGATTTTCCCATTCGGCGACGGGTGGCAAAAAGACTCGCGTGGTGACGCTCGGGACTTCCGAGATATCGATCCGACGTTTGAGGCGATATTGCACGTTGCAAATGAAGTCGTCTTGATGCATCGTGCCGCTGGCGCGGCCGGGAATGCCGGTGAATTTACTACGAAGCAGTAACGCGCCTTTACTGCCGGGGATTCCACCGGGCGGAGTTGGGACGCGTTGAACGATATCGGGATGGCCGCGTTTGACACCTTCGTACCAGCGGCCGTTGGTGCTTTTGCCCATCGGCCCGCGTTGGTTATCGTCGATGTCCTCGGTGCTCTTCGGATTATTGGGAATGTACTGCCAGGTTGGGTCTTCGAAGTCGTCGGCAACGCCGATGATTTCCATCCCCGTGCCCGGTACGATTGGCCGCTGAGCATTGGCTTGGTCGGCGATGCTCGTCGATACCAAGCAAGACAAGCAAGCGAGGCTCAAGCCAAAGAGTGCTGAGCGTTGTCCGAGCGAGTCAGATTTAAACGCACGAATGGTCTGCCAAGTGGTTGAGGTGGCAAAGAGTGAACGCAACCAGTTGATCCGAGTCATATTTCCGTCACTTCCGTTTCAAGAACGATGAAATGGACACGGCAGGATGGTGCGACCACTGTCGCTACGCTCAATGTTTGGTGGCTGCAGTCAATTGCTACCACAAAACTCCTTCCGTGACGGAGGCCCCCCTCCAACCGTGTTAATCGGTACAATCCCGCTAAAACTCAATCCAAAGCGGGCGACAAGCAGGGATTTGGCAAAGTCGCCCTGTGCCGACACAGGAGAGTCGTTGTCGGTCCAGGCGCACCATGGCCGTCCCTGATAGGCATCCCATCGGTGTGCCAAGTCGTTTTGTCGGGATATGTGGCACTGCCGGGAGAAGCGGAGCGATCTGATCGCCGTTCGCCGTGTCGCGGGAAAAGGGGGACTTTGCGCGATCAAAAATCCGCGTAATCCGCATATCCGGCACCAACGCTCGTTCTGAGCAGCGTCCTCCGTCGCTTTGCCGGAAAAAGTCAAAGGTTTGGCCGAGTCAGTGTCATCGCGGGACTATGATTCGTTGTGTCAAGGGAACGCCGACGACAGCATGAAAACCACACCAAGATATTAAGCGTCCCCCCGTGCGAGGCGGGGTCGGCTCCTCGGAGTCGGCCTCGCCTTTTTTTCGTTTTTTCGCGAAGTTTGGTTCCGGGTGAAACGGACGTTCTTCGCTTCTGAGGCCCGATTTTCGTTGACGGCGGGCTCACTTTCGGTGAATAATGGGGGCTCCAATGCAGGGCAACAGTGTTGCCTCCGCTCTCTTCTCTCACCGCAGGTGTGGCGTTGCGTTTTCACAACCAACTTTCCAACGAATCTCATCGACCGGGCTCCCACGATCGTACCGCTTCAGGCGTCTTTCGGGTCGACAACACAGCTCACCGATCCCCCGAGCTGGATCCTTCCGCTCGCAAGGTCGCGACCCAAACGGGCACCAGAACGACTGGGCAACGGATTTGGGCGATGAAATTGTGGTGGACGATGGCGATCGCAGTCGCGGCGTGGTGGATGTTGGCGAGCCTCGCCTCAGCCCAGCAGTACGACACCTACGAACTGGATGAAGCGTACGCACAGTTCAAAGATCCCAAAAAAGCTGGTGAGCTCGAGCGGGCGCTCAGCCAATTGAAAACGGCGCGGGATCTCAGCAAGCTGAGTCCGTCCGTTCCCGGAATGAGCAAATTCTATCTGGAGAAATACATCCCCTGGAAACTCACGCAAAAGGAAAATTTGCCTGAGCTGAGTAAAACCGTCGAAGGGATCCTCAAAGACGTCGAAGGCGCACAGCGCGTCGGCAGCGCCGGAACGCGAACCCTGTTAGCAGGGACCTTTATCGGCATGAAGTTGATCGCTGAAGGCAACTACATCCCTGCCGCTCGGATCAATGCGATCAATGCACTCTCGCGGTTGCAGGCCAAACCGATGGATATTGCGACCGGTCGCCCACCGTTGCCGTTGAGCTACAGCTACCCGATCCTGTTCAAACTCTACACCAATGAAAAAGAGAGTGATGGCATTCGAGCAGCCGCGTTGCACGGCATCCAGAACTACGTGCAACTCGCTTTTCCGGTCATGCCCGCAAAGGACAAGACCGAGCTTGTCGCGGCGATGAACAAACTGCTCACTGACGAACCACCAGAATCTCGTGACCCACAGGCGCACGCATACCTCCAACGTTTCGCAGTCGACATCTTGAATATCATGCGGACACCTACCGATGCGACGCTTGGCACTCAGTTGATCAGTATCAGCACTTCGGAAAAGAAGCCTGATTTGATCGCACTGTATTCGGCATCGAAACTCGGCAGCTTCAATACGGGACTGCAAGGCAAAGTCGAAGATCCCGACGAAGTGACCAAACAATGGTCCGTCCGAGCGTTCAATGCGCTGGAGTCCGAGTTGAAGCGTTTTGCCTCGCGGACTCGTCCACGAATCGCGGCGTCGCAACCTCCCAAACCGATCGATTTCTTGAGGAAATCCACGACTAAGAAACCCAAGGCCAATGTGCCCGGACGACGTCCACCGGTCGGAGGTATGGGGATGGACATGGGCATGGACGGCGGTCAATACGGTCGTGGCGAAATGGACATGGGCATGGATATGGACATGGGGATGGAGATGGGCATGGATATGGGAATGGGCATGGACATGGGCTACGACATGGATATGGGGTACGGCATGCAGGTGCCCGTCCAGCCTCAACCACCGGAAGTCAACCTATCTCGTCGAAAACTAAGCTTCGTTCTTCAGCAGTTGCTCCGAGGAGCGACAGGTTCACCAAAGGGGACACCTGGTGATCAACCGGGTGGTTTGATGGCGGCGGTTCCAGAAGCGGACCGAGCTAAAATTCAAGCTTGGGTCGATAGCATCAAGGTAATCTTCGACGTCATCAATGATGACACGCTCATTAACCTTGAACTTTGGATCGAAGCGCTCGAAGGCCAGCGTCCTGCCTTGGGCGAGTTGGCAGGAATCGAAGTCGAACAGATCAAGGTGAATGACGAAATCGACGATAGCATCGGCCTTCCGCCAATGTTCCCGGGTATGGGAATGCCGATGGGGAACAACGGAGGGGGATTACCCGGCGCCGAAATGCCGGCTGGCGGATTGCCCGGAATGAATTGAGCGTGTTGCATAGGATGGCCAGATTGTGGGTGCTGGGACATCGCCTGCCAGCCCATGTCGTGTTCGTCCTCGCAGCCCATTGATTCATGGACGGACCACCTGAATGCTTTGCATGGAGATCGCTCCGCGATACGTTTCGTTCCGATTGGTCGGATGAAGCCAGTGACGTCGGAGTGATCGTCGGATGCAGTGGCGGTGCCGACAGCGTCGCGTTGGTTCGCTTAATCGTCGAGCGATATCGCGAACGTTTTGGTGATAACCGGGCGCATTCGCCACCGCTGCGAATCGGACACTTCAATCACCGCTTGCGAGCCGACCAGTCGGATGCGGACGAACAGTTTGTGGTTGAACTCGCAGATACGTTAGGTGTGCCTGTCGATGTCGGCCGGTCGTCGGATCCGTCATCACCTGACGCCGAAGCCGGTTTGCGGCAGGATCGACGTGACTTCTTTTTAAAGACGGCTGCGGCAACCGGATGCCGATACGTCGCGTTGGCTCACACGGCGGACGACCAAGCGGAAACGATCTTACATCACCTACTGCGTGGTACCGGATCAGCGGGCATGAAAGGGATGCAGTCGGCCCGCCCTCTCGGTAGCGATTTTGTCATCCGCAGGCCACTCCTCAAAGTCCGCCGCGAGGACATTCGAACCGCACTCCGGCAGATCGGCCAAGCTTGGCGTGAAGATGCGAGCAACAGCCAAACCCGGTACACCCGCAATTGGATTCGGCATGAAGCGATGCCGCTGCTGAGACAACGATTTCCCAAAGCGGATGAAGCGATCGTCCGCGCCGCGGAGAATCAAACGCAGCTCGACGGCATGGTTTCCCGTTTAGCGCGTCAATGGATTGATGCGTTTGTGATCGACCCGCCGGATGCGATGGAAGATGGGCGGGAGGAAAACTTTCGGAGCGAGGTGTGGATTCGCCGTCCGGTGGCGTCGCGGCCGGGCGTCGAACAGATGCCTCATTCGACATGGCCACATTCCTCCGAACTCGCCAACGAGGTGCCGATCATCACGGCGGCCTGCCAGATCGTGTTTGCCGAGTTGGGTTGGCCGCGTCGCGACATGAATCGAAATCACTGGATGCGATTGGCCGAGGCGATTGCGACGGACGCGGGCGGCGGATCGTCAAGCGATTCTGACACCACGACGCCGCCCCTTTCCGCCGTGTCGATTGGACATTGGCCCGGGCATCTCGAAGGATTTCAGTCGGCGCATTTCGTGAGGCTTCGTTGGGAGAGGCGAGGTGAAATCGACAACTGAAATCGAACGATTCTAACGGTTGTGCGGGCGTGGAGCGTTGCGGGGTGAAGGAATAGAGAACTCGACCTTTCATGGCCGAAATAAGGGGATGAAACGCATCCATCTCCTCGGGTGTTCCATTTTCGAATCATCCAGCCTCAAAGTCGATGACCGATACACTCACCCTTTCCGCAGACCAAGATCGTGGCCTCAACAAGGCCGCGATTCTATTGATGAGTTTGCCGACAAAAACGGCAGCCAAAGTTCTCGGGCAATTACCGCCGCGATTGATTGAGCTGATCAGCATCAAAATCGCTCAGATCGATTCGGTGGGTGGCGACGAGCAAGAGGTCGTCATCGCGGAGTTTTTGACCAGCAAGGCGAGTTCGATTTACGCCAGTCCGGGCGGTCTTGAGCGGGCGAAAGAGCTGATCAAAGAGGCTCTCGGACGAGACGCCGGGGAGTTGATCGGCAATTTGCAACAGACGATTGAGGCGATGCCATTCGGTTTCGTCAAGAAGGTCGATACGCAGACTCTGCTCCAGTTCATCGGCGATGAACACCCACAAACCATCGCGTTGTTGCTCAGTCACGTGCCATCGACCTACGCAGCGGAAGTCATGGCGGGACTTGATCCTGAAAAACAGCTGGAGGTGATTCGCCGGGTCGCAAACATTGGCCGGACCAGTCCGGCAGCGGTCGCGGAACTCGAACGCGGGTTGGAGATGCGTTTGAGCAGTATGGTCAACCAGCAGCAAAGCAACATGGGCGGCGTCGAGAGTGTTGCCGAGATTCTCAACGTTGTCGAACGTGCGGTCGAACGCACTATCATGGAATCGCTCGGTCGCGAAGATCCCGAATTATCAGAAGAGATTCGGCGACTCATGTTTGTCTTCGAAGACATCGTCAAGCTGGGCGATCGGGACATTCAGTCGCTACTCAAGAATGTCGAAACGGCTCAATGGGCGATGGCACTCAAGGGGGCCAGTGCTCCGCTGCAGGAAAAGGTGCTACGCAATATGAGTTCGCGTGCGGCGGAGAACCTGCGCGAAGAGATGGGCTATCTCGGCAGCGTTCGTATCAGCGAAGTCGAAGGGGTGCAGCAAAAGATCGTCGATATCGTGCGGCATCTCGAAGACACCGGCGAGATCTCGCGTCCGACCGGCGAAGCGGAAGAAGAGTATGTCACTTAGTGATCGACCGGAACGCCAAGTTCCGGTCGCGGATTGCATGCAAGGCTGTGCATTCGGATTTCAGAACGGCACTTCATCATCCGCAGCGGAGTAACCCGGCACAATTTCCGGGTGCAATACCTTTAACGGTACTGCTTCGTTGAGCCCGTCGTCAGCGAGAGTTTCCTCTCGATCAAACAGCGTGAGTTGAGAGGGATCGACGTGTCGAGGGAGTCGTTTTGGCGGCACGAGTTTTTTAAGCGGCAGTGCTTCGGTTTTGCATTTTTTTTTGGGTGCTAGGGCGGCGAGGCTTTTCAAAAGAGCATCGTCATACTGCGGGCTTCCACTCGAATCGTAGATGATCGCCGCGACCTGTTCGAGTTCCTTCAACGCTGCCATGCCTTGTTCGGGGGACGGGCCCCGCGCCTTGACGGTGGCGTGCAGGCTGCGTCGACGTTTGGGACGCGACTTCGCGCCGCGACCGCTGAGTGAACTGGCGATTCGGCTCGCCAGCGGAGAGACAACGGCCTGGGGCGACGCTTGGTAGGTTGAGTTAATCGATGAATCGATTCGGGATGCCTCGAATCCGGACCGATTCAGCAGTCCGACCGCGTGTTCGAGGTCTTTGTCTTTGGAGGCGACTTCGAAGATGGCGTCTTTGGGGAGTTCGGCGGAGAGGCGTCCTGCGATGAACGTTAAACCGAAGTCGGCGGAGTTCTTGCCGGCGGGCATCGCCCAGATTTCAATCTTCCGCTGCGAGATCAAACTGCCCAGTACCGAGGCCATGCCGAGTGGCACGCGTGGTTCTTGCCGGCCGTGCGCGGCGATGATTAGGTCGTATCGCTTGGCCGTCGCTGCCAGATCGAGGACTTCGTGAGGGCAGTTGTCCAAGTCGATCAGCAGCACCCGCGTTGGGTTGGATGAGAGGCGGTCATTCTCGCGATGCTTCACTGGCAAACCAACGATTCGAATGAAGGTGTTTGTTGAAGATTACGCGATGCACAACCTCTCAACCATCCGACCACAGCGGTCGAACGTGACCAGTCTAGCGGATCGAGCAATCGACTCAACGTCCTTCGCGACGCATTGTCAATTCTCGTTGAATCTCTTTGCCCACGAAATACTGCGCCGGAACGAACGTATTGACGTCCAAGGGTACCGTCAGACGGACGGTAATCTCGTCGGTTTCGTCGTCGAAAACGGCTGGGGTGACCGAGAGAGAAAAATTGCGAAGCCCGATCGTTGACAGGACCCGTTCAGCTTCGGTACGTACTTCGCCGTTTGTGCCGCCCGGAACGATGCCACGGCGAGCGCCTTCGTAAACCGCGTTGTCAACGGTGTGGCGGATCATCGCCACCCGGCAGAACTCGAATCCCGCAAAGAAGAACATGAATAGGAGCGGAGCGACGACAGCAAATTCGACGGCGACGGCACCGGTTCGTTTGGCACGACGTGACGCCGAAGTTGATGGTCGCCGAAAACCTAGCGAGGGAACACGGGTTCGATGCGTGATCATGAATGATTCCGATTGATAAATGCGAATGTTGTGCGTCGAGTGGAGAGGTTGGCGAAGCGATGATTTCAATGCGAACGCGGTGTCGCTCGCCTCAGTCCGTCAGAACGGTGCCGAGTGTCAACGCGATGTCGCGATAAACTGCTTGTAATTCCGCTCCGGTTAAGGCGTGGTAATGCCGCCCGCCACCGATCTCCGCGACTTCTCGCATGCGACGGATGTCGGCACCGTTGCCGAAGGTAATCGTATGAATCGTGACGTCGTCGTCGGCGAGATCGGCGGCGACGATCCGCGGCTCTATCCCACGGTTGTGTTGGCCGTCAGTCATCACGATCATTGTCCGCTCGACGAATTCAGGGGGACGTCCGCGGCTGGCGATGTTTTGTCCGGCCTGCATTCCGCGCGAGATGCTCGTGTAGCCGGCTGTTCTCAGTCGCGCCAACGCATCGGTGATCTCGCCAAAGTTTTCGGTCAGTTGGACATCCTCGGTGGCTCGATCATTGTAAGACGCGAGGCCGACCTGCTCTTCGACGGGAGTGGAATTGAGCAGGTTGGTGAATATGATGAGTGCCGACGTCAGGTCCGCAAACTTTTGTCCCGACATCGATCCGCTGCGGTCGATCACCAACGTGATATCACGTTCGATGTAGGTCGCCGTCGAGGTCATCGAAGGTTCGAAAAGTTCAGTACCTGTGACGTTGCCGAATAACAACGGCACGGCGCCCGATCGCGAACCAACTGTCCTGCGACCGTTGACACGCACACTGTTGAGCGGTGAGCCGCCGTTGCTGAATTCGTACTTGCCGTTTGCTTGCCGTTCGCTGCGGCCGAAATCGAAGTCGCCGGCAGCGAGTAGCAATGGATCGTTGTTGACGAAGTTAGCGGCGGCGATTTCTTGACCGCGGGCGATCGCCGCGTTCTGATCGAGAGTGTCCGCGAGTGTGGTCGCGGCCGCGTTGGCAGCGGCGTCCGATGCGGCGCGAAGCTCGGCACGCGAAAGGTGCATTTGCGCGATATCGATCGAGAACGCCATCGTGATCAAGAACATGAACAGCATGATCGCGATCAGAATCAACATGGCCCCGCGGCGCGAGTTGGCGCGTCGTCCGAATCTGAGGCAGCGGTGTGAATGGGAGGCGGCGGTGGTGCGGATCATGTCGGATGGCTTGGCAGAGAAGTCGGTGGAGGACGTTACCGTCGGTTGTTCATTGTTTGATCATCACGACCCGTGCGGTGAGCACCCGGTCGGAGATGAATTGGCCGATGAGTGGGCTGTTGGGGGCACTCGGTGCGCTGATTTCAGCAACGATTTCGGCACCGCGGTCCGCATCGAACGCTTCTCCGTTTGGAAACCGAATGTCGAACCCGTTGACGGATCGTGCTTCGAGAATTTGCCGCGCGGATTGTTCACCATCGGCGTTACTGCGACCATCTCGGATCGCAACGCGAGTCGCTTCGTAGGCGGCGACGTGCAGCGTTTGTTTCAGGAAGATCATGCAAGAGGCTTCGATCGAGCCGAATACCAACAGCACGAGAATGGGTAAGCAGACTGCAAACTCAACCGCCGCGGCGCCTCGGCGACTTCGGCGTCGTCCCGCGATCCTCTGACACCGTTGTGTTAGCGGTTGTTGGCGTCGGTACAGTTCGGTCATCGTGGTCTCGGAAATCGACGGGCAATCAAATCGGGGCAGGGACAACATTGGTTGCGTAATAGAACGGTCAAAACTACTTGGCCGCTTTGGAAGCGTCCTGTTGATCGATGGACAGCCCCGCGCGATCGATCAACGCGTTGAACCCGTCCGCGATTTCACGCCAGAAATCGTTGTCGCGGAACTTGAGGTGGCGAACGGGACGGCCTTCGGCGGCATTGGAAAGCTCGCTACGTAGTCGCGAAATCGGACCGGCAAATCGGTTCGTGAGCTTCAGCGTATCGACGACGAACGCGGGAATGAGTGCGGCGGTGATTACGAAGAACGGTAGGAACCGACGGAAACTATCCGAGAGCGTTTGTTTCCAACTCAAATCAGGTTGTTCGAACAAGCCGACCCAGATGACCAAGGCGATTGAGTTGCACGCGAACAACGCCATCCAGTGGACTGCGATCTTCCAGATCACCCCGTACTGCACTTCGCGATCGATCACTGTTCGAGTGCGTTTCTTTTGCATCAGGTTCTTTTTTGGCTCGGTGGACATGGCAAGCAAAAATTCGACGAAAGAGGGATGGGGATGAACGCAATCTTTTTGGCGATCAACAACGACATGGAATCGGTCGATGCCATGAACGCTAGGTCGCCCCCCGACAGAATGAGGCCGCAAAAGAATAAAATCGGCGGCCGATCGAGCGACACGATGAATGATTTTGACGATCCTGCCGATCGTCGCGACGCCGACACGCTACCTGCCAATCCCCTGGGATATTGACACGCGAGCGGTGGTGGTACGTTACGCCTTCGTGACTCCCAAAACCAAAAAGCTCCGTGCACAACATGCAGGAAGTACCCCAAGATGGCGATGAAAACACTCACAGAAACCGTAACGGAAGAAACCGCCGGTCGCGCCGACGCGTTCGTACGCCGTATTTGTGAGACGTCCCACAGCCAATCTCGTGGCATCATCGATCGCGGTTGTGTATCGGTGAATGGTGGGCCGTGTGAGGATCCTGGGACCCCGTTGGAGGCCGGTGACAGCGTCGCGGTGCGTTACGACCCGACGCAGCGGTACCGCGAAAAGAAAGTCAAAAAGTGGGATGACCGCACGTTCACGATTGCCTATGAAGACGAGCATTTGATCGTGGTCGACAAAGCCGCGGGCACGTTGACGGTCCCGACCGATCGCGGCGACCCGAACACGTTAGTCGAGCGGGTTTCAATCTACCTGAGTCACTCGCGGAGCGAGCGAGAGGCTTGTCTCGTCCATCGTCTCGACAGGGAAGTCAGCGGATTGCTTATTTTTGGCAAGCATGCCGCCATCGCCGAGCAACTCATCGAGCAGTTCAAAAACCAGAAACCGAGGCGTGTTTATTTGGCCTTGGTCGCCGGAACCCTTCGTGACGACGAAGGCACTTTCCGCTCGCATTTGGCGACCGGAAACAACCTCGACCGCTACGTGACCGCGCCGTCCAAAGACAGCGAGGAGGCGATCACCCACTATCGAGTGTTGCAACGCCTTGAAGACGCCACGTTCGTTGAAGTGGTTTTGCAGACGGGCAAACGCAACCAGATCCGTGTGCAGTTCGCTTACGCGCTGCACCCTGTGCTCGGTGATACGCACTACGAACCCGAACGTGCCAAGCACCCCCGTTGGATTCGCAAACGCATCGCGTTACACGCCACGTCGTTGTCATTCACTCACCCGATTACGGGAGAGGAGATGACTGTTGAGTCACCCCTCCCTGCGGCGATGAGCAAATTCCTCCGGGGCAGTAAGAAGATCTAGCCCTACGTGAACGACCGTCCAGCTTAACCGGGACTTCCCGAAAAACCGGAAAACACTTTGTTCAATTGAGCTCAATGCGAAAGTCGCATGAGAATACGAACGTCCGGCAATCTCCACGTATCCCATGATTGGGCGTGGTGGTTATGCAGGGTGAGCGTACTTTGCTCGAAAGCCGCCAGTGAATTCAAACAAGTTGCAGGCGGAAGCGAAGTATGGGTGAGTACGAAAATATCATTCGTGAACTAGAGAATCAGAATCCGAAAGAGACTCTCCGGGCACCGGGTGTTCAAGAGAACGGCAACCAGTATCGAGTGCTGTTGATCGAAGATGATCCGATGGATGCCACGATCCTGATGCGGTTGTTCGGGAAGCAGCAAAAACTCAGCGTTGCGGTCGATCATGTGAGCAGCATGTGCGAGGCGATCGAGCGGTTGCAAAACACCGATTACGATGTGGCGCTCGTCGATATCAATTTGCCTGACGCACGTGGGGCCGAATCGTTTGAGCGGCTTCGTGCGTTCGATTCCCGTCTACCGATCATCGTTCTGACCGGGCATGATGACGACGAACTGGCAGTTCACGCAATCCGATGTGGCGCCCAGGACTACGTCGCCAAGGGGCACTTCACGACTGCGTCTCTCGTCCGGGTGATCCGTTTCGCGATCGAGCGACAGCGGATGGTTCTCGGTTATCTCGCCGTTGCGGATATCGATCCGTTGACGGGCTTGGCCAACCGCCGGAACCTGCAATGGAAATACATGAGTTTGTTAATCGACGCGCAGACACAGCATCGTTCGCTCTATGTGGCGTTGATCGGTCTGGATCGATTCAAGCAGATCAACAGCATGCACGGCCGCTGCGTCGGTGATGTCGTTTTGAAAAACGCCGCTGTGGCGATGGTGGAATTGGTCGAGGCGGATTCGTCGATCGTCCGTTTCGGCGGGAAAGAATTCTCGGTCATGATGGCGGCGACATCGATCTCCGAAGCGCAAGCACAAGTTCAGCGGGTCCTCGATCGGTTGGCTGGAATGACGATGCAAATCGGCGATATCGAAATCAACGTCACCGCCAGTGCGGGATTGGTGGAAGCGGGCTCGGACCAGACGTGGGAGGATGTTTTCAACCGGTGTGATCAAATGCTCTCTCAAGCGAAGTCATCTGGTCGCAATCGCGTCGAAGCTATGGCAAAATCTCCCGAGTTGCAGTTCGTCATCTGAACCCATGTCGGGTTGGGAGGTGACGAATTGCCTGCCCTGGAAATTCGAACATGTCTCCACCGGTACGCGTGCAACTGCCTTGTCCTGAACCTGGCTGGTTGATCGAAATTACTGATGACGAGAGCCGGACCTTAATCCGGCGCGATAGCGACGTCTCGTATCACAGCCGCTGTGGCGCCGCGGCGGAATGTGACCACGTCTATCTCTCCAACGGTGGTTGTTCGATCGGAGAGACGTCTGACGAAACGTCACGGTGGCCGACCACGATTCTCGAAGTCGGCCTTGGTACCGGGATGTCGATGCTTCGTACGCTCGACCGGATGGTGGCAAACGACAGGCCGCTGAGATACATCGGTATTGACCGTCATCCCTTGATGAGCGAAACGCTCGAGCAGCTCGACCTTGCACGTGGTCTGCAAAAGCCTGAGTTGGCGACGAAATTTCTGCGGTGGTATTCCGAATCACGCGCTGCGATTTCAATAATTCCCGCGGTGGAGACGGGTTCGGTTTTACCATTGCGATGGAGTCCGACCGAGCGGCACGTGGTCGACTATCTCGTTGGTGACGTACTCGATTGGATCACCGGCGCGGAGGTGACCGTCGACACCGTTTACTTCGACGTTTTCGATCCGAAAACGAATCCCGAGGTTTGGGAGATTTCGTTTTTGCGAGAGCTCGTGAAGAGAATCAAGCCGGGCGGGCGACTGGTGACGTATTGTGTCGCATCCGAAATTCGACGCCGGATGGAAGCGGCGGGATTGGAGGTTCGGCGAGTTCCCGGCCCTCGTGGTGGCAAACGGGAAGTGATGATCGCGGTCCGACCGGAGTTCCCCGATCACGCCCGCGGATGAAAATCGCGATGCACGCGTTGCAGGCGGCTGTGTTCGACGTGCGTGTAGATCTGCGTCGTTTGGATGCTGGCGTGGCCAAGCATTTCCTGAACTTGACGCAGGTCGGCGCCGCCGGCGAGCAGGTGTGTCGCGAAGCTGTGACGCAGCGAGTGGGGGCTGATTTCGGACAAAATGCCAGCCCGTTCGGCATAGCGTTTGACCAATCGCCAAAGCTGCACGCGGTCCAGCGGTCTGCCCCCACGAGAAAGAAAAAGTTCATCGCACAGGGTTGGGGCTCGCGCGGCGAGAATGCCCCGGGCTTGGGCGAGGTACAGTTCGATCGCGGCGATCGCGCGGCCGCCGATCGGAACCATCCGTTGCTTGTCACCTTTTCCGTGGCAACGCAGGTGTTTTTCGGATAGCGAGAGATCGCGAACTCTCAACGAGCAGACTTCCGACGCACGGCAACCGGTCGCATAAAGGACCTCGAGGATCGCGCGGTCACGTTCCCAAAACGAGTCGCTCTTTTTGACTGCCTTGAGGAACGCGTCCACTTCGCCCGGTGACATGACCCCCGGCATCCGCTGCCACGATTTTTGCGTGGCCAGTAACTCGGCGGGATTTTCGGTCGCGATTCCTTCGAGTTGAAGGTATTTGTAGAACGTCCGAACGGCGACAATGTTGCGGGAGATCGACGCCGGGGCGAGATCCCGGTCGTGTAAAAAGCCGATGAAATCGGAGAGGTCCGTCACGCTCAGGTCGGCCGGTTTGCGTCCGTTGAGCCAAGCGACGAACTGCTTCATGTCGCGGCTGTAGGCATCAACGGTATTCTTGGCGAGGTGGCATTCTCGCTTGAGGTAGACCAGAAAATCGGCGCAGATCGAATCGCCAGCGTCGACCTTTTTGGGGGCGGTCCCGCCGTTTTGTAGCTGTTGCAGCTTTGTCAGTCGTTTTGCCACCTGATTCTCCCGTCCTTGGGGTTGTCCGCTCGCGGTCCGACGAGTCCTGTGTTAGCAAATCTGGCGATTCGTTACCATGTTTCTCTTATCGACCCTTGCCCTCGTTTGATTGATACAGATGAATGTTTTGGTAGTAGGTGGTGCCGGATACATCGGGTCACATGCCGTTGCACGGTTGATTGCCGAAGGTCACCACGTTTGTGTTTTTGATAATTTATCCCGTGGTCACGCCGCCTCGGTTCCCGTGGAGACTTTTATCGAGGGGGATCTGATGGATTCCGCTCTAGTCGAAAAGACGCTGCGGGCCAAAAAAATCGACGTCGTCATGCACTTTGCCGCCTTCGCGGAAGTCGGTGAGTCGGTTCGGGAGCCTGCGGCGTATTATCAAAACAACGTCGTCGCGACGCTGTCGTTGCTGGAGGCGATGCGTCGGGCCGATGTCAAGAAATTCGTCTTTAGCAGCACGACGGCGACGTACGGTCAGCCTGAAAAGATGCCGATCGCGGAAACCACGCCGCAGAATCCGATCAATCCCTACGGTTTCACGAAATTGGTGATCGAGCGGGCGTTGGCCGATTATGCCCACGCATACGGTTTCGGTTACGCAGCGCTACGATATTTCAACGCCGCAGGGGCTCATCCGGAAGGGCATATTGGTGAGCACCACGATCCGGAATCACACTTGATCCCAATCGTTCTGCAAGTCGCATTGGGGCAACGAGAGAGCATCACGATTTTTGGCGATGACTATCCCACTCCCGACGGAACGTGTATCCGCGACTACATTCACGTCGAAGATCTCGCGGATGCCCACCTGCGAGCGCTCGAACGCTTGCAGCCCGGCAAAGGGATCTGCGTCAACTTGGGTACGGGCAAGGGAGTCAGCGTTCGCGAGATCGTGGACGCATGCCGCGAAGTGACCGGTCATCCGATCCCGGTTGTGATGGGCGATCGGCGGCCGGGCGACCCCGCCGAACTCGTTGCCGACGCCACCTTGGCCGGCGAGGTGTTGGGGTGGAAGCCCCGTTACACCGACGTCCAAGAGGTGGTCGAGACGGCGTGGCGGTGGCATCAATCCCACCCCCGCGGCTACGTGTCGTAGCCGTTTTTGAGTTCCTGCAGCGGTATGGCTCAGCAGTTGGGGGAGTTCAAAGCGAAAGGGCTGCGATGGTGCGGCAAGCATCCGTGTTTGCCGTCGCGTGAGGGTAGCTAATTGATGAACGCCGCGTTAGTTTTCGGTAGCCGCTTTCTTAGCCGGTTTTTTCTTGGCTTTCGCTTTCGGTTTGTTGACGTTGTTATGAGCCGGGATCGGGCTCTCGTAACCCGTGTACATTTCAGGCTTGATCCCCGGTGCATGTGTTTGGTTGCCGAATGTGTTGGGGTTAAACGGTCCAACCAGCGAAACATCGAGATCGGAAGTGATCTTGTCCTCCAAGCCGACCGCCCAGAAAATCCCGTTGATCATCATGCGGCGATAGCCTTCGTTGGTGATGTCTTCCGGGGTTCCGTACAGCGAAGTGAAAACACGAGCTTCTTTTCCGTCTGCGGTGCGATAGGTGCGCGTCCATTCCGAAGGTTGCGGAGGCAGCGATTCGACGATGGGTGAATCCGGAGTCATGCCTTGAAGCGGTTGTGCCATCGTCAAGATCTCACCATCGACCGGTTTGCCGACATAAGCCCCCGCTTGAACCCAGACGTCTTTGACTCCACGCAAAATCGGATGATCCTTCATCGCGTCGAGAACGGTGATGCGTGTGCTTTGTTGATGGTTGCGGCCGTAGTGGCCTACCCAAGTTTGGCCGAGGACCTGGTGTCCGAACCCGAGTTCGTATCCGTTGACATCGCTCTTAAACGAATACTTGGAGTATTTCTGATCGTTCGGAATTTGAAACGCATGCGTTGCGGTTCGCATTCCGACGACCGGGCCACCACGATTAAGGTAGTCGTGGAGGTGTTTCATTTGTTCTGGTGGCAAATTTTGAAACCGCAAGAACACGACCGCGAGATCCGCTGTGTCGAGCGCTTCCATGCCCGGCATGTTGGAGGGGGTGCCGGCGACAATCTCACCACTCTTTGGGTCGATGTTGAACAACACCGTGCACTTGAAACCGTGATGTTTGGCCAGGATCCGCGCCAGAGCCGGTAGCGATTCTTCTGAGCGATACTCGTGATCACCGGCTAAGAAAACGATGTGTTTGCCCGCTCCTGGGCCCGACTCGCCTTCGAACACCAATGGGCCAGCCTCCGCGACGATACTAGTGAACAGGGACATTGCGAGTAGAAGGTATTTCATGGTTGGCATTGCAGGTTGACGAAGTCGTCTTGAGGGGAAGTGGGGAGGATTCACCGGTCGTCGTCATCGGCATTTAGCCGGCAACGCGAGTGTTCCCTAGTCTAACTGCGGCGGAGAAGCCGGTGGATCCCGAAACAGGTTTTTTAAGTGTGCGGAACTAATTCAAATTTTCGATCGCGAGATTCACGGCGTCTTTGGTGATACCGCGTGCGTGAATGGTCTTGATTCTCGATGTCTGGCCGGCGGTGATGTCGATTCGTGATTTGCTCGTTCCGAGCCACTTTGCGATCGCTGCGATAACCGCTGCGTTGGCCTTGCCATCTTCGGGGGGAGCCGTGACGACGACCTTGAGCGATCCGTCGTGTTCGCCGCCGATGGAAGGTTTTTTCGCTTTCGGGGTTGCTCGGATCGTGAACGTGCAGCCGTCGTCAACTTCGCGGATTTCAATCATGGTTGGCGGGCAAGGGGGAAGGAGACGCGATGATCGCTTTCACTGTTGGACGGGGGCGGTGCGGAGCAATCGAAGGGCGTTGAAAATGACCAGCAGCGATGCGCCGGTGTCGGCTGCGATCGCGGCCCACAACGACGCGTATCCGACAAACGTCAGCAACACGAATATAAATTTGATGCTCAGTGCAAACACGATGTTTTGGCGAATGATCGAGAGCGTGTTGATCGAGTGTTGACGTAGCCAGGGGAGCAGTCGCAGATCGCTGGACATGAGGGTGATGTCGGCCGTTTCGATCGCCGCGTCGCTGCCACTACCGCCCATGGCGATCCCGAGCGTTGCAATCGCGAGTGCCGGTGCGTCGTTGACGCCATCTCCGACCATGGCCACGTTGCCATATTCCTCGACCATTAATCCGATCACCTCGACTTTGTCTTCGGGGAGCAACTGAGAGTGGACGTCGTCGATGCCAGTTTGTTCGGCGATGTTGCAAGCGGCCGCGTCATGATCACCGGTCAACATGGAGATCGTCTTGATACCCGATTGCCGAAGCAAAGCGACGACATCGCGAGCGTTTTCACGAACCGGATCGGTGAGCAATATGATTCCGAGTACCCGCTCGGAGTTACCGATGAGTACCACGCTTTTGTCGCGTGCCTGAGGGGAGTCGAGTAATTCTTCTGTTTGGCGGCAATCGAGGTTTTGGTCCTTCATCAATCGCTTGGACCCCATCCAAATCTCACGCCCGTTCACCATCGCGATGGACCCCTTGCCCGAAATCGACGTAACCTCCGTCGCGGTGTTGGGCGGCAGCGGGCGATCGCGGGCGTAGTTGACGATCGCGAGTGACAGCGGGTGGCTGCTCTGAGATCCGATTGCGGCGGCGATCGACAGCAATTCGTCTTCGTCGACGCTCGACGCAGCGATGCCGTTGCTGCTAACTATAATTTGAGACACCGCCGGCTCGCCGTAGGTGAGTGTGCCGGTTTTGTCGAACGCGATCGCATCAAGGCTGGCGGGTAACTCGATGAACACACCCCCTTTAATTAAGACGCCATGGCGTGCCGCAGACGTCAGTGCCGAGATCACGCTGACCGGAGTCGAGATCACCAACGCACAGGGACACGCGATCACCAGCAGCACCAGTGAACGATAGATCCACTCTTCCCACGATGCTTGAAAGAGCAGCGGTGGAATGAGCACGATCAAGATCGCGAGCGTGAACACGATCGGCGTGTAGATCGCGGCAAATTTTTCGACCCATTGTTCCGCCGTCGCACGTTTGGACCCCGCTTCGCTAACCATGCGGATGATGCGAGCGAGCGTCGAGTCGTCCGAGGTCTTGGTCGTTCGCATCGTCAGCACGCCGTCGCCGTTGATCGTGCCGGCGTAAACGGGATCACCCTCCTCTTTTTCGACAGGAACACTTTCGCCCGTGATCGGAGATTGATCGACGTCACTGGCGCCGGTGAGGACAACACCATCGAGTGGGATCTTGTCGCCGGGACGTACCTGTAGCGTTGAGTCGACGGCGACCTCTTTGGGTGACACCTCATGGACGCCACCCGACGAACAGACCAGACGAGCGACCGGAGGTGTCCACTCCATCAACGAACTAATCGCTCGACGGGCACGCCCGATGCTCCATGATTCGAGCAGCAGCGACAGCGAAAACAGGAATGCGACCGTCGCGGCTTCGAACCATTCGCCGATCGCGATCGCGCCGACCACCGCGACGCTCATCAAGAGATTCATGTCGGGGCGAAACGACGTGAGAGACCGCCAAGCTTTGGGCAGCACCAGGATCAAACCCGCGAAAATGCCGATCAAATAGACGGTGGCGATCACCGGAGTGACGCCTTCATTAGGCGAGTCGAGGAGATTATCGGTGCCGGCGAGCGATCGACTGTGAGCGTAGTGCAACCACCAACCCGCCAGTCCACACACGCCGCTGATCGTTGTTAACGCCCCTCGTCGGTATTGGATCCAACTCGATTGCGTTTCGTCTTCCGCAGAGTCCTCGACCCAAGGTTCGTGACGCAATCCGGTGCGGTCGATCGCGGAATCGATTTCTTCGCTCGCCAGCGATGTGCCATCAAGATCGATGGTGAGTTTGGCACGCAGCAGATCGAACGCGAGACGGGATTCGTCGCCGACGAGAGGGACTAGCTCACGCTTGAGCAGCGAAACTTCTTCGACACAGTCAAGACCGTGAATTTTGCGTTGCAGCGGGGCACGGGGGGGCATGCGCGGTCGGGGGGCAAGCGAGCTGGAGCGTTCATGGGGTGGATTGCCGAGTAGTCAGGATACTCGATACGATTGGTGGAGGACGATCCCCAGCGTTTTGAATGCATGAGTCATGGGGAGATCACGCGGCAAATGGGAATGCGAATCGGCAATTGCTGTGTGCGGACCCATCGGGACGCCCATGACGCGAGTTTGCGTCTAGATTGTTTCTACCCCCACTTTCGACATCGAGTTTTGAGAGCAACTGATGAGCACGGCAGCAGATGATTCCCTCGTAGCGATCGATTCCGACGCGGCGGTCGAACGATTCATGCAGTTGACGGCGATCCCGGGGCGAAGTGGCGATGAGGCCGCCGTGGCCGCGGCGATCACGCAGATACTTATGGATGCGGGTGTGGATCCAGAATGGATCGTTCGGGATGACGCTCACCAGCGAACGCGAATCAAAGGGAATTGTGGGAACTTGATCGTGAGTTTGCCGGGCGACCCCTCGTTGCCTCGCACGCTCTTGTCGGCGCACATGGACACGGTTCCGATTTGCGTGAATGCAAAACCTGTTTTGAAAGATGATCCTGAGTTGGGGCGAATCGTCATTGCCGAAGGAGAAACGGGACTTGGCGGCGACGATCGGGCGGGTTGTGCGATTATTTTGACCGCAATTCTTGAACGACTTCGATACGCGAAATCGCATCCGGACGCCAAACTCGCACCCGCCGTGATCTCGTTCTTGATTCAAGAAGAAGTCGGACTCGAGGGGGCGCGGCATCTCGACGCCAGCAAGATTGGGCGTGTGGATCAAGCGTTCAACTTTGACGGCGGTACGCTGGAGAAGATCCGACACGGAGCGATCGGTGGCGAACGGATGCAGGCGACCGTTTATGGCTACGCGTCCCATGCGGGGGTGGCGCCCGAAAGAGGTGTCAGTGCGATTGCGATCGCGTCCAAGGCGATCGCGGCGCTGCACGACGCGGGGCTGCACGGTCTGATTGAACGCGATGGCAAACGCGGGACATCAAACGTGGGTGTGTTCCATGGCGGTGAGGCAACCAACGTGGTCACGCCGGAGGTCAGTTTGAAAATCGAAGCACGCAGTCATGATGCTGAGTTTCGAACTTGGATCGTCGGTCAAATCCGCGAGGCGCTTGAGCAGGCAGCTCGCGAGGTAACCGACGTCAACGGGCGTTGTGGGCGGATCGAGTTCAGTAGCCATGTCGACTATGAGGCATTCGCACTCGATCTTGATCACCCGTCCGTATTGGGGGCACGAGAATGGATCACGAAGCTCGGGGTCGAACCGATTTGTGAAGTTGCCAACGGCGGACTTGATGCGAACTGGCTGTTTCTTCACGGCATCGAAGCTGTTACGCTCGGTTGTGGGCAGGCCGCCATTCACACCACTGACGAGTACTTATTGGTTGATCATTACCTGAACGCGTGCCGTTTGGCTGCGGCAATCCTGCAACCGAATTAACTCTCAACGGTACTAGGTGCGCTGCGTGTTGAGCCTTATAATATGGCTCCTTGTACCCACCCCCACCACTCACTTTTTGGGCCATTGTCGTTTGTCTGAATCTTGGCATCCTGGAGTGAACGTCTCCGAGCTGACCCATGTGGGCATGCGTCGGGCCAACAACCAAGATTCGCATGCCGTGATGATAGCGGAGTCGGCCGAGCGTTTTGAACGGCGCGGTCATCTGTTTGTTGTCGCTGATGGGATGGGGGCACACGCTGCGGGGGAACTCGCCTCGAAGATCGCCTGTGAGCAGATCGCGATGCGATACGTGAGTTCTCAAAAGCCCGACAAGGGCCAGGCACTCGGTCAAGCCGTCCATCAGGCCAATACGGCGATCTACGATCGGGGCCAGAGCAACCCCGAATTCCACAACATGGGCACGACGGCGAGCGCACTGGTGCTGGCGCAAGGCCGGGGCTATGTCGCTCAGGTCGGAGACTCGCGGATCTATCGTCTCCGCAAAGGCGTCCTCGAGCAGCTAACTTTCGATCACTCACTCGTTTGGGAGATGCATGCCAGTGGCCAGATTCCGAGCGACAGCCCGCTCGGAAAATCAATTCCCAAAAACGTGATCACTCGTTCGCTCGGTCCCGGCGCCCACGTGATGGTGGATTTGGAGGGGCCGTTCCATGTCGAAATCGGTGATCGCTTCTTGTTGTGCAGCGACGGTTTGACGGGGCTAGTCGAAGATGACGACCTTGGCGTCTTGATGGATTCGTTGCCTCTCGAAAAGCTTGCTCCCGTGCTGGTTGATTTGGCAAACCTTCGTGGCGGCCCGGATAACATCACAGTGGTTATTGTCGATGTGACCGGCGAGCACTTGGTGGATCGCAGCAAGAGCAGTCCGGCCGGAGCGGGTGAGAGTGGGTTCAAGTGGAGCAGTGTTCATTCGTCGCGGGCGCTGTTGGCGGTGACAACCATTTGCTGGCTCGGTGCCGCTGGGTTTTCCGCGGCCGCCTATTGGGGCGGATCGAAGTGGTTGGGTTCGGCTATCGCTGCGTTCATTCTTGGCGCGATCGCTCTCGCGGTTTGGGCGAGTGGAATCTTGGCGACCGATGATCGTCGCCGTCCGCTGAATGCCCGACGCCGTGGGAAAGGAGCGTCGCCGAGCCCCGTTCAAGGAAGCTATGATTCCGGTTTGGAGGAGTCGGTGATCGCGGTCGGCACCGGCCCGTATCGCCGATACACGGTGGATCAGCATCAAACTGTTTGCGCCAGGTTGGCGGGGGTGGTTTCAGAGATTCGTCGCTCGTCCGAGCAGAATCACTGGATGTTGGATTGGCAAGGCGTCCAGACGCTGCAAGATCAGTGCAACCAGGCCCAGGCGGCAGGCGATTGGAAGCTCGCGATCGGCTGTCAATGCGACGCGGTGCTTGCTGCGATGGCGTTGCTGAGAAAGCAGCAAGATGATTCGGCGAGCGATACGGCGGTTGATCTTTAGTGTCGCGGAAGTCACGAGCCGGATGGGTTCGGGCTCGTCAGTGAGCCATGCCCGTCATTGAATCATGACTTTGTGTGAGCCGTGGTCGAGCGTGTCCGGCGTGACGACACGCGGACACCCTTTGGCAAAACGCTTTCGAGCCAGCCCTGGTTGGGCTACCGGCGGCGTTTCTTTTTCCGTGTCATCGGATTGAGGCTACGTCGAGCTTCCGTGGGCGCCTCTTCCTCTGCGGCGGAAGCCGCCTCGGCTGCTGCCGTCACTTCCGGGACCGGATCGAATCCTTCGATGGAATCTCGAACGAGTTCTTTGTTGATCCGTTGCTCGATGCTGGTCAGGACTTCGCCTTCGCCAGGAACGACAAACGTGTAGGCGACACCATCGCGTCCCATTCGCCCGGTTCGACCCACGCGGTGGACGTAGTCGTCGCAATCTTGCGGGACGTCGAAGTTGACGATGTGCGAAATGGTCGTGATGTCGATGCCTCGTCCGACGACGTCGGTCGCGATCAGCAATTTGAGTTTGCGGTCGCGAAGGCTTTGCAGCACGCGATCTCGTTCACGTTGTTGCAAATCGCCATGGATGCAACCGCAAGCACCGTGGTAGGTGCGCGATAGCTGGCGGTGCAATCGATCCGTGCCTCGTTTGGTTCGGCAGAAGATGATCGCTTGCTCGGGGTCTTCTCGTTCGAGCAGTTGTTCGAGCAATTCAACTTTCCGATCGTTGGCGACCGTGAAGTAACGTTGTTCGATTGTGTCGACGGCCATTTCGTTGCGGCAGCAATCAATCACGACCGGCTCGCTCATGTAGCTTTCTGCTAGGCGGCGAACGACGGGCGGCAATGTTGCCGACAGCAAAAGGGTTTGTCGGTTGCGGGGGCACTTCCGCATGATCCGTTCGATTTGCGGTCGGAACCCGATGTCGAGCATCCGGTCCGCTTCGTCGAGAACCACGCACCAGGTTTTGTCCAACCGCAGCGTGCCGCGTTGCAGGTGGTCGTGAATTCGACCGGGCGTACCGACGACGACTTGAACGCCGTTTTCGAGTTGTCGGAGTTGGCGATTCATGTTCTTGCCACCCGACAGGATCGCGATCTCCGTAGGGACCCCGTAAGCCAATCGGGCCGCTTCGCCGGCGACTTGATCTGCCAACTCACGGGTCGGCACGACGATAATCGCTTGGGGGTCTCGGCACTCTTCCAGCGAATCGAGTTGTTCCAAGATCGGAATCGAAAACGCGGCCGTTTTTCCAGTCCCTGTTCTGGCTTGTCCGATCACGTCGGTGCCAGCGAGGGCGTAGGGAATCAGTGCGGCTTGGATCGGCGACGGTTTGGTGAAGCCGGCTTTTGCGATCGCGAGTCGCATCACGGGCGATAAATCCAACTCGTCAAACGACTCTATTTCCGGTGGTAAAACAACCGGCCCAACAGATTCTAATAACGCGATTGTATCTTCGTTATCTTCGAAGCGGGGCGGACGACCGCCACCACTCTTCCGGGCATTTCGGGGACTTCTTGAGTAGCTCATGGCGAAAGTTTATCGTGTCGCATCGTTTTGCAACACTAGTCCCGCCAAGATAGCGGAGTAAGCGTGGCGAATTTTGTTGTTTTTTTGGAGACGTTTTCGCGTAATGCCGCGTGACCTACGGGCTCTGGTTTAATCGAAGCCCCCCATCTTTCCAGCGAACCGTTCTCTTAGCTCCATTGCGATAGCCATGATTCCAAAGGCACTGCGTCGAATTTGCGTTCCCCTGTCGATCGCCGTGTTGACGACAGGATGTTTCTTGGGCGGTTGCGAGGCAATCGGACAAACTGAAAGTGATACCGTGGCGAAAAATCTGAACGTACCGATGCCGACCATCGGCGGAGCCCAATTGTGGACGGATTTAGAGAACCGATCGGGGTATCGCGTCCAGCGAAATGCGGTTTCAGGTCATTGTCGCGTGCTCGATCCGCGAAACATCCGGCGCGGTTGGGGGAGCGAAACGGACGCCCTGTTGTTGCTTGACGAATTGTGCCCCGAGCCATCTGCGCCTGCGGCGAAACCCATGGTGATCCTGCTGCACGGGTTGATGCGGACCGATTCATCGATGAAATCGCTCGAAAAGGCACTTCGAGACGATGGTTACGATCAGGTGATTCGGTTCGGATATGCCAGCACGCGATCGGGGCTCGCGGATTCCGCCGCGGCACTTCGACGCGTTCTAGAAGGGCAACACAGTGAGATGGAATTTTGTTTTGTTGGTCACAGCATGGGAAACATCGTGACACGTCATCTCATCGGTGATTTGCAGCGTGATGGCGACCCCAAACAGATTTTGCCCCGCTGCCGGTCGATGGTCATGTTGGGGCCGCCGAATCACGGAGCAACGATCGCCCGCCGGTTGGCGGCGACGGGACTCTTCGGATTGGTGGCCGGTCCAGGTGCGATGGAACTTGGGACGGGATGGGAGGACGTGGAAGCCAAACTGGCTACCCCGCCGTTCCCGTTCGCCATTGTCGCCGGCAAAGTGGAGCCAGGTCGGCTTCGGAATCCTCTGGTCGAAGGTGATAGTGATTTCGTGGTCAGTCTCGAGGAGGCCAAATTAGCGGGCGCGGAGTCCATTCATGAAGTGCCCGTGTTGCACTCTTTCCTGATGAATGACGAGGCGTGCCAAAAGTGGACCACGACGTTTTTGGACGAACATCTCGGTGGTCAGGTCGCGGCTGAGTAGCCGGATAGATTTACCCCAGTTGCCGACGGAGGAATTGCCCCGTCAACGACGCATCGCATTCGGCGACGGTTTCGGGGCTGCCCTGGGTGATGATACGGCCGCCTTCGGTGCCGCCTTTGGGGCCGAGGTCGATCAGCCAATCGCAGGCGGCGAGCAGGTCCGTATGGTGTTCGATCACGAGCACGGTGTTGCCTTGTTCGACGAGTCGATCAAGTACGACGAGTAACCGTTGGACGTCGGAAAAGTGTAGCCCTGTCGTCGGTTCATCGAGCAGGTAGAGCGTTTGGCCGGTGCCGGGTCGAGCCAATTCGGTTGCAAGTTTGATCCGCTGGGCTTCGCCGCCACTCAGCGTGGTGCTGGATTGCCCCAGCGTGACGTAGCCCAATCCGACGTCGAATAGTGATGACAGTAGCGTGTGGACCTTGGGCACGTTTTCGAAAAATTCCATCGCCGCTTCGATCGTCATGTCGAGCACGTCGGCGATCGTTGCACCCTTGAAGCGAACCTGCAATGTTTGGCGATTGAACCGTTTGCCGCCGCAGCGTGAGCATTCGATCAACAGGTCGCTGAGAAAATTCATCTCGATTCTCTCGAACCCGTTTCCCTTACAGACGTCGCATCGGCCGGCGGGGGAGTTGAAACTAAAACGCGAGGCTGAGAAACCGAGTGTCTTCGCCGCACGCGTGGTCGCAAAGACGTTTCGAATCGGATCGAGCACGCCCGCGTAGGTGGCGGGGCAGGAGCGGGTCGTTCGGCCAATCGGTGACTGATCGATGGCGATCAGTTTGTCGAGCTTGTCCGCTCCGGTGAGCCGCTTGTAGGGGCCGGGTTCTTTGGCGACCAATCCAAGCTGCGCGGCCACGGCGGGGTAGAGCGTGTCGACAATGAGTGAACTCTTGCCGCTTCCCGAGACGCCGCTGATACCGACAAGCAACCCGAGTGGCAGCTTGAGCGTGACGTTTTGCAGGTTATGCAGTTGTGCGCCGTGAAGTGTTAACCAATCGTTTCGCCGGGGAACGCGACGCTGGCGTTCGAGGCCGATGAGATGCTCGCCTGACAGGAACCTCCCCGTTGGGCTGGATTGGTCTGCGGCGACCTCATCGGGAGTGCCCTGGCTGACCATGTGGCCGCCATGGACTCCGGCGCCGGGCCCGATGTCGATCAGGTGATCAGCGGCTCGCATCGTGTCTTCATCGTGTTCGACGATCACGATGGTATTGCCTTGGCTTTTTAGTTCGCCGATGGCACCGAGCAAGCGGTCGTGGTCAGCGGGGTGCAAACCGATCGACGGTTCGTCGAGTACGTAGCAGACGCTGACGAGTCCGCTACCGATACAAGTTGCTAAGCGAATGCGTTGCAGCTCGCCGCCGCTCAGCGTGTCGGCGGATCGATCGAGCGTGAGGTAGTCGACCCCGACGCGGCGAAGGAAGTCGATCCTCCGAATGACTTCGTCTTGGATAGGAGCCGCCACCCGGCGATTGATCTCAGAAAGCGAGTCAGTGATTCCGGCAATCCAGTTCTTGGTTTCGACCATCGGAATGGCCACGACAGCGGCGATCGATTCTCCGGCGATGGTCACCGCGAGTGCTTCCGGCCGCAGTCGTCCGCCTTCGCAGTCCGAGCAAATGCGAACCGTTTGGGCGTCGTCATTCGCGGTCGCTTTTGGGAGCTTCCTGGATTTCGCCGTTGGCCTTCCTGATTTCTTGGCCCCTTTTGACCTGGAACGCGTCGAGTCAGAAATCACGCCTAGCCCGTCGCATGTTTGGCATGCGCCGTAGGGGCTGTTGAAGCTGAAAGTTCTCGGTTCGAGTTCCTCGAAGCTCGTTCCGCACTCGATACAGGCCATCGCGGTGCTGAAGAGTTTTTGTTCGGCATCGCCGCCAGGCGGTTCGATCAATGCGGAACACATGCCGTCGGAGAGTCGGATCGCTAATCGTGTGGATTCATCGAGTCGAGGTTCGATTCCCTCTTTCAAGACAATGCGATCGACAACGGCTTCGATGGTGTGGTTTTTTCGGACGGCCAGCGGGGGGACTTCTTCGAGCAGGTAGACTTCACCGTCGACGCGTGCACGAACCAGTCCCTGCGAAGCGATTTTTTCAAAAACATCGCTGTGTGCCCCCTTTCTGCCGCGCACCATCGGGCTCATCAAAGTCAGTTTGGTGCGGGGCGGATACGACGCGAGAGTTTGAATGATCGCGTCGGGCGTTTGGGTGCTAATGGTGCTCCCACAGTGCGTGCAATGTGGAGTCCCGATGCGGGCGTAGAGCAGTCGCAGGTAATCGTAGATTTCCGTGACCGTCGCCACGGTGCTGCGCGCCGATTGCGTGCCGCTCTTTTGATCGATCGACAACGTCGGCGCGAGGCCATCGATTAGGTCAACGTCGGGGCGTGGGATCGCATCGAGATATTGCCGCGCGTACGTTGAAAGCGTGTCGATGTATTGCCGCTGCCCTTCGGCGAACAGGGTGTCGAACGCCAGTGAACTCTTGCCGCTGCCCGACACTCCCGTGATCACGGTGAGCGCATCGCGGGGGATGTCAACGTTGAGGTTCTTGAGGTTGTGAACGCGTGCGCCGCGGATGCGAATCGGTGGGCTCAAACGAATGGGCTCGGCAAGGGTGACGGCGGCTAACGCAGCAGCTCGAGTAACGTCGCACTCATCGTGAAGCCGTTGAGTACGAAATGCACGACGATTGACGGCACGAGTGAGCCGGTCTGTCGGTACAGATATCCTAGACCCATGGAAAGGAAGAACAGCGGGATCGGTGCGAGTCCTTGCCCCCAGTGCATGATCGCGAACAGCAGACTGGCTACAACGATCGGCCAAATTGCTGTCGGCGTCCAATCCGACCGCGTCGCAAAATCCGCTTCGGCGGTCGTCGCCGGTTGACTGATCGACGCATCCCCGGGGCCGTCCGCCGGGTTCGGCTGGGTGTTGGCAGGCAGGGCGTTGGCGGGCCATGGCGGCGCGTACGGATCTTGAGCGGAAGGTTGCGGCTCCAGTCCAACATTGCCTGCGTAGGCCGGTGCCGCGTTGGTCGTCCACCTGCGCACGTCGCTCATCGCGTCCGCGAGTCGTTGCAGCCCGCCTTGCAGGATGCCGCGGAACCAGAATTCCTCCACCATCGGCGTGACGATCGCGGTCGTGAAAAAAAGTGCGGCGAAGACGGCAAAGTCCGGCGAAGAGTCGGGCCCGTCAGGTTTTAAGGCGTCAAGCACGGGGTGGGAGTACTTTTGCAAGACCGATACGAGCCCCATCAGCAGCATCGTCGGCGGCAAGATTAACCACGCGGCTTTGAAGCCCAAGGCAAAATCCCCGCGGGCAGGTAGCCATCCAATCTTGGGACGCTCGTGGCCCTCCAATAGACCCGGTCGGAGTCGCGGTCGGAACGTTCGGGCGAGCCACATCGTGACGATGGTCGCCGTCACCATCGACGCGGAACTAAGCAGGAGCTGGATCACCGAAATGGGCGGCGCGCTTTCCGGTTGCACCTCCGCTTCGACGTCGACTTCAACGTCGGGGGCGGTCGGCAGGTAGTCTGCCGCCAACTGATTGAACTGCAGGTTAGCGACAATCAGGACCGCGAAAAAAAACAGGAAGTACAGCGGGTTCCAATAAGGTCTCGCTCGAGGGCGTTCGGGGAGGATCGCATGTTCGCCAAAAAAACGCACGCCTCGTCGGAGCAGCGAGATCCATTTCGTGATCGACGACACGAACGCGAACAGGATCAGGAGCGTTACCGCGGTCAGAATCCATTCGTAGTTGGAGAGCTCGGCGACTTCCATCACGGCAGTGGAATCGAGGTCTGACGCGGGAGCGGGGGCGTCAGAGGGCGGCGTTTGGGTTTGCATGAAAATCAGTCTCGTTCGGCAACCGAACCGGCTTTTTCATCGCGAGCGGATTCGCCAAGCGTTTCGTCATTTGGTTCCGCGGGGATGGATGCGGTCGTGGGAACGTCGACTTGGGTCAGCGTTTGAGGATCGGACTGCATCACTCGGGCGGCGATCAGCGTGTAGTCCACGCCCGAATAGACTGTGATGAAGATGGCTCCCCATAGCAGAATGAGCGTCGTGATCTCCAGCCATCCTGGAACCGGCAGGATCACGAACGTCAACAACGCAGCGACCACGGCCGCACATTGCACCACCATTTTCCACTTGCCGAGCCAGCTGGCTGAGAAGTCACCGCCGGCGCCTTCGATAATGCCACGTAAACTCGTTACTAAAAGCTCCCGCGCAACGACGATCGTGGCCATCCAAGATTTCACCGGGCTATCGTCGACTTCAACCAATGCGATGAACGAACCGCAGATGATGATCTTGTCGACGAAAGGGTCGAAGATCCGGCCCAGCTTGGTGACTTGGCCATACTTCCTCGCCCAGTAGCCGTCCATCCAATCGGTTGAGACGGCGATCAAGAAAACAATCAGGGCCGGCCAGGATTCACCCATTGGGATCAAAACGACCACGGCGATCGCCAACGCGAACCGCACTGTCGTCAGCGCGTTCGGCACGTTGTAGATCGATGTACTCGCCATAGAAGTGTCCGGGTGGGGAGGTGAGCGGTCAGCCGGGGACCTCGTTGTTGACGCTCCATCCTGGTGGGGTGTGCGAGCTCAACAAATCGGAGATGGCTTGGAAGCTGTTCCCCGTTAACTTATCTCACCACCACGCTCTCGCCAACCAACCGAGCAAAGGCAGGCGACGGAGCCGGTTCTACTTTTTGGCGTGTGACAACGCGAGGAGGCAGTACGCCGTGACCAGTTGACGGTCGCCTTCCATCCAACGGTCGCTCTCTCGGTTCACCCACGAGCCGTCTGCCTGCTGGTTGGCCTCGAGGGTTGCGACGAGTTCTTCACGCCAATCGTGAACCGAACCCCCCTCCGCGTCGACGACTTCGAGGCCAGCCACGTCGAGAGCTTTGGCAAAAGTGTGGTAGTAGTAGAACAGGCCCTGGGCACCCATGCCGGGATTTTTTTCGAGCGAGTAGTTTTCGCGAATGAAGCCGAGTGCCGCTTCGACACGCGGATCGTCCTGGCTCAAACCTGCGTAGATCATGCTTTTGAGGCCCGCGTAGGTCATCGAACCGTAGCTGCGGAGTCCACCGTTGGCTTCTTCGCCCGCTTTACTTTGTCCGCCGGCGGCGGGCGTGTAGTAGAAGCCGCCGTCGCCGATTTTTTCGCCATGGACGGTGTCATTTCCGTCGCTCGTGCCTTCCGGGGGAGCGAGGTTTTGGGTCCGGGCGACAAACTTCAAAGCCTTTTGAATCGCCTCGTCATCGGCATCGTTACCGAGTTCATGTAAGGCTTCGATCAGGAACGAGGTGTTGGAGAGGTCGGGGCGGGAGTGGCTGCCGTATCCGGCGCCTCCGTACTCGGTGTCTTTCGGCGTGATGCCTTCCCCCTCGTCCCACTGGATTTCCTTCAGAAACATCTCTGCGCGGCGCAGAATGCTGTCATATTTCCGGTGGGAGTCGTCGCCTGATTGGGCCTGGTTGGCGGCGATCAGGGCCAGGACGGCGGTCGACGTCTCGTAGTTTCGGTACAGCGATCCGGTTTGGTAGATCCCCCCGTCGGGCTGAATTTTGCTTTCTAAAAATTCCAGCGATTTCTTGACCACGGGGTCGGTGTTGATCGCGGTGGGGCGATGTTCGAGGATCGCACGCACGCACAATCCGGTGACGGCGGCGCCGGTTTCGCCGCTGAACGCCCCGTCATCGCTTTGCCCGCGGGTCCTCAGGAATTCGATCCCACGGTCAGCGAGTCGGTCGATCCGGCTGTTTAGGTTCGAGTTCGCCGGGGGGGCTTCGGTGGCTTCGCTGGGCGATTCTGCTCGAATTTCACCGATATCCGCGAACGAAACGAGGCTGACCGCGAGGGCGATCATCATTGGCAGGCCGGTCAGTCGCAGGTGATTAGTCATCTCGTGCAATTTCTCCACAGGGGGGGGGCGTTATAGGGGGGCGTTTGTAATGGGTGAGGGAATGTCGGGGAATTGCGGGGCAGATTCGTGATTTAAAACCTGCCCGTTGTCTTCGACTTGAGGGTGGCTCGAACCGGAGGGGACTCGCCCTGCCGCTAAAAAGCCTAGCGGAACGGCGAGATCCGACCGATCCCACCCCACGTTTTCTTGCTGACATCGTATTCGTGACACGCGGCAAATCAGGTTTGATGAGTGGCAACCCATGGCAGATGTCCGCATGGATTGTCGACTCTCCTGGCCTTAGGTGTCGCAGCAAACCGCAATTCGCATACCTTAGATGCTCAGAACGAGATGCAAAGAACGTGCCTTTCATCTTAAGAATACGCCGGCTACCCCTGGAAGAGATCGTTTACCGAAGCGATACTCCGTAAAACAAATTCGCCACCCGCGATTTCCGTTTACTCTCGAGTAATCGCGAGTGTGCCTCCCGCACTGAAAACTTTCGTCAATGACTGATTCACAAAACATATCCAAGCCGGCAAAACTCGCACTTCAAGATGGCACGGTTTATTTAGGCCGCTCACTCGGCGCGACCGGCGAGGTCACTGGCGAAGTCGTTTTCAACACGTCGATGACGGGCTATCAGGAAATCCTGACCGACCCGAGTTACTGCGGCCAAATCGTCACGATGACCTATCCGGAAATCGGCAACTACGGCGTCAACTCGATCGACGTCGAACGTCAAGGCACGTCGCTTTCGGGATTCGTGATTCGCAACGAAAGTCGAATTCACAGCAACTACCGTGCGGAAGGAACGCTGGCAGATTACTTGAGTAAGAACAACGTGTTGGGATTGATGGGGATCGATACCCGCGCCCTCGTCCGACGGATCCGCAGCGTCGGTGCCATGCAAGGCGTGTTGTCGACCGAAGATCTCGATGACGCGTCGCTGGTTGCGAAAGCCAAAGCCGCGCCGAGCCTTGTCGGACGCGATTTGGTTAAGGAAGTCATGCCCAGCCAAACGGAAAAGTGGACCCACGAACTCGATGAGTGGACCGCGATCGAAGTCGCTCGGGGCGCGACCATCGTCACAAACGATGCCGTCGGAGATTCCGACCGGCCGCACGTCGTCTGCATGGACTTCGGAATGAAATGGAACATCCCTCGCCACCTGCGATCACGTGGAAACCGCGTCACGATCGTTCCGGGCAATCTGTCCGCCGATGAAATCCTCCGCCTGGAACCGACGGGTGTGTTTTTGTCGAACGGCCCCGGCGACCCGGAACCGTTGACGTATGCCCATGAATCGATTTCGAAACTGATCGGCAAAGTGCCCGTATTCGGAATTTGCTTAGGGCATCAACTGCTCTCGCTCGCTTGCGGCGCGAAGACCTTCAAGCTGAAGTTTGGACACCGGGGAGCCAACCAGCCCGTGTTGAACCTCAAGACGGAGAAGGTCGAGATCACGACACAAAACCACGGTTTCGCTGTTGATGACAAAGATCTTCCGGATTGTTTGGAGGTAACACACCGCCACCTCAACGACGACACCGTTGCGGGAGTTCGTCACCGCGAAGCAGATGCGTTCGCCGTGCAGTACCACCCTGAAGCCGCTGCCGGTCCTCACGACAGTCACTATCTGTTCCAGCAGTTCCAAGAAAGCCTCACCGCGGCGCAGCCCACCGGCTAGGTCTTGGTGAGTGATCCTTCCGCTGCCCTGCCAAAAGACGCATCAGCGAAGACTTGCATTTGGTGATTGAGCCTGCGTCTGGTGTTCGCTTGAGAACTTCATTGAGGCGCTGCTTGGTAGCCGCCGTTTCCCATTTTCCGTTCGTTCTTACTCCTCAGTCCTCTTCCTATGGCCCCCAAGACCGCGATCAGCCCGACCCGTGAGGCGGATTATCCCGAGTGGTATCAACAGGTGATCCGTGCCGCTGATTTGGCCGAGAACTCACCAGTGCGTGGATGCATGGTGATCAAGCCATGGGGGTATCAGCTTTGGGAAAACATTCAACGCGCACTTGACGACAAGTTCAAAGCGACCGGGCACCAAAACGCGTACTTCCCGCTGTTCATCCCGATGAGCTTTCTCGAAAAAGAGGCCGAGCACGTCGAAGGTTTTGCCAAGGAATGTGCCGTCGTCACTCACCATCGACTTGAGCCCGATCCGGACGGCGGGTTGCGGCCTGCCGGTAAACTCGAAGAGCCCCTGATCGTCCGTCCGACCAGCGAAACGATCATCGGTGCCACCTATGCAAAATGGGTGCAGAGCTACCGTGATCTGCCGATCCTTATCAACCAGTGGGCCAACGTGGTCCGTTGGGAAATGCGGACACGCATGTTCTTGCGAACCGCCGAGTTTCTTTGGCAAGAAGGCCATACCGTTCATGCAACGGCTGAAGAAGCGATCGCGGAGACTGAGCAGATGGTCGACGTCTATCGCGATTTCGCCCAGGATTGGATGGCGATGCCGGTGATCGTCGGAAGCAAGACGCCGAAAGAGCGATTCCCCGGTGCCGTGGAAACGTTATCGATCGAAGCGATGATGCAAGACCGTAAGGCACTTCAGGCCGGAACGAGCCACTTCCTCGGGCAGAACTTCGCCAAGGCGCAAGAGATCAAATTCCAGAGTGAAACGGGTGGCATTGAATACGCGTGGACGACTTCGTGGGGTGTTAGCACCCGGTTGATCGGAGCGCTGATCATGACGCACAGCGATGACGATGGCCTCGTTTTGCCGCCGCGTTTGGCACCTTCGCAAGTCGTTATTCAGCCGATCTACAAAGACGACTCGCGTACCGAGGTGATGGAATACGTCAAATCGCTGCGTGACGAAATCGCGGCCCAAACTTATGCCGGTGCCCCGATCCGAGTCGTCATTGACGATCGCGATATCCGCGGCGGTGAGAAAAAGTGGTATCACGTCAAACGTGGTGTGCCGATCCGTTTGGAAATTGGCCCCAAAGACATCGCGAAAGACAGCGTCTTCTGTGGTGTCCGCAACCAACCGAAGAGCTTTGGTGTGTCACGAAAGGAACTCGTCAGCACGATTTCGACAATGCTGGAGACGCTGCAAAGTGAACTATTTGCAGCGGCACTCGAGTTACGTGAATCGAACACCGTCACCATCACGAACGAAGCCGAGTTCCGGGACTTCTTCACGACCACAGACGAGAACAAGATTCACGGCGGGTTCGCACACTGCCACTTCGCCGACGAAGATGCGATCGAGCAGTTGTTGAAGGAACTCAAGGTCACGATTCGCTGTGTGCCACGCGACGGTAACGCCGAACCGGGAACCTGTTTCTTTAGCGGTCGTCCCGCCGAAAAAATGGGCGTCTTCGCCAAAGCTTATTAAGCACGACGGCCAATCCGACGAGCCACGCCGCTGCCATTGGCAATACCGGCGTGGCGCCGTATCGCACGTAAGTGCTAACGCGATCGTCGAGTTTTGGCTCTGCCAGGATCTCTCCGGCGGTGTCGAAACTCAGTTTTTCAACAACCCGGCCGCTGCTGTCGATCCACGCCGTCGGACCGCCGTTGGCCGCGGATAGAATCGGTCGGCGGCATCCCACGGATACCATTTGAGCGCACCGGAGATGGTGCGCGACGACGGCGGAGTGGTCGAACCAAGCGTCGTTGGTCAATGTCACGATCACGTCCGGCAGTGAATCAGGATCGTCTTGCAAAATCGCTCGCATGTGATTGACCGATACGCGTTCGACCGCGGTTTCGATGCACAAATTAGGGAGCACGTTGAGCGACGCGACTCGGAACACCGCCGGTCCCGTCCCTGCGTCGAGGCCGAGCCCCGGTGGGACGTATGCTTTGAGTACGGGGATCGATTTGATCAGTGGAATGTATTCACCGAACATCACCAAGTGATTCTTTGCATAGGTGTTTCGAACTTGCCCGTCGGGACCAATGTGGATCACGCCGCTGAATTGCTTTGCCGTTTTGCCGTATCTGACAACACCGCATCCACCGATGATGGATGGTGATCGAGGCGGATCGCCGCTGGCCATTGCCGAAACGAGGTCTACCGAGCGGCGTGTGAAATCGTCGCGGGTTTGCGAGATGATTTGACGCATTTGTTCTGCGCTCATCTCTTCGCCATATCCACCACCTCGCATCTCGGCGGGCACGACCAGGTCATCTTCAGCGATGTACCAGGGCTGACCGCCGGACAACATCGACTCAGGCCACACGACCGCATCGATCGGACGTTCGCTGCGGCGGACCGCGGTGATTGATTGTCGCGCGTAGGCGGAAAAAATATCCAGCTCCCGCTGCTGATCCTGCTGGTATTCGGTCTGCTCGTCCCGCCCCACCAATAGGAACGTCACGTCTGAGTCCGTGGTTTCGTGTTGCAGTGCCCCCGACCCATAAACATGGGCCGATACGAGAGCAACGATCGCAATCGGCAAGGACGATTGCCAGCCCACGCAGGCAACCTTCCATCGCGAGGACGGTTCACTTGTTGGCAATGGACTTGTTGTCAGTTCATCCGCTGGTTCAGGCGTATGCCGTTTGGACCATCGGGCAAACGCCAGATCGGCAACCGCAACGTTGACCACAACGATCAGAAAGCTAACGCCGTAGCTCCCAAAGCAATCTGCGATTTGGATCAAAGTGGGGTGGGACATTCCCGCGAGTGAATGGCCCAGCATCAAGACCGAAATCCCGGTCGCAAAATAGTTCCGCAAACATTCACCGCCGACCCAGATGACGGCGGCAACCAATGCGAAAGGGATGCCACGGGTGATCCGAGCGATGGAGTTGGTGTCACGGTCAATGCGCAACCATTGCCGGATCATCGCCAGGAACAACAACGGATAAACTGCGAGATATCCCGCCAACGCGATCAGCGGTAGGACCATCAACGGGTGGGCGTAGCGAAGTCCTTGGAGCGAGACGAAGTAATAGCCAAAAAACGCAAAGTAAATGGCTGCCTTCCATCTCGCCCGCTCTTGTTTTGCGATCCAAAACAACGGTGCCAACGCGATGAGTGCGAGAAGCCAAAGGTTGGTCGTTGGCCCCGTCAGATAGAGCAGCGTTACCGAAATCAATGCTCCGGCCCAAATGCTCTTTGACTGTGATTTCATCGCTGCACTTCCATGTGTTTCTGTCATTGTGGACTGGGCGGATCCCACGCGGGCCATTCGGACGTGCTCGCCGTTTGGTGGAGCGACCCGCAGCGGCCGCGCCCGTCATGCGATCACCAATACGATCGAGCTTGCTTTATCCTAGAAACGCCGAATTCACCCCGCACTCGAACTATTGCGGCGGCGTGAGAATGTGTTTTCGAAGATTGGCCTCGATCCGACGATCGGAAATGTATTCCAAAAAGTCGTGTTCGGAACCCACCGCACGGGACGAGTTGAATTGCTGCACACGATACGAGTGATCGGGAAAATGATTCAAGCCACAAATCCCGGTGTATCCCAGAGCTGGGTTTTTGCCGTCGAAACGCGTGAACTTATACAGCCCCAGATAGGTGTCCCGGCTGTTGTAGAGCAGAAACAGATCGTTGATTTGGTGATAGGCCTGCGAACGGACACTGATCATGCAGTCGTTGCGAATGGCCGGCACCACCAACGCCACATTGAAGCGATTCCTCGACATTTCCGGTTGGTATCCCGCCACTGAATGACCGAGGCCGCATCCGTCCACACTTCCGCCTCCGACCAAGTGCAATGCACCGAGAGTGAGGCGTCCGCCGAAGCTGAAGCCGATCAGCGATACTTGGCAATTTGGGTCGATTCGCTGTAAGAAGCGGGCCAAATGAAACGCGTGCTGGTCGGCTTTCCCGGCTTTGATTCGCACGTCGCGGATAGGGCCGGGAATGGCGTCCGAGGGCCACGTCCAGATGACAAAACGGACCGGGGGAGCGTCTTTCCAGGGCAAGATGGTCCGGTCATAGGTCTGCAATCCACGTCGAATCGTTTTGTCAATGGACCAGCGATTTCCGTGAATAAAGATCACCACGGGACGATTCATGCCGCTCGGATCAGGACCGAAGAAATTCGCGGTAGATCCTGATTGCCAGTGGTTACCCTGGATCCGAAGTCGAACGTCGAGCGATTCGGTGGGGGCGTTTCGCGATCCCAGGTTTCGGCTGCTGATTAACCAAATCTCATCGCTCGCTCGCGAATCGAACGCTGCCGTTGGAGTCGCCTCGAGGCGTTGCTCGATGACCTCTTCGGGTAGGTGTGGCGAGACGGCAGGTTGTACTTCCAGGTCGTCTTCAGTGGCGGGGATGCCGTCTTGCTGAAGGATCGATTCGCCGTTGCGTGCGGTTTCCGAATATTCGCTCGGTTCGGCGAAAATCACCTGCCCATTTGCAACGGTCGTTCCCGATATGACGCAGCAAATTGCGAGACGGAGAAGAAGCGGGCAGCGAAACGGCATGAAAAGACTCGCGGTGTGGGGGAACTACGCAGTCTAATCTTAGGTCAAGAACTGGGGCCGAACGCGCCAATTTTGAAGCGATTATCTGGCACCCACAGCCTGAAGTACGAGATCCAGGCAGGCCGATGTTCCCGCGATATGCCGGGTTACTTCAACCGAAACTCAACCGCGCCGGTGAGGGCAACGGCATCCTCGGTGCCGATTTGCCCGGCCTCCCATGTGGTCATGTCTCGCAAGTAATCAACGCCAGCGACGAATCGCATCGGAATGCCGAATCGGTCACAGTCCGCTTTCACATCGACTCCCCACGTGGTTGTGAATTTGGAAATCGTCTCGTGATTGACCGCATCATCGTAGCGACCGTCGAAGTCATAAAGTCCGATCTTCAAGTCGATCCAAATCGGCTGTCGGCCGAAGGTCGTTTCCCACCCGCCGATGATTTTGGCCCCGATGTAGTCGCTGCTGATCTCGCGGTTGCCCCAATCTCGGTCCCACTGCATTTGGCTGAAGCCGGTTCCCGCTGACAGTTCTCCGATTGCGAACGACCACGTGTCCCGCAGCAGGAACTCGTAGGCAAACATCTCGACCGAGTCGGTGACCCCGTATTCGACGCCACCCTCGACGCTTGTGAGAAACCCTTCAAAACGATGATGCCCCGACAGTTCGAGGGTCGTTCCGATCGAGTCGCCCGAGTCCGAGGCGCCACCGGCGTCGGAGAGCTCCGGCAGCAGCGGGGCCCAGATTCCGATGCTGCCGTCGATGGGTGAACCTTCAATGGCGGACGCGGGCACGTGTTCGAAAGTTCCCGATCCGACGATGAAACCGAGGCAGGTAACCGCAGCGAATGCGGCCGATGCCAAACGGCGGCGGACAGGGACGGACCGGAGTGGGGATGAGTTTGCAGACATAAGTAAACGGCCGAGGAATTCGCGGTCGAAGAATAGGTGTTCTTCGTCGGATCGGTTCGGTCGTGGAAGCGTCTGAACTGAATCTGAGGCATCTGCCGAGCAGCGAGCAAGCAATCGTCGTACCTTTTGCCCGGTTTGCCTATTTTGGGAGGTCGCGGGTTTTCATCGCCGACCGGACGCTCTCTCGAGTGATTTCGAATATCTGTGGGGGGGCAAGGGGCCTCTCCTGGTCTTACGCTCAGAGAACCGTGAACGCGGGTAACTCGAGAGACATCGTGGAAGGCTCGTTGTCGAGGAATGCTTCCTCGAAGAAACGATCTATCTCGTCTGTCGACGGTTTCGCCGCCGCACCGGTGTCAGCCGCTGATTGATCGACCCATTTGCCGTCAGGTTGTGTGGACGGCAAAAGCTCGTCGATCGGGGCATCGTCGGCAGCCGTAGTCGATTCGAATACTGTCGTGGTGGGCGCCGCCGCGACAGTAGCGTTGACCTGTGTCGATCTCACGAGGGTCTCGCCGCCGGGTTCGCTGCCGCCGGGCGAGTTTCTATTGAGAAAATTGATGACCTGCAGCGCATCGACGGCGGTGATGAATTTGTCGCCGGATACGTCGTAGTAGCCTTTGCCAGTGACGGTGGCGGCGTCGATGGACGAGTCGCCGGTGGAGAGATTGAGCTGGTTGATGATTTGGAGCGCGTCGACTTCGGTGACCCCACCTGATCCATTCACATCTTGCGGGAACAAGACGTTCGTTCGCGGTGGGACGGCGGCGACCCCCCCGGGAAGATTGATGACAAAGTTTCTCGCGGTCAGACGAGGGAAGAAAACGATCGCATAGGCTTCGCCTTTGACCAGCGACGCGGCGGCAATGCCCGTGGAACCGTATTGGCCGATGACGTTTTGGTTTTTGTCAAGCAACAGCACCGCTTCACTGATTTGGTCGACATTGGACGCCGTCACACTGAGCGTTTGCGTCGAGCCGGCGCGGAATACGATCGCACGAGCTTGGTTGTCACCGGGAATTGCCAAGGGGTTGGTGAGGGTCGCGAGATCAAGCTGCGGGACTTTTTTCCAGTCCACGCCATCGTCGTCAAAAATCGTGAGACGGAAATCGGTGGTCGAACCTTGCTTCACGGTGATCACGTCGTTGAGTGAAACCGTGACCGCCTCGGTCGTTTCGTCGACGGCATCGTCGACAACATTGATGGTGATGGTGGCCGTCCGTTGGTTGGGAGCGAACACGAAACTCGTGGACGACAATTGCACATCCGAAGTCGTCGACGCGGCTCCCGTGACGGTGACCGGCAACGTGATCGCGGTTGCCGAGTTAGCCGATAACGTCGCGGTGACTTCTACGGAGCCCACGCCTTCGGTGACAACGGCAGATTGAGTCGTCATCGTGATGGTCGGCCGCGTGTCGCCGGTCAATTGCCAGCCGATGTCGTCGAGCACGGCAAAATCGAGTTCCGAGAACAGTTCGCTCGTGTCGATGCTCGCCGTCATGATCGTTGGTTGCAGGGCGACGACCGATTGAGCGATGTGTTGTCCATTGAGCGGCACGTGCCCAGATCCGACGTAAACAGCATCGGTTTTGGGACCGTTGAACTGACCGCCCCCGGCGCGGATGATGAACGAGTCCGAGATTCCGTGGCCGAGAACGTGAGCGAGTTCGTGCTGGGCAAACGTCAGAAAACGCAATTGATTCTCTTCGATCGGCCCATCCTCGAAGTTCCATGCGTTGACGGTTTCGCTACGGCTATCAAAGCTGATCGATGCCACGAATGGCGCAAAGTCGGTCGCACCCGCACCCGACGTCGTGCCTTCCCCGCGGGTCAGCAGCGTCCTGCCGAAGGCGTCGCACGCGGCCTGGGTGCCGGTGGTGCAGGAATAACTAAATGGTTGGTTGATGCCGTCGGCGTGGGCGCGGGTCTTGTCGGTCGCCGAAGCATCGAGGCTTTGAAGGTTGCGCGTTCCCACGTACACAACGATCTCATTGGCGGCGGCTGAAAAATTGCTCGGCAATTTCGTGTTCACGCCCGTTGACGGGTTGGTGTAGTGCGCCTGCCAACTGTAACTGGAGTTGGATGCCGGAATTGCCTCGAGCGTGTCGGTGAGACGGTCGGTGAGGAACCGGCCGGCCTGTTCCAGCAACGCTTGACGTTGCGGGTTGTTTTTGAAGAAACCGGTGTCGTGGGTGTAATCGAACCGGAAATGCACGGTGCTGGTGGTTTCCCCCTCGGCGGCTCGCTCCGTCGAGATCGGCTGCTCCAGCGTGTCCGTCGGCACGGAAATTTCAGCGGCGACATCACTTGAAGGGACCGCCACCAAAACATCGCCGGCCAGCATTGCTCGCCGTTCGAGAGCTTCCGATCGCAGGAATCGGTGGCGACTTTTTCCCGTCAACGTGTCGTGATGGGGACGGTAGCGCAAAAGAGGTTTCATGGAAACGTGCCGATTACCCGTATGTGGAATGTTCAGCGGTGAACACTTTTGATTCGGAGGTCATCATATTCGACGGTTGGATCCAGACGTTAGGGCTAAAATTCTAAATCCCCATAAACGGGTGGTGGTCTTTTGTGCACTTCGCGTGAGTGGCGGTCGCAATGGAGCGTTCGCTCAGGTTCAACGGCTTGTAATCCGACGGGGCGGTGATTTTAATGTCCCCTGGTTTTTCGTTTATGATTTTGGCCCGTTTCTCTTTCTTCACACCCAGACCATTCTCGCATGTCCACCACGACTGTCGCCAAAGGCATCACCCGATTCGAAATGGAAAATCGCAGCGGGTATATGGTGCGGATCTCCCGAGGTGGGACGCGAGTTAACAAGTATTTCTCCGACAGCAAGAATGGGGGTAAACGAAAAGCGTTTGCCGCCGCCAAGAAGGCGTATGATGACTTGCTCGCCGAGATGGGCCCTCCGGAAAACTCCACGCGGAACCGTTTGACGTCGCGGAATACTACGGGTGTCGTGGGCGTTCACGTCGCCTACTCGCAAGACAATCGTTATCCAGGGTGTGCGTACTCGGCATACTGCGCCTCCTGGGTCACCGAAGATGGACGACGCGAAAAGGCGAGTTTTGCCTGGAACAAGTACGGCGAAGATCGGGCGTTCGAACTTGCGGTCTTGGCTCGAGAACGACAGATTACCGACCGGGATCAAGTCGTCGCGATCTATGAACGCTCGGCTGCTGGTAAAAAGGCGAAACGCAAAGTCTCTAAGAAGGCTGCGAAGCCGGTGACGAAACGAGCCAGCAAGAAAGCGTCGGCAAAAAAGAGCGTTAAGAAATCGGTCAAAAAGTCGGCTCGCAAGGTCGCTAAGAAATCGGTGAAGAAGTCCGCTAGAAAGACGGCGAAGAAATCAGTTAAGAAGGCCGCAAGCAAGAAAACGGCGAAGAAGGCTGCGAAGAAAGTCTCAAAGAAGCGAACGACGAAACGGCGTTAGTGAGCAAACTCGCGGGGGACATTGATTTAATTACTGCGGGACTTCCAATGTAGCGGAACGGCGCGAGCCGTCCGGTGACTCGGGACCGGACGGCTCGCGCCGTTCCGCTAAAAAAGCACTAAAACAATCAACGTCCCGCGCGATCGCAGATTGTAAATCTCGAATCGGGTAAGGCAACGAATTTCCTTTTAATAGGTGGTGTTGGCCGGGCGAATCAAGGAATCTGTGATGGCGACACTGCTCGATACGATCTTCGGCGACAAGAACTTGTCGCAGCGTTTGGCTGAAATGCCATCGGACGCCAAAACGATCACGTTATCTTTGACGGAAGCCCGCCTCACTTTGGAACATCCGGAGTGGACAGACTCTGGTCCCATACCTCCGCTGCTTCAGCAAACCGTTGATGAGCAGACGGACTTGGCCGCGCTGCGGGCCGATGAAGGGTTTGTGCCGCCTCGCAAAGTCATCTCGCTGGGCCAACTGACGTCAACGGCGGAAGGCGGAGCAGCTGCCGGACAGGGGGCTGGAGGAGGCATCGACGATATCGAGTATCGTTTGATCGGCAAACTCGGCAGTGGGGGCACGGGCATCGTTTATCAGGCACACCAACGGGCCATCGACCGCGAGGTCGCCGTCAAAGTGTTGCGTCATGAACTCGCCGGAGATCGTCAATCCCGACATCGCTTCTTGACCGAAGCTCGCGTAATCGGTTCCCTCGATCATCCCAACGTGATCGCATTGCATGACCTCTGCATCGATTCCGAAGGGCACTTGTTCTATGCGATGAAACGTATCGATGGGACGAGTTGGGACCAACAGATCGATCAGTTCAGCGTAGAAGAGAACCTGACGATTCTCTTGCGAGTTGCCGACGCGATTCGTTACGCCCATTCACGCGGTCTAATCCATCGTGATATCAAACCCGAAAACGTCATGCTCGGGCGTTTCGGTGAGGCGTTGGTAGCCGACTGGGGACTCGCGATACAATTGCACCGCCCGAAAGGCACCGCAGCGACATCTGAATGGTCCTCTGGTGGCAGTGCCATCGGTGGAACGCCCGCCTACATGGCACCGGAGCAAGCGTCCGGCATGCTCGAAGAAATCAGCATGCTGACTGATGTCTACCTGCTCGGTGCGATTCTGTTTCAAATACTGACCGGACGGCCGCCGCATCGCGGCACAAGTTTGTTGGATTGCATCCACTCAGCCGCCAACAACGTGATCCAGCCCACGGAGGTGGTCGGTGAGTTGATGGATGCGGCGATGAAAGCGATGGCGACGGATCCGAAACAGCGTTATCAAAGTGTCGAAGAATTCATCTCGGCGATTACCGATCACCGGACGCATCAAGAGAGCGAGCGTTTGGTGCGCCGTGCCCGACGACGTGTCTGGCCGCAACAAAGTGATGCATCGGGCACGCAGGATGCCGATCCGACGACGGAGGAAACCTACGAACGGTTCCGCGTCGGGCAGGCGCTGCTGCATGAAGCGATCGAATTGTGGCCGGAGAACATTCGCGCGACCGACACGCTCAAACAGGTGCAACTTGAATTCGCGAGATTCACCGCGGGGCGGGGTGACCTGGACCTATCACTGCGTCTCTATGCGGCGGCGGGCGAAGCAGACTGCGAGGCGGCGGTTCGCGTGCGGCGGGATCGCGATCGGCGAGACAAGGTGCGCGAAAGCCATGCGAAATACTCCGCGCTGTTCACTCAGTCACCCGAAGCCGGGTTGCTGATCCGTTGGGACGATGGTGTCGTGCTCGAGGCCAACAACGCGTGTCTGACAATGCTGGGGTATGAAGAAGGAGAGTTGGTAGGCGGCAAAATCGCAGAGCTTGAAATTTGGGCCTGTCCCAAACACCGCAAAAACTTTGTCGAGACGCTCACCCGCGAAGGACATGTGGAGAATTTCGAAACGCAGTTTCTACGCAAATCGGACACTCAGGATCGATTGATCGACGTTTTGATTAGCTCGCGAACGGTAAGCGTCAACGGGAACGAGATGTTGCTGTCGACGATCCGCGACATCACCCAACGGCGCGACGCGGAACGCAATCTCGAACAGAGTCGTCGGCGATTGCGAGATCTCCAGCGGCTCGCCGGGTTGGGCACCTGGTCGTTCGATCCACGCACCGAAGTGATTCAGTGGTCCGAAGAGACGTTTCGTTTATCCGGTCGCGATCCTGAGAAAGGCGTGCCAAGCTTCGATGAATTCTTTGATCAAATTCATCCAGACGATCGCGAGCGTTTGAACCTCGTTTTGGACCAGGCACTCAAAACCGGCACCTCCTATCAGCTCCATATTCGTCAACGTGATGACGAAGGAAACTACCGCTCGCTCCTCACGCGGGGTCGGCCGGTGATCGACGATGATGGCAAAACGATCGAAGTTTATGGGATTGTGATGCCGGGCAACTGAGCGTCGAGGTGGGACGCAGGTATGGGGGCGTTGATGTCTGCACCCATTCGATCCAGGGGGGCATGTCATCACGCCGCCGCAGGTGCACGCGTGTGGATTGCTGCGTTAAATGGGCACCGACCCCTACATTGCCTGCGCCCAATGGGTTCAATCTCGGGTGCTAGCGGAAACTCCGGTGGGAATCGAATTTGAGGACCACACGTGAAAGATTAGGTTCGATATGATGAGCGGTGAAGGTTGACTCCTTTTCCACTTCGACTCAAAACTTACCGAGAGATCTAGATGAACCGTCGCTTCAATCCCGCGAATGTCATTTCGTTGCGTCGTCTGATATTGCCCGCCGTCTGCGGTGTGCTCCTGACGGGTGGAACCGCAGTCAGTCATCTCGCTTGGGCGGACGCACCGGCGGACACCGAGACCAAAGCGGCTGCGGAAGAAACGCCTGCCGATGAGGTGGCTGAAAAGTCCGAAGAGGCTGAAGAAGCCGAAGAGGATGCTCCCATCGTGATCCCGGACGGGACTCCAGAAGAACTCTTTAAGTTTGCGAGTGACGCGATGCGCAACCGTGGGCGTACCCGTGAGGAGGTGGTTCGTTCGGCGCGAACGGTCATCGATACGGCGGCAAAAATTCGCACCCTCGACGACGTGACGCTGGAAACGGAACTGAAGGCCATCGGCTTGCAAGTTCCCGCACTCAAGTTCCTGGCCCGTTTTGACAAGGACGCCGCTACCGAATTGGAAACGCTGATGGAATCATTTGCGGATGATGAGCGGGCCGAGATTCGAAACTTCGCCGTGATGGAACAACTCACGGGCAAAATCCTGTCGGTTCGCAGTATGGACGAAGAAGGTCAACAAGCTCTCGTCGCACAAGTTCTTCAAATCGCTGAAGAGAGCGGTATCAGTTCGCAGCTGTATTCGCTCGCCTCTCGGCTCGCCAGCGGTCTGGCGGCTGTTGATAAGACGGACATGGCGGTTTCGCTGTACAACAATATCGCCGATCGGATGGAGCAATCCGACGACAAACAAATTCAGGATTTGGCATCCCGAGCACGCGGGTCGGCTCGCCGGCTGGGATTGATGGGCAACGAAATAGAACTCGAAGGTACCACCGGAGATGGCGAACCGTTTGACTGGTCGGCCTATCGCGGCAGGGTGGTTCTGGTCGATTTCTGGGCTTCATGGTGTGGACCATGTCGCGGTGAAATCCCGAACATGAAACGCAACCTGGAAGCCTACGGCGATGACTTTGCGGTCGTCGGTATCAACATGGACCGAACCGTGGAAGCGATGCAGAAGTGCATCGAAGAAGAAGAAATCGCATGGGTAAACATCGTCGGCGATGAAGACAATGGCATGGGTTGGGACCATCCGATTGCGAGATACTACGGCGTATCAGGCATCCCGACCGCTATCCTTGTCGACCAAGAAGGCAAGGTGGTTTCGCTTTCGGCGCGTGGTAAACGACTCGATGCTTCACTTGCCGAACTGCTCGGTCCGCCCAAGGAAGTGGAACCCGAAGCGGAAGCCGATTCCGAGCCAGCCGAGGAAGAAGACGAGTAGTCAACGACGGAGGGTGTCGAAAGATATCGGGCGATGACGAGGCTGTGCTTCGTCGTCGCCCTGTTTCTGATCCATCGGCGAGAAGTCGTTGGCTTGGGAGGCGGCGTCGAAAGACGATTACGCCTTGAGTGTTTTGGCCAACCGGATGTCCGCCGACAGCGTGGCGGTTGCGTTACGCGTGTCGACGATGAACTGTGACCATTGTGCCAGCTCATCGATGTTCAGGCACTCGTGCCAAGTTGAGATCACCACGAGGTCGTAACCGGCGATCGTGTTTTGGTCCCAGTAAACGCTTTCTTTTCCGGCCCAGTGTGCGTGTTCGCGGGAGGGCCGAATAATAGGGACGTACGGGTCGTGGTAATCGATTTCGGATCCCGCCGCTTGGAAACGATCGAGCAGTTCGTAGGAGGGTGATTCGCGGTCGTCGTCGACATTCGGTTTGTACGCTAATCCGATCAACAACACCCGGCTGCCGTTGAGTGGTTTCTTTTGCGTGTTCAGCGCGTCGGCACATCGCCGGACGACATGTGCGGGCATTGAGCGATTGATTTCACCGGCGAGTTCGATGAAACGCGTGTGGATCCCAAATTCTCGTGCCTTCCACGTCAAATAGAATGGATCGATCGGGATGCAGTGACCACCGAGGCCAGGCCCGGGGTAAAACGGTTTGAATCCAAACGGTTTGGTGCTGGCGGCGGCAATCACTTCCCAAATATCGATGCCCATCGAGTCCGCAACGAGCTTGAGTTCATTGACCAAGCCGATGTTCACGCTGCGGTAGATGTTCTCGAGCAATTTGGTCAGTTCGGCAACGGCCGTGCTGCTGACCGGCACGATCTTTTGGAAGACGCTGCCGTAGAGTTCAGTTCCCGCCGCGAGGCAAGCGGGCGTGTGACCACCGACAACTTTGGGGATATTGGTCGCCGCAAATTCTGGGTTACCGGGATCTTCGCGTTCGGGCGAATAGATCACAAACGCATCGATACCCACTCGCAGGCCAGCCGCTTCGACACGTGAGACGAGTTCTTCCTCGGTGGTGCCCGGGTACGTCGTGCTCTCAAGACTGATCGCCTGGTTTGCCCTCATATAGGGCACGATCGCTTCGATCGTTTTCACGACATAGGACAAGTCTGGTTCGAAGTGTTCGTCCAACGGTGTCGGGACGCACAGGATAATCGCGTCGACTTCGCGGATCTGGCTGAAGTCGGTTGTCGCGGCCAATTTTCCTGCCCGCACGCCTCGCCCTATCGTGTCGGCGGGAATGTGTTTGATGTAACTTTGACCCGCATTGATCTGTTTGGTCTTTTCCGCGTCGATGTCAAAACCGATGGTGTTGAAACCTCCGTCAGCGTACGAGATCGCGAGTGGTAGGCCGACGTATCCCAAGCCCACGATTCCGATCGAGGCTTCCTTGCTGCGAATTCGTTTGGTCAACGTGTCGGTGACGGCAGAAGATGTTTTCATAATCGAACAGTCTATTTCATCACCGACCGGGAAGATTCAAGATCGCGTCAATTTTTTTGCGATCGACTTGGGGGGCGTCATCGGGTTGTGTCAGTTGTTTTCGATTCTCTTCGGCGATCCGATCGATAAAACGTTGGAAACGGGCGTCCGCCGAAATGCTTTGACGACCCAAACGCGCCTGCGAAAGCGCCTCGGAAGTCATGTCGTTCGCTAGCAGGTTCTCGATCAATTCCACCCGGAAGTTGGCTTGATCGGGCGCCAGTCGAATTGCACGTTGGAAATAGTCCTGTCCCTTTTCGGTGTCGCCGAGATAGAAGTGGAGCTTGCCAACGAGAGCGTGGCAGGTGGCCCGTTGCACCATGGTGTCGCCTTCGCCGCACCGGATGATTTCGGTGGCACGGACAAGGAAATCACGCTCGGGATCCTCCCATTTTAAATAATCTGCGGCAGCTAATCGCATCGCCTGCGATTCACTCGGGATCACATCACTGATCGACAACTCGGGATTCTCACGAAGCAATCTCATGACTTGGGAGGTGTACCCCGGATTGCTTTGCAGCGAAACGTGCAACGCTTCGGTCGCCTGATCCAGGTCACCGCGCGAGAGTGCGTCTTTCCCCAGTGCGAGCAAACGGACCGCGTCGCCAGCGTAGAAAGTGAGCAAGTGTTTCGCCGCCACGTCGGCCACTTTCTCCGGTGAAGTGATCGGCGCGCCCGTTTGTTTTGCCGTGTCCATTACAACCGGTTTCAGCCGCAGCAAACTGCCGCGAGGTTCCTGGGCGAGGGGGCAAACCACCAGCGTTTCGAGACATGTTTGCCACGCCTCGGAATAGTGTTGCTGGCTTTCGAGACGACCGGGTTGGGGCGGGTCGGGTTCGGGGGGGTAAGGAAGTTCTCGGTTTTGCAGATCTACCTGTTTGTAAATCTCCAGCATTTTCTCCCTGGTCTGCGGTCGCCATTCGAGTGTTTCGGCGACTCGTCCTCGGTCACGTTGCACCATTGCCAATCGGCCTCGTAACAGCGGTGAGGATCTGGTTTCAACGCGTTCCCTGAGCGCCTCTTCCATCTTGGCTAGCGAATCGGGATTCAATCGCCACTGACCGTATTCGTCTTTCAACCGACTGAGCATCGAATCGGAGATCGCGTCCTGATGGAGCCCGGGCAACACGATGGCTCCCGTGACGATCGACGCCACTGTTATCATCCCGGAACCCAACCATCCCGGTGACGACCAATTGCCCATCGTGAGTCCCTTGGGGCTGGACTTCAATCGTATTTTTGGTTGTTCTTCAGTACTCGCCGCTTCGGCCGGTTCGAGTTCTTCGTCATCGTCGTAGTACTCGTCGTATCCGTGGTAACCTTCGGCGGTGATCATGGGCGGTTTGGCGCTCGCGCCCCCGTTGGCGATGTCGCGGGAAATGATGGCGGTGCACAACAGCAACGCAGCGATCAGGTTGGCCGGGATCGCCATTCCCATATCAAAAAACTGAGAGACAACGATCGCGGTGATCGCGTACCAGCCTGCCACCCGCATCCCTTGATCAAGCGGATCCGCCGAATACGACAAACGGTTCAGCGCGATCAGAAGAACGGCCAACAGCCATCCGGCCACGATCACGCCGACAATTCCCGTTTCGACGAGCATCTCCAACCACAGGTTGTCCGCATGTTCAAACCACGAACTTGGCGAAACGATTTGATGAGGAAGGTATGCATATGCGTACGCCGATACGCCCGCTCCGCCGGGCAGGTGAGCTACCGCTGCCCGCCAACCGTCCTGCCAATGCAGCAATCGACCGTCGCTTTGCAACGTATCGGCTTCAGCGGAAAAGAATTCCCAGCGGCTGATCGATTCCAAGTTCAAATTCATCGGCGTGATTAAGACGGCGACCGATATCGCCAGCACCACGATCAGAACGGGAATGCTGATTAATCCTCGGCGGGGGCGAACGTACCCAAAGGCGAGCATCAAACCGAACAGTGCCGCGACGACTCCGCCGCGGGATCCGTTGACCAACAACCCCGCAATGCACGCGGTTCCCGAAAGCAGGCCCACGAACGATTCCCGATCTGAAACCAACGCGAACAAATCATTGAACTCAAAATCCGGGTCATCGAGTTCCACCGAGTGCAGCGCCATCATTCGCCATGAGAGCAAACCCAGGCTCGCGGCCAACCCAAAGTTGAGCATCAAGGCAGCGTTATTGCGGTTTACGAACCCGGCGAACGCGGTCGACTTGGGTTGGAATATCCAAAGGTCGGCAGTCGGATCCAGTTTTCGGTAAAAACCGAGGATCGCGACGCTAGCTCCCGCGATGGCGATCGCGCTAAGCAACATCTGCAATCGACTGCGTGCGTGAAAGACGACCGAGGCGGCAAAGCACAGGGGCAGCAGTATTGTGAACAACGAGGCCACGTGAACGGTGTCTTCGGGTGAGACCGACAGCGGAATTCCAGGGGTTTCACCCCCTCGATCGACGAGTCCATCGAGCCACTGAGTGTAGGCCGCGTGCGAGCCCGGGCTCAGCCAAGCGACGACTCCGCTGGGCAGTGGCAATGTCTGAAACCAAGCGTACCCAACCAGGATCCCGAGCGGCAGCAAAATCGCATGCTGGCGGATACCCGACGACGCGGTGGTATCCGTTAATCCGGGGATCGCGAATACCGCAGCGACGAGAATCCCGATGGCAGCCAGGTATTGGCTCCAGTGATAGACGCCGCCAAAGTCAACCGCCAGAAGCAACGGAATGACCACGAGGAGGGCGGCCGAAATCCACAAGCAAAGGCTTCGTATAAATGAAAACAAGGTGAATTCGGGCAAGACGAGGGGAATAGGCAATGGGAATTTGAGGTGGAAGGACTACCACCCCGGTGTTACCCCCGTTTATCCCAAAAATCGGTCGAGAAAGCGAGCCAGTCGAAGGCCAACGCAAGAACCGGTAATTGAGTTAACATGGGGCGACTGCGAACGGGGACCTCGCCCGCCGACGACACGATGAAATGGACCTTCAACAAAGACACTCTGATGAACGCGACAAGCAATCGATCCGCCCGCCTGCAAAGCCTTGTTTTGCCACTGCTATTATTCGCCTCGCTCGTTTGGGGGCCCCGCCTTGCCGCTGACGATGCGAATGCCACACCAGTCAGCACCCACCGATCAGCGGTCGACGTCAACTCATGGCTGGACGAGCAAATGCTGGACACGCTCAAACTCTACACGTGGTTGCACGCTCACCCCGAAGTTTCGTTTGAAGAAGAGCAAACGGCGGCCAAGCTCGCCGGGATTTGGCGCGAAGCAGGTCTCGAAATGACGACAGGCGTGGGCGGCCACGGGATCGTGGGCGTCTTCAAAAACGGTGACGGCCCGGTGGTGATGTTGCGAACCGATTTGGACGGGTTGCCGGTGACCGAACAAACGCCTGTTGCTTACGCGTCCACGCAAACCACCAAACTCGAAGACGGCAGCACCACCGGCATCATGCACGCCTGTGGACACGACGTGCACATGACGAATTTGACGAAAGTGATTCAATGGATGATGCAGCACCAGGACGCTTGGTCAGGAACGCTGCTTGCCATCGGTCAGCCTGCCGAAGAACGCGGTGCGGGCGCCAAAGCGATGCTCGACGACGGATTGTTTGAACGCTTCCCGCGTCCCGACTACGCACTCGCGATGCACTGCAGTGCCGACACCGCAACGGGCGAAATCGGTCTCCGCGCGGGCTACTCACTCGCCAACGTGGATAGCATCGATATCACCATGAAAGGTCGCGGCGGACACGGATCGGCGCCTCACACAACCATCGATCCGATCGTCCAAGCCGCTGAGTTGGTGATGTCCCTGCAGATGATCGTCAGCCGTGAGGTCTCTCCGATCGAACCGGCGGTGGTGACGGTCGGCTCGATTCATGGGGGTACAAAGCACAACATCATTGGCAACGACTGTCATTTACAGTTGACCGTTCGCAGCTATAGCCAAGAGGTACGAGAAAAAGTGTTGGCCGCGATCAAACGCCGAGCCTTCGCGGTGGCGCAGGCCCACGGAGCGTCGGAGCCCATCTACGTCATCAGTGAGGGAACCCCGTCGCTAAAAAATGATGAGGAATTGGCTGCCCGCATGCGTGAACTTTTTAGTGAACAATTTGGCAGCGAAAACATTCTCGAAGACGACCCGTCCATGGGTGGCGAGGATTTCAGCCGTTACGGGATCGCGGGTGTTCCGATTCTGATGTATCGGGTGGGCACGGTCAGCCGCGCGCGGCTCGACCGGTTTGAAAAGTTGGGGATCCCGCCGGCCTCTCTGCACTCGGCGATTTATTATCCCGACGCGGAGGAAACCTTCCGAGTTTCTGTGCCCGCGATGATCACCGCGGTGCTCGACCTCATGCCGGCCAATTGAACTTTTTGCGACCGGATTGCCCCCCGAGAAACCTTGCCTGGTGACGATCTGCGAGGTTTGGCGATCGTGTAAATTCCACGAACAGGTGTCAATCAACTATACTGGGTTGTTTGAAGTAATCATCGGGCGGCGGTCGCTGCTCTGGAGCCTCGTCGCAGTGCCCCATCGTGTCAGGTGTGGGCGATAAAGGAAGGTAAGGACAATGGGAGTTCGTTTTGCTTGTCACGCGTGTGGCAAGCGACTGAACATCAAATCGGAGCTAGCCGGACGAAGAGGGATTTGCCCTTCGTGCTCGGCTCGTTTTCGCATTCCCACTCACGACACCGAAACCTCCACACCCATCCATTCGGGAGAAACGTACGAGGGCGACGAGTCGTCCGGTTCGGTCTCTTCAGCGGGGGGGCAAACACGCGAGGCACACCACGGGAGCGCCGTTGCGACCGCCCCCTCAACGGCAAAGGGCACCGCCTACGCACAGAGCCCGGGGGCCCCAGTTGTCGCAACGCAGTCAGCTGCATCTCACGCGAGTAGCGTTTCGCAGAGTGTCGCTGATGCCACGCCGTTGCACGCGAGCCCGGCTCACTCGGTTGCGCCGCAAACGCAACACGGCCCCCAACCGAGCATGGATGAGATTCTCGGGGATGCAGCGTCGACGTGGTATGTGCGGCCGCCCAGTGGTGGGCAATATGGACCTGCCAACGGCCCAACGCTTGGCCAATGGATCCAAGAGGGGCGTGTGGCCGACACCGCGATGCTGTGGAGAGATGGTTGGCCGGATTGGCGAATGGCCAAAGAAGTGCTGCCGGTTTTTGCACCTCAGCCGACGCCCCAATCCAACGGCTCGGTGTCTCCACCGGGAGTCGCAACCGCACCAGCGGTCATGCCTTCCCCAGCGGTAAATCCTGCGGCTGCGTCCGGGCCGGCTCCATCGAGAGTCGAGATCCGAGAGGGCGGCAAAGTGCTCGGCACGAATAAGAAAAAGGTTTCGCGAAAGCGGGTCGCAATCAGCGTGATGCTCGCGTGCGTGTTTGTCGTCCTCCTGGTCGCGTTGATTCTCGTTCTCAAGCAACCCTAGCTGGACAACCGATTCATCAACGTTCAACATACGCGGATGACATCGCCTATCGCATTCCCACCGGCCCGCTTGCACGCGCGAGCCCACGCTCTTTTTCAAGATTCGTTGCTCCGCCTGCTCGATCTTCGTTCGGCCGTCGCCGAGATTGGTGGAGCGACCATCCTAGATTGCGGCATTTCACAACCGGGATCTTTGCAGTCCGGATTGTTGCTCGCGAGGTTGTGTTTGGGCGATTACGCCGATGTCACTTTGGCGCCGGCGGAGGCTGACATGGTGACCGATAACGCCGTCGCGGTGCGTACCGATCGTCCCGTCGAAGCGTGTTTGGGCGGTCAGTACGCGGGTTGGCCAGTCTCGGTCGGCAAGTTTTTTGCGATGGCGAGCGGCCCGATGCGGATGTTACGTGGCCGCGAAGAAATGCTCGAACATCTCGGGTTGGTGAGTGACGCCCAGCCGGACGATTTTGCGGTCGGCGTTCTGGAAGCGGATCGTTTGCCCGAGGAAGACGTCATTTCGCAGATCGCGGTCGACTGCGGTATGCCTGCTCAGCGGGTTTGTCTCGGCATCGCCCCGAGCACGTCGATCGCGGGTAGTGTTCAGGTTGTCGCCAGAAGCGTTGAAACGGCTTTGCACAAACTCCACGCTTTGGATTTTGACGTGACCCGGGTGGTGTCTGCGACGGGAATCGCTCCCTTGCCTCCTTGCGCGAAACCGGGCGATACAGTCGGCGGCATCGGACGCACCAACGACGCCATGCTCTATGGGGCCAAAGTGAGTTTGTGGGTGGATGCCGATGACGACGCGATCGAAGCGGTCGCCGCGAAAGTACCAAGTCAGTCGTCAGCGGATTACGGACAGCCGTTTGCGAAGATCTTCAAACAGTACGATTACGATTTCTATCAAGTCGATCCGATGCTGTTCAGTCCCGCAGTCGTCACGATGCATTCACTCGTCACCGGACGGACGTGGCGATGCGGACGTCTCGCTCCGGAAATCCTTCGCGTTTCCTTTGGAATGGAATTGTGATGACGGAACGTTCGGCGTGAGTTCACCGCGCATTCTCGTTCTCGGCGGCCGGTCTTTTCACCGGGCTCCGCTGCTTCCGCTGGGATGGCATCTCGCCGAGCTGCAAATGGTGGCGGCGCGGGTAGGCGTCGAGCTGTTCTTTGCCGACTACGAAACACTGGCGGCGGAAGTCGATGGTGTGTGCACGCGGACGCGAGCGATGTGCCAAACAGTGGATGTCGATCGTCCGCTTGCAATGTGGCTCGATGAGTTCGATGGTATCTTCACGCGAACGATGCCGTTCGGATCGATGGAACAACTCGCGTTTCGATTGGCCACGTTGCATGACGAGTATTACCGCAGACTAAAACAGGGACAGCAAGCAAGTATTGTCAATCCACCGGCATCGCTCGAACTGGCCATCGATAAATACGCGACACTGGCGCGCGTGACTCGAATGGGTATCCTCACGCCGGCGACAATCGTGACCCAGTCGAGGTCCGAGGCCATGCTGGCGTTCGAAAAGTGCGGGGGCGACGTCGTGGTCAAGCCGATTTTTGGTGGTGAAGGACGTGGCGTGATGCGAATCCGCGACGAGGAACTTGCCTGGACCACATTTTCGACACTGAGTCAACTCGGTTCCGTCTTTTACGTCCAGCAATTCTGTCCGCCCGGCGGTCGCGACGTGCGTTTGCTCGTGATCGGACCCCATGTCCATGCGATCCGGCGTAGCTGCGGCGATGATTTTCGTACCAACGTACGCGCCGGGGGACGCTCGGAACGGATCGAATGCACTGCGGAATGGCGCCATTTGGCTGAGCAAATTTGCCGCGAATTCGATCTGACATTTGCCGCCGTCGACCTGATCGAACTGGCAAACGGTAACGAGTACCGATTGGTGGAAGTCAACGCGATTCCGGGTTGGAAGTCGGCTCAAACCGTCATGGATGTCAACCTCGCTGAACAAATCATCTCCGTTTTAAAATCGAGATCCGAATGAACGCGTCCGCAGATGACAACGAACCCACGTCGGAGTCGTCGACCGCTTCGTCTTGCTCAAGTACACCCGCGACGGACTTGACGGCCGGCAACGTCGCTGATCGGCTGACCTACATTGCGAAGATGCTGCCCGGTGCGATTGCGATCGCGGAACCGTCCGGGCCGCCCAAGGATGACGGGCTTACCCGCGACTACACGCTGACTACGTTTAAGACGCTCGATGAACGCAGTACGATGATCGCGCGTGGGCTTACCGCATGGGGCGTGCGTCCGGGCATGCGTTTGATCAGTCTCGTGCCCTTCGGCGCCCAGTTCATTGAACTCGTGTTCGCGCTGATGAAAGCGGGCGTGACGGTCGTCTTGATTGATCCCGGCATGGATCGCAAGCACCTCGTCAATTGTTTGCAGGAAATCAACCCTGACGGCTTCGTCGGTATCCCCAAGGCTCAGGCGATCCGCACGGTGTTGCGGCGTCGCTTTCCTTCGGCACGTTGGAACGTCACGGTCGGGAGGCGTTGGTTCTGGGGCGGTAAAACGCTGTCCCAGATCATTGAGATGGGCCGCAGCGGCGACGTGTCGCTTCCCAAGCTGGGTGCCGAAAGCGAAGCTGCTGTGATCTTCACCACCGGCAGCACCGGGCCACCCAAGGGTGTCGCGTATACGCACGGAACCTTTCATGCACAGATCGATCGCATCGCTCAGCGTTATCAAATCCAACGCGGTTCGCGCGACCTCGCTTGTTTTCCGCTGTTCGGTTTATTTGATGCCGTGATGGGCGTGACGACCATCATTCCCGATATGGATCCGACACGACCGGCCGATGTCGATCCGCGAAAACTGATCGCGGCTGCCCGGCAATGGGAGGTCGATCAAGCGTTCGGTTCACCTGCGTTGTGGCGGACGGTAACCCGTTGGTGCGAGGCCAACGCCATCGGACGACCGTTTCCGACTCTCCGCCGCGTCTTGTCCGCCGGGGCACCTGTTCCCGCCGCCACGCTCGCAAGTCTTCGCCGGTTCGTTCACGAAGAGGCCGATATTGAGACGCCCTACGGTGCTACCGAAGCGCTGCCGATTGCGTCGATCGAATCCCGACAAGTCATCACCGAAACCGGCCCCGCGGCCAACAAAGGAAAAGGCGTCTGTGTGGGAACGCGGTTTGAAGGCGTGCATTGGAAGGTGATCGAGATCAGCGATGGTGAAATCAAAACTCTCGATGAGGTCACCGAACTGCCTCGGGGCAAGATCGGCGAATTGCTGGTCAGCGGCCCGATGGTCACTCGCAGTTATGTCACGCGAACGGACCAGAACCGCGTCCACAAAGTCGCTGACGGAGACATCGTGTGGCATCGCATGGGTGACGTCGGCTATCTCGACGCAGACGATCGGTTTTGGTTCTGTGGACGCAAAGCTCACCGCGTCATCTCAGCGGGGCGTACGTTTTTCACGGTGCCTTGCGAAGCCGTCTTTAACGTGCATCCTGACGTCGAAAAATGCGCCCTCGTTGGACGTGGGGCAGGCCCCACGAAAACCCCTGTCCTGATTGTCCAGCCGACTGACTTGTCGATCGCTGACGTGCCTGAAAGACGTGACGCTTTGATTAAAAGTCTCCGCGACGTCGCCGCCCGCAATCCGCTCACGCATCGGATCACAGAGTTCGTTGTTCGGAGCTCGCCGCTGCCTGTTGACATCCGCCACAACAGCAAGATCTTCCGCGAAAAGCTGACGGCAGAAATCAACGGGTGATTCGCGGCTCGTCGCAAAAGCCCGGGAAAGTTCGAAACCGTGCACTTCGTGAGAAGGAATGCGGTCTCCAAAATGCTTGCCGCAGGTATGCGTCGTCGAACTGCACGGGAACAGATTTTTGGATCGATTTCGAACAAGGCCTTATCGGGATCATGCTCACGCAAACCGAAGGCATCAGCAAATTCAGGCTGCCACTCGAAGCATCGATAGACGACGGCCTCAGTCGGTTGTCAGACGCGGCGGCGTTGAATAAGTGAAATGCCGGACGCCCGATGTCACTCGATTGAGCCGTGATGGGGGACGCGACGTCAGCAGGCTTGTATACTTTGCCCTGCCGCCATGTTCTTTTGCTTGGTCGGATCGCTGCGGTCGGCAGTACCGTCGATCGTTGTTCGGCATTCCGATTGTCAGTCAGCATTTTCACTTGGGTACCGAGACGTCCGTGACAGATAACCCCTACGAAGCACCTTCGTCATTCCCGTCGAGTCCTCATTCGCACTTGTTGGAGCCTCAGCAACCGGCTGAGCGTCCTGTTGGCGTGACGCTGCTCGCCGCTCTCAATTTCATTGGTGGCGTGTTGCTCTTTGGTGTCCAGTTTCTGCTGATTGCAAATCTTGGGGCGATGGAGGAGTCTCTTCGCACCGTCGGCATCCCACCGATTCTGATGATCGTCGGTGTGATGTTTCTGGCTCTTCTCGCGATCGCGTCCGGTGTAGGCATGTGGTTGGGAACGAAGTGGGGATGGTGGCTCGCGTCGTTCTACTATGTCTACAGCGTCTTTCGAAACGGTTCGGCATTGCTAACCGTCATTTCGATGGCTGATCAACTGGAGGACACTGCACGGGGCCCGGGGTATTACATCGCCAAGCACAGCGTGCGGATCGTGATCCACGCCTTGCTATTTCTGTATTTCTTCAAAGGCAACGTGCTCGCGTTTTTTGGCTTGGCGAATTTGAACAAAGGGCAAGCCGTCGGCATTCTGATAGGCGCCTGCACCGCCATCAGCGTGGCGATGACGGCAGTCGGCTTGGCTTTGAATTAGGACTCGGCTGTAGCCGAGACTTGGGCGAGCCTAGAGATTGGCATCCGCGCAGCAAAAACGGCCAATCGCTGGAAGCGTCGGCCGTTGCGTATGTCGATTTTGAGTCGAAAAAAGAGGAGTTTGAGGACTATTTGTCCTCGGCCTTCTTCACTTTTTTCTTCTTCTTCAGCGAAATCTTTTGGACCCGCGTTTTGGCCATGCCAATGATCGACGCGTTCTCGTCGAATTTGTCGAGTTCCTTCAAGCGGGCGATGCGCTCGGCGCGGGTCAAAACGTTGCGACTTTTAATGGCCCCGGCTTGCACCTTGAGGCTACGATCCATGGTCATGGCAGCGAATCTGAAATGAGAGAACGGGAAGGAGGTGGGGGTGATTTGGAAGCGACGAAGTCTAACGAACCACCCCAATGTTGACAACCTCACCAAAGATATTCGGCTGTTGGGGGGCGGGTAAATTGGAAAAAAGACACAATATTCGCCTTTGGCATTCCCGCAACGGGCATCCACGTGCCGCGGACGGTTCGCGAATTCAATTAATCGCTTGAGGCGTTCAATCCTGTGTCGCCAGGAAGTATATTGGTCGGGCGTCCCCGGACGCTCCTCCCGCCGGGGCTTTCCCCACCTCTCTCGCCTCTAATTAAGCAGCAACCCCCATGCGTTTTGCTCTCTCCCTGGCCATGTTATTGGCCGGATTCTGGTTCGTTGACGCTGTCTCGACGGTGCATGCGGCCCCGCCCGCCGGGGAGTCGGCAGGGTCCCAGCCGGTCAACGTGGTGATGCTGATCTCCGACGATCAAGCTTGGGGCGACTACGGTTTCATGGGGCATCCCGATATTCGCACCCCGTATCTGGACCAGCTCGCGAAAGAGAGTGCCGTGTTTCGCCGCGGCTACGTGCCGACGGCGCTGTGTCGACCGTCGCTGGCGACGATGTTGACGGGGCATTATGCGTCCGTTCATGGAATCACCGGGAACGATCCGTCACCCAAATATGCCACACCGGGATCGCCTCTGTACAACGAGCAGCGTGCTCAACTGATTTCCTACATCGACCGTTTTGACACGCTACCCGAGATTCTCGGCAGGCATGGATACCTGAGTCACCAGAGCGGCAAACTTTGGGAGGGGAGTTTCGAGAACTGTGGCTTCACGCATGGAATGACCCGCGGGTTTCCAAATCGAGGCGGACGACACGGTGACGACGGACTACGCATTGGACGCGAGGGGATTGAGCCGATCGTCGATTTTGTTGACATGGCGGTGCAGCAGCAGAAGCCGTTCTTTTTGTGGTATGCCCCGTTCCTGCCGCATTCGCCGCACAACCCTCCGCAACGGTTGCTAGACAATTATCTCGCCGATCATCCGGTCTCGGTTGCCAAGTACTATGCGATGTGCGAGTGGTTCGACGAAACTTGTGGTGACGTGCTGAAACTGATCGATGACAAAAATCTCCGCGACAACACGTTGGTCGTGTACGTGACTGACAACGGATGGATCCAAGATCCGACTAGCGCGCGGTATGCACCTCGCTCGAAGCAGACACCCTACGAAGGCGGTGTGCGGACTCCGATTCTCTACCGACTGCCTGGAAAGATCCGCGTAGGTGAGCGTTCGGAATTGACGTCGAGCATTGATATCGTCCCGACGATCCTCGCTGCCGTGAACGCGGAAATCCCCGATGGTTTACCGGGATTGAATTTGATGCCGGCACTTGAGAGGGGTGATTCCATCCGACGCGAGACGATTTTTGGTGAGAGCTTTGCACACGACATCGCCGATATCGAAAACCCCGAAGCGTCGCTGTTGTATCGATGGGCGATTCGCGGCAAGTGGAAACTTCTGCTGACCTACGATGGCGAAACCCACCGCTACGCGTCAACTCACCCGAGAACCGAAAAGGGGCCACAGTTGTTTGATTTGCTAAGCGATCCAACTGAACAACGCAACGTGGTGGCCGAGCACCCGAACGTTGTCGCGGACCTAGCCGCTGCGATTGACCAGTGGTACCCCGTCACGCAGCGTCAAACGATTGTCTCTGTGCAACCTTTGGATCGTTGATTTCACTCAGTCGAGAGTGAAACCGATCTTTACCGTCACCTGCCAATGAGCCACTTTGCCTTCACCAATCGTCCCACGTGTCTCGACGAGTTCGAACCAACTCAGTCCTCGAACCGTCGACGCAGCATGTTCCACCGCGTTGTTGATCGCGTCTTCGATCGACACGGTTGAGGTCCCGACAACTTCGATTTTCTTGTAGGTATGATGAGGCATCTTGTTTTCCTGTTGATAGCCATGAAACGGACGTTCGAGACGTAGTACGCCGCTTCGCATCATACCGCGCCCCTGAGAAGGCGGAGGCGTGCGGCGCCTGTCCATTTTGTCGCAGTGGTCGACTTCACTTTTGGTGAAAATTCGTTCGATTAACCCGCTTCCCCGTAGTCAGTTTCCTAAAAACCCCGGTTTACCTATGTATAGTCGACGCCAGTCCTTGAAGCTTCTTGGTGTGTTGTCCGGTTCCCTCGTTACACCCACGTTTGCTGACGACGCGGCGGGATCCGCTGGTCGTGAAGCCGAGTCGCTCGCGGCGAACCCGCATCAATCGGCCTGGGAACGCGACCATGACCGAATTTGGTTGGGGGCTGAGTACTGGGCCAACCCCATGGAGGATTGGGCGATCGTTGACGGTGCTGCCGAGCTCGTCTCCGCCGGAGGTTATCGCAACGTGCACCTCATCACGCATCATTTGACCAACCCATCAGGTGCGTTTCGGATGAGCACACGCGTCTCCGAAGTCGAACATGGCGATGGCGATGGCAGCGTCGGGTTCCTGATTGGTGTCCGCAGTGAACTCGATGAAGTCAAAAGCAATTGCTTCGCCGCCAACGTCGGCCCCGGTAAGAGAAAAAACAAAAAAGGCCCTGTGACGGCGGGGGTTCGTCAAGGCGAGATGTTCATCGGCGACGATTCGGTCAAGCTAAATCAAACGATCGATTTAGACGATGTCACGGTCGGGGTGGGCGGCAAGCCTGACGGTCAAAGCTTCGAGTTGACGCTCACCGTTCGCAATGCCGCCGGAGAATCGGTCGGCGAGATGGCGTCGATGGTTTCACCCGAAGCGGTGCGAGGGAACATTGCGATCGGTTGTAACCTGCAATCTCACTCTGGGGCACGCAAAGGGTTGTCGCGTTTTCGTTTTCATGATTGGCAGGTGTCGGGGGATGCCTTCACCGTTGACGCCGATGCTACATGGGGACCGATCCTATGGACGATGTACTCACTCTCGGACTCGCGGGGTGATGACGGGTTTGTGCTCAAACTCACCGCATTGACGCCACCGCTCGGCGAGAACGATTCGGACGAAGTGCGGCTGCAAATCCGCCGTGGGGAACAGTGGGAAACGATCGGAAACGCCTCGCTCGATCACGATGCTTGGACGGCCACTTTCCGGATTGCCAATTGGGATGCGTCGTCCGATGTTCCGTTTCGAGTCGTTTACGCACAGTCGTACCGTGAAGGCGAGACGAGCGAGCACGAGTGGGCAGGAACGATCAAAGCCAACCCCCAAGATCGGCCGCTCAAATTTGCCGCGTTGACTTGCCAACACGACTCGGGGTTCCCTTACGCACCCGTCTCGGAAAATTTGCTGCGACTCGACCCGGACTTGCTGTATTTCTCGGGCGATCAACTGTATGAAGGCAACGGCGGGTTTGGGATTATCCGCGAACCGGCTGACAAAGCGATCGTCAACTACCTTCGTAAGTTTTACATGTTCGGTTGGGCATTCGGCGAACCGATGCGGTACAGCCCGACGCTCTGTATTCCCGATGACCATGACGTTTTCCAGGGAAACATCTGGGGCGAGGGCGGCGTGCCGATGAACATAGCGGACGGGAAAGACGGTGGGGCGTCGTCCAAGGGCGGATATCGTGAACCCGTACGGATGGTCAACGCGGTCCATCGTACCTGTGTCGCGCACCATCCCGACGCGTATGATCCGACGCCCGCTGCCCAGGGCATGAGTGTTTACTACGGCGACATGGTTTACGGTGGCGTCAGTTTTGCCATCGTCGCCGATCGGCAATTCAAGAGTGGTCCCGAGAAGGTGGAGACGGGTTCGGGACGCGCCGATCATGTCGTTGAAAAAGACTTCGACACGTCCGTCCTCGATAAACCGGGGCTGGAATTGCTCGGCGAACGCCAAGAAGCGTTTCTGAAACATTGGGCTGATGACTGGCGGGGAGCCAACATGAAGGTGCTCCTTTCGCAAACCGTTTTCGCCGGCGTTGCGACTCATCACGGTAGTTACAACGGTTACCTTAAAGCAGACTTGGATTCAGGCGGATGGCCGCAGACCGCACGCAATCGTACCGTCGATATCATTCGTAAGTCGAAGGCGTTGCACGTCAGTGGTGATCAACACCTGACGACGCTGAGTCAATACGGCGTTGATGATCAGCGTGATTCAAATTGGTCGTTCTGCACCCCAGCGATCTCAGCGGGGTATCCTCGCTGGTGGCGTCCTGACGAGGAGAACATGCCCCACGCCAATCGTCCGATGCATGACCTGCCCAATACCGGTGAATACGTCGATGGGTTTGGGAACTTGGTCTACATCTACGCGGTGGGAAATCCCGTCGTTGCCAAGTCCGCGAATCGGTACGAGCGGGCTCACGAGAAGGGAAGCGGTTTCGGATACGTGCTGCTGGACCCCAACACACAAACCTACGAGATCCACAGCTATCGTTTCCTCGTCGATGTCACCGATGGAAAACCGGAAAACGAATTCCCTGGATGGCCGGTCACGCTGCATGTCGAAGACAACTCCGGTGCACGACGTTTGTTTAACGGGGTGAACATGGACGGCTGGCATGGGCAGCCACACTTCGATCCGTACAAGCTCGACGAAATGCCCGCCGAAGAGAAAACGGCCAAGTTCCGCGAATGGACCGCCGATGCCGCCAAACATTGGCGCGTCGAAGACGGTGAGTTGATCAACGATGGTGCCGGGCCCTATCTGACGACGAACGAAGAGTTCGAAGACTACGAACTGGAACTCGAGTACAAGACGGTTGCGAAGGCGGATAGTGGAATCTATCTCAAGGGTACGCCCCAAGTTCAGATTTGGGACTCGACGCAAGAATCGAAGTTTGCGATCGGAGCGAACCTCGGCAGTGGCGGATTGTGGAACAACTCCAAAGGTAGCCCTGGCAAAGATCCGCTCGTGCTCGCCGATCGTCCCTTTGGCGAGTGGAACAAGGTTCGGGTGATTCAGGTCGGGGCGCGAACGAGCGTTTGGCTTAATGAGCAATTGGTCGTCGATCGCGCGATCATGGAAAACTTCTGGCGACGCGACGAACCGCTGCGGCGACGCGGCCCGATCCAGTTGCAAACGCACGGCGGTGAAATCCGGTGGAAAAACATCACGCTGCGACCGCTCAGTACCGCGGCGGCCAACGCCTATCTGGCGGAGGACGATGACACCGGTTTCGTGTCGCTGACCGACGGTAAAACGCTCGATGGTTGGATCGGTGCGGTGGACGACTACGAAGTTACCCCGGAAGGCACGATCCAGTGTCGTCCTGGCCGAGGTGGGAATCTGTTGACCAAAGATGAGTACGACGACTTTATCGTTCGACTGTATTTCAGGCTTCCACCTCGGGGCAACAACGGTCTGGCGATTCGTTGCCCACTTAAAGGTGACGCCGCCTACGTGGCGATGTGTGAGTTGCAGGTGCTCGACAACGATCATCCGGCCTACGCGGGGCTCGACCCACGCCAGTACCACGGTTCAGCATACGGGATGGCTGCGGCAGCTCGCGGCTACCTGCGACCGATCGGCGAATGGAACTACCAGCAAGTGCGGGTTGAGGGATCGACAATCGAGGTCGAACTCAACGGAAACGTGATCCTCAAGACGGATCTGTCGAAGATCACCGACTTCAAGTCTGACAGCCCGCACCCTGGCAAAGATCGCAAGAGCGGCCACTTCGGCTTCGCCGGCCACAACGACCCGGTCGAATACCGGGACGTCACCATCCGCCGGCTGAAGTAAACAGATTCAGCGAAAGCGGGTAGGATCAGTTCTTATCGGCCGTTTCCACTGGCTTGGCTGAACGTCAGCCGGTGGGAACCGGCTGATCGATCAGGTTATTGCCGCAAGCTGACGAGCGATTACTGGTTGTCGCTTGCGCCGATGCAGTAAAGCGTGTTGTTGGATCGCAAAAACAGGTTGCCATCGCTGATGGCTGGCGTCGATCCGAATCCGCTCTTGTCGAACGTCATGTCGTTCGACGCGATCACTTTGAATTCAGGTTTGGCTTCGATCACGTGGACCATGCCGGCGTTCGTGGTGATGTAAATCTTGCCATCGGCGACGACAGGAGAGGCGTAGTCACCGCCTCCTCCTCCGCCACCGCCGCCGCGTCGTCCGCCACGTCCTTCACCGCCGCGTCCTTCGCCTCCGGGACCCCCAAATCCGCCGCCCCCGGGTCGTCCGCCACCAAAGCCGCCGCGGCCGCCACCTCGCGGAGCATCTTCACCGCCACGATCGCCTTCGCCTCGTGGGCCACCGTCACCACGTGCTCCACGGTCACCTTGTGGTCCACCATCACCTTCGCCACCTCGGAAATTGCGTCCGCCGGCGTTGGGGGCTGGTTCGTTGTCACCATCGGGTGCACCGGGGAGCCGTTCTTGGAACACTCTTTCACCGGTCTTTGCGTCGAGGCACTCGAAAACCGAGCCGCTGACGGAGTACAAATAACCATCCACGACGACTGGGGTTGCGTAGCGTGGTCTCACTCGACCGTCCCAAACGGTATTGGAGTCAGAGACGTCACCTTCGCCACCGACGCGGATCGCGACTGCCTCTTCACCCGTGGCGTAGACGATGTTGTCATCACCCACAACCGCGCTGACTTGCGCGTTGCGTGAGTTGACCCCATCGGCATACCACTCGAGTTTGCCTGTGCTGGGGCTGAAACCCCAAACTTCGCCGATGACGGAGAGGACGACATAGGAGGCGTCGCCATCGCTGACGACGATCGGTGTCGTCCAGCATTCGCTGAGTCCGTTGTCTTGGGTGCGGAATTTTTCTTCGCCCGTGATCTTGTCCAACCATACGAGCGAACGCGACTCATCGGCCGCGTTGACGATCAGGCTATCTTCGAACACGATCGGGCTCGCCGCCGATCCAAAGCCTTTGCCGCTGCGTTCGGCGCCGACGCTTTGACTCCAGATTTCGTTTCCGTCCATGTCATAAGCGTAAACGCCTGACTTTCCAAAGAACGCGTAGACGTGCGTGCCATCGCTCGCAGGCGTGTTACTCGCGTACCCGTGCGTCGTCACTCCCGGTGGACGAAACTCGTCTTCGGGCATCTTTGCATTGACCGTTTTGGTCCAGAGAGTTTTTCCGGATTGCCGATCGACGCAAACGAGGTGACGTTTCAGATCTTCAAGCGTGCCTTCGCCGTCGCCCATTCCGTAACCTGAATAACAGGTGACGAACACTTTGTCGCCGACCACGATGGGGCTCGAGATGCCGCGGCCGGGAAGATCCAGTTTCCACAGCATGTTGTGCTCGGGACCGAACGTGGTCGGAGCGTCGGTTTCACTGATCCCCGTCCCATTGGGACCTCGGAAACGGGGCCAGTCAGCATTTGCCGGCGTCGAGATTGAGAAGGCAAACGCGGCCAACAGCGCTGCCGATGCGGAAGTTCGAAGCATGAGAAATTTCTGAGAAGAGGGCGGATTAGGAATTCCGATCAGCGGCGCGAAACGCCAATCCAATGACGTGCTCTCGCGTCCGATGCCACGTCCATCGCGGCGAAGGCGGAATCCAATGTTGGGCTTTAAACCCGCACCTGCCCCGCCGGTTCCGCCGCATGTCGTTTTTTTCCCGGCTTCGCAGAAGATTGCGTGTGCGGCCAGCGGCGCGACAGCGAACAGTAGGAATCCCGAGATAGAGCAGGATCAGCAGTTTTTGCATTCGCCGGCGTTGCTAAATCTTTGCTCAGATGTGGGAATGACGGCTTTTTGCGTCAATCCTTAATCGTGATAGCGACAGTCCTGGACGCCAGTCGGGGTTCGGCATGACCGGCCCGATATTCACCATCGAAAAAAGGCACTCGCAACTCGCCCTGCCCCTTGGTTTTTACTGGAACGGGGTGAGCGAGGTGCGGTGCCTGAAGGAAACGGCGTTTAGAAATCGCTGGCTCAGTCGAGCAGACCGCCGACGGAGGGGAGACCTCCACTTGGCAAGGAGCCGCCCACACCTGAGTTACCGCCTATCGGGCCGACTGGTCCCGCGTTACCACCGGCTCTATTTCCGGGGCCGGGCAGGTTGATGTTCGGCTGGCCGCCTCGATTTCCAGTTCCCGGAATGCCACCCGTTCCCGGAATGCCACCTGGGCGGTTGGCTGGGCCGCGCGACGGGCGATTGTTCGAGTCGATGCTCGGCAGTCCCGGAATGCGGTTGCTGCGATCACTAAGTGGTCGCCGCATCGAAGGCAGCGAGTTCGAAGGCTGCCGAGGCGACTGCGATTGCAAGGCTTCGGCTGCGGATCGTAACGCCGAGTTCGGGTTCCCCGGTGCGGAGTTTCGGTTCTCACGCGGAGAGTTTGGGTTCGCGGGCGTTTGCGATGGCGGAGTTGCGGAATTTGGACGTAGCTGGTCGAGCGGATTGTTTCCGCGCGTCGGACGCTGGTCCTCGCCTCGTTCACCGCCCAAGCGATTTCGGATCGCCTCTTCGGCACGATTGAGCCGGTTATCGATTGCATCGTTTTGCGATGGCCGGTCGGTCAATGGACGCTCGGTGGCGTCGTTGATCGAATCGATTGCGTCATTGAGCGGATTGCGACCAGTTGCCGGATTGTTGTCTCCGTCACCGTTGCCTCGACGATCATCGGCGCGATCGCCAATGTTGCCGCGTGGACCATCTGGTTGCGAATCTAAGCGAGGCAATTGAAAGCGTTCACGCGTCGTCGATTCATCTCCTTCGCCCCGCTCGTTCGTCGACAGTTCATCGGCCGCATCGTCGAGCAGGCTGTCAGAATTTTCGCCACCCTCGGTGCGCCCCGTCGTACCTGTCACCTGGTCGCGGAGTTCTTCCAGCCGAGTTTCGAAGTCACGTCGTCGGTCTCGCACGTCTCCGAGCGGGCTGCGATTTTCGCGATCTGTTGCTGAGTCCCCGAGTCGTTCGAATCGGTTGCCCGGTTGGCCGTTACGAACGATGTCATCGATCGAATCGGCGACACGTGCCAAGCGTGCGGTGCTGGAGTCGATGTCGGAATTGGCGAGTTCAGAGATCAGTTGTTGCTGCGACCGTACCGTGCGAGCGGGCCGATAACGTTCGTTGGTGTTGAAATATTGATGCTGATTGACTGCCCAGCTCAGCACGTTGCCGATCGACGCGGTTTGACGTCCTGAGAAGTAAACACGCAGTGGATCGTAGCTCCAACGGTTGTTGTTTCGAGAACGTCCCCAGTACTCATATCGGTTGCTGTAGTCAGGACCGTAGTAGTTGCCGAAGTAGTACTGAGTGCGACTAGGGCCGATGAAGAGGTGCACCAATAAAGCCAAATCGGTATCAATCAAGTAGCGTGGCTGGTAACGATAGCCGGGTTGGCGATACAGGGGGCGATGGAATCGGACAGGAGAGAAGACCACGCCGCGATGTGCCGGCTCATAGTCCCAGTAACCTTCACAATACAGATAGCCCCGTGGCGTAGCGTAGTAGCAGGCGGGGATCCACACCCATTCCGATTGTCGTGGAGCCCAGAAGCCAGGACGCCAATCGTATTTGGTTTGGTTGTATTGCCATTGCCCGGGAATGTAGAAGTGATCTTCACTGGGTGCTGGCGAGGAAGGGCCGTTTTCCATCGACCGTGGTGGTTCAGGAAGATAGCTCAGCTCGCCACGGTCTGCTCGGGACCAAAAACCAGGGATCCGTTGATAGCCGCTTTGCAGCTTCGCCCAGTAACCGGGGACCCATCGCATTTGTGGCGGCACGTCTCTCCAAAGTCCGCTCACCCAAACGAAGTCATTGACCTCGGGATCCCAGTCCCAGTAGCCATCGATCCACTGGACGTTGTTTCCTTCAGGGCGGTATTCGGGACGGACCTCGTTGATCGGTTCGGGAGGCTCTTGATCGACGACGGTGCCTTCGGCCGGGTCAGGTTGATAGGGAGCCGCGAAGGCTTCGTGAAGCGGCCCGCGTGTCATGTAGTCCAGGTCTTCTGACTGTGCCGTGTCGATTGATGCTTGGCCGCCAATGGCCGCATTGGCGCTCGATCGTGTCGGGTCGGGTGGCGGCCCGGCGTCTGGATTTTGTGCGTGCGTCTGGCCGATGCTGTTTAGGCTCAATAGCATCGCGGTTGAAATGCATCCGAGTGTGATCCAAGGATTGCGAGATCGAAATTTGAGTCGCTGGTTCATGGGATGGCTACCGATGATAAGAGTCGTGTTGTTGTGGGGGAACGTCTCGACACTGAATCGGGTGGGAACCCTGGTTCAGGTCGCAGACTTTAAATTGGCAAAGCGTGTGCCAACTTTGGCAAGCCATTCCCTCCGACTCGATCGACGCGGGCTAGGTGCCACCCATGCGTTCTGGGGCGCGCAAGAGCATTTGCGGGGAAAAATCCACGCACAACGCCGCGGATTTCTCGTGAACTTGCCCGACAATTTTGGCGAATTGTTTCGCGGTCAGTGGCGACCGGTTTCGTCGATGCCGGGGCAGCAACCAGATCGATCAAAATCAATTCACGTCCGCAGCCAAGCTGGCTCGTTCCATCCCGCCAAGCAGCATTGCCGGTCGAATCAACGCCGGCCGATTTAGCGCAGCCCGTCTACCGCATCAGAACGGCGCTGAGTTTTTTCTCGCAGGCGGTGACGACGTTTTCGACAATCGAGTCGGCATCCGATCCGCTCATCGTCTCGGTAAGACTCTGTAGTTCCATCGAGAACAGCACCCGTTTGCGATCGGGCCCGTCTTGTTTTTCGTTGCGATAGGTCTCTTGATAGGAAAGATCCGTCAAACGTTCGTCGGCGGCCGAGCGGATCACGCCTGAAAGGCTGTCCCAACGGACAGACTCTGGCAAGACGAGGTTGAGGTCGCGACGAATGGATGGGAATGAACTGATCTGCTGTTGTTGAGGAACCAAATGCGCCCAGGCGACGAGCAGGTCGGCCGAGAGTTCTGCCGCGACGCACTTGCCGGGCAGTTTCCATGATCTCACGAGGCCATCATCGAGTAGGCCGAGATAACCGAGCGTTTCGTGGTGGCCTTCGACTTTGAGTTCCACGGCTCCGCCGGGGGCAAAGCCATCCCGTTGGACCGTTTCGACTTGGAGTTGTCCCGTGATCCCGAGCCGTTCGAGCAGGCATTCGATGATGCCTTTGGTCGCGAAGAAATCGTCGCCGGTGATCAGCCCGACGTGATACGTTTCGGCTGGTAACGCGTCGGTACCGGTGGTTCCATCGGCGGGAGGCAGGTAGACATGAGCGATCTCAAAAAGCTCGGCATTGATCGAAGCGGAGGCCCAGTTTGCGGCGCGGCTTTGCAGCAAGCTCGGAATCAACGACCGACGGAGGCGACGCGATCCTTCCAGCATTGCGGTGCGGGTCTGCATCGCGGGACGATCGGTCCACGGAGACAACGCACCGTCGATCTTCTCCGTCACGACACTTGGTGTCATCGCTTCGCTCAATCCAGCCGCCGTCAACACGCCACGCAGTCGTGACATCGCAGAGTCGAATGGGCGTTTGCTGCTCGGCGTGACCGGAATCGGGCTGTCTTCTGGAATTTGGTCGTAGCCGTGAATGCGAGCAACTTCTTCGATCAAATCGGCCTCACGGGTCAAGTCGTGACGCCACGTCGGAGGCACGCATTGCAGGCTGTTCGCGCTGCCGCCGGTAGATGCGTCCTTCTCAACTGATGCGAAGTCGGCGTGGCAGCCGAGTCCTTTGAGGATGCGTTCCACCGTTGCCGCGTCGATGTCGATTCCAAGAACTCGCGACAGTTGTGACAAACGCAAGACGATCGGTTCCCGGTCGGCGATCGGGCCGTCGGTGTCGATCACGCCACTCGCTACGCTGCCTCCGGCGATCTCGGTAATCAGTTGACACGCCCGGCGACTCGCCCAGTCGATGCCTCGTGGGTCGACGCGTCTTTCGAATCGGAACGAGGAGGGGCTGTGCAGTTTCAATCGGCGTGCGGTTCGGCGAACTGACAACGGGGTGAAGTCGGCGGCTTCAATGACCAGATCGGTTGTTTGTTCGGTGACTTCGCTGCTCGCACCGCCCATCACGCCGGCAATCGCGAGAGCTGATTCGGCATCGGCGATGACACACGTTTCCGACGTGAGGTCATAGTTGCGGTGGTCGATCGCTTCGAGCTTTTCGCCTTTTCGGCCCGGACGCACCACGATTGTGTTCTTGGCGACCTTCGCGGCATCGAACGCATGCAGCGGTTGCCCGCATTCCATCATCACATAATTGGTGACGTCGACGACGTTGTTAACGACACCGATTCCGATACTCTTGAGTGCCTTCTGCATCCACTCGGGGCTGTCCCCGACCCGCACGCCTCGAATGACCCTGGCGGTGTAGCGGGGACAGGCTTCGGTGAACTCGTTCCGAACGGTGAGCAGGTCGCTGATCTTCTTTGGTGATTCAGGAAACTCGATAGTCGGCAGTTTCAGTTTTTGTCCTGTGAGGACACCGATCTCACGTGCGACACCAATGTGTCCGAGGCAATCGCCGCGGTTGCTCGTGACTTCGAGGTCAATGACCACTTCACCGTCGACCGTCTCGCTGCCTTCGTGGTTGAGTCCCGAGAGACTCAATCGATCGACGAGTTCATCGTGCGTGAGCGTAATGTCAACGTAACGCGACAACCAAGAGAGAGTGACAAGCATCAGGTTAAGGCTGAGTACTGAGGGCGGTGGGCAGGAAAAGTGCGGCGTGCTGAGTCGGCTCGCTGGCCGCGGAACAGCGATGACGACGCGGGAAACGAAACGACTGAGGCATCGATCGTCTTGGGCCCGCGTCTCTAGAACTGTTGCAAGAACCGAAGGTCGCCGCTGTAGAGGTCGCGAATATCGGTGATGCCGTGGCGACGCATGCACAAACGCTCGACGCCTAATCCGAACGCAAATCCGCGAACCTTCTCGGGATCGTAGCCGACGGCTTCGAACACGTTAGGGTCGACCATTCCGGCGCCACCAAATTCGATCCACGTTCCGTTCCAAAGGAAGTCGACTTCGACGCTCGGTTCGGTGAACGGGAAGAACGAAGGGCGGAAGCGGATTTCGACGTCGTCGCCTAGATAATTGTTGGCGAACACACGCAGCACCGTTTTCAGGTTAGCCATCGTGACGTGACGATCGACGAGCAGCCCTTCCATTTGATGGAACATGGGAAAGTGCGTCGCGTCCGGAGCATCGGGGCGATACACGCGGCCAAGCGAGATCACGCGGATCGGCGGTTGGCATGACTGCATCACGCGGATCTGCACCGTGCTCGTTTGGCTGCGGAGCAACGCTTCGCCTTCACCGGTCGCCGCCAGTGGGTCGCCACCGGCGACTCCCGCGGTGGCGAGGTAGAAGTTGTCGAGCGGATCGCGGGCCGGGTGATCCTCGGGGATGTTTAACGCGACGAAGTTGTGCCAGGGGTCCTCGACCTCGGGGCCTTCGGCAACTTCGAAGCCCATCCGGCCCATGATCTCCGTAAGGTGGTCGATCGTTTGTGTGATCGGATGAATGTGTCCGAGTGTGGGGCGTGTACCGGGCAGCGAGGGATCGAAGGTGGGATCGACTTGAGAGCCGCCACCGCCTTCGAGGGCCTCTTTGGCTGCATTGAACGCTTCATTGATCGCGTTCTTGACTTCGTTGAGCCGCATGCCGGCGGCTCGTTTGTCAGTCGGCTCGATGCCACCGAGCATTTTCTGGACGTCTTTGAACTGTCCGTTTTTGGCGCCCAAGAAAACAACACGAGCCTCCTCGAGCGATTCGGAATTCGAAGCGCCCGAGAATGCGGACTCCGCGTCGCTTTGGAGCTGGTCCAAGCGGCTGAGAAAATTTTGCAGTGACATCGCGAGAGACGGGCCTTACGCCGGTTGGCTTTCGGAGGCGAGTGCCGCCTTCACCACGTCACAGACATCTTTGAAGCCGGCGGCATCGTGAATCGCCATTTCGGACAGCGATTTACGATCCAGTCCGATGTTGGCCTTCTTCAGCCCGTAGATGAACTCGCTGTAGCGAAGCCCATGGGACTTCACGGCTGCGTTGATACGGATGATCCACAACTTACGGAATTCGCGTTTGCGGACGCGACGATCGCGGAAGGCGTACGCACCGCTGCGAAGCAGCGTTTCTTTAACCGAACGGGTCAATGACCCACGACCACCTACAAAGCCTTTTGCACGTTTGAACAGACGTTTCTTAGCTTGGTTACGGGCGGACCCTTTACGTGTACGCATCTGATGAATTCCTTATTTTTTGTTGTGAATCATTGCCGAGTGTCTCGATTCAGGCCCCGGCAAACGTGTGCCGAAGTTTTGCCCAATCGAGTTGCAGGGCGAGTCCTAAGAGGGAGAAAATTTGAGAACCAGCCGGGACCGAAGCCCGACCACCGAAATTAGTTGCTGTAACCGTTGAGGGCAGCGTGAATGGTGCGTTCCATGCACGTGTCCAACGGGGCGGTGCCGCGAAGGTTACGACGACGTTTCTTGCTCAGGCCTTTGGCCAAGTGGCTCGTTCCGCTTTGGCGGTGCATGGCTTTGCCGGTCGCACTCAGGCGAAAGCGTTTCTTGGTGCCCTTGTGGGTCTTGACTTTATTTCCCATTGGGATATCCGTCATTAGAGGGGGTGTGTGTTCAATTTTGCAAAATGCAGAGCGGCGGATGATAGCGAAGGGAATCGCGATTCGCCAGGGGGAGTTCACGGCGTTTTGCTTACGCAGTCGCCTCGATGAGCGGCGGAAAAACGATGTCGCTGTACGGCTTGATCGCCTGCATCAGCACATCGATGTTCGACTTCGTGAAATAGCCGGCGACATTCCGTTTGTAGGCCATTTCAATGTCCTTTTCGTGGTCTGACGTCGTCAGCACGAAGACGATCGAACTTGATAACTCTTCGTCTGCCCGAATTTCCGCCAGGAATTCGTGGCCACTCGTCCCCGGCATGTTGAGGTCGAGAAAGATGATGTACCGCTCGTTCACTCCCCTGTCTGGCTGGGATCGCAAGAATTCCAGAGCTTCCTTGGCAGACTGGCAAACGTGCAACGATCGTTCAATCCGGTGTCGACGGAGGGCTCGCTGGAAAACCTCTGCGTCGATTGCACTGTCTTCGACCAAAAGGAACGCGACCTTGAAGCGAAGAGGCATAGTTTGGGCCAGGTGTGCGGACAGTTTGAAGCGGGCAATTGGAATCAGTCGCTAAAAATCCGACTCGGAAAGATGGCTTCCGATCCGGTGCGACTGGGTTTCATCGACGTGATTTCATTCCGTTGGGACGATTTCGTATGCGTCGGCTTGGCAGAACAAAAATCCTTGGCAGAACAAAAATCAATGCGTGGCTGCGGATTTGCGAGACAAAGACATTCTATTCACGCGAGGGTATTTGCCCACTGTTTGGCGATATTTGAGCGGAACGTGTGCGAATTCCCGCCAATCGGTCGCTGTGACGGAGCGTTAGAAACCCTCAATCAGAACCTTGCGGACTTCATCGGGGGATGCCAAGTCCAATGCTTCGCGTTGGTTAGGCGGCAGCGATTCGTATTGTTCGGCGAATGAAGGGGCTTTGGCTTCGCCACGCAGTTTGCGGCGCAGCGCCTCGGCGGCCCAGTCCCGCAGTACCAAACTTTGCATCCACGGGTCGCTGACGTACTGTTGCAGCATTTCCAAGTCTTTGTTGGGCAACATGGATTGAATCGTTAGCAGTTCACGCTGGGTCAACGGCGCAACCCTTTCGAACCCAGGAGCACCCCTAAACGAACGGCCCGGTCCTCGAGCCCAATTGGCGTCTCGTAACAACGTCCCGAGGGCGAACATCCGATAGGCGTCATTCGGATCGCCACCGCGCCGTCCACGTTGCTCAATGAATTGAAACAGAGCCGCAGCGGCCGGACGCTCGTCATCCTGGTCCTGCCCTTTGATCCGTTCTTTAGCTAATTGGATCACGGTGAAGTCGATCCGTTCGATCGCTTCCTCGCTGAGACTGCGGCCGGTGACACGTCCGATTGATGTGATTGTTTCTTCGATGGCATCGTCAATCGCCTGTTGGCGAACCACTCCCGAGCCCGTTTCGATTCTCGCGACGACGTCGTCGCTGATCAGTTCACGCAGGCGGACGTACTGCCGCATCGTGTTGAGCATCTCGGTAGGTTTGTCCGAACTTCGGACGAGTGCCGCGGTCTGGCGCAGCGCCTGCTTTGCTTCCTCATCCAATCGATTGAACCGCTCCCATCGAGACAACGCGATGATCCGCTGCTGCGATGGCACGTCCTCGAGTTTTGCTAAGAGTGTTTGGCGGTCCGGTAACGCAATTTTTTCGTTCGACGCCGGGTACAGGGATTCAGGCGATTTGGGATCAATGATCGCATCAATTTGGGGCGTCACCGATCCGCCGACGACACCACGCCATCGCGGTGAAGCCATCAGGTCGGTGATCAGTTCGAGGTCGCTGCCGGCCGCATAAGCATCCATGTCGATCGCGACCGGGAAATCAATGAGTTGGCTGCGGATTTCACGCAATTGGCGCAAGCGGGTCAATCCGAACGCGGCAGCGGCGATCAAGATCGGCAGTGCGAGTAGGAGCCAGTATTTGGATCGTCTGCCTCCGATACGTTTGCGCTGCGTCGAGTCCCATGGTCCGCTCTTGGTCGACGAATCGGAGGGCTGGTTCAAATCCGCGACGACGAGTTGCAACGTGGTTTGGACCGAGGTTTCGTTCGTGACCGGATTGGGAAGCCAATCGAGCATGTCCCAACTCCGCTGCAATTCCTGCATCCGTTGGCGAAGAGGTTCTTCCGCAATGAGGCGATTTTCGACCGCATCGCGATCCTCACGTGGTAATTCGCCATCGAGGTAGGCGACCAGCAATTCGTCGTCGGAATCGATGATTTCAGGGTCGCTCATTAGCTCTTGTCCCCTTCCTCTGCCGGGCCGTCGTCATCATCCGAAGACTCGTCGTCGCCTGAACTGCGATATTGGTCGATCATCCGCGACATCGACGGTAGCGACCGCGACGGTTGGAAATCCTGCTCTAGTGTTCCACTCTCCATGTACGATTCAAGCGTTTGTTTGAGGCTGACCCGGGCCCTACTCAGCAACGATTTGACCGCCTTCGTGCTCAGGTCCATCGCGTCGGCGATTTCGACGTAGCTCATGTTTTCAAAACGCGAAAGGATCAATGCCATCCGCTGTCGTTCACCGAGCGATGCTACCGCCGCACGAACCAGTCGGGCCCGTTCATCGCCTTCGGCAACTCGTACCGGCATCAATCCGCTCGCATCGAGCGCCGTCGCGGCGAGAGCGGGGCCTTCTTCGCCATTGCCATCGGTGCCCGTCCATCGCGGCGAATCTCCCTCGTTTACCTCGTGGCGGCGGGATACGGTTCGCTTCGCGTTGCGGGCGACATTGCCCGCGATCGTGAACAACCAAGTCGAAAACTTTGCTCCCGGTTCGTATCGATGGCGGGCACGGTAGACACGCAAAAAGGTTTCTTGCGCCAAGTCTTCGGCGAGATCGGTGTGCGGCGCCAAGTGGTTCATCAACCGGACCAGACGCGGTTGGTATCGACGCACCAACTCTTCAAACGCTCCTGCGTCGTCGTCACGCACACGCAACATCAACCGGACATCCGGGTCGGTTTGCGTGTAGCGAAGGACGGTGGAGTCGGATGCGGGCACTGGAACAAGACTTCAGGGGATGACGTTTTCGGGATCTCCACCAGCATACTCTAATTTCCAACGAGGCCAGAGTCGGCATTTTCAGCCGCCCCACGCATCTCCTCAGCCAGATACTTCGCTAATTCCGCGGGTGTCGGGTAATTCGAGGCCACCACGGGGTTCAATTCGACGCCTAACCAATCGTCCAATTCACCACTTAATTCGACCGCGGCCATCGAATCGAGCCCGTGTTCAGCGAAGGGCGTTTCCGATGTGATTTGATCGGCAGCGGCGCCGCAGCGGGCGACCAACCAAGCCATCAACCAAGTTTGGATTTGTGAGGTGGCCGTTTTGATCGTGGTTTCATCGACGCGTTCGGGTAAACCAGGCAGGATCGTTGCCAGACTGTCGTCGTTAATGATCGAGCGCATCCATTGGTAGCGAGTCTCGATTTCATCGGATTCGAGCAACCGCCGGCATTCGGCACGTTTCACTTTGCCACTCGTCGTGACGGGGATCACGCAAGGACGAGTCAGGACGACTTGTCGGGCATCGATCTCGTGTTCGTCGATGATCCACCGGCGAACCCGCCGTACCATTTCCGGCATCACCGATTCGTCGGTTTGGCGGGGGACCTCAATCACCACCGACATGGCGTCACCAACGAACGCATCGGTGGCCAGTGCGACGCAACGAACCACTTCACTTCCGAGTGCCTGTTGAACGGTCGCTTCAATGTCTTGCGGGTAGTAGTTGCGTCCTCGCAGGATGATGACGTCTTTGCAACGGCCCGTCACGTAAAGATTGCCGTCATGCATGAATCCCAAGTCGCCTGTGCGTAGGAACTCGCCGGCATTCTCGGCTCCGGCAATGTTCGCTTGGAATTGGGCTTCGCTTTCGTTTTCGCGTTGCCAATACCCCCGAGCAATCGACGGTCCCTGTAGCCAAATTTCTCCGACCCTGCCGTTGGGAACACGGGTGCGTTCGGCCGGATCCACGATTTCGATCTTCATGTTGACGCCCGGACGGCCGCAACCGACGATCGTGCGTGTTTGGTTGCGAGGGTGATCTTTCGCGACCGGGGTTGCCGTTCCATTGGCGAGTGCGTCGCGATCGACCCGAAGTCGTTCCACGCCAGTCGCCGAATGACCGCTCGCGACAAGCAGGGTTGCTTCGGCTAACCCATAACTGGCGAGCAGCGATTCCCGACGCAAACCGGCGACTTCAAAACGTGCGGCGAAACGATCGAGTGTGGCCGCGGCGATCGGTTCGGCACCACAGAACGCGACCTGCCAACTACTCAGGTCCAAAGCCGCCGCCTCATCAGGCGATATCCGATCGATGCACAATTCGAACGCGAAATTCGGGGCGCCGCTGACCGTGCCGCCGTAGTTCGAGATCGTTTGGAGCCAGCGAAGGGGTTTCGACAAAAACGAATTGGGCGACATCAAAATCGAGCGGCCGCCGAGGTACAACGGTTCGAGAATCCCGCCGATCAATCCCATGTCATGATACGGCGGCAACCAAAAAACTCCGCGAGTGTAGTTGTCTGAACGCTGGTCGATCGCATCGAGTCCGAAGGCGTATCGGATCGACTCCAAATTCGAAAGCAGATTTTGGTGGGATACCATCACGCCTTTGGGCGCGTTGGTCGAGCCGCTGGTGTACTGCAATAACGCCAAGTCTTCGTCACGGATCTGATCCAAGGACTCGCTCGCGAGTTGCTGTGACGCGTCATCGAGTTTTTCGGACGGGGCCTTTGACGCACTGTCGTCCGTGGCGACGAAGCGCAAGCTTGCGACTTGGGGGCTGAGTCGTTTGACGTCGATCGCTTCGAGCGTTTTCGTGTCGCCCAGTAGCAACTCGGGTGCGCAGTCTTCGGCTGCCGCGTCGAGTTTCGCCATCGCCCGCCCCGGTTTGGGAAAACAGGTGGGGACAGGAACCAAGCGGCTGTGGTGACAGGCAAGGAATGCGATGATGAATTCCAGGCCAGCGGGAAACAGTAGCAACGCTCGATCGCCTGGTCGCGGCGTCGACACCGCATCCTGTTCGGGTTGCGACGGATTGGAGTCGCAGCGACCGGCGAGGATTCGTTGCGAGAGCTCGGCCACGCGCCCATAGAGCTCGGCGTAGGTCAGCGTGAGTTCAGTCCCGTCGTCGTTCACAAACGTTAACGCAGGGCGATCTGGGTGACTCTCCAGATGTTCCCTGAGCACATGCAAAAGTGAGGGCCGATACGAGGACGAATGAGCCGCCGATTCCGTATTCAGGTGCATGGGAGGTAGGTAATCAGAGGTGAATCGAGTAGAAAACAGCTCGCTAGGGATAGCAATCGTCATCTAACGCAGCGGCAAGCCGTCCATCGTGTTACAGCATAAAACCCAATTGGGGTGGTTGAGAAGTGAAACCGTCGTGCGATTGCGTCCTTTCACTGACAATTGAACACTCGACGCATGCACATCTTCCCTATCTTGCCTTTCCGGACGTGGTCGAGCGTCTGCCGCAAATGATGCCCCGTTCCGAATGCCCTTGTCGCCAAAATATCGCGAGTCGCTGATTTCCTGGCTGCCGAGTCCAAGACCGCTCGCGTTCGAGATTACCGCCAACAAAAACCCGAATCGACACGTTGCCTATGACCTCCGAAAAACCTTCGAAGTGGTATCGACGCGTTGGCGGGCAAGTCGACTCGTTCGAAACCATCATTTGGTTCCCGCACGCCGGAGGTGCCGCCTCGCCTTTGATCCGCCAAGCACGATTGTCTCCGCCAGAAACGAATCTGTTTGTCGCGACTCTCCCAGGTCGCGAGGCACGCTTTGCCGAGTCGATACCGGAGTCGCTCGACGAACTCGTCGAGAGTCTTGTTGACAATCTACCCAAACTCGAACGGCCTCCAGTATTGGTTGGGCATAGTTTTGGTGCTCTGTTGGCATACTGCGTCGCCAAACATTGCCGGGCAAACGGGCTGGTCGTGATGGCGATGTCGTCGCCCGACCACATCACCCGGCGTGATTCCATCGTTCACTTAGATGATCGCGATTTCGCCGATCAACTCGATCTTCGCTACGGTGGAGTTCCCAAAACACTTCGTGAAAATGAAGAGGCGATGAAGTTATTCTTGCCGACCGTTAGACGCGATCTGGCGTTACTTGAGTCGTACGAATCACGACCCGTCGAGGTCATCGACGTTCCCATCACGGCGCTCGCGGGCACCGATGATGGCCGAATCACGGCAGCCAAAATGTTAGGCTGGCAAGCTTACACGACAGCGGGATTTCGATTGCAAATGATTGCGGGTGACCACTTTTTCCCGATCGGCTGTTTCAAGCAAGTGCTGCAGATTGCTCGTCAGCGGTTTGGTACAGCGAGTTGAGATGGTAGACGAAGTCAACTGCCGTCTGCAGTCGTACGGAAGCTCGCGAGACTCCCTCTGGCAAATTGACGGTCGCAGTTTCCGAGCCGGTTTCAGGAACGTTTACCGACTTCAAAATAACCGGAGGCGCAAATACGGCATCGGCCGTCTTGAGCAATCGGGCGGTGCCGTGATGACGCATCGCGATGTGATCGTCAGGCCGAATGAACTCTCGCCACGAATCGCGAAACTCATTGAGGCTCACCGCACGCTCGACGATTTTGGGATCGAGTTGCAGGTGGTTCATTAAACCGGTGTCGGCAAAGGATTTCGATTGAATCGCACATTCAAATCGTTCACCGGTGGCTAAGCGAATAGCGGTCCAGTAAATCGGAACAGGGTGGTTGGGTTCGCGTTCACCGTACGCGACGACGATGTTTTTAAGATCGCCTGTCAAGACACGCGGCACGTTTGCCGACCCACGTCGACGACGTTCATTTCGACGCCAATTCGGTTTGCTCGGTTTGTGCTTGGGAGCCGTGTGCCTGCTGATTTGATCTCCGATCATTCGATCAAACGTATCGATCAATCGTTGCAAGTTCTGGTTTTCTGGTTCCAGAGCCAGCAGCGCCGACACGGTCGCTTCGAGCGTCGACAGCGCGTGTTCATTGGGTTCGCGGCGGATGCGATAGCGTCCCGGTTCAGAGGGAGCCAGTCGGTACTGCGGCAAGGTTTGCAGCCGTGGAATGTCGCGAAAGAGCGTTTTCGCTTGATGCCAGGTTCCATCCAAGATCACGAGTTGGTCAGGGCGTTCCTCGGGGGCAAGTTCAGTTAATAATTGCGAGCCTGGACCGGGATACAACAGACCCGCGTTGTCTGACAGAGTCACACGTTCAAACTGCTCGGCGAGTTCCGAATTGTAAGCAACCAACAGCCCACATTGTTCGAGCGATTCGTGGACGATCCGTGCGGTGTTGAATGGGTGGAACCGCTCGCGACGATGCTGCAGAATTAAAACGGCGGTCCGATGTGCGACTTGAGTGATCGCATCGCAAAAGCACATCCGGTGCGGTCGGAAACAGCGGGTGCATCGTCGTGTGGGCGGCGCCATGGGCAAATCATTTCAACGTGTGGTACCCGATTCGGTACCAAAGAACTGGTCCAGGCAGCGGCGAACGCCCGCTCCCATGCGGATGATGCATCTGCGGCCGACGCACCCGATTGATTTCGGCAGGCGGGGCGAGCCTGCGATGGGGCAGAGTCTAGCACCCGACTGTGGTTCGGTACACGTGTTCGGTTGACTCAACTGGGGCGTCGGAGTCATGGAGTCGAGGAAGGGGCACCAGCGGCCTAAAACTTTCGCTGGCTTCCCGTTTACGAACCGTGAATACGCGGACGGCCCGCGCCGCGCCGCTACTCCGCCGTGTCAACACGGTTGAATAACGGGGGGCAGTGGGCGCGAGCCATCCGGTATGTCGAAGCGACACTGCATCAGGCGGGACGCAGCGTCGTACACGAAAAACGGGAGTGTTCTGAGGCCTTCCGCGTTTTTCGGGGGATTTTCGCAGTGAAATCGGTAGAGATAACAGTAGAGGGCGAAAACGTTAGCGGGTTGTCACACCCTCCTCGGAGAAAATTTGCCGGCAGGAGGCCATTTGTTCGGGGCTCGGCGCGGCGGTATCGCTTAATTGATATCGCATTCCCAGCTGTTCGTATTTGGATTCGCCCAATTTGTGAAACGGCAGTACTTCGACACGCTCAACGCTCGTAAGTCCCGCCACGAATTTGGCCACACCACGTACGTTCGCCTCGTCATCGGTGAGCCCGGGGACCAATACGAACCGAATCCACATGGACTTGCCAAGGTCGCTCAATCGCCTCGCGAAATCGAGTGTCGGTTGCAAGCTCACGCCGGTGGTTTCGCGATAAGTTTGCGGATCCGAACTTTTGATGTCGAGCAGCACCAGATCGACGCTTTCAAGCATTTCGTCCGATGCTCGGTGTCCTAAAAACCCGGACGTGTCCAGCGTCGTGTGGATCCCTTCCGCCTTGGCTCGGCGGAAAACGTCATGGACAAATTCGTTTTGCATCATGGGTTCGCCACCACTAATGGTGATCCCGCCCCGGCGAATGAAGTTTCGATATTTGACCACATCCTCGATCACGGATTCGGATGTTCTTATTTCGCCGTGCGGTTTGCCTTGAGCGTCCGGGTTGTGGCAATACTGGCAACGCAGTGGACACCCGCTCAGAAACAGCACGTATCTCAATCCCGGGCCGTCCACCGTGCCGCATGTTTCGATTGAGTGGACGAAACCGGAGCAAGGCACCGACTCAGGGGGTGATTCGGACGCATCCTCGTGTGCGGACGCGAGTCGTCGCTCACACCGATTGGTGCCTTTCGCCGAGTAATGGCTCAGCCACGATATGCCCGAGGCACACTCAAAAGGAGCAAGTGAAGGTCGTCGATCTTCCATGGAGTCAAATATTTTGAAGAGCTAATGAAAAGAGACGACGGGTGTCCGCGTCAGCCGGTCAAAACCGGTGTACGCGTCTACCCGTCCGTTGTGGGATACGCTTGGATGTCAGATCACACTGTGGAAAGTGCGGTTGATCACATCGAGTTGTTGTTCCCGAGTCAACTTGATGAAGTTGACCGCATAGCCAGATACTCGTACCGTCAATTGCGGGTACTTTTCAGGATGATCCATCGCGTCCCTGAGTGTCTCACGATCGAAGACGTTCACGTTGATGTGATGTCCGGTCTCGGCAAAGTAACCATCGAGCAAATTGACGAGGTTGTCCTGCCGCATCTGTGAGTCTTTGCCGAGCGCGTCGGGAACGATCGAGAACGTGTAAGAGATGCCATCCTGAGCATGGTCATAAGGCATCTTGGCAACCGAGGCCATTGCCGCGATGGCGCCTTTCTTATCTCGGCCGCTCATCGGATTGGCGCCCGGGGCAAACGGTTCGTCAGTTTTTCGCCCGTCGGGCGTGCTGCCCGTCTTCTTGCCATAGACGACGTTCGAAGTGATCGTCAGGACGGACTGCGTCGGTACCGAGTCTCGGTACATCGGTTGACGACGGACCTTTTCCATGAACCGTGTCATCAGGTCTGCGGCGATCGAGTCCACAGCGTCATCGTTGTTTCCGTATGCCGGATAATCGCCTTCGACTTCGTAGTCCACCGCCAGCCCGTCGTCATTTCGGATGATCCGCACGCGGGCGTTTTTGACCGCCGATAACGAATCCGCTGCGACCGACAATCCGGCGATACCGGTTGCCATCGTTCGGTAGATTTCTCGGTCATGCAACGCAAACATCAAGTGCTCAGGCGAGTACTTGTCGTGCATGTAGTGGATGATATTGAGAGCCTTCACGTAGGTTTCGGCGAGCCAATCCATAACCAAGTCGAACTTGGCGTCGAGTTCCCACAGGTCCAAGTATTCGCTGCGGATCGGTTCCATCGGCGGGGCGATTTGTTCGCCGCTTTTTTCATCACGACCGCCATTGATTGCGTACAGCATCGCTTTGGCAAGGTTCGCGCGGGCTCCAAAGAACTGCATTTGCTTGCCGATTCGCATTGCCGAAACGCAACATGCGATTCCATAGTCGTCGCCCCAATAGGGCCGCATCAGGTCATCGTTTTCATACTGGATCGAACTCGTTGAGATCGACACCTTGGCACAGAAATCTTTGAAAGCCTCAGGCAGATCTTGGCTCCACAGCACCGTCAGGTTGGGTTCCGGTGCGGTGCCGAGATTGGTCAGCGTGTGCAGCATGCGGAAACTTGTTTTAGTCACCAAGGGGCGGCCATCTTCGCCAACTCCACCGATGCTTTCCGTCACCCAGGTTGGGTCGCCCGAAAACAATTCGTCATAATCAGGCGTTCGGATAAAACGAACGATCCGCATCTTCATGACGAGGTGATCGATGATCTCCTGAGCTTCCGCTTCGGTCAGCGTTCCTTCGGCAATGTCTCGTTCGAAGTAAATGTCAAAGAAGTTGCTCACGCGTCCGAACGACATCGCGGCGCCGTTCTGTTCTTTGATCGCTCCGAGGTATCCAAAGTACGTCCACTGAACCGCTTCGCGTGCATTCGTGGCGGGGACCGAAATGTCAAACCCGTAGGCAGTTGCCATTTTCTTGAGGTCCGCCAACGCACGGACTTGGTCTTGCAATTCCTCACGTTCACGCACCCACGACTCACTGAACGCGTGGGATTCGATCGAGTGGAATTGTTGCTTTTTGTCTTCGATCAAACGATCGACACCATACAGGGCAACGCGACGATAATCGCCGATGATGCGGCCACGTCCGTAGCCGTCAGGCAGCCCCGTGACGATGCCGGCGCTTCGCGCTTTACGGATGTCGGCGGTGTAGCAATCGAAGACGCCGTCGTTATGGGTCTTGCGATGTTTTGCAAAAATATCTGCCGTCGCGGCATCCATTTCTCGTCCGTGGGCGAGCAACGCTTTCTGAGCGATTCGAACACCGCCGTAAGGCAGCATGGCACGTTTAAGCGGTGCGTCGGTTTGCACACCGACAATCTGTTCGAGATCGCGGTTAATGTAGCCGGGACCATGCGAAGTCAGTTTGCCGACAACGATCGTGTCCGCATCGAGGACTCCGCCAGCTTGGCGTTCCTGTTCAAGCAGGTCTTTTAGTTCGTCCCAGAGTTGCCGCGTCCGCTCGGTCGGGTCGGCGAGGAACTGATCATCACCCGCATAGGGTGTGTAGTTTTTTTGGATGAAGTCGCGAACGTCGATCTCATTTTCCCAATTGCCTAGCCGAAACTGCCGCCAAGCGTCGCGTTGAGGGATGTCGGATTTTGGTTCGTTGTTTTTTGAATTGGCGAGCGTCGAAACTGCGGGTGCGTTCGGCAGGGTGGTGGACATCGTATCAATCGGCTCCGTCGATAAGTTGATAAAGTTTGTGGTCTGTTTCATACCTTTTGGTTTTCATCGTCTCCGTCTTGCAATCGAGATGCCGCGGTTGCCGGGGCATGCGTTGGGGGAGCGACGGGCTCCGCGACGTCCGATTTAGGGTGTGGTGAGTGCCCGTCGAGTGTCAGGACAAATTGACGCAAGGGCGGCAGCGTGCGATCTCGCACGCAAACAGGAAGGCGTGGGGTGGCGGAGGTGTGCGGGAACGTCCGAGCGTGCGTTCCGGAGCAATTGCCTGCAACCACGGTCGATATCAGTTAGAATGCGGGCAAGCTCTCTTCGATACGTGTCCCTCTTTTCCCCACGCATAGATCCCGATGTCTCAACGTCGCCCCCTCGATTGCTGCCGCTCACGTTCTTCCCTCGGATCAGGCCCCTACCTCGGATTTCGTCGCGTCACCGCAGCGGTTGCGATCGGTCTGGTCGCTGTTTTCTCGGTGATCGCGTTGTCCTCCCCCATCGCTGCCCAAACGCGGGGCAAGAGCGCCGCGAAGGAGGAGGAGGATCCGGCGCTCAAGCCACGACCCGAGAAATTGGTCACGAAGGACAACGTCAATCTCAGCACGTTCTATTTCCCGTCCAAATTGGGGAAGGAAGCGCCGCCCGTCATTCTGGTCCACGAATGGAAAGGCCAAGCCGCACCGTACCTAAAACTGTGCATGGCCCTTCGTGAAGCTGGGTTTGCGGTTTTGGTGGTCGAGTACCGTGGGCACGGCAACAGCAAGACATTCACGGATGTATCGGGGAATCAGGAGAACTTCAACATTGCAACGATGGGCCGCCGAGACGTCGACGCGATCGTGCGTTTCGACATCGAGGAAGCGAAGCAATTTCTCAAAGGAGAGAACAACGCCGGCCGGCTCAATCTGAACGCGTTGTGCATGATCGGGATCAAAGAAGGATCGATCATCGCCGGTTATTGGGCGGCTCGCGACTGGAAAATCCCTAGCGTCGGTCGGATGAAACAAGGCCAAGACGTGAAGGCGTTGGTTTATGTTTCACCGGAGAAGAATCTCAACGGTCTCTCGATGAACATGCCCGTCACGGATATGGCTCTGGTTCGGCTTCCCACGCTGATTATCGCCGGCAAAGACAGTTCGCAGGGCAAAGATGCCGAACGCATGGGTAGTCGTCTCGAGACTGTCAAAAAGAAACTTCATCGCGGATCCGCAGTGGGATTTGAGATGGTGTTGCCGCAAACCAACTTGAGCGGACCCGCTTTGGTGAACGAAGAATCAACGGTCATTCCAAAGATCATCGAGTTCCTCAAAGCAAACGTCCGCATCAGCAAGACGGAAAACCCCTGGATCGAACGTCAGTAAGAGTTCGCTGGCTTGTTTACCCCGCTGGCGTTGATGAGCGGCTGGTGCCGAGTGTTACTGCACTGAACGCGTGCGTCCATCGGCCCGAGCTTTCGCCAAGGCTGCCGAGAGTCGTTCGATGACTTCTGGATTTTTGCTGGCGAGATTTTTGGTTTCGCCGCGGTCTTCGGAGAGATCGAACAGTTCGTGGACCTTCTTGCCGTTGTCTGTGGACTCGATCAACTTCCAACGACCCGCTCGAATTGCGATCGCGTTGTCCTTCGTGTCGCCTTGGACAAAGGCGATCTCGCGAAGCGGTTGTTCCGGTTTCGTATCGAGCAACGCCGGCAGGATGCTGAACGAGTCCTCCCCGGCGTCGTCAGGGAGTGGGGTATCGAGAATGTCGGCAATCGTGGCCATCATGTCAGTCAGGCACACTAATTGGGTCGACAGCGAGTCCGGCGCGACTTTGCCGGGCCAACGGGCGATAAACGGGATACGGTGTCCGCCTTCGTAAGGAGAGCCTTTGCCGTCATGCCAGGGACCGTTGGTATAGTGTCCCATCGCCCGAGCATCCAGTTTTGCGGTTTTGAACTTTTCGCGGATGTTGTGTGAATCGACCGCGAGGTTGAGGACAGTGTCCTGTGTTCCCTTAAAATCTTTCGGGCTGTTACCGTTATCACTCGTAAAGATAAGCAGGGTATTGTCGGCGATTTTTAGTTCGTCGAGCGTGTCGATGATTTCGCCCACGTGGAAATCGAGTTCTTGGACGTAGTCCCCAAGCAATCCCGCCTGGCTCGTACCGCGAAATGGTGCTGCGGGAGTCACGTGGGTGTGCGGGGCGCAGGGAGTGAAGTAGAGAAAGAATGGCGTGTCCGAATTTTCACGAATGAACTCGATCGCTTTCTCGGTCAATCGCGTGTCGACCTGATCTTCAACGCGTGGTTCGGCCAAACCCGATGGGAATACCTGCCCCTTCACAACCTCTAGTTTTTTGCCAGGTTCGAGACCGAAAAAGTCGTGGTTCTCAACGAACGCGCGATACTGATCGTTGTGATTGGTGGGGACTCCAAAGTGGTAACTGAAGCCGGCTTCGAGTGGACCGGGACTCAGTGGTTTTTCCCAATTCGGGCCGTAGCCGAGATGCCATTTGCCCACCGCGGCTGACCGGTATCCGTGCTCTTTGACGAGTGACGCCAAGGTCATTCGGCCTGGTTCGAGCCGGTAACCGTTTCCTTTGCGATGCAGACGCCACGGTGATTGTCCGGTCATCAGTCCGTAGCGGGATGGCGAACAAACCGACGCCGCCGAGTGGGCGTCGATGAACATCATGCCTTCACTGGCCAACGTATCAATGTTGGGCGTCTGAATCTTCGTGGCACCGAAGCAACTCACGTCACCGTATCCCAGATCGTCTGCCATGATGATGACGATGTTGGGATGCGGCGGAGCGGCAAACGCGGTGACCGAACCGAAGAAGAACGCGAGAAGACCGAGGAGGTACATGTTGGTTCGCATGGGGAATCAGTTACGTGTGGAATAGGTTGACAAGAAACGTCGCAGGCCAGATCGAATGGACCGCGGGGCCGGCGGCAGGCAGGGCGGCGCGTTGCGGACATTCTAAAGCAGTGAGTCGGTCGATTTTGCTGATTTTGAACCAAACGAGAATCATTGGCCACTGTTTTTAGGCTCGATTTCATCGAATTCGCACACTTGGTCTCCGTCGTGATGGTGACGGCGATGACGCTCAACGCATGGGCGAATCCCGTTGTCGCGATTGAGGATGGGGTGCAATTGGAAGAGGTGTCTAGGGAGGTGGCGTTCTCTTGACCAGTGGATTAATGTTGGAATCAACGCCGGTCGGTTGACGCAAATCGGTATGGGGGTGGCGGAAAACGTCATTGGGAAACGCAGTGCGCGAACGACAATGTTGTCGTTGATCGTGCTCCTCGTGACCTGCTCTCCTGCCGATCGATGAAGTCCGTTGATCGTCCGGTAATCACCGTGCTTTTCTGATTGCAATGAATGCTTGCTGCGTGGCCGTGAGCGAGCCCATCGTCGCCGAATGTGTCAATCTGTTCAGAGTTGCCCGATACCCGATCGATCCGAAGCCGTCTTGTCTCAACGAATATCCCCAACCTCGATTCACGAATGAGTCCATTGATGATGTGCAAAAAGATGTTCTTGGTCGCGATCTGTGTTGCCTTGTTTGGTCTCGCCGTCGATTCGGCGTCGGCGGATGAGGCGTCATCCAAACCGAACATCGTGTTTATCTTCGGCGACGATTGGGGATGGGGCGATTTGGGTTGTCACGGTCACCCGTATGTGAAGACGCCGAATCTCGATCGGTTGGCTCGCGAGGGCACCGATTACCAGCGATTTACGGTTGCCAGTGGTGTTTGTTCGCCGAGTCGAACCGCAGTCATGACGGGGCATTTTCCGGCACGCTTTAATATCGACGGTCACTTTGCGTGGGTGCCCAGTAACGCCAAACGCAACATGCCCGATTGGCTCGATCCGCAGACGGTGACGATGCCGAGATTATTGCAGTCGGCCGGTTACGCGACCGCTCACTTCGGTAAATGGCATTTGTCCAACGACATGATTCCGGATTCGCCATCTCCGATGGAATATGGCTACGACCGTTACGGTGCATTTAATTGTTCGGGCGAACAAATGCCGGTGCACGAAGATGCCGATAACGCGACTGACTTCATCCACAGCAGTGTCGATGCGGGTAAACCGTTCTTTATCAATTTGTGGGTGCACGAACCACACACGCCATTTCACGTTGTGCCGAAGTACCGTTGGAAATATCGCGACAGCGGTTTGGAAGAAGCCGATGAGATCTATGCGTCGGTGCTGACTCACGCCGACGAACGCATCGGCGAAGTTCTTGATACTCTCGATCGGTTGAACTTGACTGAAAACACGCTGGTGATCTTCAGTTCCGACAACGGGCCTGCGCGAGGCTCGGCGTCGGCGTCACTGGATCTGATGTATGACACGGCAACCGGGGCAGGCTTCGGAATCGCGGCGTCGAAAGGAATCACAGCCGGACGGAAGGGGTATAAGGCCTCGTTGTTTGAAGGCGGGATCAACGTTCCATTCATTGCCCGTTGGCCAGGAAAGATCGCAGCGGGAAAGGTGGATGACGAACTGATGATTTCAGCGGTTGACCTGTTGCCGACCTTTTGCGAGGTCGCCGGTGCTCCGCTTCCTGTAGGTTACCAACCCGATGGGATCAGTCAGCTTGCGGGACTACAAGGCAAGGAAAGCCAAGGTCGCAGCAAACCGCTGTTCTGGAAAATGGGGAACAAAGGCAAACCGACGCAGCGGAATCCTTTTCACTGGGTGTCGTACTGCATCGTGTTCCAAAATTGGAAACTTCTTGCCAACGAAGACTCCTCCTATTTCGAGCTCTATGACATCGTCAGCGATCCGTACGAGAAGGTGGACCTAAAAGAGTCCAAGCCTGAAGTGGCGGCCCAGTTGCTGGAGGAAATTGCAAATTGGAAAGAGACGTTGCCGACAAAACCGGACTCAAAAACGTTCTCGTCGCTTCGGAACGAACCCTCCAAATAAAGTTCGGCCGCGTGACTCGTTGATCATGCCAGGGCATCGTCTCGCCGACTTGCTCGTGAGCGATTTCGTGTGACGCACCGGTCTCGCCTGCAGGGGTGATCTTCGGAGATCGGTCGGTTCTTCGTTTCAGCTTGATTCGTCATGCGAGCCGTCTGGCGATTCGCGATAGCGGAAACTCTTATTCGTGGTGCCGCCATTCTCTGCGGTTTCTGACCACCTGGGGGGCTCATGTGAGGGGCCTTCGTCTGAACGCATTTTGGCCGATGGTCGGATTCGGCGGAGATTTTCCGGAATTTTTGTAAACGATGGCGCTGCGTGGAATCTATATCCAGACGAAGGAAATTTTATCTTGACTGACCCTGGCTTAGACCTCGAACGCAACCAGCGTTTCATCGGACTACTGGCGCGGACGGAGCATATCGTTCGACGGTTCGCTCGTGGACTTCTTCCGGGAGGGGATGGTCTTGATGATGTTCTCCAAGAGACGGCGTTGGAGGCCTGGAAGAAGTTCTCTGATTTTGAATCGAACGAGTTGGGCGGGACGGCCAACGACTTCGCTTGTTGGGTTTGCGTGATCGCTCGCTACAAGGTGCTTAGCTATCAGCGTGATAGGTCACGTGACCGGATCGTCTTTCGAGACGAATTGCTCGCTGAATTGGCTGACCTGGCGCTCGGCGGGCTGGGCTCACAAGAGGATGAACTGAACGCTGTTGAAGATTGCCTCGAAAAGATGGGTGAGAAGTCTCGGAGGCTTTTGTTAAGCGTCCATCGATGTGGTGATTCGGTTGCAAAGATCGCAGAAGAAACTCAGAAGAAGCCTCGACAGCTCTACTATCAAATCAATTTGCTGCGTTCTGCATTGCTAGACTGCGTGCGGATGAGAATGGCTGAGGATTAACAACATGGATAAAGAACTGCGTGACTTGATCTATCAAACGATCGACAACACGATTTCCCCCAGCGATTTTGATCGGCTGCAAGACGCAATGTTGGGCAATGTGGAGTTGCAACAAGAGTATCTCCGCGCGGTGAACGTTTGTGAAATTCTGTCCGATCCGAGCACGCTCCAATCAGAGACGCTGGCAGTCACGCTACCCGAGAGGCCGAGTGTCCTGTCACGAGTCGTTGGCATGCGACGAACGTTCATAAAAGCAGCCCTGGTTGCGGCCGCGACATTGTTGGTCACGTTGACGTTGCAGTCTTATGTGGGGATCCAGGCTCGGGTTGCATCGCCGATTGCAGTCAGCAGCGTCATCAATCAGCAACCTGTCGTCCACCGCGGGCTTGCTCGGATTGTCCAACGTGTCGACTGTGTTCTCGAAGTTGAGAAATGGGGTGCAACGACGTCGGAGGAATTTCATCCGGGGGAATCGATAGCGATTTCCCAAGGACTGCTCGCTGTCGAATTCAACAACGGCGTCGTTGTCACGTTGGAGGGCCCCGCCGAGCTCGAAATTGTTACAGCCGAGAGTGCGTTTCTACATACCGGGAAGCTTTCCGCGTTGGTGCCCGAATCGGCCTACGGTTTTGAGATCATCACACCGTCGGCGCACTGCTTGGCGGATGGCAAGGAATTCGGCGTCAGTGTCGATGGGACTGGAAATACCGAAGCACATGTCTTTGACGGAGAAGTTGAGTTAGTGCCGACTCGAAGCATCGTGGGCCGAAGCAACGGCACAGTAGAGAGCGACGATCGACTGACCCAGGGTTTTCGCATGCGAGCGTTGATGGCCGCGCAGGTGCCCAGCAGACGAGTCCGTCTCGACGAGCCTTGGTTCGTAACGATACCGGCTGACCGCAGCCGTTTCGTTCGGATTCCCGGCCGGGATGACGAGGTGCGATCGGACATTCCAGTTACCAATTTGCCATTGACTGACGATCTGATTCTCTGGTTCGAAGCGAGTCAGGGGGTCCAACGCGACAATCAGTCTCGCGTGATCTCGTGGAGCAACCTCGCTGATCGCTCATCGGAAGATCTGGGCTCGCAGAAGTCGCAGCCCGCCGCGTGGCAGGTCAACCCGTCCCAGCGTCCACTGTGGAAACCGCATACTTACCCCGTTTTGAGACATCCGCATGGTTGGCCTTCGATCCAATTCGGTGGCCGAAAGAACGAAGAGTTTCTGGTGACATCACCCGTCGAAGTGGGCGACGATTTTACCGCTTTCGTTATCGCCAGTTTGCGATTTGGAAAAGGTGGCACGTTGTTGAAACTACAAGGTCAGTCTTCGTTCCGAATTTCACAGACACTAAGTCAACCCAAGTTTGTTGCCTCCTCGACCACGACGAAGAATGACAAAGCATCCAGTTACCAGCGTTCGGCGATCAAAGGTGAATCGAACTTGCCCGACATGTTAGTTCTATGTGCGGTGCAGTACAGCCACCAAAACAACACCTTTGACCTGTACGTTGACGGACGACTCCAAGGTTCCGCGACCCCGTTGGGGAGTCCGCCGAAAAAAGGCACTCACATCTTTGGCGCAGGCGGTTCAGGCGACCGGTTCTTCTTCTCCGGAAACATCGCCGAACTCATCGTTTATAATCACATGCTCGACGCCGCTCACTTCCAAGATGCAACGGACGCGCTGCTTGAAAAGTACGAATTGTCGACTCGATAACCAGCCGTTCGGCATCGAGTCTCAATGAATTGGGATGTCCAGCGTGTCGCATTTGTCGAGGAAGTGAACGCAGAGCGGATTTTGTTGGCTGCGAGTTGAGCCAGCCTGTTCGGTCGCATTGAGTAAGAGGCTGTGCGCTTGGTCAATGATTTCGAGTCTGTTTGCTTCATCCTCGCCCGTACTGCGTCAATCGCACTCAAGTCAGTGTGGCCGGCCAATACCGGTTACAATTCCTATCGAATCCAGGACCTCACCAGTTTCCCCCACTTGTGCCTATCATGATGTATCGATTTGTTTCGGTTTTCTGTGTGTTATTTGCCGCGACGATTGTCTCAGCCGATGATCGTCCGAACATCCTCTGGATCTTTTCTGAGGATCTCTCGCCGTTCATGGGTTGTTACGATGATCCCATCAATGCGGGACACACGCCCGCGATCGACGAACTCGCCTCCAATGGCGTGCTTTTCAAACGTGTGTTTGTTCCTGCACCGGTTTGCTCGGCTTGTCGTTCGGCGATCATTACCGGTGTGATGCAAACCACGACGGGGACGCACCAACACCGGTCGGGACGGTTTACGAACGGGCAAATCGTTCCAGAGAATTTGCGGATCGAGTTGCCCGACGGGATCAAGACGATTCCGGAGTTGATGCGATCCGCTGGGTATTTCACCTTCAACAGTGGCAAAGACGACTACAACTTTCACTACGATCGGCGCGAACTCTACACAGTCGGTAACAAGCCTGACTATCGAGCCGGCATGAACGGTTGGCAAGGGAATACGGCTCATCGCAACATGTCGGTAACCGAGGACACGTGGAACGCGCGGCCCGACAAAGATCAACCGTGGTTTGGCCAGATCGAGATCAAAGGCGGTAAGGCCAATGCGAAACACGTTCGTGAGGGCGAGTTGTTGGCGGTCGACGAAGTTCCTTTGCCACCGTACTTCCCCGATACACCGGGCCACCGTGCCTCGTGGACGATGCACTACAATGCCGCTCGTGGTGCCGATGCTCGCGTCGACGAAATTTTGGCGCAGCTTGAAGCCGACGGTGAACTTGACCGCACGATTGTTTTCTTCTTTTCCGATCACGGCAGCAATCACTCGCTGCGACACAAACAGTTTTGCTATGAAGGCGGCGTCCATGTTCCGCTAGTCATCAAAGGCGGTCATCCGATATTGAAAGCGGGAACGGTGCGGAACGATCTGGTTTCGGGACTTGATATATCAGCCACCACGCTGGCTTTGGGTGGCGTCGAGATCCCCGAATATTTGGACGGGCATGATTTATTCGGTACGCAATTTAAACCGCGTGAGTATGTCATATCGGCTCGCGATCGATGCGACTACACCATCGACCGCATTCGCACCGTGCGGACAGATAAACTTCGCTATATTCGCAATTACTTCCCTGATCGTCCGATGCTGCAAGCGCAGTACCGCGACAACAAAGTGGAAGTACTTGATCTCAAGCGGTTGCATGCGGCCGGACAACTCACCGATTACCAGGATGAGCACTGGTTCGGCGTTCGCCCTGAGGAGGAGCTTTACGACCTCGAGTCCGATCCGCACCAAATCAACAACTTGGCGTCCGAGCCCGCGTACCACGACGAACTGATTCGTCATCGTGAAATACTCGAGGGCTGGATCAAGAATACGAACGACCAAGGGCAGTATCCCGAATCGGTCGAGCAATTAAAGGCCACGTACGACCTTTGGAAAAACAAACCCATCTTCCGTGACGCGGATGTGAATCCCGAGTATGACCAGTTCCGCAACGATTCGTGATCGAACACCTATGAAATTCCAGACTCTTCTGTCGATCGCGAGTGCCTTCGTGATCGCCTTGCTGTCTTCCATATCGTGTTCGTCATTTGCCGACGAACGTCCTAACGTTGTGTGGATCATCTCGGATGATTTGTGCCCGGAGCTAGGGTGCTATGGATACCCGGACGTTGCAACGCCGAATATCGATTGCTTAGCGAGCGAGGGGACGCGTTATACCCACGCATTCTCGACCGCCCCGGTTTGTTCAGCATCACGAACAGCGTTTCAAACCGGACGTTATCAAACGACAGTGGGTGGCCATCACCATGACACGCGAGACATCCCTGTCTTGCCAGACGATGTTCCGACCGTCACGGGCCTGATGCAGAAGGCGGGCTACTTCGTCTGTAACGGGAATGGAAAGAAGACAGACGTCAAGTTTGCCAAATCGCACCTGAACTTTGCCTATACGCCGAAGGAGTTCTTTGATGGCGTTGATTGGTCGGCGCGGAGTGAGGGACAGCCGTTTTTCGCTCAAGTGCAAATCAAAGAACCACACCGTGAGTTCGTTCAGAGCACGCGTGAGTATCCCCACGCGCCAATTCCGCCGTACTACCCCGATCACTCGGTGACGCGGGCGGACTGGGCAAACTATCTCGCCAGTATCGAGGTGCTTGACTGGAAAGTGGGTGGCGTGCTCGATCGTCTCGAAGAGGAGGGATTGGCCGACAACACGCTGGTGATCTTCTTTGGCGATCATGGGCGGCCGCATGTTCGAGGAAAACAGTGGCTGTACGACGGAGGTCTGCACGTGCCGCTGATTGTGCGTTGGCCAGGGAAGGTGGCGGCAGGTGCCGTGGACGACCGGCTCGCGTCGCTGTTGGATTTGATGCCGACGACATTGGCGGCAGCAAATGTGCCGTCCCCTGATCTTCCGGGACTCAACCTTTTGGATAGAACGTCGACGGGCCATGAGCAGTTGTTTGCGGCCCGAGATCGATGTGGAGATGCCCCCGACCGAATTCGCAGCGTTCGCACGAAACGTTTTAAGTACATTCGGAACTTCCATCCCGATCGGCCGTACATGCAGCTGAGCAGCTACAAGAAACTGTCCTACCCCGTCGAAACGGTGATGAAGGTCCTGCATGCCAGTGGGCAATGGAGTTCACCGTTCATGGCGGAGACCAGACCTGAAGAAGAATTGTATGACCTTCAAGACGATCCGTTTGAGATGCACAATTTGGCGACTGATCCCGAATATGCGAGCCAACTCGGCGAACTGCGAGCTTCGGTCGATCGATGGATCGAAGAGACTGGCGACAAAGGCGCCATCGACGAAAGTAAGACCGTCGACATGGACTCATTGATGGCGGAAAAACGCCGATGGTATGAGAAGACAATGGAAAAACGAGGTCTCGCACCCGACATCTCCGATGTTGAATATTTGCGGTGGTGGGAGCGAAAACTGGGGGGTGAAACGCCTGAGTAACTCCGTCTGTCGTTGGGTTTGCTGTGTGGTCCGGCAAACGTTCAAGAAGCTCGCGTGGCTCAGTCGAATCGCTTTCCAAAATGCGTCGCGATGACATTCATGGTCGCCATCTACCATTGTTTGTAAATTGCAGAAGTTTCTCTCTTACTCATAGCGTGCTGCGAATGGGCAACTCCCTGATTCCAACTTATCTCGCGTTCATCGTTGGTTTGTTCGCGGCGGGCATATCGCAGGCGGGAACAATGACGAGTCCCGACGGTCAGGTTGCCGTGTCGGTGTTCGTCAATGAAGGGGATGTGCTTTGCTATTCAGTCAAATGGAAGAGCGAAGACATCGTTGAACCCTCTCCGTTGGGCGTCACGGTAGACGGAGTCGATTTCGGGAAACGGGTCAGCATCGGTTCACCCACGATGTCGTCGGTCGATGAGACTTACGCGACGCGAGGCGTCCATCACTTGGCTCGCAATCATTTCCATAGTTGGCTCTATCCGATCACGCATTTGGATAGCGGTCGACAATGCGATCTAGAGTTTCGCGTTTACGACGATGCAGTGGCGGTGCGATACACCGTGCGAGGTGAGGGGACTCAGCATGTCGATCGAGAGAGTTCGAGTTGGAAGCTGATGGATGGTGCCACGGCGTGGTACTTTGAACGGCTGACGAAAGGCTGGAAGTTGAAATCTTATGCCGGCGAATGGCTCTCGACGGACGTGGGAGAATTGCATCGGGTTTCTCCGGTGGGGCCGATTCAAGGCACTCCGATCATCTTAGAGCTTCCCCGTCAAATCGGCTACGCCGTAATCACAAAGGCCGCGACCTACAACTACAGCGGCATGCGATTGCGGGCGACGAGTAATCGAACCTTGGTGGCCGATTTCACCGAAGGGGAGAAAGGGTTTGACGTCGAAGGCACGATTGTGACTCCGTGGCGAGTCACCATGTTGGCGGATGATCTCAACGAACTTGTTAACAGTGATTTGATTAAGAATCTTAATCCGCCCCCCGATGCCAAACTTTTCACCGATGTCGATTACATCAAGTCAGGACGCACCGTTTGGAGTTGGGAAACGCTCGGTCTCGGTGACCCAACGACACAGCGACGATTCATCGATCTGGCCGCCGAAATGGGGTTTGAATACACAACCATTGATGACGGATGGAAGAACTGGGATGCACCGTGGGATACCATCGGCAAACTATGCAAACACGCCCACGAAATGGGCGTCGGCGTGTGGTTGTGGGTGCATTCGGCGGACATCATGGATCCAGCAAACGATTATCAACAAATGCGGATGTACTTTGCCCAAGTCGCTGAGGTGGGCGCGGTTGGCCTGAAGATTGATTTCATGAACGGTGAGTCAAAAGAACTGGTTGATTTTGAAGTCGCGGTTTTGCAAAACGCCGCGAAGTATCGGCTGATGATCAACTTTCATGGTTGTCACGCCTCAACGGGCGAAGAACGGACCTATCCCAATGAAATGACCCGTGAAGGGATTCGCGGTATCGAAGTGAACAAAATGAAAGAGGGGCCGCTGCCTGCATCCCACAACGCCGCTTTACCGTTCACGCGATTTGTGGTGGGTCACGCGGACTACACGCCCGTGCTGTTTTCTAATCCTGGACCGACGACGTGGGCACATCAGGCGGCAACACTGGTGTTATTCACTTCTGGATTGCAGACGTATGCGGAACATCCTGACACGATGATGCGTCATCCGATTCTCAAAGATGCGTTCACGGTGATCAGCGATATACCTGCCGTTTGGGATGAAACGCGTGTTCTTCCCGGGAGTCAAATTGGAAAACTCGCGGTAATGGCACGGCGTCGCGATCAAGACTGGTTTGTTGGAATTCTCAACGGGGAGCAAGCAACCAAAGGCTATTCGTTAAGTCCTTCGTTTCTAGACGAAGGTCAATACAAAATGGAGATCGTTTGCGATGATCTACAGCGTCGCGGCGTCGATCTTGTCGGGATGAATCCCAAGGCGGTGCTCCACGAATTCACCACCGCCGTGCCGCTGCGTGTTGAGACACGGGCATCGCGTCGCGGGCAAGATGTGCTGGTGCAGCTTGCGCCAGGAGGCGGCTATGTCGCCCGGTTTACCAAAGTGGTGAACTAATCGTCCCTGTTTCAATTTGCTCGCTCGGCCGATTCAGGTAAACAACCGGCTTGCTCAAACTTCGCGTGAGTATTCGCAATCGTTGTGCTTCGCAATCGCAGCTTACGCGAATCAGTATCGGTGCTCGATCGCTTTGTCTATAGATGCTGCGCAACCGGCTAGCGTGTACTGGTTTGCGCATGAAGTTGGCTTGCGTTTTAACGCATTGAGATGAACGACGCTCACCGACGTTACACGGTGCGCGGACTGCTAACGAAGCAGCTACGGAAAAATTTCGGGAAAACGCGTGGCTTTTTGAAGTAAATGCGTTGGCCGCCGGAATCATAGGGTTAGGGGAGTTGAGATTTGCCTTAGGCGCGTCCCTCCCCTTGAGCTTTTCTCTTTTCCTTTTAGCGGAGCAGTTTCCAATGCACAGAACACGTAATCATCGATCGGGCTTCACGCTCGTCGAATTACTCGTCGTGATCGCAATCATCGGCGTGCTCGTCGGCCTCTTGTTGCCTGCTGTTCAGGCGGCACGCGAAGCGGCGCGTCGAATGAGTTGCAGCAATAACTTCAAGCAACTCGGGTTATCGATCCACAATTACCATTCCGCGTACAAGCAATTGCCAAGGCATGGCGGAGGCACTTCGGCGCTGAACGATAATCAGCACCACAATCGCAACTGCCAGTATTCGAACCGAGATTCTTTGAGCATCTTGGTCGGGCTGCTTCCTTTCTTCGAACAGCAAGCGATCTGGGAACGGATCAGTAATCCCTACGAGAACGATGGCGCGGCAGGTCTGACATATTTAATTCCAGGTCATCAATGGCAATCGGAGGTCGCCGATTATCCACCGATGGGTCCCGCCCCTCGTCATGTCGAATACGATCCATGGGTGACCAACATTCCGTCGCTGCGTTGTCCCAGTGACCCCGGCACCGGCTTGCCAGCCCTTGGTCGCACCAACTACGCCGCTTGTTTGGGTGACGGACTCTACGCCGTCAATCATGGCGTCTTTGATACCAGAAACAACGACGTTGGCAGCAGCGGCGGAAACTGGCAAGGATCGCGTGAGGATGCTCGGGCTGCATGTCGAGGTATTTTCGTGATGCATAAGACGACGAAGTTCCGAGATGTTCTTGATGGCCTGTCGAACACGATCGCGATGGGGGAGATTGCGACTGATCTCGGAGACAACGACAATCGCACCGTTGCCCAAAACGGAGGTACGCCATCGAATTCTCAGATCCGCCAAAATCCCAGCTATTGTCGCGACCAAGCGGGATGGATTGATGCAACTCGGCCTCAGTTTTGGTCGGGCTCGCCTGCGTCGGTCACCTCGGCTCGTGGTTATCGTTGGGCGGATGCGGGTGACGCACTGTTCTCAGCGATGCAGACCGTGTTGCCTCCCAATAGTGAAATCTGCAGCGCTGGACGGACGACCGGAAACTACCCGCCATCGAGTCGACACCAAGGCGGCGTCCATGTCCTGATGGCCGATGGTGCCGTGAAGTTTGTCACAGATTCGATTGAGGCCGGTAACTCGCGAGCCGGTAGCGTTTGGTTGAAAGGCACTGGGACGCAGGCTCCAGGTAGCCAGAGTCCATACGGTCTTTGGGGGGCTCTCGGAACTCGTGCAAATAAAGAGACGATTGACCAAGATTTCTAATCTGATCGCCAATAAGGTCCTGATCGTTCGTTGAGGAAATCCAGATGACGATCCGCAAGACCTCTTTTTTTATGTTGAATCGCGGCGCGGTGTGACAGCACCGTGCCGCACGCCGGACGCAAGTTCGTGTTGATCGCGAACCCCAAGATTAAAACACGACGTAACCTACCAAGGAGATTTGAATGAGATCGTTTTTTGTTGTCGTATTGCTTTTCGGGGGCTTTGCCTTGAACGGATGCGGTGAGTCGTCGCCATCGGTGCCCTCGCCGACCGAACGCGATGAGTTGCGGGAGCTGATGGCGAAGGAAGCCGCCGAACTGGAGGCGCGAGCTGCCGACGAAGATGCCAATCCGGAGTAGTTCTTGCTGCGGAAGCAACGGGAGCTCGTAAGTTGAGAGTCGCGGTTGCCTAGGAACGCGGGGTTGAGTTCGTGCGAGGGAACGGTGCGGCTTAATGCCTCAACGCGGTGCTTTGTTGGGACAGGATTCATTCCACGTGATGAGTCCGTTTCGGCGGGCTTGGTTCGCGGTCGGGGCAGACGCTAGTATTCGAACGAACGCTCTGCAACGCATTGAGTATCGCAGAACGTTGATGTCTGACGCGTTTGTCTGCTGGGCGTTTCCAGCGTGGTTGAAAGTGGCGAGACATTTCACACACGAATGCCTTCGACACGATATTCGCGGCGCAGATGGATCGTATCCGCGTTTCTGAAATATGGGGCGCGAAGTCGTTTAGGAAATGGATTCACATCACGTGGAGCCGCGGGCACCGATTGCGGAACGATGTATACTGGTCGCGGCACCTATAACCTGCCACGAAGCGCCCGTGTTCCTCCAAAAATTCCGTTGTCGGAAGCCAGATACCACCATGAAGAAGCTGATCCTTTGTTTACTCGCGTTGGCATCGCCAGCCTTTGGTTACGCAGACCAGACGCAGCCCCCCAACGTCATTTTTATCCTGGCCGATGATTTAGGTTATGGCGACTTGAGTTGTTACGGCCAGACCAAGTTTGAGACTCCCAATATCGATGCTCTGGCTGCGCGTGGCATGCGATTCATGCAGCACTATTCCGGCAGTACGGTGTGCGCACCTTCGCGTTGTTCGTTATTGACGGGCTTGCACACCGGGCACACGCCGGTGAAAGGGAACGCCGAGTACGAGCCCGAGGGCCAAATGCCGATGCCAGCGGATACGTTCACCGTCGGGCATTTCTTGCAATCCGCGGGCTATGAAACAGGCCTTTTCGGCAAATGGGGGCTTGGATATCCAGGGTCGGTAAGTGATCCGATGAAGATGGGGTTCGACCGTTTCTACGGGTACAACTGCCAACGGCTTGCACACTGTTACTACCCGGCCTTCCTGTGGAACGATGATGAGCGGGAGTTGTTGTGGGGCAATGTGGCGTCGCACACATACGATTACGCACCGGACTTCATCCACCGGCAAGCGTTGGATTTCATCCGTAGCAATAAGGAACAGCCGTTTTTTTGTTACTACGCCGCGATCCAACCACACGCTGACATGATCGCTCCCGAAGCGTACATGAAAAAGTTTCGAGGCAAACTGTTGCCGGAGACCAGTTATCCTGACGACTATTACATCGGCCAGGCCGAACCGCACGCGGCGTTCGCAGCCATGGTTACGGTGCTTGACGATTACGTCGGCGAGATTGTCGCCGAGTTGGATACCTTGGGGATCGCAGACAGCACGCTGGTGATCTTCAGTTCGGATAACGGACCTCACGAAGAAGGCGGGCACGATCCGAAATACTTCGATTCCAACGGAGTCATGAGGGGGATCAAGCGTGACCTTTACGAAGGAGGCGTGCGGGTGCCCATGATCGCAACATGGCCAGGGAAAATTAAAGCGGGATCGCAATCAGATCATGTTTCGGCGTTCTGGGACTTCCTGCCGACGATGGCAGATTTGACCGCAACACCTCTCGATCATGAGGTCGATGGTGTTTCGATGTTGCCGACGTTGCTGGGTAAGTCCGGTCAGAAGGAACACGAATATTTATATTGGGAGTTTCCTGCCCAAGGCGGACGTGAAGCGATTCGAAAAGGTGATTGGAAAGCGGTGCGATACAACACCAACAAAAAGCCAAACGCGCCCCCCGAACTCTTTGATCTTTCAACGGATGTCGAGGAAACGACCAACGTCGCGGCAACGCATCCCGAGATTGTTCAAGAGCTCAGCGAATTGATGAGTCAGGCGCGATCTGACTGACCCGGCCGTCCGCAAATTCGCGAGCGGCCATCCTCCCCACATTTGATCATCCTTGCACACATGACTCGATTTAACTTACGTGTTCTCACCGCGATCGGGATTTTGGCCGCTTTATCTGGCGTGGCCCAAGCCGCAGCCGGTATCTCCAGCTATGACACCGGCTATACAATCACGAAAGTGCGTGTCGCCGATCATGGTGATCAGAAAAGGATTATCGGTAGCAGCTATGAAGGAACCATCCTGGCGCTCGGCGAGGATGGCAAGTTGGTCTGGAAGAACGTCCTTTCGGGGATCATGAATCACGATCTCTGGTGTGAAGACATTTCGGGCGACGATCAGGATGAAATTCTGGCGGCCAACGCAGACGGGCACGTTTATTGTCTGTCAACGTCCGGCAAATTGCTGTGGAAGTTCAAAGCCAACGACGCGCCAATGTATTCGGTCTGTGTCGTGCACGATGCGGGTACGCCCTACGTGGTCTGCGGCGGATTTGACAACAACGTCTACTACCTGTCATCGACCGGCGAACAAGTCAAAGTTCTTCCGTCGAAGACGTACTCGATCGCGAAACCCTGGGGTAACGATCCGCATAAACCGCGGCCTCCCAAAGGGCTTCATGTGGCGAACTTTCTTCGCAAGATCGTTCAACGTGATGGAAATGAAACACTCGTTGTCCATGGCACGATGAATGGGATGCAGGACAAAGGTGCCGTTTACCTGTTCGAACCGATGTCCGACAAACCGCTGAGTGTGACGCCGGTTAAGGCGAAAGGCGTGGTCGGCGAACTTTTCGTCTCACCCGACAACGGCGAGATCTTGCTTGGGACATCCGCGCACGGCAAGGATTCATCCGTGTGCCTATTGGATCCCAGTAATGGGAAGCAAACCTCGTTCGAATTGAGTTCGCTCAAGCGAAATGTCGATGGGTTCGGTTATCGCGTCGTGCAACCGGCGTTTTTGCCCGGTGACGGTGCGTTTCGATATTTCGTGCTCTACGGTAGACAGATCGTGCTTATCCCAGCGAGCTTGAACGCGGCGGATTGTGAAGTCTACTCGTGTCGCTACTCGTTCAATGACATGTGGATGGATACGGAGAAATCGAACGTTGTGCTCGCGAGTGCCCAGAGCGGTGGAAGTTGTATTCATGTTCTAGATTTAAAGAACGACGCGTGGAAGCAGGAGTTCGTCGAACTGGAGCCTCCCGGAAAAATTGCGGCGATCCTGAAGGCCTCGGATCTCGTTCGTCAGCGAACACGGGCGTTCGAGCGTCCAAGTTGGGAACGCGACCCGTTGCCGGTCTATTTGATGTCCGAAAGTATCAGCGAATCGCTCGAGCCATTGGTGGAAAAAATTGAGCAGCAGTCCGACAGCCCGGTTTTTCTGGACCACAAGCATTTTGGAGTTGCGGAGAACTGGGATCGCTCGAACCTCGGCAACGAAAAGTATCAAACCAAACGGGATCAACGGCGAAAGTACACGTTGACGCAGCAGCAGGCCGTGGACTCATTGGTCGATGTCTATCGTGGTGAGTCAGGAGCAGCATTTTGGGCTGGCCACGGAAACGATCCCTACATGTACACGCTCGAAACGCTGAAGAAAGTAATCGACGCGGTCGACGGCAAAAAAACGGTTTTGATTTATCCTGAATTGGAAGATCACAGCGAAGATTTTGCGTTTGTATTGAATGACCATTTTTATCCGTTGGCAGAATACGCTCAGGGTAAGAACACGAATATCTATGTCCGAACCAAGCACTGTTTTTGGCAAGGAAACGTCTACATGCCGATGTGGGAGCGTTTGCTCTCCGGCGAGTTTGCCGATGTGTTCGTCCCCGCGATGGAAGAGACCACGGACAAGGCGATGGAGTTGAGCATCGCGGGACGGTCAGGAATTTGGGCGAGTGGTGCGACGAATGCTTGGGGCAGTCGTTGTGCACGTGACAACACGAGTTTTGATCGGTCGCGTCAGCACTCACACCAGATGCTGCCAAACCATTTCCTGAGAATGATGATTTATCACATCTCCCATGGTGCGCAGTACATCGACAATTTTGCGGTCGATCAGGACTACATGAGTCTGCTTTGGGAGCTAATCGCCACAGGCGCGTTGTATGTTCCCAAACGTGATGAGATCGTCAGCTACTCGCCCGTTCATTTGAGCATACAAGAGCCGGACCACGAGTACATGCTCGAAAGCAGTAATGTGAAATGGTGCACGTTCTTCGATGCTGAAAAAGAGGCCGAGCGTCCGATGGTGTTTAGCCGCCTCAACGGTAGCTGGCCCGGTGCTCCGGTGACGAAATGGGACTTCTCTCGATACGCGGCCGGAGTGAAGGATCGGCGGTTGAATTTCTTGCCGCCTTACGAAAATGGACTCGTGCTCATCACACCGCCCCAGGACGGCCGATATGCCGATACCGACGCACCACGCGGTGCACTCGTCGATCAGCTGCATCCGATCTATAGGAACGCTCTGAGCGAATATTACACCGATGGTCGCAGCTATTATGCGGCGAGCGGTTCGAAATCGTTTCCCGCGGACCAGTATTACCAAACCATTGAAGCAGACATCAAACAAGCATCTAAGAAGTTGCCGCTAACCGTGACTGGTCAGGTTGCTTGGGTGGCCGCTCAATCGTCGCCGACTCATTTGCGTCTCACACTGATCGACAGTGGCTATCTGAATCCCCAAAACCGTAAAGCGGTCGTTCATTTTCACACCGCTCAACCCGTAGCGATGACCGACGTTTTGTTCGGTACGCGTTTTGATGTCAGTGACCCGACGGCGGTCGAGGTCTCCGTGCCGCTGGGCATGTTCCGATTCATCGATATCGAATTGAAGCAACCACTCACAACCAATCGCTGACATCGCGTGCTGAAATTTTCCAGCGTCCATCGAATCCTCTTGACGAGTTCCCCAATGAAACGAGTTTTTTTCATCGCATTGATTTTGTTTGGCTGTCTGATGGATTCGCAAGCAAGCGAGTTTTACGACTCGTCGGTTGAAAACCGATCGGTCGTCAAAAATCTTGTGTCTGACTACGGCGTTTCGACCGATGGCAGCGAGGATGTTTCCAGCGTTGTACAGAGAGCGGTCGACGAGTTGAACGCCGCTGGTGGGGGCGTTTTAACGATCCCCGCGGGGACCTATCGGTTTGCGAATATCGAAGTCAAATCGAATGTGCATGTCGGCATCGACAAAGATGCGGTCTTGATCCCGTTCGTTGGAGATCGCGTGAAAAATACGACTCTCTTCGAAATCGGAAAAGGCGACGAGCGAGTGGAGAATGTGAGTGTCCGAGGAATCGGCGGACGCTTTACAGCGAAGTTCTTCAGGTACGCAAAAGGTTTGCAGGTTGTCGCCGTCGGCAACGTTAGGAATTTTTACATCGCGAATTTCCATTGCCTCGACGAACAGACATCGATGTCCTGCGTGAACTTCAACGCGACCGGACTTGAAGCAGGTGGCACCGGAATGCCCGAGCAAGGCACGGTCGAAAACCTGAGTGTCGAAAATGCGCACTATGGTTATGGGGCGATTCAAGCTCAGGCGGCCAAAAACGTCTTGTTTCAAAACCTGTCGGGAATCGGTGGTGCTACGTTGCGGTTTGAAACCGGATTAACCAAGATGAATGACGCGCAGTACGGCGGCCTGCACAATCTCGTTGCGAAGAACATTTCCTGCACCGAGGGGAACGCCGCCGTCATGATTTCTCCTCATTCGATGACCAATGGCGTCGTTCAGATAGAGGGGGTGAAATCGGTTGGTTGCGGGTTCGCAGTCCGCATCGAGGGAGGCTTCGTTTGGAAAAAATATTCGACATCGGGCCTCAAGCCTGGCACCTTTGCCGACGGATCGTTTGTCAAAAACGTTGACGCCACGTTTGGGGAAAATGCCCAGCTCAAACAAAAGCATTTGCCTTACATGCCGCGTGAATTGATGGACGATGCTGAAATACCTGAGGGAATCGGCTTTGCGACTCCATTCATCGGACCGTCGATTGCGGCGGTGCTCAACGATGCGAATTACGAGGTCGTCGTTGAGAACGTGTCGGCACACGGATTCCAATTCGCAGACGATGTGGTGACTGAGCCGATCGAAGGCGATGCGGATAAGAAGCCAGCCAAGTCCAAGAAAAATTAAACGCCGAATGCTGGCAAGACTTCCTCGCCGAGCGGGCTCCAGAGTAAGTTCGGTATACTCATGCTGGTGTTTCTCCCCAAGCTACAAGGCAATCTGACGTGAACCTTTCATCCCGATTCTCAGCTTCCATTGTCGCGGCGGCGATGCTGGCGGCGACCCTTTCCGCGAATTCCTCGCCGGCGGAGGATGCGTCTGCATCCAGCACCCACGTTGATGGTGAATGGATTGAGTTGTTTAACGGAAAAGACCTGACCGGTTGGACTCCCAAAATCCGCAGTCATGAACTCGGTGATAACTATGCCGACACCTTCCGCGTCCGCGACGGTTTGTTGGTCGTCTCGTACGATGACTACAAACCGGAAGATTCTACGAGTCTCGACAGCGGAAAACCTCACAGCTTTGACAAGTTCGGGCATCTGTTTTACAAGGACGCGTTCTCACATTATCGGTTGCGGATCGAATATCGATTCGTTGGCGAGCAGATTGATGGCGGGCCTGGATGGGCGTTCAGGAACAATGGATTGATGCTGCACGGTCAAGATCCGAAGCTGATGACAAGCGATCAAAAGTTTCCGGTATCGATCGAAGTTCAATTGCTCGGTGGCAACGGCAAAGATGAACGGACGAACTTAAACTTGTGCACCCCCGGTACGAACGTCGTCTTGAATGGCGAACTGTTCAAACCGCATTGCACGAGCAGCAATTCCAAAACCTACCACGGCGATCGTTGGGTCACGGCCGAAATCGAAGTTCGCGGCAATGAAGTCGTACGACATATCCTGGAAGGCGAAACGGTCCTTGAATACACGCACCCGCAGTACGACCCCAAAGATCCCGAAGCGGCTCCGTTGATTGTCGACGGAAATTTGATGATCGATCGCGGCACGATCTCGATCCAGTCGGAAAGTCATCCGACCGAGTTTCGTAAAATCGAGTTGCTAAACCTCGAATCCAAAGTGCCAGCAGCGAAGGATGTCGACGCGGACGTGTCTCAATCGAAATCGGTCATTGATTCATACGTTGGGAATTGGGCGTTGCAATTGCCAAATGGTGCTGCCGGATGGCTGTCGCTTAACCAATCACAAGGTGCCCTCGTGGGACAGCTTTGGACGGTTGGTGCACCCAAGCCGCTGACAGACGTCGCGGTCGTCGATGGTAAGCTTCAGTTCTATCACCGACGCGCCGTTGGAGAGCCCGACTATCCCGGCGGGCCGCCTGTTGGTGAGAAACTGCCGCGCCGCCACGTGGCGGCGGTTGACGGAGACGCGATGGCGATCGTGATGGATCAACCCGATGGAACGGGTGGCGTCAAACAAGTTTCGTATTCAGGGACTCGGATTGCCGAATTGCCGCCAAAGCCGGACTTGAGCTTGGTGACATTTGGCGAACCGATCGAACTGTTTAACGGCACCGATTTGAGCGGTTGGCGATTGACCAATGCGGCACAGGAAAATCGATGGAAAGTCGTTGATTCGGTGCTCGTCAACGAAACGCCGAAAACGGACTTCAATCCCTATGCTCGCTACGGCAATCTGCGGACCGATCGCGAGTTTAATGACTTCAACTTGCAGATCGATTTCAATGTTCCGCCGGGAGGTAACAGCGGCATCTATCTCTGCGGCCGGTACGAGGTACAAGTTGTTGATCGGGACAGCCGCATGCAGGGAATCATCGGAATTGGTTCACTGTTCAATCGGATTGAACCAGCCGTCAACGCGGGAAAGGTCGGCGGCGAGTGGCAGCATTACGACATCACACTCGTCGATCGGCACGTCACGGTGGTTTTGAACGGTGTCAAAGTGATTGACAACGAACCTCTGGCGGGATGCACCAATGGGGCACTCGACGCCGACGAATCCAAGCCGGGACCGCTTTATCTGCAAGGCGATCACACGTCCGTTCAATATCGTAACATTGTGATTCGTCCGGTCGTCAAGAATCAGAACCACGAAATCCGTGCTCGCACATCGAGTAGGTCGCAAGCAAACGCTGTCCGCCCGATGTAACACGGCAACCGAAGCGTTGCTAAGCGAGGATGTCTTTGACGACGTGCCCGTGCACGTTGGTAAGTCGGCGTTCGAGTCCGTTGTGGTAGTACGTCAGGCGTTCGTGGTCGAGTCCCATCAGGTGTAAGAGTGTGGCGTTAAAGTCGTAGACGGAGGTTTCGTTGACGGCGGCTTTGAATCCGAATTCGTCGCTTTCTCCGTAGCTGTATCCTTTCTTCACGCCCGCCCCGGCGAGGAAGCACGTGAACGCATCGGGGTTGTGGTCGCGACCGGTTCCGTTGGCTTGCAGAAACGGCATCCGTCCAAATTCGGTGCACCAAACGACGAGTGTGTGTTCGAGCATACCGCGTTGTTTCAGGTCAGCGATCAACGCGGCGGTGGGCTGGTCCATGATTTCAGCCTGCATCGCATGCGTTTCCTTAATGTCGCTATGCGAGTCCCAGTTCGTGATACCGTTGCCGCCCGCCGGATCACTGCCGTTGAACAGTTGCACGACGCGGACGCCTTTCTCGAGCAGTCGACGGGCGAGGATGCAATTGTTGGCGTATGCCTTCTTCAACTCGGTGCCCGAACCGGTGCCGTAGGCTTGGTGGATATGTGCCGGTTCGTTTGCGATATCCATCACTTCGGGGACCGATGTTTGCATCCGCCCGGCCAGTTCGTAGCTGGCGATCCGCGCGGCGAGATCCGCATCACCGGGAAACTGCTTCAAGTGTTTCGCGTTGAGCCGTTGTAGCAACGAGACGCTCGCCTGATCAGCGGCGGGAGTGTAGGCATTGGGACGCCCCAAGTTCGCGGGCGGATTGGATGCGGTGAAGTCCGTGCCTTGGAATGCGGCAGGTAAGAAGCCACTGCCGAAGTTGTTCTTGCCGCTACGCGCGAGACCACGAGGGTCGTTGATGGCAACAAACGCGGGAAGTTCATCGGTTTCGCAGCCCAACGCGTAAGTTACCCACGCACCAAACGAGGGAAAGCCTTCCATCGTGAAACCGGTGTTCATGAAGTTTTCGCCTTGAGGGTGCGCGCTCGTTTGCGTGGTCAGCGAATGCATGAAGCAAAAGTCATCGACCATGCCGGCGAGGTTAGGCAATAGATCGGAAACCATCTTGCCGGACTCTCCACGCGGTTTGAAGTCCCAAAACGGCTTGGCGATATTGCCGGTAGGTCCTTCAAAAGTGACCTGCGGAATACCCGGTGGTTTTTGGCCGTCGAGTTTGTAGAGGTCCGGTTTGTAGTCGAAAGTGTCAACGTGACTGACGGCACCCGGGCAATAGATAACCAAGACCTGTTTGGCCGGCATGTCGAAGTGCGGCGGTCGAGGAGCGTACGGGTTTTTGTCGTCGATCTTCGGGCGGATCGGACCGCTCTCCAAACCGGATGCGAGCAGATTGTCTTTCGCCAGTAATTGGGATAACGCGATCGCCCCCATCGCCATCCCCGATTGACCGAAGAAAGATCGGCGATCAAGAAGTGAGCGGCCAACAGGTGATAGTTTTTCAGGGTTCATCTGGATATCCGGGACGTCAATGTAGTCGAAGGGCGAGAGATGAAACGATGGAAATGGAAGGCTAAGGCAGGAACGCGAATTCGTTGGTGTTGATGAGCGTGCGGCAGAGCAACTCGATGCTTTGCGTTTGAGCAAACTCTACCGATGCGGTTAGTTCCGTTTGTGAGGGTCGGCGACAAAGCAACAATTCGAAACACCGGTTGATTTGATCTTCGATCGAAGGACCTGACTCTGATTCCGCTCGATCTGCCAAGAGTTGAGCCTGGGTGACGACGAAATCGCTGTTCATCAAATTGAGTGCCTGCAGCGGCGTTGTCGACACCGGACGTTTCGCTCGGATTTGCCCACAATCGGGAAAGTCGAACGCGGTAAATATCCGATCGTCGACGCGGCGCATGCGTTCTTGATATAGCATTCTTCGCCAAGTCTCGTCGCTGTGATTATCAATCACTTCCCACTGGGCGTATCGCTTCTTGACGTTGTGAATCCGGTAGCTGGGGCCGCCGATGGTGGAGTCGAGACGACCGCTCGCTTGAAGAACGCTGTCGCGAATCACTTCGGCTTCGACACGCCGCGGTGGGAACCGCCACAGTAGTTGTGCCGAGCCGTCTTTCGCGAGGCCGTCTTGGTCCGGGGTGCTGGATTGTCGGAACGCTCTCGAAAGTACGATTTGACGGATGATTGATTTCATCGACCAACCTGAGTCGATGAACTGCGAGGTTAGCCAGTCGAGTAATTCGGGGTGTGTCGGTGGGGCACCTGCTCTGCCAAAATCGCTGGGTGTCGGGACGATTCCCGAACCAAAGATGTGGTGCCACATTCGGTTGGTCATCACGCGTGCGGTGAGCGGATTGTCCGATGCGACAAGCCATTCGGCGAACGCCTTTCGACGCTGAGGCCCCGGTGCGTTCGGTTCGACGTCCAGGTTACCGTTGAGCCGTTTCGGTGCGGCCGCAAAGACTTGGTCGCGAGGGCTTTCGGGGCTTCCCCGGGCGAGCACATACGTTTCCACCGGCGGCACGAATTGTCCCAAGAACGCAGGTTGTGGGCCTTCGATCAGTAACGCAGCAATCGTTTCTTGGATCTGTGACTGTAGGGCCTGGCGTTCTTCGTTTTCAGACGATCGTTTCTTCATTGCGGAAGTCGATGCGAACGGTTTCCAATCGCCATCGGCGTCGCGTATTTCAAGCTTGAAATCACCGTACTTGGATTGGTTCATGCCTTCCAAGTAATCGGTTTCAAGGAAATCTTCGCGGTTAGAACTGAGCCGGATCATGCCGATATCGAATGGGGCCGCGAACGCAAACTCGAGCCAAGGCGTTTCTTTGTTGCCTTTCTTGCTGACACCACGCCATCCTTTGGTTCCAAAGACACCGTCGTTTAGGTTTTTCGGCGGTTGATTGGGAACATGTGTGGTGGGATTGTCGGTGATGACGGTTCCCATGTCCTCCGCCAGAACGTTGCGTTGCTCGCCCGTGGATTCGAAGATTTCGAGTTCGTCGAGCATCACCCAGCGGCCGTCGAAGTGGATTCTCAGTTCGTCGATTGTCTTCGTTGGGAAATGGACTTCCTCATAGCCGGTCCAGTCTTCGACCCATGCCCAGCCCTTGGAGCGCATCTGTTCGCGTAGTGTTTTGAGTTCGTCGCGCAATTGGGCGGCGCGTAATGTTCGGGGATGATCCGCGCCGAGTTCGGGGAACCGGCTCCCGAATTCGACGTCTTGGAACGCTGCCGTCATCGAGTAGTAATCATTGATCGAAATCGGATCGAACTTGTGATTGTGACACCGGGCACAACCGATCGTGACGCCCATCATTGAGGCGCCGACCGTTTGCAGAACCTCATCCATTCGATCCGCGCGAGCTTGGCGAATCGCCGTTGGTTCTTGACCGACGGTTGCCGCCGGTACGTGTGGCCCTGCAACGAGAAAGCCCGTCGCATCACCGTGACCCGTGATGTCACCAGCGATTTGCTCGCGGATGAATTCATCGTACGGTTTGTCTTCATTGAATGAGCGAACGACGTAGTCTCGGTACATCCACGCGTTCTTACGATACAGATTGCTTTCGCTGCCGTTGGTTTCGGCCCATCGAATCACGTCGAGCCAGTGCTGAGCCCAGCGTTCGCCAAAATGTGGCGACGCGAGCAATTCGTCGACGAGTTGTTCGTAGGCCGAGTCCGCGTCTTCGTTGAATGCGGCGATAAAGTCAAACGTACGTTCGGGAGTTGGTGCGAGGCCCGTCAAGATGATCGAAACACGACGGATGAGCGAACGCGGATCCGCGGGGCGTGAAAAGGAGAGTCCCGCCTCGCTGAGTTTGGCGTGTACGAAGCCATCAATCGTGTGGTGATCAAATTCCGTTTGTCGAGGCAGGAATGCCCAGTGATCGATCTCTTCTTCGGCGACGTCGTCCATCTGCCCCGGCCAGATCGCACCTTCTTTGATCCAGCGTGTGATCAGCTCGATATCCTCGTCGGCGATCTTGTCTTCGTCAGGAGGCATCGCCATGTCTTCGTCGACATGACTGATCGCATCGACCAAGTAGCTTTTTTCGGGATGTCCGGGGACGATGGCAGCCAGACCGGAATCGCCGCCACGCAGCATGAAACCGCGTCGGTCGAGCCTTAAGCCGGATTCTTGCTCGTCTTCTCCGTGACAAAATAAACAGTTGTCGTCGAGGATCGGAAAAATGTCGTTTTCAAAATCAATTTCGGTGGCGGAGACAGTGGCCGTCATTCCGCACGCTAGAAACGCGAACAGGCAGAGGTTTTGTAGGTAGCACTTCATAGGGCGGCCTCCCAACCGGCATTCAATTGTTTTGTTAACGAGTCGACGAGGTCTGGATTGTCGGCGGCAATGTTGACCGACTCTTGCGGATCGGATTGATGATCGAAAAGTTCAACAAACACCGGCACTGCATCAGGTTGACGGTGATCTTTCCAAACGACGAATCGATATCGGTCCGTTCGCATCGCGTAGCCCATCAAGTGTTGTTCAAACAGTTCACGGTTCCAGTGTTCGGATTGCTGTTCTTTGACACGCTGTTCGACTTCGGTGATCAACGGTCCAAACCAGGTTTCACGCATGGCAGGCGAGAGCGGATTGGCTGCCCATTCCCGCATCGCCGGATTGGGATATTGGCTGAACACAGCCGACTTCCACTTTTGGTGCGGGGTATTGAGGAGCGGAACAAAACTGTGCCCTTCAACGTGATCGGGGACGGAGACTCCGGCGAGTTCGCAAAGCGACGGATAGATGTCAACAAGCTCGACCAATGCGTCCGTTTTCGCTCCGCGAGTCTTCATGTCGGGAGTCCAAATCATCAGCGGCACGCGAGTCGCAATCTCGTAGTTGGTCGCCTTGCCCCACACGCCCATGTCTCCGAGATGCCAACCGTGGTCTCCCCAAACGACGATGATGGTGTTTTCGCGTAGACCTTCCTCTTCCAGAGCCGCAATCATCTTTCCGACTTGCGCGTCGACGTAACTGACACAAGCGAGGTAAGCGTGTTTGAGTGTTCGGGAGAGTTCTGAACCGAGTGGTCCTGATTTGGGAATGCCCGCTCGCGTCCGCAATTCGAACGAAGCGTGTAATCCCATCGCGGCGCCATCTTGCGGCGCCGCGTCGTTCGTCGCCATCGGGATCTGTGATGGGTCGTACATGTCCCAGTATTTCTTCGGTGCCACCCAATTCAAATGGGGACGCTTGAATCCCAGTGCCAAAAAGAAGGGCTGGTCCGGTTTTCGTGCCATCTCTTTTAACGTTGCGATCGCACGGAGCGTTTCGTAACCGTCACCATAGGCGTGGTCCGGGACGTCCGCACATTCGTATGCCGGACCGCTGGCGAGTCCTCGTTTCGCCGCCTCGCCGTATTTCGCGATCATCTCCCGGCGATCTTCCGCCTGGATCCGTTGATTCTCCGGCAATGCAAACCCGTGAGTCGGTTTCTTGATTCCCGCCAATCGGCCGACCGGTTCGCGGCTCCAGGAGTTCTCTTCATCGTTGTCGCCTTGATGGAAGATCTTTCCCATGTAGACCGTTTCGTAACCGTTAGCGATTAGGTGCTGTGGCAGCGTCACGATGTCCGGTTGCAGTTCTCGCAACGAGACGTAGTTATGGAACAGCCCCGTGGTTTCGGGGCGGGCACCAGTCATCAAGCTCGCCCGGGATGGTCGGCAGATCGCTTGTTGGCAGTAGGCACGATTGAACAAGAGTCCGTCCGCGGCGAGTGCGTCGAGATGTGGCGTCACTGCGATGGGGGAACCGTAACAACCCAGCTCCGGACGCAAGTCATCCACCGCGATGAACAGGATGTTTGGCCTATCCGCGGCGTCCGCGTGGCAACCCAATATCATCGTGAACAGGATCGTTAGGAATGGTTTAGCGCGAAGCAAATGGTGACTCCATCGAACGTCTGAGGATGACTGACAGCGATAACCGCTGAGGTGGATAATGGGACTGCTGTTGCCCGCTGGCTCCGCGTTGGGAAGCTAACGGCGGAGAAATGGCTGCTATTGTATGACAAATTAGCGGGTGTGTTGAGGGGATTCTTCCAATTTCTTCTTTTTTGTCGCAGGAGGTGTGCTTCTGTTTAGTGGTGAAGCAGTCTTTCCGCTTTCGTCGGGGGCATGTCAGCGGCAGTGACCTTGTTCAGTCAGGCGACTGCTTGAGCAGGTGTGCAGGAATCATCTGGNNGTCCGGCCTACGCCGAACCGATCACGATCCGCGGAATTGTCGTTATACCGAATCACTTCTATGTACCTGCTTAGCTCTTCAACGGGCTGCATCGATAACTTTCTCGCCCCCACCTGTTTGACCGCTTGCCCAGCAATCGCTTCGCGTCTGGCGGATGCTTAAGGGACGCAAAATAGCATCCCTGTCCACTTTTAATGCGGCCCGAACTGCCGCGTGGGGGGCGATGCACGCCGGCTCAAGTAGATTGGACCAATGGTTCGTCCCATTTGCGGTAGCGAATAACTGTTTGGAGTTCGATTTAGGTCGCTTCGCTCTCTCCGAGGTGGAGAATCGCGGACGCTGTTCACTTTCCGATCTTCCGAAAGGCTCGGCACGTGCGGCGGTGAAGGGGGGGCGTTTTACGGTGAGGTACCCGTTCGACGAGCGAGGAGTCACCCAAAGATGGGCGACACGATCCATCGTCTGAGTTCAAGACAGAGCGATCCGTCTATTTTTTTGCCGCGAAATTGCGGCGCAATGTCGCGGCGTGTTTCTCCTCAAACGCGAAACGCTACGCTTGGTTGAGCGTTGGAAGGCAGTCGCGATAACGATCCCAAGTAACCGAGCGTTTGAGTTGGCACGCCGTCGCATTCATCACCGACTTGCCAGATGCACGCCAGCGGAAATGGTTCGTCAAGGATGAGGGATCTTAATTGGCAGTTAACGTAACACGGAAGCTTTCCCGACCATTACAATCGGTTAATGTCGTACGACGAGTTGCGACGATTCTTGATGATGAACCTTATCCCGCGACGTTGAGAAGCAAAAATGGACGCTGATACGAGCCAGCAGGCGATTGCAAATATGAAGCAAGAGCAACTGCCGGTTCCGGAGCATCGTCTTCACGGCTGGACACATTTTGTCGGCCTTTACGCGGGTGAGCACGTTGCCGCGACTGAGTTCGTTATTGGCGCGACGTTCGTTGCCTTGGGGGCCACAACGAAAGACATCCTGATTGGTCTACTGGTCGGCAATATTCTGGCGATTTTGAGCTGGACCATCATCACGGCCCCGATTGCTGTGCAAACGCGACTGAGTCTCTACACGTATCTACACAAGATCGCGGGTGACTCGATGACGACGCTCTACAACTGGGCGAACGTGCTGATTTTCACCGTCATTTCGGCGGCGATGATTACAGTTTCATGTACGGCGGTGAGGCTGCTGTTCAACATCCCGGCGCAGTTGCAGTGGTATCCCACCGATGGAATGTTTGTCGCGGTGGTGCTGGCCGTCGGGATGATCGTCGTGTTTGTCGCGATGTATGGCTTCAATGCGGTTGCTGAGTTCTCAGGTCTTTGCGGGCCGTGGTTGGTCGTCATGTTCGTCAGTGGGGCACTCGTATTGTTTCCTGCCTTGTCGGAGTCTGTCCTGGGCAGGACGACGCTCACGGGATTCGGGGACTTCATCAAGATCGGCGATCATTCGATTTGGACGGGGAGGAACAGCGCAGGGCAACCGGGGATTGGATTATTGGAGGTGATCGGTTTCGCGTGGGCGGCCAATACGATCACCCACTTCGGTCTGATCGACATGGCGTTGCTGAGATACGCCAAACGTTCCATCTACGGGTTGTGTACGAGCGCGGGAATGTTATTCGGACATTACGTCGCTTGGATTGCTTCCGGGATCATGGGTGCCGGGGCAGCGGTGCTTTTGAAATCGACGATCGTCGAACTCGACCCCGGTGACGTTGCCTACAACGCCTTGGGATTGTCAGGTTACGTGATCGTGATCGTTGCTGGATGGACGACGGCAAACGCGAATCTGTATCGGGCCGGTTTGGCAGCGCAGGCGATTTTCCACAATCACTCTCGCCGCGGGGTCACCTTCACGGTGGGGTGTGTGACCGTGGCGGTAGCGTGCTTTCCGTTCGTGTTTAGTCAAATGTTACCCCTGCTGACCTACGCGGGGCTGTTGGTCGTTCCGGTCGGCGGGATCGTCTTTGCCGAACACGTCGTGTTTCCTCACATCGGTTTCACACGTTATTGGGCGAGTTACCGCAAACTAACGCACAGCACTCCCGCGGTGGCGTCTTGGGCTGCCGGATTGGTGTTCGGTTTCGGGCTCAATGCGATGCAGGTGATGTCGTTCTACTATCTCTTCATCCCCACATGGCTGTTCACGATCGCGCTCTACACCCTGCTCGCGAAGCTTTATGGCGCCGCGGAAAAGTATCCAGTCGAGGAAGAAGCTGAACGACAGATGAACGCAGCGATTCGCGAGTTTCAAACGCGACAGGCGGAGGCCGAAGGTGAGCCAGTGGTAGACCATTCGATGCTGTCCAAGGTGTTTCATGGGATCTCACGCAGCAGCCTCGGTTTGACCCTCGTGTTGGCTCTAATGGTGATGTTTTGGAGCCCTGACATGAACACTTACATCCAGAATCGCGACATTTTTTATACTTGGGGATTCGTTTTTACGATTACCTATTTCGTCTTTGCCTATTGGGTACTGCACCGACGTAAAGCATTGAATCCACAACACGAAAGCTGATTCGGCGAGCCGGATCGTCGACACACCTTGGAACGAGTAAAGAACACAAAGTGAATGCAATGAACGGAACGATTCCGCTGAGTCAGGAGAATCTTCAGCGGCTGCCGGACGGTGTGTCGCGCCCCGAATACGACCGAAAAAATATCTGTGCTGGGATTGTGCATGTGGGCGTGGGCGGGTTCCATCGCTCGCACGAGGCTTACTACACCGACGAGTTGTTGAGAACGGGTGATTTCTCGCAGTGGGGGATTTGCGGCATCGGTTTGCGGGATGGGGATCGCAAGATCGCCTCGGTGTTGGAGCAGCAGGATTATCTCTACACGTTAATTATCCGACACCCTGACGGCAGAATCGAGAACCGAGTGATCGGATCAATCGTCGATTTTATGATGGGGTGTGATGATCCGCAGGCCGTCATCGACCGGATGGCGAGTTCGGAGACCAAGATCGTCTCGCTGACGATTACGGAGGGTGGTTATAACGTCGATTCCACTACCGGCGAATTTGATTTCAGCAATCCGGATGCCCAGCACGATCTTGCGCATCCGATGCAGCCGAAATTGGTGTTCGGATTCATCACCGCGGCACTTCGCAAACGACGTGATCAAGGACTGACTGCGTTCACTGTTCAGTCGTGTGACAATATTCAACACAACGGCAACTTGACTCGCAAAATGGTGCTGGAGTTTGCCCGTCGGCAGGATCCCGAGTTGGCTGATTGGATCGACGCAAATGTCAAATTTCCCAATGCGATGGTCGATCGAATCACTCCCGTCACCACTCAGGCGGATATCGAGTACCTCAAAAATGAGTTCGGATTAGACGACGCTTGGCCGGTAACGAGCGAACCGTTCTGCCAATGGGTGATTGAAGATGATTTTGTAAACGGTCGACCGCCGTGGGAGAACGTCGGTGCGCAGTTCGTGCCCGATGTCACTCCGTACGAAAAGATGAAACTGCGGCTGCTCAATGCGGGCCATTCCGTGCTGGGAATATTGGGATCGATCCATGGGCATCAAACCATCGACGGGTCCGTTTCGGATGAGTTGTTTGCCGGGTATCTGCGGCAGTTTATGGACGCCGAGGCCACGCCCGTGCTCGACGCCGTCGAAGGCATCGACTTGGATAAGTACAAAGACACGCTGCTCGAACGATTCCGAAATCCGAATATCAAGGACAGCCTCTCGCGAATATGTCTGGAAAGTTCCAGCAAGTTGCCCGTGTTCCTGATCCCCACGATCAAAGATAATCTTGAACGCGGCGGGAGCATCCGGTACGCAACGCTCGTCATTGCCGCGTGGTGTCTGTATTGCGACCGAGGAGTCGACCGGCACGGGAACGAGTTGGATATTGTCGATGGAATGAAGGCGTCGCTCAATGAAGCAGCGGCGAAGACATCCGACGACCCACTGTCATTCCTCAAAATTCAATCGGTGTTCGGCGATCTCGCGTCCAACGAACGGTTTGTAAAGACTTACACCGAAATGGTAGGCCGACTCTACCAAGACTCAGACGTGGCTCAGCAAATGCGAAACGTCATGAGCAATGGCTAAGACGGCCAAGCGTGCGCGGAGCAACCGCGCACCTCCTTCTGGGGGCACGCCGTTTTTCGATCCGGCCCACACAACGAAGGGACATTAATTGTCTGAGTGCTCTTCTTAGCGGAACGGCGCAAGCCGTCCGGTCCTGAGTCACCGGGCGGCTCACGCCGTTCCGCTACTCTTGAAATCCCGCAGTAATTAAATCGACGTCCCTGTCGTGATGTTTTTAGCGGAACGGCGCAAGCCGTCCGGTTTCGTCCCCATCTTCAATGCTGATCATGCCGTAGTGATGATTTGGCGTTCCATGGATAGCCGTCAATGGAATGCATCGCATTTTGAACGGTAATCGACCTCGTCGGTGACAAATCGCTCAGGCATTGTGCGCAAGTCGCGGTGAGATTGCTCGGTATCTACCAGCCCAAAATAATTGTTTCCCGACGAGACGGCTAATGGCAGACACGCCGCCAAAGTTTTTAACGCGAATGCTATGCCCGTCGGCCACGCAAAACCTCTGCCCTTTTCAGGGCAAGCGTTATTCACTGTCGATATGGCGTCGAGAACACACCGTCAAACGACCCAGACGCTGCGAGTGAGAGCCAAGCAGATAGGAAAAGGTTTGTAGGTTTGGTTCGTTTTCCACCCTACTCATCACGCAGTGTTGGCGTGTAAACCGCGTAACGGATTCTTGGTTGACGCCTCATGCCACACCGCAATACTTCGATCGAGACGACGGTCACGTCTTGATCGTCAACGCACAAACCTGTCTTCCCCCCAGAAGTACCAATTGAGTTAGCGGGAGAAGTCAGGGTGCCACAACCTTCTATCTGAAGAAAGACAAAAAAGGGACACAGATGCAGACAGGACTCTTGATCGACATGGATGGCGTGATCTACCGAGGGAGTCAATTGATTCCCGGCGCAGATCGCTTTATCCAAGCGCTCAAACGTGAACGAATCCCGTTTATGTTTTTGACAAATAACAGCCAACGCACTCGACGTGATGTCGCTACCAAGCTCGAACGCATGGGTATCAAAGTCACCGAGAAGCACATCTTCACCTGCGCGATGGCAACGGCGCAGTATCTGGCATCACGCAAGCCATCCGGAACCGCATACGTCATCGGTGAAGGTGGGCTGTTGCAAGCATTGCACCGCCATGGTTACTCAATCGTCGACCATTCACCAGACTTCGTCGTCGTTGGCGAAGGACGCACCATTACGCTCGAGACCCTCGAGCGTGCGGTGAACATGATCATGGATGGTGCCAAACTGATTGCCACCAACTTGGACCCGAACTGCCCGACCATCAACGGCACGCGTCCTGGATGCGGAGCCACGGTGGCGTACCTGGAGGCGGTGACTGGCATTAAAGCGTTTGGAGTCGGGAAACCGAGTCCGATCATGATGCGAGCCGCACGCAAGCAACTCGGGTTGGAAACCTCGCAAACGGTGATGATTGGCGACACGATGGATACCGATATCCTCGGAGGCGTTCAAATGGGATACCGCACGGTGCTGACCTTGACCGGGACAACCAAATCGGAAGACCTAGACAATTTCGCCTTCGGGCCGGATGTCGTGATCGATTCGATCGCTGACATGGAGGATCCACTTAGTTTCTTCGCACACGCGTTGCCCCAAGGTAACCAGGAAGACGATACCGTGACTAACCTCGCGGCATGGCGTGAGCGGCAGCTCGCTTAGCATCACGTAGCGGCAATTAATGTTGCACGTATTGAGTATCGCCGCAGCAAATGCGGCTCTTTCGAGGCACACGTTGGTAGGTTGAGATTCATTCTCGCGTACCCAGCGTGTGCCTGATGCGTTTGTGGGGAGAGGCTCGATCTTTCATCGGAGGATTCTCGTTTCACGCCCACACTGTTTTTATGCCCGCTATCACTTGGAAGCCCCACTATCGCCGGTGAGCCCACTATCGTCGGTGAAACAGTGCGGTGTTGGTTCGCAAGTCGTCCCGCAGCATGAATGCAGGCCGAGGCAGGTTATCAGGCTCATCCAGACGCCCTGAACGCGTTTTCCATTGGTCGGTTGACTTTAACGGCTACGTCATCCGTACTGCCTTTTCTGGGAACACCGATTAAACGGGGTGACGATACCGAAGAACTGTACAAAAGGCATCAAAGTATGACCGAGTCGAAGGATGGCGGCTGAACGGGTTTGTGAGTTGAAAATGGCCGATCGATGAATATCAATTGCAACGCCCACCGCCGGCCCCGCCGCCGACTCGCTACGTGCGGGTTAGTTGTATGTTTCATTGCAATCGCATCGAATCCTCGAGCCGTTCATGCGGAAACCGCAGACCTTATGCTGGGTGGCGGGGGTCTCTCCAGCGATGTGTCTCTTGTTCCAATGCAACCACCGGTTCCCGACGAAGGTGTGTTGCATGCGGCGTTCGATGTCGATCCGATGGACAGTTCGGTGACAACAAATTGGTTGAATGATTCTGATTATCTAGTCAGCTCTGAATACCGGGCGAACGCCGACGAGATTCAGTTGACGAGTTGTCTGACGCCTCAAAAGCCGAAGCGGACGCAGTTTTCGGTTGGAGGTTTTGAATTCAGACCCTACGGCACGGTTTGGTCAGACATGACCTACGCTTCGAGCCGAACGGTTCCGGGGCGGTTCACCTTGTGGATCGCGTCGGAAGAATCACAAGGCGAGTCCGCGTTTGAGTTGGACGCTCGTCGAAGTCGAATTGGGCTCGACATCATCGGACCACCGATCGATGTGTTCGGCGGTTTGGATAGCGGCGCAAAGTTCGAGGTCGACTTTCTAGGCAATTTTACGACCGACAATCAGCCGGACGTTCGGCTGCGTCACGTCTACTGGGAAGCGAAGAACGAAAACGCCCGCTTTTTAGTGGGGCAGACGTGGGACGTCGTTTCCCCGTTGCTGCCCAATACGGTTAGTTTTCCGGTGTTGTGGACGGCGGGGAACATCGGTTTTCGGCGCAACCAATTGCGGCTGGAACGCTATTTTTCGCTCGGCGAGACAACAACGCTGACGATTCAGACGGCACTTGCTCAGAATGTGATCGCCGACTTCGCGACCGGTTCCAGTGCCGAGGGCGTGACTCGCGAAACAGGTAATTGGCCGATGATTCAAGCTCGCGCCGCGGTTCAGTGTGCGAGTATCCAAGCAGGAGGCAAGACGCTGACCCTTGGCACGTCAGGACACATCGGCGACACCGGATTTGACTTCTCCAGTGGTCATCCCGCCAACCCCGCGCTCGCCGCCGAGGATGACGTTCGCATTCGAACATGGTCGGCTAACATGGACGCCGTGTTACCGATGACGGAGCAGATCAGTTGCCAAGGTGAGTTCTTCATGGGCTCCAACCTGAGCAATCTGCTCGGTGGCGCCGGACAAGGAGTCTGCCCTTGCCTACGCGTGCCGATACGTTCGATCGGTGGATGGTGTGAAATCGAGTATCGATGCAGTGACAAAGTGACAACACACATCGGATGTTCCATTGATGATCCGAACGACGACGACAGCCTGATTGGCCGAACGAAGAACCAAGCGATCTACACGAACTTGTTCTATCAGTTCAACACCAACCTTACGACTGGCGTCGAGGTATCGCACCGCCGAACCGAATATCACAACCGCACCAACGAGCCAGGGTTTACCTCTATCGATTCGCCGACCGAACCGGGCGAAGCGGTATTGATTGAAGGAACGTTGCGATATCGATTTTGACGCGGTTCGTCCCCTCACCCGTCGCGAAAAAAGCGTTTTAGTTTGTGTCGGTTGTGAATCTCAAAAAGCGGCCGATGCCTGGCGGCAAAACGCTCAGCCTGCACGCTTCCTCGCGAGCAGGCGAGCGAATGGGTGGGGGCGTTCTCAGAAACTTGGAACGAGTTCGGCATTCACACCCAGGGTGCCTTTGAGTGCCGAGGAGCTGTGGTCCAAGACGAACGGGCCGATCTTTCGATCGAAGTGCAACAGCATGATGGTCTCATCGGTGGGAGACGATCGTCGCGCGGGGGTGAAGTCGGCCTGATAGAGTTCACCTTTCGAAATCTTCACTTCATCGATTTTGCCGTTAAAAGGACGTGTCGCTTCACCGCCTTTTCCAGGGTCAGCCCCGATGTAGAGCGGCAGTCGGTTGGTCGTGCGTTTGCCGCTGCCAGCTTTCGAGGCCACCATTTTGCCATCGACGTAGAATCGAACTTCGCTGCCGTCGTAGACACCTGCGAGATGTGTCCAACGGTTGGCGGTTAGCAAATCGGTTGCTCTCGCGGTCACGTAGCGCCCGTTCAAGTGGACGTTGAATTGCGGAACGCCTTCTTTCATGAAGAACGCAAACTCACTGTTGTGCATTTTGGCCACGATGCCTTGTTCACCGGCCAGTTGATCCGCGCTGATCCAAGCTTCCAAGGTGAACGGCCCATCTGGTAAGGCAAGTTCAGAGGATTCGATCCGCAGCGTTGATTGTCCATCGGTGACTTTCAGGCAATGGTTCTCCTCGCCGCTGAAGTAGTCCGCCGGAAGAGCTGCGAGTGCGAGCGAGACGGGCATGGACGTGGCGGGCAAACTGATCCGAGCGGATTCACCGAGATATTCTTTTTCAAAAATCATTCGAGGAACGGTGAGTTGGGCGTTCGGATCGGCGAAACGTTTTAATGCGATTTCGAGTCGCTTGGTTTCACCGGGCTCGACCGTGAAGTGATCGTGGTCGAGTGATGTCAACCAATCACGCGTGGCGGGATCGAACGAGACGGTGAAATCAATGCTGCGCGGTGACGAGTTGGTCAATTCATAAACGACCGCCCCCGATCCGTTTCCGTCGACGTCCAACTGGACAGTGTTGCTCACTTGTTTGGGGCGAATCCCGCGAGCGTTGTCGATTTCCGCGAGGAACTCGGGAGTGAAGTCGGTAGGATCGATGACCGCGCCAATTGGTAGCGCCGAGACGGTTACCGAGTCGGGGCGAACGCTGACAATGTTCAAGTGATGTAGGTAACCGGCACCAGGAATTTCGGCCTGCAAGTGCCCGCCAGTTGTGGCTAGTGCGTAGTACGCGATTCCGTCTTTGGGGCCGTCGAATCGCATGTGGTGAATGTGGCCGGCGAACACGGCGGTGACGTTGCCCGCTTCGCGGAGCATGTCGTGAACGACGTCCCAGTTGCTCCCGGTGTAGCCGCCACCGATCCAACGCGGATGATGCAGGAAGACGAAGACGTGGTCGAGGTCTTTGTGGGAGTCGAGGGCTTGTTTGAGAAAGCTCAGTTGTTCGTTGCTCATCATTTGAAGCCGTCCTTCACTGAAACTCTTTTCATTGGTGACCGGGTCTCCCTCATCGCTGTAGAGAACAACAAATCCGGCGTTCTTGTGTCGGAACGAGTACCACAGCGGTCCAAAGTGTTTTTCGTAGTTGGATTCGTGTTGTCCCTGGGGGGCCTCGCCATTCCCACGCCAATAGACGTCATGGTTTCCGGCGACGGGGAACCACTTCATCTTCAGGCGTTCCATGATGTCGCGGTACTCTTGCATCTCCGTCATCCATTTTGGAGTTTCGTTGTAACCTTGCACGAGATCGCCGACGGTCATGACAAGATCCGGATCGAGCAAATTGGTGTCGGCAACCGCTTGTTCGAGCACCTTTAGTCCCGCGGGCACGCCGCTGGTGCGGTCACCAAAGATCACGAAGTGGAACGCTTCCTCATCACTGGCGAGGGGCAGCGTTCGAGAAACGTTACGGGTGGTGAACGGGCTATGGGACGGTTCGTGTGAGTGTCCGTGCGCACCTTCGTGTGCGTTGGCAACTGTGGGCACACTCAGGACGAGCAAAACCCAGGCTGCCATTTTCAGGTAAGGAGAGAGTCTGTTCATGAAATTCAATTCATTGATGTGGGATGGGGGCGAGGAGCGAAGTTGTTTTGTCCTCGCGGGGAAAGCAGGGGAAAGAACCTATCTTTCGGCAGCGAAGAAAGTGTTAAGAACAAGTGCGTCCAGTGTGAAAAATGGGTTTGTTCACGTGTTAGGGCAACGCCTGTGCATGAGGGTCGAACGCACCTCGCGAGCGAGTGGACAGACGTGTTCGTGCCGGTGGGTGGGTGACGATCGGCACCAAATAAATTTGCAAAAGGAAATCGCTTAAGGGGACATGAACGCACTCTGGGGGCGTGTAAAGTTGTGTGTCCCTTTGTTGGTTTTGAGCGTGCCGCCATTCACCTGATCTTAGCATTGGCATCACGGTTTCCACGCAATGGATTTGTATTGTTTGCCGCGTTGAAGCCCGCCAGCAGATTGTGTGTTGGATTGATTCGGGCGCCCTATAAACTTTTCCTGCAAGGAGGACATGCGTGTCCATCGTTAACGTGATTCCCCGAAACACTGAATCAACCAAGACGGGGCGAGCTTTCGCTAATCGGAATGGTTTTACTCTCGTCGAGCTGCTGGTAGTGATCGCTATCATTGGTGTGCTCGTCGGCCTGCTGTTACCCGCAGTGCAGGCAGCTCGCGAAGCTGCACGGCGGATGCAGTGCCAAAACAACATGAAGCAGTTTGGGTTGGCGATGCACAACCACATGGCCGCTTTCGAAGCGTTCCCACCGGGAAGCGTGAACTATGACGAATCGGGTAACCGGTACAAAACCGGAGGCTGGCAACACGGTCAAAATGAAATGGGTTGGCACTGGTTGCCGATGCTGTTCCCATACATGGAGGAAACCGCTATGTGGGAATGGGTGAATCAATGCGAGGATGATCGCGCCGACGATCACACAAGCAATCCCTGCGACCACTGCGAGGCGCTCGACGATCTAGGAAACCTTGGTCGCGAACAGTTGGCCGGTTTCGACAAGTGCCCTTCGGCGCCGTCGGATTACACGCAGTTCACCGACAGCAGTTATGGTCTCGAGGCACTTGCCAAGGGCAATAACTACGCTGCGTGTTGGGGATCGGGCGACATGCTCTCCTGGGAACAAAAAGAAACCCGCGGTGCGTTTGGGACTTACTACGTGGATCAAGACAAAATCATCACCACGGTCGGTAGTACAGTAACCGCCGGTGACCGATTCCAGAATCGCAATGGTATGAAGAGCCGCGATTTCTTGGATGGTTTGAGCAACACGATCGCGATGAGCGAGATCATTTCTGGTGGCGGCGCGGACGACATTCGAGGCGTTTGGATGTCACCGGCAATGGGAGCAACCATCTTCTCAGCGTACTACAACCCGAACACGCAAGAAAAGGACGTGTTGGCTGCTTGCGACGAAGACATTCTCGAAGATTCCAAACCGCGCTTGGCGTGTTTGGAAGAACGAGATACGGCCGCCGTCTACGCTGCCGCTCGCAGCCATCACGTCGGGGGTGTGAACGTGCTGATGGCAGACGGTGCGGTGCGGTTTGTGACCGACTCGGTTGACAATCTCAAGATCTGGCGTCCGATGAGCACGGCTCAAAACCACGAAGTCATCACGGAAGACTGAGTGCCAATTTTCCCCACTGATAAATAGAAGAGAGATCATGAAAACACAAATATTGATGGCCCTCGCGTTGGCGTTGTTTACGCTGACGGGGATCGGATGCGATTCATCGGGAAGCGTGAAGCCGAGCGATGAGCAGAACGCGTTTGCCAGCGTCGCAGGATTGGGCGATATGGCCGGAGACGATGAGTCATTCGCCAAAGCGTTCGTAGCGGGATCGGTTCCCAAGAATCGCAAAGACTACAGCGAACGCGGATACGAAGTCGCCGGAGAAGCAACGTTTGACGGCGATACGGCGACCGTTCCCGTCAAAATCTTCGGCGGTGTGCACGCTACCAGCGGCGGTGAAAAACGAGGCGGAAAGCCTAGCGCCGTTTCGCAAACCGAGCAAATCTGGACGCTAATCCGCGTCGATGACAAGTGGAAAATTAAAGACGCTCCACTGAGTTAATCCTTCCCCCTGCAAGCGTTTTTCGGTGTTCACGCCTGTGACGCCGAAAAACGCTCTCGTCTCCATCGGCGACGAGAGCATTCTTACAGTCTCATCACACCCGTTTGCTATTTGTGTCGAAGAAGTCCGCGACCATTCCGTTTACAGTTTTTTCACTTCGCTTTCTGATCGCGTCTGTGTTTCTGGCTGGAATGGTCACATGGGCCGTCCTGGGTACTGCCTCCGTTTCGATATCACACTTGGATATTGACGAAGATCCGAAAGCAACAACCTTAGAGGCCCGCGCAAGCAGTCGCGATAGTCGCTCGGCTGCTCCCGATCGTCGTTTGCACGAGGCGAATCTTCCGCCGCGTATTCGGCAATCGTTGATGGCGTGGCGTGAGTTCGTTGCAAACAATTTCGCGGGCGACGAAGCGTGTGCGGAATGTCATGCCGCCGAGTATGCTGCCCATCAGCGGTCAGGGCACTCGCGAACGTTGACGTTGATGACGAAGTCGATTTTGGCTAGCGAGTTATCCGAGCAGGGGATGCACAAAGATTCTCGGCGTGAACAAGAATTTACGTTCACCGCCACGGCGGATACGTTCCTTGTCCGTGACGAGGCGAACGCTCCCGGGATCGCGGTACCGGTGACTTGGTTGGTCGGTTCGGGGATCCATGCTCAAACACCGATTGCCGTCGATGAATTAACACAAAAGGGTGTTGAACTGCGATGGTCATCTTTCGCCGGTCACGTTGAAGTCGGTCTGACGCCTGATCATGAGCGATTTGACGAGTTTGTTCCTGGTTCAATCGAATGTTTCGGTCGGCCGCTCGATGCGTCCGACATCCGGGCGTGCTTGGGATGTCACAGCACCATCGCTGCGCCGCCGTCAATTCCGATCATGCAATCGCTGGTGATCGCGAACGTCGGATGCGAGCGATGTCATGGGCCTCGCAAAGATCATGTCGATCTTGCGCACCACGGGTTCGCCGAACAGGCCAAGCCGATGCTGAAATATGAAAACGCGGAAGCCTACATGGACGCCTGTGCGGCCTGTCATCGTGATGAAAATTCCGTGCACCCCGACGCAAAGGCGTTCGAGCTGGCACGGTTTCAGCCCTATGGAATCAAGCGTAGCAAGTGTTATTTGCAGTCCGACGGTCAGCTCACGTGTTCGACTTGTCATGATCCCCACGATACCGTGTCACATGACCGTTTGCGTTCGATTGCCCAGTGCGTGAATTGTCACGATGGAGCGCATGATGCGGGACAGGAAGCGGCAGGGATTGTCAAGGCGATCTGTTCTCATGAACCGTCAGGGGACTGTATCGAGTGCCACATGCCAGCGGTCGAATGGGCCGGCGAGATCTCGTTTCACGACCACTGGATTCGAGTTCAATGAGGGGCGAGGCAGTTTCAGCGAAGGGAAACGCATCGGGGTTTCTCTTCTCACCGTGGATCGATCTTTTCTTTGTGATCAATGTTTGTTGGCCGTTGATCTTGCTCGTTGACCGCGTGGGCGGCGTGACGACGCATCAAAGTCTGTTGTTTTGGCAGATCTATTTCGTGACCGCTCCTCATCGCTGGATCACGTTGGCTTTGGTGGCCGTTGATCACCACAAGGGGCATGACCGTCGTCGTCAGTTTCTGGCATTGGGATCCGCGATCTTGATCGGATGTCTCTGTGTCAAAATGGGGACAGGGTCGCTGCTTTGTCTAGGGGCGATCGATTACATCTGGAACGCGTGGCACTTTGCTTCCCAGCATCACGGCGTGTTTCAAATCTATCAGCGTCAATCGCGACCGAAACGTCCCGACGAGTCGATTCTAACGAGTCCGGCGAAATTAAAAGTCGAACGAATCGTGTTTCGTGGTTTCATGCTATACGTGATTGCACGGGTTGCGGGGTGGGGATGGAGCGAGGGGCCGCTGGAATCATTTTACTGGATCGGCTCGGTCGATTGGTTGGTACTCGTTGTTCCATTCGGCTTCGTAGGGCGTCAGATCATCCGGTACTCTTGGAAATCAGAAGTGACGCTCGCGAGCGTTGCCTATCTGTCCAGCGTGATGATGTTGTTTACCGCGCTGTTATTGGCGTCCCATTTCGAGAACAACCAGTGGGTAGTCCAGTTGGCACTTGCATCTGCGATCTTTCACTCGCTGGAATACATGGCCATTGTTACATGGTCGATGAATCGTTCTCGCGAAAGGTCACAGAGCGATGTGCTGACGCATTTGGCTACCGTTTGGTTGTCCTTCTTGGCAATCTTCGTGCTGGTCATTGGGATCGGAAATTACCTGCTCTCGCGTGGTTACTTTGACTTTTGGGTCTTCGTCAATTTGATCGTCGCGTTTTGGCACTATTGCTTTGACGGCATGATCTGGAAGTCGCGAAAAAGTAAGCCGTCCCCGGCAACCGCTGTCGCCTCATGAACCAACCGCCCCATCCCTTTCAGGTGCGATGGCTCGTCCATGCGTTGTTCACCGTTTCCGCAGTCGCGTTGATATGCAGGTTGCTGACGACACCGAGCGGCGTGATGCGGCTGTTTGCGAGATGGGATGTTCTCGTGGTGACATTGCTCGCGGTTGCTCCCCTGTCGATTTTGATCGTTTGCCGAATCAGTTGGCGGAGTCGATGGCAGTCCGTCTCGGTATCGTTCGTGGTCACTTCGATCACCGTGATCATCGCTTACACGGCGAGTTCGCTGGAATGGATGCACGACGGCAGTTTGGTCGTGTCCTCGCTTGCTCGAACCGCTTTCGCAGTCCTTGTGATGCTGGTGGTGGTGATGTGGGTTCGAGTGACTGCGACGGAGTCGTGGTTGTCTCCGTTTACGGGCCAATCTTGGGGCTCAAAGCTGGCACTCGTCGTCATCGCAATCATGGTTCCCGCAACGTATGCCGATTCGATCGCCGAAGGCACACGTATGGAACTGGAGAAGGCGTTGCAGACGCGGCGTTATGCTTTGGCAAGTGTGTATGCGGCGCGGCTCGGTCAACTCAACCCGGGAAGCAAGATTCAGCAGAAGCCGATCGCGATCGCCGAAAGCGAACTTTCGCGGATGGTGGATGAACTTGAGGCTTCGCTGCAAGGGCCGACATCGCAGCGTCTGTCGACTTCCGACGTAGGCCGTCGTGTAACGATTCTAATGCAGCTCGATCGAAACGAAGAGGCACTACGGTTGCTCGCTCCGTTGACTCACGGCCCGCGTTTTCAACCGATCAGTTTGGACTACAGCGGACTTTGTTTGCAACGACTCGAGCGTTTTCAAGAAAGCCTCGACGCCTATCAGGCAGCGGTTGACTATTGGCAGGCTCAAAAGCCGGATCCGCGACGACAAGCCAGTCTCGCCAGCGCGTGGAAAGGAGTTGGCTTCGCCGCCCGCCGGCTCAACGAACGGAGCATGGAAGAGCACGCTTACCGACAGCTCGTTGAGCTCGCGCCCACGGCGGAAAACCACATGCTGTTGGCGCAGTGTTACCGAGAGCACCAAAAGACACACCTGGCGTCACGTCACTTGTCCATCGCAGCGCGGCTTGCGCCTGAACGAAAGGGGCAATCCGATTCCATGTTGTCGTCCATGTCGACGGATCATTTTGGTTGTTGGCTGGTGCCGAGGCACTGAGCCGCTTGAGAACCAAGTTCTCACGTCTTCATGCGGCTGAGCTTTCGCTGCTTTGCGGCCTGGATTGTATGTGAGCTGCTTCGTGGCTTTCACACTAGCGCATTAAGTTATTGGGGGCGATGCGCGTCCATCACGCTTCGGGACGACGCAGTCGAGTGGCAAACATGTGACGTTCTCGTAATATTCCCTCGCCGGAAAACTCGCTGGCCAAGCCTCCTTGCCTCGGAGGTCATGCGGGTTACAAGCCCAGCTCCCTGCGGCCCGCGGAGGCGGAAGGGCTGTGGATGGCAGCAATCTATTTTGGCTGTCACGTGTTAACGTTGACGCCACCTCGATCCGAACGCGGTTGTTGGGGTTGCGATGGTTTGTCGTGATGGGATGACGGTGTCGCGTTGGTGCTTGCGTCGAACAGAGTTTCCGTAGAAGTGCAGTGGTCGGTTTGGCCGCTGTTCGATGGGTAGAGACTTGATTTGGTCGCGATACTCTCCGCGAGCGATCACGACGGGTGACCAACCGGTATCGCCGGCGGAAACAATGCCCGTGCAGGAAATTGTGATCAAAAAAGCAGCGGCGGCAGTGTGGAGGGGTGATTTCATTGTTTTTCTCGTGAACCGCCGTTCCTCCGAGGTACCTCGAAACGCTGGGATGACCTTTTCTGGGAATGGCGGCTGGGCAGTTTAGCGAGTGCCATCGAGATGCGAAATCCTGCCTCATCCCCGCAGTGTGCGGGGCTCTCAGCGTACAGGACTCTCACCGTACCGGGCCCAGCCTACAAGTGCTGGACGCTGCGATGTACCGGTGCGGATGACTCCGCTTGGGGGACGCAGTCGCAGTCTTGCGATCCGAACCCAACAGGTGTCCTCGTTCTTTCTCGTCGGAGGCGACGTCAATCCGGTGCAGCACGCGTTCGACGACGCGGCTTCATCGATGACGCGTACTTCCGTCGGGGGCGGCAGCGTCCCGGGGTTGGCCTCTGTTGTCGATCTGAAAGGATCGTGAACAACAACGGTCAGACGCCGCGCGGTATAACTCGTTGTGTCGAAAACTGATTGAGAGATTGCCCAGGTTCTTCGATCGATTGTAAGCCTTGACTTCGTTGGACAACGTCACGTTCCCGCAGGCGGTATTGGAGTTTTCGACGTTCACGTAGCAAAGCCTCGACGGGGCTTCGGAAGCGGGTGTCGACCGCAATTCTCGGTCGCGGAATACATCGATTTAATTACTGCGGGATTTCAAACGTAGCGGAACGACGCGAACCGGCTGGTAACAAGAGCACTAAGACAATCAATGTCCCGACCGACCGAGCTACATGAATATTGACGCTGTCCAGTTAGGACATGTGTAGCTTGCGATGGGACACGCTCCTTTAAGGAAAGTAGACGATGCGGGATAACGTCAAATTCGTTGCCAACTGGTCCGCACTTGGTGTGCACCTCGTTTTGTCGGTGGCGATGACGACTGCTTCCGGTCAATCGTCGGCCGAGATACGAGATCGCCAGCGGATGACAAATCTTCGACAGTTGTCTGAGGCGTTAATCCCTCTTCATCAGGCGATGCTACCTGTGCGGCCGGGTGATTGGCTGGCATCGCACAAGGAGAAAGGGCAAACGTTCACTCACTACGTGCGTTCGAATCCGATCACGCTGACGCAGACGCGAAACGTGCTTTTCGTATTGCCGATGGGCGAGTTTGATGACGCTCAACGCCGTATCGTGGAATTGAGTGCCGAGTTTCTCGCGATCTATGTCAACTGCCGGGTCGAGACTTTGGAAACGCTGTCGACTGATAACGTGATACCGGCAGAGGCCAAACGCGTTCATCCGCAATGGGGAATGCCGCAGATCCGGTCGACGTACGTCCTCGAAAAACTTTTACCGCCGCGGGTACCAAGAGACGCAGTGGCGCTGATTTGTTTCATGACGTCAGACTTGTATCCTGACGACGATTGGAATTTCGTGTTCGGTCAAGCCACTTATCGTGATCGCGTGGGCGTTTGGTCGCTGTATCGAAACGGTGATCCGAAAACCGACTTTCATCTTTGCCTCAAAAGAACGCTGCGAATCGCGACGCACGAGACTGGTCACATGTTTTCGATCCCCCACTGCACCGCCTACGAGTGCAACATGTGTGGTTCGAACAGTCTTGCCGAATCCGACCGACGACCGTTGTACTTGTGCCCGCAATGCGTTGCCAAAGTAGGATGGTCGACGCGTTGCGACATGCTCCAGCGTTTTCAACGGTTACTCGCGTTTTGCCAAAAGAACGGGCTCGATGCCGAAGCCGAGTACTACGCAAAAGCACTCCAAGCCGTGCCAAGCTAAGGCTGCGTCGATGTGGTCACGTGCCCGATCGGGACCTGTGCCAAAGCTGGGACGCTGCGTAGGCCTGCAGAAACGTTGGCGGCCCGCACGGCGGAACGGCGAGCGTCTTGATTGCTGCTGGAACCGCGTTTGAGGCTTCCCCTTGGGGTGGTGCATCGGGGTGACGCCTCTTTTTGGTGGTGTTGGTGGTTGCGAGGACGGAGTTTGATTGAAACTTCGATATCACCAATCCGCTGACGTTGATTCTCGGGAAAGGCCCAGTTCGTCCGTGGTAGGACTGCGAACCGGCTCAAGAAGACATGCTATTCGGCGCAGCGGTCTCACCATTTAAGAGCAAGCACGCGACATTGGAACAACGTTTGCATCATTCCGAACCGAATTGCTCCGCAGAAGATCGTAGAGCGATAGTTTGCCCCCCTCCACGGTCAGTCCGCTTACCGATTGCCATGCTTTTGAGTCACCGATATGCCTATTTTGCCTGATGACACTTTGGTTACCCCCGACGAACGAACGCTGCATTGTCGCCACAGCGGTGCTGTTGACGCGGACAGCGTTGTTGTGATCGTGCATGGATTGGGCGAGCACAGCGGTTGGTATGCCGAGCTGGCTGACCAGTTGTCCGCGGTGGGAATGGCATCGCTTGCTTATGACCAGCACGGGCACGGCAAGAGTCCTGGTCGCCGCGGCGATGCGCCCACTCTGCAAACGCTCGTCGACGACATTGGCGTCGCGGTTGCGTCGGCCCAAGAGAATTGGCCTGAGGCGGAGGTCGTGTTGCTTGGTCATAGCATGGGAGGGCATCTGGTACTGCGATATCTAATGCAGCAATCCGGCACAACTGTTCGTCACGCCATCGTAACCAATCCGATGATACTGCCGAAAAATCCGCCGACGAAACCTCAGGCGTTTGCCGCATGGTTGACATCGAAGGTCATTCCACGAGTGCGTTTTTCGGCCGATATCGAACCGACAGAATTAACGACCGACACTGAGATGTTGCGCGAACTGGCCAATGATCCACTCACTCACGAGCAACTGTCCATCGGCATCGGAGGCGCGTTGATGTCCAGCGGTCATGAGTTGCGAGAACGCGCCAGCGAAATCTCGCAGGAGACGCTCTTTCTTCTCGGTGGTCAGGACACACTTTGTGACGAAGATTCAACTCAGCGCATGATCGAGGCCATGCCCTCGGCGACGCGAGTCGTTTTCGAAGATGCGAAACATAGTTTGCTCATCGAAGAGCAGCGCGAACTCGTCTACGAAGCAATGTTGGACTGGTTCCGTCAAACAAATCTCCCAACGAAGAAGAAACTAACAAATGTCGTCAACGCTGAATGAAAAAAATGAAGAGGCTTATCAAGAGTTCTATGAGCTTGTAAACATGCAACCCAAAGAAATCGAAGAGTGGTTGGAAACCGAGCAGTCGCAGTCTGTCGGGCACACCCGAGACGGCGAGAAAGAATCCGTCGGCCACCAATCCGGGGGCAAAATCGTCGAGATCAAACGCACCCAAAAGTCCGATTTGACGGAAGACCAACTTACCCACATGCGTAAGGTCTGCGGCTACATCAAACGGCATACTGCCCAGCGTCCCAGCGGCGATGTCGCGGAAACCGATTGGTGTTATAGCCTAAAGAATTGGGGCCACGACCCGACGCGTTAAGGTTGGTCTACATCAGTGATCCTCCCACCAATCTTCGAGTTGCTGTTGATCATGGTTAGCCGTTTGCATGAGGTGGCGTGGATTTTTGGGGGATTGGGATCGAAGTGGGAGCGGTCGATTTAGCCATCGAGAGCACAGAAGTCACACAGACTCCTGTCATGTCTCTTCTCGGTTTCCTCTGTGGCTCATCTTTTCCCAGGGCCGATGTTGCGCGGTCGATGCGGATAAACTTGTACTCCCGAAGAATTTTGCGGGAAGATATGACGATTCAATGGGCATGCCTCTCTTATATTCACTTCGCCAGCTGCGTAGGGCTGGCAGGCTCGGGAACGGTACGGTTTCGCGGGGGATCACGGACTTGATTTTGAACTGAAGTCCCGGACTTTTTTCCAATCGCGAATTAAAAAGCTCACCCTCCCGCAAGCTGGCACCAAACCGAACTGTGCGCGTCCTCAAAAGAGTGGACAACAACGTGCCCACTCCCTCTAATAGCAATGCTTGGTGATGGCAGCCGACCTATTATGGCCGGTCATCCGGCGATAAGATCCCCGGATTCAAGTTGTCACCGGCCCCAACCTGTGAGAAGTCCTTGGTTATCCGACTGGTTGACCTTTCTAGCAGATCACAAGTGAATGACTGAACCGAACCCGTACGAACCAACGTTGCTTTGTGATGGGCCCGGTTCTCATGTCCGAAGCCGATCCGTTTTGATGGTGATTTTCGCGAGCGGATTCGGAATTGCCAGCGTCTGCGTCGGGCTCTTCATTGCGGCGGAAGGGTTCGGTATATCGCAGCGTCAAGGCATTGGCGTGGAAATTATCAAAGGGTATTTCGTGGCAGCTGGCTTTATGGGGCTGGGGGTTTTATGGGCGTGTTCGTCAAGACTTTACTGGACGCAAAAGAACCGAATCGCTACGTTTCTTAATTTCGGCACGCTCGCTTCTGCGGCGGTATTCTGGTTGCTTCTTGAATTGGGCGTCATACCTTGACCATTTTCGACAGCGATATGAATTGCGGATAACAATGCCGTGCACGCGGAGGACGACATCGCGCGTTTAAAAATGGAAAATCGACTCGCCGTCCGCGGTGACAGTTGCCGTTGCCGGACCTCAAATTCGTACCGGGGAGCGACTCATTAGCGACTTTGATTCAACACAATGACGAATCCGTATCAGACCCCACGCGGAGCCGACGCCCCATCACGAACTCGCGATTTGTGTCCTGTGTGTCAGCATGAGTGCAATCGGGTTAGGTTACTGCTTCCCCCTGCTCGTTGTCGCGGTTGCCGGCAGTTGCTTTGTCTTTGGACGCCATCGGTCATCCGAAGCACTGAAGCGATACTTGTAGCTGTCGTGCTGTTTGGAGTCGCGGTTGTCGAACGTCGGTTTGGCCTGCCAGATTGGACGTTTCATGCCGCGATGATCTCATGGGCGTTCTTGGTTCGTCCGGTCGTGATATACTTCACGTCACACCCAGTACCCGCAAGACTAATCGGATTCTGGCCGGACAAGTCCCATCCAAATTTTGTCGACTCGATTGATCCGCTCTCCGGTGGAGCAACGCGGGTTCCATAACCGAGCAGAAAACGATTGCGATGAACCTGAGTAACATGTTCTCCGCTACGACGGGGTTGCCTTCGGCATTTTGCCGCACCTTCTTAACGGTCATATAACCTGGCTATCGCTGGTGTTCGTCCATTCAACCGAGAGTACACGAAATGCGTTTCCTCCTTCTAGCCTTGGCAGTCCTGGCCGCTTCACTTCCAAGTTCTTGCTTCGCTTCCGAACCACAAGCAGTTGCACTAGAAGCCGTCACCAAACTTTTTGTGAACCATGACCTTGGAGCGTTTAGATCCTTCGTGGCCGACGAAGCCGTGCAGGGCGATCTTGCGCCCGGATCTGCTGTCTCGAAACTAAACAAGCAGCGATCGGAAAAATTAGCGTCAGTTGAGCTTGCGCAAATCATATTTTTTCGCAAAGCGGACATGGATGAGCTCGAAGACTCCTATCCTGATGACTTGTGGCCACGCGTCCGGAAACACATTGGCGATCAGCAAGGGGTACTTGTTAAGCTGGCACTGAAAGGAGATCTCGCGGAACGCGCACGTGCGGCTGGGAAGGATCCCCGCGACGTGGCGATGATGACATTTGTTGTCAGCTCAGAAGAAAGACCCAAAATCGTCCACGTCGACGACAACTGACTCATTTTTGGACGAGCCATCCGATGCACCGGAACAGCGAAGTCGGGCGTGTTGAGGTAGATGCTCAACTGTCGCCACCTGCTGATCGGTAGCGTTCCCCGAACCAAAATTCACGGATCGTTGCGCCCTAGGTTCCCTCTAACTGGGCCACGCAATCTATCTCCCAACCATATAAATGAGCACACAATGGCAACCGTATCTCCAATCGAATCAATGAAACGCAGCTACAAACTCTGTTTGGTCGCCAACATGGTTTCCATCGTCCTCATGTTTGGATCGGCGCTACTCGTGGAAATCCTTTCACGTCGATACAACGTTGCACCGGCCGTTGATGCGGAGCCGTCGCTTCTGGTGTCGTCGTACCTCGTTGCCACACGTTTGGCTCTCTTCGTTGGCCTGCCGGCGTTCTTGCTCGCATTTGTTGGCATGCTTCGGTTTCAGTCTTGGGGCAGAAAACTGTTTACGTTCCTGATGCTCGCTTGGGGATTGCAAATTTTGGGGTTCGGAATTTTTAATCTGTCACTAACATGGGGAATCGCTCGACTGTTCGGCGACCTTGGTTTACTGACAGCTGGTGCAGTGCTCGCGTTGTCGTACTTGACGTCAATCAGCGAACTGTTTGCCGCGACGAAACTCACCTCACCTGCCAATGGCACCGGACTCTCAACCGCATAGTCCAATATTCGCGTGGAACCATCCGATGAACCGAAGTCGGGGAGCCGTCTCTTTTGGGCGAGTGAGAAAGGCTTGCCGCGACTCAGGTATTGCGGACGTTGCGTAACTGATGTGTTCGCCTTGCTGAATATTCGATAGGAATTATCTTTGACGCCGTCACCCTATGCTCCGCCCACAAACGCGTCGGACGAGGAACAACCGCCCGGGTTCGACGGCGATCCATTGGACAACCCTCGCTTCCTGGTTTGGACGCTGCGTGTCGTAACGTTGCTGCTTATTCCGTTAGGTTTACTAGGTTCACTGGGAGCATTCGCGTTGCTGACCGGCGACCCTGAAAATCCGGAAGCATACGAGGTGATCATTGCACCGGTGTATGCATGGCTTTTTTCGATTCCCGTTTTGATCGTTTGTCTGCTGGTTTATCGCAAATGCCGCCGGGATATTTCGTTGGCTGACAAATTGTGGTTCAGTACTTGCTCCGTGTTGCCGACCGCAGCCTTAGTCGTCGCCATCGTTGCATCGGTCGTACGCTACTGATAATGTTGGACGCGAACAAAAAACTGCACCGGATGTTCAGGTCGGGCCAATGGACGGCACTCGTCAACCTGTCAGGCCACCGGCACTCACTGCTTGATCGCGGATAGCAGCACGACGGGGAAATCAAACGAGTCAGTGTCAACTGCACGTGGGGCAGGCCGTTCTTGCTCCCACGTCAACGCTTGTTGGGGGCGGACGGGGGATGAGGTGGTGCCGATGGACTTCGTGATCTAGGGTTGGCTGAGTCGGCGCTCGCTCAATCGCAGATGTCTTTTGACGACTCAGAGCTATATCCGACAGTCGCCTAAAAGCGGCGGGGGGGCATCGTTAACCATCGTTGATGCCTGTCGAGTGAGTAGAAAACAACAAGAAAACATGTCAGCACGTGACAGATCCGCTAGACTATCAAGCAAGAAACAGCATCCATCCGGCTTCGATAGCGGATTACTTGAACCATGGTGCACGCGGAGTGGGAGGACGCATCGTTTGGTCTGCTTGCAACCATAACACCCATGTCTGGTAACCGCCAATGTTCTTCAGCTTGATCGTGTTACCTGATTCCAACAACAAACTGGAAGCCCAGTGAAGTTCAATCCTTGTCTGATGTTCGCAGCCCTCTTCGTCGCCTCGTTCGTGTTCACATCGGTGTCGAACGCTCAACAATTGATTGAGATCGAGCTTAAGATCAAAGGCACGACAATAGATCGAGTTCCCAACTTCGTTGAAGTAATTACTTCGAATCCACGGGCTGCTGCGGCGCAACTATTCGCTGCAGGTGGAGTCAATCTCGAAGAGGACACACGTGGAAATGGCCGTTTCACAGTCTTCCATCATAAAGTACTCCACGTTTTCCATACTGTCGCTGACTACAAATCGATGCTCCAAGGTCACGCATTCAAGGATGGCGACGTTGTTTACAAATACTGGCTTGGTTCTGAAGCTGAGGAAAAGGAGTTTGTAGAGCGGTTTGGGTTGCAAGTCGCCGAGCGTAATTGTCGTGTCGGGGAAACGCCGGTTACTCTCTATGCCGCTTCGCCTGGCTACTTTGTGATCTGCTCTGGAAAGCGTCGAGTCGCTGCCCATTAACGTGCCACAGGTGACGTTACTTCGTCACCGAGGCATCACAAAGCCGCGGGATTGCCAATGAAAAGCCCGGTGGGCCGGCGTGAGAAGCTTGCTCGAACAAAAACGCACCCGAGCGGCAAAGTTGAGCGTTGTTCATGGACAGTCTCTCGTCGATGCAGGGTGGTTGAAACGTTATGTCGCTTAAACAATCGCGAGGTGGGAATCATGGGACGAAAAGATACCAAGTTGACACCAGCGGCAACGGGGACGGCCGAAATGCTGGTAGAGAAATTGGCCACACTTGGGGACATCACAAGCCGCAAAATGTTTGGTGGCTACGGCATATTTGAATCGGGCTCCATGTTTGCTTTGGTGACTTCCGAAGGCATTGCTCACTTAAAGGCTGACGATTCAAACATTGCGAAGTTTGAAAAGGCTGGGGCTAAACAACATGGGCGAATGCCATACTACGAAATTCCGGCCAGCGTCTTGACCAACACTCGGTCTCTTCGCAGTTGGGCTACCGCTTCGCTCGCGGTGGCGAAGAAATGAACGATGCTTCGAATTGAACGTGGCTCCCAATGTGTTCCATGGTTGATTTTCGGTCCACATGTCGCGAGCCAGGCGACATGCCGATTTAGCAATGTCATGTAAAAGATTTTGAGTGTTGCGTTTTTCATTTAGGCGGACGCAATGTGTGGTCTCTAGATGAGTTAGGCCCCGCATGCGTTCACGTCGCCGGCTGGTGAGATCGGACGGGTTGGGGAGCGGCACGGTTTCGAGAGCGGTCGCCGACTGTTTGGGAATTTGACTCCTAAGTGTTTTTCCGCTCGCGAATCAATACGCCGACCGCCCGCCAGTTGGCCCCGTGCCGAACCGTGCGTACCCCAAAAAGAGTGGACGTCGTCATGCTCACTCCCTCTAATGGGGTTGCCCGGTGATGGCAATGAACTGGTTGTCGCCGGGGCCAAGTTCTCACCGCCCCAACCGGCGAGGAGTGCTTGTCATCCGACTGCAATCCGTGCAATCAACCGCCTGGCACGCCCATTGAGCCGAAACCCTTACCAATCGCCAACGACCCGCGACATTGCTGCCGCGGATTCTCGCAGTTTGACGGTGTCGGTACCTGAATCCGCCGTCCTCTGTTATTTGGTCGCGTTACTGTTTTCGCTTCTGTTCCCCTCCTTCCGCGACTCGCCGCGGATTGACGAATGGTTCGGCGCATTCTCGTATCCCATCCGGATGACATTTTTTTACGCGACATGCGCATTGACGCTCTCAATTTCATTGATGATCCCACTTGCCGCTTGCCTGGTGATTCCTTTCATTCTGTCGAGACGCCGTTTCGTCTGCTTCGGTTGGGGAACGCCACGTTTCGTCGGCGCTGGAGTGTATACTGCCCTCGTCGTCTTGGTTCTTGCGGGCGTGTTTCTGTTGCTGCGCTTGCTGTTACAATACGAAGACTAGCTGCTATCCCTGTATCGCACCGGGTAACCAGTAAGGCTTT
>NZ_JAMQBK010000063.1:0-21172 GCF_023701485.1 Aporhodopirellula aestuarii
GCTCGCGCCGTTCCGCTACAGTTGAAATCCTTCAGTGATACAATCGTCGTCCCCGGGGAACTTACACCGGGACTTACTGCGTTGCGGCAACGGGTTCGAGAACGATGCCGTCCGATCGGATTTCCCTGATCCGATAGCCGTTGAGTTCATCCCCGGCGGTCACGGTTTGCTCACCGATCAGGGCATAGTTTTTGCCTTCTCGTTGAAGGATCATGCGAACCTTCCAGGACGCGGCCGCCAGTTCTGCCGCCATCGCTTCACGCTGTTTTTGGCGTTGCTCCATCGATTTCGCCAGCTCCTGTTCAACAAATTCGATCGCGGCTTTGCGATCGTCGCCGACGGAGCCGATCGTGTCGGGGCGTGGCGACGAATGGAAAGGGTTGTTCTCCACCAGGTCTTCGAATCGGATTTCGGGCCACGGTACCGGTTTGGCGTCCTCCGATTGAGCAGGTTGAGTGGGCTGTGGCGAGTAGGCGACGTTGCTGGTGGAAACGTTATTGACCGAGACGTCCTCGGACTCGCCGCCAGAACAATGGTAGCCAACCAGTACGATCGCCAGTCCCCCGGCAACGATCCAAAGCTTCATTTGCTTCTTCGAGGAATCATCCTCCACTAGAAAGTCATGATCCATGTTGATGATCTCCCAAGGTAGAAAGCGATGTTGCAGGGGCAAAGTAAATCGCCAGCGTCATGTCCATCGAAAACACTTCTCCATCATGCCTCGGCTTGATTGTTAGTGCGTTCACTTTGCTCAGCCGTGGCAAATCTTTGATGCGATAGAGGAACTCACAGATTGCGGCGTACGGACCTTCGGAAGCGATCGTCACACGCATCTCTCGATACTCGGGCTGCGTGATCGTCTCATTGGGATGGTAGTCAACGATTTCCAAACCGACCTCATGTGCCAAAGCAGTCATTTGACCCAGGAAGTCAGCTTCACAGGGGCCATTGGGAATTCGGTTCAGGATCCCTTCGATCTCATCATCTGTTTTGAGCAACGAGTCGCTCAGTCGCTGATTTTCACGACGAAGACGGTGTTCATGGGTAAGGACTTGCTCCGCTTGAGCGATCGCCCGAGTGACCTCGGTATAACGATTCTCGATGGGTTTGGTGACCAGCACGTGGATGACGGCGACTGCCGTGATGCAGACGAAGAGCCCGCAACCATGTGAGAGCCACCACCAGCGATGCAAACGAGCCTGAGGACTAGCGAATGACATGGTGACTCCTGTGTGTGATGTCCAATTGCACGTGTTCGGAATGGAACGTGTGTGGATACATGATGCATTCGACCAAGAACGTTTGGGTGCGGGAGTCGTCTTTGCGTGCGCCGACCGACGATTTCAGTTCCACCTTGGTAAACACACTGGTGTCGCGGAGTGCCGCCACAAAACGTGAGATGGCGATATTGCCTTGAGCGGTCCCGTTGAGCCGAAGACGAGTGACTTCCTGATGAACCGGTTTTGCCGGTTCGCCTTTGGCTGAGGTGACAGTTGCCGTTGGTACGGTCTTTTCGTGTACGCGTTCGATGCTGACGTTCTTTAATTGCACACCGCCACCGCTGTGCTTCGAACTTTGGCTAATCAGTCCCATCAACCGGAACGGGACCTGCTGGTCGTCCAGTCGCGCCAGCAAGGTTTGACGGGCCCTGAGTTCTTTGACCCGCTGGGCCATCCGCGAGTTTTCGCTTTCGAAGGCTCGGACGGGTGCACAACGACTTTCCAACAATGCCAATGCATCCGCGGAAGCGCTGAGCCGGTCTTTTTGAAAGTGCCAATAGATCGGAGCGACCAAAACGATGACGCCGCACACGACCAGCCACCTGATGACGCTATCGCGAACAATCAAATACAGCTGGAAACGCCATGGCATGAGATTCAGATGTGTACGATTCATAACTCCCATCCCAATGCTGATAATGACGCTGTGCTCGCGAGCAAAGAAGCGGGATGGCCTGACTCGGGGCCATGCTCATTCAATTGCCAAGCAGAACTCGGAATGCCGACGTTTTGTGTCAGGCGTTCGGAAAGATTTGAAATGCAGCTTCCCGCGCCGACGAGAGTCAGTTTGGAGGGACACAATCCGCGGAATTGCATTTCAAAGAACTCGAGCGTTTGAGAGATTTCCTCTTCTAATTCGGTTAGCAGATCGCTGGCTAAGTCCGAGAGGATGATTTGCAATTTTCGTTTGGAATTGTTCGCTTCCTCGCCACCATCAATTCCATAGGTTTTCAGCAAGGTTTCCGCGTCGACGGACGAGATTTTCAGGCGTTGACGTATCGCCGTCATCAGCCGTTGCAGCCCGCAACCTTTGATGGATCGGGTTAATAGCGGTTGATTGTGTTGGCTCACAATCAGGGTCGCCGCGGAGTGATCCCAGTCGAGAATCGCGACCGGCTGATCGTCAGGAGCTCCCGTGTCGTCCATCAAGCTCGCCGACCGCATCATCGTCAACGGAAGCCCATCGAGGACTTGGCAGTTCAGGCCCGCGGCCAACAGGTTGCGGCCCACCGAATAGGAAAGTGAGGAAGGTATCGACAAAACGTGAACCGGCGTCATTCCGTTCTCGTCAGCGGGTTGATTTGGGCAATCCCAAAAGTCGAATTCAATCGCTTCCTTCTGCCGCGAGGAAGAGACCTTGGGAGAGAGTTCCAGACCGATCAATTCTCGACGTTCTTCGTCTGATTCAGCCGCACTCGAGAGAGTCCGCAATCCGCAAAAGTGCATGGAAAGGACGCACGCGGTGTTGCGTCCGCGAAAACCACCGTGAGACGTGAGTGCCTTGCGAATTTCTTGGCCGATGCGACCGCTCTCGAAACAACCAACGTCAAACGGTCGTTCGTCGTCCGCGTTCACCACGATACTACGCGCGATTCGAGATTGGTGATCCTTGCGTTCGAGCTGGGCAATTTTGATTGCCGTCGTTCCGATCTCAATGCCGATCCATCCAGTGCTGGAGGCTTGCGCGCCTTGCCATCGAAAAGCGGGTTGTAGTAACTGCATTATTCCATTCCCCGAAGGGCCTTTTGTCGTGATTGGTTGTTCGATTCCGCGAACCCGGTTTTGTTCAACTGTTCTATTGGACGGTGAAGTGATCAGGAAATGTCTGCAAAGCTCAGCATCGGCAACAGGATCGAAACGACGATGAAAGCAACTAAGCTTCCCATGCAAATGATGATGACGGGTTCAAAATATTTTGAGACCTCTTGCAGTCGTCGTTCGCCTTCGTCCTCGTAGAACGTGCCGACTTTGTCCATCACATGACTCAAACGACCGGTTTTCTCGGCCGTCATGATCATTCGCGAGGCTCCCGCGGGCACGAACTCGGTTCTCGACAAAGCGGGACCGATGCCCCGCCCATTGAGGACCTCTTTCTCGAGCACGTTAAACAACTCTCGATACTTCGAATTCTTAATCGATGAACGAACCAATTGAATCGTTTCCAAAAGGGGAACACCACTTTGAAGCATGGTTCCCATCAATCGGAATGCGCGACCGGTGAGCATCGCTCGGGTCACGTTTTTCAAAACGAATCCGTTGAGTAAGAACTGATGCACCAGCTCTCGAAACTTCTGTGTCTTCATCAGTGGCACGGTCACCGCGAGCAGGATGCCGATCCCGATGAACCAGATCAAGAAGTCATTTCGAAGGCTACCCGAAAACGCCAGCAATACTTGCGTCGAAACGGGGAGCGGAACGTGCATGTCCTTAAATATCTCCCCGAAATTAGGGAGCACGAAAAATAACAGGACGGCCAAGACCACGAGCGACAGTACCGACAAAATCATGGGGTAGGCCAAGACCGTTTTGACCATACTCCGCAAGCGGATCTCACTTCTCAAAACATCCGTGATCCGAAACAAGACTTCCGACATTTCCCCGGATGCTTCTCCCGCAGCAACACTCGCCACGTAAGCCGAATTAAATACGTGGGGTTGCCGCCTCAAAGCTTCCGCGATCGGCAGGCCTTCCGAAATGTCCGCGTGAACACCAAGCAACGCTTTGCGCAACCCTTCGTGAGCGCAGTTCTCGGCCGACTCCTCAAACGCTTCTGCTAAATCGACGCCCGTGTCGCACATGATGGCCAACTGGGACGTGAGCATCAGCAGTTCCTGTTGGGGAACGTGGCTGCCACGTTTCTTCCGCGCGAACGAGGATTTCAGCGAACCACGACCACCTTGTGATAAGGACAGCAATGTTTCGCCGCGTTGGCGCAGTCGCTCCTGTGCTTCTTTGGCGGACTCGGCCTCGATCGTTCCGTTGATCAGGGTGCCGCGTGACGACTTGGATTTGTATTGGTAAAGCACAACGATGCCTAAACAGCTGACGATTTTAGTTTTTTAATGAGGGGACTAATCTACAAACGCGACTCGGGCGACTTCATCCAGACTGGTGCTGCCGCTTTCGGCCAACCGCAATCCGTGATCCAACAATGTTTGTCCGCCGTGTTCGCGGTGCCAACGGCGAATGCTTTCCGCGTTCGCGTCTCGCGAGATGATTTCACGAAGTTCACTATTGATCTGCATGACTTCGTAGACGCCCGATCGGCCGCGATAGCCGGTGTCGCGGCACTCGCTGCATCCGTCGCCCCGTTCGAAGGAGCGTCGGCGATTGCCTTGGTATCGCAGAGAATCCAGCAGCTCGGCGGGCGGGAAATACGATGTCTTGCATTTCGGGCAAATGTTTCGAACCAGTCGCTGCGCGATCACGCCCACTAAGGCTGCCGCGATTTTGTAAGGAGCCACATTCATGTCGAGCAGACGCGTGACCGCTCCGGCGCTATCGTTGGTGTGCAGCGTGCTGAGGACGAGGTGTCCCGTCAACGCGGCTTGGATGGCGATTTCAGCCGTTTCCGAGTCACGAATTTCGCCGACCATGATGATGTCGGGGTCTTGCCGCAGGATCGACCGCAGAGCGCTTGCGAAAGTCATGCCTGATGAAGTATCCGCCTGAACTTGGTTGATCATGTCCAAGCGATACTCGACGGGATCTTCGACCGTGACCATCTTGTTGTGAACCGATTTCAGCAGTTCCAAGGCGGAATACAGTGTCGTTGTTTTTCCGCTACCCGTCGGACCGGTCACGAGCACCAGACCGTGAGGCTTGCGAAGCATCCCTTTGACACCGGAAAGCATGTCGCTCGGCAAACCGAGTTTCTCAAGGTCAAAGGTCACCGATTGTCGGTCGAGAACCCGCAGCACAACATTCTCGCCGAGGACGGTGGGAAGCGTCGAGACTCGTAGGTCAATCGGATTGCCTTCGACCGAAACGTGCATCCGTCCATCGAGCGCAGCACGGTGTTCGGCGATGTCCATCCGTGCCATGACTTTGATGCGCGATACGATTGCCGGGTGAAACTCATGTCGTGGCCGGAGTACCTCGTGCAGTTGACCGTCGACACGGTAACGCACGATCGAAACATGATCACCAGGCTCGATGTGGATGTCGCTGGCACCCTGGCGGACCGCGTGGACGATGATGTAGTTGACCAAGCTGATAATCGGACTCCCGTCCGATACCGTATCGAGGTCCGCCAGATCGATGTTCAAGGATTCAGATTCGAGTTCGACGGCATCCTTGGACAAGTCCGCGGTGACCGTATCGACCTCAAACCCTGCCCGATAGCAGCGTTCGATCATCTCGCTGATGTCGATACCCAATCCGAAAACGGGCCGGATTTTGCATCCGGTGATTCGCTCCAGTTCGTCTTTTTGTTGGAGATTTTTGGGCTCCGTCATCGCAACCGTCAAAGTGTCGTGCACTTTGAACATCGCCAACACGCCGAGATTCTCGGCGACGTCGCGAGGGATGTGCAGGACAACGCCCGGGTCAATCATCCCATCGCGTAGCCGAACGGCTTTGATCTTGAGTTGACGTTCCAAGAAAGGAAGCAGCTGCACCAGATCAATGAAACCCAGTTCAACCAACAGTTCTCCCAGTCGGGCGCGATTTTCTTTTTGTCGGCCGAGGGCGGTCTTGAGTTGATCTTGGGTGATCAATCCCGCTTGAACGAGCTGTTCGCCCAACGGGAGAGGGTTGTTTGTGGCGGATCCCATGACACTCGGGAAGACGCGGCTCTGGGTTCTCGGCGTGAGGGTTGAGAGTGTCATTGCGCGAAACTCCCGACAGCGACCAGATGGTCGTCGAACACTTCGAATTGAGAGACGACGTTTGTGGCCTCGAGAATGTCTCGGCAGAGTTCGTTGGGTTTGGCGAGTTTGATGCAACCGCCTAGTTCGAGACAACGCTGTTGCGACTCGACCAATAACTCCAAGCCGCGGCTGTCCATCAGCACGACGTTTTCTAAGTCGATTACGATCTGAGGCTGTCCTTGATCAAAGCAACGGTCAATTGCGGACGTGATCTCTTCCGCGTGATCGCGTTTGAGTGGACTGGTGAATTGGATCAGGTGGACGGCGCCACGCTTCATGTATTCGTACATCGCATTTCCCTATGCTAGAGGTAGGTTGATTGTGAAGCGTGATCCATGATCGAGTTCGCTACGTGCGGTAATCTTGCCGCCGTGAAGTCGGATCACTTCTTGTGCGAAGGCCAAGCCCAGTCCGGTGCCGCTTTCATCTCGCACGCGTTCATCATCGCTGCGGAAGAATTTTTCGAACACTTTGGGCAACTCATTCAACGCGATCCCGATACCAGTGTCTTCGACGTGGATGCGAATGGTGTCCCCCGACATCTCAACGTGCAACGTGACCCGACCACCGGTCGGCGTGTACTTGGCAGCATTGCCCAGGAGGTTGACCAACGCAGCGGCGATCTTGTCTTTGTCGAGTTTGAGTTCAGGGAGTTTGGGCGGTAGCGAAACTTGGAAGTCGATCTGTTTCATCGTCATCTGCGGTTTCACTTTGGCAATCGCCTCACTGAGGAGTCGATCGACGTGCACGTTGCTACGCGTCACCGCGAGCGAACCGGCTTCCATCCGACTGATATTCAAGAACTCATCGACGAAGCGGCCCAAACGAGTGGCTTCGTTATTGATCGTATTGAGGTACTGCTTTTGAAGCTCAACGTCGACGTCGTCTTCGAGTTGAAGCGTTTCGGCGCATGCTTTGATGTTCGTTAAAGGGGTGCGTAGCTCGTGCGTCGCGTTATCAACGAATTGATCGCGAGCATTTTCGGCCATCTTTTGCTGAGTGATGTCACGCACCGACCACACCAGAAGAAGCGACTTGCCATCCTTCGAGCGCAGTGGGACGCGGGCCAATCGCAGTACACCATCAGACAAGATATTGGAACGATGGAGTTCTAAGACCGCGGGACGCGATGGTTCATTCAGGTGGAGACTCGCCAAATTGGCGGCCTCGGGAAAACTCTTTAACAGGTGCTCTTCGATCGAAGATCCTGTGGTCGCGTCGTAGTCGACGTTTAATAATGCGGCAAACGCTTTATTGGCAAACAGGATCCGTCCGGTTTCGTTCGTTGATGCAATGCCGTCGCTCAATCCCTGTAGGATTTGGCCATACTTTTCCTCGTTCAAACCACCGAGTGATTCGGCGAGCCGTTCTTCCAGTTTGCCTAGGCTGACGGAGCGTTGTGCCACCGATACCAGATGGTTCCAGCCGATCGAAGCAGGACCGCCCGGTTCGACGGGACTGATCGGCAGCGTTTCGCCGGTTGATTCGTCGCAGAGTCCTTCCAACTGTCGTTCGATCATCGAACTTGATCGGACGACTCCGTGAAGTTTGATGCCACCGAGAACTAACAATAGGAGAGGCAACGCGATCGTCATCCCGGCATGCCGGACCGCACCACCGTCGGTGGTTTCGAGATGAGAGGCGGATACGGCGACTTGCATCAAGCCATAGCTCTGCTGCGAATCGGCCACAGGCAGCCAATATTCGCAGAGATTCGGCTGGTTGCCGCGCAGATAACGAATTCGCTCGACGACTCCAGACGACGATCCCACCGACAGCATTCTCGCCGACTTGCGTCCGATGAGTTCTGGGTTGGTGTGGGCCTGGTAAACGCCGTCGAAGGAGATGATCCCGCAGTAGGAAAATTCGGGAAGGACGCTCAGCTTTTCAACGATCGATTGAATGTTTGTCCCGTCCGCGGTGCGGTAATCGGTCGCAATTTGCGTTGAAATATCGCTCAAACGTGACATCAAGCCTTGCTTGACAGTCTGAGACTGTTGCGATCGGTCGAGCAGCATCCAACTCAGACTGAGCGTCATGATGCTCATCAGCCCAAACATCAGATAATACGAAAGCAATCGTCGACTGAGTCGTTGATGGTGTAGGCGCGGGGTGTTCATGATTCGAGACTACTGCCGTTTGGTATTGAGAGGTCAGAACTCTCAAGACACTGCTGAATAACTTGTATCAAATGTCGCGGGCCGAATGGCTTTGAAACGATGAGCCTGACACCGAGTTCACGGCGCAGCTGATCATGGTCCAATTCCAATTGTTTCCCGGTGACAAAGATCACTGGGACTTCTGAATTCAGCTCATTCGTTCGCAGCCGTTTGACGAACTCTTCACCATTCATCTTTGGCATGTGGTAATCACTCACCACGAGGTCAAACGCCTGGTCGAGATAGTTGAGCGCGTCGAGTCCTGACTTCGCCCAGATTATTTCGAATCCGGCGCGGCGCAGACTGCGTTGCATGACGTCCGCCATGATGCGGTCGTCTTCGAGCATGAGGATTCGTTTTGGGTGGTCAGTGTTCAAGGGATGCACCGTAGCAGGGACGAATGTGAACGGGCTTTGACCACCACCATCGTCAGTGGACGGTCGTATTCAAAGGAGCGGTTCGGCGTAGAGTTCGTTGCTAGCGGAGCGGCGTAAGCACCCGGTGGATCACCAGAGGGCTCACGCCGTTCCGCTGCCGCTTGACACAACGAAGTTATTTCCGAACGTTTCCCACATTCCGCCTTACAGGGTGCTGTAACTCGAATGGTTGATGCGGAACTCACCAGTCGATTTGTCGTAGATCCACCCGGTCGTGCCATCGATTTTGCCCGAGAGTGCGGCACCATCGGTCTCGATCTTGACGGCATCGTCACGTTTTCCGACTTGGCAAGTAGGGAAATCGTTTCGCAGATAATCGTCCAAGTTCGTCTTCAGGGTGGCTTCGGCGCCGTCGGCACCGGGATAGTCCCCGTTGTTAGCTTTGTAGAGTTCGATGGCGTCACGGACCACTTGCAGCGTTTGTGTCGCCGAGTTGTCTTGCGCCTTGGTCAACGAGTCAAAGAACTTGGGAGCCGCAACCGTTGCGATCACACCAATGATCAGGATGACGACCGTTAATTCGACCAGCGTGTACCCCTTACGGGATCGAGCGAAATTTTTCATTTTCATTTCTCCGTGGTTGTATACCCCGGTGGGGATACGTTCAGTGTTTGAGTCAAGCCCGCGAACTTGCGGATGACCAACTCTAGGTCAGGGAATGGAGCATCACGGAATTCGTTAGAAAAATCGTTGCGACAATGTTGGTGTCTGATCTAAGAGCTAGGTTTTGCTGAGACTTATCTAAAAAATGCAAATCTTGTTGTTGAATTGGGAAAGCCGATGTCGCTATCCAATGTCACGGTTGAAGAGTTATTCGCCGTCAATACCGCGAAAGAAGACCTCGAGACGCTGTTCGGCGCACCGCTGTCGGTCTGCAGTTATGCAGACATTTGTCTATGCGCAGGCGAATCGACGCTGGGGCAATCCGTTCCAGTTGTGACGGACAATCCGTTTGGCAGGTTTCTGCCGGTTGATTTTGATCCTCAGCATCCTTACGTCGAGGAGTTGAAGAGCGACTTCTTTCGAATTGCGATTCCGATTCATGGATCGGGGCGCGCTACGCTCTTCGCAGTGGGTGAGATGGAAACCACGAAGTGCGATTGGATGTCAAAACTCGCCCGCTTGGCGAGTGATAACCTGCAACTGCGAGCCCAAACACAGGAGCAGGAGCTGCAGCTGGATTCCTATGCCGAACGTGTTCTGCAAAATTTTGAAGAACGTAGTTGGTTCGAGGCACTGGCTAACCTGGAACTTTGCGATGTAACCAAGAGCATCGAAAAAATCGCCGCTCGGTTACTGACACACCTGCAACAGATTCTTCATTGCGAATTAGTCGTCTTCTTGAGCGCCGACGAATATCTACCCTTTGCGTCAGAAGACTCCGTTGACGACCTGACGCAGAGCTTCAGGACGGGGGTAAGCGATGTGAACCCTGAATTGTTTACACGCATCGTCGAACATTTCGGCAGCGACGCCCACATCCAACCACTGGTCAAGAACTGGATCTCCGCCACTTCGGTGAAATCGAAATTCCCCGGAGTGGAATCGGTGATTTTGGTCCGCGTGGCACGACAAGGACTCTGCCATGGATGGTTGATCGCGATCAATCGTTCGTATGAAAATATTCCGTCGCAATCTGGTCTCGGTTTGGTGCAAGAAGATTTCGGTACGGAAGAGGCGCGTTTGATTCAAGTGGCCGCTGATGTCCTGATCACACATATTCAGAGTTCGGAATTATTTCGCACCAACCGAGAATTGGCGATTGGTGCGATTCGGTCGCTCGCCGGTGCAGTTGATGCCAAGGATCGCTACACCCATGGTCATAGCGACCGTGTGGGAAAAATGGCGCAGCAATTGGGATTCCGCTTGGGGCTCGGCGAGACGACGCAGGAGCAATTGTTTATCACGGGGCTGCTCCATGATGTCGGTAAGATCGGTGTTCCCGATACAATCCTCAACAAGCCGGGCAGGTTGGGCGAAGATGAGTACCGCGAGTTGAGACGACATCCCGAAATCGGATTTAAGATTCTGCAACCGATCGAGCCCTTGGCGTATGCGCTCGAGGGAGTGTTGCAGCATCACGAGTCGGTTGATGGCAGCGGGTATCCGAGTCGACTTGCTGGCGACGAGATTTCAGTCGCGGGACGGATCCTTGCCATTGTCGACGCTTACGATGCCATGACGAGCGATCGGCCTTACCGCAAAGGGATGGCGTTCGAAGCGGCCGAAGAGATTTTGCGTTGCGGCGCGGGCTCCCAATGGGATATCGAAATGGTGCGGGTTTTCCTCGAACATGCGGAAGATTTTCGCGAGATTTGCCGCGAAGATAAACACGTGCCGGCTGAGGTCACTTCGCTCAGCGTTGACGAAGGATTTCTGGGCAATGGACAATTGAATCCGACCACCACTTCGTCCTGCCCGGGACTGCCGTCGTAGCAAGGATGGGTGATGAAAATGCGGGGCCATAACCCGATTTGTCGCGAGTCCATTAGGCTGCCGTGGCTGGGCAGGTTTTAGAGAACGTAGCTACCTGGCTTAGCGGAACGGCGCGAGCCGTCCGGTGACACGTGACCGGACGGCTTGCGCCGTACCGCTAAGACGAGCACGTGTATCTGTATGCGGTAGCTACCGTCGCCAGACGGTGGACGGCTTGCTGTTCCAATCGGCAACACCGCCCACGGGACGTGAGGGGGCGATGCTCTAGTGGTCGGATAAGAGTTCACGCGAAGCGACGCAGGCCAACAGCTCTTTCGCGATTGCACCGACCGGCAACACGCGATCAACCACACCAGCCTCGATCGCGCTGCCCGGCATGCCGAACACGACGCAAGAATCTTCATCCTGTGCGATGACTCGACCGCCGGCGGTGTGCAATTTGCCGAGGCCCTCGACACCATCATGCCCCATCCCGGTCATGATCACGCCCACAGCCCTGGGACCGTAAACGGTGGCCAGCGATTCAAAGAGGAAATCGGCGGAAGGACGAAATCCGTCAATCGGCGGTTGGGTCGATAAACATGCGGTTCGATCAACGGCAGTGCCGAGATGATAGCCGTCGGGAGACAGATAAACTCGTCCGTTTTGCAGTAGCTCTCCGGCTCGGGCTAACTGGACGGGAAGGGTGACCGTGGAGTCGAGATATTCCACCAGCCCTTGGGTAAAACCTTGTGCGATATGTTGCACCACCAAGATCGGGACCGGAAATTCGGATGGTAGTCGCGACAAAACTTGCACTAATGCTGGCGGTCCCCCTGTTGAACTTGCGATCCCGATGATCCGCGCCGCGGAGCTTTTGGGGGAGTTGGGGAGGGGCGGCAATGGGAGCGGGGGCGTGGTTGGGGCACGGTTGTGATGCCGAACGACCTTCACCTCCGCCATCGCCTTGACCGTTGCAATGAGTTCATGGGCGTCTTTCTGAAACCGAGAGGTTCCGGGTCCCCAGGGCTTGCGGAGCACGGTCAATGCTCCGGCCTCCATCGCTTGCACCGCGACGTGCTGTTCGTGGACGGCATTGTTGGACGAGACGATGACGGTCGGCGTCGGACACTTCGTCATGATCTGTTTGGTGGCCTGAAATCCATTCAATACCGGCATTTCGATATCCATGGTGATCACATCGGGCTGCAGCTCTTGAGCCCGTTCGACGCCTTGCTTGCCGTTGTGAGCAAGACCGACCACCTGGATCTCCGGATCGAGCGCGAAGATACCCGCGAGTAGTTCTCGCGCAGTCGGCGAATCATCGACGATCAACAGACGTAGCATGGTTTTCAAAGCCTATGGGATCACAAGAGTTGCGAGACTGTGTCAAGCAAATTGGTTTGTTCAAAACCCGACTTCACAATATACGCATCCGCACCCACGTTGATACCACGGACCTTGTCTTCTTCAGTGCCTCGAGCGGTCACCAACACGACGGGCAATCCCTTCAAACGCTCTTGCGCCCGAATGGCCGTCGTCAGCCCGAAACCGTCGAGGCGTGGCATATCGACATCACTGACCACTAAATCGAATTCGTGCTCATTCAACAAATCTAACGCATGTTGCCCGTCACGCGCCGCCGAAACGTCGTATCCGGCGGTTTCAAGAATACTTTTGATTAACGCGCGGGTCGTCATCGAGTCATCAACGACAAGGATTCGGTGTTCTTTTACCGCGACATTCTCAGGACGATCGGCCGAGATCAGAATGGGGGTGGTCTTGATGCCGAAACTGCTGCGAATGAGATTGGCCACGTTCAATACCAAAGCCACGTGTCCGGATGGTAACAGCGTCGCGCCCGCGACATGACGCACACGACGAATGCGGGTACCGAGATTCTTGACGGTCACTTCCTGTTCACTGATCAACTCGTCAACCACGAAGGCCGCGGACTGTTCTCCCGAGCCCAGGACGATCGCTAGCAATTGGTTGTCTCCGATTTTGGCGGCTGACCGGGTTACGCCCAAGGCACCGCAGAGTGTCGTTAATGGCATCGGAGCATCTCCCAACAGCAAGGCATCGCGATTGCCAAGCGAGGTGATCCGCTCTCGCCCAAATCGCACCAAGTGTTGAACGTGCACCGTCGGAATGGCATAAATCTGGTTGGCCGATTTCACGAGGACTGAGCGAAGGGTGGTGAGCGTTAATGGGACGCACATCACGAAACTCGCACCTTTCCCTTTTTCAAAGTGAACGTCGACGGTTCCATGCAGGGATTCGATTTGCGTTTGCACGACATCCAGGCCGACGCCTCGACCGGAGATGTCCGTCACGGTCGCGGCGGTGGAGAATCCAGGCAGGAAGATTGCACGGGCCAATTCGCGATCACTGTCAGGTTGGGGAAGCTGTTTTTCTTTCAGTTTCGCCCGGATCTTTTCCAGATCAAAGCCGCGTCCATCATCGGCGACAACGATTTCGACCTGCCCACCGCGCAGCGCTGCGGAAACCTTGACCGTCGCCGGGATCGGCTTGCCGGCGTCGAGACGCTGCTTCGGTAACTCGATCCCGTGATCCACGGCGTTGCGAACGATGTGCAACAGGGGGTCTTTGAGGCCTTCCAAAACCGAACGGTCGACCTCCACGCTTTCGCCTTCGAAGATGAGTTGAACCTCCTTGCCAGAGTTTCGAGCCACGTCACGGACAGCTCGCTCCAACCCGCTACAGGCCTCGGCGAACGGCAACATCCGGATGTGTCGAACCTCACCATCTAGCGAACTACAAACTTGACGGAGCAGGCGACCGTCCCCTTTCATGCCGCTGGACAAGTGGTCGAGTTGTTTTTCAAAATTGCCGACGCTCGCCGCGATTCGTTCAAAGATAGCCGCGGCATGTCGAGGCAGCGCGATCTGATCGACGCGAGGCTGCGATTCGGAGGCGATGATTCGGCGGAGCGGTTTTTCGATCGTTTTCCAATCCGCCTTCCAATTGGCGACCGCCTCGCTCAGCGCAGACACGTCATGAGTTCTCGCAGCCACCCGGCGTTCGGCAACCAGGAGTTCACCGTTTTGTGCCAACAGATCGTCGAGTTTTTCAGCGGAGACTCGTACCGACATGCCCTTCGAGGTGGCTGCTGCCGGTTTGGTTGCGTATTGCCCCACCGGTTCGACATCGGGCAAGGTCTCCTCGGAAAAATCTTCGTCCGCGATGGCGGCTTCCAATTGCGGAAGGATCGACTGCAACGGGGATTGGTCAAGGTTCTGGTCGTCACGCAATCGCATCCCGGCTTCTTCGATCGCGTCGAAGGTTTTAAACAAAATCGTGTACTGCGATGGCGAGAGTTGCTTGTCATCATCGCGAACCGGGGTAAGCATGTCTTCGATCAAATGGCAAGCCCGTTCGATGACATCGACTCCGACTGCACACGAGGCACCTTTGATCGTGTGGGTGGAACGAAAAAGAGACTTCAGCGTTTCTTGACGTCCGTTTCCTGCCGGTTCTTTTTCCAAGGCGAGTAAGTCGCGATTCATCTCGCCCATGCGTTCGTGGAGCTCCTCCAGGAACGTCGACATCAGTCGCAGCATCAATTCGCTTTTTTCCATGTTTCCTGATCCGTTGTGCGAGGTCTGTTCCGGTTGAGATTGAGGAGTTTCGCAACATCACACCTTTCGCTTGAGGTGCGAGTCCTGCGGACGTTAAATCACGCTTTCGATATCGGTCGTGTTTGCAAACTGTTGCCCGGTGGTCAGCGAAGCGAGTTCGTTGCTCATCGCGCTGAGATTTTTTGCTGCCTCTTCGATCTGGTGGATCGCTTCGACGTTTTGTTTGGTGACGCGATTGATATTGCGAATCGCTTCGTTCAACTGAGTCACACCTGCGGCCTGCTGGTTGGCCGACGCTGAGATCTGAGTCGCCATCCGTGCTGATTGTGCGAGCGTTTCGCCGAGTGCGGTAATCGTGTCGCCCGCCTTGGCAACGATCATGCCGGCTGCATTAACCGATTTGGTGCCTTGTTCGGTCGACAGAACAGCACCGTTGGTTGCGTGCTGGATTTCACCGAGTATCTGACGAACTTGTCCGGTCGCTTTTTTGGATTGTTGGGCGAGCGATTTGACTTCGGCAGCCACGACTGCAAAGCCTTTACCGTGTTCGCCGGCACGCGAGGCTTCGACGGCCGCATTGAGCGCCAAGACGTTGGTTTGTTCTGCGATATCGCTGACGGTGAGAATGATTTCGCCGATGGACTGCGCCTTTTCTGCGAGCGACAAGATGTTTTCGGCAATCGATTCCGCTTGCTCTCGAACATCGTCCATAGCACGCACCGTTTGTTCGACGGCTTGTTTCCCTTCCCGACCCACTTCGTCCGCCTGCTTCGCAACTTTGGCGACGGTGTCCGCACGCTCGGAAGCTTGTCTCGCCGTTTGCGCGACTTCATCCACGGTCGCAACGGTTTGGGCGACGGCTGCGGCTTGTTGTTGCGTTCCCGCCGCCTGCTCGGATGTCGTGGCGAGGATCTGTTTGCTCGCGACGGCCAAGCGAACGACCGCATCTCTCAACGCGTTGAACAAATCCTTTCGCTCTTTCTCGATGGCGGTGTGGGCGGTGATATCTTGAATCATGCCGATGAAGATGTGTTCGTCGCCGCGTTTCAATTCGGTAACACGCAACGAGAGTGGAAAACGGCTCCCGTCCCGCCGTTGCCCTTCCATCTTGCGTGACTGGCCGATGATGCGTGCCTCACCCGTTGTCATGTACCGCCGCAAGTAACCATCGTGTGACTCGCGGTGCGGTGACGGCATCAGCATCGAGATGTTCTTTCCGACGACCTCGTCCGAACGGTAGCCGAAGAGACGTTCGGCGGCCGCGTTGTACGAAAGCACGATTCCTTGAGGGGTAATCGTGATGATCCCGTCTGCCACGGAGTTGAAGATCGCCTGCGTTCGCTTTTCTTGGGAAGTCGACGTTTCGAGCATTGTCGTTAACGTCGAGGTCATCTTTGCCAAAGAATCACGTAGAACGCGGACTTCGGCGACGGTTCCCGTTGCGGGTAACTCGGTACCCAAATCGCCGCCCGCCATCCGGTCGCTAGCCAGCGAAAGTTCTTGCAAACTCGCTGTCATTTGTTTTGTCGCATAGAATGCCAGGATCACGCCGACGGCCAAGACAACCAAGCCGATCCACAAGAAAGTGTGTGCCAGATCCGTCACCGGTTTTAAGGCGATGTCGGCGTTGACACTGGGAGCGACCGCCCAAAAGCGGTTCGGATTCAATTCGGGGTCAAAGAAGATCTTGCGATGGACGCCGATCAGACTGACACCGTCGGGGCGATCACTACCGGGGATGAAATCGCCCCATTCGAGGCTGTCAGGGCCTGTCGAAATCATGTGCTGCCAACGCACGGGTTTTTGGTAGCTATACAGGTTTGCCGGAACCGAGTCCGCGAACTCGCGGCTGGGAGACTCTTCACACAGTAGGTAGACGCCTTGTTCGTTGACAATATCGGTCGTGGTCGCATCGGATTGAATGGCCGCGAGCGCCCTCTCCAATAGTTTGCGTCCATCCAAACAGATCACAAAGACACCGCGAGGTTCGTTCTTCTCGTCGAAAACCGGCACGCAACAAAACGCGAATTTGTCGTTTCGGACTTGCACCATCGGTGAGATGTGTACTCGATCACGTGGTGCCCGGATCGCGGACTCAAAGTATTCCTCCCCGCTGACGTTGATCGTATTTTCTTGGCTGCTTCTCTCGAACTTGTTGACAGTCCGCGAAACACGCAAGACTTCGTCGCCTTGTTCGTCGTACAGTGCGCAGTAGCGACGTTCGGAATTGCGTTGCATCTGCGACGTCAGAATATCGCCGAGCCGGTTGATCCAAATCTCGGTGGTCGAGTTGGCTTGCTGCGGGTTGGGATCGGTGCCGCCGTTGTCCCAACAACGGATGATGCCCGGTATCGGCGGAAACTCGAGTGTCGTGAGACAGGATGCACGATTCGATCGCAAAGTTTCGGCAAGCCGTTCGGTTGCCTCACGGGTTTCAGCCAGGATGATCTTGGTCGTCAATAATTTGACTTCTTTGCTGCTGTAGCGATAAGCTAGTCCGCCAAGAAAACCAAGACTCAGCGCTAGGGTAATGCCAACGAGTAGACAAGTCTGCCATCGCAGTGAAAGGTTGAAGAGTCGATCTCGAATAGCCATCACGGCACCTTTTAGTAATACGTCAAACTTATCTTCGTCGCGGCGTTCCGGTGATTTATCCAGTGGAGTCGTCAAAGATCAAACGCGCATCGTTCATGAGGAGTTCATCATCGAGTACCATCACGCCCTCTTTGGTGACGCCCCGCGCGAAATCTCGTAAGACGCCGACGAGGGAACCATCGGGATCCAATATTTCGGCAACTTGGAGAGTCGTGACCTCGGTTCCCTCATCGCTCGGGGCTGCGAATTCCGCGCGCTCATGGCCGAAGACCACCAACCGCATCGGGATGCTCTCGATGGCGTGTGTCTTGAAAGGCGTTTCGCTGAGTCCAAACAGTTGATGAAAATCGACGACCGCCAGCACCTCGCCCCGCAAATTCGCAACGCCCAGTAGATAATCGGGAGTGCCTGGGACCGGGGTCACAAAGGGGGCCTGGAATACTTCTCGGATCGATCGTGTCGGAATGGCGAATCGTTCTCCCGCCAATGACAAAACCAGTACTTCGACGACTTCACTGATTGCGTCCGGATCCGAGGGAACGCATGCCAGTTCCTTGGCTCGCCGATCCATCAGGGCTTTCGCTTGTTCGGGCAGCAATTGCTCGCGCTGATCGATCAGATCCGCTAATTTTTGGAGACGAGCTTTGGCGTCGTCCCAGTCAAATGATCCGCGTGGTTGTGATGACTTCATTGGAGGGCCTGCCAATCATTGAGGACTGTCAGTTGCGCGTCGATGACTCTTACCAAGTCGCCGGCCCGTTCGTTGGACGTTAACGGCACGACCGCATCTTCGGGCAACTCCGCCGCCAAATTACGCGCGTTACGAAACGAACGCTGGGCGGCACTGACATTACCAAGCCGCCGCAGCACCGAGCCGAGCGTAAAATGACCCACCACGAGTCGTCGATCGAGAAACAGTGCCCGCCTGATCGCCGAAATGGACTCGTCCGTTCGATCCATCTCGAGCAACAGAACGCCGTGCAAATATTGCAACGCTGCATCAGTTTGGTGACGCAGCGTCGCTTCTCGGCATGTTTTTTCGGCCGCAATCACATCGACGTTTGCATACGCTTGCACGCGAATACGATCCGCTTCTGGCATCGCCAAAAGTGGTTCGGTGAGCCGGATCGCTAAATCATAGTCGCCGTCCGAGAGGGCTTGGGTCGCCTGGTCGATCAATTGAGGGACGTCCGATTGAACGCGTCCGCGGGGAGAAAGTGCCGAGCCGCCAGTGTCGCTAGGCAGGTCACGTGCGAACGCGTCGCTCGTGACCAGATCGGCTGCGATCGCATTCTTGGGTTGCGGGCCTTTGCGATAGACAACGCCCACTTCGGTAACGATCGTTTCAAAGGGGGCGAAGTGATCAATCATGGGGTCGCCTACGGCGAGCACCAACCAGCCACCGTCGGCGAGCGAATCGTACAATTGCCTCGCCACGCCTCGCACCGTTTCAGGACTGAAATAGATCAAGACATTGCGGCACAGGATCAAATCCAAATCGGCTGTTCCGGTCGTCAAAGAAGGGTACTGATCCAAAGCGAGATTCAGATACTCAAATCGAACGTGATTTCGGATGCGATCAATTACCCGGAACTCATTGCCCTCTTGTGACAGATACGCAGCTGATCTCGCTCCACCTTCGTCCCTCATCGACCATTTACGATACAGCCCTGACTGGCAGCGTCGCAGTGCACTGCGAGAGATGTCCGTGCCCAGAATGCTGACTCGATGCAGGAGTTGCAATTCGTCAAACAACATGGCCAACGAGTAGGGTTCCTCGCCCGAAGCACAACCGGCACTCCAAACATGAATCGTACGGTCGTGGTCTCGCCGCCGGCAAATGTCCGGAACGATATGCTCGGCGATGTAGTCGAGCTGCTTGGGATGCCGAAAAAAGTAAGTTTCACCGACGGTCAGTTCAACGATCAGATCGTCCAAAACGACCGGATCGGATGCCAGCAGTTCACGGTATGTGGCGACGTTGGGGGCATTCGCCCGTTTCATTGCGGCGAAAATTCCCGTTTCTGTCGATTGGCGTTGATCGGATCGAAATGCCAAACCCGTACGCATCTCGAGCAGGTACCTCAGGGCGACGTAGTCGGCGTCGTTCATTGACAGGTCGGTCATCTCGATGCCTCAATTTCGTCCGGCAATCGAGTGTTTTTCGCGAGGTCGCAATCAATACCCGCAAGCAACTCTTCGAAATCGATGACCTGCACCAACTCGTCGTCGAGCTTGGCAAATTGATGACCGAGGTGACTGGTTGAGGGAATGTGATCCGCAGGCGAATCGATAACCTCCATCTCAAGCAACTCGACCGCTCGGTCGACGCGAATGGCGAGCAGTTGGTCGTTTTTGGAAACGACAATCAAATGGTCGGAGTGAGAGATCGGTTTGTCAGGGAAACGCAGTAACCGACGCGCATCAAGGACGATCACGACTTCACCACGCAGATTGAGCGCTCCCAGCGCCGAAGGGGGAAGCCCTGCCGCTGAGGAAATCGTCGCTGCGAGCAGGACCTCTCGCACATGGATGGATGAGAAGCCAAATCGAACGTCGTCAATATGAAACACCAATAATTGACTCGGCATGGTTCATTAGCAGATGTGGAGGTTTTCCAGTTTCGACGTTTTGCGAACTCGGTTCGAGCACGCAAGGTTCAGTCTACTCGGTCCGCGGCTATCCCGTGGAAAAAGGACGTTTTTCACCGAAGATGCGGGGCCGTTGACCGCCTTGTTGAAGGACGCGATGCGGCTGAATGCTCGTTTTGAATCTGCCGAGGCGAGGCCGCAGTCGCGCACCGATCCATTGAGATGCGGTTGCTCGCTCGCAGAGGACGAATCGTGAATTGCGTCAATTGGTTCATTTTTCCCTCAGCCGGTATCGGATCAGCGCGATTATGCTCGGCCGCATCGAGTTCGGGTTGTGATGGTCGTGACGTTTGAAACACCGCCGGAGGTTTATTCCAAACCGCGCCGTGAATCGTGACCGTTGTTGGTCGCCATCGCACTGTCGGTGATGCAGGTCCCTTCGGCCGTGCCGCGACGTGGACTTTGTCCGCTTGCAACTCCGAGTGAAAGCTGACGCGATTGATTCCGCACTCGGTATCGAGTGAGAGAGGGTGGGTATCGACTTGAGTACCGCCGTTGCAACGACCTAACCAAACACGTAAGCACGTAGGCTGAAGTGTTTCGGTCTATCGGTCATTTGTTGATAACCATGGTTCCTATGTTCATCCAAGGCTATCACTGGACTGCCAGAAACTCGTTCTGGACAAGACGTGTCGCTATCCCTTTTGCGTTTAGCTGGATGCGGATTTTCGAGAATGGTTAGTCACGATAGTGACGACATCCAAAAGCCACGGACGTGGGTTCGTGGTTTGGGAAAACAAAGCGCAGCAAGTCGCAACGCGACGACACAAAACGGGGTTGTGCGCACGAATGAACCACCGGGAGCGGCATCTGTCATCGCTTCGCGACTTGGTGTATGCGGGGTGGGGTGATGTCGACCCCGGACTCGCGTCCGAGGCTTTCGCATGCCGTCGCTATCGCGACTAGGAATGGAAGACAAGACGTGTTGCTGTCCCTTTTGAGTTTTGCTGGATCCAGTATCTCGTGACGGGTTAGTCACGATAGTGACGACATCCAAAAGCCACGGACGTGAGTCCGTGGTTAGGGAAAACGAGGCGAAGCATGTCGCAACGCGTCGACACAAAACGGGGCGTGCGCGCGAATGAAGCACCGCGAGCGGCATCTGTCATCGCTGCGCGACTTGGGGTGTGTGGAGGCGACGACGACCCCGGACTCGCGTCCG
>NZ_JAMQBK010000063.1:21177-117142 GCF_023701485.1 Aporhodopirellula aestuarii
AGATGATTCCTGCCTACCTGCTTGACCCTGGCACTTGCAATGCGACTCGTTCGATCCTGTTGATTGAAACGTGCAAGTACAGCACTCGTTTCGTCACAACGGGGCACGCCTTTCGTGGATCAGATTCACGAGTCTGCTTCGCGGCCTTGCGGTGATTGTGGCGAGTTTCCCGATGCTGCTCTTGCCACGCTTTTGCGACCTGTGTATATTTGGCTAATCGTGCAAGTAAGCAATCGCCGATAGAGATCAGCATGGACAAAGACGAGAAAGCCAAATACGAAAGCCGCGCCAAAGTGCTCAAGGCGCTCGCGCACCCGGCTCGTCTGAAACTGGTCGATATTCTGTCCGAGCATGACGAGGTGTGCGTTTGTGAACTCACCGAGGCGATCGGAACGGACATGTCCACTGTTTCACGGCATCTGACCCAGCTCAAGAATGCTGGAATTGTCGAGAGCGAGAAACACGGGCAGATGGTGTTTTATCGACTGCGAGTGAAATGTCTGACCAGTCTGTTCGGCTGTATTGAGTCGGTCGTCCATGGTCACTTGAAAAATCAATTGAAGGTGTTGTCGTAGTTGTGTTTTTTTGAGCTTGTATTTGTGCATTTGTGCAAATACGCACGGGTAGGTGGAGCGGATCAGTGTTACGAGAATGGAAGATCTTTGCAGCGTTCTTGAGCGTTTTTTTGTTCGCCTACTTCGTGCCGTTGGCGACACCTTCGTTCGATCCCGACGCGAGCCCGATCGCGGCCAATGTGACCGGAGCGATCGTGGAGGCATTCGTGCTGCTGCAGTGGTACGCACGCAACCACACTCTCGCCTGCGTCGTCCCCGCTTTGTTTATCGCCGGGGCGATCACAACGTTCCTGACAAAAGAGTCGGTGCTCAAGCACCTGGGGCCGAAGGCAAGTAAGACCGAATCCTATTCGGTTGCTTCCGTCTCTGGCACCGTGTTGGCGGTGTGTTCTTGCAGCGTTCTGCCGATGTTTGCGGGCATTTATCGAATCGGTGCGGGACTGGGGCCGGCGGCTTGCTTTTTGTACGCCGGTCCGGCGATCAACGTGCTCGCGATCTTCCTGACCGCTCGCGTACTCGGCTTTGAGCTGGGCGTTGCTCGCGTGATCGGTGCGATGGTGTTTGGCGTGATCATTGGACTTTTGATGGCATTGTTTTTCCGCCAAAGCGAGGAAGATCGAAACAAAGCGACGATGGCAATGCCTGATCCGCCTGCGTCGAAACGTCCTCTTTGGCAGTCGGCGACGATGCTAGCGGCGATGCTGGCCTTCCTGATCTTTAGCGATTGGTTCAATCCTGGTGACAAGGATGTGCAACTGACTGATGGCACCCAGTTCGCAGCGACGCTGCAATACGAAACCGGTACGAGCTACGATTTGCGACTTCAATCCGCGGTGCTCGGGCACGAAGCCTCGGAAGTCGTGCGGTTAGCGAAGTCCGAGATCGCGAGCATTGAGGACGTTGAAACGTGGGTCACGCAAATCCACCACGTTCGCTGGTACCTTGCCGGAATGATGGGAGTTTTGGTTGCCGTGATGAGCCTGATGTGGCTGGACCGCGAGGACTTCGGTCAATGGATGGACAACACCTGGGATTTTTCCAAGATGCTGATCCCGCTGCTCTTCGGCGGCGTCTTTGTCGTCGGATTCTTGGGGGCTTTGATCCCTGAGAAACAGGTTGCGTCGCTGGTCGGCGACAACAGCTTCCTATCGAACTTGATCGCGTCGGTCGTGGGGTGCCTCTTTTACTTCGCGACCCTCACCGAAGTACCCATTTTAGGAGCACTGATGCGGAACGGGATGGCGACGGGACCAGCGCTGGCTTTGCTGTTGGCCGGACCTGCACTTTCGTTGCCCAGCATCCTGGTCATCCGAAGTGTGATAGGAAACCTCAAGACAGCTGTCTTTGTTGCCCTGGTGGTCATCATGGCGACCGTCGCTGGCATGACGTACGGCACGATTTTCCCTTCTCAAGCGAAGACATTCGCTGCTCCTGCGGTAACAGCGGTCACTTCGACTGCGTCCGCAATCCCTTTGGAATAATGAAAGGTAACTGAAATGACAACGATTCAAGTGTTAGGAACCGGATGCAAAAAATGTGTTTCGCTTAAAGAGAATGTGGAGACTGCCCTTAGGTCAGCGTACATCGAAGCGGATGTTCAAAAGATTGAGGACATCAACGAGATCGTCAGTTTCGGCGTCATCAGCACACCGGCGTTGGCTGTTGACGGTCATGTCAAGATCGTCGGTAAGGTCGCGTCGCCCGAAGAAATCGTTCGGTTGCTACAGCAGTAGTCGATCGCGCGGCGTGAGAAGAATCAAACTCGAGCATTGAAAATCTAGACATGGACTTACAGAAATCACTGTCGGTGTGTTTGCTGACGTTCTTCTTCGCGACCATCGTCGTGTTGATCGCCAAAGCAATGGACAACCAAGCCGCAAGCAGGCTTGAACCGCAGTTGACTCGGATTGCCGATCAGCTCGAAGCGTTGACTGCGTCGGGCGGATTTCCGGTCGCATCCAGCACGGCGGTAACGTCGGCTGAGAAACCTGACCGCGTCGTTGTCAATTACTTCTACAGCACCACACGATGCACGACCTGTCGTGCGATCGAGTCGCAAACAAGTGAAGTTGTGCAATCGCAATACGCGGCGGAGCTGCAAGACGGAACAATCACTTGGAAGACGTTGAATTACGAAGATGACCGTTCTGGACTGATGGAGAAGTTCGAGATTGTGATGCCGGTCGTCGTGCTGACGCGATTCGAGGACGACGAAATGGCCGATTGGAAGCGGCTCGACCAAGTTTGGGGAATCGTCAACGACAAGCCAGCCTTCGCAAGCTTCATCCACGATGAAATCGACGCAATGCTGAGTGAAGTCTATCAATCCAAATCGATCGCCCGGACGCAATCGCAGCCAGTGGAAGATGACACGCCCATCGACAGCGAAGAACCGTCGCCAGCCGATTTGCCGCTGCCTGAATAGACAACGTTTTCAACCAAACCACTTTACTACTTGAATGGGAGTTTCTCGTGTTCCGTCTGATGATGATCGCTGCTGTGACTTGCAGCACAATGATTCCGATGACCGCCTTGGCAGCCGATCCACCGGCAGATCGTGTGGTGGTGATGTACTTCCACCGCACTGAGCGTTGTCCGACATGCAAGATGATGGGTAGTTACGCCGAAGAGGCAGTCACGTCTGGGTTCGCAACCGAAATAAACCAAGGCACCGTCGAGTTTCGCTACATCGACTTTCAACAGCCAGAGAACGCAAATCTCGCAAAGGCTTACAAAGTGACCGGGCCAGCGTTGATTATTGCGAAGGTGGTGGATGCAAAGGTAAGCGAGTACACCGATCTGAAGGACATTTGGGTGAAGGTGCGCGAGAAGCCAGTTTTCATTGAGTACGTGCAAGAGAACGTCAAAGTGCATATCAAATGAACCGACCCGGAACCCGCTCGTTGGTCCGCACCGACAATGGAGTGCAGCTGTGATTACTTATTCCCTTTACTCCTTGGCGGCCTTGTATTTGGGCGTGCTGACTTCGATTAGCCCCTGCCCGTTGGCAACCAATATCGCAGCGATCTCGTACATCGGCGGCAATGTCGGCAACTCAAGCCGCGTGATTCATGCGGGGCTGCTTTACACGCTGGGTCGGTGCCTGCTTTATATTGCTCTAGCGGGACTTCTGACATGGACCAGCATGTCGATACCGTCGGTGTCGGTGTTCTTGCAAAAATACATGCACCTTTTGCTCGGCCCCATCTTCCTGCTGCTTGGGATGTTCCTGGCCGACTTGGTGACGTTCAGCTTCGGAGGCGGGATGATCACGGACAAGCTCAAGCAGCGTGTCGATGCGATGGGAGTCTGGGGTGCGTTGTTGCTTGGTGCTCTGTTTGCGGTCTCGTTTTGTCCCACCTCGGCAGCTTGGTTCTTTGGTTTGCTGGCACTGACACTTGGATCCGATTCCGGCGCCATCACCAGCGTCTTGTCACAGGTCGGCGTGACGCTGCCATCAGCAACGGTCCCTGGCGGAGCAATCGTGTTGCCTTTGGTCTACGGCATCGGTACGGCGCTGCCCGTTCTCGTGGTTGCTTTGCTGTTGGCCTATAGTGCCAAGTCATTGGGGAAAACCTACAACATGCTCGGAAAGGTCGAGTGGTGGGCGCGGATGGCGACCGGATGGGTATTCATCCTGTTGGGCGTCTACTTTTCGTTGACCTATGTATTCGAAGTTTCCATCGCGTAAACCGGAAAGAGGCAGGCATTGCCGAACCAAAGATCAAGGTCCGGCAGGCCGCGTTGGAAGCAAAGCTGTTCAGCAGCTCGGCAGGGATGATTAGAATTCGAGACCACGCAAGGAAGGCTTCCATTCTTAGTCGCGATAGCGACGGCAGGCGAAAGCCCCGGATGCGAGTCCGGGTTCGCCTTGGAAGACGCACATTTCACTGGGACGGGAGATGCCAAAATCGATAACAGCATCATTTTTCGACACCTCGTTGTCACACCACCCGACGTAAACGCTCGCCCTGATTTCTCCAATCTGAACGACATTGTTCCGAGTGGACCGCCTCGTAAACAACGGTGATGACAATTCGATACGTCTGCCAAAAAGATTCCATGCTCATGAACTCACGCCCTCTCATCCTGGCGGTTGCGAGCCTGCTGTGTCTGATGACAACCACCCAGCCCGCGGCACACGAAGGTGGGCATCACGGCCACGCGCACACGCTCACTCGATCGCGATCTTGGTCCGTCGCCTCGGGTGGATCGCACTTAAACGGATCGTTTGTTTCCGCAAGGGACGGCAGGGTGCAAATTCGCAGAGAGGATGGGGCACTCACGGATTTAGCGATCAATCAATTGGCCGCCTCTGACCAAGCCTGGGTTCAGGAACGAATGCACACGATCCGAGCTCTCAACCGTCAGCATGTGACTCAGCTCGTGATGTTGAACCAGCGGGTGCAAGCCACAACAGGGAGTGCGGCAGAGAAAGAGACCATGCCCGCCATCGGTGAGCACTTCCAACCGTTTGCGAAGTTGCTGCGGCTTCGTTGGGACAAGGACTTTCTTTACGTTGGTTCTAATGGTTTGCCGGAGCATCCGATGATGATTGGCATTCGGTCTTGGCAACAGCAAGTTCCGATCCCGCAGAAATACCTTGGGGAAAATGCGTGGCGGATTCCTTTGCACCCCGTCCCGGCGAAGAGTCCGATGTCGACCAAGAACGATTTTTTACGCGGTGCTATCGCTCTGGCCGTCAATGGCGTGCCCATCTTCAACCCGTTGAACAATCGCGGTGATGACGCCTTTTTGTTTGGTGAATTGGATGAGTACGGTGGTCATTGCGGTCGTGGCGACGATTACCACTATCACATTGCTCCGGTTCATCTCGAAAAAACAGCAGGCAAAGACAAGCCAATTGGCTATGCGTTGGACGGATATCCGATCTTTGGCTATCAAGATCCGCAGGCGACTGATTTTGCAACGCTTGACGATCTTGGCGGGCACAAAGACGCCGCTGGCAATTACCACTATCACGCTCAGAAAACCTACCCCTACTTGAATGGTGGCTTCTACGGCGAAGTCACCCAGCGTGGTGGTCAGGTTGATCCGCAGCCGCGTGCCGAACCGATCCGCCCTGACCTGCGACCGCTACGTGACGCGGTGATTACTGGATTCAATAAAACGGGTAACCGGTTCAAGCTGGAGTACGACGTCAGAGGGCGGCAAGGATCAGTGATCTATGTCGTCAAGGACGACAGCACCGTTGACTTCACGTTTCAGGATCCAGCTGGGGAAACACGGAGCGAGACTTATCGCAGTCGCATGGGCAAACCGTTTCTTCCGCAATCCGATGTCTCAGAATCGGATGCCGGTCCCGACGAAGGTCGTGCGTCCAACACGTCGCGATTGAACGTCACCAGTCCCGCATTTGCCGCAGGTGACGAATTGCCTCTCGAGTTCACCGGCGATAGCGCGGGCGAGTCGCCACCGATCGCTTGGACGAAAGGGCCGGACGGAACTCAGTGTTATGCACTGAACTTGTGGCACACGCCGGGGCCTGGTGATGTGAAGTCCTATTGGCTGGTTTACGACATCCCGGCCGATGTCACGAGCCTGCCTCGAAATGCGAACGGAGTCGGGACTGTGGGGTTCAATGACAAGGGGCACGCGGGATACGACCCAATGAAATCGAAGGGACCGGGGGCGAAACAGTACCACCTCACCGTTTATGCCCTGTCCGAAAAGCCTGATTTTGCAACCGACCGGGTGACGCGAGACGAACTGCTCGAAAGCATTTCTGGCATCACATTGGCTCAAGGCACCTTGGACTTCCAATACACCCGATCCCGAGGCGGCTCATGGATGATCTTGATCGGATTTGCGATTGCCGTCCTGGTCACGGGGGCTTGGTTTGTTCTGAAAAACTCCACTTCTAAAAGCGAGCGAGTCGAGCAAATTCAGTAGTCGCCAAAAATCAATTTTTGACGATGCAAGCCACCACTTTCTGACCCGTTTTGGATCAGATTCTGAATCGGTATCAGGCGGTGAAGCAACCTTGCGCGTGTTGCGTCTTTCTGGTCGTGATGTCTCGGTTGTCGGAAGCCGGATGGTAGCGCTTTCGAGGCTTGCTTAAAACCGACACCGACGCTCCCCCAACGCAAATGTCGCCATTGTTAATGACAATGAAGGCCTGCCTCGACATCACGGTTAGTCGATACTCACGAGTTCGACGATGAAGTGAAGGTTCGCGTGAGCGGGAATGGAGCCTGGGGAACCTCGTTCGCCGTAGCCGAGTTTCGAAGGTACCCACAGTTCGATCATTCCGCCCTCGCCCACGAGCTGCATCCCTTCCGTCCAACCGTCGATGACATTTCGCAAAGGAAAAGTTGTCGGTTCACCACGCTCGTACGAGCTGTCGAATACTTTTCCATTGTTGAGCCAGCCGCGATAGTGGACGGTCACCGTGCTGGCGGCCGTCGGCTTTTGACCGTCTGAGTTTCGCAGAACGCGATACCTCAGGCCTGAATCGGTCGCCGAGAATTCCGGTGCGACACCTGCATCCATCGCGCCCGTTCCGGCTTGGAGTTCAGGCCTGTCGATGAACGAAACCGGTTTCCATGTCGTTGTTTCGGCAACCGGGGGTGCCAAATCATAAGAACTATCAGGGCTGGGGGGCGCAGCGGAACGACATGCCGGAACGAGGAATACGAGGCTCAACAGACACCATGGCAACCAAGTCTTCATTTCCGCTCCTAGCTTATCGTCTCGCATCCTGTATCCATCCCGTACACCCATCGGAAGTGAACCTAGTCACCATTCTTCGGTGGGGAGGTTAGCGAAACCCGGCATTTCTCGAAAGTCCGTTATTTAGCAAACGCAGATCCGGACAGTTGAAACGTTTGATAGCAAATAACTTTCGTTGCAGCAGACGTCTCGTACCAGCGACTGAAATCGCGTCTGGTTCCACTCCCTCCCCCATCAAGAGAATCAGTGTGCCATGATGTTCCGCGGTGACCAGCGAGAGTGAATCGTGAAGGCTGGAATCTTGCTCATTGGGCCACTGCCGTTCGAGACGCGAGAGTTTAAACTCCGTGGTTAAACAACAGACCGAGCCGAAAAGTGAGGGAATCAACTGAGATGAAAGTCATTGTCGATTTGTGTGTCGTCCCGATGGGGGTGGGAGTATCCGTGGGCAAGTACGTCGCTGAATGCCAGAAAGTGTTGCAGGAAGCGGGATTGGAACACCAGCTTCACGCCTACGGCACAAACATCGAGGGTGACTGGGACGAAGTGTTTGCGGCGATCAAACATTGCCACGAACGCGTTCACGCACTCGGCGCGCCGCGAATCACGACCAGCATCAAAGTCGGAACTCGCACGGACCGCGAGCAATCGATGCAAGACAAAATCAACAGCGTGATCGCGCCGGTCCGGTAGGAAGCCCTGATTCAATTGCTAGCGGGTTGCGTTACCTCGATGGTGACCGAGCCGTGGACCTCGTCCTTTAAAATCCAGCGATCGCCTGACTTCGTCGCCGCGACGGGTTGTCCGTCGATGAGGACACCGGTGCTCGCCTTTGTGGCGGGAAGGTCCACTTTTGCCGAGATCGTTTCCGGGAGTGTCACGGTGATCTTGAAATGGGTCTTGTTGGTCCATTCGATGTCGATCGGTCCACGCGGGGTGGGGACTTTGCCGTGGGCAAAAGTCAGACCGCAGGGGCATGGCCGGACGGTTGCTGTGGTCCAGCCCGGCGTGGCTGGCTGGACGCCTAAGACGAATCGCGGCAACAGGTTTGCGGGCGCGGCACCCCAAGCGTGATTCCAATCTTGGTTGGGTTTGTATTTTAGATCCCACGCTTCCCAGCTGATCGTGGTTCCACTGTCGACCATGTGCTTCCAGCTGCGGTCACCGTCGGCGGTGATTAGATCCAACGCCTGCTCATCGCGTCCGTGGTTGAATAACGCTTCCATGAAATACTGTGCCGCGTAGGGGCTGCACTGCATCTGCTTTTTACTCAGCCATTCGGTGACGCCCGCGATTTTGTCTTCCGGCACGAGCCCGAATGCTAATGGAAAGAAGTTTGCATGAATGCTGCTGTGGTCGGTGCCCACGCCGTCGCGATAGATCCCGGCGGATTCGTCGAACAAGAGTTTCTGGAAGGATTGTTTCGCTAGTTCCGCGCGAGCTTCAAATGCCTCCGCGTCGGAATCCTTGCCGATCGCACGTGCCATCTCAGCCATCTGCTCAATCGCTTCGATATGAAACGCGTTGACGACCGTGTTGATTTCGGTAAACACAAAGCTGTCGCGTTCCTTTTGGGGCCAGTCAACGATGTCGTGACGTTTCTGATCGGATTCGTCGCTGCGAATCAAGCCATCGTCTCCGCTGCGGTGCATCAATGTTTTGGTCTTCAGCGATTCGTATCGATGTTTCAGCCAATCGTTGTCGCCCGAATACACCCACTCGGCATGGGCCATGAAAACCATGTGCGGTGCCCACTCGGTTGGCCAAGTGCCATTTTCCATCAGCCAATCAAATGTGCGTGCCGCCATGGTGACGTCACTATCGGTGGTGTAGTGGCTGATCTGATTCAAGTACGCGTCGGCTTCGTAGGGAATTCGCTCACGATCGCCATCGACATAGACGCCTGCGAACGTGGTGGCCTTGATGCTGTATTTACAGAGATCCCAAATGCGATTGAGCGTCTCGTCAGAGCATTCGAAGGAACTGGCATCGTCATTCCACGTATTCGAGAATGCGGCGCGCCGGCGGATAAGATCGAACGGATAGTCGGAACTAACACCTTCGATTTCGACCCAGCGAAACGGCATGACAGATCGCCATTGCGCGGGCGTTAAAACGGCCGGTGGGTTCGCGTAGATCAGCCCCGCTTGTTCGATGTTGCGAGCGTCGACGGGTGTGGGAACGATCCAATTCCCCATTTGTCCGCCAAGACGAATCGGGGTCATGCCGTAGCGGACGGTCCCCGGCGGATTCTGGTCGATGCGACCGTCTTTTAACTTTTCGCCAAAATGCACCGCGGCTGTTCCGCGACCTGACGGTACCGGCATCGCGATGTTGCCAAAGGCGACCTTCCCAAAGTCAATAAGCGTTGTCGTGTCGTTGATGCGTTTGATGGATACCGGCTCTTGCTCGGTTAAACTCACGTGGCGTTCGGCGGGAACCTGCGGCAACTCTTTGATGAAGAGATTGCGAAAACGATAGGTCTGACCTTCTTCACCGTGGTGCTGAATTCCGATGAAGCCGCTTGCATCCGTCGTGTCACGAAAGCGAACGGTTTGGATTCCATTGAGTTCGATCGTAATGAGATCTTTCACGCATGTGATCTCAAACCGATTCCAACCGTTTCGATTGAGGGCATTGGCGATGATCGGGGTTGCGAACGCAGCTTTGGATTGCGTTTCATGTTCTAAGAACTGCTTTTCTGATCTTCCTGGCGTGCTCGGCCAAATCCAGCCTCGGCGAGCTTCGTCGAAGAATCCACCCGACCAGCGTCGGTCCGAACCATCGCACTCGGCTTGGTACCCGAACACCTTCTTGTCCGCATCGGGGTCAACATGGCATCGGAACATGACTCCCGAGTTGGCTGGGCCTTCAGGAAGGTGTATTTCGACGCTGACCCGAAAGTCTGAATACTTCTTTTCTGTAACCAAAAAGAACTTCTTGTCCGCGAGCAGATGGATTTCGCCATCGACTACCTTGGCCTCGCCGAACGGATAAGGATTGCGCCACCCCGTCAGGTCTTTGCCGTTGAACAAGGGAGTGTAACCGCGACTAATCATCGCCGCATACGAGTCTTGATTGTTGGAGTCGAATGCGGGTTTGGTGATCGCGGCAGGAGGCGCGTCTTGCCCAGTGGAAGAAGGGACAGCGATCAACAGCAAGAGAAGCAGAAGGTAGTTGCGAGTAGGCATGACAAGTGGCGAACAATTGAGTAATAAAAAATGCGATGGCGGATGAATGCTGGTGCTTCATCCCGATTGGTCTACTGGGACCGGACGTAGCGGAAATCGTCAAGCCTTTAGGGCGAACGCGTGCTTGGCGAAGCTTTCGCTTGTCGGTTTATTCAGTTGGTTATCAGTGTGTTATCTAACCTGAAACTTGGGGGTGCTCGAACCGGAACGTTCTCGCCCTACCGCTAAAAAGCGTAGCGGAACGGCGCGAGCCGTCCGGTCTCGCCCTCAATTTCAACGATAATAAAGCATCAGTTGGACAGCGGCACTTTGAAGTCGCGACGCTCGCGAGAACGTGGGACACGCTGGAAATCCACCTTCTGGCGCAGGGGTTCGCGTTTGATTGGCAATTCACGATGTTTTGGTGCAAAGTGACGCCTTCTAGTGAAGGATGTTCGAGGCAACGAAAACGCGATGCCGGAGCGAGTGGGTGGCTTGCGTTCCAAGCTATGAAGTCGATTCGTCGCTAACACCTTGGATCGTGAACGCATCAAAACGTTAACGGCGCGTTGAACCAAGTGGAAAAAAATCAGCCGTTCTGCGTCAGCGGCGGTTCTCAATCTAACAGATGGAGCTGACGAAGAGCGGCTGATCGTTGCATTGCATCGGTGATCTCAGCAACTGTTTGTTGTGGAGTTTCCCGTCAGCGAGACGACGTTCGCGAGAGCGTGCAACTATTCGTTTCGTTTCAGCTCGGGTGATTCGGAGACGCTTTTCGCCTCTGCTTCAATGAGTGCATTGTAGTCGTCAATTTGCTGTTGGCTGGCACCATCGGTGATGGAAGCCGGATCAGAACTTGAGCACCCCACCAGCAAGCAAATGACCGCCAGACACAATAAGTTTTTCGTTTTCATGTAATCTCTTTCAAAAGTCCAGATGTGTCGATGAGAAGTAAACGAGGCAGCCTCGCCACGGTTTATGGTGACGAGACTGCATCATGATGTTTTAGGAAATGCGTTGAATGCTAGAAGGCAGTGTCAATGACTTCTTTATTGGCACGAGTGCCCAACGCTCCCCAGAGCCCATAAGGGCTCGGCTCGCCAGCTTCGGATGCGGGAGACCCGTGGTAAGAGACCATGTGGCGATTGCTGTTGCCTGCTTCGATGGAGTCGGTGATGAACTTCACCGCTCCGTCACCCATCAGCACGTGAGCTCCACCTTGGTGCCGACTTGAGACGGTCACGGTTTGGTCGTGACTGTCATTGAAGCCGGTGCAAAGGCCCGAGTTGGGCGGCAGAATCGTATGAATCTGGCTGAACAGCGGATGGCAGTCGTGCCAGCGATATCCACGAGCACTCGTTGCACTGACCGTCGCCGCTGCGGCGGGGCTCCAGAATTGCGGACGAAGTGGATCGTGGTGTTGGTATTGCCATTTCGGATCTTTGCGGCATTCGTTTCGTCCGCTGCCGGTGTCGGCAAATGCGGAACCAGGCCGTGAGGTTCGGTTGTCGGCATCACCGAGGTCGGTTGCCAATTCACCACACATGATCGTATTGGCCAAACCGTCGAGCGTATCTCGAAATTGCATGCGGCCGAACAACACAAACATCCCACGATGTACAAGCCGTGAACGCTCGGCTTGCGTTGAGTTGTTCGACGAATACGGCATGGTGGCACCGTTTGCGACGGTTTGAACGTAGACCGCCCCTTCGCGAGACATGACGGAGGAGTCTCCGGTGCAGGCACCGTAGTTAGTTCTTCCAAGTGCCGGCAATCCGAAGCCAGGATCACTGGGGCAACGATAACCGGGAAGTTCGGTCGTCCATGGTGCGTACGCGATCACCGCTGGCCCCGGTCCCATGGCCTGCCATGGATTAGGGGTGCTACCAGGATTCGCAAGTGGGTTGCTGATTTGTTCCCACAATGCCTGCTGTTCAACGAACGGCAAGATTGCAATCAGAAACGATCCGTGGCGATTATTCGAAACCGTGCTATTGAGCGACGACCATGGTGCGGAGCCGCCCGGAATATCGGTTCCGTTGCCATGAATGGGCAACGATTGGTAGGCCGCATGGTAGTTGTGAATTCCCAACCCGATCTGTTTGAAATTGTTGCTGCAACTCATTCGCCGTGCTGCTTCACGGGCCGCCTGCACGGCAGGTAGCAGCAGCCCCACCAAAACTCCAATAATGGCGATCACCACCAAAAGCTCTACGAGGGTAAATCCGAATCGAACGCGTTTCATGTCAATGCTCCAGAAAAGAAAAAACGAACTGAAAAGAACTGAATTGTCGGTTGTGTTCCGCAAGTATCGACACGTCGCTCGCGATCAGATCACCGTGCCCATTCCGCCCGCCGGGTTGTCGAGACGGCTGGCGTCGTGAGTACGTCCCCGAGCCAAAGGAAAGCTGTTAACGGTGCTCGGATGCTCGCTAGGCGTGTCCAATGAGATAAATGTATTCGAAGGCAAGGGTTCGGCAATGAATTTTGACCCCTTGTTTTGCGACTTTCCGCCGGTCTGCTCGTCGTCGGGCAAGACCCTGAAAAACCGGTTCATGGGCGTCGAAATGAAAGAGGTCGCCGCGACATGAGGTTCTGCACGCATGCGCGGGGGACGCTGATCATTGCGTAGGGATGCCGCTATTTTTCGCGTGAGATTTCCCCGTGATGGATCAGCGGAGCGAACCCGAGCGGCCTTTCCAATGCACGCCGCGTCGGGCCAAGCCGTTTGCCGTGCGGCGCCGCTTTCTTTGGTCGCGAATCAGAAAACCGGGGATCGCATCCAAAATTCAAGGGGATGATCGAACGACAAATTTGCACCGGACCATTTACAGCGTTGACAGACGGTCCGCCGTCATCTCATACCGCCGTCTACGTTGATAAGGCCGCGACTTATTTCACGCCTCGATCAAAGGCAGCAGCTCGATATTGCGACGGGGACATGTTTTCGGTTGCGTTGAACGTCACCCGCATCCGTTCTTCACTTGGGAAACCGGCGATATAGGCAACCTCCTTAACTCCCAAACGTGTTTCGCGAAGCAGTCGTTTGGCTCGGCTCAATCGGCAGGCGATCATCTCTTCGAGAATGGTGTGCCCAAGTTCCGCAGAAAATCGACGTTCTAATACGCGGCGACTCACTGCCAAACGATCAGCAAACGCTTTCACGGTAAATGCGCGGTCACTGTGAGTCCAAATGAGGTCCAACGTTTCGGCGACCAGCGGATCGGAGATTTCCTTTTGACGAACCGTCCGGTTGCCACCGGCGATTTCCCCAGGACCAGCCATCGCTTCGATCACGCTGGCGATTAAGGCCATGACCTGCATGGATAGCATGACGGAGTTCTGATTAGGCGATGCTTTGACCCGCTGAATCAAGCGATCGAAACTCTTCGTGACGGCTTTATATCCTTTGACCGACCCGACCGCCCGTTGTGGATGAATCAGATCGAGCTCTTGTAAACGGTGAGTCATCACGCCGTTGAACGAGATCCAGTGTTCGTGCCAACCCGTGTTTTTTTGAGGTTTGTAGCGATGCCAGACACCGGGAAAGAGAAGGAACGCGTGGCCTGCAGCGACCGGGATTTCGCCGGTGTCTTCTGACTCGAAGATGCCGGTGCCTTTGGAAATCAAAACCATCTGAAATTCCGGCAGCACACGCCCTCTCGCCCAAGTGAATTGGTAGAGCCCGGGGTGCCCGTTGGGTGGGTACTCCGCGTCCGGCGGCACGGCCACGCGTCCCACGCCGGTTAAGTACATGCCCCACGAAATGGCAGCTTCATTGACAGGCAGATAGTGGTAATAGCCTTCGTATTTTCCGTCGGTCAATCTTATTACCTCCTTACCATCGAATGTGCATCCGTCGGGTATTCTAGTCGACACGAGACGTCAAAAGTGAGGACGCCGCAAAACAAGGGGGGCTTTTGGCGGTTCGTTGAGCAAGGAACCGGCCGGGAAAGGACGCAGGCGTTGCCGAATGGACAACATCTGGTACTCGGCTTTGCCGTGCCTGACTGGCCTTGTCCGTTCAGTTGTTCGACAGGTTGGAAACGAGTTGTTCTTGTTTGCCAAGTCGAACGACATCGTGCAGCTTCATGGACAGGGCGTCCAAGCTTCTGCGATTGCTTGGTTGGGCGAATAAAGCTTTGGCAACCGATTGGATGAGTCGACGCATGGTATCTTCCTTTGAACGCGGCTGGACCGCACTTGTCGTCGCGTGCGACTCCAGCCCGCCAAACACTCCCCGAGGATCACGGCAGCGGTGGTGGCCGCCGAAGTACCGCCCCAGCACCCATTGGATTGCTGAAGCAACATTAAAGAGTACTTTATTACTGGGGAAGATTCCAAAGCGTCGTCAAAGTCCGGACGATTCCAACCGCGTCGTCATTCACCGTTGACTCAAAACGCAACGCTGTATCGTACTAGGTGCCCCTGTTCAATTGTTTCCGCCGTCATCCGGGTTTCTACAAAAGATGGCTGATGACTTGTTTGAGAAACAACCGCCGACGATACTAACGGGTTTTGAACGAGGGCAATCAAGCGGATTGTTTCTGTCTGAATCTGCAGGCGATGTTCTAGGATTTCACCCACGGGGTTCCTTCAATATCGATCAGTGATCGACGGTTCGCTCGGTCCTGATTCTTCATCGACAAGAATGAGGGCAGTTCGGCGTCTGACAAGTCTTCAAGTAAAAAACGGAAGGGAATTTAATACTGTGTTGTCAATGTCAGTGATTCGATGTTTGCTCGTTTCCTTACTCGCCCTTTCCTCCGTTCTGCACGCGGAGACACGGTGGATCGATACTCAGCCCAAAGGTGGGAAAGAGTGGACGTCGCGCCAGACGCGAACATTGAAAGGTATCGACGTCGAACCCGTTGCAGCTGATGCGCTGACCCGCTTTGGCGGCTTGGCAGATGGTAAACGTGACGGCACGGGCTTCTTCCGTGTTGAAAAGATTAACGATCGATGGTGGTTGATCGATCCCGACGGCGGACGATTCATTTTTAGCGGTGTTGGAAGTGTCAAGCCACACGACGACTACGGTTCGAAGGAGCCATTCCAACGTCTGTTCGGTTCGAACGAGCGTTGGGCGGACAAGACGCTCGAAAGTTTTCGCTCGCTCGGGTTCAACGGATGCGGCGGGTTCTCCGATGACAACGTGCTGCGTGCGTCGTCGAAGCCCATGCCATACACCGTCACGCTGCATCTGATGAGTGGCTTTGGCAGGAAACTCAATCTTACCCATCAAGCGTCCGGTCACACCGGATTTGCGCACGATTGTCTGCCCGTGTTTCATCCGGACTTTGAAAAGTATTGCATGACGCAATGTGCCGAACGACTCGGCGACATGAAGCAAGATCCTTGGCTCGTCGGTGTGTTTTCGGACAACGAGCTGCCCGTTGCCAAAGACATGCTTGATCGCATGTTGGCGCTCGACGATTCCAAACGCGGTTTCGCCAACATGAAGGCGGGGGCGGAGGCTTTCATGCGTGGAAAAGGCAAAATCAACGATGACCTTCGTCGTGAGTTCGTCGAACATGTCTATGAAACCTATTTTCGTATCACGACCAAGGCCATCCGTGCAGCCCTGCCTCATCATCTTTGTCTGGGGTCTCGCTTCCATGGTCCCGCAGTGAATAACGCTGCTGCGTGGCGTGCCGCAGGCCGTTGGTGCGATGCGATCTCGATCAACTATTACAATGTCTGGACCCCGAACAAAGAGCATCTCGACAACTGGTTGAAATGGTCGGGTAAGCCCATTCTCATCACAGAGTTCTATGCCAAGGGGGCCGACAGCGGGATGGGCAACACCAGCGGTGCCGGGTGGTTGGTGAAGACCCAGGCTGATCGCGGTGCGTTCTACCAAAACTTCACGTTAGCGCTGATGGAATCCAAAACGTGTGTCGGATGGCACTGGTTCAAATACATGGACAACGACCCCAGCAATCCCAACACTGATCCAAGCAACAGGGATAGCAACAAAGGCATGTTCAATGCACGCTACGAACCCTACACGCCGTTGCTCGACGCCATGCGTGAACTCAATACTCGCGTCTACCCGCTGATTGAGCATTTTGACACGACGAGGCGGTAGTTGAGCTCGGCAGCTCGGAAAATGCGCGAGCGCAACACCGAAACGACGTTTCGTTGGGATCTCGCATGGTGCGGAGTTTGCGCGATGGTGCTCACTCGATACTTCATGGACAATCGTAGTCGTTTGGTCCAAGATCGAGTGTCCCCTGATTGCGCTTAACATATGACGAACTATCTACTGCCCGCCATTTTGCTGTTGTTTGCGTTGACATCCGCCGAGGCTGCGCCGCAACCCAACGTGCTGTTTATTCTTGTGGATGACTTCGGTGCACGTGATCTCAGTTGTTACGGATCGACGCTTTACGAAACTCCCAACATGGATCGGCTTGCCGCCCGCGGCGTGCGGTTCACTCAGGCATACGTGGCGTATCCGCGCTGCGTCCCGTCACGCTACGCGATCTTCACTGGCAAACATCCGGCGAGAGCACAGGGGCAGAAGGACAGCCCTCACGTTGAGCCTGATCGTGACGCGACGATCGGTCAGGCGTTCAAGGACGCGGGCTACAGCACCTTCTACTGTGGGAAATGGCATCTCGGCGATGGCTCCTCCAGCCCGGATAAGGTTGGCTTCGACACGATCGTCGCTGCCGGAGCTGCGGGATCAACTCGGTCTTTCTTCGCTCCCTATACGGTTTCTCGTTCAAAAGGCCACGGTGAAAAAGCTGCGATCGTCGGACTTGATGATGCGCCGGAAGGCGAATACCTAACCGATCGACTCACTCAGGAGACGCTGAGTTTTATTGAGACAAGCACCAAGAGCAGTGGCAAACCGTTCTTTGCGGTCCTTGCGCATTACGCCGTTCACACACCGATCGAAGCCAAGAAGCACCTTGTCAAACGCTATGAGGCGAAACTCGCCGGACTGCCAAAGCCAGACGCGGTGTGGGAATTGGAGAGCGCCGGCGAAAATATGCTTGTTCAGAATAATGCGACGTATGCTGCCATGATTCAGAGCGTTGACAACGGAGTCGGTCGCTTGCTCAACCAGCTCAGGCGGCTCGGTATCGAAGACAACACCGTCGTCGTCCTCGCGAGTGATCACGGTGGCTTGAGTGCGCGGGGAAACCAACGTGGGGTCGCAACGTCGAACCGTCCGTTGCGAGCGGGGAAAGGTCATTTGTATGAAGGCGGTCTGCGGATTCCGTTGATCGTCCGTTGGCCGGGGAAGGTGAAGGCGGGGGTAGAGATCGCGACGCCTGTCAGCACGCTGGACCTCTTTCCCACGTTTGTTGAGATCGCCGGCATTCCCAAACCCGAAAAAGCGGGGAACGACGGGGTTAGCCTCGTCAGTTTGTTGCAAGGCGGGGTCGCACCAGATCGCGACACCTTCTACTGGCACAACCCAGCACCGCGTCCAACCAGCACGGGCGACTGGTTTTCGTCGGCCATCCGTAGGGGCGATCTGAAGTTGATCGAATTCCCCACGCATGAAAAGGTTGAACTCTACGACCTCGCTGTCGACCCCGGAGAATCGAACAACCTCGCTCAGCAGCGGCCTGCCGAGCGTCAGCGCTTGCTCGAGAGACTCAACGAGTGGCGAACGAGTGTGGGAGCCTCGATGCAGCCCAAAGAAAAGAAGACGAAAAAATGAGAATCTCTCTTTGACGATGGGCTACATGCGGAGCGGGCTACAGTTCCAAGCGAGTGATGCTCCTGCGATTCGGAGAGTATGTCCGCTTTGTCACCACGGTTGACGCGCGACTCTACTTCAAACTCACTGGGCTCGCGTAGTTGTAGTAAACCGCGCCTTCCATTTCACCTGCCGAGTTGTAAAACCAGGTTTGCAGGAAAGCGGGACCAGCGGGCAGGTCGGACACAGTGAACGTGACGCCATCGGCGTCCTTGTCTGCGTCTTTGCGCTCGTCTACGTACACGTCATCGCCATTCCAAATTTTGATTCGTGCACTGGAAACATCGATTGCTTTGGGGACCGTCTTTCCGTCATAGACAACTCCACTCGGTGCCGTTGTCAACGTTGACTGATCTTCGACCTCCTTGGGCCATCGGCGAAGGTCAAATCGATATGTCCCAGGCTTGGCGAACTCCACGGCTAGGAAACCGCTTCCGGTAGCTCCCTCGGCAACCAGTTTGTGGTTCCACAACTCTTGTTTGTGAAAGTCATGGCTGTTTAACTGCGTGATGGGTTCGGCCGGATGGCCAATGACGGTGCGGGGAAACTCGTCGGCGCGTTCTGCCACTAACTGATACCAGTCTTCGTAGGCTTGTTTGAGCTCTTCGACAATCGCAGCATGGGCGGGATCTCCAATGAGGTTTTGGGTCTGCGCCTTGTCCGCGAGCACGTCCCAAAGTTCCCAGTTCGATTTGGCGCCGGACCGAGTTAGCCTCCATTTGTGGGTAATCGTATTTCCGTCCCACTCGTCCTTCTTCACCGAGACGTTTCTATACTTCTCGAAGTTTTCCTTTCGCATGTTGCAGATGGTCACCGTTCTGTCTTTGAACTCGGGGCCAGGATCGTTGCTCGGATCGGTGTCCAAAAAATTCTTAAAGCTCTGTCCGTGCAGCTTCAATTTGGCCGGTCGGTTGGGCACATCTTCCAATCCGATGATGTCCATTAGCGTGGGCAGCCAATCCATATGGGCAGTCAAAGGCGTGACGTCTCTTCCTTTGCCTTCACCGCCGAGCCCACCGGCGGGCCAACGGACGTAGCTCGGGACACGTGTCCCGCCGTCATAAAACGAGATCTTACCGCCTCGATAGATAAATTCACCGCTACCGTTATCGGTGAAAAAGATGAGGATTGTGTTTTCGGCCAACTTGTTGTCGTCGAGGAAATTCATCAGACGACCGATGTTCTTGTCAATGTTTTCAACGGTGGCCGGTTTGGCTGGCACGCCCGGTCGTGCGTCGGCAGGGCCTTTGGGCCAAGGGCTATGGGCGGCGGCGGTTGGGAAGTAGAGAAAAAACGGTTTGTTCTTGTTCTGGTTGTCTTCCATAAACTCGAAGGCACGGTTGAACATTGAGTTGGTAAGAAATGCCCCCTCAAGTCCATCGTCTTCATCTGTCATCTCGACCAACTCATCGTTCACCCAATAATGGGCGGAGTGATGCATGTTTCCCCAATAGTCAGGTTGCTGTCCCGCACCGCCACCTTTTGTCCAGGCTACGTATTCAAAGCCTCTGTCTTTTGGGCGAAACGGATAGTTGTCTCCCAGGTGCCACTTGCCAACCATTCCGGTAGCGTATCCGTTGTGTTTGAACACGTCGGCGATGGTGAGTTCATCATTGCGGAGCAAGCTTCGTCCCGCGATGGTGTGCCAAATTCCCGCCACGCTGTTGGATCGGCCGGTCAGGAAAGCCGCTCGCGTCGGAGCGCAACTGGGGGACACGTGAAAGTCTGTCAGGCGGATACTCGTCTCGGCGAGCTTGTCAATGTTGGGAGTCTGAGAAGTCGAATCGGGATTGTAATAGGTGAATACTCGGTGACTGACGTCATCGGGCATCAAGATCACAACGTTTGGTCGATCCTGGCTGAAAACCGCTTGTCCAGAAAGCGTGAGCACAATTAAGAACGTGAATAGTATTTTCATGATGGACCTGTGGTGATAAGTCGAAAAGGGAAGCTCAGCGGAGAAGACGTCGCGGACGTTGTCAAGAACTTCGGTCTCATTGAGTGGTGAGGCCGTTGGCTGTATTCGTGGTAGTAGAACTGTGTTTGCCGCTGGATGCTGAGGTTGCAGCGTGTGATTCTAACACAAGCAACGGTGGGACTCCAACGAATCCCGGTCGACGATTTGTGCGGTGAATTGTCGTTCCGATGTTAGCAGGTTCCTAGCGGTTTCTCCTGGCGAATTCACCGGTATTCCTTTCGGTCCGCCTGCTAGACTTCCATCGATTCTTTACGCCCGCATTCCGGCGGCGGGCATCGACGCCAAAGATGCACACGCTGCAGACCGCGTGGGAAGCTTGCAGATCCGTGTTCGTCGCGTGATTGGATTATCTCTGCGACGCGTATCTCATCGGCAGATGGTTCGGTTGGTACAAAGGCGGCTTTGGAAATGACCGGGGATGTTCTTCTGGGATCGCCGAGAGGCTGCGAGCACGGTAGGATTGCTCAGATAATGCTTGTTCAGGGTTTCGTTTGAAAATGCTGTTCAGCGTCTTAAGCACGATCCTTTTCGCCATTTTGGCGAGGGGCCGTGCCGACTCCCCGGATGATGAAAAACGACCGTTATGAAAAAGCACGAGTGGCGCGAGACCACCGAGGAAGGCGCCGTCCGACTGGTCTGCGCCACACACCATGCCGGAAAATGGCAGCTCAGGTCCAAACTAAAGTCTGAAAGCGAATGGACGCAGTTTCCGGTCATTCCGCTGGAAGATCTCGAAACCCTGCGCGAGATCATTTGGAAGAAATCTCGTCGCAGTCGTGTGCCTGAAAGTCACGTCGGAGAGATCGATGCGTTGATCGTAGCGGCGAAGTCGAGACGCCCTAGCGTTCGTACCCAGCCTGCCGAGCCAGACGAGGATTGAATTGCCTTGGGGATTCACAGGCGGCAATCGGCTGTGATAGCGGATCGCGTCAAGAATTTCGACTCGCAGATCTTGCCCCGGTAGTCGTGACGATTTCCGTAACTTTGGGGCTTACGATCAACGTTGGGTGTGGCGACGGCGAATCGCTATTGAGCAAACCGACTGCCCGATAGGTCGAGTGTCTCTCCATAATTTTGCCACGCTTCGGCAAACGTTTCATCGGGAAGCCAGTTGGCTTTCCTTCGATCACCTTGGTAGTCGTTGTAGCGGGCGATATCAAGTTTTTGCATGCCGCCAACGCTGCGATCGTAGGTGCTTCCTAACCAGCCTCGTTGGATGACCGCGGGTTTTAGCGGAGCGACAGGCCACGTTTTCGTAGTGATGTTTGGGTCGCGGCCATCAACACGGATCCGCAAGCACGATTCGTAGAAGGCGAGCACGAGAGCGAAAGTCGCTTCGCGTTTGCGTGGCCAGTGTCCACCTTCACCGTCAACCAAAAGTGCAACGGGAGCGTCACGTTGCACCCGCAGGTCTTCAATCGCGGGAGCTTGCCCTTGATCGAAATAGCTATCTTTGTTGCCATGCATCACGAGTCCGGGCACGTTTTCAACGCCGGGGAACACAAGATGCCAGCTGCCGCCTGAATGAAAGGAGACCCAACCGATCACGCGGTCGGGACGCATTGCGGCGTACGAGGCTGAGAAACCTGTTCCGTTGGAGTGACCGAACGTGAAGACGGGGGCAGAGGTGATCTCGGGATGATTCACGCGATCAGCAATGTCGACCAAGATGCTATCCAGAGCGCTGGCAGGATAGATTCCGCGTTGAATGGCATTGCCGAGTACACCAATCAACGCCACGTGATGTCGATCGGCAAATTCTCTAACGAGGTCATGTTCCATCATGGCGCCACCGACGCCGTGTTCGGAGATCAGCAACAACCCATTGATCTTGGGGACACGCGGTGGAAGGTAGATTCGGAAGACCGCTTCCTCGGCGGGTTTTTCTCCATATCGGCTCACGATCTCTTGGTAGAGTTCATCGGTCATTGGCCGATTCTTATATTGTTTGGTGTCGCGCCGAATCTCGATCAAGCTATGCGACATCGAAATCATTGCCGTATGTCGGATCAAGCCTGTGTCATCGGTCAGCGCAGCGAGTGCGGCTTCGATGGGCTGCGTCGGGTCCGAAACGGACAACTCTGCTTCGAGATATCCCTCTTTGCTCAGCTCCAGTTGAACCTGTTCGGGGGCGGTTACCGAGAATGAAAACTTGCCATTTTCGTCGGTCACAGCAGTCGCGTTGGTTCCAATAACAGCGATGGCGACACCGGGAAGAATGTTGTCGCTGGTGTCTCGAACAATCCCTTGCAAAGTAACCTCGTTGGCAGCGACATGCGCTCGGGGTGTGATCAACGATGTGAAGATCAAGCCAAAGGTGACGGACGAGAATAAAGAACGGTTTCGCATTTTCATGGGCGGGGCGATTGAGGTGGGGGTCGGGATCGTAGGGAGAGCATCGAGCGATTGTCAAATCGCGATACGCAACCGTGTTCGTGAGTTACACGGGGTGGATATCACGAAGAGTCACAGCAGCTTTTTTGAATGATCCGGATACCTTAACTGGACAGCGCCACTTTCGAGCAAAAGGTAACTCGAAGCGTAAGCGAGGGAAGGAGTTACGAAGAATCCATCGCTCAAGCTTCGGGTTACCAATGCATTGTTCGCAAATAACGCACCCACAACACTTTCGATGCCTATTGAACGATCGAAGTGGCGGCGTCCTGTTGATCTGTCGCCACTCTCAGGTGCAAAACCAGCGTCGCAAACTGCATACGTGAAAACATCAAAACTGCTGCCGTAACAATAGAGCAAAGTGGCGTCTGCTTAACGCTCGTGATAGAGATGGACGGACGAATAGTGTTTCGTTGTTTTCCACGCATGGCGGTGAATGGACGATATAGCAGATCCCGCTCGGCGTTAGGGTGCGGCGTGGGAGCTTGGTTTTTGCCACGTGAATATTCGCAGCGGTGGGAGATTCAAGAGGACATATTGAACGGCTACGGGTTCACCGAATAAAGGGCGAGCGTATTCAGCGACGTGCCCTCTCAACTGGTAGGCGATGAACGTCCCGCCATCGCCGAGTGTTCGATAAATCGCCTTCATCGCCGATTGAGCCGTGTCAGCGTCAAGTGACGAGAACGGAATTCCCGAGATAATGACGTCAGGCGATTTCATTTCGTGCATGAGCAGAATGCGTTCAAGACCCACGACATCGTCCTGAACGACGGTAAGTCGCGGATCGCCGATTGCGTTAAGCGTCTCGATGAATCCAGACGTTTTTTCAATGGCTAAGACGCGGCAGTCGTGGCGAGCGGTGTCGAGCAGGCGTTCGGTGGTGCCACCGGTTCCCGGGCCGAGGTCGACCATTTGCCGCGCGCTTCGAATGCAATCGCGTTTGGCAATCGTGCGGGTCAGCGATGGGAAACTCGGAATCACTGACGCTACCTGAGACGGATGCGATAACCATTCTCTCACCACGGCAAGGGCTCGTGTCCAAAAATCTCGTCGGCGAAGAGTTGCGGTTGGATCGGTCATGATGGCGAAATATCAACGGGAAAGCGGATAGTGGCGAAGGAAACTCCGGGACTATTGTTGTGCCGCGGCGAAGGCGGCGTGATGGTCTCCGTAGACGCCATCGCGTGAGATGATCCGTTCAAAGTCGCCACGAAGTGCCTTCAGCGCGTATCGCTCTTCGTTGATTTCGGCGGCAGTGCGGAAACCCAATCTTCTGAGAATAGGTAAGGGTGGACACCAACCTTGCAACGCGTGTTGAAACAGAAACCCCGTGACCAAGCCCGGTAGAATGAGCCATTTCTTGTTCACCGTCGCGGCGAGCACGATGCCGGAAAAGGCAAGTGCGGATGCATTGGATTCCAATGCACGTTCGATGTCCCATTCGTAATCGAGTTCACGAATCCTTTCAGAAATCTCTTGTGGGGATTTCGTCGTGTAGTAGGCGATCCGCTGTTGGGTTTGGCGTGCAATTTCGCGATTGATCTCTTCGCTGGTATGGTTTTCGGCACGTCGGTTGGTGGCGGGCAACATCATTGGTTTCCTTCGAAGTGGAGGACGATTCAGTATTGGTTGTTCGCGGCCGCAGATTCCTGGGTCAGCGTGGTGAGAACGGACGGCGACCAGATCGATTCGCTCTCGTGACCCTTCGCGGATTGCTGGCCGATGCCTCCCATTTTGGGGAGCACTGTCGCGACTCGGGCGAGTAGGTCATTGGTTAGTTCGGGAAAGAGGTTTTGGAGGGCGATGGTGATGTTCATCGGGCTGTGGATGAACACTTCACCGCGGCCTTGCCGGCAAGCCGTAAGGATTTGCTCTGCGGCGGTTTCCACATCCATTGAGATCATTGGCAGGGAATCGCCGATGCTGAACCATGCGTATTCCTTACGATGCTGCCCTTTGAAAATGGCATGACGTGGACTACCGGTTCGCATCAATCCGGGACAGGCCGTCGTGACAAAAATGTTTTCGTGTTTGAGTTCCGCACGCATCCCGTTGGACAAACCGACGAGTGCGAACTTGCTCGCCGCATAGGGCAACATGTGAGGGACGGCTCGTTTGCCGCCGATGGACGCGATGTTGACGATCCGTCCCCATCCAGCATTTCGCATCAGAGGAATGACTTTCATGGACGTATGCAACGCACCCCAGCAGTTGGTCTGCATCGAATCGCGAAAGTCATCTGGCGTCATCGATTCTAGCGGACCGACGGTGATGATCCCGGCGACGTTGAAGAGAACATCTACGCCGCCAAATTGTTCAGTAACTCGATCGATGAATTCGGAAACTTGTTCGGGATCGCGAACGTCACATGGATGAGCGATCACATCTGCTCCCCGCTGGCGAAGATCGGAAGCCGCGTTTGCAAGGTTGGTTTTGTTTCTCGCGGTGATCGCGATTCGAGCACCCCGATCGGCTAGCTGTCGGGCGATGACCAAGCCTAGACCTCGCGAGCCGCCGGTCACAACCACGCGTTTTCCTTGCCAATCAAAGTCTCGACTTCGTCGCACAAGGCGTTTTGCAATCTCAACGCCGGCGAATCCAGCGGTTGCGGCGACGGCGAGCTTGGTGATCGTGTTCATAGGGGCTAAGGCCGGAGAGGGACAGGTCAGATTGTTGTAGAGCGGGGTAAGCAAGTCCCGCGCCGATCCGAAACGGCGGCATGACAAATGCTATCTCGGTTGTTCTTGGCAAGCGGTCGTCTTTGACGGCGTTCCGGTTATGCGATCGGTACGTTTTGATTGCCATTTCCCCACTTAAGGAATCAGAAATATGTCGGTAAAGAAAACGAAGAATGAAGAGACTCGTGAAGAACTTCGAAATGAGGACCCGATCACCGGGGCGGCCGGATCGCATCCAGTTGGAACGGGCGTGGGCGCCGCACTCGGCGGAGCTGCCGCGGGGGCCGCAGCGGGATCCGTTGCCGGTCCGGTTGGAACGGTGGCCGGTGCGATCGTGGGTGGAGTAGCAGGTGGGTACGCAGGGAAGGCCGTCGCAGAGAACATTGATCCGACCGTTGAATCGGCATATTGGGAAGAGACGCATTCTCAGCGTCCCTACTACAATGATGCGTACGGATACGATCAATATCAGCCCGCGTATCAGGCGGGTTGGGAAGCCTTCGATGCGGACGCGAACGAGGAGTGGGTGACGCGAGAAGCGATCGCCCGCCAACGGTGGGAAAACGAAGGTGGGGCCCAGTACATGACTTGGGAAGAAGCCCGCCCCGCCGCGATGGATGCGTACGACCGCGTGAATACCCGAATCAACAAACCTCGTTGAGTCCGGCTGTAATCCCACGCAGAGAAAAGTGGCGGTGATGCGAATGTTCGTATTGCCGCCGCTTTTGTAGACGAGCAGCTCGCTGGCTCGTCTCGTTGAAAGAAAGAGTTCACGGTTGCCCGCCACGTTAGCTGGACAGCGTCACTATTTACCATCGTCACAATTCACGTAGCTCGGTCGCTCGGGACGTTGATTGTTTTAGTGCCCTTTTTTAGCGGAACGGCGCGAGCCGTCCGGTCCCGAGTCACCGGACGGCTCGCGCCGTTCCGCTGCATTTGAAATCCTTCAGTAATACAATCGACGTCCCCCGAGACTGAGGATGAGATGTGCTACCCGCTTTCGGTGCCGTGGAGATTCCACGACATGAAAAGTGTCGCTGCTTACTCAGTGCTTTATGCATTGAAAATGGGTGTGAGACCGGACGGCTTGCGCCGTTCCGCTAGGACTTTTGACGTTAGGTCGCGAGCCTTCCGGTTCGAGCAACCCAAGACCTCAGGTGAGACAACGCTTTCGTGTCGTCAAACGAAAAAACGCACGTATCCGAGAATACGTGCGTGAAGGTGAGGCCATCTCCGCTTCGTTCGCGGTGGATGGATCTAGAATCCAGATGGTGTGATGTCGCCGGCACCACCAGCATCGACATCGAGTTGCGTGTTGCCGCTCGTAGACGGAGCGATCTCGGCGTCGGTGTTCGAACGGATATTGGCATCCAGGCCGCCGTTTCGATCTGTGTTTAGATTGCCTTCGGCATTGATGTCAGAATCGAGTCCGTTAGCACGGACGTTAGCACGAGCGTTGGCGTCTCCGCTCCGATTCGCATTGATACCCGTGTTGGCATTCACACCAGTGTTCGCATTCACACCCGTATTGGCATTGATACCCGTATTCGCGTTCACGCCCGTGTTGGCGTTGACATCCGCGTTCAAATTGCCACGGACGCCGGCGTTATTGTTGGCACCTTGATCGGTGCCAACATTCACGTCCGCGTCAGCGTTCCCATAGTTGGCCTGGTGGCGATTGCCTTGGATGCCATTGCTCTGGCTGGCCGAGTGCGGGTCCATGGCAGCGGGTGCATCGTAGATCTGGCCGTCATGAACACTGGTGCCTGACTGTTGATACGTGCCTGATTGTTGATAGGCTTGACCGTCGTAGTGTTGCGTGCCGATCTGGTTTGAGCCGCCGCAACCCTGAGGGGCGTAGGCGTGCGTTGTTTGCACCGCATGCGACGTGTACGCCGGTGCATAGTTTGTCGAGTAAGTTGCGTGAGTTTGGGAACCGCAGCATGCGTTGGTCGCATAACCTGCATGGTGGTGGTTTCCGAAGAGGCGGTGACGGTGGCCCGCGTCCGCGTCGATTGCACTGAAGCTCCAAGTTGTCATCGTGGCAAGTGCGAACATCGCTGTTTTTTGAATCATCATTTGTCCTAGTTTCCAACGTGTGGGGAAATACAACTCGAGTCGAGTACGACTCGTGAGTGCTGACTTAGCACCCACAGACGAATACGCAATCTCTGTGCCATATCGTCACGCTTCCGATATCGGAAGTCGTCAATTCGTTCGTCGCGTGATGTGCTCATCGCAGCTTGCCTCGCTACAGAAGACGCAAGCGAGCGGAGCAATGGGATCCTTCAACTACGTATCGGATTTGTAAGTCAACGACCCCGCCGCGTTTCGCCGCGTACCTCAACCGTTGCTTCCAATGACTGATTACGCTTCATCAAGATCCGTTTCGGGAGGGCCATAGAGACGTTTCCCGTCGGCTGCAAATCGACCGCCGTGGACGGGACAGTCCCAGGTTTGTTCGACGGGGTTCCAACGCAATACACCGCCCATGTGGGTGCAGATGGGGCTGAGCTTGTGGACGCACCCTGTTTGGTCGCGACAGACGGCGGTGTGTTTGTCGTGAAGTTTGCCAACCGTTCCCTCGCCAGCGGATAATTGCTCGACATCCACACTCTGGGCAGGCCAAATACGCTGAGCAAAATTCATCGCCGCGGGAAGCTGCTCGGCGACAACGGTCGATACCGATCCGATTGGTGTTCGAGCGGGTGAAAGATGGTCTTCCAATGGATGTTGTTTTCCTTCCATCAGATCGGCGATCATGGATGCGGAAACCGTTCCGAGTGTCAAACCGATTCCGCTCAATCCGGTCGCGATCCAAACGTTTTCCGTCCCTGCAACTTTTCCGATGAACGGCAATCCGTCGCTGGGTTCGAACAATTCGGCACTCCATTGCGACACGATTTCTTCGACATCGAACCTCTCTCGGGTCCACGATTCGAGTGCTCGAAGGGCAACGGGTTCATCGCCATTGCCGGTACGATGATCCTGACCGCCGACCAGTATGGTTCGGCCATCTGCAGTCGCGCGTCTGACATAGTGGTACGGGTCTGAATCGTCCCAGAACAACGCATCGGGTAGTGCGGCGCGCACCTTTGCCGCGATGACATACGACTGGTACGCCGGCGTTTGGAGATAGAGACGCTGCGAATTGGTGTAATTGCAGTGGACGGCACACACAACCTGATCAAACGCAACGGTGCCGCCGGACGTCTGGAGCGACGACGGTTTGGCTTCGACGGGACCGCTGACCATCGTGTGTTCGAAGATGCGACCGCCGTATTCGGCAACGAGCGCCGCGAGTCGTTTAACGTAAGCCAAGCAATCGATTTTTGCCATGTGGTTGATCTGATATCCAACAATCGCTCGGCTGATCGGGACGTTTTCCATCCAGTTCGCATCGAGACCGATCTTCTTCGCATCCTGAAAACTGTTACAGATCGCATCAAGATTCTCGCGGCGTTCGGTGTAGAAATAGGCGGGCACACGACCGAACGAGCAGGATTCGTCGCATCGCTTTTCGATGAGATCAATGGCCCGCAGCCGAGCCTCAGTCAATGATTTTGCGCCTTCGGCACCCAACTGTTCGATCAATCGACTCGGCCCCTGTTCGGGATGGGCGTCCAGGTGACCGCTGCTGCCACCGGTTGTTCCTGCACCGATCGTGTTAGCCTCACAAACGGTTACCTTCACACCTCGCGACAGCAGTTCCAGAGCGGTGCTCAGTCCGGTGATTCCTCCACCGATGACCAACACGTCCGTCTGGTGGTCGCCGGTGAGGAGCGGGAATTGCTGATTGATGGATCGCCGTCTCATCCAATACGCATGATGAATTGCGGCATCGGATGGGACGCGATCCGTCGGCGGACTTAGTTTTTTTTTGCAGACGCAGCTTCCAGATTGATTGTCTTGGCGAGTTCAGAAAGCTTCTCGTCGGCAGCTTCTTCATCGGACATGTTCTCTTTTAGAAGACCAAGTGCGTTTTGGTAACCCAGCACTTCCGCCCATGTGCAAAGAGTGCCGTAGGTCGCGATTTCGTAGTGTTCCACCTTTTGAGCGGCCGCGATCATCAACGCATCTTTGACCGATGCGTCGCCATCCTTTTCCATCAGTTCATCGGCCTCTTCGATCAAACCCTTCATGGCTTCGCAGGTCTTGGCACGTGCTGCCTTGCCGGTTTCCTCGAAGGCTTTCTCGACACGTTGGACGTGTTCCTCAGTTTCAGCAAGGTGACTTTCGAATGCCTTTCGCAGTTCTTCCGAAGATGCATTTTTCACCATCTTGGGAAGAGCTTTGGTGAGCTGTTTTTCGGCGCTGAACAGGTCTCGAAGTTCGTCATAAAAAGCATCGGCGAGTGCATCAAGTGACATGGTTTGTTTTCCTTGGTTGTGGAGTTCTTGGGAATTTGAATGGCACGGACGCAGGTGCGTTTTGCACTTCTCGTGCCGCGTCAAAGACCTTTCTCGACAACAGGCCACAAACTGTGGGGCGGATCACTGGAAAACTTTTGTGGAGGGCGCATATGCCAAATCCGTTGTTCGATTCTCTGCCTGAACGATTGAGAATCAGCCGCATCTTGTGGAGGGAAAACGTTCGACCGAGTACGAGAGATCGAGGGCCGGTTCGCTCAGTTGGGGTGTTTCCGACTGCTTTCAACGCCATCGATGTCGTCGCGCAGCGTCGATCGCAAACTGGACTCGGTCAGATCAAGGGTTTGCGTGAACATGGTCGCGAACGTTGACCACCTGAGCAGCCCAACCGCCGTCGTTCATGCGAAATGCTTCGTCGCGACGGTGCGCGGGGATGCCGTCAAAGCCTGATTCGCTCACGCGGACCAGGGTGCCGGTGGCGGTCGGTTCGAGCGTGAACTCGACCAGCGTTCGCGGCTCCGCGGAATAGTCGACGTTGGGATCGATGGCATAAGGACGCCACCAGAACGCGAATCGATCGTCCGGTTCGATCGCCTCGACGATCACTTCCATGGTGACATGCTCGTAACCAGGGTACGTGATTTGTCCGCGTGTCACTTCACCAACAACAAAGGGCCCTTCCAGATTGACCCTGAACCACTGACCGAACTCTTGGGAATCCGTAATCGATTGCCAGACTCGCGAAACGGGTGCGTCGATTTCAATCTGCTTTTCGATCCGATCGGTCGTGCTTTTGTTCATGACATTTTTGCCATTTGGGAGAGGGGATATGTGCAACCTAAAGGTTGCAGGATACCTTGTTGGGCGGTTTGCGTACAAGTTCATGATCTCATTTTTGTATCCGTACCATTTAGCCGATTCTCTCCGAGTTCTGGAAAAAGCCGGCGTCGTGATGTCAGGCGACAAAGGCTGCCACGCGCAATGATGTGAACGGTTACGATTTATTGTCGATCGCGGACGTTCTCGTTCGACAACTCGGGAGAACGCTAACCAACCTCATTTGTGAATCAGATCTCATGCAAATCCGACAGCGCATCACACCGTTTCTCTCGTTCACCGATCGTGCCGAAGAAGCGGCGAACTTCTATGTCTCGGTTTTTCCCGACGGCAAGCTGATTCGCCACGTCAAAAATCCGTCCGACGGTGCTGTCTTGACAGTGGAGTTTGAGATCTGCGGCATGAACTTTGTCACACTCAATGCGGGGCAGGACTGGACCTTTACCGAAGCATTGTCGTTGGCCGTTTGGTGTGATTCGCAAGAAGAAATCGATACGATCTGGTCCGGGTTGACTGCCGACGGCGGATCCGAGGTCGCGTGTGGGTGGCTGAGGGATCGATTCGGAGTCGCTTGGCAAATCCAGCCGACGGAGGTTCAGCAGTGGCTGGCGAGTGACGATCCGGTTGCTCTGCAGCGGATGTTCGAGGCGTTATGGAAAATGACGAAAATGGACGTCGCGACGCTGCAAAAAGCCTTTGATGGTCGCTAGTCGTTCAGGTAGTTCAATGAAGTGCGTTTGGTTGATCTAGTCATACGACAACGCTTTTTTGCCGGATGAGTGGGATGGGGGCGCGCGAGGACTCAGCCCGGATGAAACAAAGGCTCATCTGGCAGGCTGTCTTTTCGATTGAGGCGGCGGAGCTTGATGAAGCTATCGCAGTTGCGGCCAAGATTCTTGGAACGAATCGCCCAACGACAGCAATCCATCCGATCGTCGGACTGTCTGGAATGCCCTGGCCCCACATGTACGTACGATCAGATTCATTGCGTCTGTTGCCCTGACGTTTGATGTGTGTATGAGACGCGTGGGACAGAGTTGATTTCAGCCGAAATGCTTGAACGGTGCGAATCGTGGTTCGTGAATGACCGATCTTAGTTGTCACCTCAACCCGAGTGGGGTTTAAGAGGCATCTGGCCGTGCGACGGGGTATCTTGTGGTTCGACAGAGACGACCGCCGGTGGTCGCATTTGAGCGGCCGGCATCGCAAAAACTCTTCGTTGTCGCCGGTCTGTTTCGAAAGCTTTGTTTTGAGTGAGTGGCGAGGTGGACCAAAGGCGAGTTTTTGAAGGCGGATCGGGTTAGTTTTCTTTCTTTTGAAATTGGACCGAAATCGGGCGTAAGAATCCTGACTGAACGGTGGTAAACAAATATGCCGATGCATACTGATTCAGAAAACGTTCAGCAACATGAGCCGTACGTTCGTGCGTTGACGAAATATGAACGCGTCGTCCGCGCCTACATTCGAAACAGCGGAGTCTCGTGCCCAAACGACGTTGATGAAATCATGCAAGAAGTTTCGTTGGTGGCATGGAAGAAGCTCGATCAGCTTCGCGACATTGAAGAGTTTCCGAGATGGATTTGTGTGATAGCGAAGTTTGAGATCCTCCGTTTTCGTCGTGCCCGTGCACGAGATCGGTTGGTGTTGAATGAAGATGTCCTCGTCAAGTTGGCTGAAGAGTCATTGGAGGAGTTGTCGCTGAGTGAAATGCGATTGGATCAGTTGCAAACTTGTCTGGACAAGCTGCCGGAGGTGCGTCGGCGCTTAGTGACGTTGGCGTATAGCACCGGGGCTCCATTTGAAAGTTTGGCTCGATCGGTTGGCAAGAAAACCAACGCTCTGTACCAGGAACTTTGGCGTGTTCGCCGTGGGTTGCGGTTGTGTGTGGAGCATGGTTTGAAAGACGAAACTACTTCGAGGGAATATCCGTGAACGATCAGGAACTCATACGCGATTACCTTGATGGTCGAATCACGCCGGAACGCATGGGCGAGCTCAATCAGTTGCTTGAACGCGATCCCTCCGCTCGTGCACGATTTCGCGAGATGGCGACGCTGGAAGAGGGGTTACGTGATCTTTCGGTGGGAACGGATCCGGAGATAGTGCCCAGCGAACTGCTGAGGCCCCAGCTCCCGGGTCATGGCAATCGTTTGTGGATGCGGCCGCTCGCTGCGGCGGTCTCGGGGCTCGCGGCGGGGGTGTTGTTCACTTCGGCAATTTGGGCGGCAACGGGAGTGAAACCGCGTGACCTTCTCACGTTGATTCATGAGAGTTTCGAAACGGGGCCAGCTCCGCAAAGTACCGGGTTTCCGGTGACGCTGGATGTTTGGAGTGGTGACTATACGGAAATCGCAACGGCGGCTGCGGGCGTGGAGCCGTCTGATGGTGAACGCATGCTGCGTTTTTTGCGAGCGGACTACGAAGGGAAGAGCCCGGCGGTGGGTTATTTTTCGGACGTGTATCGAGTCATCAGTTTGCAGTCCTACGCATCACTCCTGGCGAAACAGGATGCGGTGGCATCCCTCAGCGCAACGTTCAGTTCAATCACACCGACCATAGACCCTAAACGGTTTCGCGGCGGGCTTGAGATGCATGCGTTGAGTGCGATGCCGGAAGACGTTTTGCAGTGGAACGCCATTCTATCGCCCAACGAAACACCGCCAGGAATTTGCCTGGCAACGACGCGGCGTCTGTTTGATTTGACGCCATCGGTCGATCCCTGGCACAAGGGCAGAGTCGACTTGCAGTTACCTGCCGACGCGCGTTTCTTGATTGTGAAAATCAGTGTTTGCGATCAGGAGGCGGGGCGACACGACAGTGAGCCTCCGGCGATCGAATTCGACGGGCAATTCGTGGACGATGTTCACGTCGCGCTCACTCAAACGATGTTTGCCGCGCAGTGACAAATGTGCACCTCTGGCTGCGTTTAGCTAGCTAATCTCACGTGTGGTCACCCACTTTCGATGCGAGACTTTTGTCTTCGCGGGATCGATCGCCGCACGCTTACTATTGCGTCGCTCAGCTCTCTCTCGGGGCGGAATGAAGAAACTTTAAGAATTCATTCCAAAACTTCCGTAATAATTCCGTCCGGTGGGAAGTAGGTATGGTGAGAGAATGTCCCGTTAGCTGACAAGGCGAGGTTTTGTTTCGAGTGAGTATCGCTCACGAACAGTATTCGCTTTCGTTGGTTCCCCGCCTTGACGTACGCGTCATTTCATTTCCCGCCTCAATGAATCGCAACCCGAAAACCCCGTCGCTGAGGCGAGGCATTTGTTGGGTTTGCAGTTCCTTCGTTTTCTTACTTCGTTTCTCGTTTCCGGATGGTCTCATGCGCGCGTTGATTTTCGTTCCGTCGACGATGGTTTTGCTGGTCTTGGTCGGCTGTGGTGGTTCAGGTTCGAGTGAGGCGATCACCGACTTGGATGAGCTTACCGCCTACGTGGAAGCTCACCCAGAAGGCGGTGTGCAGCCGCTGACGGAAGAAGAGGAGGAGGAACTGCGTCGGTAGCTGGCATGTGCGGTTGGATGTTTATCAATCACGAAGCCGGCTGTTTTTTATCCTGTTTTTTCGAGTCCCTAAATGGTGCCACTATGAACTTTACGAAGGTTAGGAGAGCGTTCACGTTAGTTGAGTTGCTCGTTGTGATCGCAATCATTGGCGTTTTGGTTGGGCTGCTGCTTCCGGCGGTGCAGTCGGCGCGGGAGGCCGCGAGACGAATGAGTTGCAGCAATAATTTCAAGCAGATTGGGTTGGCGATTCACAATTATCATTCGACGTTCAATCAATTGCCGACGCATGGAACGGGTACGGGGGACATCGGGTCATGGAATCCCGATCCCAATGCGACCAACGCGGCACAGGTCCCGACGAGTCGTAATCGCCTTGAGCTGAGTTGGTTGGTTGGCATCGTTCCGTTCGTTGAACAGCAGGCATTGTGGGAGCAAATGAGCAAGCCGTTGCTCGATGCCAAAAGCGGGACAGCGATGTTTCCGCCGTTTGGTCCGCTGCCGTACCGGTCGCTCAATAATCATTCACAAGCACCCTACCCGCCGTTCCTTACGAACGTCACATCATTCCGTTGCCCGAGCGACCCGGGGTTCGGGTTGCCTTCGCAAGGGCGGACGAACTATGCATGTTGTTTGGGTGATTCCGTCGAGCGACAGGCCGATGGTGCGATCAGTGCCGATGGCAACGCTTTCACGAATACGACGCATCAAAAACAAGCTCGAGAAGGTTGCCGAGGCGTTTTCAAGACACGTCACAAAATGGCGTTTCGCGATATCTTGGATGGTTTGTCCAATACGATTTGCGCAGGTGAAATCATAACGGACCTTGGCGATAGTGATATTCGCACCCAAGGTGTTGATATCAAGAACACCTATACTCCTCCGGCGTTGCACTACGCGACCGGGGCTCAACGATGCCAGCCGGGGATCGATCCCGAGCGGCCTCAATTTTGGCTGGCGACGCTGCCGTCCGATTTGCACTTTAGCGGTGGGACGGAAGAACGACGCGGCTACAAGTGGGCGTTGCATCGGCCTTTCTACACAGCGATGACCACGATCACGCCGCCCAATAGCGAAGTTTGTTTGCAGTCGAATCATCTGGGCGATGGCATCTTGCCGCCCAGCAGTCGCCATCAAGGCGGTTGCCATGTGCTGATGTCCGATGGCGCGGTCAAGTTTGTGACCGATTCGATCGACGCGGGTGACCGGAGCAGTCCGCAAGTTGGTCCGAGTTCGAAGCAGTTGCCTGCTGGTTCGCCGAGCCCATTTGGATTGTGGGGAGCGTTGGGGACCAGGGCCAATTCCGAAATCATTGACCAGGAGTTCTAGGTCCGTTGTCGTCACACCTCGAGGCAACTCCTGGCTTGCCTCGGGGGATTTTACTAGGCATTTGGAATCGTCGCGACGCGTTGTTGTGCATCACGCAAGTCAACGCGTTTGGCGAATTCCAGTGTTGGTAACCCAGGTGAGAGAAAGCACACCATTCCCCATGACATTTCACCCCCACACTCATGGAAAGCACGCAGGCCTCTTTGTCCTGGCGGTGCTGCTTGGCCCGTTGTCGCTATCAAACGCCAGTGAAGTACCACGTGTGCTGATGGATGAGCGACATCGTGCTTTGCTCGTCGAGCATTGTCAGGGCTGTCATGGCGGGGAGAATGCAGAAGCAAACTTTCGCGTGGACGATTTGTCATTCGAGATCGCTGATCTGCAAATGGCAGCACGTTGGCAGAAAGTGCTGGGGGCGTTGAACTCGGGTGAGATGCCACCGGAGGGCGAAGAGCCGCTGTCGGTCGATGCAAAGACGAACTTTTTGGACGATCTCGCCAATTTGATGGTCGCCGCGCGCAAGAGTCTCGGCGATCAGAAGGGTGTGATCACGATGCGGCGCCTCAACCGTCGTGAGTATCGCAACACCCTGCGAGAGTTGCTGGGGGTGGAAATCAATGTTACCGAGTTGCCCGCCGATACAGGCAGTGGTCGCTACGACACAGTCGGCTCGAACCTGTTCATGTCGTCGACGCAGTTCGAGCAATACATGTCACTCGGACGCGAAGCGTTGGAAGAGACTTTCGCCAGAGAGATCAGTGCCGCCGAGAAACGAGTCGTGCGTCTCGAAGCGGAGCAGGTAACACAGAAGGTTGCCGACTACATCGAGTGGCAAATCGATGCCAAAGATCGAGCGACACGGTGGATGAAATTGGTTGATGAGGCGACTGAGCACCCTGAAAACGCCGCCATCGTCGAAGAGATCCGAGCGGGACCGCTCGGCAAACATCGCCACACAATCTATCGGCAATGGCAGTTGTTCCCGGGGGTACCCGCTCCCGAAACGTTTGGCTTCAACACGGTGGAGAATAACGCCGACAAGGCGATCGCAGCACTCAGTCAGTACCATCACCGATATCATCACTACTACATGCAGCAGCCGGCTGTGGACACTGGTGCGTATCTGGCGATTCCGAATGAACATCCCTCCGTTTTGGACAACGCGTCGATCAATCTGTTGATTCCGTATGGCTGGCCGCTTGGCGAGTACATCGTAAGATTTCGTGCGGCGATCACCGATAACGCGACGCCAGACCGGCAATTCATTGAGTTCGGAACCTATCCTGCCGCTCAGCAACCCATCAGCGCGCATCACATCACCGCGACGATGGACAATCCGCAGATCGTTGAGATCCCCTTTACGCTAACGCGTGGGCATCGCAACCATAACGATCGGGTGTTGTTCCTGCGTGAGAAGGGCGTGCGTGACGACTACGCCCACACGACGCGAATTGCTAAAGCGGCACGGGAAGCCAATGATGATATCGGGCGAACGTTTTCGCTGTGGGTGGACTGGTTGGAGATCGAACGAGTCCCCAACGTCGCTGAATCGAAACCGCCAGGAGTCGCCGCCCTGCGATCCCTGCCGCTCGACGACCGATCGGGCCCGCCTGCTGCGAACGACGTTCGGGCGGCGTTGACGCGGTTTGCACGTGAAGCGTTCCGCGGACAAGAACCGCCGTCAGATTACGTCGACAAGTTGACGGGCATCTATCTGGTGAGCCGGGAGGCCGGAACGAAACACAGCGTAGCGATCAAGGAAACGTTAGCAATCATCCTTGCATCACCCATGTTTTTGTATCTTGCGGAACCTGATGCCGAAGAAACTCGCAGACCGCTTACGCAACATGAACTTGCCACGCGTTTGTCGTATTTCTTGTGGGGAGCGCCGCCAGATAGCAGACTGCGCGAGCTAGCTGAACAAGACCATTTGGCCGATCGGGAAGTGTTGGTACACGAGACAATGCGATTGCTGGATGACCCACGTTCGCATGATTTCGTGACTGGGTTTGTGTCCCAGTGGCTGAGTTTGGATCGTTTCGATTTTTTTCAGGTTAACTTGGATCGACATCCGCGATTTGATAATGCCACCCGCATCTCAGCAAAAAAGGAAGTGTTTGAGACGGTCGCTTTTTTGTTAAAGAATAATGGGAGTTTGAGTGACCTGTTGAAGTCCAACTATGTCGTCGTTGACGGATTGATGGCGAATTATTACGGACTCGAGGATGTTGCCGGCGATGAATTCCGCCCGGTCAAATTGTCTGCTGATTCACCTCGTGGTGGGTTGCTGGGAATGGCGGCGATTCATTTGATGGGCAGCAATGGTGACGATACCAGTCCGGTCGAACGCGGGGCGTGGGTGTTGCGAAAACTGCTCAATGATCCTCCACCGCCCGCTCCTCCGAACATTCCACAACTTGCTCGACTGGCTGGCCAAGTGCTGACGACACAAGAGCGATTGGTTGCGCATCAAGAAGAACCGCAGTGTGCGAGTTGTCATCGGAAAATTGACCCGATCGGTTTTGGTCTTGAGAACTTTGATGCCGTAGGAGCTTGGCGAACGGAGGACCACTTTCAGGTCACCGACGAAAACGGCAAGCCGGACCCCAATCTCCACAAGACCTGGAAGATCGATGCGGCGGCGAAATTGCACAGTGGTGAGTCGTTCAATAACTATTTCGAATTGCGAGACATGATCGCGTCGAAGTCGGATGATTTCGCTCGCGGATTCACCGAGAACCTGATCGAGTACGCATTGGGCCGCCCCGTCGGGTTCAGCGATGAGGCTTTGGTTGAACACGTCTTTGCCCAATCTCGCGAGGAGCAGTTTGCCCTACGCACGTTTCTTCGCGAATTGGTTAGCAGCAAAGAATTTCAAACCAGATAGACCATCGAGCCTTCCACTCCTCCATCAAGAGCGATTCTTGCCATGCATTCCCGTACGACACGACGCCAAGTTCTCAGGTCCAGTACTGCGGTCATTGCGTTACCGTTTTTAGAATCGTTTGGCTTTCGCCGATTTGCCTCGGCAGCGGAAATTGTGGGGCCGCCCAAGCGGATCGCGTTTTTGGGTTTTGGTTGGGGCATTACCGACGAGTCGTGGTTTCCGGACATCAACACACCCGGACCTGACTACGAATTGCCTGCCGGGCTGAAGCCGCTCGAACGCCACAAAGCCGATTTTTCGGTGGTGCAGGGAATGTGGAACAAGTATTCCAACGGAGGTCACGCGGGTAGCACATGGTGGTTGACGGGGGCGAATCCGTATGCCGAGCCGGGGCAGAGTTTCTGCAATACGATTTCTGCCGATCAGGTCGCCGCGAACCAACTGGGTAAACACACCCGCTACGCTTCGCTGCAGTTTAATCACAGCGAGAGCGGCGACCGATCGGGACACGGTATCGGTCTCTCGCTGGCGTGGGACGCGAGTGGAAAGCCGATCGGTGGCGAGAACGGTCCGCTGGCCGCCTATCATCGGCTTTTTTCTAAAGACGACACGCCTCTTGAGCAGCAAAAAGCGATGCTTGCTCGGAAAAGAAGCGTTCTCGACACCGTGCTCGACAACGCCCGCAGTCTTCAGCGGGGACTCGGGAAAAATGATAACGCCAAACTGGATGAATACCTCGAAGGTATCCGTGATATCGAAACCCGGTTGAGCAAAGACGAGCAGTGGATGGGCGTGGCACGTCCCGACGCGCCGCTCGATGAGCCCAGGTCTGGCTTGGTCGGTCGTGAAGAAATCAAGATGATGTATGACTTGATGGTGGCGGCATTTCAGACCGATAGCACGCGGGTCATTACCTATCGCCAGCCCGTTGCGACTTTGCTGACTAGCATTGGTAACAAGGTCTTTCCTCACGACATGAGTCACTATCACTCCACGCGAGGCGAGAAACTTGCCGCGTCACAACAGCGTGACCTTGCCCAAAGCGAATTGTTGTCGGGCTTGATCGATAAGCTCAAATCGACCATGGAATCAGACGGGAGTCGATTGTTCGACCACGTCGCACTGGCATACGGCAGCAATATTCGGACCGGGCATGAACTCACGAATTGTCCCACGGTCCTAACCGGAGGCGGGGCTGGCATTCGGCTTGGCGAGAACATCGTCGTTGAGAAAGACACACCGTTGTGCAATGCGTGGTTAGCGATGCTGCAAGGCGTCGGCGTGAACGTTGATAGTCACGGCGACAGCACCGGCCCGCTGAAAAACATCCTCGCGTAGATTGCCCGCGACTTCACTTAGTCGCGTCCGCCACTAACCAAACCGTGGTATCGTAAGATTCCCACCGCCCCCTACCCACCTGTCCTCCCGCCCGAAGATGACTGCCATGCCGATCCGCAACACGCTGCCTTCCCTGACACCCATATTATTTCTGTTGAGCGTCACTTGCGTATCCGCAGAACAAACTTCCTCAAGCCCATCGGAGGCGAATCTGAACGGCATTCAAGTCGTCACCGACATGCCAGGGCTGGTCGCGTTTTGGACGTTTGGTGAAGAGGCGGGCGAAGAACGTAGGTCGACGGGGACGGAGCAGTTGCATCCGCTGATGGAGGTTGGTGGTTCGATTCCGCGAGTCAACGAAGGCCCTTACTCGGGCTATTCCGCGAAACTCGACGGCAAACACTATTTCCGCATCCCACATGCAGAAACAGGCGATCTGAATATTTCTGGACCTGACGCCCAAGTCAGCATGTTCGCTGTTGTTCGAATCGAAAACCTTCGACGCAGTCGTACGATTGCGGGCATGTGGAGTGAAGGGAAAGGAAGGGATGACGACACGGGAACCCGGCAATACGCGTTGTTGATGAACATGCCGACCTATGGCGGCCCCAACCAATTGGTACCACATATTTCTGCTGAAGGCGGTGTCACACGTCGAGCCGATGGGAGTGCGTTTCCATGGTGTGCCGACTACGCCGCGACGCCACGCACGGTACCGACGGACGAGTGGTGCACGCTCGGATTCACGTATGACAGTGAGTACATCCGGGCTTACATCAATGGCCTTATGGAAGAGCGAAAGCTGGACCCGGTGAAAGATCGCCGCAATGATCCGTACTTTTTGAAAGAGGGACCTGGTGGCGGCGATCGAGGCATGAATCCGTATTACCACGGACGCGGCATCTTTACTTACGATCCTGTCAAACATGCAGAATCTAAACCGACGGGCGGATCGGATTTCACCGTGGGGGCTCGCTACGCAGTTGGCTCGTACACCCGCGAAGCAACGATCGGATTGTTTGGTGGGTTAGCCGTCTTTGATCGAGCAATTTCCGATGAAGAAATGATGACGCTTCATCAGTCTTCCGGTCTTTCGAAACGCTAAGCCGGAACGGTCTTTTGCAGGAGATGACCTCGTTTGATACTTCCGCCATACTTCGCTCGGTACCCGCATGATCATTAGCAATTTACTTAAATTAGCTACGATCGCTGCGACACTCATCGCAGCATCAGTGCTGCTGGCTCACGAGGCCCAGCCGACTTGGGAACTCGGTCGCGAGTCGATCGATTCATCCTCGTCTACGGGCAACATTGAGTTGCGAGAGAGCGAGATCACGTTGGATGGGACCAACTCGTTCTGCCTACCACCCGCGGTAGTTGGTAACCAAGAGAACTACACGATCGAATTTGAATTTCGGCGTGCCGCGGATGCAAAAGGCGGTCTGCGTTTAGTGTCAAACATGGACTCGGAATCAGGGCTGAGCCTGAGATATCATCCGCCCTCCTACAACGCGGGCCTGCTGTCGATCAATGGCCATCAGGCAGTCGAGCAGCGTGGTTTTTTGGCTGATGGTTTCGCCAAGATCACGATCGTTGTCAAAGAATGCAAACTTACTTTGTTTCGTGACGACTTGATCCTAGCGATGACGGACGCGGTCAAACCAAACGGCCTACCGCTCACGTTTGGAAACGTCGAGGCAAGCCCCACTACGCCGTATGCGATTCGAAAAATCAAGGTCTATGACCAAGCAATTTTCCCGACGGGATTTGACGAAAACGCCGATCGAATGCGTTACTTCAGCGGCGAAGGCTACGCGATGCAACGTGTTGAAATAAAAGATCCATCGCTGCCGCGCATTCTTGTGGTGGGCGACTCGATCTCGATGGGGTACCGTCGATTCATCACCGGACATTTTTTGGGCAGAGCGTACGTTGACTATTGGGTCGGCGGTAGCTGGTTCAATTACTCCGTGACGGATGACGAATTTCCCGCCCTGCGTGCGTGGGACGGGGTGCTTGAGAACGGACCGTATGAGGTGGTCAGTTGGAACGCGATGACGTTGCATATGTGGAACGGTTCGCCCGGGCGTGTTGACGAAGTCAAATACCCCGGGCAGATGACGCGGGTGGTCAAGCATCTGAAACAGATCGCTCCAAACACCGACTTCATGTGGGTTCGCTGCACACCTTGGCGGACAACGCCGGACAGTGGGCGTCCGGTCATCGATCCGGTGAAGAACGACCTCATCGTCCGTCTCAACAACGTCACTGACGCGATCATGGACACTCACGGAATATCGAAGATTGACGTGTATTCGCTGTGCGAAGCAAGATTTGACACGGTGCGAGACGCGTGCCCCGACGCCGTTCATTGGCCCACTTCGGTTAACGCCGAAATGGCTGAACTGATTATTGATGAGATTGAAGCAAAACTGAGTGAAAAGTAGTCAGCTGTATCGCGTTGCCCGTCTTGAAATGTTTCCAACGTCTCGAGATGAATGAGTGCTGTTCCGTCTTTAATCCATTTCCAATTCACCCGAAATCACGACGAAAACTTGCAAGGCTAGATCTGATGTGCTGAAAAGCTTTTTGCCCCCGTGATTTCCATCAATGTTGTTACCCTGTTTCGAAAGAGAACCCCTATGATCCGACCACTTGCGTCATTGTGTTTTGTACTCGCCACCATCCTTAGCATTTCCGCCGCCGAGACCACCGATTTCGTTGATTTGTTCAACGGAAAAAATTTGGAAGGTTGGACGCAACGAAATGGTACGGCGACCTACCAAATCGAGGATGGTGCGATTGTCGGTACAACGGCAGAGGGCAGTCCCAACTCGTTTTTATGTACCGACAAACTGTACGGTGACTTTGAAATGACGTTTGAGGTGATGCTCGATCCAGGTCTGAACTCCGGTGTTCAGATTCGTTCCCAGTGTAAGGACGATCAACCGACCGGGCGTGTCAACGGACCGCAGGTCGAAATTTCGTACGACAAGATGGCGGGTTACATCTATGGCGAGGCCGCTGGTGGTTGGATGACACCTGACGCCGATCGCGTGCCGAATGACCATGTTAAGAATGGACAATGGAACACGTATCGCATCGTTGCCAAAGGTGATCGGATCCAAACTTGGATCAACGGTGCACAGGTCTCTGACCTGAAGCACCCGGAACGATTCCAGTCGCACCCCAAAGGATTCATCGGCCTTCAGGTACACGGAATCCGCAAAGGGACCGGTCCTTATGAAGTGCGTTGGCGACATTTGAAGATTCGTGAACTTTAATCAACGGAAACGATAACATGGGTTCATGGAAGCTAACGAGGTTCGTCTGCCGGGTTTTTGACTTCGGCAACCGTTTGCGATCTCGCGAGATAAACGCTCTCGGTCTCGCATGGATGTTGGTGCTCGTGCCGACGCTGTGTCGTGCAGCGGATGAGTCAGAAACACATTTCTATGTTTCGCCGGCGGGATCAGATGACCAGGCCGGTACCGAGTCGCGGCCATTTGCGTCGGTCGAGCGAGCACAACGGGCGATCCTTGATGCCCTCGCTGCGAAACGCGAACGAGCGGTGACCGTGCATCTCCGACCTGGGCACTACCGTCTGGACCAGACGCTCGTTTTTACGCCTGCGGATTCAGGTTTTTCGGCGAGGCATCCGGTTCGCTACGTCGGTGATTCCGACGGCGACGTTGTGCTTTCCGGTGGCCGTAAGATTTTCGACTGGCAACGAGACCCGGACCATCCGGGACTCTGGAGAACACGTGTTGAGGTGCCAAAGGAAGCCGGAAATGACGATTGGCGGTTCGAGCAAATGTGGGTTAACGGGCGGCGCGCCGTGAGAGCGCGGACGCCTAACGAAGAGGACTTCTTTCGGTTGCTTGGCGTCAGTGAAACACCCCTTGAGAAGTCCTCAGGAACGTTTCGTCATCAGTTCGCTGCGCCGTCCGAGGATCTGGCTTCGTTAAAACCGATCGATCCGGAAGCGCTGCGTGATGTGCAGATCGTTACCTATCACAAATGGGACACGACGCGTGAGTGGTTGCAAGCCTGTGATGCTGATCGCGGGCTGTTCACGACGCACGGAGAGCGAATGAAGCCGCACAACCCCATGAACCGGGATTGTTTGTACTTCTTAGAGAACTATTTTGGTGCACTCGATGCCCCAGGTGAATGGTTTCTCGGCGGGGACGGTTGGTTGTACTATCAGCCCCATGTAAACGACAAAATCGAGACGGTCGAGTCGTATGCGGGCAATCTGCCGCGTTTGATCGAGATGCAAGGTGTTGTCGATGATCCAAAGCAATGGGTTAGGCACATCCGGTTTGAGAACCTTCGTTTTCAGCATGCTGAATACCGTATACCTGAGAAGGGAATCCGCTCGCATCAAGCGGCGTTAAATGTGGACGCCACCGCGATCCAGCTCGATGGGGCGACGGACATCGGTTTTCACAACTGCGCAGTCGAACACGTCGGAGGCAGTGGGTTTTGGTTTCGTAAGGCGTGTCGTGATTGCCGGGTCGAACGGACACGCGTCTTTGACATTGGTGTCAGCGCGGTACGCATCGGTGAGCCGGGGTTGGTACCGGAGCCTGTACGGGCGGGCGGAATCACGATCGACAACTGTATTCTGCACAGTGGTGGTCGGATTCTTCCGCATGCTGTCGGGGTGTGGATCGGGCACAGTTCGGACAACGCAATCACGCACTGTGATATTGCGGATTTCTTCTACACGGCTGTGTCGGTCGGTTGGCGTTGGGGCTATGCCGAGAGTGGAGCCAAACGCAACCGGATTGAATTCAATCATTTACATCACGTCGGCTACCGCATTCTCAGCGACATGGGAGGCGTCTACACGTTGGGCCCATCGGAAGGCACGACGGTGAGGCACAACGTCATCCACGATATCTACGCGACCCGATATGGAGGTTGGGGGCTCTATCCCGACGAAGGCAGTTCCCACATCGTGTTCGAAAATAATTTGGTCTACGACGTGCGTGACGGCGGCTTTCATCAGCACTACGGTCGCGAAAATATCGTCCGCAACAACATTCTGGCATTTAGCCAAGAGGGGCAAGTTGCAGTCTCGCGAGCGGAACCGCATTTGTCGTTTACCTTTGAACGCAACTTGGTGCTCTTTGATGAAGGACGATTGCTCGGATACTCGGGATGGAAGAACGGTAGCCGCGTTGCCATGAACCACAATCTCTACTGGCGCGTGGGCGGTCAACCGTTCGATTTCGCTGGCAAGGATTGGGATCAATGGCGCGCAGATGGTCACGACACCGATTCGGTCGTCGCCGATCCGATGTTTGTCGACGCTGCCACTCGTGATTTCCGACTCCAGCCCGACTCGCCGGCGAAACAAATCGGTTTTGCCCCGTTTGATACGAAATCAGCCGGGGTGCAAGGTGATCCTTCATGGAAAAAACTGGCGGCATCGACGAAGTTCCGCAAGCCCTACGTCGTCCCCCCACCGCTCGTTTTGGATTTGAATGATGATTTTGAATCTGACAGTCCGGTATCACTCCTGCGCGTTGCTTCGTTGAGCCATGAGGGAAGAGAATCGCTGATCACAGTGGCAGATTCACCCGATGGTGGTGGCCGCTGTTTGAAGATCCAAGACGCAGCCGACATGAAGGCTGCCTACAACCCTCACTTCCATTGGGATCCCAAGTACACCGACGGTAAATCGCGACTGAGCTTTCGTATTCGTTTGGAGCCGACGGTCGCGGTGTCGTGTGAATGGCGGAACAAGTCGAGTCCCTACCGAACGGGACCGAGTCTCCAGTTTAGCGATAGGGCGATTCATACCCGCGGTCGCAAGCTGATGGACGTTCCTGCCAATACGTGGGTGGAAGTCACGATCGAAGCCGTGCAGGGAGTTTCCAACAGCCGCTGGAAATCAACTTTGTTGCTTCCGGATGGAAGTCGCCACGAGTTTGTTGATCTGGATTGCGATCCTGAATGGACTCAAACTGGGTGGGTCGGTTTTATCGCGTCCGCTCGTAGCGATGCGGCCTATTTCTTGGACGATGTCCACATGACCAACAAACGATAATTCAACTTTACGATCACTTTTGAGATTGCCACGATGATGTATTGCTCCCAGAGGAGTCGCCATTCTTGGTTTCACCTGTTTCTAGTTTTGATTTCGCCGGTTTTCCTTTCCGTCTCCGATGTGCGTGCTGAAACGCCGACGTTTGAGCCGGTGAAGGCGGAGCATTGTCATGCTCGAGACGGGATCGGCAACGTGTTGGCGAAACTTCGTGATGGTAAGACCGTTCGCATTGCCTATCTCGGCGGATCGATCACGGCTGCCAATGGATGGCGGGTGAAGTCACTCGAGTGGTTCCGGCAAGCGTATCCAGAGGCGGACGTTTCGGAAATCCATGCGGCGATCGGTGGGACGGGGAGCGATCTGGGCGTTTTTCGTTTGCAGCGAGATGCGTTGCAATACAAACCTGATTTGTTGTTCGTGGAATTTGCGGTCAACGATGGCGGGGCTCAGCCGGAACAGATTTGGCGGGCGATGGAAGGGATCGTGAGGCAAACATGGGCTGCGGATCCGAACACGGATATCTGTTTCGTATACACGTTTCGAGTCGGGTACGAAAACGATTTGCGAAATGGTTTCAACCCGCGTGCGGCGTCCGCGATGGAACTGCTCGCTGATCACTATGCAATCCCATCGATCAACTTCGCCAAAAAGATCGTGGAGTTGGAAGCGACCGGAAGCTTGATTTTCAAATCGGACGAGCCGGCCAGTGAGGGTGTTGTTCGGTTCTCATCTGATGGGGTCCATCCGTTGGATGAGGGACACCAAATCTACGCGGATCTGGTAGCCGATGCGGTGACCAAGTTCGGTGAAACTTCGCAACCGATGGATCATGCCTCCAAACTCGCAACGACGTTCGTGGAAGATCACTGGCAAGCCGCCAAAATGATCCCGGTCGATCAAAGCATGTTGACGCCGGAGTGGAAACAATTGGGGCCAGACGACAGACTCGCCAAGAGCTTCAGCAAACGTCTGGGGACGATTTGGGAGACGACTCAGCCGGGCAGCAAGTTAAGTTTCCAATTTCGTGGCTCGGTTGCAAAACTATATGACCTTTTGGGGACCGACGGCGGACAGGTGATTGTGACCGTGGATGGCAAGAAATTGGATCGTCCTCTGCCACGATTTGATAGCTACTGTACCTATCACCGTATCGCCACGCTGGGCGTCGCCATGGGCGTTGATCCCGATGAGGTGCACACGGTGATCGTGGAGGTCGATTCGGAACAGCCTGATCGCCAAAGCGTCGCGTTTCGATTGAAGGATCCCGAGACCGAATTGAAGTCGCCGAAGTATCAAGGCACGTGCATTCGCGTCGGACAGATTCAGATCATCGGCGATATTGTCCCGTGACCAACACTTCGATGACGGTCCGTTGGGGGCGCTCTTGTCTCGCCGAGTTGCGTAGGCTTTCGCCGTAACGCGAAGAGGAGGCCCGCTTAGGGGCGAGGCCTGGATTCGCTGACCTTAATCGCAGGCTCTTCCCTCCCCTCGCTCGACGCTTTCGGGAGGAGGATCGAGTGAGCGATCACAATGTTGCGAGTGCACGGTTCGACATGCTGGCGCCGTAGTAGGAACGGTATTGGGCTTTGCGTTCGAGGTCATGGATAACTTCGGTGGCAAAGTCGATTCCAGTCAGAGCTTGGGAACTCCCCAGTCCGCCGGGGCTGAAGACGTTGATCTCCATCAGTTTGTCATCGACGATGTCTAAGCCAACTAAGAACATGCCATCTTGCACGAGTTTGGGGCGGACCATTTCGACGAGTTCCAGCATTTTGTCGGTGACTTCCGCTTCGACGCACTTGCCGCCCGTATGCATGTTGCTGCGTGCATCTCCGGTATCGTTTCGGCGTCGAAATGCCGCGTATTTGCCGTCTTTCATGAGCGGGCGTCCGTTAATCACGAACATCCGGACATCGCCTTCAACGGCGGCGGGTAAATACTCTTGGGCGATGCAGTAGCCATCGCGGATGACGGCTTCGATCATTTGGTTTAGGTTCGCTTTTTCGTCTTCCCCGATGAGGAAAACGCTTTGCCCGCCTGAACCTTGCAAGGGTTTGATAACGACTTTGTCATCCTGTTCGGCAATGAATGCCTTGATGTCGTCGATATCGCGGCTGATGCACGTCTTGGGACGAACCTGCTCGGGGAAGTGTTGGAAGTAGGTTTTGTTGATGGCATTGGCGAGGCTGAAGGGATCATTGAGTACGAGCACGCCGCGAGTCGCCGCGAGCTGTCCGAACAGGATGCCACTTGTTTGAGCCCAGGGGCGTTCGGTCGCGTCGTCGGATGGGTCGTTCCGCAGCAAGAGTACGTCGAGCTCGTCTAAGTTGATTCGTTGGTCTTCGTTTTCTTTGTTCTGCACCGCAGCGAGATAGTCCTCTAGCGATTCATAGGTCGCGCCGTTTGCGCTGCGTCCATGAGCTTGGATCGATCCTTCGGGTGCATAGATGAAATCGCCGACGCCTAGCAGATAGGCCTCGTGTCCCATGTTCACTGCCGACATCGCCAAGCGTGTTGTCGTGTACTCGGCTTGTTCGGTCATCACATCATTGACAACAAAAGCGATTTTCATCAGTCGGTCTCCATAAGGTCCAGGACTGACTTCCCCCGACAAGCTTCGAGCCGATCGCGGGCGGATTCGTCGTCCAAGAAACGAGGAAGGATACGCGGCGGGGTGATAATTCCGCGCCGTCTTAGCTCTTGAATGTAGGGAACGTGTTGCAGTCCGATCTTTCCAACGTAGAGCGGTTCAATGTCGTGGCCTTTGGCCAGGTAATCGAGTAGATCTCGCAAGCCGCGGAGATAGATGATGTCTTTTGTCAGTCCGCCGCCGCGGAACACTCGCAAGGTTGTCGTAAACGATTGGCGACGTGAAAATCGGTGGTGTCGTTGCAGGCGGTTCACCACGGAAGCGAACGACTTTCCGTTGACCATCCAGTGCACCGCCATCACGCGAGCCGCGAGAGTTCGGATTCGCATACGGGTGAGTCCACCAACCAGGTATTCCGCCAAGACGGCGAGCCCCTCTTGCAACTCTTCGTAGCCTGCTAGCCCCGCGTAAAGTTGCCGAAACGGCTGGCATCGGCCGTTGAAGTAGGTCAACAGGTGCGTGCCTACCTCATGATGCAAAAGTGGCGCGAGACGACGTCGTGGGATGGAAACTTCTCGCGAGATCAAGAGACGGTCATGCGATACCATGATGCCGGATGCGATCGTGTCGCTGAGTTCGACCGAGGCGGTGAATTCGTTCATCCGCGTGTGGTAACGATCGATCTCCTCCCGAGCGGCGGAGGCGAGTTCCTCTGAATCCACACACTTCTTTTTTCCCGATGATCGTTGACTCGCTGAATCTTGCGAGGCAGGGGGAGCCTTGGCAAACCGCTCGAGAATTTGTTCGGCCAATTCGACCAAGGAGTCTTCGGCGGTGCCATAAAGTTGCAGGCTACTGGTCAGGAAATGCGACTGCTTTGGTAGTTCGTGCAGGGCCAGTTCGGGTGCATGCAAATCGCGAAGCGAGGTCAGTTGTCGGTCGATTTCGTCTTGCTTTTCCCAGAACAAATGTGCCAGCGTGGGATCTTCGACACGCTCGATCTCGATATCGAACAAACGCCGTTTCAGAATGTTGGGATGATAAGGCAGATGTCGGTATCGCAGAGAAGGAAGTTCCTTGGAACTCGACGCTGCGAACTCCATGCGAGCCTCGTCTGCGTTGGTTGGGGTGACTTGCAACAAAAAATCGAACGATCCTGAAACTTCGCATAGTTGTTGGTCGATCAGTCGGGCGGCTTTGACCATTGAGGACGGCCCGAGCGTGTCATAGTGTGCTTTGTGCTTTCCTTTGGGATTGCCAGTGAACTCAGCAACTGTCTTGCGAAATGCGATTGCCAATTGCGAGCGGAGGACTTGCAATGCGACGGGATAGACGGCGCCCGTGACACGATCTCGGTAAAACGGATTGACGATGAGGCCCAGGGTACAGCAAGCTCCGGAACCGTTTTCGGGGCATACCGATGCCAGGGACGGCAAGCCACGTAGTTCAGCAACGTCGGCGACGAGACGATTGACCTGAGGTGGGCGGCCGTCAACGCGGATCGCCTTGAGGGCCTCTTCGAATGCGTTGATGGTGGAGGGGATCGCGTCTCCATCGATGCATGCGATCTGGAATTCAGCGGACGAGCTGCGTTGGGCGGACAAGTCTTTCGCCCAGACTTCAATCAACAAAAACGTTCCAAAATGTTCCTGCATCGCTGCGCTAATTTCAGAGCACAGATGCGACAAGCCTTCGTGATGTTTGACGCTGTCCGATGCAAAAAGATAGGCGGCCTCGGACGTAATCAGCTCACGCGTTACGGCGTCTTCCTCGTTACCACGATGCAAACATAGAAATGGCAACTGGCGGTCGATGCGCAGTCTTCCGCCACCGGGCAGGTTACGTCGCACCCGTTTATTCTTCGCTAAACGGTCGCAGGCGGCTTCGGCGATTGCTTCGTATTGATCGGTTATGGATCGACGCGACGGAGCGTCTTGAGACGTAGCGTTCACATTTTCTCCAATGCTTCGCGTACCCCTGGTATTGTTGCCTCGAGTGCTTGGTAGATGCACTCGACTTGATCCGGATCCGGCTCGCCTTCCCATTCGTCCATGAAGAACTTTTTGAATTCGATGGCGATCGCACAGACCTGCTGCGGGAACGTCTTGTGAATCCACTCGCAGAAGTACCCGCCTTGAAATTTCACGTTTTCTCGTACATCCAGCTGGCGACCGTGAAAGTCGTAGGACCTTAGTTCACGCATTAAACGTTCGACGACAGGGGACCAAAACTGCCGATCCATGGTTCCCGTGCCTATGTTGACTTCTGGGTTGGTCGCCGGATTGGCGACGGGGCCGTCCGGGCCTTGTCGACGTTGGTTGTAGGTATGCAGGTCGTACACGACGACTCGCGGGTACTCTTCGAGCATTTCTTCGAGTAGTTCTTTCACCTCTGCATAGAATAGGTCGTATTCGCGTAGGGACGCGTCGATCAGTGACTGGTCGGGCGGGGTGTCCCAGACCTCAAGTCCCCACGCATCGGCGGGTGTTTCGTAGACGGCCTTGTCCCTCGGTCGATTCAAATCGACTTCGAAACGGGAACGCAGGCCAACAATTTGAGTCTTGGCAATTTGCGTCCATTCGCCGGTGATTGGGTCTTCTTCGCGAAGTTGTTGCTTCTCATCGATCGCTAACCTTTGCTCAACACTTTTACGGGTTTGGTGCCCGTTGTGGATCGCCGCAGCGACGATCGGTCCGGTACCACGCTGGAAGATGCAATGAGGTTTGAGTGCCATGGACAGAAACTCCTGCGTGGTGTGGTTTGATCTCGCACGTTCAATAAGGGTTGGTGAGGATCCCGGCTGAGGTAAGTTCGTGGAGACGCAATCGCTGTGCCAAGGTCTGGCCCCACCCCGCGTCATGATCGCATCGAAAGGTGGTCGGCCATCAACCGAACGGGATGATGTCCTGTCACCGTATCCCGCTCGTAGATGGTGGTCTTTTGTTTAATCGAAATTGGGAGAATTTGAGAAAGCAGCGAACCCATCTCAGATTTCCGTTCTCTCTCTTTCAACTCTTAACGGTTGCTTGTTGGCGCGATCGCGAGAGGAGCAAGGCCCGACGTGTTGGGACGAATGACGCGAAGTGGAGCGGCCATGTTGGCCGCCGGCGTGCATCCATGTGTTTGACAGTTCTTGAAAGGCAATGTCATGAACATGCAATTGATTGAGCGTCAATTCACGCGGATTGGCGCACGTGCGCAAATTCATCGTGCTTCGCGACGCAATGGCATCGAAGGGATCACGATCGATATCGGAAACGATGGCGATGGTGAATTCTTCGATATTGCGGTGGCGTCACCACTCATTTCGACGACTCGTGTGCTCGATGTTCAGCCGAGCATGCGGCACCTGCTGTTGATGGCGGACCAGCGTGACGGGAAGCACAAGTTTCTATGCGGTCACGATGAACGACATTGGTTTGTGGCCGCGGTGCCCGAACGTGCTGCGGTCTCGACGGTTCAAACGGCGTTCGACGCATTGAAGCCGGTTGCTGTACGAGCACTCGAGAATCGACTCGGTGTGAAGCCACGCAAGCGGAATCGCCGACGCAATGAGGCGTTTGTTCGCCAAGGTGAATGGTTCTTTGTGCCTTTGCCGAGTGATTCGTTCGTCAATGAACGCTTGATTTTACGAAGCGAACCGATCGCACGCGGTGGCGGAAAACCACACCTGTGCGAAGAGGTCGTTCGTCAAGGCGGGGAATTGGTGTACGTCGCGGCGGGATATCCTCAGGGGGTGACCGAAGCGCAGCGGGAGCGGTTGATCAGCCGTCGGCCGCAATTGCGTAACCTGCACTGGGTCGCCCAGCGTCGCAACCCGAGTGTGTTTGTTCGGGGACGAGTTCGTCACCGAGACCACAAAACCATCGTTTTGAACGGTTGGCATCAAGTTCTGATGAACACCGAAAACGAGTCGATCGCGATGCGACATGTCGCGTTCATTGATTGAGATCGTGTGACTTGAAACTTCGCCCCGCACCTCGGTGCGGGGCTTTTTTATTGTGTCATCTTTTTCGGAGAGGTTGGCAAATTGCAGACTCGCCGCGCCCATCGGTCTATCGACCTTGGTGAGTCGCGATCGGTACGAAACCGACTTCCATGCCTGCCGGTGGAGTCACCAGGACGGCGGGATCGAGATCGGCGAGTTCGCCGTCCTGCGGCGGTGGCAGGTATTCTTGGTCTTGTCTCCACGCACGATGGAGCTTCTCGACTTTCGCCTGCATCGCTTCGCGCTCTTCGTCAGTTAAATCTGCGTTTAATAACGCCGGTTGGTCGGCAAATCGATACCAGTAGTACGTGACGGTGCTTCCATCACCGAGTTTGGTTTCGAAAGGACCCGCAACCGGACCTGGAGATTTCCAGCAGCTTTCGGGAGCGTCCGGTGTCATGTAAGGTTCTGGAGTTGTCGAACGAGGATTTCCGAATTGAACGTCCACCAATCCGGTTTCAGCGGGAACGTCCGAGGGCTCAACGGCAACCCAAATCGGACCGGATCCGCTCGTTTCGTCCAAGCGGTAGTATTGGGGCAACGTGACGAGTGGGCCTTCGGGCGTATCCGTTTGCGTGGTGAGTTCTTTGTCCCATCGATAACCATACGTGGTTGGTCCGAGGGTTATTGGGGTTGCGAATGCGTTCCAGCGAATGGGAGTTCTCTGTTCTTTGGGTGTCGATTCGGGATAAAGCTTCCAAGTCGATCCGCCTCTTTTCTCGAAGTCGTGAACTGCGGAAGCATCGGTGTTGATCGTCCCGCTCACCGGTTCGCCACCGTGGAACCATGCTTTCGTGGAATCCCATAGTGCGGCTTTGGAATACGCGGTGACTTGATGAACGACTGGCGACGTGCCCTGGGCGTCGCGAGGGAACGAAGTCGGAGCGACGCGGGCATAGGTCACACCGTTTGAGTCAGTGGATTGATACGCGGGGATGTACTGCGTTTCCATTTGGATGGCTTTGTTCGGATTGGCCGGTTGGCTATCGAGAAACGTGCCGGCGTACGAAGGATCCTTGACGCTCGGCTTGGCCCAAAAGTTGGGAGTGAAGAACGCGACAGGGCCTTTGAAGTTGCCGGTGTTCAGAAACAGCGTCCAGCTTTGATCGCCCGTTGGTACATCGGTCCCCTCGGTGGTTGGTTTTGCTTCGGTGAGTGGCAATGGAAGGTATCCGTAACCGAACAATTGGCCGCATGTTCCTTGTTTTAAGTTCAGACCGTCTGGTGGCCAAACGACGTGAGGACTTAGCTGAGCGATGCCGTACTTACCTCGGGGATTTTCCCAGTCGCGTCCTTTACCCGCACCCGGTCCGTTGGCCCATTCACTAAAGCTTTTTGCGACGCCGCCCATGATGAATTTTGGTGTCTTGGTGGCAAACCGGGTATCACGCCACCAACCCAATCCGCCTTCGATGTCACTGTAGTTTGCCATCGAACGTTTCACATCAGACTTTGCAAACATCCAGGTACCGAAGAGGCCGGTTTGGAACCGGTTCCCTGGGTATTTGTCTAGCAACGGCCAGGCGGAGACGTAGAGCGAAAATCCAGCGTCATACTTTTCAGGCAGCTTTTCATGGGGAACGAGCAAGTAGCCGGCCATTTCGGCGCGGCGAGGGCGGGATGTTTTTTGGGGGCTGGGGGCCGCGTCGTCCGAATAGATTGACGGGTGATCGAACGCAGTGATCGCGATGATCGCCAGAAACGCGGTGACGAAAACTGGACGGATTTTTAGCATGGGGAGCTTTGAGGTGGGGATGTGGGAGGGGGCGTTCGGACAGGTTACGAAACTTGGCCCAATCGTTCGCGAGGAAACAATAACTCTATCCGTTCGCAATCAGTTGTAACTCGATCGCCATGCTCGGTCAGCGGAATTGTCTTTTCGACGGACGTAATCGACCCAAGTTTTCTCCGCCGTATTCTGAGCTCTCCAATATTGCCACGACGCAACGAAGGAGAGCGGACTAGGTGCGGAGCATGAAAATGGCCCGCGTTCTTTCGAGGCTGCGATCGGCGCAGCCGTGCAGGCGGCGTGGGGAAGCGTTTTACGGATCGCTCGTTGTCGCGTTCGGTGAGATCACGCGGGCGTAGCAGCGATGGGAGTGCGAGCTGCGTGGGCCCGGTGGAAGAGTTGATCGCCAGGCGGTCGATTTGCTTTCGAATCAACCAGACCCACGTCGTTTTTCCGCACCAGAACCGAATGGCGTGGGACTTTGCGCCCGTAACGAATGGCCGAATGAGCGGGAGACTTTTGGCATGCAAACTGCATTGGTGCGGGCTCGGCAACTCGAGTTTTCAACCTGTATCCGGAGCCCCCCATGTCGACCGTTCACCTGCACCGCCCGATCTCCCGTTCTTCAGCAAACTGGCACCACTCACTGTCCTCACGCAAGCCATTTTTTTCTGGGACAACGGCTGGCGTGACGTCCACGGTGTGGGCGGTGATGTTGACGTGCAGCACGATCGCGATCGCGACGAGCATTTACCTAGCTTGGTCGGCGCTCACTTTGTCTCCGGTTGCGGGATGCAGTGGCGGCAGCGTTTTTGACTGCCATCACGTGCTCCACAGTCGTTGGTCGAAGGTCCTCGGTGTTCCGGTGAGCGTTCCCGCAATCGCCACTCACGCTTGCGTGATCGGATTATTGCTTGTCCGGCCGAGTAGTGTGCGGTGGCAGCGACTTCGATGGTCCGGGATTGGTTTGGCAAGCCTCGCTGCCGGTGGAGCAGCGATCTGGTTCATCGGGCTGCAGATTTTCGCCCTGGGGCATCTGTGCCCTTATTGCCTCGTCGCTCACGTCGCGGGATTAGTTTTGGCGGGCGTGTTTTTGTGGAGTCACCCTGTCAAAGCGAGCGTTCTGCGATGGATCGCCGGTGGAGCTTCCGCTGCCCTCGCGGTGTTGATCACGTTGCAAGTGAACAGCGAGCCGCCACAGACTTTTGAGACAATCGAGCATGGGGCCGCGCCAACAATTGAGTCGGATAGCGGTTTGTCTGAAGAAGCCACCGAAGAGGAGTTTTTCGCTCCGCCACCATCGGTCAGCCTGCAACATCAAATGGATGAAACCCTCGCCAGCTGGAACATCCCCGATCTTTCGCGGTTGACGCTCGCTTTAGCGAACCCTGCAACCCTCGTGTACGGTGATGTCGGGGCGTCGCAAGCGGAGTCTGCCAAGACCGTTCAGATCTTGGGTGGCGTCAAACTCTCGACCAAAGACTGGCCGTTGATTGGAAGCCCGGATGCCGAAATCGTTTTTGTCGAAATGTTTGATTACACCTGTCCGCACTGTCAGCGTACGCATGCGTCACTGAAAGCGGCCAAGGAACATTTTGGCGATCGGCTGGCGGTGATTGTCTTGCCTGTTCCGTTGGACGGAAAATGTAACCCGACCGTCCAGTCGACACACGCAAGCCACGCGGAATCATGCGAGCTGGCGAAGTTGGCCGTGGCTGTGTGGATGAGCGATCGTGAAAAGTTCGCGGAATTCCACAACTACCTATTCGAATCAAAACCGAATTATTCCCAGGCGGTGAGCCATGCCGCGTCTCTGGTGGGCAAGTCGAAGCTCGACGGGATTCTTCAAGGATCGGTGCCAGGCGAGTACGTCAAGCGTCACGTGCAGTTGTATCAGAAGGCTGGAGCGGGAACGATTCCGAAGCTGTTGTTTTCGAGAACGACGACCGTGGGGGCGGTGGAATCGCCCCAGACGATGATTCAGTTGATCAATCAGAATCGCTGAAGCTGGATCGCAAGCCCTCGAAGAATTGCGGCTTGCTCGGATCATGTCAGGTCAGATGCATTTGACGGCATCTGGCGAGTTTGAAATTACGATGATTCGGGGCGGCTTTCGTCGCGATTGGTCGCCCGTTTGATTTGGTCGAGCACCGCCGCATCGAGCCAGCCGTGTTCGATCGCAATCTCCGCGGCTGCCGTACTGTCTTGAATAAGGTACATCGGCACTCCCACCGCGGCGGACCGACGAACGTACTGATCCACCCTGCGGTCGTGGTCGCTTGCTACTTGAGGGTCGATATCGCGAATAAAGATCCCGCTGATTCGTTCGGGGAATTCCTCCGCGGCGGTCGCATAGAGCCGCGCATCCTCTTGGCCTGAATCTCCGAACAGCAGGAAGGGAAGGTTGTCAAACGTGGTGAGAAGACGGCGAACTTTATCCAGTTTGTGATCGTGACCGGATTTGATGAATTTGTCAGCATCGAGTCCAAGGTCGCGCAGCAGGAGCGGGCCGCGTGGAATTGAATTGAGTTCTAAGAAATCTTCGAGAAAGTCGTAGAGATTCCAAGGTGAGCTGGAGACATAGAAAATCGGGTTGGTCGGTTTGTCGAAGCCGCCATTTTGAAGTTGCTTGTACAGTTCAGCCACGCCATTGAGCGGAGCACGCGTGCGGGCATTGCCGAAGAACGTTAACTTTGCCATCGTCGCAATGTCGGTGGCACCGGTATGTAGGATGGTGTCATCAACATCGCTGACGACCGCAAATTGAGCGCTGTCCGGGACCGTCAATACACCGCACTTCACTTGGTCGCTCTGGCGACGTGATTTGGGATGACCGACAATTCGCAGCGAAGCGACGTCCCAGAACGTATTCGTATGATCTCCGCTACGTGGCAGCGAGATATGAAAGTAGCCCTCTGGATCGCTCGTCGCGGTCGCGGTTTTGTTTCCGAATGACGCTTCAACGGTGACACCAGGGACTTCATCGCTCATGAACCGGCGGACGGCGGCATTGAGGTTTCGCCACCAGCGGTCATTGCGAAAATCGGGGACATTGGGCGGATTCGTCAGAACCCGGCCTTGGAGATGAACGGCATCGGAGGAAGCGAAGCCCATGTATGGGAAAATCTTGGGAACGCCCACGCTGCCGACCCGCTTGCGCAGCTTGCGAATGCTCGCATCAGCGATATCGTCTGCCGAGGAAGCTGTGCGGGTGAGCCAAGTGGAAATGTGCCGTTTCCATTCGTCTGAGGTCGCAGCGCTCATCGGTGTCATTCTCCATCTATGAAAGAAAACAGCCGATCAAGGGATCGGCTGTTACGTTGTTGTTTTCAGGTCCCGCCGCGAGGGCTGCGGTTATGCAGGCCGATGGCGAGCCATCGGTGGAACTTACTGGGGTGGGGACGGTCGCCTTATTCGACTTCCTCGATTGCGGCTTCCTCATCGTCCATCTCTTCGAGCTGGTCGGCACGTTCTTCGCCCGATTGCTCGATTTGATCTGCAATTTGTTCGCCGCGGTCTTCGAGATTATCGGCGGCTTCATCAGCCTGGTCTTCCAACGCTGGGCGAGCCGACTCGTAGCGGTTCTCGACATTTTCGGCGGCGTTGTCGTAGTTGTCACGGACGTCGTCGGCGTACTGTTGGGTCGTGTCGCGGACCTCATCGGCACGTTCGTCATAGACGGAATCGTTGCAGCCAACGAAGCTGAGTCCGAGAGCCAAAGTCAAAATGCTAAGTAGAGTTTTCATCGTTCTTTTTCCTGTCGTTGTTGTTGATCTGATGCCGTCGTTTTCGTCATGGGCGACATGTTGGCGGCATTTCCGGGCAAACGATTTGTTAAGCCACTTTTGGATAAGGCAATCGACGTGCCAAAGTCGGTTTGCAAAAGTTCTTGGCGGATAACTTGCCACGCATTTGGCTGAAATAACACCGAATTATGCGTCGCCCAGACCCGACGTTCGCGAATCACGTGTGGATCATTTGATTCGTCGTCAACAAACGCATCGCCGGTGGCCCAGACGATCGATCGGGAGATGGAAAGGTGGTCGGGAATCGACACCCCTGCTCGCTGATCGGACGACATTACCGCGAATTCCTCGGTGAGGTTGCTGGCAAGCCCATGGGTGGCACGCAGGATCGGAACCGAACTCGTTACCGGACAAACAGACACGAGCCTGCCAAAGTTCTTGTGAGTCGTGCGATGTAGCGCCGAACGCGTGATCCAATCACCAAAGCTGTGCGCCACAATCGAAATGGGTGTGTTCGATCGATCCATTTGTTCGGCAAGTGAATCGATGACGGAAGACGTGTCGTGAAAGACGTGGGGATAGTCCCAGCGGATTACCTGAGCGAAATCGCGATGGAGATACCGGTAGATCGGGTACATCATCCAAGCCGGCGACATGAATCCTGGGACGAGGAGGAGAGTCGCCGGTTGAGGGTGGCGGGGCCTAGTCACGGATCGCGTGTTCCGGATCACGGCTGACGGCTTCGCCATTGATCTCCTCGTCTTCGCGGGCACGTTCGATGCGAAGGTCCACTTCGGCTTGATCGTCAGGTTTTTCTTCGAGTACTTCGTGTTCGTTTTGCTTCTCAGGTTCGAGACGCAAATCGATCAGCATGGGGAAGTGATCCGAGCCGATATGAGGCAGGCGTTGGATCGTGGTGACGGTGAAATGCGGCGAGTGGAAAATGTGGTCTAGGGGGTAGCGGCAGTACCAATGGTCGGCGTGAAAAGTGTTGAAAAAACCGCGGCCGCGCCGTGGATCCAACATGCCGCTGGTGCGAAGGAAAAGTCGGGTGGTTGCTGACCAGGCGACATCGTTGAGGTCGCCGCCGATGATCGTCGGTTCGGTTTCATCGACTAGCTCTTGCCCCCACAATGTTAATTCGGCGTCACGAGCCGTCGCATCATTGCCCCGGATCGGTTCGGGCGGACGCGGATGGACGGCGATCACTCGCACCTCACGACCGTCATCAAGCTTGAGGTGTGCGTCGATCGAAGGAATATCGTCCTGGACCAGGAACCGCACGCGATGACGAAGAATTGGCAAACGTGACAGCAACATCATGCCGTACCAGTTGTCTTGGGGACGGACGATACGGTGGGGGTATTGCTCTAGCAACGGTGAGATGGAATCAATCCAGTCCTTGTCCGGTTCTAAGGCAATAAGGACGTCAGGATCAGCCTCCGTAACGACTTCCACCCATCGATCGTAATGATCGTTTTCCATCTCAACGTTGGAAACGACCATTCGCAGCGTCGCGGGATCTTCGCGATGCCGGTGTTTTCGCGCCGTCGGTTTTGCTTGTTGAGGAAAAACGGGGGTGTACGGGATAATGCGGCAGCCGTGCCAGACAGTCAGTCCGGTGGCAATGAGAACAAAGACCCATTCCGAAACGGGGGCGGGATCGCCCATGGCATAGGGCACTAACGCATAAACAGCGGTTACCGACCAAGCGATGACGATGATTTGCACGCGAGGGAAGTCCCATCCGCGGATGAACCAGTGAGGGCTCGAACTGAGGCTGAGCAAGGATCCGCACACCAACGCGATCAATGTTCCGAGCAGCAGGTATCCGAGTATGGTTAGAAACATGGTAGTCCTTTGAGATGTTTTCTACGGACAGGTTTTCGGTTGCAAACATCGCGCCGGAATGAAGTTTGCGTTTGTTGCGACTGCATGCGATGGGCGGGCTAGCGCGAAAGTTCGAGTGTGGATGCACCCGTTTCGAGATGCGGCACATCCGGAATGGCGTTTTATCCGTGCGGCTCGTGTTTCGTTGGGGCTTTGCCGATTGGTCCAAAACGGTATTGATGAACTGGCTTTCGCGGCGGTGTTAGTCGTGATTGGATGGTGAGCGGTCGTCTTGGTCGCGTATCATGCATGTACATACCGCCGGTGTCTCGCATCGAGGTCGGAGTGCCAATGTCCCGTGTTGCTCGGCGTCCGACGAGCCGGGCTCGCTGGGACGTCGATTGTATTACTGAACGATTTCAAATGTAGCGGAACGGCGCGAGCCGTCCGGTGACTCGGGACCGGACGGCTTGCGCCGTTCCGCTAAAAAAGGCACTAGAACAATCAACTTCCCCGCGAGCTGATTGCCGGCGAATTTGTGATGGAAGCGTTTTCTGGGAGTTTTCGCAAATGGGATTGAGTGTTGTTTAATTCAGCGTATTTGGTTCACGTCTTGACGGCCTCGGGTATCATTCCGGCCGCGTTTGCGGTGCATGAAATGATGCAGCCGGATTGTGACTCCCGGGTCGTTTTCGTCTATCTGTTGTTGGCCACCCTGATTGATTCTATCGATGGGCCACTGGCGCGTCGGTTCGCGGTGAAGGAAAACGCCGCCGCGATCGACGGGCGGGTGATTGATGATTTGATTGATTATCTCACCTTTGCCTTTATCCCGCTGATGCTGATTTGGCGAATGGAATGGATGCCTGAAGGTTGGGGCTTTACGGTTGTATTTGCAATGGTTGCGAGTTTGTTTGGGTTTGCCCATCGCGATGCCAAGATGGAAGTGCATGGGGTTTTCCGTGGCTTCCCGTCGTACTGGAATCTGTTCGCGATTTATGCCGGTGTGTTCAGCACTCAATTCAGCCCATGGCTAGTCGCGGTCCTGTTGTACGTGTTGACGGTGTTGACAGTGTCGCCCGTTTGGGTGTTGTACCCCAACCTTGCCCCGCGACATTGGATGTGGTCGCTGTTTGTGGGCGGACTGGTCTGGACGGGCTGTTTGATCGGGATCCTGGCGATGGACTACCCGAGCTCACCGGTGTGGTTGGTGCTGGTGTCCCTCCTCTATCCGGCGTTTTATGTATTCGCTTCGATGCGGCATGCGCGGACGATCAACGACTTGTAGATCGGGCGGCATAACATTTGCGATTGGCGTTCGTGACCGGAGGGCTTGCGACTGATACGCGAGTTGAAGGTTGTTTTTCCACTATCAATTCCCGTTCATTCACCGGAGCCCCAACCGATGTCAATCAGTTCGCCCAGCACACGTCATGATAGGTCCGTAACCACTTGGCATGGATTCGAATCGCGATCGATGCCAGAAGTTCCGTCTTGGATTGAAACGCTCGGGCGGGCTGGCCATGTCGCCAAGGGGGTTGTTTACTTCATCATTGGATTTCTCGCTTTTAAACTCGCCATCGGCGCGGGCGGAGAGATCTCAGGTTCACGTGAAGCGATTCGCGAAATCGGACGTCAGCCGTTCGGTCGTGTCATGCTTGGCTGCATCGCGATCGGGTTGTTGGGTTACACGGCTTGGCGAATCGTCCAAGCGGCCAAAAATACCGACGGTGACGGTACCGATGCCAAGGGGGTTCTCAAGCGGATTGGATATGTGATTAGCGGGATCGCATATTTTTCCCTGGGGACGTTTGCCGGATCGTTGGCGATCGGATGGGGTGAAGGGGCGAATGATGACGGCAGCGGCACGGCCGGATTCTTGATTGCAACGACATGGGGCCGCGTCGTGCTCGGGCTAGTCGGTCTCGTTACTGTAGGAGTTGCCCTCTATTTTATTTACAAAGCCTATCTCGCCAGCTTCATGACCAAGTATGACTTCGGCGCGATGAGTGAAACCGCACGCACGGTTGCGTTGCATGCTGGACGCGTCGGATTGACCACGCGTGCGATCGCGTTCGCAATCATCGGCGGATTTCTTTTGGTTTCCGCGGTCTATGGCACGGGCGATCGTGACATTGCGGGTATCGAGGATGCATTGGCGTTGATCGCGTCACAGACCTACGGAAAGGTTCTCATCGGTATCACCGGATTTGGACTGATGTGTTACGCGGTGCACATGTTTTTGATGGCCCGTTATCGTCGATTTAATGTGGTGTAGCCGTCTCGCCTAGAGGATGATGGGACGCCAATCCGTTTCGATCCGTGTCCGCCGAAAACGCTTTCTGCCACCGGCATGAAAGCGATTTTTTTGCGCGGCGGTGTCTAGCAGGACAGCGCCACTTCGATCGTTCAATAGGCATCTAAAGTTTTGTGGGTGAGTTGTTTGCCAACAATTCATTGGTAACCCGAAGCGTGAGCGTCGGATTCTTCGCAGTTCCTTCCCTCGCTTACGCTTCGGGTTACCTTTTGCTCGAAAGTGACGCTATCCAGATAGACGTCAGATAGAAAACGATTCGGGCACGACGTTTGCAACCAAGCTGCCTTTGTCGTCATCAGTCCACCACCCGATTTGAAGCTAGTGTCATGGATTTTATAAAACAAACCTTCGCAGATTTTTCAAAGGACCGTTGCACAACGTTGGCTGCGGCATTGGCCTATTACACCGCGTTCGCATTGCCGCCACTGTTGTATTTGCTTTTGTCAATTTTAACGTTCGGGTTGTCGGTCGTTTACGAAGGCGATCAAGCGCAAGCGAAAGCCCAGTCGTTGTTGCAATCGCAAGCGTCGCAGATGATTGGAAATGAAGCTGCAAGCGAAGAGATCGCAACCATCTTGGAGAACAATAAGAACGCCGAAGGTAAGTGGTGGAAAACGTTACTCAGTTTTGTTGGGATCGTCATTGGTGCGACTGGCGTGGTGGCCGCGTTGCAGGCAGCGTTAAACCAGGTTTGGGAAGTGAAACCGGATCCTGAAGAGACCGGATGGCTTGATATGGTCGGTAAGCGGCTGGTTTCGTTTGGAATGATTTTAGGCCTTGGTTTTCTGTTGCTCGTGTCATTGGTCGTGTCGTCCGTTTTACAAGGCTTCAGCGAAATGATTGGCGTGTCGGGCGGTATCGGTGAATTAATCAATTTCGCGGTTCAGGCTATTGTCGTGTGGGTCATGTTCGCGGCGATCTTTAAGTACATGCCTGATGCGATCGTGCGCTGGAAAGACGTGTTTGTCGGCGCCGCTTTGACGACGGTGTTGTTTTTAATCGGTAGATATGTGCTGCAGATCTATTTTTCGTACAGCGAACCCGGGGCACAACTCGGGGCGGCAGCGGCATCGTTCGCTGTGTTGTTGGTATGGGTTTATTACACGGCAGTGATCGTGCTGCTCGGAGCGGAAGCCACGCAGACGTATGCCGTTCGGTACGGAAGTGGTATCCGGCCCGAAGCCAATGCGGTTCGTGTTGTCGAAAAGATCAAACGTCCCATGGACGCTACTACTTGAGGAGTTCTCTTAGATGTCCTATGCAATGCAACGATCGAGCTCGTCGTACCTGCGTCGAGCATGTTGGATTCTCAAAGCGTGGATGCAAGATCCCACGCAAGTAGCAACCATTTGTCCGAGCTCTCCGTATCTGACCGAAGCGATTTCTGAGCGGGAATGCATTCGAAGTGCAACAACGGTCGTTGAACTCGGTCCCGGGGCCGGTGGAACGACGCTCGCTCTACTCGAACAGATGAAGCCCGACAGCCGATTGATCGCGATTGAGAACAACGCGGCCTTGGCCGAGGCGACTCGTGAGATCGCCGATCCGCGGTTGATCGTCGAACATGGCGACGCAGCGGATCTGATGCAGATTTTGGAACACCATGGATACCCGTGTGTGGACGCGGTTGTTTCGGGGATCCCGTTCAGTGCACTGCCCGATATGGCCGCTAAGAAAATCATTCGAGCGGTCTATCACGCGCTTTGTCCGGGTGGGCAGTTTCTCGCGTATCAGTTTCGCGATAGCGTGCTCGATTTCGCGTTGCCAGCGTTTGGCCCGCCAACGACACAGTCCATCCCGTTGAACCTGCCTCCGCTGCAGCTCTACAGTTGGAAGAAGGTTGAGAACAAGCAACGTGCTCCACAGTCGGTATGCATCAACACGTGATTAAGTTGGTGCGATCGAGCGATTCTGGTTGCGTCTCTTGCGGAGACGCTGACGAACACCCGGCCTGGACAGGTTTCACATGCCGGGATTCTTAAAAGCCAGCGGGCGTGAGCACGGTGGCCTGCTCGACGTCTTCTTTCGTCGGGGATGCGAGAATGTCGATCGAATCCATCTCTGGATCGAATCGGATCAAACCGCGGTCGACGAACGCGTTTAACCAGGATTCCATCGGCCAGACGTTCCAGCGACGGCGAAACTGTATGGCGTTGCGGACGATCGCGTCAAAGTGATTGAGCGGAGGTTTGCAGACGGCATGGTGTTGGTGATAAGCGATGGCGCAGGCAAAGCCAAACGGTACTCCTGCATCGCGTGCGGCGAATGCAAAATCGGTGTCCTCGGCACCATAGCCTGCAAACGATTCTTCAAAGCCGCCGATTTTTGCAAACGTCTGATTGCTGACTGCAAAACATAACGACCAAAACTTTTCGTATTCATCCGACTCACGAAGCTCTCCTGTTGAAAGCCGTGGTTGAATCGGATGTGGGATGGCCGATTGTGCGAGTTCTTCCATCGACCAATCCTGCAACGTGGCGCCCGCCGGTAGGTAACGCGGGCTGCCCATCCACAGACGATCGGATGTTTCCAACGCTACCTCAAATTCGCGGAGCATCCCGGGAGCTGCAATGCAGTCGACATCGAGAAACACCATGTATTCCGATTGGCTTAAGTTCGCCGCGAGGTTTCGGGCATGTGCCAACGGCAGCGTCTTTCCATCGCCATCGACGCGGTTGGTGATCACCTCGATGGAATCATCCTGGCCGGGGGGAATCACGTCTTGGTCCATGCCCACGATAATCCACCGATCGGGCTTTTTCTCGGATTGGAGCCAGCCTCGCCATTGGTTTTCCAGATGTGTTTGACGGCCTCTCACGATTGTCAGGGCATCGAAATTCATAGGGATATCCTCGCGGATCGCTGACGTTTTTCGGACGACCAAAGGGCGACACGATGAATGTGATCGGCGGCTTGCTTGGCTCCATCCTCCTTAAACACATCGTCCCATTTGGATGGATCGAGGCGACGTGCACGATGGATGAGTTCGGGCCAATTAGCATCGTCGGGCCATTGTTCCAGTCCGATTGCAAGCTGTTCGCGGTGAAGCACGTTGACTTTTCGGATTTGCTCGTTGAAGGGTCTCGGTTGGGCGATGGCAATGAATTTGGCGCGGGCGTATCCAAGTTCCATCACGCTATTATGGCCCGCCGCGGTCACGACAACGTCGGCGCTAGCGGTGTAGTCAGGGGCGTTGTTTACCCAACCCAAATAGTGCAAGTTTGCCGGGTCGCGATGATGCGACTCGTCGCGTTCTTTGCCGATCACAAGGATCCGGTAGGCAGGAAGAGATTCTGCGGTTGCTCGCAATCGTTCGTGGACCTCCCCGGTGCCGCCTCGGCCAAACATGAACACGATCGTGGGCTGACCGGTGAGACTTGGCGAGGGGATTTCCGAGTGTCCGGATTTGGAGCGACAAAACCCGTGCAGGTATACGGTCTTTTCACGCACCCAATCCGGCGTGATCTCGTCTTCCATTGATTGTGGAAAGGGGGCTAGCAACGAATGGGCAGCCGCGTAGGTGTGTAGGTGTCCCGGGTCACTGCGGTCCCCGTGTTGTCGCATGACGATTTGCGGGATCGATGAAAGTCGCGTGAGCTGAGATATTTCCGCCGAAACATCGACCACCATCACGTCGGGTTTCGCGTCCGCAAGCCACGCGGTGTACTTCGCGACGCGATTTGAAATGTTGTCGGACCATAGCGGTGCGAAGTGCAGGCATGGTACGTCGGCCGCGCGTTTCAATCCCTCCTGGTTAAGCTCTTCGTTGTCGCACTCGATGCCAACAACATTGGATAGCGTAGGACCGTTCCAATTGAGTGAATCCATTCGACTGGTGACGACCGTTGCCGGGATCGAGAGGTGTTTGAGAATGGCTTCCGTTCGATGTTTGTGCCCCATGCCGTGATAATGGACATAGAATCCAGCGTGGGGCCCGCTCATGCAGCAACCTCCACGAGGCTGTTGCGGTACATCGTTTCGTAACGGTCAAGCATGCGATCAAAACTGAATCGTTGCTTGGCGATGAAGCGACATCGCATAGAAGACAAGCCGAGGCATTGTTTCACAGCAGCGGCGAGTTGTGGGACGTTGTTGGGTGAAGCCAACCGCCCTACTGAATCATCGAGGATTTCTGGAAGAGCTCCGCGGGCAAATCCGGCAACAGGAGTGCCGCAAGCGAGTGCCTCTGTCACGACGAGACCGAATGGTTCGTCCCAACATGGCGTTACCAACGCGACCGCCGATCTGGCAATCAATTGGCGTAATTCGTCGTGAGTTTTATGCCCCAAATAACAGACGCGTTCGTTTAGACGGGGCGCCACTTCTTTTTGAAAATAGTCGTGATCTGAGATTGGACCAACGATGTCGATCGGAAGCCCGGCTAGCTGAGCAGCCTCGATCGCCATGTGTGTGCCCTTGTCGGACAAGATGCGCCCGTACCAGATCGCTCGCGATTCTCGGAGCACATTGCTCCTTTTCCAAAACTGCGTGTCGACACCGTTATAAGCGACCGATTGGTTTTTAATATATGGGCTCCAAGCGTTTGCGTTAGCGTTTGAAATGTTGACGAATTGCCCACAGCGGACACACGTGCGTGATTCCAATTCGCGGACCATACGCTCCAGCGGCGGCGCATGGAGCGTGGTCAACATGGGTGTGGGAAAGACGCTGGCGAAGCGTAGCGGGATCGGGCTGAGTGAATGGTTGTGGATGATGTCAAACGGTCGTCGGCTCAATGCATCCATTAATTGTTCATACGCTTCATCCTCAACGCTTTCGACCCACTCATGGTGGATGCGTCCGAGTCGACGTTGGCTATCGGGAATGGTTGCCCGATCGATGATCGGGGCGAGCGGTAAGAAGGGATCGGAGTCGCCCGATGCGAAGAGCGTGACGTCATGGCCACGATCGACTAAAGAGCGGACAAATGCGTGTGTAAAACATTCGAGGCCACCGGCGTAGGGTCGGAGGATGGGGTGTTTTAAGTGGCCGATGATTCCGATCTTCATTATTGCATTCCCCATCAAACAAATATCAATTCAAAACGGTTGCTGTTGTTGCTGTGAGTTGCCATGGAATATGTTGCCTCACCGGATTGAGGCCAAAAGCAACGGTTGTGCCAAAGGTTGTTTGTTTGCTCGTTGCGGAAGCGCAGAAGGACGAGAAGTTTCTCGAATGAGGCGATGTCTAACGTTACAAGACAACATGAACTGAAAAAGCCGAGCCCGCGAAATTGGTATCGCGGACTCGGCTTGAACGCATATCAGCCGATGTGAATTCGGACTGGTGTCTGACTATTCAGTTGCCTGCTGTTTTTCGCCAGACCCCGCTGAGAACGTTTCGAATCGACGAGAAAGCGTATCGATGCGTTGACGAAGGTCGTCGAGGTCTTGTTGGAATCGTGGCATGTTTCCAGAATTGCGACCAAAGTCGTCGTTCCAGGTGGGGCGGGCCGCTCGAAAACGGTTGTCGAACTGCGGAGCCGTTCCCAAGGTTGCACTGAGTCGTTGGGGTTGACCATTGCGGGTCACATCGAGGGCCAATTGGTCTCCGGGGTTCATCTCGCTGATTCGTCGGGCGAACTCATCGGAGCGAGTAGCCGGTTGATCATTGAAGCGATCGATCCGGTCGCCCATGCGGATGCCAGCTTGCTCTGCTGCGCTACCCGGTTGGACACCGACCACTTGTAAGCCATTGGGCGTCTCAGACAACACGATTCCGAGTACCGGACGCTGGTTGGCGTTCCATCCCGCTTGGGATTGATTTGGTGCGCCGTAGACCTGTTCTTCGAAGACCTGGTTTCCTTCGCTGTCCCGATAGAAGAAACGGCCGTCATCACCGCGGTACCAAACTTGATCCGGACCGGGACGGTTGATCGAACTTTGACCAGATACCGTTGCTGATGTACGGTCGGCTTCGGTCAAATTTTGCGAGGCATCGTTGAGACGATCGCCTGCCCGGTTGAGATCATCGCTGGGGTTGTTTAAGTCGTCAGCGGGGTTGTTGAGGTTGGCGGCTGGATTGTTGAGTTCGTTGCTGGGACTGTTGAGCTCATCGCCAGAATGGTTGTCGTCCGTTTGAGATTCGCCAGCCTGATCGGCTCCATTGCCAGGGCTTAGGCGATCTCGCACGGAGTCTTGTGCCAAGACAGATCCGGTGGTGAACACGCAGATCGCGGTTGTCGCGACGGCGGTACTCAATCCGGTTCGAAGGCGGCGGTGAGTCAGTTGTCGTTGGATTGCCATTGTTGGGCTCCTTGTTTTGAGAAGTGGAAATACTGCTCAGAACGTGCCGCAACATGAATGCCAGTTTCAACTTGATTGATCAAAAAGTGAGGCTTGCATCCGTTCGTCGAACCGTCGATCGAATTCTGCAAAGAGTTTGACAATCTCGGGGCGATCGAGAACTTCTTGGACTTTAGCCGCTCCGCTTTCAATGTCGTCAGAGGTTTCCAGCGTGTCGGAATGAGTGTTGTTTTTGCTCGCGATTCGTTTGGCAGATTCCATCGCGTCGGTTTTCCATCCGCTAACGCTCGCCAGCGCATCACTCATCGCGGCACGTGCGACACGAAAGTCCATTCTGGCAAACGACTCCTCAAACGACATTCGCATCTGCGCCGCGTAGGCCGGGTCGATTGCTATTTCGTCGTTGGTGATGTATCGCCGTAGGGTTCGGCCGAGCAGAACCATTCGCATGATCTCTAACGGAACGCCACGAACGGAGGTTACTACCGAAACAATTTTTCGAATTGGGAACAGAAGTAATTTTAACGGCGCCTTAGCGACGGTTGCCAAGCATCCACCGAGGCACCCTCCGCCACTGGAGTAGTACGGTTTGAGTGTTTCGAGGGAGACGCCGGTTTGGGAGCCTTCGGTCGCCAGCGTACGGGACACGACGAATCGTCGGCACTGATCCCGCACGAGATCATCAACGAACGGGATCGGGATAAAACGAGAGGATGCTGACACGATTCCAGCCAGGATCCACTGATGCGTCAACCAATCGGAGGAGACTTCGGGCACTTGTTAGATCTTGGGTTTCGTGGAGATGATCGTTGCCCGTTCGCAACGCGGAACCACAACTCCGGCGCGAAGCATTTGGCGATCGGATTGATCGATCAACAATGCGAGGCGATGTATCCAGCGTCGCAAAGTCGTCAGTGGATGGGCCGCGATATGATACACGCTCGATGGTGCGGAAGTTGCTGACATGAGAATCTCCCTGAGTAATGGAATGCTGGTGATTTCTCGCTACGCATCTTTTGAGCCAAACGAACCACCGATTTTGATTGAGTCCATTGACTGCTGAAAAAAGCGTTGAAAAGAAGCACGAGGCGTTCGGATTCCGGGCTTTATTGGCGGTTGCTATGCCGCTGGCTGCGACGGTTGGTTGCTTTTCAATCACGTTGTTTACCGATCGTACCCTGCTGATGTGGTACGGACCGACCTCCTCGGCGGCATCGGTATCGGCAGGCAACCTGTACTGGGCGGTGGTGTGTATTCCCGTGACCGCGATGGGGTTTATCACGCCGCTGGTGGCGATGACGTTGGGCAGGAGTCGTCGGCGGGGCGCGGTAACGCGGCGGGCGTGGTCGTTGGTTTGGCAGTGTATTTGGCTAACCTTGGCCTGTGTGCCGCTGCTGGTGTTGGTCGGTTGGTTGAGTCCACGAATTTTTGAAGCGTTTGGTCACGAGCCCAATCTTGCGGGTGAGGAGGCACGGTACTTCCGGACGTTGTTGCTCGTTGCACCAGCGTCAATGTTGGAAGCTGGCCTGACGGCGTTTTTTATTGGGCGGCGGATAACACGGCCGATCCTGCGTACCAATATCGCCTCGGCGGTCGTCAACGTGATCCTGGACGTGTGGTTGATCTTTGGCGGGTTGGGGCTTCCCGCGATGGGCGTTTTGGGTGCGGCACTCGCAACCGCGATTGCGATGTGGATGAAGGCGTGTGTTTTCGCGGTGTTGTTATTTCGCGTGCGTTCCTTTGGCAGACATTTCGCGGAGGCGTGGCGTCCCAACCTCGACGTCATTCGCGAGATCGTGCTTCCAGGTTCCGCGCTCGGTGTTCAACAGCTCATCCGGTCGAGCCTGTTTAGTTTTGTGTTGTTGGTCATCGGTGCTGCTTCGGTCACTGGGCTCGCGGCAACGTCTGCCGCTCTGAGTCTGTACCAGCTCCTATCGATTCCCGCGATTGGTCTGGCGACGGCGGTGACGGTGGTGACGGGGCAAGGATTCGCGGCGGGTGGTTCGGGGCTCGCGGGGATGGCTGTTCGTCGAGGATTGGTCATCGGGGCGGTCGGCGTCGTCTTGATGAGCGTCTTGCTGGTCGGCTTTCCGCATCAATTGTTGCGTATACCGTTGGGAGGTCTCGAAGCGGCTCAACGTGTTGTGATTGAACCGATCGCAGTCACGTTACTCGGATATGCAGCCGTTTATGGCTTCGTTGACGTCGCGAGTTTGCTGATGGGAGCGGCGGTGAAGGGGATCGGAAAGACTTCAATCATCCTGGTCGCGACCGCGGTTCCGGGTGTGCTATCAGTCACGCTGGGATATGCACTGGCGCCCGATGGAGAGGCGGCGGTTACCCACTGGTGGACCGTCCTCGTTGTGTGGGCGGCCGCCCAATCCGCGATCGTTGGCGGCGGAGTGGTCCAGCTATTCGGATTTCGCTCCGTAGTCGCAGCAAATCGTGGGCGAACGGTAGATGATCGCGATCAAGAGCAACCGCCTCCGCACGCGGTGAGACGAGACCGTATCGAAGTGCGATGAAGTTCCGCCAAAAAAACGGTCTTGCCATGAGTCGCTTTGCAGCCTCTCCCATGAGATGACTCCTATTCGACTGGCAAAGCGTACCCTGAGGAAAAGCGTCTACTGGTCTCGATTGCCAGTTGCGTTGGTGGTACGGCGAGTCTTGAGGAACGTCGCAAACGGGTGTTGTATCGAGGTCGGAGAAAGTTTTATGTGGTCGATGCGTAAGCTATTGCGACTACACAACGCTTGCATTCTCGATTCTTGAGAAAAAAACTCATTCCAGATACGAGGTCAATGGCCGTGGTGTCGACATGCAAACGACAATGGGCCGCTAACGGATTAACCTGATTCGGTGGTGAGCCGAGACGATTGAATTCGATCAGGAGACGAGTTGGGTTTCCTCATTTGTGATGAACTCCACACGGTCGAGGTCGGTTAAGTCGACGATCGTGGCGGAGCCTTCGCTGATTCGGCCGGGGTTGATCACGCGGCTTGTCCCCAAGCGTTTGCAATTGCGATTACTGGTTTCACCCGCAACGACGGCCAGGACCGGATGCGTGCTGTTGATGATCTCGCTGGCGAGTTGCGTGTCGCCGGCAATGTCGGAATGAAGGCCGTCACCGATCGATCCCAAAATGGGAGTTGTCAACATCAGCACGGTGTAGGGGACGCGAGCGTTTGCTACATCCCGAAGAAAATAGTCGGCGGACGATCGTGAGCAGCGAAGTCGATCATTCCAGGTATCAATGACTTCGTTGAGATCGCCGCCGAGACCTGCGAAGAGGACGTTCTGTTCGACATGATGTGTCGCATGAACACAATGCAGTTTGGCATTGTTGCGTTCTTCCATTAGGATCAATCGCATGAAGTCCGCCATCGGCACGTCGTGCTCGCCCGGCAAAATGATTGCGATGCGATCGGTGCGTTTGACGGTTTCGAATAGTTCGCGGTAGAACAGCTTTTGCTCCGCCGGCATCTTGCGATCGTAACCATTTGATCCATGCCACAACCCGGCGATCAGGATGGCGTCAGGTTGGTGTCTTTGGGTGAATGTTTGGAGGTGTTCGAGGCTATGCGGATCACCGTCGAACCGTCCACAGACCAAGAGTCGTTTCATCGTTGCCTCGCTTACTGAATGTATCGAAGAGTGATGGTTTGATTTCGATCATAGGAAGTAACCGCTGTGCCGAGAAAGCGTTGATCATTTGCGATCAAACTATCGGGGCTGGGCCTTGTTCGCGAAGTTGCCGGAGGTGCTCGCAAGCCGAGGATTGCTCCACCTCCGGCGATTGAATCCGCGACTGAGTCAACACAGACTGGCATTTTCCCGGCACTCATCGGTGTATTGACGAGTGACGGCATCGTTGGCGGGCACGCAGGATCGCTGGTCTGGATGGTTGGATGTGTATTGCGGTTCTTCTTCCACCGCGTAACTGGCCAACAGCCCACAGGATGGGCACCTCCAACTGACGACGGGCAATGTGGTTTCGTGTCCGAGCATGTATGAGCTGAAGTTGCCGCTGACCCAGAACAGGTTTTCGCGGTGGTACTCGCCATAGCGATCGAGCAGAAACCCTTCTCGCATTTCGGTATGACAACCGGGGCATCGTGGACTGTTCATGACAGGCCTCCTAAGAAATTTGAGTCACTTAAAAATCGACGTTGGGCCAATTGAACAATTCCCGACGAAAGCCATTCCATTGCGGTACGTCGAATTGGAATCCGCCGATGGACCTGCCGTTACCGTTGTCGAGTGTTCGCAGCAATTGATCTTTGCGGTCTTCGGGAAGATTCTTGTCGGCCTCGATGGCGTCACGAACTTCATTTTGAGTTCCAGTGAATTCATGGCCGACGGAATCTCCATTAGCGTCCTTGTAGACAATTCGCACGGTGTATTTACCATCGACGTCTTTGGTCACGCTCAGTGTTTCAAACTCCTGCCATTGCGTGGAGTCGTCGAGATTGAACTGCGAGTCGACTTTGAACGAGGGACGCATTGAAAACCATGGGGTGTTAAGCCGTGAGTTCAAACCCGGCCAGTCATTTTTGTAAAGTCGTGCGCGTTTGGTTTCTTCGCCGAGTGTTACGGTTGCTGAATGCAATTTGCCGGCGTGGATGTATTCCAACTCCACCGTCGCACCGGGTTGGTCGTTTCGAACTTGCTTGACGAGTTGTTCGGTCGAGTAGATGTCTTGGTCGTTGTATCGAACCACGATGTCATGACGCTGGATTCCTGCGTTGTCAGCCGCAGAACCTTCGATGACGCTGGATACCAATACCCCGCGATCTTGAGAAAGGACGTCGGGTAGATGGCTAGCGAGTGCCTCTGGAAGGGGCGAAACTGCGATTCCAAGTGTTGCCTGTGTTTCTGGCTCTGCGGGGGCAGTTGTTTGGTCAACGTCTTTGGCGAACCCGAGGCTCGTGATCATGCAGGTGGCCAGGAGAGTCAGTGTGAGGCGAGTGAACGTTTTCATTTGAGATACCTCCTTTTTCTGTAGGCGGATTCAAGATTGGTCAAAGAACGTGTTGATGGTGAGGCACAGCAGGCCGCATCCGGCGAGGAGATAGCACCAATCAAACATTGGGCTTGCTTTCATCCACGGCCAAGCGGTGGTGAGATCGGCAACGCAAACGGCGATGAGTGTGATCGCCACAAGAAACGACACGAGGGTGAATAACTTCTCAAACGAGAAACCACGGAAAAATCGGCGGATCCTCGGAGCTTCACGACGGGGGCGGTGCAGTCGAGGGAGTGTCTCTACGTACTCGGTTTGCGAGTACGCAAACTCCGCGAACCCGACGCCGGCGTTCTCCCTGGTTGACGCCGGTGCAGATGGTTTTTCGCGTGGTTGCTCGGCGTGTGTCCGCGGCCTATGGATACGCGCTGCCGGTGTCTTGGCGCGGGATGGACGACGTGGACGCTGTCTCGAGCGAGTGCCGGTTTGGTGAGGTGGTGACCCTTTGATGGTGGTAGACACGATCGGTTTCTCCGTTTGCATGTAGCATCGAAGTATCGTGACACGAAAAAAGCACGTCCCGTGCCAAGGTCACCGACTACCTGGCATGATGAGTCGGCAAGCCCGGGCGAGACCGTTGGACAGCGCGAGGTTTAAATCAGGTGGCCAAATTGTCGTCGTTGGCGACAAATTGGCCGGCGAAGTGATACCGCCAATTGACCCCGTGCGGGACTAAATCGTAGACCGCATTGTGCTGCGAAGGGGGCTCTTCGACAGGGACAATTTCGTCCGGATCGTCCGTTGAGAGCCTGGCGATTTTCTCGCAGTTGATGGGGATCGTGATCGCTGGCGGGAGATGATAGAGCCGCGTGGAATCGACGGCGTGTTGGTATCCGTCGAGCGGCCCGCCGATGAATTCGACCCATTCCACTTCATCAGAAGCCTGGAAATCCGCCGCTGAGGTGGAAGTGAACCAGTGTTCGAGCCATTTGCCTGCCTGGTTTAGAACGAATCCGACATAGTCCATCGAATCACCTCTGCAAGTTATGACAAAACTGATAACGCCATCACGAATACCCTACTGTAGCACGAACCGAGCGGTGCGATCACATTTTTTTCGAGACAGCCTGTCGTCGGAAACGCCATGGTGGCTCGATCAGTTTGCCTGCAAATAGTCGTCGACGGCGCGTGCGAAGGACTGCACCAGCGGGCGGAGAGCTTCGATTCGCGATGCGGCGTCTGGGAGACGTTCGAGTTTGGCGTCCAGTTCGATCTGCTGTGCCAATTCGCACGCCTCCTCGTGGTCGTAACTGCTCACCAAGCTTTTCATGCGATGGGCAGCGATTTGCAGTTGTTTCGCGTCACCTTCCTCGATCGCCACCGTCATCATCCGCATCAGTTGTGGCATGTCGTTGAGCACGTAGCCGATATGTTCTTTGAGGAGGTCTAATTCGCCGCCCATCCGCCGCAACGCGGACTCGATGTTGAATGCCTCGTTGCGTTGAAGGTCCGTTTTCGTGGGTGGCTCGGACGCCTGCAACACGTGACCGCGTCCGATTTGTTCTACCAACTCCAACAGGTCGGCGGCGTGGAGCGGTTTGGCGAGATACGAATCCATCCCGGCAGCGAGGCAGCGTTCACGATCGCCTTGTAGTGCGTGTGCGGTGAGCGCGATGATCGGCGTGTGTCGTCCCGAGTTTTTTTCGGATGCACGAATCTCCTCGGTGGCGGAGAATCCGTCTCGTCCGGGCATTTGCACGTCCATCAAAATGGCGTCAAACGTTTCCTCCTTGCACGCCGAGGCGGCCGCATCACCGTCACATTCGCTGCGCACGTGATGCCCACGCCGATGCAGAATCGATTCAACGAGTTTGCGGTTGGGTTGGTGATCGTCGACGACAAGGATTCTTAACGGCTTTTCAGCGGGCGTGAATGGATTGTCGCTCAGGGACGAGGACTCACTGTCCGAGTCGGGCGACTGCGGCGTTTCCAGTGTGGAGTAAATCGCTTCGAGTAGTGCTGACGCTGATACCGGTTTGACAAGGTAGGTCTTGATGCCGAGTTGTTCGCATTTCGATGTCGAGCTCGGTCGGTCCGCGGATGACAGCATCATGACCGTGCCGGGTTTGAGATCGGGGCGTTGCTGGATCATTTGGGCGAGTTGGAATCCGTCCACGACCGGCATCATGGCGTCGAGTATCACGAGATCGAAGGGCGTGTTGTTTCGCGTCGCCGATTCCAGTTCCTTGAGTGCCGTGGCGGCGCCATCGCAGAGCGTCGTGACGAGTCCCCAGTGGCTAAGCATCTCATTGAGAATCCGCCGGTTAGTCGCGTTATCATCAACAATCAAGACTCGATAACCGGTGAGCTCTTGCTTTGCCTTCGAATGAGAGTCCTCCGCCTCACGCGAAGTTTTCGATGGCGATCCAGCGACATTCGCGGCCGAGCGATCTGCGGCCATTTTCATCGTGAGGGTGAAGTGAAACGTGCTGCCTTTCCCCTCGCTGCTTTGAACCCAAAGTTTTCCCTCCATCAGTCGAACGAGTTGGGAGGTGATCGTCAGTCCCAATCCACTGCCGCCGAATCGGCGTGCCATGGACGAGTCCACTTGCGTGAAGGCATCGAAGATCTTTTTGAGGCGGTCCGCCGGAATTCCGATCCCTGTGTCAGACACAGAAAATTGCATGCAGACTTCGGTATCGGTTCGCCACTGTTCCTCGATGCTCACCACGACTTCGCCTTCTTCGGTGAACTTGACGGCGTTGCCGATCAAGTTGAACAAGACTTGTCGGATCCGAGTCGAGTCTCCACGCAACTCTTGCGGGAGTGTCATGGGCATGTGAACAGCTAATTCGAGACCCTTCTCGTGTGCACGTACGGCGAGAGCTTTGGTTGTTTCGCGTACGACGTCGGCCAGGTTGAAGTCGACCTCTTCGATCTCCATCTTCCCGGCTTCGATTCGGGAAATGTCGAGCACATCGTTGAGCAGTTCCAGGAGAGCATCGGCAGACGTTTTGACGGTTTGGATGTAGTCGCGTTGTTCGCGAGAGAGGTCCGTCGTCAGTGCCAGCTCCGTCATCCCAAGGATCGCGTTGAGCGGTGTGCGGATCTCGTGGCTCATGTTGGCGAGAAACTCGCTCTTGCTGCGGCTGTTCGCTTCGGCCGATCGTTTAGCCTTGAGGAGAGCTTCCTCGGTTTGTCTTCGGCGGGTGATGTCGCTTTCGATTACGATCCAACGAGACAAGGTTCCGGTGTCATCGTTGACAGGAATCCATTGACATTCTGCCCACACGGTGCTTCCGTCTTTGCGGTATTGCAAAACGTCGATCGTGAGTTCCTCACCTCGGGAGAGTGAGGCGGCGATCATTTTCCGTGTTTTGGCATCCGTGCTAGGTCCGAAAACGAGGTCGTCGAGCCGGTGGCCGATCGCGTCGGCGGGGTCGTAACCGCTGAGCTTGGTAAAGGCGTCGTTCGTCCATTCGATTGTGCCTGATGCGTCCATGATCAGAATCGCGTTCCCGGCGCGACTGGCCACCAACGACAAGGTTTCGAGGTCATCGCGATCAGCGGCCGCTTGGGAGTCGACGCGAATCGTGGCGACATCGGATTGCAGGGGAGACGTCGAATCGGGTAACCGGATTTGAAATGCTTTTTTGGCCATCGCTTCCATGAACGTGGGGGACGACAAATTGGCACACTGCTTGCAACCCGTGGTTATTAGCAAATTCTCTGCCAATTTGGCCCTGCGGGATCGACTACGCGTTCATTGAAAGGATTTTTCGCTCTCACCTGAGAACGGCGGAACTTTCGCTATGCCTCGAATCTTGGTTGTTGACGACGAACCTGCGGACTTGAATCTGGTTCGTCTCGCTCTGGAAAAACAAGCCTACGAAGTGGTCACGGCCCAGTGTGACAAGGAGGCCATGCGGCTGCTCCGCCAGCGTCGGATCGATGTCGCGGTTCTCGACGTGATGTTGCCCGATGGCGACGGTTTAAGCGTTCTGAAAAAGATTCGTGAAATCGACGAACATCTGCCTGTCATCTTTGTCACCTCGGGAGGTGAATCGAGCACCGCGATCCGTGCGATGAAACTCGGTGCGTTGGACTACCTGCTCAAACCGATCAATGTCGCGGAACTTCGTCGTGTCGTTGCCCGCGCCCTGGAAATTCGCAGACTGACCGATGTTCCCGTCGAGATCAATTCGGACCGCATCTCGAGTGACATTCACTCCATCATCGGCCGTTGTGCGGCGATGCAAGAGGTTTACAAATCGATCGGGATTGTGGCCGCTCAAGACGTGACGGTTCTGATCCGTGGCGAGAGCGGAACGGGAAAGGAACTCGTCGCTCGAGCCCTGTACCAATTCAGCGAGCGAGTGCAGGGGCCATTCCTGGCGGTCAACTGTGCGGCGATTCCTGAAACGCTGCTCGAAAGCGAGCTGTTCGGTCACGAGAAAGGTGCGTTCACGGGTGCGGATCGGAAGCGGATTGGGAAGTTCGAACAGTGCAGCGGCGGGACATTGTTCTTGGACGAAATCGGCGATATGTCGCCTGTTCTGCAAAGTAAATTGATTCGCGTGTTACAAGAAAAGCAATTCGAGCGTGTTGGCGGTAACGAAACGATCCGCTCCGACGTTCGGGTGATCGCGGCGACGCATCGTCATTTGGAGAAAATGGTCAGTGACGGGGAGTTCCGAGCCGACCTGTATTATCGACTTAATGGGTTTTCGATCCATTTGCCTCCGCTGCGTGATCGTGGTTCCGATCTCGATCTCTTGGTCGAGCATTTTCGATGTCACGCCTGTGGCGACTTAAACAAGGAAGTCCGCATGGTCTCGCCCGACGCGATGCGGGCGCTCCGCGAGTACGACTGGCCCGGCAACGTCCGGGAACTGCAGAACGTGATACGTCAGGCCGTTTTGAAGACATCTGGGCCGGTATTGTTAGCCGATTTTTTGCCGAATTCTGTCGTGGACGCCACGTCGCCGAATCCCGTCGAGAACGATCCGCCGCTACCGGACAATGTTCAAGACTCAGCCGATCAGGCAATGGCCGCTGCACCGCCGCCAGCGGGAAAATCTGCGGACACCAATCCTAATGGCGTGGCCGAGCGTGGTGACTGTAGTCTGCCAGGGTTCAACTTTGATTCCCCTCACCTTTATGACGACGTGATCGGCGCGGTGGAACGTCGGCTCGTTAACGAAGTCCTCGAACGAACCGGCGGAGACAAGACGGAGGCGGCCAGAAGGCTGGGGATCAATCCGGCGTTGCTGCGCAGCCGCGCGGCGCTGGATCTGCTCGATCTCGCCGCCTTGCACGACCCCGACGAATCGGCGCCTCTGATCGGTCCCGGTATGACCATGGCAGAGATTGAAATGGAAGCGATCCGAAGAGCACTCAAAGAGACGAACGGATGCCGTAAGGCAGCGGCCAGGCGATTGGGGATTAGCACGCGAACGATGCAGCGACGGGTGAAGGAACTCGGTCTCTGAATCACTCTCGAAACCGATCTAGGTTGCGACCGGACATCATCGCACAAAAAAGCCCGCACCACACTTTGGAAATGTGTGACGCGGGCTAATCAGAACTCTCGGCGGAGACTATTGAGTTCTGACTGCGAATCAAACCCCAGCCGATCAACCGGTTTTCACCTCGATGCGACGAGGTTTGACTTTTTCCGATTTCGGCAGGTGAAGCTTCAGTACGCCATCGTGCAGTTCCGCCGAAATGGCTTCGCTATTGATCGCTTCACCGATCGTAAATGTTCGATGGAAGTCGCCGACATCGTATTCGCTAAACAGATAACCTTTGCCTTCATGGCTGCGGCTGACTTTTCCGTGAATGGTCAGTTGACGATTTTCGAAACTGATATCCAGGTCGTCGCCGCTGACACCGGGAAGGTCGCCGTAGAGAATTAGCTCGTCATCGCCTTCCCAAATATCGAATCTGGGTTGGAACACGCTGCGGAGAGCTTCGGCGTTTTCGTTGCCCGATTGGCCCGTTTGTCCGTGCGTTTTTTGTGCTTGATTTTGATTGCTGGTTGTCATTGTGGTACTCATGGGGATTCTCCTTTTGATAGTTCGCTCGCAATGGGAAGCGACTCAAACCGTTACTCGTCTGCGGGCCGGTCGCTTTGCCTGCGTGTTTTCAAAAGCATCTTGTTAAGGTATGTCCGGGCTCGGCGGTTCCCTGCTCGAGCTTCCATTTAAGGAATCAACTTGCGTTGACGTTGATGCGGCGAGGCTTCACGGCTTCGCTCTTTGGCAACGTGACGCGTAGCACACCGTTCGTGAATTCCGCTGATACGGCGTCGCTGTTGATGTCGCCAGGGAGTTCGATCATCCGGCTAAACTTGCCATAACCGCGTTCTTGACGATGCCACGTGCCACCTTCTTGTTCAGGGGGACGACGCTCGCCTTTGATCGTCAGTTGATTTCCGGTGACGTAGATTTCCAAGTCGTCCAAAACGAATCCTGGCAACTCGGCTTCGGCATACAAGTTGTCATTGTCGGCCCAAACATTCATGGCAGGGAACGTTACGACGCCAGACATGCTGTTGGCAATGTTGCCACCGCGTCCAAATAGGCGATCCATCTCGCGGCTGAGCCGATTCAGTTCACTCCAGGGTTCCCAACGTGTCGCTAACATGGTCTTTTCCTCCTTTTAGCGGGGTCAAAAGAAGATTGAGTTTGCAATTTTGACAGTCGCTGCTGTCCAAAATGCAAGAAAATGCAACGCCTGTACCAATCGCTGAACTCAGTGGAAAATTTCGTAGCGCGGTGTCGAAAACCAAGCGTTTGCCGGGCCCCTTGAGGGGTGGAAGTACGAGACTGGCTCGGGGACCAATGATTATGTTAGTGCTACTTTTATCGGAACGGCGCGAGCCGTCCGGTCCCGCGTTACCGAACGGCTTGCGCCGTTCTGCTACTTTTGAAATCCCGTAGTAATGAAGTCGACGTCCCGGAACGCGACGTTCCGTGCGAAGATGCACGCTGACAAAAACATCTCAGTCAGGTAGACGCCGTTAGCCCATCACGACGATTTGCACGTCGCCTTCTTTGCGTTCGACATTCATGCCGACGTCTCGGCGGTGGCTATGGAATGCCAGGTCGACAACGCCGTCACCGATTCGCAAGTTTCGAATGCGAACCCAGTTAAGGAAGCTCGGCAGCCGCGGATTCTCAAATTGGATCTGCGGTTTCGTTGGCGTGAATGTCAGGCCGAGGATGCTTTGCAGTAGCAAGAACACCGCCCCGGTTGCCCACGCCTGCGGAGAACAGGCCACGGGGTAGAGCGTTGGCGCGTGGCCGGGTAAACGATCGAACCCACAGAACAGTTCTGGCAACCGATGCAGATCGTTAAACAACGAAGCATCAAACAATCCGGCGATCACGCGGGCGCATTCGTCCCGGAATCCGTAGCGTGCTAAGCCCGCGGCGCACATGGCGGTGTCGTGCGGCCAGACCGATCCGTTGTGATAGGACATCGGGTTGAATCGAGCTTCGCCCTCGCTGATCGTGCGGATTCCCCAACCGTTAAACGCCCGTGCGTCCGTCAACGTCGCTGCGACGGATGCGGCGTGTGATTCGTCGACAATGCCGCTCAGCAGCAAATGCCCGGCATTGCTATTGCGAACTTCGCAGGGGGTCTTGTCTCCGTCCAACGCGATTGCGTAGGTGCCGATCGAGTTGACCCAAAAGGCTTCGTTGAATTTCTGTTTGAGCTTGCCGGCTTGGCTACGGAGTTCGTTGGCCCAAGCCGGATCGTTCATCACCTCGGCGAGTTCCGCTGCGAGCAGTTTGGCTTGGTAAACGTATCCTTGCACCTCGCTAACGGCGATCGCGCCCGTCGCGTCGCGTCCATCACTATGAAAGATGGAATCGTTGCTGTCTTTCCAACACTGGTGCGTGAGCCCGCGATCGTTGTGTGATTCGTACTCGACAAAACCGTCCCCGTCGACGTCTCCGTACTCGTCGATCCAATCGACGGCCCGCCGGATGTTGTGCCAGATTAGCTCGATGAATTCGCGGTCGTTGGTACGACGGTAGTACTGCCCTGCCAGGATGACGAACAGCGGTGTTGCATCGACAGTTCCGTAATAACGTCGGAAGGGCACTTCGCCCAACGCCGCCATTTCGCCATCACGCATTTCGTGGATAATTTTTCCCGGTTCCGCTTCGGCAAGTGGATCGACCTCCGTCGCCTGGGTCGCGGCCAAGAAACTCAGAACCCCACGGGACAGTTTCGGTCGCACCCAAAGCGTTTCCATCGCGGTGATGATCCCGTCTCGTCCGAAAGGTGTCGCAAACCAAGGCACGCCCGCGTACGGATACCGCCCGTAAAGCGTGTCCGAGATCAGCATGTCGAGGTCGGCGTTGCTGCGATTGAGCCAACCGTTGAATTCTTCATTGGAAGTAAAAATCTCGGTGCGTTCCGATTCGGTTTCGCGAATTCGATTGTTCCATCCGACGACGGCCTCCGCATGATTGCGGGGCGGAGACACCGGTTTTTTGACATGCCCCGGTTTTTCGGTGCGGCACTCCGCGGTCGCGTGCAGCGTCGTTTCGGCGCCACCGTCAAGCCGAACTTTGAGGACGCAGCGGGTGGAGTCGATCGTGTCGATCTCTCCTTCAAACCGGACGCAAACGTGGCGTAATTGCTCGTCGAGACCGCGATAGGCGAGTTTGACGCTCGACGAATCGACTTCGGCATCGAGCATGTCCCCGCGTTTGGCGCGACGTTCACCCCGCACTTCGAATATGTCGTGAAAGTCAGCGAGGTAACGGTATTCGATGTTCAGCTCGATCGGGAAACGTGAATAGTTTTTGAGTCGAAGGTGTTCATAAAACGCGCCTCCGTCAAGCAACATGCTGCGAAAAACATGAAGCGTCCCCTGCGGTAAGTCGTGATTGGTTTGCGGCAGCTCAGGAGTCGTCATCTGCACGACGAATGAGCTATTGTCCTCCTTCATTGTGGAGTTCAACAAAAGGGGATGCCTGTCATTGATAAGCATCTCCCAGTTCGACAAAAATCGGGTGCCGAGATGGTAGAGACCCTGTTCGCAATCACCCGTCGTTCCGATCTCACCAAATTTATCGAAAATGGCAAACGTGTCACCTTGCTTGACTACTTGAATGTCAGCAGGCGCGCGGTTGGTTTGCGATTGAATGTCCCAATCCGTTGTTCCGGTTTCAACTTTGGCAGGAGAAGTTGTGCTCATGGTGGGTCGAGTGAAGTTTCGGGGTGAAAGTGGGCGATCCGGGTTTCGTGACGACTGGTCGATACAAACATCGGGCGAATGACAATGTCGGTGATTCCGGAGCCGCAGAAGGTTGAGTGAATCTTGCTGGTGCTTTTTTTGACGTGAACTTGGAGTGCTTAAACCGAAGGGCATGCGACCAATGCCATCTGCTTTCACGCTAACCCGGTGGTTTTTATGATGGAGCGGCGAGCCGATCGGCAAATTTCGAACATCTTACGTGCTGCAACCGGGCGACTTTCGCCGCACCGCTAACAAAGTAGATGGCATTGGGAGTGCGTCCTGCCGCTGAAATGGTTTCGCGGAACTGGGGAAGCTGTCCGGTTCCATCCCAAAGTTTCATGTTGATAAAGCCGACGACCGACTGCGATTTGGTGAATCACGCATCGGGCGTCAACCTGCCGTTGCCGATGGCGTGGTGCGATTCGAGATCGGCTGATGACACGACACTTGAATCGCGTTTGATCGTGGTTTGATCAGTTTTTCGTAGACGCCGACATAACCCATCGACATCGATTCTGCGGAGAATCGGTTTTGGAAATAGATGCGACAGCCACGACGTTTGATCTTGTCAACGTTGCGAGCGGCTTCGACGGCTTCGTCGATACTCTCAACGATGTAACCACTGACGCCATTATCCATGACCTCATCGACGCTTCCGTTTCGGAATGCGATGACGGGGGTTCCGCACGCCATCGATTCGGTCATCACCAGTCCGAACGGCTCGGGCCAATCGATTGGGAACAGTAACGCTTTGGCACCTCCGAGCAATCGGTTCTTTTGAGATTCATTCACTTCACCGACGTATTCGATCAATGGGTTGTCGAGATGCGGTCGGATTCGTTCGGCGAAGTAGGCCTCGTCGACGGGGTCGATCTTGGCCGCCATTTTCAGCTTAACGCCCAAGCGTTTGGCGATTTCGATTGCCCGTTCGGGGCCTTTTTCGGGAGAGAAACGCCCGAGAAACGCGAAGTATTCATTGGGATCGGGTGAGGGTTGGAATACATAGTTTTCTCCAGGTGTTCCGTTATAGACGGTGCCGACCCAATTGGCGTTCTTGATCGGTGTACGTTGGGATTCACTGATCGAAACGACCGGCATGTCGCTGAACTCGTCGAATACCGTTTGGAAATCGGGTAGGTCGAGTCGACCGTGCAGCGTCGTGACATGCGGGGTGTTGATGTAACGCATAACGCTGAAATGACTGAAGTCGGTGTGGAAGTGAATGATGTCGAATTCGTCAGCTCGACGTAATACTTCCATCAGCTGTCGCTGATGCCAAATGGCGGGATCGCGGGGGACGCTCCCACATCGCAGTGATTCTTCGACGACGGCGACGTGTTTGGCATTGGTGAGCGAGTCACCGCTGGCGAACAAGGTCACGTCGTGACCTTGCGCAACGAGTTCCTCGGTCAAGTAATGGACAACACGTTCGGTGCCTCCGTAGGTTTTTGGCGGGACGGTTTCAATGAGAGGCGCGACCTGTGCGATTTTCATCGTTGGATTCCTTTGTTAAGTCCGAACTCACACGATTGGACGGCTAGGCCGAAAGTGGCGGAGAAGTCGGATGCACCCTCGGCTAACCGCCAAACGTGAAGAAAAGATCGCGATCGCTTTATGCAAGAGGCGTACCAATCCCAAACCGGCGGTCGTCAGAATGCCATCGTGTCAATCGATCGCATTCACTACGGTTTTTAGGCCGTGACTGTGACGCGGTGACGGTATCGCCTCGGAGGAATCACTCGTTCGCTTTTTCAGGGAACGGACTTGGGAGAGCCATCAACACGTCCTGCGCTTCCTGGTACGAATGGTAGCGGGCGTCGTCGATCAAAACGCCTCCGGCATCCATCGCGACCGACTCGGCTGTTGACCCTTCCGCGACACCGGCGATGGTGTAACCACGGTCCGTTTCGATAATCACGTAGTAACTCATACTGCGTTCTCCCGAGTTGTTGGAAAGGTTACGAGAAACAATCACTTTGGAAGGACGGATCAAGCGGTCGTGCATCCGATAGCCTAGTTCGAGCACTTCCATAACAGACCCATCTGGATGCCCGTTGCACTCCTTTTCACCAACCGTCTCATGGTGGCTGGCGTTGTATGGGCACCATGCCCCGGGCACTTCCTGCAATCCATGGTCAGTAAGTGTGTTGAAGAATTGGTCGCGAACTAAAGAAACCCCCTCGAGGAATTCATCAAAATCCCCACTGTGTTCGGCGGCGAGGATCGTGCGTTCAAGGTTGTCGAGGACGGGTAGGAGATCTCGCATCAAATCAATGCCGGAATAGGTTTTCTGATGCGCAGCCTCGGGGTGGCAATGGTGATGGTCTACGGAGCCGCAGGCCGAATCCGACGAGTGTCCGGCACGTAGATCGCCATCGTCATGAACTCGCAAATCGCAATCATGTTTTGTGGCACGCGGTTGAATTTTGTTCATTGTCGCACCCTCGATCAGCAATGGGGAGTGGTTTCGAGATCGTTGTCTGTTGGGTTTGGAACGCCTTTCATTTCAAATAAAAGTGTGAATCCTGCCACAATGGTAATGATTGCAAACACCGTGCCCGCGTGAAGTCTCACGGGCGTTGGGATCCCTCGATGCTACGGCTCGACAGGCGCATTGTGGATCTCATGGAGGCGTCCCGATTGTCAATTTGACGCTTACGTTTGTCCTTTCGTTGACCCGCCTGGAAATCGGCAATCCGCCAGCGTGTACGAAGGCAAAACGATGCCAGAAAGTTCGGCCGAATGCGACAGTTTGGCCATGATCGCGTCAGAATGTCATTCGTATGGGAGGCAGACGGGAATCACCCGCCGTTGGCACGCCGGCTGCTAAGAGGGCAGGCAAATCGGCGGGTTTTTGGCGAGCGGCTTTCGTGGTCGCCGGGACGCGGCCGGTATCACAATGAGATCCCGACAGGAGGTAGACACCTATGGCGGACATGATCGAAGCATCAGGTCTATCAAAATTCTACGGCGAGTTTGCCGCCGCCCAAAACATCACGTTTTCAGTTCCCGCTGGCCAAGTCTGTGCATTTCTCGGGCCCAATGGCGCTGGTAAATCCACGACCATGAAGATGCTGACGGGGTTTCTTGCGCCGGATGAAGGCGTGTCGAAGATAGGTGGGTATGACGTACACGCCGATCGAATTTCTGCGGCGCAGCGACTCGGCTACTTGCCCGAAAATGGTCCCCTGTATCCCGAGATGACGCCGCACTCGTTTCTAAAGTACGTTGGCGAAACTCGGATGCTATCCGGTGGCGAGTTGCGAGACCGGATGTCGTGGGTTTGTGGCCAGTGCTCGCTCGGTGATGTGTGGGGCAAAGCGATCGGCAAACTTTCGCGAGGTTATCGTCAACGAGTCGGCATGGCGCAGGCTCTCTTACACGATCCGGATGTGTTGATCCTCGACGAGCCGACCAGCGGTTTGGATCCGAATCAAGTGCACGGTGTGCGCGAGTTGATCGAAAGTCTCGCGGAGACAAAAACGGTCCTCCTGTCGACCCACATCTTGCAAGAAGTCCATGCGGTTTGCAGTCGTGTGGTGCTGATCAATGAAGGTCGATTGGTGTTCGACGGTCCGACGTCCGAACTCGGCACGCACAGCGACGCGATGGAACAGAAGTTCCGTGAGCTCACCGTCGCCGCGTAGTCTGCGATGCCTCTTTCTTACGCAGATCATTCGAATCAGAGAAATCAAGGAATTCAGCCATGCAGCTTCGTAAACGTGTCATCGAATCAATCTTTAAACGCAATTTCGCGAGTTACTTCTCCGGGGTGCTCGGGTATCTATTTATTGTCGTCTTCGTCGTGATCGGCGGTGCACTCGCATTCAACGCGAGATTCTTCACCAGCAACACGCCGGACCTCGATCAACTGACGCAGTGGTATCCCGTGTTGCTGCTCTTCTTCATTCCCGCGGTCACGATGAGTGTCTGGGCGGAAGAGAAGAAGATGGGTACAGACGAACTTCTATTTACGTTGCCCGCGACCGAGAAAGAAATTTTGCTCGGTAAGTATCTCGCCGTGGTGGCCGTTTACAGCGTCGCGTTGATCTTTTCGATGGCGCACCTCTTTGTGTTGATGTACCTCGGGAATCCCGACTGGGGGCTGATCGCGACGACGTACTTTGGGTACTGGATTGCCGGGGCGGCACTGCTCAGCGCGGGGATGCTTGCGTCGCTGTTGACGGCAAACATGACGGTCGCCTTTGTGGTCGGAATCGTCTTGTGTTCCATCCCCGTGTTCATCGGCGACCTGGGAAACATGATCGGATTGGGCGATACGCTGAACCGATTCAGTCTGGCCGAGCAATTTCGTGATTTCGGTATGGGGGTCGTGCCGCTGTCAGGCATCTTCTATTTCTTCGGCTTGACTGTGCTGACGCTCTATCTCAACTACGTCGTGATGACTTGACGGCATTGGCATTCCAAACGCGGCCCTTCGATGGCCGGACAATTTGCGATTCGCACCGTCAGTGTCGCGGCGATACTGGGATGCGTCACCGCCTGGGCCGGATACAGTGCCTTGCGTGTGGATGCGACGAGCGAGCGGTTGTTTAGTTTGTCAGATGCCACGCGAACGATCTTGCGTGATCTCGACTCTGATCGCCCGATCGAAATTCAAGCGTTCTTGAGTCCCGAGGTGCCTCGCGAGTACTCCGAAACCCGAAAACGACTCGTTGGTTTGCTGCGGCAGTTCGATGAACTCGGTGGCAAGAATCTCGAAGTGCGGTACGTCGATGTCGAGCAGTTTAGTCCGCAAGCTGAGGAGGCTGAACACTTTGGCATCGAACCGGTTCAGGTCATGACCGATCAAGACGGTCGACGCAGCGAGGTGGACGTTTATCTTGGTGCCGTCATCATTAGTAGCTATGACAAAGTCGTGGTGCCGTTCTTTGGCAAAGGTCTTCCGATTGAGTATGAACTCACTCGATCGATCCAGACTGTCGCTCACGAACAACGGCATACCGTCGGTGTCCTGACCACCGATGCTGGTTTGATGTCAGGCAACGATTGGCAGATCGTGCAAGAACTTCGCAAGCAATACGAAGTCCAAGAAGTCTCGCCGTCCTCCGAAATTGATGCCGATGCGTTTGACGTCTTGTTGGCTGTCATGCCTTCGTCATTGACCGCGGCGGAGATGGACAACCTTGTCGCGTATGCCAAGACGGGTAATCCGTTGTTGATTTTCGATGATCCGTTTCCGCTGACGCTCGGCAGCAGCGGATTTGGTGTGACGGGCGCTCCGAGACAGCCCAAGAATGGTCATTCTTCGGTGATGGGCGGTGACTCTTCTCCGGAACCCAAAGCCGATGACGGTCGAGCGACACGATTGCTCGAGGCGTTGGGGATTCGTTGGCAGTACGACGCGGTCGTGTTCGATTTGGACAACCCGCATCCTGAATTTGCGATGTTGCCGGCTGAATACGTGTTCGTGACGCGACAAAACCAACAATCCGAAGCGTTTAACCCCGGCAACGAGATCACGCGTGGTCTGCAAGAACTGATCGCACTCTATGCCGGATCGGTGCAACCGGCCAGCGGCAGCGATATCGAGTTCGAACCGCTGCTTCGTACCGGTAGTGAATCGGGTGTGCTGCAGTGGGAAGAATTCGTCGACGAAGGCGGTTTCAACATGTTTTCAATGCAAAGCACGGTGAACCCGCGAGCGAATCCGTTTCGTGTGATCGATCGTGGTGTTCATACACTGGCGGCGCACGTCTCCCGCGAGGACGAGAAGAATCCGCTCAATGCGATTTTTGTCGCTGACGTTGACATGATTTCCGACTTCTTCTTTCAAGAACGCAATCTCGGAAACCTGAGTATGAAGTTCGACAACGTCACGTTTGTTTTAAACGCCGTGGACTGGCTCGTTGGCGATGAATCTTTCATCGAGCTACGCAGTCGTCGGCCCGCACACCGGACTCTGGTCCGCGTCGAAACGCAAAAACGAGGCTTTCTGGACGCAGCGAACAAGGCCGAGCGTGACGCCGATAAGGCTGCGGATGCGGAACTCGCACTTCGCCGTGAACAGTTGAGCAAACGGGCGAAAGAGATTCGAGAAAACGAAAGTCTCGACCCGATCGCAAAGGCTCAGATGCTGCAGCAAGCCCAAGAAGCCGAGCAGAAGCGAATGTCCTTGGCGGAAGCACAGATCGAGCAGGAAAAGAACGATGAGATCCGCAAAATCCGTGCGACGACGAATCGCCAGATCCGCAAACTGGAATCGAATATCCGGTTGTGGTCCGTCGGACTGCCCGCGATCCCGGCGCTCGCCATGGGGTTACTCGTCTTTGTCCAACGAACTCGTGACGAACGAAATACGGTCGTCGAAACTCGGCGCCGCGATCGACCGCAAGCGTCGTAGGACCGGCACCCTTACGCCTCGCAAGACGCAACCAGCGATGCATCTTTGAGCACATGCCACGGCCTCAACGCCCGAGCGTCGTTGGTCTTCAGGCGAAAAGGAACGTTGCACCTCACACCGTTTTGAAGGAAGAATATCATGTCCACAATTACTCAGAATCAAACCTCGCCGGATCAGTCGAGTTCACTCGGAGATCAAGCGAAGGAATCCATCAAGTCCGCAACCGATTCGGCCAAAAGTCGGTGGGCGGGGCTCGGTCGCGAAACACGCCGTACGATTACCTATGCGGTGGCGGGCGTCGTTTGTCTCGCCATCACCGGGGGCGTCGAAGTCGTCAGTCGCCCTGCGGCGATTAAGGAGTACGGAAAAGTCGGTAAGGCGTTCTTTCCCGAATTCAAGGACCCCACCCTCGCCACGGCTCTCAACGTGCAGGTCATCGACAAAGACCAAGTCTCCGCAAAAGAGTTTTCCGTGGAGCGGACGGCTGACGGTAGATGGGTGATCCCATCGCACCACAACTATCCGGCGGATGCGGAAGAGCAACTCGCGAGAACGGCGAGTAGTGTGATCGGGATCACACGTGGTGCGTTGGTCAGCCGCTGGGCGTCCGACCATGCTCGCTATGGAGTCGTCGACCCGGAAGTCGATTCGCTGAGCGTCGATCAGATCGAAGGCGTGGGCAAACGATTGACCTTTCGCGGCGAAAACGATTCGATCCTAGCGGACTATATCATCGGGCATCAGGTTGAAGACGAGTTCGGACAATACTACGTACGGCACCCTTCCGAAGATGAAACTTACATCGCCGAACTCAATATCGACCTCACGACAAAATTCAGCGACTGGATCGATACCGATCTGCTCGATATCAACACGTTCGACATCGTTCATGTTGGCCTGAATGATTACCAGTTTGATGAGCTCAACGCGACCATCACACATCGCGACGTTACCACGTTGAGTCGCGAATCATCGAGCGATGACTGGGAAATGGCCGAAATCGAAGAAAACCTTGAGGTGCATCAAGATGCGGTTCGCAAAACCATCAATGCAATCGCGGGGCTGGAGATTTCGGGAGTCCGCCCTAAACAGAAAGGGCTCCGACCGGATTTACAACTTGACCGCGAGGTGCTGCGTTCGCAGCGTGATGTTGACCGCCTGCAATCGGATTTGCTCTCGCGAGGGTTTCTGCTCCAACCGGTTGGCGGAAGCGATCCGGACGCGCTAAAACTGATCGCCCGCGAAGGAGAGCTGTCGACGGCGACCAATGAAGGGCTTGTCTATCATCTCTACTTCGGTCGTGTGTTCACAGGCAGCCAAGAGGAACTCGAAATCGGTCTGTCGCCAAGCAGCGAAGCGGATCGAGAAGGCAAGAAAGAATCGCAACAGGCCGAAGGGGATGCCAAAGTATCCGGCGAAGCCTCCAAAGATTCGCAAGACTCCGATCAACAGACCGACGATGCTTCCGTTATTGCTGAAGATGAAAACGAAAAGAAACGCGACAAGCCTGGTCGCTATGTCTTTGTGACCGTCAAGTTCGACAAAACCTATCTTGGTGACGAACCGCAAAAACCGACCGAACCCGAGATGCCATCGGAGTTGAAGGAAGCGGATGCGAAAACTGCGTCCGACGAAAAAGACGCCAGTGAGACCGCCTCCGACAACGAGAATTCAATCGACGCCGAGTCGGATGAATCGACGGGAGAGAATGAAAAGCTCGAGCAGATCCGCCAGGACTACGAACAGCAAAAGAGCGACTACGAAGACGCAGTGCGTGAGTACGAGTCTTATCAAGAAAAGATGAAGAACGGCCAAGAAAAGGCAGAGAAGTTGAACCGACGATTTGCCCAGTGGTATTACGTGATTCCCGGTGAAGATTACGACGACCTCGCCCTTACTCGAACCGATTTCATCAAGGCGAAAGTGTTGGAAGAGGATGAGGAGGATAACGAAGCCGACACCGCAGACGACGCAGCAAAGGAAAACGCCGACGTGGCCGAGTCTGAGTCGTCAATCGACGATTCTCCCGGCGATGCGACGGTAGAAGAGTCGAGTGACGATAATTCTGCCGAACAGACGACGGGGTTGAACTCGGAAATGCTTCCGACCGAGCAGGTGACCGACGAATCAGCCGGTCCTGGTGATTCGACTGGTGACAAAAGCGAATCGGTTGCTCAGGAAGATAACGCGGTTAACAAAGCCGACAACGAATCGGCAACGGAATCTGCTGCGGAGAACGCGGTGACTCCCGAGAAGTAAATCGTCAGGTCGTACGTTCGAATCCGCCATGCGAGATCTGGCCCGAAACCGTCATCCATGGCAATCGCCTGTCAACTTATCGGGTCATTTCGACGCTAAGAAATCGACAGACGTATACTCGTTAGAAAGCCCGCGTCCGCTGACTTTGTGGACGCGGGCTTCACGCGTGTCTGGCACACTGGTTGCTTATCGGATTTTCGCCGCCGGCGATGTGCCAAATTGACTGTGGCTCCGGAGCGGCAGGGCCACATTGGTTGTGCGATGTCCAATCACGATGGAGGGCATTTCATGGCGACTGCTACGAAATCCGAAACAAACACCAGCGTTAAACTCAAACCACTTGCTGACCGCGTCGTCTGCCAAAGAGACGAAGCCGACGAGACGACCTCGGGCGGTATCGTCCTACCGGACTCGGCGAAGGAAAAGGTCAACCGCGCGAAAGTGATCGCGGTTGGTCCCGGCAAACTCGATGAGAACGGAACCCGTCATCCTCTCAGTGTCCAGGCGGGCGACCACGTGCTGCTGAACAAATACGGTGGCGACGAATTCGAAGTCGACGACATCAAGTACACGATCGTTCGCGAGAGTGACATTTTGGCTGTGATCGAAGACTAGTCCTTCGTCTCGTTTGGCTCTTGGGAATCAACGGCGATCACCTCAAGGGATCCTCGCCGACGAACGATTCCTCGAGAGTCAGCTGAACTTCCATCTAATCCGATCGCAATGGTTCCGTGGTATTGCATGAGACGTTGATGTCACGAGCTGCCCAATTCTTATCACGTCGGTCTTAAATAGATGAATCGATGATGACGCGGTGTCGGTGTTCCATCCATGGGACGATTGCGAATTGAAAACTCACAATAGGAAAACAATCCATGTCAAAAATCATTGCGTTTGAACAGGAAGCCCGCGAGTCGATGCGGCGTGGTGTTCACAAACTTGCCAAGACCGTCCGCAGCACTCTCGGACCGGGTGGCCACAATGTGATCATTCAAAAGAGTTACGGTTCACCCATCGTCACTCGTGACGGGGTCACCGTGGCGAAAGAGATTGATCTCGAAGACCCCTACGAAAACATGGGGGCACGGATGGTTCGCGAAGTCGCTTCGAAGACCAATGACGTTGCTGGTGACGGAACGACCACAGCCACGGTGTTGGCCGAAGCGATCTTCAACGAAGGTCTGCGTGCCGTTGTGGCGGGAACCAACCCGATCGGTATGAAACGCGGCATCGAGCAAGCGGTCGAGGACATCGTCGACAAATTGAAGTCGATGTCGACGCCGACCAAAGGCCGCAAAGAGATGGAGCAAGTCGCTCGGATCAGCGGAAACCAAGATGCCAAGGTTGGTCAAATCGTCGCCGACGCGATGGAAAAGGTCGGTAAAGATGGCGTTGTCACGATTGACGAAGGCAAGAGCTTGCAGACGGAAGTTAAATGGGTCGAAGGAATGCAATTCGACCAAGGCTATCTGTCGCCGTACTTCGTCACATCGCCTGACACGATGGAATGTGTGCTCGAAGAGCCTTACATTCTGATCCATGAGAAGAAGATCAGCAATCTGCGAGACTTCGTGCCGTTGTTGGAAAAGGTGGCCAAGTCTGGTCGTCCGCTGTTGATCATTGCCGAAGACGTGGACGGCGAAGCCTTGGCGACGTTGGTCGTCAACCGCCTGCGTGGCACGTTCGTGGCCGCTGCGGTGAAGGCGCCAGGTTTTGGTGACCGACGCAAAGCGATGATGGAAGACATGGCGATCTTGACTGGTGGTAAGGCGATCTTTGAAAGCCTCGGCGTCAAGCTCGAGAATGTCGAACTTACCGATCTGGGTGTTGCCAAGAAGGTCATCATCGACAAAGAGAATACGACGATCATCGAGGGTGCCGGCAAGACTGAGGACATCCAAGCTCGCATCAAGCAGATTGAGACCGAGCATGAGAAGTCGACCAGCGATTACGATCGCGAGAAGTTGCAAGAACGCAAAGCGAAGTTGGTCGGCGGTGTGGCCAAGATCAGTGTCGGCGGCGCCACCGAAGCCGAAGTCAAAGAAAAGAAGATGCGTTACGAAGACGCGTTGTCGGCGACCCGTGCGGCAGTCGAAGAAGGCATCCTGCCGGGAGGCGGTGTGGCCCTGGTGCGTGCAGCGAGTCAGTGCGATGCTTCCAAGCTCAGCGACGACGAGCGAGCCGGTTACAACATCGTTCTCAAGGCCTGCCGTGCTCCGATGACTTGGATCGCCGAAAATGCGGGCCAAGACGGTTCACTGGTATGTGAAAAGGTCGCTGCCGAAAAAGGCAACTACGGATACAACGCCGCGACCAATACCTACGAAGACCTCGTCGAAGCCGGCGTGATCGATCCCACCAAAGTTGTCCGTACGGCATTGGAAAACGCATCGAGCGTCTCGACTTTGTTGTTGACCAGCGACGCGTTGATCGCCGAAAGGCCTAAGGACGAAGGCAAGGCGGCCAAGGGCCACGGCGGCGAGTACGACATGTACTAATCAATGTTTGGGGATCCCCTCACAGGCCAATTATCAGATGCCGTCGGTGCACCCGCGCCGGCGGCATCGTTTGTTGAACGCTCGACGGGGACCGCGGTTTTGCGTCGTCTTGAGCGGAAAGTTAGCCTTGGGAAGCGTTTTGCGCGGGCCGGATCAACGCGGGATTTCGCTGGCACGCCTATCGGGCATGCTACTTGCGTGTTTCAATAGGTCTTCTCGTGGGAGACCCCTGAGCGGTTGGTTCAGCGGGGGGCCACGATTTGGCCGCGAAGGCTTTCCTGGCCAAACGCAATTCACGATCGCCACAACACGTCTTTGACGACCGACGACGACATGCAAATTCAATGGTTCCCCGGACACATGCACAAGGCCCGGCTTGAAATTCAAGCGGCACTGCCAAAGGTGGACGTCGTCATCGAAGTCTTGGATGCACGGATTCCGTTTTCGAGTGAAAATCCGATGCTGGCAGAACTTCGCGGTGAGAAGCCGTGTTTGAAGGTGCTCGCCAAGAGCGATTTGGCCGACGAGGAAATGACGCTCCAGTGGCAAGAGTTTCTCGGGGCGACCGCGGGGGTGCGGGTTCGATCGGTTACCACCGAAGACATTCCGACGATCCGAAAACTCAAGTACGCCGCCGCTCGGATGGTGCCGCACAAAGATGGCAAAACGATTCGGACGATGATCGTGGGAATCCCGAACGTCGGGAAATCGACGATCATCAACGTCTTGGCGGGGCGTAAGATCGCTAAGACGGGCAACACACCCGCAATCACCAAACAACAACAGAGCGTTAATATTGGTGACGGCATCACGTTGCTCGATACGCCCGGTGTCCTTTGGCCCAACGTCCACAACGTCAACAGCAGCTATCGATTGGCGCTGATCGGTTCGATCAAAGACACGGCGATGGACTACGCCGACGTTGCGTTTTTCGGTGCGAGATACTTGGTTGACAAGTATCCCGATCGAATCGCCAGCCGGTTCGATCTCGACTCGGTGCCGACTACGGAGCTGGAATTGATCGAGGCAATTGGCCGCAAACGCGGTTGTTTGGGGCGGAATAACCAAGTCGACATTGACCGGGCGTCAACGATTTTCGTCAACGAGATCCGCTCTGGCGGTTTGGGCCGATTGACGTACGAGACGCCCGAGATGATGCAACGCGAACAGGCTGAAACCGCAAAACGGATGGCAGAAAAGGCGATCGAAGACAAAGAGAAAGAAGCCAAACGCAAAAAGCGATTTCGCGACAAGCAACGGGCTCAGAGAAAATCTCGGGAAATGGGCGGCTGAGCGAGAGGCTCGCGGCCCGTGTTTGGATCGGGCGTGAGGCTGCTCCCCCTGGATTTCGAGCGGTTGTCGGCTGGCGAAATGATTCCAAGCGGGGTTTTCGAAACGGGCCCGGCAAGCGAGGATATCGCCCTCGAAAAACGACGCCGGGTGGTGTCGTCCCTCTCTGAACCAGATCAATATTTTAAACCACGAGACTATCATGGCCACTGCGAGCGCCCGTCACATCCTTGTTGAAACCGAAGAAGTTTGCCAAGACTTGAAAGAGCAGATCGAAGGCGGGAAAGATTTTGGCGCGGTCGCCGCTGAGTTTTCCGCTTGCCCATCTGGAAAATCGGGCGGCGCATTGGGCTCGTTCAGCCCCGGACAAATGGTGAAGGAATTTGACGATGTCGTCTTCACCGGCGATTTGAATAAGGTCCACGGACCTGTCAAAACTCAGTTCGGTTATCACTTGATCGAAATCACCAGTCGCAAAGACTGAGCCTCACCTCCGGGAATTTTAAATTGATCCGGCGTGAACCGGATCGAACGTCGTGGGAAAGGCCGCCGGGAGTGCGTCTCGTTGGCCGTCTGGAGTGTCAATCTTGCGAAGGAGTTCCCTGTTGCTCAAGACCTTCGACGAAGCTTATCAGTTCGTGTTGGACCAAAAGGTTTGCACGGTATTTGGTAGTAAGTGCTCTCCGTATCCATCGTTGTGGGATAACACCGGGCTTTCGGAAAAGAAGCCGAAAGCCGGTGGCTGGAGTCCCAAGGTGATGGCGGTTTGGGATTGGAAGACACGAATTCCCCAAACGTATCCCGACAAGGTGTTCTACGGAAAAGTTCCCGGTGGCGACGCCGTGCTGATGGAGATGCAGCATTTCCGCACCGTGCACTATCCGGCCGCGTATCAGAGCGTCGAGGAACTGGATCCGCTCGCCCAGGAAGTCTACGAGCTTATCCGCTTAGAATCCAACTACACAGGTGTTCTTCGCAAACGTGCGATTGAACGAGTCGCCTGCACGAAGAGCCAGTTCGATACGGCGCTGAAGAAACTGCAAGTGAGCTTGAACATCGTTCGCTCAAACGATCTCAACCACAAAAATGACTTCTGGCTACCGATGCGAGAAGTCCACTTCGACATCGTCCACGAGCACGAATAAGCCGATTGTTGCTACTGCTTTAGCAATATTGAAGATGGGGGTGAGGCCGGACAGCTCGCGCCCAATGCCATGCTCTTAGTTAGCGGTGCGGCGCAAGCGGGCTGTTGTTTTAGTGAGCCGACGGCGTTAGCCGCGGGCCTAACGGCTAGAACGTGCCCATTGGAGGCCCGCAGCTAGCGCTTAGGTTTAGTCGCATTTT
>NZ_JAMQBK010000064.1 GCF_023701485.1 Aporhodopirellula aestuarii
TCCTGCAGACCTGCTTAACGCTTTCGAAAGTAACGACGGGCGACCGTTTAGACGTCACGTGATCCTGCATTCCGGGCCCCAGGTGAGCCCCTCGTTGCGGCTGCCGAGACGCGTCACCGCCCCTCTATAGACAAACTTTCAGATTCGAAATGGCACGGCGGAACGCTTCGTCGGCAGAAAATTTCACAAAATTATTTTTCTGGGTGTAAAGATCGCCCCTTTTAGAAACGCTTAAGGGGGTGAGCAGAGGGAAACCCCTCACATTGCCAAATAAACATCCGTCCACATTAGGGGTCCCCATGTCTCACCCAAATCGCCCCCCCGTTAGGAAACAGGGATTCACGCTCGTCGAACTGTTGGTCGTTATCGCCATTATCGGTGTGTTGGTCGGTTTGTTGCTGCCGGCGGTTCAAGCGGCCCGCGAAGCGGCCCGACGTATGAGTTGCAGCAACAACTTCAAGCAGATCGGACTCGGACTGCACAACTACCATTCCGCTTACAAGCAACTGCCACGGCAAAAGGGCGGCACGTTTCGCGACGGCAACGGCCATTCGGGATCGGCATCCGATCGCTCGAGAGCCAACAACGCTTACTTGCTGGGCTACCTGGTTGGTTTGACTCCCTTCATCGAGCAGCAAGCGATTTGGGAACAGATCTCTAACCCGAGCATCAAGCAGTACGGGCAAGCTGATTTGACGCCGGCGACGGGTTATCAACCAATGCAGGGACCGCCCACCGATGGAAATTGCATTCCGTGGCGTACGGAGCTGCCAACGTTACGTTGTCCGAGTGATCCTGGGTTTGGTTTGCCGGCACTCGGTCGAACGAACTACGCCGCTTGCTTGGGCGATACACACATTCATACCGACCGCGGGCCGCACATTCAGAAAGGGAGCGGGGGGAATACCTATTGGGCTCTCAACGATTCGTCTCAACATGAAAAAGCCCGTTCGGCTTGCCGCGGGGTCTTCGTAGCTCACCAAACGACGAAGTTTCGGGATATCCTCGACGGTCTTGCCAACACCATCATGGCTGGTGAGATCGTGACGGATGTTGGCGATCGCGACAAACGGACGATTTCGAAAAATGCCAGCATCAACCTTCACACCGACCCAGATTTCTGTGCTAACCAAGTTGATCCTGATCGACCTCAGTTCTGGCCTAGCACGTTGAATCAAGCGACGAGCGGAGGCCAGTCGACAAAGAACAATTGGCTCGAGCGAGCGACACACGCCCGCGGTTACCACTGGGCCTCCGGTCATGCTGTCGATAGTGGATTCCTGACCATTCGTCCTCCGAACTCAGAGAACTGTGCCAATAGCAATTTCTCGAGCGAGATGATCGCCCCCGCTGGTAGCCGTCACCAAGGCGGTTGCCATGTGTTGATGGCAGATGGTGCCGTCAAGTTTGTCACAGATTCGATTGAAGCAGGCGACCAGAGTGCCACCATGATCTTCTGGGGTAATAGCCCAGGGGGCCAAAGCCCATATGGGTTGTGGGGATCTCTCGGAAGTCGAGCCGCCCAAGAGGTGATCGACGAGGAGTTCTAAGGTTAACTAGAAGTAACCGAGACGTTCTGACGTGGCATGGGCTTCGAGCCTATGTCACTGCTTAGCGTACTCGTTATCGTTGCCATTGATTATCTTTCCCTCTCTAGGAGCGACACCGTGCTCGTTCGGTTAAGTTTGTTGTTTTTATGTTCGATGATTGTGTTCTCAACACTGGGCTGCGGAGACGCGAAGCCTCAAGTGATCGAAGGCGACGCCCCAGCGTATGATCCGGCTGACGAGGAACCCAATTATGGTCCAGATCCTTATCCACCTGTTTGAACAAGACCGTTCAACGGGACAAGCAGCCCGCCATCAAGTCTAGCGCAGCTCACTCATTGCATTTGGACATGAGTATTTTGCTTGGCTTGGTGGCCAGTGCCCCGAAAGCCGGATGCGATCGCCGTGTAACCGGCATCGCAGAGGTGCGCCAGGCTCGCGCTGTTAGATCACGCCGCGTTCGCCGGGCTGTGTGGTGTACGGAGGCGATATTTGCCTTCGCGTTTTCTCACACCACGCCGCAAGTTCTCTGCCAACGTTAAATTTCAGCGTGGAACCGGACTGCTCGGGGACGTCGATTGTATAACTGAAGGATTTCCAATGTAGCGGAACGGCGCGNNNNCGCCGTTCCGCTAAAAACGTTACTAAAACAATCGATGTCCCCGCGCCGTTCCGCTAAGTTAGTTGCGGCAGGTCGCGAGCCTTCGGTTCAGGCACGCACAAAGGTCAGGCCATACCAAACGTTGGTGCGAGAAACACGAACATGAGTAACCGCGGATTGCCTGCCAGAGACAGCCACGGCGACAACTCAATGCTCGTCCGAAAACATCGCCTGCCATAAGAGTACGGCACCTATCGCAGCGGACGCTAAAAAGAAGATCGTTGCGAGGACTGGGTAACCGAGCAACTGCGCTCCCGTGTCGAGTCGCATGATCAGCGATGCCCCCACGATCATCGCTGCCACAATCAACCCGGATGTGATTCGGTTGGCAATCTTACGCATCCCAGCAAGCAGCGCCTTTTCGTCAATGGAATCGACCTTCAACCGAAGCTGGTTCTCGGCAGCCAACCGCGTGATTTGGTTGAGTCGACTTGGCAAGTTACTCGCCAATTCAGCCGAATCGAGGGCCGATGCCGCGATTTGACCGATGCTGAGTTGTTCCTTCGCTCTGTCCGACAGCAGCTCAAACGTGTAACCGCGAATCAATCGCTTGGCATCCTGCCTCGGGCTGAGTTGCGCAAGCGTGGTCTCCAATTGCAGGAATGCTTTGCTTAAAAGGATCATCTCGAAAGGCAACACCAACCCGTGTTCTCCAGCGACGTTTAAGAACTCCACCAGAGTGCGTCCCAACGACATCGAGTTGAAATTATTATCACCCGATCCAGTCACCACTCGCGCTGCGGCCCTTCGAAACGCTTGAGAATCGAAGCCCTCGTCGGTCGTTCCGATCCGGGTGGCAAGCGTCGCGGAACGCTCCCCTTCGTCCTCGCTAAACGCCAACAGCAACGCCGCGATCTCACGCCGCAACATGGGCGGCAGCGTCACGACCATTCCCCCGTCGAGCAGACCGATCCGATTCCCTTCATGCAGGAACAGGTTGCCGGGGTGCGGGTCCGCGTGGAACAAACCATCCACCAAAATTTGCTGTAAATACGCTCGCACCAACTGATCCGCAATTACGTCGGTGTCCAATTCGTTGAGCACAACCCCGGACACATCTTTGATAGCCGCACCGGTCAAGTACTGCATCACCAGTACGCTGCTACAAACCATTTGCGGAATCGGCAGCGGCACGACGATCCGATCAAACGCCTCTAGGTTCTCAGCAAGATGTTGCAGATGATTGGCCTCCAGTCGATAGTCCAGCTCGTGAGTCAGCGCGTATTCGACCGCGCCAACGAGCGAACAGAAACGAAACTTCTTGCCCACATCAGTTTTGTCATCAACCATCCGTGCCAAGCGTTTGAGGCTTTCAATCTGTTCGATCGCTTCCTCGGCGATTCCCGGCCGGCGAACTTTGACGACCACTTCACGTCCATCATGCAGCTTGGCCCGGTGAACTTGGCCAATGGAAGCGGTCGCCAGCGGCTCGTGTGAGATCGACGCGAATAGCTTGCTCGGCTTGACGCCCAATCCGTCGATGATTGCTTGCTCGATGTCTTCCCACGGCACCGGCTCGACGTCGTCTTGTAAGCGTCCAAGCGCTTCGATGTACTCCGGCGGCAACAAGTCCTGTCGCGTGCTCGCGATCTGAGCCAATTTGATGTAGGCAGTCCCGAGTCTTTCGATGTCCTCCGCCAACGATTGAGCAGACCGCTCCTTCTCTGGATCACCCGCATCCGCGTTTGACCATCCGAGTTTGCCGGCTAAGTCGCCGCAGCCATGCTTCCAAAGCAGAGCGGATAGTTTGCTGTAATGGTACGAATCGGTCGCCAATTCTTTGAGCATCGTTCGAGGTTCCTGTTGCAGTTCGTTGTGTTCGAAATATTGGATGGGGAGTTGGATTCCTCGCCGAACGCGTTCCCCAGCCCGAGCCGTTCGATGGCGAGCGGCAGTGAACCAACGACTCGAAGACAAGGTTCTATGAAACGTGTCGTCCGTGGCTCGCCAATTGTTAAACGCAGCCCCCGAACACGCATGAGGGCCCTCAAAAACGCGACCGATTCCAGCAGCCATTCGGTGCAACAGCTAATAGCATGCCAGTTTGCTGGCAAAAATCGCCCATTCGAAGGTCGCTACCCAACCTGCAAGAAAACCAGCAAGAAATCAAAGGCACAACAAACACGAGACGGCACCGTATTCTTGATTCGCCTCGGATACCCCGATTCAATCTTCGTTTGTCATTTGAGGTACAAGGTCACCCAAGAAGAATTCCGCCCACGTAAAATCCCGCTGGCAACGGCACTTGTGAATGCGAACATTTCTACGGCTGAGGAACTTGCTGAACTTTGCCACCGCCGCTGGTCAGTTGAGCTACCTATTCGCAGCCTGAAAACTCAAATGCAGATGGATCACACACGATGCAAGAGTCCTCAAATGGTGCGTAAAGAATTCCACTGCCACATGATCGGTTACAACTGGGTCGGATGCGAGATGTTAGCCTCGGCGTTGCGGTGCAGATCTTGACCGACTCGCCTGAGTTTCACTGGCGCGATACAGGCGTTTGAAGATTTCGCTTGATCACTTCGGCTGGGAGCGGTTCGTCAACATCAGCAATGGCAAAACTTGCTGGAAGTCATCGCCGAGTTGGCGGTAGGTAATCGACGGTAAGACAAGAGAAAAGAGCAATCGAGCAGCGAGCTAAAACCCATAAGCTGATGCAGTTACCGCGCAATCCAATCCGAAACCGTTACGCCACAGCAGCTTAGGCTTATGCCCGTGCCATTCTGCCCGGTGTTGTTTTGATCTGGATTCCCAACGTTGAACAAAATGCAGCGGAGGCACTTTCGGCGGGGCATACCTTTGGTCTGTTTTTCATCGTTCAACTTCAGCTGGTTACCCATGCGTTATGCACGGCCCCCGCTTAGTAGACCCAGTCGCCGCCTAAGTAGAAGTTGATGCCAGGTTGCTGAAGCGGTTGCCCGTTGACGAAGACGACGTTATTGAGGTGTTCACGGTACGCTTTGTCAAAGATGTTTTCGATCCCGCAGACGAGTGTCAAGCCATCAATGGATTCGGGCTGAAACACAGTTCGTAAATCCCATGTTGTGAAACCTGGCGTGGGGACCTCGAGTAGGCTTGTTGCCACTCGATCTTGATTATCAACCACGCGGGCGGACACCTCGATGTTCCAATGGGCGTCCACGGCTTCATCGCGAAGCTTCACTCCAAGCCGCATCTCAAATGGTGAAATGCCAGGCAGCGGCTCGGCAGACGCGCCAATGAGACCACTGAAAAATCCTCGTGATAAACCAGTGATCTTTTGAGATGGGTTACCATCGGATCCGTTTGTCGTGGCAAAGTTTCCGTCGCGGGTCTGGTCTCGTCCGTCGGTTCCACGCAACGTGACGAATGGCGTAAGCCTGTCCTGCGGGAAGAGTTCTGCGAATGCTTCGCCCCCAACAAACGTGGCAAGATCCGTGTTGACATAGCGGAGACTGATCTGCTGGACGTCACCGTTGGGCGGACCAACAACGACGTTGGTGTTCTCAAACGTGATATAATCTAGCCCCCAACCGTAAAAGGCACGAAAGCCAGCCTTCAGTTTCTTTCCGGAGTAATCTAACGAGATGTCCGACTGGATCATCTTTTCCTGTTTCAGTGTGGGGTCGCCGGTCACGTTGTTGAAGCCATTTTGTAGCAACAACATGAATGGCTGGGCGGCGTAGAGCGACGTCAGGGTTGGTGCACGCTGACCGAATCCGAGCGACACTGTACCCGTCAGTTCATCGCTGTAAGTACGATCCAGTGCCGCATAAAGGCTCCATAGCACTCGGTCGGTTTGGCGTTGGTCCGTGCCAACGATTTCGCTGTAGGTGGCTGAAAATGAATCGAGACCAAGGTTACTCAGTTCGCTGTCATTCGCTGTGACGTCAGTTTGGACAAAGTCGACACGTGCCCCAGTTCGAAAGCGATACTCTTCAAACAATTCTTCGCTGTATTCACCAAAGAGGCCTGGATTGACCGAAAAAGATTTGGGGATCGGTGAGTTGCGATCCGTCACCGGAATCGGTATCCCTAGGGTAGTGGCGTTGGCTGTTTCATCGAGTTGTTGACGGATGAAACGCAAGTCATGTCCTAGCGTGAAGTCATAACCGGAACCGATCCATGAGTGTGAACTCCGATAGCCCGTCGACATGGAATCCACGTCGGTATTCCCAACGTAGTCTACACGATCGAGGAGAGGGAACTGTTGTCGCTTGGCGGGAGCTTGCGCGTTTCCGGTAAACTCAGTGCGGTTGTACCATATTTCTGTTTCAGCCCGGTCACCGATGGTCGCGTTTTCATCGGTGTATGTGACCTCGTAAGCATTCGTGACCAAACGATCGATGTCGAACACATACGACGGAAACTCAACATCGAATTGATCAAGACGCAGCAGTGAAAATTCGAGCGATCGGCCATCCCCCAAATCGCGTCCAATGGCCAAGGTAAATTCACTCGATTCGTACCCAGAGGCAATGGTGTTGCCTGACCCAGTCCGGTAACTATCACCGGTCCGGTAGACATAACTTGCTCGAAGCCCCCAGTCTTCGCCACCGCCGGAAATCGATTGTTGCCCCATGATCTGATTGCCATTCGAATTGTAATCGGAGCTTGTTCGCCCGTTCCACTGCAATCCGTTGTCCGATCTCGGCGATCGCAGCAACTGGAAATCAACGACCTGAAATGCCGGGCCATACAGACTGCTATATGGCCCCGGAATGATCAAAACATTTTCGACCATTCTCGAATCGATCTTGGACAAAGCTGTATCCAAATCCGCACGGGCAGGAACCCAGTACGATCCTGATGCGGCCAAAGAACCGACTCGGTTAGACCGAATACGGGGATCGTTCACGATTGGCGTTCGTCGCTGCACGCCCACGCTCAATGCCGTTGGCGTTTTGCGTAGCAGATCCCCCACATCCGTGGTCACACGCGAACTCGCCGCACTGCCTTCGACAAGATCGCTCGCCAAACTGTTCACTCCCGCCGAGGATCTTCGTAGCGAACTTCGGTCGAGACCGGAGAGTTGAAACAACCGCTCGTCAAGCGACGGGGAGGACGGTGGGATGGTAGATTCTACCGGTGCATTCACGGCGATCCGCGGTGCCAACAGCGGGGTTGGCTGCAGCATTGTCGCCAGTCGAAACGGCGAAGTCGTTTCAAGAAAATTTTGTGCTTCGAGCGGACTGGTTTCGTCCTCATCGAGTCCGGCAAACCAACTTGAATCGGCATCTTCACCAGTACTCAGGTCGGACAACGGAACCGACACTAATCCAGTTGTCATTGGCTCTTGACCGACCAAAACGGCCCCACCGAACGACAGCGTCATTGCCAACACGAAGTAAACAAGCAAATCGCACAAAAATCGCGGCCGCAAGGGACACTTCATGACGCACCATCGCCCAGAGGAAAAATGAGATATTCCTCACATTCGGCACTACCGGCATCATCCGTATAGCCCCGCATTTCGCGGCCGAACAGCCCCCCCAATCGTCGCAGGCTAACATTTTGTGATTGAGCCCGCCGATCGCCGCAAAGTCCAAGCTTTTTGCATCCTCAGAGCAAGGTTGATGATCGAGATATCTCCTCAATATTTGTCCACATGCGATCCAGCCCACTTTCGCCATGTCTGTAGCTCCGCGTGCCTAGACGCCTGGTCGACGTACCAGGCTTCCGCAGTCGCGATAGCCTGTGCGGCTTCGGATGGCTGTCCTTGCGACTGACGAACCGCCGCGATCGCCCACCAAGCCCGACCACCTAGGCTGGGAAATGCTTTTTCGTCCAGCAGAGAAGAGATCGTCTTTGTAGCAGCGTCGATCTGGTTCGCCGCGACCTGTGAGAGTGCGAGTGTCGAACGGAACGCTTCGCTTTCCGGAACCAGACTGACGGCTTGGGCTGCCAGTTCGCAGGCTTGGGTTTCGTCACAGATCGATTTAAGTGGGGACGTCGCCAAAAGCCACGCCAATCGTTCACACGCGGCCGAATCATGCTGATCAGCCAATTCTTTCCAGTACTGGACCGCGACTTCGAATGCCTCACGAGCGGCCTCAAGATCCTGGGTCGCCAAGAATCGCCCCTGGTGATAGGCGACATGTGCCAGCGACGCGCGGTACGACGGTACGTCTGGAAATTGATCGGCCAATTGCGTAAGAATCGCTGTCGCTGCAGCGAATCCCGTACTTGCATTCTCTGGACTTTCCTCCGCCACGGCGCGTGACAAATGACTTTGTGCGATCGCAAGTCGCTCATAAAAATCAGGACGATCTGGATACGTTTCACTCAGCGATTGATATGCCGTCAATGATTCAATCAGATGCGACTGGGAGTCCGCGGTCTCGCCCATGTCCAGCAATACTTGCCCCAAAACATCATGCGTTGCAGCCGTCGTATCGACATATCGCATCGAATTTCCATAACTCCGTGTTAGCGATTCCAAGAGAGTTAGCGACTCCGCAAGTATCGCCCTTGCATCGCCGCTGCGGTGGGCATCATGCAGTGCGATGCCGAGATCTGTAAGCGTCAGTGCCAGTTTTTCCTGATAGGCTGGCATGTCGGGAATCGCTCGATGGAGTGAACGGTACGCATCGACTGCTTCGCGAAGCGACGCCTCTTCTCGTTCCGACTGGCCCAAGCCACGATCAACCGAGGCCTGAGAAACCATCAAAGATCCAAGTGCATCTAGAAATTCTGGTTGGTCGGGTTCACTATGAACCAAACCACGGACAATCCTTGCCGCACCTTCGAACTGCTTTGCGGCGGCTTGCCTATTTCCGAGGCTGAGATCCATGCGTCCGATTAAATCCATGGCTTGTGATTTCGTTAACTCGTCCTTCGGCAGAGTTTGCTTACCCAGCCGTCCGAGTGCTGTGATGCCCGCCTGCAAACTCTGACGAGAGCGTTCGAAATCGTTTACTTGCAACTCTAATTCACCTGCATTAATTTCAGCCGCCGCCAAGTATCGCAAACGTCGGTTGATCTCTTGTTCGTCCGCCGCGTCCTCCGAGTCGTTCTCCGAAAGCAAATTCCGTAATTTGCCAACAGCTGCCGCATAGGATTCTCTCGCCGAATCAATCTGTCCTTCGGCCGCCCACGACAATCCGATCCGCGAATGGACATGAGCCGCATCGGCAGCAAATCGTTCGATATCAAGATCGCCACGGGGTTGCTCCAAGCCGGACATGGCTTTCGAGTAAATCTCGCGTGCGGCTTGTGGTTGCTCCGCCGCCAGCAGCAAGTCGCCCTGTCGGAGCATCGCCCGTAGACGCTCGAGTTCCAGTTCGGGGTCGTCGCTCGATCCATCAGCAAGTCTTGCATAGTCTTCCGCCGCAAGCTCCAGCAATCGTGAACGTACCGAACGAGTACCGGGAAAGTACTGCAGTGCGTCATTGCTCTGAACCAACCAGGTATCGATCGCCTCACGCGATTGACGATAGCGCGAGATTGCCTCGCCTTTGAACTGAGTCGCACGGAGCTTGGCTAGTTCCTCTCGCGCTTTTGCCTGTTGAATAAAAATACTGGCGACAAGCGTGATGACCGTCACTGCCACCAAGGCAACTGCGGTCGACAACGTCCAGCTACGATAGCGGCGAATCATCCGCCCCGCTTTCTCGCGAGCGGTCTCAAATTCCGCGTGAGCGAGTACTTTCTCATCGTTCATCCAACGATCGATATCGTCCGCCAGTTCGATCGCGGTTGCGTAGCGTTCTGTAGGCGAGTAAGCCAACGCCCGGCGGCAAATGGATGCGAGTGGCCGCGGAGCCACTGGTAACGCTTGGTTCAGATCGCGAAGGTTCCCCTCGCGCACGTTGGCGACCACTTCCAACAACGACTGGCCCTCGACACACAATTGGTTGGTCGTGATGCGAAACAGAATCGCCCCAAGTGCATAAATGTCGGTGGCGGGGGTCAAGAACTGCTGAACACCTTTGGCCTGCTCCGGACTCATGTAAGATGGTGTGCCGACGGTCGTTCCTTCTCTCAGCTGGCTGCCCGCGGATGGAAAAGGCAAAGTATCTTCATCGGTTTTGGACTCGTTGGGGGGTGCGTCGATCCGGGGCATCACCATCGCCAGCCCCCAATCCACGACAAGCGTTTCGCCATATTGACCCAGCATAATGTTGTCGGGTTTCAGGTCACGGTGCAAAATCCTTCGTTCGTGGGCGTAGTGCATCGCGTTGCAGCATTCGATGAGCCTGCGCAGCAGTCCTCGAAATGCTCGAGAATCAAACGCTCCCGCTGCCAACGGAGAGTTTTCTTTATGAAATTTCCTGATGGCATCGCCAAAGCTTCGACCACGAATGAACCGCATCGCGTAATAAGGCTTGCCGTCTTCGCAGGTGCTCAGCCCGTAGATGGGAACAATTCCGGGATGCTCAAGCGATCCCGTAACCTCTGCTTCGAAAACAAATCGGTCGCGACACTCTTGGACGTTTTCATACTTGGGTAGGATGCGTTTTAACGCTACGGTTCGCCCTAGTTCCGTGTCGCGTCCTCGATAGACAGCACCGAGTCCACCTTTGGCGTGCATCTGACCGGGCACGTATCGCATCGATGTTGAGCGATTCGCTCGCTGCTGCCAACCAGCCATGGCGTTTGAATGAATGTCCGAATCATTCCTGCCTCGACGCACTGTGGGGCTACGGGAACGTTGACTGCGCAGCGTGATCGCGGCCTGGATTTCACGTTGGAATTCCGGCAAACGACTCACATAGGACTCTAGATCGATCGGCAGTTTGCGCTCGTCGCGATAGGCCAAGTCGAGGAGCACGAGGTGGTGCGCCAGATATCGTTTGAGCGCATCGTTTGCATCCGCTGGAATATATAAGATCCAGTTAGGAAGCTCAGCGTTGGAACAATCCGATTCGAAACCATCGAGAATCGCTTCAGCCCTCAATCGATCGTCTAGTTTGAGATCGTTCGCGACGCCGCCATCGATCGTGAGTTGATCCGCAGTTTGACCATCCTTTTGATCGAACGAGAGGGCATCGGAAGAATCACTCTCTGAAATTAGGGTGCGGCCTGGATCGACCGTCTCACTTGGATCGGAGTCCGCCGCCCCAGGTGGAAGCGTTGCACAGAGCTCTTCTAATTCCGCGAGTTTGTTGGCAAGTTCGGCATGTTTCACCGGGTCGGCGCCGCAGTGCCGTCGCACGAAGGCGTCTCGCTGAGGCCCCGAGAGTCGATGTGCCTCGACAGCCAATCGAGAGGGATCAAACATGGCTAGAGCTTTCGTTGAATTCCAAAACAGCGGTCAGGCATATGCGAACGGATTGTGGGAAGACACGACCGCGAACTACACGCTGTACCTCGCCGACTCTGCGCCACCCAACCCCGATGATTTCCGATTCGATCGCTAACATAATCCATCCACCCTGCGTTGGGTCTCCTGTGTCATTGCATCTGACTCTACCGGATTGACGACATTGCTAACGCAGCGATAGCCAAACGTCTCTGGCTTGAAAACGTGTCGCGCAGTTTAAGTCGCTCGCTCCCTCAAATCCGCAATCCAGTTTTTCTTTCTTTGAGAATGTCAGCCCAGGCAGATAGCATGCAGCCCAGGCTCCCGTACTCCCTGTTCAAAGGCGAAGTTGGGCATGAACTTCAGTAGGAAGATGGCCAAGCTGAGCGTGATGTCGAAGATCTGCTCACCGAGAGCGTCGATTGTTGGCGAACTTTTAGCCTGGCTCGGCTAGCGGAAAGCAAAAGAGACGCTTTTGCTCCTTTGCTTGCAGGGCTGCCGCTACGTGAAGTCGTGCAATGAATCCGCTCGTCTTGTCCATGCAGTTCCCAAGGCTTGCAACGACACTGCAGCAAGGGCGCCCTATCTGCCCTAGGCCTGTCCAGCCACAATGGAACCTGAGATTTGGAACGCGGGACGGCTCGTTTTGAGCAGTGCGGGCTGGCGGTTTTCCGCTCTTGAACTGCCGTTTTTCGAAAGAAAATCTGCGAAACAGCGTCTTTGCCGAGCTTGCTGCGCTGGTCAAGAAAGGCCGGCCGAGTAAATTATTGAAAGCATCTGCCCATAGCTCGCATGAGCTATTCTGGACTTACCCAAGCAGGCCGCCTTTCTCCTCGTCATCTCAAAAGTTGCCATGGCTCGAAATCGCAGGAAATATCACGGTCACACCCCAGGTGGACTCACGAATCGGGCTGTTCGACGAGACATCAAGTTTTTAGGGGGCAAGAAATCGTATCTACGCCCTCGCTACGAAATCCTGGAAGCCCGTCACCTGCTGGCTGCTGACATTTTGGGGGCGTCTGAGCCGGTAAGCGAGTCGACCGCCACCGTCCCTGCACCGATCACGTGGTTCGAGCGATTTGACCAGGTCGACCGAATCGCGTTGGAACGTCTCGCCAACGTCGACCAGTTGCTACCCGAAGGTGCCGTAGGCCCCATCGCACCCGCGGCCGGAGAATGGATCATCCAGCTCACCGATGACGCCACCGCCGGCGTCCGCCAAGTCGCCAGTGTTGACGCATTTCTCGATGAGGGCACCAGTCAATTCACCGTCATCAGCGGCCTTGGCTCCCCTGGCCTACTTCTCGTCCGCGGGCAAGGTCTCTCACGCGCGAGCATGGAAGCCAGCCTAGCTGCCAACGAGTCGGTCGAATCATTCAGTCTCAATCAATTGATTTCCGGCCAGCAAACACTCACCAACGATCCTGAGTTCGTCGCGGGATTGATGCCCGGATTCGAACTCGTCGATGCCAAAAATGCTTGGGACGTTTCCATTGGTAGCCTGTCGACCGTGGTCGGCGTCGTCGATACTGGGATCGATCCGACGCATCCAGATTTGTATCTCAACATGTGGCTCAACCAAGGAGAGTTGCCTCCCAAATATCTTGATGATGATGGCAACAAGCTGGTCGATATCGACGGCGATGGATTGATCACGTTCTATGACCTCAACAACGCTACCCGAACAGCGACCGCTCCGTACACGCTGACCGTCGGGGGATTCGCCAGCGGTCCCAACGCCGAGTTCGTCAGTGACCTCAACAAAAACGGGCGCATCGACACCGCCGACCTGCTTGCCGATGCCAATTGGGCCGATGGACGCGACACGGACAACAACGGCTTTTTCGACGATTTCTTCGGCGTGAATTTCCGCGCCGGCGCTGACGATCCGTTGGAATCCCACGATCCCTCCGACCCACTCGGCCACGGCACGCATGTCGCGGGCACGATCGGCGCGATCGGCGGCAACGGCACGGGTGTCGTCGGAGTCAATTGGCAAACATCACTGATGTCGCTGCGGATCCTCGACAACAACAATCAAGGCGACTCGGGAGCGGCGATTGCCGCGATCAACTACGCCCGCGAGATGCGTGAGCGACTGACAACGAACAGCGACAACCGTGTCACCGAAGGTGCCAACGTCAAAGTTCTTAATAACTCTTGGGGCCAACCTGGCGGTTACGAAGCGTCACTTGAAGCCGCGATCGCCGACACCTACGACGCTGGGATTCTGTTCGTAGCCGCAGCGGGCAACGGCAACATTCTCGGCAACGGAGTCGACAACGACCGCACGCCGTTCTACCCCGCCTCCTACGAATCCCCCAACGTGATCGCCGTCTCAGCCTCGGACGCATCGGACAACCTCGCCGCATTCAGTAACTACGGCAAAACCAGCGTCGACCTGTTCGCTCCCGGTGTGGGAATCCGCAGCACGTTACCGGGCGGAGGCTACGGCAGCGCCAACGGCACCAGCATGGCCAGTCCTCACGTCGCCGGCACAGCGGCCCTGATCTGGGCGGCGCTCCCCGAAGCCACCGTCGACGAAGTCAAGCAAGCGATTCTATCCACCGTCACCCCAGTATCCGCAGCAACCAACACCGTCAGTACCGCAGGTCGCCTCAACACCGCTTCCGCGATCAACGCCGACGTCTTTGCCCCATCTGCAAGACTCATCGCCAAGCAAGACATCACCACCAGCGGCGGAACCACAACCGAATTCACGGTCGAATACAGCCACCGCAGCGGGATCGACATTTCAACCCTAGGCGACGACGATCTCATCGTCACTCGACAATGGGGTCCAGCCGATCAACTCGCCGCAACCCTTAAACCCGGTTCCATCGCTCAAACCAGAACGACTGCCACAGCGACATATGTTGTAACTGCCCCCGGCGGCACTTGGGATGCACTTGATTTTGGAGGCTATTTGATTTCTAGCGTCGCCGAACACGTCAGCAATGTCTCGGGCACTCAAACGGTCCGCACTCGCGAGATCGGCAGTTTCAAAGTCCACATCACGGATGATCCTTCCATCATCTACGTCACACATTATGATGACTCGTTGAATCCTGGGACGTTACGTTCAGCGATTATTGAAGCGAACTCGGCCTCGCCTGCGTCTAGAACAATCATTCTTGAGAGTGGACATTATGTAATCGAAATTGCAAGCGTTGATGACCCAGCATCAACGTTCCCTTATCCGGATCCGAAGCTCTACAGCGCCGCCCTAGCCAATACATCAGGATGGTCCAACGAACTGACGGGAGACTTTGATGTTACTGGGAACATTGCCGTCGTCGGCGACATTAACGACGAGACGATCATCGATGGCAATTCACTTGATCGAGTATTCAAGCTTCATCCGGGAGCACGCCTAGACATCTCTCGAGTCACGATCACCGGTGGCGTCTCTCCGGTTGACCAAGGGGGCGGTGGAATTCTGTCAGCGGGAACACTAACCGTTCGCGACTCCAATATTCGCGGAAACGTCGCCTTGGGAACCTCGCTCTACAAAGCAATTCGAGGCGGAGGGATCGCGGCATGGGAAGGCTCAGCCGATATTCTCCGTACATGGATCGACGATAACGAAGCGGATTACGGAGGAGGTGTGTTTTATGGTGCGCCGGCAAGCGGATCCGTGCTGCAAAGCACTATAAGCAACAACATCGGAGGCGGCCTGCACTCACACTCTGAAAATAATATATTGGTGAGTAATTCGACATTTTCCGCCAATCTCGGTGGTCAAGGCGCTATTTACAATGGTCAGCGTGATGGATTCGGATCTACTGAAGCTGCAATAGAGAGTGAAAGCTTAAGCATTAGCGGGGATGGCCGCTATGTCGCATTTGTCAGCAGAGCAGATGAGTTGGTTCCGGGCGACAACAACCAAAATAAAGATGTGTATGTGTTCGATAGAGTGACAGAACGCTTCGAACGAATTACCACCAGTAGAGAAGGGCTGGATCAACCATTTCCGAGCTACGAGGTCGCCATTAGTAGAAATGGTCGCTTTGTCGCATTTTCCGCAGGCGGCCCGGCATTTGTAGATAACGACAGAAACGAATACATCGACGTTTTCGTATTTGATCGAGAAGAAGAGACATTTGATCGTGTAAGCGTTTCCAGTAATGGATCTGAAAGCAATGGCCAAAGCGGGTCGCCCACTATCAGTGAAGATGGTCGATTTGTTGCGTTCGACTCTGATGCCTCTAACTTAGTTTCAGGCGACAACAATGGAGTAAGAGACATCTTTCTTTTTGATCGGCAGGCTAGAACTATTGAACGAATCTCCAATGGGCTCGGTGGAACTGAATCTGACGGACACAGCACAAATCCTTTTATAAGTGCTGACGGAACTCATGTCGTCTATCAGAGCTTGGCGAGCAACATCGTCCACAATGACACGAATAACACAGGTGATGTCTTTGTTTTTGATCGATTGTCAAGGCTGAATGATCGAGTTAGCGTAAGCTCGTCGGGTGTGGAGGCAAATGGCACTTCAGGTTTTTCTGGCAACTCTAAAAGTGACATCAGCGATGATGGAACGTGGGTAGTATTTCAGTCAAATGCTTCCAACTTGGTGAGCGGTGATTCGAACGGAAGTTCGGACGTGTTCTTGCATAATACAGTAACAGATGCCACCACACTTGTTTCGAGGTCTCAATCAGGAAATATAGGAAATGACGTAAGTTACTCCCCCTCAATAAGCGGTGACGGAGAACGAGTTTCGTTTGTATCGAGAGCAAATAATCTCGTGACAGGAGACTTGAACAGAGTAGATGATGTTTTTCTTTTTAATCGAACGCAAGGTACCACTACGCTCGTTAGCAAAGCTGAAAATGGATTGCAGTCTAATGGTTTCAGCTTATCACCCTCAATTAGCAGCGACGGGACAGCTATTGCTTTTATTTCAGAGGGAAACAATCTGGTTTCAGCTCGTAAAGCTATCACGGGTTACAGTCGACAGCTGTTTATTTCCGAGACGACTGACAATAAGACCACATCTCCTACAATACAATCTCCCATCAATTCATCGCTGCAGGCAAGTCAAGTCACAGTTGCAATGACGGATGGTGCTCAGCACTCAATTGCAGGCGCTGCGGAAGTCACAGACACCTTATTCTCGATGAACAGTGGGCCACTCGAGCCACTAATCACACCAGTAACCAATTCAATTTTGTCTTCGGTAGAGAACTCAGACAAAATTGGCAAGTTAACGAGAATAGGCAACAGCCCCCCGGTTCACCCGCTATTGTCCCAAAACCCGGCAATTGATGCCGGCAGCGCAATTTATTCGGGAACAATCGACCAGAGAGGCGTTATACGTAAAATCCCTGACGTGGGCGCTTATGAATCTGTCGCGGCCAGTATTGCAGGTCAAGTTTTTGTTGACCTCGACCGGGATCAGATTAGAAGCGAGATCGAAACGCTGGCAAACGGATTCGAAGTGATAGTCAGGGATCGTTTCAGTGGCAAACCCGTCGCCTCACATACAAGTGGCGGTGTTGATGTTTTTAATAGTTCCCCATCAGGGAGTGGACTGTTTTTAATTTCAGATCTGGATGCTGGGTATTATGATGTTGAAGTCAAGTTGAAGCCGAATTGGAGTTTTTCGTTTCCTGAGAATCGCTTGGTTCCCGGCGAAGAAAGTGGTGTTTCCGACGACGAAGGCAAGTTTTTTGCATACGTCTCTAACAACCAAGTCTATCTGTTCAACAAGGAAGCTCAGCAATCAATCCTGGCCAGCCCCAGCCTTACTGGAGGGCTGTCAAATGGAACAAAACGCAGCCTCAAGATAAGCGGCAACGGTGAGGTTGTTGTTTTCCTTTCGTCGTCAACAGACCTTGTTGCTGGTGATACCAATGGGCATGAAGACGCTTTTGCGTTTGATATAAAAACTGGAACCGTTGAGAGAATCAGTCGAGGAAATAACGGCATTCAAGCATCGTGGCCAACACGCAGCATTGATGTTAATTATGACGGAAGGCTTGTCGCGTTTACTACAGAATTTAGTTTTGGCCACACCGGCTACCAGACTTATGTACGAGATAGGCTGGCACAGACGACCGAGATTGTGAGCGTAAATGATTCTGGTGTTCCTGCTGTTGGGAACTATAGTCAATCTGGTAACTCGGTTTCGATAAGTTCAGACGGGCGTTATGTTGCGTTTTCGTCTCGTTCGTCAAATCTCGTCCCTGGCGACACCAACGGAAATGGGTCAGGCCAGGATATTTTTGTTTTTGACCGTCAAGAGAGGTTGATCGAAAGAGTTAGCGTTGCGAATGGAGGGGAGCAAGTAGACTCCTTCCCAAATGACCGCTCTGGACAACAGAGCTACTCCCCAGTAATTAGCGGAGATGGGCAAACCGTTGTATTTGAATCTTATGCATCCGATTTGGTTCCTAATGACACCAACAACAAACCTGACCTTTTTGCGTTTGACCTTGCTAGTCATAGCATCCAGCGTCTCAACGTAAGTAACGACGGACTAGAGTCATTCAGCATTGGTTTTTCTTCGTTTTCGCATTCAGTGAGTGACGACGGAAGGTTTATTGTATTTCACACTGGCGTTGCAAATCTTGTTTCCGATGACAGTGGAATTGCGAATGACGTTTTCGTGGTCGATCGCCTCAACTCAAAAATTGCAAGAGTAAGTCTAGGCTTCGATGGCGGCGAATTGCGAGTGGATTCAACGTTCCCTCGTTTAAGCGCTGACGGTAGGCTAATTTCTTTCAAAACTAGCTCCAGATCCGTCATTCCGAACGATACGACAATCGGCACTCAAACATATGAAGTTGCAAATCCTTTTGCGACACCAGGTAGATCTACCAGACTTGCATTTGGTGATATTGTTACGGGTTTTGACTTACCCATTCTCCCTGATCCAGGTAAAATCGACGGAAGGATTTTCGTTGATAACCTCGTTCCAAATGGACAATACGACGCGGGCGAGTTTGGCTTGAGCAATGTTTTGGTCTACTTGGACGCAAATAGGAACTCGGCATTCGATTTCGGGGAGCGAGCAACACTCACTACAACGGATGGAACCTTTGTATTTCTGGACGTGCCAGCCGAACTTGAATATTTAGTCTCGGTCGTTGCTCCCTCGGGTTACGAATACTCGTTAGATCGGTCTCAAGGTATCGCCCAAAAGGTATTTTTGCAGGCCGGTGGGTCAATCACCGACCGCGCCTTTGCATTTAATCAAGTTAATTCAACCGGACAATCGAGTGCCTCGGCGGTTCGCGGTCGATTGTTCGATGACAAGAATGCCAACGGCGTTTTTGACTCGGAAATCGACACTCCGCTTGTGAACAAGGAAGTCTATCTTGACGCTTCAAATTTCGGTATCCGCGATGCCAATGAGCCTCGAGAGCTTACGGATGCGAATGGGATGTATTCGTTTACGGGCTTGAGCTCTCGCAATGTGGCGGTGTCGACGACGTTGGATTCGACACTGGTGCATGTGACTCCGCTGGGAAGTGATTTTCAACTGGCCCAGTACCCGCTGTTCCCCACCGTGCAGCCGTTTGGAAATCCTCAGTCGATTGGCAGCGGCGATTTTAATGGGGATGGGTTCTTGGATGTCGCTGTCGCTCTTGGCGAAGGGAACAAGCTGAGCATTCGGCTGAACGATGGCAGCGGTGGGTTCTTGCCGGATCAGATCAATGTTGATTTGGGACAGTCCGGATCGGGGCCGACGTCGCTTGTGGTGGGGCAGTTCGATGATGACTCGAAGTTGGATGTCGCGCTGACCGCCAACTTTGCAGGCAATGTCACCGTACTGTTAAACTTCGATCCGGTGACGAAGTCGTTTGGATCGACGACTTATGTGAAGGTGGGCGATGAACCGTTGGATATCGCGGCAGGTCAGTTTGGTGGCGATGCGAAGCCGGATTTGGTGGTGGTCAATAAGGTCGGCAATACCGTGCAATTGCTAACCAATAACGGTAGTGGTGTGTTTACCGCCGGGACCGCCGTGCTGTCGGGTGGCAAAGGGTCGTCATCGATCGTGGTGGGGCGTTTCAGTGGCGATGCGCTGGATGATGTGGCGGTGATTCACTCCAGTCCGAAGGACACGACGTCGCCGTTCGGTGGCGTCACGGTGCTCGCGGGCAATGGTGTGGGCGGATTGGCGCTGCAGCCGAGTTACTACCAAGTCGGTGCTTTGCCGATCGACTCGGTGACAGCGGACTTTAATAAGGATGGTCGTGCGGATTTGGCGGTCGCTAATTTCTCTTCGAATTCGATCTCGGTGTTATTGGGTCAAGCCGATGGGTCGTTTAAGGTTCAAACTGCGATTCTTGGAACCGCCAGTGGTGCGTTTGATATCGCCTTTGGCGATGTTGACAACGACGGCGATGTGGATTTGATCGCTAGCAATTTGAGGGATCGCAACATCTCGATCTTCCGTAACGATGGACCGGATGCGACGGGTGATGTGCAGTTCCAACCGCTGGAGAACATTGGGCTCGGCCAGTTCTCACTGGCTCAGCGGATGCCGCTAGTCGTGGCGAACTTTGATAACGACACCTCAGGACCAGGAGGCACGGGGACGATCGACATTGTCACGATTCCGCAAAAGTCCGACACGCTGCATGTTCTCAAGAACCGTCTCGTGAACGGCTCCCGCCGCGTGGCGCTGACTGGGTTGAATGTTGTTACTGGCGTGGACTTTATCATCAAGCCGGCAATCTTGCCGCCATCGTTCAATGTGATCGGCAATCCGCTAGATATCTTTGAAGATTCAGCCCAGCAGTCAATCACCATCAGCGGAATCACGAAGGGCCGCACGACGGGGCCGGCGCTACAGTTCTCAGCGACGAGCTCCAACCCGTCAGTGATCAGCACCGCGTCGGTGACTTATGCGGGGGCTAGTACGGGCACGGTAAACTACACGCCGGTAGCAGACAAAAGCGGTTCGTCGGTGATCACCGTTCGGGCGGTCGATGCAGGTGCCGATGGTCTGTTTGGTGGTGCCGATGATGGCATCTTTGAACGGTCGTTTACGGTGACGGTGCTAGCGGTGAATGATCCGCCTGTGTTCAACCTGCTGGCGGAAGCCTCTGCGAAACAGACCGATGGCGTGACGACGGTTCTTAACTTTGTAACTGGAGTCGGAAATGGCGGTGGTGCGGATGAGAGTTCGCAAACTCGTAATCCACTCGTGGTCACGGCGACGGACACGTCATTCTTCACCACCCAGCCGGCGATCAATGCCGCGGGAACGTTGACGTTCACGCCGAACCCGAACAAGTCCGGCAGTGTTCCGGTCACAGTGACGCTCAAGGACAGCGGTGGTCGTGCCAACGGCGGCGTTGACACGACGACGAAGACGTTCCTGGTGAACGTTTTGCCGGTGAACGATCCGCCTTCGTTCGCGTTGATAGCAAACCCGAATCGCAGTGTACTGCAAACGGCAGGTCCGCAGACATTCAACAACTTCGTCGCTTCCTTCTCGCCCGGAGGCGGACCTGACGAGTCGACTCAAACGGTGTCGGACTACATCATCACTGTCGACGCCCCGGGAATCTTTTCGGTGTTTCCTGATATCGATAATAACGGGACGTTGACGTTCACCCCGGCGACCGATCGCACTGGCGTTGCAACGGTGAGCGTGCGAGTGCGCGATACGGGCGGCCAAGCTAACGGTGGCATCGATTTGTCAGCCGCCCAGTCATTCACGATCGCGGTGACGGGTGCGCCAGACACACTGGCTCCAACGCCCGTGATCACAACGCCCGGAATCAGCTCCTTGACCAATCAGAAGACGTTCGATGTCGAAGTGGATTTCAAGGAACCTTTGACGGCCGGTACGTTCACCCTTGCGGATTTCACCGTTACAGGTGCCAGTGGTAGGAAGTCCAATCTGCGCGACTTGGGTGCTGGCAAATATCTTATCGAGTACACGAGTACGAGTGATGGCGCGGTGACTTTCGGTGTCGCCGCGAGTATAGCAACCGACTTGGCAGGTAACCCAAACCTCGCCGCAGTCTCAGTCGCGCGGACGATCGATTCGGTCGGCATGACACCGACGCTGGACTCGACGGTTGCGTTACTATCAAACGCCGCGAGCTTTGTCGTGGCGATTGATTTCAAGGAAGCCGCGACGGGTTTTGCGATCACGGATCTGGTGGTCTTAAACGGCACCGCCTCCAATCTGCAAACGGTCAATGCGACGACGGGCAAGTACAATGTCACCATCACTCCGGAATTCGATGGGAACGTGACCGTACTGTTGCCCGCCAACGCGGTGACGGATGCGGCAGGAAACGGAAACTTGTCCGCTTTGCCTTTGGTGCGATCATTCGACCGGACGGCTCCCGTTGCGGTTCTGAGTACGGACCAACCGTCCACAACGAACAAAACCAACTTCGACGTGATCGTTGAATTCAGCGAAACCGTGTCTACTCCAGTCAAATCGAACCTGATCGTTTCAGGCGGAACGGCGAGCGATCCGGTGCTGGTCAGCCCACGACGTTATCGCTATGCGATCACAGCCACGGGCATTTCGGTAAACATGCAGTTTGCGGCCAATGCCGTCACGGACATGGCTGGCAATCACAACACAGCCTCCAATTCGATCAGCCTCACGATCGATTCTTCCACGTTCGTGCCAGCCCTCAGTTCCACCAGTGCGAGCGAGCTCAATACGCTGTCGTTCCCAGTTGCCGTGGACTTTGGTAAATCCGTCGCTGGATTTGTCTTGGCTGATGTAACGGTCCTCAATGGAACGGCGACGAACTTGGCGCCCGTTGATGCGGCCACTGGAAAATACTCGTTGGCGATCACGGCGCCTGGCGATGGGGATGTTTCGGTGTTGATCGCGGCGGGGGTCGTTGAGGATACCGGTGGCAATAATAACTCTGCCTCCAGCACGCTCGTTCGAACGATCGATCGCACCGCGTCAAGACCAACGCTGACAGCCAGCGTTGGGACGCTAACGAATCAGCCGGTGTTCACATTAACGGTTGATTTTGGTGAGAACGTGACGGGTTTCACCGTGACCGATGTGGTGGCGAGTGGAGCAACGCTCAGCGCACCCGAGATTCTCGGTAACGGACG
>NZ_JAMQBK010000065.1:0-84225 GCF_023701485.1 Aporhodopirellula aestuarii
TCGCCGTTTTCTTCGATGGTCGCGTTTGGATCAAAATCCTCGTCTTCGACCACGGTGGCATGCGGATCGATACCGGGGTGTTCCTCAATGGTCGCGCCGGGATCGAAGTCGCGGATCTCTTCCACGGTCGCATTGGGATCGTCGCCGTTTTCTTCGATGGTTGCGTTTGGATCGAAGTCCTCGTCTTCAACCACGGTGGCATGCGGGTCGATACCGGGGTGTTCCTCGATGGTCGCGTCAGGATCGAAGTCGCGGTTTTCTTCTACTGTGGCGTTGGGATCGGATGCGAGCGGTTCTTCAATCGTGGCATCAAGTGCGAAGTCGCTGATGTCGTCAACAGTGGCATCCGGATCAGTCGCATGTAGCCCGTCAAGATGCGTTTGATCATCGTTTAGGGGCGCAGCGGGCAGCAACGAATCGGAATCGTTTGACGATTGCGGAGGTTCCTGCGGATGTTCGTCACCGGCGGGTTCTTGATCACGGTTCATGATCCACTCCGCTCGGTTGTGTCTCGGACAACGGGGCCTCGCTGAAATCTTCGCCCTCGATCAGTTCGAGTTCCATCGAACCGGTTTCAAGTTCCTCGCTCAGGATGACAGCGCGGCCTCCACGCAGATCCACTCGCAGAATCGTGCGTTGATCGCTTTCGCCGATGACGTACTGAATCTCATAACTGCCATCGGGCAATTCAGCGAACAGATCGCTCAACTGATCCTCCGACATGATGTTGTCTGGTAGTCGGATCGGTTCGATCTGATCATCGCCTTGTGGGTCAGGGGATAAGGTGCGGAGCTGAAAGTATTCTTCCCGAATACTCAGCGGTGACGCGGACGCTTCGGCGGTTTCAAAGGTGACGTTGGAAAGTTCGATCGTCGAGGTCAAGATGATCGGTGGTGGTGGATCGATGGGGTCGGGAATCACATTGCGAACTGCGAAGAACGCGGGGGGTAAATCGACACGAGGGATGACAAAGAAGGCACGCCCGCTTTCAAGATCAGGCACGTTCGCATCTTCAAAGTTCGTCGTTGTCCTCGGATCATCCGTGGATGAAATCAACTCGCCGGGAACATCTTCCCGCAGCGATGCTCCGCCCGCCGTGACAACTTCCCCCGGTGCAACGGTTTGTTGGATGGAATTACCATTGATCACAATCGAATCGTGATGTGAGACGGCAAAGCGGACGGCCAGGGGATCGGTGGCGCTGGGGCGGCCGTTGAGTCTTGAGTTGAGAATGTCCGACTCTAGATAGACGTGTGAGACGTCGACGCGGGTGTGATCGCCGGGAAGGTCCTCAAGCCGTTGGAACCGGTTGGACTGGCCACCCCAATCGATTGAGAGGGTCAATCCGTTCTCGCCGACAACGCCGATCTCAACGGAAAACACGCCTTTGGCATCGTTCGCGTTCGCCTGAGTCAGAATGTCGGTCATGATCGATTCGACATCGTAAAAAGCAGTTTCGATCTTTACGAAATCAGGATCGGTCGGGTCCGTGATGACACCCGGGGGCACTTCTTTGATAACCCCTGGCTCCACCACGATCAGTTCGGGGCGTGGCCCGAAGCGACGAGCGACGCCGATCCCGTTGCCGGTGTTGATTTCGAAGTCGTCCCCAAGCTCGACACTCGGTGCGTTGATTGTCACCGCTCCATCGGAAATCTGGCGGGCATGGATCTGAACGGAATCGCCCGCGATCCACGCTTGCCCGGCTGACATGGCGATGCGTCCCTGCTCGCCTCCGGCGATGATCTCGTGATTCGCGTCAACGTCCAGGTCGTTGTTGTTGGAAACGAAATCGCTGATCCGAATTTGGTCGCTCGCGTTAACGTTGATCTGGCCATTCGCCGTTGCGAGGACCGTGTCACTGGTGGGATCAGACGAGATGAGATCGACAGAACCTACGACGGTGATCGAGATATCACCCCGCACGTTGTCATTGAGCGTTTCAATGTCGTGGACGATCATCGTGTCGTTGGGCAGGCCGGTCGCGTCGCTATGCAGGACGACGTTTCCCTGGCTGGTGATTTCATCAACGACGGCGATCGAGTTAGTTGTTTGTGAAAGATTGATACCCGAGTCGGTGTGAACTTCCAATCGACCAACACTAATGTTCGTTCCGGGGGCCTGAGTGACGTTGCCGGTTAGCGGATCACCGCTTTCGCCGATTTGCAGTCCGCCCTGGGTGACGGATACGTCGCCGAGCGTTACCGCGTTTGCGTCCTCAATCACGATCGAACCATTGACGGCCGAAGAATTCAACGTACTGGTACTTAAGTCGATGGTGTCGTCGCCTCCATCGATGTTGATCGTCTCGGCGGAAATATTGAGGGTGTTGTCGGACACCTCCGCCGCGTCCGCGTTGAGCGAAATGTTCACGGAATCGTTGCCGAGATCGTCGACGACCGTGACGCTGAGATCGACGGGCACGTCAACGAGGAGGGTGTCGTCTCCCCCTCCAAGGTCGACGCTCAAGCGTCCGGTTACGATCTCGCTAGGGTCAAGGGAATCGACAAAGATTGGGGCGCCAGCATTATCGGTACCCACGCGGATGGGGATGACCGCGGCGTTGGCGTCAAAAATTTCAATCCGGCCCGACGCGTTGATAGACACATCCACAAAATCATCGGCGGCGTCGCCCGAAATGACCAAGTCGCCCAGGGCAGCAAGCTCCGCGGTCGCGTTAAGGACGATCCGGGGCTCCAGCGACCGCACCCGAGGCACCCACGGTCCTTGGACGCGATTGGGGACCCGCTGACCGTCACCACGCACCCATCGCCCCAACAAAGCGTCGAGAATCGATCGAAAATGTCGCGGTGATCCAATGTTCATAAGTGGCGGCGTGCCGATGGAGAAAGAAGGTGCTTTATTCTACTCAAGAGCATCGTCATGAGTGCTGTTTCCCGGGGACAAGCCCGTAATCGCTGTTCTGGGGAATGTGAAGATATCGGGGTCCTGCGGGTTGTTACGAAGATCCCGGTTGTGCGAATCAGCTTAGGAATGCGGACAAGACGAACGGGGCTCGCGGTCAACCGATTCGGGTAACGATATAAAGGATGCGTATGCACGCATCCAAATCTCTAGCCAATATTCGCAATGACTCGTTTGATCGTTTCTCTGAATCTGCTTGTCCTCGCAGCGTCGCTGTCGCCGGCGAGTGCGGATTCACCCCACGATCCTCGACTTTCGGCGGAAAACTCGGGTGTGCGGGTGGCCTTCGCGTCGCCAGATGACGGTGACGACTTACGATTGATGTTGATGGGCGATGACCCCGTCATCGATGGCAATCCCGCTGATGATGAGGAATCGGCCGACAACGGGGACCCGTCGTCCATTCCAAGCTTGGGAAGCGACCGCGAAGACGGATTTGATCCAGCGAACGAGCGACGTGATCGAAATCGGGTGGCCGAGCGCGAAAGCACCCGCGAGAAAGCGAACCAACTCCAAGCCGACGAGGCCCAGCGGTTGGCCCGGCGGATTGCGATTCTGAATAAATCGCCGCGTGAACTTCGCCTTGCCCCTCACCCAGCTGGCGAGAATGAGGTGCCGGTCAATCAAGCGGCGATCGTCTTGGACGACGACCCACAGTGGATCGTGGGCGGCAACCGCATGCCGCCGCGGGCCGCTCGCGTGCACATACGCTTTTGTCATCAGCCTACGTACTACCAGGAGATGAACCTCGAGCGTTGTGGCCAAGTCGACTGCGATCGATTCGGTTGCCTGCAGAACGGCTATTCGAGTTTCTGGTTTCTCGCTAATACGGCCATGCTGCCCTACCGGGTCGCGTCCGAGCCTCACTGCCGGTGTGTCACCGGTTATGGCGATTGCCCTACCTGCCAGCAATATGATTGCTCGATCGAGCCGTTGCACTGCGGCGAAACGTGCTGCCAGACGAGCGGTGGGCTGTTGAGCGAATCCGCCGCGATTGCTGGCTTCGCTTTTTTGTTGCTCTAGGAACCGGTCGCCGCGGCCGGCGACTCTGGTTTACCTCGATGCCCGCAGTTGTCCGCGTGCACGCAGGACTGCGGTTTCCTTAATTTGACTCTGCTCGGGCGTTTCGCTGGGCATCTCAAGTGCTTCGGCGAGCGACTTGGTCGCTTCGTCGGTATTGAGCAGATCAACGGGAATCGCACGTGCTGTTAGCACGTTGACCACGTCTGATTCGACCTGCGCGAACCCACCGTCAACGAAGAATCGTTGAGGGCCGGCCGTGGTCTGCAGACGTAGCACGCCATAACCGAGGCGGCCGATCATCGGAGCACGCCCGCCTTGGACCCCGAGTTCACCGTCGAACATCGGCAGCGCGACAAAGTCCGCTTCCTTATCCAGTTCGGTTCGCTCGGGCGTAACAACAACACATCGAATGGCCATCGTTTACTTCGACTCCATCTTCTTGGCTTGTGCTTCGGCTTGCTCAATCGCACCGACGTACATAAAGGCTTGCTCGGGCAGATGATCCCACTTGCCGTCGCAGATTTCTTCGAAGCTGCGAATCGTGTCTTCCAGCGACGTGATTTCACCGGGCTTACCGATGAAGACTTCCGCCACGAGGAACGGCTGCGACAGGAATCGCTCGATCCGACGTGCACGGTGCACGATCGTCTTGTCGTCTTCGCTGAGTTCGTCGACACCGAGAATCGCGATGATGTCTTGGAGTTCGCGGTAACGCTGAAGGATCGTTTGGACGCGACGGGCGATCGTGTAGTGACGGTCGCCGACGTACTGCGGGTCAAGAATCCGCGAGTTCGATGCCAGAGGATCGATCGCGGGATAGATCCCTTTTTCAGAAATCGAACGCTCGAGATAGATAAACGCATCGAGCTGGCCGAACGCCGTCGCGGGAGCAGGGTCAGTCGGGTCGTCAGCAGGGACGTAAACGGCTTGCACCGATGTAATAGCCCCTTGCTTGGTCGACGTAATCCGTTCTTGCAACGCACCCATTTCGGTTGCGAGTGTTGGCTGGTAACCCACCGCCGAAGGCATCCGGCCGAGGAGTGCCGACACTTCCGAACCGGCTTGCGAGAACCGGAAAATGTTGTCGACGAAGAGCAGCGTGTCAGCGCCAGTCGTGTCACGGAAGTATTCCGCCATGGTCAGAGCAGACAGTGCGACGCGAAGACGCGAGCCTGGTGGTTCGTTCATTTGGCCGAACACCATGCAGGTTTGTTCGATAACCTTGCGACCGGTGCTACCGATCTCGGTTTCTTGCATTTCCAACCAAAGGTCGGTGCCTTCACGGGTTCGCTCACCAACGCCGGCGAACACCGAGTAACCACCGTGGCTGCTCGCGATCCGGGCGATCAGTTCGGTCAAAATAACCGTTTTGCCCAGTCCAGCACCACCGAACAAGCCGGCTTTACCACCGCGGACGAAGGGGGTCAGCAGGTCGACCACTTTGATACCGGTTTCGAACAATTCGGTGTTCGTGGACAGTTCGTTGAGCGGTGGAGCTTGGCGGTGGATGGGCCAGTAGTCTTCGGCTTGAACGTCACCCCGTTTGTCGATCGGTTGACCGAGCACGTTGAACACACGGCCGAGGGTTTGCTGTCCGACAGGAACCGAAACCGGTTTGCCGGTATCAACGACTTCCATGCCTCGCATCATGCCCTCGGTGCTACCCAGCGCGATCGCCCGCACGCGGCTGCCACCGAGGTGCTGTTGGACTTCACCAACGAGGTTGATCGTCACACCCTTGTGCTCGCTCTGGATCGTCAGAGCGTTGTAGATTTTGGGCAGCTGGCCTTCAGGGAATTCGGCGTCGAAAGTCGATCCGATGATCTGAGAAACACGACCGACGGCATTGGTTGCGGTAGACATTGAATTAGCTCTTAGCTTCTAGCGACTAGCTTCTAGCTTGGTGGGAAGGTGTTGATGAATAGGTTGTAAAGGCAACGGCTGCTAGCTGGACGCTAGAAGCCACGTCTTGTCGGCGTTAGCCTCCAAGGGCTTCGACGCCACCGATGATTTCCATGATCTCGCCCGTGATCTGGCTTTGGCGAGCACGGTTGTAGGTCATCGAGAGCTGCTTGATCATGTCGCCCGCACTCTCAGTAGCGCCCTTCATCGCAATCATCCGAGCAACTTGTTCGGAGACGGCTGAATCCAGGAAGCACTTGAATAATTTGACTTTGAAACTCGTCGGAACGACTTCCTCAAGAATGCTTTCGGCGGAAGGCAAAAACTCGTATTGCGAGTTTTCATCGCTGCCGGCACCCGGGCCGCTGCCTTCGGCGTCGCCCCCGAGCGAACCGAGAGGCAACAGCGTCTCGATCATCGGGATTTGTTTCGAAGTGCTGATGAATTTGGTGTAGATCACATCGAGACGGTCGATCTTGCCGGTGATGTACTGAGCCAAATAGTCGTTGGCGATCTTTTCGACTTCGTCGTACGCCGGTTGATCTTCAAATTGCAGATACTTGTTGTCCGTGTTGATGCCACGGAACTTCAAGCCGTTGACGCCTCGTTTGCCCGATACGTCGACGGTCACGTTGGCGATTTCGTCTTTAACTTGCTTGATGTGAGGCATCGCGGTTCGCAAGATCGATGCGTTGTATCCGCCACACAGCCCTCGGTTACTCGCCAAAACGAGCACTCGAGACGAACGGATCTTTTCACGTTGCTCGAGCAGCGGATGTTGAACGTCGGTTCCCGCATCGGCCAATTGGCTGACGATCTTGGTGATTTGATCGGTGTACGCGGTCGCCGCCGCAGCCCGATCCATCGCCTTCTTGTAGCGAGCGGTTGCAATCAATTCCATCGTCCGCGTGATCTTGCGGATGTTTCGAATCGACTTGCGTCGTTTGTCGAGAGCACGTGCGTTGGCCATGGCTTATCTGAAGTAAAAGGTTGCAGGTAACGGAAGGGAGGAACGGAACTGTTACCCGTTTCCGATTACCTTTCGCCTCCCTTATAGACAGCTTTGAATTCGGTGACCGCTTTAACGATTCGCTCGACGATTTCGTCGGTCAGTTCAGGCTTGGCCGTCATGTCGCTGACCAACGACGAGTGCTTGTCATTCACGAACTGCAGCATTTCTTTTTCGAACTGTTGCACTTCTTTGACCGGCACGTCATCGAGCATGCCGTTGGTACCGGCGTAGATACTGATGACTTGTTCGGCGACCGACAGTGGTTGGTACTGGGGTTGTTTGAGCAACTCGACCATGCGGTAACCGCGGTCGAGTTCCTTTTGCGTGGCGGGGTCAAGGTCGGTACCGAGTTGCGCGAACGCTTCGAGGGCACGGAAGGCGGCGAGTTGCAGACGCAAACCACCGGAGACCTTCTTCATCGCCTTGGTTTGAGCGGCACCACCGACGCGGGAAACACTAATCCCGGGGTTCATCGCCGGGCGAACACCCGAGAAGAACAAGTCGGGTTGAACGTAAATCTGACCGTCGGTGATCGAAATCACGTTGGTTGGAATGTACGCGGAAACTTCGCCTTCGAGCGTCTCGATGATCGGCAGGCTCGTGATCGAACCACCACCAAGGTCGTCCGACAATTTCGACGAACGTTCGAGCAAACGGCTGTGACAGTAGAAAACGTCCCCAGGATAAGCTTCGCGGCCTGGTGGGCGACGCATCAACAAACTCATCTGACGATACGCAGTTGCTTGTTTTGACAAATCGTCATAAACGACCAGTGCGTGTCCGCCGTTGAACATGAAGTGTTCAGCCATCGCGGTACCGGCGTACGGAGCGATGTATTGCAGAGGTGCTGGTGACGATGCACCTGCGGCGATGACGGTCGTGTATTCCATCGCGCCGTATCGTTCGAGCACATCGATGATCGAGGCGACGGCGGAGTCTTTCTGACCGATGGCGACGTAGAAGCATTTTACGCCCTGACCTTTTTGGTTCAGGATCGCATCGATCGCAATTGCGGTCTTACCGGTCTTGCGGTCACCAATGATCAGTTCGCGTTGGCCGCGTCCGATCGGCGTCATCGCGTCGATGGCTTTGATACCCGTTTGCAGCGGTTCGGTAACCGGTTTGCGTTCAGCAACGCCGGTCGCGATGATTTCGACGGGGCGTGTCACGTCGGATTGAACCGGGCCTTTGCCGTCGAGCGGGTTGCCCAACGGGTCGAGCACGCGGCCCATGACGGCGTCGCCGGCGGGAACCGACAACAGGGTTCCGAGAGCTTTGACTTCGTCGCCTTCTTCGATCGTCAGGTAGTCACCGAGAATGATGACCCCGACGCTGTTTTCTTCGAGGTTAAACGCAAGGCCGATGGATCCGTTAGGAAACTCGACCATTTCGCCGGCCATGACGCCCGAGAGCCCGTAAACCCGAGCGATCCCGTCACCGACTTCCAAGACCGTACCGACTTCGCGGACATCGATCTTGCTATCAAACTGTTCGATCTCGGCTTGCAAGACCGATGCGATTTCATCGCTGTTGAATTTCACTGGACCGTACCGTTATTTCTTCAAAGAAAAGGCGTTGAATGGAATGTATTGTTGTGGGGCAATCGGCGACTAGGTGCCGATAAATTGGTCTGATTTTTCGATCAATCGGCGGGCAAAACCGGCCGCTGCGGCGCGTCCGACTTTGTCGAGTCGACTCGATACGGAAGAATCAAACACGGTGTCACCGACACGGATGACCATGCCGCCGATGACCGACGGGTCGACCGCTTCTCGCAATCGAACTTCTTTGCTGAAGTGCACGTTGAGCTGATGAGTGACTTTGCCACGCAGTTCGTCGGTCAACGGGACCGCGGTGCGAACTTCGACGAGCAAACGACCGGTCGCCTCGTCGTGGAGTTTGACCACCGCATCACGAACGGCACTGACGTACGCGAGTCGGTGACGTCCGGCCATGACCTTGAGGAATTTCAACAAGGTCGGATGGGCGGAGTCGCCGAGCAGTCGATCGAGTACTCGACATTTCTCGTTAGCGTCGATCCGCGGTGAGGCGAATGCCGCACGCAACTGCTCGCTGTTGGCGAGCGCGTCATCGCACAACTCGTCGAGTTGTTGGATGACTTGATCGGTCGAGCCCTCGGACTGCGTCGCACCCAACAAAGCTCGGGCATAAGTCTTGCCGAGTTGTTCGGCGCCGACGTCGAGCGCGGTTGGCTGGGAAACAGATTCGGACACTTCGGGGATCTCGGCGGGAGGACGGCGAAAAAATTGAGACTGCAAGGCCCTGAGGCCTGGTATCTTCAGCGGCACCGGCGATTCGCAATCAATCGAAGAATCACTTTGTCCGCCTCAGAAACACGGCTGAATCACGGCACGCATGATCGTGCCACGATCCGGTTAGTTCTGGCTGGGCAATCGCTGCATTGCTTGCTGTATCAAATCGGCATGATCGTCCGCGGACAGTTCACGACCGACGACACCGCGAGCAACTTGCATTGCCATTTCTGAGGTTCGCGAGGCGATTTCGGCCATCGCTACTTTCTTCGCATTTTCGATATCTGCGACCGCACGTTCTCGTTGGGCCGCAGCCTCAGTTTTGGCTTGTTCGACGATCTTTTGCCCGTTCGCTTCGGCGTCACGTCGAGCTTCCGCGAGCATGGCTTGCGTCTGCTTCGCCGCTTCGTCGAGTTTTGACTGATAGCCAGCCAAAATCGCTTGGGCTTCCGCGTTGGCTCGTTCAGCCGACTCTAGGTCTTCGCGAATCTTATCTTCGCGAGACTGCAAGCCGCCCAGAACGTTGGGCCAAACAAAGATCGACAGAACCGCCAGCACACAAACGAAAATCACCAAGTTCCAAAACGCCGATCCGAAGTCGAATGACAAAATCGGGGTCTTGGCTTCGTCTGAATGATCGCCGTGCTCCGACGACGCTTCTTCGTCGTGTAACGCGGCATCGTCATCATGCTCGTGATCGTTGAGGTCGTCAGCAAGTTCGACGTCGGCATAAGCCGTCGTCGGTGCCGAAACCATGGCAACCCCGGCGACGCCTGCCACAACCGGCAAAATTGCCGGCGCTGGAAGGCTCAAACAGGTCATCAGACAAAGGGCGAGAAGGCGTTTCATCTATCAGCTCGGTGACAAACTTCGTTGCGAAAAGCGAATCGGGAGTGAGAACATCACACGCGACACGGGGAGTATCAGCGTCGAGTCGCGACGATTAACCGGCACGACAGAGCAGGATGAACACGAGTGCGATAACGGTCGCACCTTCGATCAGTGCCGCCGCGATAATCATGGCGGTCTGGATGCGTCCACCGGCTTCCGGTTGACGTGACATCGCGTCAACGGCACTGCCGCCGATACGACCAATACCGAGTCCGGCACCGACGATGATCAAACCGATACCGATACCGAGACCCATGCGTCCGAAGTCGTTCGCGACAGCCTGGGCCAATAACATTGCCATTTCCAACATCTTCTAAGAGCTCCGTAAATTTTGAGCGGGTAAACAGGGGGTGAATGGTCAGGTAATCGATCGGAAAACATCCGTTGCCGACGAAGAATACGAAGGATACTTCGGTCGGCCTGAGGTGGAAGCCCCGCCCGAGATTCATGAGGGGGCAAAGCATAAGGAAATTCAGTGTGAATCGTCGATGGGGCAAGCCTCACTAAAATGGCAATAACGCACATTTTTTGGCTTGGAAAGGCCTGTCGCGACAAAATGCCACGCCTCAGGCCCAGAGTGTACCGGGTCGCCGAAGCCGTGTCAGATACCCAACCGGGTGTTAGAGCATTTTTTTGGCGATGCAAAGAAGGAATCACACGCTTCCGGAGCGATCGTAGGTCACCGGTAAGTGGAACGTGTGTGTTCCATTTCAACGAATGGGCCGATTCTCACGCGGCGGCCGTCGACTCGGCATCGACGTTCTCAGCGGATCCATGGTCGCGGATCACAGGCCACAGATTAGCGACCGCAGATTAACGGCTGGGGATCGAGCGGAAGGCACGGATCCGGGCGCGGGGTGCCAATCCACGCGTGTCGATCGGTTCTTCGAGCACATAACCACCGACGTTGCCCGCCTGATCGGTCGCGTCGATCCGCAGGTAGATTTGACGAGGCAGTTGCGGGTCGGCGGGCCACACATAATCTCCGATGTTGCGGAGTCCCGCGGCGATCGTGGTCCACGGACCAGTCGGAGAATCGCTGAACGCAAGCGTGATCGGGCGTGAGGTCAAGTATCGATCTTCGCAGTGATAGGCGATTACGAGGGAACCGGCCCGGTCGCCTTCGCCGTACTTTGCTCCCGAAATTCCAACTTCGGGCTCCGTCTGGTCAACGACCACCACGATATCGGGAACGTCGCCGGCGAGCGGTCGTGGGCTCATCAAGCCATTGGACGCGACCACGACGATTTGGAATCCGAAGATGCCTTCGCCATTGGTTTCGATATCGAATGGGCTCACCCTGTCGGGGTCACTGCCCCATTTTTTCCAGGTTTGGCCGCCATCGGTGGTTCCGTAGAGTTCGATTTCGTCCACTCCCCGACCGCCGATCGCTTCAATTTCGTAGTCCAAGCTGAATTGATTGCTGTTGCTGTGACGAACGACGGCCCGTTGCGCCAATCGCTCGAGGTCGAGCGGATCGGTTGAGGAGACCGGAACGCGGCGTTGCTCACGCGGGGCGGTGGACTCTCGCGATGCCAACGGCAGTTCGCCGGGGGTTACCGGACGCGGCGTCGGCTTGGTACTGAACTCGCGACTCGGGTTGCGTGTGCGGCTGGAGTCGATCGGTGACCAAGGCGAGGGAACGGGACCATTGTCCGGCTCGTTCTCGTCAATTTCGGGCAGCGCCGGTTGGTTGAGCTGGGTGGGTGCCGGCCGATGTCCTGAGGGTGCCGGAATCGCTTCGGTGACGAACGGCGTTTGCGGTGCGACGTTGTCGGTTGCGGTGGAGGTTACCGAGCGATCGACCGGTCGCTGAACCGATGTGGGTGCCGGTGGCACCGATCTTGGTGCCGGTGCGGGGGCAGTGTGCGTTGGGGTTCGAGGTTCGGCTGGGGGCTGAGGCTGCGACGGCAGCAGTGCGGAGGCGTCGAGCGGACGCATCGCTTCGGCGGGCGTTTGGGCGTCCGCAGCCGGCGCGGGCACCAGTTCGGTTCCGGAATCGCTCGAGTTGGGTAGCATCTCGATCGCGGGCATTTGCCGCCCGAAATCTTGGCTGATCTGGTCCGCCGTGGACGGAGGCGGCAATGCCGGTGAGTTGCCGGCGATGTTGATTGCGGCCGGGGATCCCGGTTGCATGCCCCCGTAGTTGGGCGTCGCGGCGGCGTTGCCGTAGTTCATTGGATTGCCGAAGCCGAGCGGTCCGGAGGCAAAACGGGTGGAACCGGCCACGGCGACGCGAGGTTTCTGCAAGCGTTTTGTGATGATGGATTCATTGCCGGCGCCGTCGAGCACACGCAGCCGCAGCGACAATTGCTGCCACTGATCGGTCGGTTCAAACGCGAACCGTCCGCCGTCCGCGGTGCGTTCCACCCGAGCCGTCTGCCACTGCTGGAGTGTGTCGGTCACGTAATGCACCGTGATCTGCGAGGCACCGGTCGCGTCGTCGACGGTGAAGTTCGCGGTGACTTTGCCGTCGGCGTCCGCGTCGGCAATGAGGTCAACGGCCGGCTGCGTCGTGTCGACGGTCACCTTCAGTTCCGGATCGATCGGACCCGGCGGATGAGGCCTGCCGCTGGCATCGATCGTTCGCGTGGCGAACCAAAACGTTCCGTCGGGCGTTTGTGAAACTTGAAATTGTCCGACGCTCGGTAATTGGCGATCGAGTAACCGCCACTCACCCGGAGCAATCGGGGGCGGACCCATGTCGTTCGAGGCATCGGCGCCGGTTGAGGCCACGTTGACCGCCGGAGCCATGTACAAATGGACTTCGCGCGGTTGCGACCCGCCGGCAGCGATGTTGAATGGGATTTGGAACGAACCGGAACCCAGCACCACGTCCGTCACACCTTGCGCCACGCCACACTGCGGTGCCATCGCCAGGGCAGCCGAGATTGCGTAGGCGACCAATCGTCTTCGACCGGTGACGGCGAAACCGCAATTTCGCTTTAGATTCACGGTCTCGGCACTTCGGTGCTGTTCAAATCGCATGGTTTGGTCAAAATCGAAGGTAGACGGACACCTGAACCGTTTCGGCGACGAAACGGCTTGTTACGGTTATCGGCACTTCCTCCTTGCGGACTTCAGCATTTGAATCGCGCTCATCCTCAAAATCGTTACGACTATGACGTTGTCGTCATCGGCGCAGGCCATGCCGGTACGGAAGCGGCTGCGGCCGCGGCTCGCCTCGGCGCCAAAACCGCCCTGCTGACGACGAATCTCGACACTGTCGGACAGATGTCGTGCAATCCTGCGATCGGCGGCGTCGCTAAAGGTCAAATCGTGCGCGAGGTCGATGCCCTCGGCGGATTGATGGGCGAAGCCATCGACGCCACCGGCATCCAGTTTCGAATGCTGAATCGTCGCAAGGGCCCGGCGATGCACAGCCCGCGGGCTCAAGCCGACAAGAAGGCCTACCAAAACCACATCAAATGGCAGATCGAGTCCCAGCCCAATCTCGATTTGCGCCAGGAAACCGTCGAGGACCTGATCACCGAATCCATCCCCGCCAGCGATTCCGATGGCTTGGCGACGCAGCGGATTGTGGGCGTCGCGGTTCGTGGGGACGCGGTGTATTACGCCAAGTCCGTCGTATTGACCACGGGCACGTTCTTGCAAGCGATCATGCACACCGGTGAAGCCAAGAGCGCCGGCGGACGGGCGGGCGAAGGCACGACGGCCGGTATCAGTGGCGCGTTACAGCGATTGAACTTCCAGCTCGATCGTTTCAAGACTGGCACCCCACCACGGCTCAACGCACGCACGATCGATTTCTCGGTGCTCGAAGAACAGCCGGGCGACGACAATCCGCAAGCGTTCAGTTACCTGACGCGGTCACTCCCCGGCGAGCAGTTGCCCTGCCATATCGCGCACACCAATGAAGCCGTTCACGAACTGATTCGGCAGAACCTCTCGCGTGCGCCGATGTACAGCGGCCAGATCGATTCGCGTGGACCTAGGTACTGCCCGTCGATCGAAGACAAAGTCGTGCGGTTTGCGGACAAGTCGAGCCATCAATTGTTCCTCGAACCCGAAGGCCGGCAAACACACGAGGTGTACGTCAACGGGATCTCAACCAGCCTGCCGCGAGACGTTCAGGACGGGATGTTCCGTTTGATCCCGGGGCTCGAGAACGCGTCGATCATGCGATACGGATACGCCGTCGAGTATGATTACTGTCCCCCTACTCAGTTGTGGCCTCACCTCGAGGCTAAGACTGTTTCGGGGTTGTTCTTCGCCGGCCAAATCAACGGCACGACGGGCTACGAAGAAGCGGCGGGTCAGGGATTGGTTGCTGGGTTGAATGCGGCACGCACCGTCGCCGGGCTTTCGACGTGGGTTCCCTCCCGTCAAGACGCGTATCTAGGCGTGCTCGTTGACGACCTCGTCACCGCTGGCACGGATGAGCCGTACCGCATGTTCACGAGCCGCGCCGAATACCGGCTGCTGCTGCGTCAAGACAACGCCGATCGTCGCCTGACACCGATGGCGGACGAGCTCGGTTTGATCTCTGCCGAGCGGCGTGAACGGTTTGCGAGCAAGCTCGAACAGATCCGTTTGGGCCGGGAAATGCTCGCCGCCGCACGCGTCGACCAGACACCCGCTGACGTTTATCTCCGTCGCCCGGAAGTCACGTGGGAAGTTATTCGGGAACTCGTTCCCCAATTGCAATCCATTGCACCGGAGGCGGCCGAGCAATGCTGTATCGACATCAAATACGCCGGTTATATCGACCGACAACAGATGGACGTCGACAAGCAGCAGCGGATGAGCGAGAAACGGATTCCGGTTTCGTTCGACTATGACCGGATCGGACCGCTGCGAAGTGAGGCACGTGAGAAATTCATGAAGGTTCGGCCGCTCAACTTGGCCCAAGCCAAACGAATCAGCGGAATCACCCCCGCGGACATCGCGCTGGTGTTAGCGCACCTGGAACGATAGTCCGCTGCGAAACACGGCATGTCGCTGGTAGCGGAAAACGTGGGGATTTCGACGATCCCTGAGCGTGCGATTGATTTCTAAGAGCACGGCACGCGATCGCGTGCGTGTCAGTTCATGGTCAAAGTTTCGAAACCCCTGTTCCGCCAGCGGGGTCGGTTTGATTGTTGCTTAGTTGCCACGCATGGTGTCGGCGAAAGTGTTCACGCTCAATCGCAAGGCTGACAGGCAACGGGAAAAGACGGGGTGGAAGTCGTCGGGTTCGGCGAGGAATAGGCTGACCATCGCCCACGTGTTCTTGTCGGTCAAAAAGACCTTCGCGACTTTGGTGTCTTTGGTCGCTTTGAGGGCAGCGACCTGGGCTCGTTGACGCTCGTCTTCGTTTTCGAGTGACCAGAAGTTCGGGTAGGCCAACCGCATCAGGTTGGGATCGTCTTCGGCGATGAGCAGGTAGTAGGTTCGTCCTTCGAACTTGAACGCCACGTCGCCGTCTTCATCGACCCGCGGTGAGTACCCTTCGCTCTTCAAGAACTCCATGTGGCTCTGTTGGAGTGCTTCCTTGGTCCAGGTGACCGGCTTTTCGCTGCTCAAGGCTGCTTTGTCTTGAGCACGGCAGGGACTTGCGATGAAGGCGAGGAGCATCGCGAACGTGACGGCTGTCATTGTGCAGGTTTTGAACATGGAAGGCATTTCGCTGTCCTCGCAATCGGGATTGGATCGGATCAATACCGCAGTGCACCGGAGCCCGCGGTCGGTTGTTTTCATCGTACCCCTTGCATGCAAAAGGATGGGGCGCAGCGGTCAGTTCCAGAGGAACTTTCTGCGAAAGCTTCACTTCGACGATTTTTTGCTCAGGATCCAATCGGCGAGTTTTGGCGAGACCGCGTTGATTGCCATCAAGAGTCTCGTTTTGCCGGGCATGATGATTTCGATTTCGCGTTTCTCGATGCATCGCAGGACCGCGTCAGCGACATCGACCGGATCGAGCAACTTCAGTTTCGCTCCGCCACCCGGTGCTGCCGCGTCGGCGGGCAGCTTGGATTTCGCGTCGACGCCGTAGCGATTGGGTGCGTGATCGCCCGCGATCGGCCCCGGGCAAACGAGCCCGACGTGGACACCGTCGGCTTCACATTCCATTCGCATTTGCCGGCTCATCCCGGCCAACGCGTGTTTGACGATCACGTATCCGCCGAGGAATCGGGGTGCGACTCGGGCGGCGAGTGAACCGATATTGACGATCGTTCCGCGTGTTTTTCGCAGAGCGGGCAAGCAAGCCTGGCTGCACTGCAATGCACTGATCACGTTGGCCTCGAACAATTCTCGCAGCGTTTGAGCGTCCAAGTCTTCGATCCGGCCTCGATCGCTGCGTCCGACCACATTCACGAGCACGTCGAGTCGCTCGAACGCGTTCAGGTGAGCTTCGACTGCTCGTTTGGCATCGTCCGGCGACGTCGCGTCGGCCGTGACCGCGATCAGATCGGCCGAATCGTTGTTGTCACCCGCGAGTTCAACGCGGGCATTTTCCAAGCGTCCGGCATCACGTCCTAGAATCGAGACGCAGTAGCCTCGGGCGAGCAATCGTCGCGCGATGACGAGTCCCAACCCTGACGAACCTCCGCTGACCATGGCGGCGGGTCGGTTTTTGGGGGCCGTCGCTGTCGGGGGTTTCTCGGGCGTCATTGTCGGTGATTCCTCTCTTGCTTAGCAAACAAAGCGGCATCGGCTACATTCCTGTCTTGGATGCCTTCATTCGGTGCCAGTGTTCGGCGCCTCATTTTTTGGAAAGCCTGTTGTATGCCACGCCCACGATTGAACGAAGCCCGTACGAAAATTGTGGCCACGGTTGGCCCCGCCTGTGACAGCGTCGAACAGCTCGCCGACCTGATCGAAGCCGGCGTCGATGTTTTCCGCATCAACAGCGCCCACGGCACGATCGAACAGCACGCGGAGAAACTCGCGAACATCCGCGAAGCGTCCAAGCGGACCGGATTTCCGGTCGGTGTGCTGATGGATTTGGCCGGTCCCAAGATTCGATTGGGCACGCTCCTCGAGGAGCCGATGGTTTGTTCGCTCGGCGAGAAAATCACCTTCGTCCGCGGTACGCAGATCGAAACCAAAGGTGAGCTGACAAGCACCTACGCACGTCTAATCGACGAACTTCAGCCGGGTGATCGCGTGATGTTGGCCGACGGCACGGTAGCTTTGCAGGTGCAATCGGTGACTTCCTCGCGGGCCGAATGTGTGGTGGTCGCCGCAGGCGAAATTCGCAGCCGCCAGGGCATCAACCTACCCGGTGTGAAATTGTCCGTCGCGGCGATGTTGCCGATCGATATCGAAACCGCAATCTGGGCGGCTCAAAACGAAATCGATTTCATCAGCCTCTCGTTCGTTCGCACGCACGAGGACGTTCGTAGCCTCAAAGATCTGCTCAACAGCTACGAATGCCGGGCACTCGTGATCGCCAAAATCGAAAAGCCCGAAGCCCTCAATAATCTCGACCGGATCGTGCAAGAAGCCGACGGCATCATGGTCGCCCGCGGAGACCTCGGCGTGGAAATCGATGTCGCCGAAACGCCCGTGGCACAAAAACGGATCATTGCCACGTGCAAACGATTTATGAAACCCGTCATCGTTGCGACCCAGATGCTCGAGTCGATGCATCACAGCCAACGTCCGACGCGTGCGGAGGCGTCGGATGTTGCCAACGCCGTGATCGACGGAACGGATGCCTGCATGCTCAGTGGCGAGACCGCCATCGGTGATTTCCCGCAAAAAAGCGTTGAGATGATGAATCGGATCATGCTCAAAACCGAAGAGGCATGTCTCAACGCACAGTCGACACCTTTTTGTAACGTGGATGAAACTTTCCGCGTTACCCAGGCCGCCACGCGAGCGGGGATCGAAGTCGCGGAGGCCATCGGCAGCAAACTGATCGCGATCGCGACGCACAGCGGTGGCACCGCGTGGGTCAAAAGTAACACACGTTCGCTGATCCCGACTGTCGCCATTAGTGATCATTTGGCTTCGGTTCGCCGCATGAATCTGTTTTGGGGGATCGAACCGATCTACTGCGAGGACATCGAGGAAACTTCACGGTTGATCGAACATGTGTCTCGCTGGGCACGCGACCAAACCGAGAATGGTGAAGCTTTGATTCGCCCCGGTGACACGATGGTCGTCGTCAGCGGAAACGATATCGTTGAAGGCGCCGACAATGTGATTTCGATACACACATTGTCGTAACCATCACGGGGCGGACACGCAAAATCGTTGTGATTGAAAACACCCGCGTGAGTCGCGTTCGTTTATGCCGTTCGTCGCCGTCTGCGGAACCATAACGCCGTGCCGACGCAGGCCAGTGGCAGACCGATGATGCCGATCGCTTGGGTCCAGGCGCTCATCAACACGATTTTGTGAACCAGCGAGTTGTGATCGTCAGCCGTGACGGGCATTTGCCCGGTGTACTGAGCCACGTGATGCAGCAGGCTTACCGCGAGCGATTGCGTCGGGATCTCTTGATGACAAGACAAGCAAGCCCCATGGCGACTCATTCTTGCCCGCTCGTCGTTGTTAAGCGGTCGAGAAAGCTTGAAGTGGTGGCCGATCGTTTGTAATTGATTGCCTTCTTCGTCAACGATGCGTGACCAATCGTTGGCGAGGTTTTCAATCGGTTCCATTTGCGGTTTGGTTCGCTCGGGAATGATTTCGCCATCAATCGTTTCGAGATCGACGATGACGCGTTCGTTCGGCGGTCTCGTCGACCGGCCACCATCGATGCCGTAGCCGAGGGCTTTTTCGGAGGTGTGGCACGATTCGCAACTGCGAGCATTCTTTGTCATCGTGTGCGGCTGTGTCGGGGACATGTCGATTGCGAGTTGTCCCCCTTCGCCGCCGCCTTCGGTGCCTTCGGGTGTCTTGAAAATATGGTTGGTCAGGATCGGTTTGCCGTCGGCTCCGATGATCGTGACGCTGGGTTGGCAACCGGGTGCCAGTGGCGTGACGCGGCCCTCGCCATTGACGCCGAGCATCGGTTGTTCCCATCTCAGGTAACTGCGTTGCTCGGTGATCTTTCCTGGGATCATCAGATCTTTGTAATCGGATTCACCGCGATCGGTGCGGTGTTCGGGATCCATGTGTCGGCGTCCTGCGGCGACCCAGTCAAAGTTTTCTTTTGACTCGTTGCACTCGGGGCATTTGTCTTTTTGACTGAAGTCGATTTTGACGTGGCAGCCATAACACTGCGGCGTCCAGGAGGCGTGGCAACTGTAGCACTCCATCTCCTGCAAGTGGCTGGCGATGCCACTCATCGCGACGAGACCGTTTTGGCTGAGTTTGCCTTCGTCCTTGAGTTTCTTAAGAGTCGGCGTGCGGAGGTCCTTGCCGTTAGCGGTGTGGACGATGATGTCATCGCCATCGCGAACGACGTTGCCATAGGGATTGCCGCGAACGGTGAGCAGGTATCCATCGCCAGGAGGATAAATCGTGCCTTGGAGGGTGTGCGATTCGAGTTGTGTGGTGAGGCCGCGAGGCTCGCCCGTGGCCGCTTCGTCTTCGAATTCGTCCATGAATCCGAGCGGCAGATCCCACGGGTAAACGTCAGGCGTGCCGTGGCAATCACTGCACTCGATCTGCACGGCCGCGAGGTTTGCCGCGGCAAGAAATCCATCGCCGTGCACATCGATCGACGTGTGACAGTCCTGGCAAGTCATCCCTTTTTGATAGTGGATGTCTTGCTCCATCGCGATGTAGTGTTTGGTGTGCAGTTTGGGTTGTCCGCTGCCATCGGCTGCGAACGGTGACTCGTAGGGTGTTTCCATCAGCCCTTGAAACGAGACACCAATGCGTTTGCCGCGGTCATGGCATGTTGTGCACGTTTCGACAGGAATGCCCGAGTATGTTTTGTCGTGCACGGTCACTTTGGCTTCGCGGGTTCCCTGGATGCTGTGGACGAGCATGTGTCCAGGGGCTTCGCGATCGATCGTTTGGTCATCGCCTTCGTAGAAACCTTCGTTGCCGTACGGGACGTGGCAAGAACTGCATCCCATGCCGCGGTAGTCGCCGCGAGTTTGTCGCCCTTTGACGGCGTGATGGCAGCGTTGGCATTCCTGACGGATGTACGTGAACGCGGCTAAGGTGGGATCTTCGTCGAGGCGATCGAGTTCATCAAACCCGAGAGCATCGGGCAGCGGTTCGTGACGATCGACGAAAACCTGTGGCTCCATTTTCTTGAGTCGCTGCATGTAGGCTTTGTATGCATCCGTACCGAGCCGATCGTCGGGGTTCTCAGGGTTTTCGACCGCGTAATTGCCGAACTTGTGTTCGTAGCCCGTCAATCCACCGAACGCCCAACACACGCCTTGGATCTTTCCCGCCTCGGTCATCATCAAACTCTTCCACTGCACCTCAACGTGTTTCGGGTGACAGGTGCCACAGGTTTGATCGTTGACCCAGGGTGAACCGGGGTCGAGGTAGAACGAATCAGGATCATCTCTACCATGCGCGACCTGCTTGTCCTTGGTTTCGCTGGGGTCGCCGCCATGGCAGACCACACAGCCGGCGGGGTCACCGAGCTCGGTGCCCAGAGCGATGATCTGCTGCATCATCTCGCTGCCCGATTCGCGGATCAGTTCGATTTCGCCGTGACAGGCCATGCACCCGCTCGACGCCGATTGCGGGAAGGCGTCGATCATCCGTTCGGCGGCGCCGAGTGATGCGGTTTCACCTAAAACGACGCAAAGAATGACCAGCACCGAGGCGAACGAGGTGATTCGGGCGGCTAGGTGCATGACGGAGCGACAATCGTGACGGCGTTGGACAAGGTGCGTGAACGAGGGCGTGCAGCTTACCCGCTTTTCCACTCCGTCCGGAGATTGATTGTGCTCGGTTGGCGGTTTCGCCAAAGAAAACCCGTGCAAACGCTCAGGAATCAGCCACCCGGCGAGGGGCTCGCGATTGAGCGAGTCCCACCGGGATGCGGTCGGTTTTCGTTCGCGGAACTCGCCGCGAACGAACCTTTTCTTGATCGCCAAACCTATTCGTCTGTGACGCAGCCTTCGGATGCGCTCTTCACACACTTGATGTATTTGAAGAGTGTTCCGCGAGTGGCTTTGAGTGGCGGTGCGGTCCAAGCCTTGCGGCGAGTTTCGAGTTCCGCAGCGTCGATATCGACATCGAGCGAATTGGTTTCCGCATCGATCGTCACGATGTCGCCATCGCGAATCAGGCCGACGGGGCCACCTTCCTGAGCTTCGGGGGTGATGTGTCCGACGATAAAACCGTGGCTGCCGCCGCTGAATCGTCCATCCGTCAACAAAGCCACGTCGCCGCCCAATCCTGCTCCCATGATGGCACTGGTTGGGGTCAACATTTCAGGCATGCCCGGTCCGCCTTTCGGGCCTTCGTAACGAATCACGACGACGTCGCCTTTTTGGATCTCGCTGCGTTCGAGTGCCGCGAGCATGTCCTCTTCGCTGTCGTAAACACGTGCCGGCCCCGAGAAACGGAGGCCTTCTTTGCCGGTGATTTTTGCCACCGCGCCCTCGGGTGCGAGCGAACCACGAAGGATTCGGATGTGACCGGATTTCTTGATCGGCGCATCGATCTTCGCAACAATCTTTTGTCCTTCTTTGAGCGAAGGCACTTCCTTCAAATTTTCAGCCAATGTCTTGCCGGTGACCGTCATGTGTCCGCCGCGAATCAATCCTTCTTCGAGCAGGTACTTCATGACCGCGGGGGTTCCGCCGACGCTGTGCAAGTCTTCTTGCACAAACTTACCGCTCGGCTTTAAGTCGGCGAGATAAGGCGTGCGGTCGCTGACGCTTTGGAAATCGTCGATGGTCAGCGGCACGTCGACGGCGCGGGCCATCGCGATTAGGTGCAGCACGGCGTTGGTGCTGCCACCGAGTGCCATTAACGTCACCATCGCGTCTTCAAAAGCTTCGCGAGTCATGATGTCGCGAGGTTTGATGTCTTTTTCGAGCAGGTGCAAGATCGCTTTGCCGGCGCGGTGGCACTCATCAATCTTCTCTTCATTTTCGGCCGGGATGCTAGCCGAATACGGCAGTGCCATGCCGAGGGCTTCGATCGCTGTGGCCATCGTGTTGGCCGTGTACATCCCGCCGCACGCACCCGCACCCGGACAACTGCGGCGGACGATTTCGGTTCGTTCTTCTTCGCTGATTTGTCCGGCGATGAATTGACCGTAACACTGGAACGCACTGACAATGTCGAGTTTTTCATTTTTGAATGAGCCGGGTTTGATCGTTCCGCCATAGACCATGATCGCGGGGCGGTTCAGCCGTCCCATCGCGATCAAACAGCCAGGCATGTTTTTGTCGCAGCCCGGTAGCGCGATCAATGCGTCGTACCACTGCGCGCCCATGATCGTTTCGATCGAGTCGGCGATCAGGTCACGGCTTTGCAGCGAGAAGCTCATACCGTCGGTCCCCATCGAGATGCCGTCGCTGACACCGATGGTGTTGAACCGCATGCCGACCATGCCCGCTTCGACGACACCCTTGCGCACTTCGGCGGCGAGGTCGAGCAGGTGCATGTTGCAACTGTTGCCCTCATACCACATGCTGCCGATACCGACTTGCGGTTTGTTCATGTCTTCGGGGGTCATGCCGGTTGCGTACAACATCGCCTGAGACGCACCTTGGCTCTTCGGCTGGGTCACTTGACGGCTGTATTTGTTCAGAACGCGCTGGTCGGTTTCGGTGGAGGTGCTCATGTCGAGATCGGCGGTTTCGTTTTTTCGAAATGGGGAAACGTTAGATAGGTAGCCCGAGAGTATGATCGGTAAATCGTTATCAACAAAGATGAGGCAAAAATGACGCGTTTCACTGGCCCGTTCGCCCTTCCCGCCGCAGTTTTCCTGACATTCGCCCCGGCGGTGTTTGCTCAGACGCCATCCGCCTCGATCGAAGAGACCGCTCCGGCGGCGAGATCCACGATCACGGATGTTTCCGACAAAGAATTCAATCTCAGGTCCCGTCCGCTGTTCGACGGCGTGGTTTTGGCGGGCTGGGAAGGCAACGCGTATTGGTTTCATACCGAAGGCAACGCCGTCGTAGCCGGACGTCTGGAAAAACGGATTCCTGAGAATCAATTCCTGTGTACGACGGAGACTTTTGATGACTTCGATTTGCGGATGGAGGTTCGCATGCGGGGCGCAAATCCCAACGCGGGCGTGCAGTTTCGCTCGCGTCGGCCGCTCAGCAGCGATAAGGTGCCTGCAAACGAAGTGATCGGGTACCAGGCCGACATGGGGAACGCGTGGGGCCGCTCGGTGTGGGGCGCCCTGTACGATGAATCCCGCCGCCGCAAAATGCTTGCCGAACCCGAGGTGCCGTTTGATGTCGAGTGGAAAAACGCCGGTTTAGGAAACGGTGATTCGGAGCCTGGTCAGGGTGGAGGCGAGGCGGCAGCGGAAACGTCCGATTCGGAAGTTTCTGTTCCCGAATCGGCTTGGGTGCGGATGCGGATCGTTTGCAAGGGCGACGACATCGAGATTTTTCTCAACGAGACGTTGACGGTCCGGTACACCGAAACCGATCCCGCGATTCCCCGCTCGGGTGTGATCGGGCTGCAAATCCACAGCGGTCCGCCCGCTGAAGCTTGGTACCGGAACATCCGTATCCTGTCGTTGTGATTGGGTATCGCATCAGCCGTGCATTTCGGCCGCGATTGAGCCGACATTCTGGAATTTCACGGAGGTTTTTGTCTCGTACAAGTAACTTTCGCCCCGACGAAGGGTTTCATTGCCTCGAGACCAACGTTTGACGATCGCACCAGCACGCTGAACACGGCACCGCCCTTTCTTCCCGGAACTCCTCGAGGCCCATTGATGCAAATCCGCTCCCCACGCCTGGCTCTCGGGCTTTTTCTCTCAGTCGCGATGTCGGCCTCTTCATTCGCAGATGATCTGTATCTGACGATTGGAGGTGGCTACGCACCGTCGGAAAACCAAGCCTCGCTTGAACGCAACGTCCTGTTTTCGCAGCGTGTTCTCGCCGAGAAAAAAATCTCGCCCAAATTGCAGAGCGTATTTTTTGCTGATGGCGATGCGTCGGGGGCCGACTTGCAGGTCATTGATCGTAAAGCGATCCCTACCGCGAACCAGTTGATGGCGGAATTCTTCGGTAGCCAAACGGATCTCGGGTTGTCGTATCGCAATCACCGCGTGCCTCACATTCAAGGCGGAACCAGCCTTTCGAACATTCGGCGATGGTTCAAAACGGTGGGACCGACGATGCAAAGCGGCGATCGACTGTTTCTGTATGTGACGTCACATGGCAGCGCCAGTAACTCCCGCAGCCAACCTTACAACACCTCGATTTCACTCTGGAATAACGAGCGTCTTGATGTCGTTGAGCTGGTCAAATTGCTCGACGGGTTACCCGAAGGTGTGAGCGTTGTTGCGGTGATGGTTCAGTGTCACGCCGGCGGGTTCGCGAGATTCATTTACAACGAAGGTAATCCCGAACGCGGACTTTCGACCCAGCCGCGTTGTGGTTTTTTCGCGACCGTACACGATCGACCGGCTGCAGGTTGCACGCCCGATGTGGATGAAGCGACGTATGTGGAATACAGCACTTATTTTTGGGAAGCGATCGCCGGGCACAACCGTTTGAATCAACCCGTCGAGTCGCCCGATTACAACGGCGACGGCAAAGTCTCGTTCGATGAAGCTCACGCGTACACGCTGCTTTCTAGCGATACGATCGATTTGCCGATCAGCACGTCGAGTGAATTCTTGTCGATCGAAAGTCGTTTTCAAAGCGATCAAGATCCTGAATTGCTGCCGCGAGATTTGGACTACGACGAAGTGCTTGAATTGGCAACGCCGTCGGATCGAGCGGTGCTCGAAGGGTTATCGGAACAACTCGATCTCAGCGGCCAAGAACGATTGGCACAGGCCGAGCGATTGAAGAATGACCGCCGTTCACAACGCCGAGGACGCTATCGGGGACGTCCGGAAGACCCGGCGTCACGATTGCGAAGACAAATCGCGGGTGACTTGAAGAAACGATGGCCCGAGCTAGCCAATTTGATGAATCCCGTGTCCATTGAATTATTGACCACGCGGAGTGAAGATTTCGTTCATGCCGTTGAAGTTCATCCCGAATATTCGCGGTACCGCGAACTCACCGAGTCGGAAACCAATGAACTCGACGCACGCGAACAACTGGTCAAGGTGGAAAGGTTTATCCTGGCAACGGAAAACGTTATTCTGCGTGAGAACCTTGTTCGAATCGGCGATGTCGACGCGATCTCTCATTTTCAGAGAATCGTCGAAAATGAAAGCTGCGTCCTCGGCAATTAGAAGCTCACGGATCACCCGTTCGAATTCCTCGGTGGAACGTTCATTTGTTGTCGGAACTGTTGATGGCCTCTCGGGCGAAGACCGCGATCGCTACGCCGCGACTAAGCCATGACGAAAAGCTGGCCACCGAGAATTTGGGTTCGCGCGGGTTGGAGACGCGGGAAGCGAAAGCGGACGAGGGCGGCGTCCCAGGTTGGTTTGCGTTTGTTCCCGCTTCGGTCGGCCGCTCACAATATGCGTTGCTGCTGTTTGGTGTCATCTGCCAACTCGTGACGATTGGGATCACGTGGCCGCTTTGGCAAATCCGCATTTCGCCGCCACACCTGCCGACATGGGATCTGCCGCAATGGCCGTTCGGTTGGCTCATGGTCGCATCGCTCGTCTTGGTAGCCGCCAAACCGCGTTGGGGAGTCCCGGTCCATTGGGGCGTTTTGATCGTCGCATGCGTTTGGGATCAGTTTCGCATGCAGCCTCAGTTCTTTTCGATTGCGGTCTTGATGACGGCGTGTGTTTGGGACGCCGGGCGGCGCGTCGCACGATGGACGCTCGTGTCGACGTGGTTGTGGGCGGGATTGCACAAGTTATTGTCGCCCGATTGGTTCGGGTACGCCTCACACTGGGTTGTTGCACGCAGCGGATTTGATGCGGACTCGACTTATTTCGGCTTCGCCCTCGGCGTGGCGGTTGTTGAACTTGCCGTAGGTTTGCTCGCGATCTTTCGACCGAAGTGGGCCGCGCCGGCGTGCCTGGTCATGCATGTCGGGATCGCGCTGATGATCTCACCCGTCGTACTGAACTGGAACGAGAGTGTCCTGCCATGGAATCTTTCGGTCGCGGTGATTGGTACGTGGGTGATGCGGACAACCGAAACGTGGCGACCGGATCAAGCATGGGAGAAAGTGGTCTGCACGATCTGTTTATTCGCACCGATCGGGTTCTATGGTGGTTATCTCGATCACGGGTTCTCGGGAGTATTGTACTCAGGCTCTCTTCCTCAAGGTCTGATCACTACCAAACGTGGCTTGCAGCCGATCGAGGGTTGGGGCGAGCTGGCGGTGCCGTTTCCGAGCGAGCGACGGACGCTGCGGATCTACTTCGAGCAGGTCGCCGAGCCGGGCGCCAAACTGCATCTCGCCGATCCACGCCCATGGCTGGATGATGCGTTCTACGTGCTCGACTCGGATCATCATGCTAGACCGATCGATTCGGATGCCTTCTTCGCGGGCGTCCCGGTTTTTGATGACAGTCCGGCCGATGGCTTTGATCAGATAGACTCATCCGCACCTTATGAGATCAGCGGCGTGGGGCTCGATAGCCGGCGATCGAAATTTGAGTTGCAGAGAGCGGGGGTGCGGATGGTTCGCCGAGCGGCGGATGAACCGATCTACGCGGTGGCGTTCACCAAAGATTCGTTTGATCGGGAGTTGCTCAACTACCTCCCAGGACTTCCCAACCTGATGCAAATCCAATTCGCAGGCACAGCGATCCAAGATGACGATTTGAGGAAGCTTCTCCGGTGCCGGTTGCTCACAGGCATCGGCCTCGATCACACCGCCATCACCGACGCCGGGCTTGGGCATCTCAAAACACTGCCGTACCTCCAGTACATCGAATGCGAAGGCACTGAGATTACGCCCGAAGGTTTGCAATCGGTCATCAATGACCCACTCGGATCGCTCGAGTAATAAAGCAATAAGAGGTGTGACCCCAAACGCCACTGCTCTGGGCGTTTCCCGCATCAAGCTCTTGCTGCTCGACAACACGACGAAGGCGACGTGAACTTCCGCCGGGGGCGTTATGCGGAACTAAAAAGACTAACGCTGCCCCTCTTTGGGTGGGTGTGTTGGGGCCGGCGCCACCACGACACGCGTCGACCACACCTTGGGTAGACGCGGGCCTGGCTCCCGAACCTCTCGCCGCCTCAAATCTCCGACCTGGAGGCAGCGATCGCCTGGAAGGCAGGGCAATCACGCCATTTGCGTGAATTTCATGCGTGAATTTCATGCGTGAATTCATCGGTCGTCCCTACGCGCAAATTTCTACCTAGCCCAGATTCCCCGCTCTTGAGTCCACTACGGCTACACTGTTGCAATATGTTTGGACCAAGGAAACGGATCGGGTTTCCTACCTGGGCATCATTTCGCATCCAAATTCGGTGAATCTGGATGCGTTTTCGTGGAGCGTCGGAATCGGGCGCGTTAAGTTCAATCATAAACACTAGCGAACCACTTCCATTTCCCAAGGAAACACGGCATGTCTGATCATGATTCAGCCAACGTGCATCACGACGATCCTCACTTCGAATCCGTCTCGGAAGGTGATGTATCGCCCGACTTGGTCGTACCCGAGCTGAATTCACCCGAATCGTTTGCAATCGCATTGATGGAGATCGCAGCGGGGCAGAAAGCGAGCGATATTTTTATTTCCGATGAGCAGGATTCAACGGTGATTCGATTTCGTCGCATGGGTCGGCTCAAAATCGTACGTCGATTGCCACGGACTTATGGTCGCCGCTTACTCAATCACTTTCGCGCTCTAGCGGGCATCGATATCGCTGACCTAATGCATCCTGCGGATGGCCGCGTGCGATTCAATCTTGAGAACAATCGCGAGGTTGATGTTCGTTTCGCCGTTTTGCCCACAACGTTTGGTCAAGATATGGCGATGCGCATGTTCGATCATAGTATTGGCATGATCAACATTGACGACATCGGATTCCTCGAAGATGAAAAGCAAGTTGTTCACCGAATGCTGACTTCGCCGAGCGGGTTGATTCTGGTTGCGGGCGCTACCGGCAGTGGCAAAACCAATTCTTTGTATGCGTTTTTGCATCAGCTCAACAATGGTCAGCGGAAGATTCACACGCTCGAAGAACCCATCGAATACACACTGCCTGGAATCCAACAATCTCAAGTGAACGTGCGGGCCGGATGCGACTTCGCCGATTTGCTTTACGGTTGCATGCGGCAAAGTCCTGACGTGATCATGGTGGGAGAAATTCGCGACCGACGAACGGCAGAAACAGCGATTCGGGCTGGCGTGAGCGGGCACTTGGTGCTCGCAACGGTGCACGCCCAAGCGGCGACGACGGCGGTGCAGAACATGCTGTCATTTGATGTCAACCGTCACTTCTTGGCCGACGCGTTGGTCGGAGTACTTAACCAAACCCTCGTGAGGCAACTGTGTACGAACTGCCGTGTTGAAGTCGAAGATCCAGATACTTCGCAACGCTACTTCATCGGAGGAAAGTGCGAGAAGTGTGACGAAGAAGGATTCACCAGAATGACCTGTCTGCCGGAGATTCTCGAAGCGACTCAACGAGTTGCCGCCGCAATTGCACGCGGAGATTCTGCAGACGAACTGGGGCGCATCGCGATGGAAGAGGGCATGATGACACTGGCCCAAGGGGCGCTCAAACGCATTGAATCGGGATTGATTACTCCGGAAGACGCAGCGATGGTGATGAGCGACCATCGCGTTCGTGAGTTGGCGACCCTCGCCATCAGCCATATGGAAGAACGCGATCGAGCCAGCGCCGCTTGATATCGAATTCACCACGTTGGTGATATTTCGACGATCACAGATTCCATTGCAAATCGAGATGGCAGGTCAAGTCGCTTAGAAACGTGACACCGAAAATGACGTGCAAATTGTCGATCCGTCGGCGTTTCCCAAATCAGGCCTTCATCGATCGGCGTCCCGGTACAGTTAAGCACATAGGCTGGAGTTTCTCGGTATATCGTCATTTGATGCTAATCATGGTTCCTACGTTTAACTAAGGCTATCGCTGGACTGCCAAGAATTCGTTCTGAACGGGATGTGTCGCTATCCCTTTTGTCTTTAGCTGCATTCAGTATTTCGCGAATGGTTAGTCGCGATATTGACGACATCCAAAAGCCGCTGACGCGAGTCCGTGGTTTGGGAAAACAAAGCGAAGCAAGTCGCAACGCGACGACACTCAACACGGTTGTGCGCACGAATGAACCACCGGGAGCGGCACCTGTCATCGCTTCGCGACTTGGTTTAGGCGGGGGCGACGTCGACCCCGGACTCGCGTCCGGGGCTTTCGCCTACCGTCGCTATCGCGACTAGGAATGGAAGCGATACTGGCGCGGCCTTGACTTCTCACGTCTCCACAACCATTTAGCAGTCCAGGACTTTAGTTGTCCAGGATAACGCCCAAATGGCCCATAGGGTTTTACCCAATTGTTCCAGCCTACCTGCTTAGAAAAGGGCGTTGCTTCCGGGCTTTTCATTTCGACCGCGTCAATGCTTGGAGCGGCAACGGTGACGACAAGCGGCGTCGTGATTACACGCCGAGTAATTCCTTCAGCACTTTGCGATCTCGACGGTAAGCGTCGACGGATGCCGTGAGAAGCGACGGATCGGTGTGTGAAATGTATTCCATGTGGAGTGATACCGGGCCGGGCGGTGGTTGCTGGCGAAGCGTTTTGAATAACTTGTCGCTAACATCACCTTCACCCAAAGGCACGTTTTGGATTTTGCCGTTCACCGCCTTGTAATCTTTGACGTATACGGCGGCGATACGGTCTCGAATGAATGCCAAGTCGATCGGCCACGAAAGATTGCCTTCAACGGTTGCATGTCGGACGTCATAGGCGATTCCAATGTCACTCGCGGGGATTTCACTGAGCATCTGATGCAGGTCCCATAGCGGAGCGCCTAAGTAATGGTTTCCCGCATGATTCTGATACAGCCCCGTGATTCCAAGGTCATGATTGAGTGCCGCGAGTTCTTGTGCCTGTTTGGCAAATCCTTCGAGCTGGGGCAGAATCGGCTTGTCCATGTCGTAGCGATAGTACGCCATGCGATAGTACTTCACACCGCACAAGGCACCGGTGCGTAATACTGCGGTTGCGTTTGGCGATTGAGGACTGACGATATCCGTCGTCATGATCACAACCCGTGAATCGGTTTGAGACATCGTTTCACAGAGTTCGGGCAATTTCTCGATCGCGTCAGCCGGGTTGACTTGCCCGCCGCGCCGGATCGTTGCTTCGATCCCGTCAACCTCGATGTCGCGGCAAAAGGCAGCAACTTCCTTCCAGGGCATCAATTGCAATTGTTTTGCGAAGATGCACACGGGTCTTGTATCGGAGTCACGCTCGGTATCTTGGCCAGTGGCTTGGTTTTGCAAATGTTCGCCGGTCACCCCGATTGCCGCAGCGGAGGCGGCCGCCTGTGTAAGAAAGGAACGCCTCGTTTGCCGTCCATCGTTCTTCTGATTCAGATTCACGGAGTTGTCCTTGGATTGATATGGGTTCATGCATCGGATTCGGAGTCCCGCTTGTTTGTCGTTGTCGTCGCAAGCGGTACGCAACACGGTATTGTATTCGTTCTTCACGTCGCCGTTGCGACATCAACGCGACGGAGGCTGGCTTCGGTCTCTCGTAAGAAGCTCGGCACTCTTGAAATCCGAATCTCGCGAAGACGGGAACGCGGTTTTTTAAAACAGGTGTGCAGGAGTGATGTAGATGTAATCAATCGGTCGTTTGAGCATTCGCCCTCCGGCGTGTAGGTACGAACCGGGGCTCACCCCATCGTCGATGTGCTCAACCTCGAATCGCTTCTATTCACACTCAAGCATCGTCGTGGTCGTCAACGTTTTACACGAAGCTAGGTCTGTCTGAGACCGAGAATTGCGAGCGTTACCCGCTCTCGAAGTCTCGGAGGGACTCAGCTACGTGAGAGGCGAAAACTCCAATATGTCCGCGAGAAAGTGGCGCTGTCCACCTAAGCTTCTCTCTGGCGTAAAATAGCGCGGAGCCAGTAAGTGGTATGAAGATTTGGCTTGCTTTGACAATGTCGTGCACGCGGAGCACGACTTGCGTTTTTTACCAATGGAACGTCGTCTCTCCATACCCGGTGACGATTGCCGTCATGCGACTGGAATCACATGGAGTTTTTGCCACTACTGAAGTCGCATCTGAAGTCGGATGTGATGCTTGATCTGTTAGAAACGTGGGACGCTCAAGTCGTCTACGAGTACGATCGCACACACGAGAACATGCCAGACGAGTACTGGGCATCGATCCATGGCGAGGGAGTTTGCTTCAAGTTCAACGAAGATCAAATACTCGATTGCATTTTTCTGCACCTGACCGATACCGACGGTTTTACACCGATCGATCTTTCATCAACGGACATTCCACAATTCGAATCGTTGGCTGACGCCGCTGCGTATGCCAACAAAAGCAAACTGCGTGTCTCCTCAGGCCAAGGCGAACTGTTCGGTCAATTGCGTGACTGGATACGACTTGAGTACGACGACCACTGGATTCATTACGAATTCCGTGATGGCAACTTGGGGCTTGTGACCCTGACCGGCATCTAGCATTCGCGTTGTCTCGGAGCCACAAACCGCCAAAGAATCAACAAGGATTTGACTTCGCCTGATAGCGTGGGCGGAGACGATGTTTGGTTTGCGAATCACGCTGAGTTTTTCGATCGATGTGTGGATCGGTTGGCAAGTTTTTGGGCGGTTTTGTGTCGTGATTTGTATTGATTGTGGGACTCAGGGCCGCGTCGGAGACCCTGCTAGTGGTCGTTGAAGTTGGTGGCGATGCGGTGGGGTAAACAGTGAGGCGGGCGGATTGATCGTCACAACCATCATTGTTGACCAGAAGACGCCAGTGATTTAGACGAGGGGAGATCCCTTGTCGGCGTGGGGGCGAAATCTGAGCTATTCGTTGGTTGAATGCCCGTCTTGTCTGTCATCCCAGTTTGTTTCGAAGGTTTTCCCCATTATGTGCCTGCGATCTCAATGGGTCAGTGCTCGCCGAACTCGTCATCGATGCTCACCGCACCGTGGTGCGACATCGGTGGAACTGGCTTTGGTTTCCGTACCGATGTTTTTATTCTTGTTCGCGTCGATTGAGTTTGGCAGGGTCCAGATGGCCATCGGTGCCCTGGAGGAAGCCGCCCGTTCAGGCTGTCGGGTGGCGACATTGAAGAACAACACAGCCGCCGACGTGAAAGCGGCCATCGCGCCCATCGCCGATGGGTATGGCATCTCGAAATACTCAGTTGAGATCAAGCCCACGGTTCTCGATTCGGTTCCCCAGTGGGATCCCATTACCGTTCGCGTTTCGGCAAGTCTGGCGGATGTGAGCTGGTTGCCAATCCCTGAGTACTTTGCCAAGAAAAAGTACACCGCTGCGTGTGTCTTCCCCCGCGAGGCCGACCTTGAATTATAAACCACCGACGACACATTCTTTTCCATTGAGAGACGCTCGCGAGTTGTCTAAGTCTTGGTCTCAGCGTCCACGACGCGGGGCTTCGATTGTGCTCATGACGGGAATGTTGGTCATCATGATCGGCATGGCCGCATTTGCGGTTGATTTAACGCGTATGCAATTGGTCCGCAGTCAGATGCAGTCTGCCGTGGATGCCGCAGCACTGGCGGGCAGTATGCAACTTCGCGACGATCCGAAGGACGTTGATGCCGCCAAGGCCGCGGCGGAAAAGTTCATCCATTTGAACAATGTAGGCTTCTTCGGCGATGTGGCGTCGGATGCGATTCAGGTCGAGACGGGGACTTGGGACAGCGACACGTCAACGTTTGTCGCAACCACCGAAGGTCCGTGCAGTGTCCGCGTATTTGCGACGAAGAGCAACGAACTCTTTTCGTTCGCGCAAATCTTCGGGCATCTGGCCTTTTCGATGCCTGGTCAGTCGATCGCGTCGGTACCCACAAGTCCGCTGGATATCATTATGGTTCTCGATCTATCAGGTTCGATGTCGTCAGACGGACGGATTGAAGCGCTCCGAGCGGCATCGCCTGAGTTTGTGACGACGATTGAGAATGCGGGCAAGGACGATCGAATCGGCGTGATGTGCTACGGTGCCGAGATCGGTAGTTATCCCTATGGGAATATCTATACCCAGTCACCAGCTTCCCTGTTTCCCGACCCTGACGAGGCGTCGACCGATTGGGCGGGGATTCTCGAGGCTGAAATGACAGACAATTTTGCGGCACTTCGTGGTGGTGCATTAAGCAGTTCGTCACTTCAGAGCAACAAGTATGGCGGTGGCACGCCAATCGGAGCCGCGATCCGTGATGGTGCTCACTATTTGGATGCCAACAATCGACAAGACGCCAAGGGGCGAGATTTGCAAAAATTGATGGTGTTGATGAGCGACGGATACGCCAACAAGCCAGAAGAAAAAAGTAACGACTATGCACTCCAAATGGCAAAGTATGCGGCCTCGCTCGAAATTCAAATCTACACCATCAGCCTCGGTGATGACGCCGACACGGAATTGATGTCATCAATCGCCTCCAAAACTGGTGGACGCTACTTCGAGGTAACGGGTAGTGACAGCGAGCTAACGGCGGGACTGAAGCGGGCCTATCGCGGCATCGCCAACGACATCAATCGTGTCATCTTGGTGAAATAATATGTGTCAAAACGATCGACATTGGAAAGAAGCTCCTCGACGTGGCGTTGCCGCAGTTGAGTTCGCCATCGTGCTGCCGATGCTTGTGTTGATCATCTTTGGGTCGATCGAGACCTCACGCGTGTTGTCTATTCACCACTCACTGCGTGAAGCGGCAATGAATGGTTGCCGAATCTATTCATTAAGTGACAAGACTCAAGTCGAGGCGGAAGCGATGGTGAATCACTCGCTCAACGAAGCGGGCATCAAAGGCTATACCGTCTCGTTTAGCCCTAGCGCCAAGTCGCAAATCACGGCGGACCTGCAACCTGTGACCGTTACCATTTCGGTCATGCACGACGAGGTGGGCTGTGATCTGGCTGGCTTCTTCACCGATGCCACTTTCACCGCTAGTGTCACGTTGCCTGCAGAGCTGCCGGGATCCTAGAGACACCTTCAGACCCGAGCGTCGATCTTCCAGATGTTCAAATCCAGTATCGTGTTCCCGTTGGCGATAGGTAGGATCACTGAGCAGGTAGGCAGGAATGATTGGGTGAAATCCTATGAGCCATTTCGGCGTTAGCCCGGACTGCTAAATCTCTAGACTGCTAAAGCGTTGCGAAGACGTGGAAATACAAGGCCGCGCCAGTATTGCTTCCATTCCTAGTCGCGATAGCGACGGCAGACGCCAGCCCCGGACGCGAGTCCGGGGGCGACGTCGCTCCCCACTTACACCAAGTCGCGATGCGATGACAGGTGCCGCTCGCGGTGGTTCATTCGTGCGCCACCCGTGTTTTGTGTCGTCGCGTTGCGACTTTCTTCGCATTGTTTTCCCAAACCACGGACTCACCTCCGTGGCTTTTGGATGTCGTCACGATCGTGACTAACCATTCGCGAAATACTGGATCCACCTAAACGCAAAAGGGATCGCGGCACGTCTTGTTTATGACGATTTTTTGGCAGTCAGGTGATAGCCTTGGTTGAACGTAGGAACCATGGTCAGCATCAAATGACCGATCTACCGAAAAACTCCAGCCTACGTGTTTAACACAGTCGCGACTGATTGTTCGCGGACGAGTAGAACGCATGTGGTGAACGCTTGAATGCCATTTGTGGACATGGCAGCGCGCTGCCTGGCGTCGCAGTAAGCAAGTTTCTGAGATGGTTGCGTCGCCGTTTAAGAAAAATGTTTATTTCTTGTGAACGTTTCTTGAAAAACGGGAATGGGTATTAGCGAACGAGAAGTTTCGCTTTCGATGAATATCCCCACGCAGAGGTGAAATCGGTGGTACGCACTGTCAGAGTTTTGGCTTGTTTTGTTGTGGTTCTTTGGCTCGGTTTGAGGCCGGTTGAGTTGAATGCCGCCAATCCATTAAGCGATTCGGTGGTTTCGGTTTCCGGTGAGCTGCAGCAGTGGCACAAAGTCACGTTGACGCTCGAGGGACCGCAAGCTTCAGAGGACGGTAATCCCAACCCGTTCCTTGACTATCGTTTGCAGGTCACGTTCACTCATCCCGCGTCGGGACTCACTTACGTGGTTCCTGGTTATTTTGCCGCTGACGGTGACGCCGCCAACACCTCGGCTACCTCGGGCAACAAATGGCGGGCTCACCTTTCGCCGGACCACGCAGGCGAATGGACCTATGCGGTTTCGTTCCGTGAAGGTGATGGCGTCGCGGTATCAGATGATCCCAAAGCGGGCACGTCGTTGTCGGGATTGGATGGACTCACGGGGGAAATCACGGTCGCGAAGACCGATAAAACCGGACGCGACCTGCGTTCGAAAGGGCGGTTGAATTACGTCGGAAAGCACCATCTGCACTTCGCCGGAACGGGAGAGTATTTTTTGAAATGCGGTGCCGACGCTCCAGAAAACTTCCTCGCCTACGCTGATTTCGATGGCGAATTCAAATCAGACGGCCACAAGGACGACCTCGTGAAAACTTGGCAACCGCACGTTCAAGATTGGAAGGCCGGCGATCCGACGTGGCAGGACGGTAAAGGCAAAGGGATCATCGGTGCGGTGAATTATCTGGCCTCGCAAGGGCTAAACGTGTTCTCGTTTATAACGATGAATATTAACGGCGACGATCAAAACGTGTTTCCGTATCTCGATTACGACGAGCGGACGCGGATCGACTGTTCACGCATGGATCAGTGGGCGGTTGTGTTGGAGCACGGGAACGACAACGGCATGTACCTGCACTTCAAAACGATGGAGACTGAAAACGAGTTGCTGCTCGATAAGGGTGACTTGGGGCCGCAACGCAAACTGTACTATCGTGAGTTGATCGCCCGCTTCGGTCATAACTTGGCCTTGAACTGGAACCTCGGCGAGGAAATCAATGACGCCACGCACGAGCAAAAAGTGGCATGGGGCAACTACTTTGCCACGCATGATCCGTATCGGCACCACATCGTGATCCATAACATGGGCGATCCGCACTACGATTTGTTGGGTGACGCGTCGCCGCTGACCGGGTTCTCATTGCAAACGAATCGGGCTGATTTTGGCAACGTCCATAAGCGAACGCTCGACTACATCGTGCGTTCGGTTGAGGCCGGGAAACCTTGGGTGGTTGCGTGTGATGAGCCGGGCGATGCGACGCACGCATTGATCACTGATGACGAGGATCCTGCGCACGACAACGCTCGCAAGAATGCGTTGTGGGGTAACATCATGGCGGGTGGCGCGGGCGTCGAATGGTATTTCGGTTACAAGCATCCGCACAGCGACCTGACGTGTCAGGATTACCGCTCACGTGAGAAAATGTGGGTTCAATGCCGGCATGCTCTTGAGTTCTTCAAAAACGAGAATGTCCCGTTTTGGGAGATGTCGAACTGCAACGGCAAAGTAGAAAGCTCGGATTCGTATGGCCTTTCGAAGCAAGGCGAGGTTTATCTCGTCTATCTGAAAAAAGGCGGCGAGGCGAAGCTCGATCTGACGGATGCCAGCGGGAAATTCAATGTGCGTTGGTTTAATCCTCGAACGGGCGGCAAGCTCGATACGGGTGCTGTTAGCACGGTTGATGGTGGTGGCAAGAGGTCGCTCGGTCAGCCTCCACGTGATGCCGATCAAGATTGGCTGGCCGTGGTGCGGGTCGCCGGTTCACGCCGCAACTAGTGTTTGGTCAAACCTTCGTTTGATGGTTTCTGGAACCGGAGGGCATGGGCCCTGCCGCTAGAAGGTTAGCGGAGCGGCGCGAGCCGTCCGGTGTTACTGGAGTTTTGAATGTCGACGAAACACACGTGTTTTATCTTGCCTTGACTTTTGGTTTCTGGAATCGGAGGGCTTGCGCCCTGCCGCTAGAAGGTTAGCGGAACGGCGCGAGCCGTCCGGTGTTACTGCAGTTTTGAATGCTGACGAAACACACGTGTTTTGTCTTGCCTTGACTTTTGGTTTCTGGAACCGGAGGGCTTGCGCCCTGCCGCTAGAAGGTTAGCGGAACGGCGCGAGCCGTCCGGTGTTACTGGAGTTTTGAATGCTGACGAAACACACGTGTTTTGTCTTGCCTCGAATTTAGGTTTCTGGAACCGGAGGGCTTGCGCCCTGCCGCTAAAAAGGTTAGCGGAACGGCGCGAGCCGTCCGGTGTTACTGGAGTTTTGAATGTCGACGAAACACACGTGTTTTGTCTTGCCTTGACTTTTGGTTTCTGGAACCGGAGAGCTTGCGCCCTGCCGCTAAAAAGTTAGCGGAACGGCGCGAGCCGTCCGGTGTTGCTCCAGGTCTGAATGCTGACGAAACACTCATGTTTTGTCTTGCCTCGAATTTAGGTTTCTGGAACCGGAGGGCATGGGCCCTGCCGCTAAAAGGTTAGCGGAACGGCGCGAGCCGTCCGGTGTTGCACCAGGTTTGAATGCTGACGAAGCCCTTGTTTGGCGATGACGCGTCATTTCGGATTCCTGACCTGGGCGCTGGGTTGGGGATGCGTGCTGTTCGGTTTTTGGTTTTTTGTTCTGTTCTCCGCTTACCCCAGAGCGTTTGATGAGTCGCTGTTTTATCAATCCGGTTTTGTGTCTGCATTTGTTCGTCGTGGCGAGCGGGTGTTTTTGTGCTTCTCCGCTTTTTGCAGCCGATCCGGCTCACGAAACGGAAGCGTGGAGTCCCGGACGTTTACTGACGTGGGCGACGCCCGGCGTAAGCGGGAAGATCGACGAGGCGTCGAATTGGATTGAGAACGGACGTCCTGCCGACAAGGCACCCGATCGCGAAACGGACGTCGTGTTGCCGGCCGCTGATGAGATTTACACCGTCACCGGTGGACGTAACCATCAGGTCCGGCACGTCACGATTAAGAAGAACGCGCGGCTCAAGGGCGGGCATCGCAACGAAGTCGAGATTTGGGGCAATGTCGATGTTCTGCCGGAAGGAATGATCCGGTACGTGTCGGTCGTTGGTGGGAAACACACCTATTTCCGAGTGGAAGGAAGTGAGTTTCCGAACCCCCAAAACGGCCATGCGTTCCAGCATCCGTCACGTCGTCTTCCCGAGGAGCAGCTTAGCCGCGCTCAACTGTCGCACAAGTTTCAGGTGTGTAAATACGGAACCGCATCGGTTGAGTTTTATGGCAACCTCGGTGTCAGTGATGAGGTCATGCTGCAGCACGGCAAGATGATCATCAGTGGCGATTTTCGCTTCAGCGGTGTGACCAATAAGGGCACGTTGGAAGTTTACGACGGCGGTATTCTCGAGATTCAAACGGGCGGCCGCGTCGGTCCGTTCATGCCGGAGAATAACAAGAACGTTTACAACATCAGTGTGTATCGAAACGGTGTAATCCAGGCTGGATCGCCAGAACGGCCGCTGACCGGTGATGCCTATTTGCTGCTCGGCTTTGGCGACAACGAGAAACTCGGTCACACCGGTCTCTATACCGCCGTTGGTTCGATGATGCGGGTCTACTCATCAGATCCGACCAAAGCTCGCTTGGTGGTTCAGGCGACTGCATCGGTGGCCGATTTTCGTGACGGGCTCGGTCAGTTGGTCGGAAATCCAGATGTGAAAGCCAATGGTAAGAACGGCATCGCGATGCAGCTCGGTGGTGACGTGGAATTGGATGGTGTGCACTTCGATTATGTTTGCGATGGTGGCATCGCGACGACGGACCCTGAGACACCAAAACAATGGAAGCATGTTACCTTCGGTGCGCATAATGCGGGCCCGGAAGACACGCTGTTCTCGCAAGTGGTTGCCGATACGAACTCGTATTACCACACCCGCAACGACCAGCAATCCGAATGGGGATTGACCGAAACCGCGATGGCGTCGATGCGGAGCTATCTCGAACAGTCCGATCCGTTCCGATTGCGAACGGTGCCTGAGAACACCGAAATGAAAACTGTTGGCAAGGGCAATAAATCGATTCAAACGCCGGTCGCGGTGGTTTTTGACGAGCCGGTTCTCGTCTCGATCGAAACTCGCGTTCCCGGGGCACGGATCCGTTACACCACCGACGGAACCGAGCCTACCAAGGAGTCGCCCGCTTATACCGGTCCCATTCGGTTGAGTAAGACAACGAAGCTGATGATGAAGGCATACAAAACCGGTGTGGGGTATAGCCCGACGACATCGACGACGTACGTGTTCCAGTAGTCGTCGCGTCGAGTTGGGTTTTGGATGACCGGTGTCGAGTCACCGGTGTTGCTTTTACGTCGTTTTATTGGTGATGGTTTACTCATGAATTCTCGTTTGACGCTGTCCGTTTTGATCCTGTTGGCGATGGCGTCGGCGGTGTTGCCCACCGTCTCGCACGCGGTGATTAACGCGGGGCTCCAGCCCGCTGATCTTTTTCACTCTCGTTACACCACGGTTTGCATTCTCGACATCCTCGCTGTTGACCCTGACGCGGGGACGGCGCAATGCAAAATCAGTCGTTCGTTGAAGGGCAAGTTGATTGAAGATGCCGAGGTGATGTTGAATTTCACCGGGTCGATGAAAGGGGCGGCAGCAGCGGCAATGGCGGAAGGCGACATCGTTGTGGGCGACAAAGTCGTTGCGTTCGCGGGACGCCGCCGTGGACCAAAGGATCTGATGCTATACGCCAACAGTTTCTATCTTGGTCAGATGAGTGAGCCGGGTTCATGGTCGCTCGACAAGAGCGGTGCGGCAATGGTGGGGCTCGACGGCGCCGCAATCAGCACATTGGCGGGAACGTGGAACGGGTCGAGCAGGCAACTTGCGGCTCTCGTTGAAGACATTGCCGCTGGACGCGATTTCTTTCCTCGCAAAGGTTATGCAAGATTTCAAACCGATCGGTTGCTAAAGCAGTTTGAGGCACCGGTGACGGGTGTTGCCGCTTATGATCTCGATGGCGATGGTGATCTCGACGTGGTCGCGTGTGCGGGGTCGGTTTCCGTCTTCATGCAGGGCGACGATCAGAAGTTCGCTGACGCAACGGAGGCTCTCGGGCTGAGTGGAGCTTCATCGCTTGGTTGTGGAGCGGCTGATATCAACGGCGATGGCCTGACAGACCTTTTATTGGGAACGACGATCTACAACGGAAGATTTGCGAACGGGCGATTGTCGTTCGTTAAGAATGATCACGCACTGTCCGGTGCCAGCGAGTTCTCGGCCTCGCTCAAGACATCTGCGTTCGTTGAACTCAATGGCGACGGTTATCCCGACATCGTGATGAGCGTTGTGGGAGGTGGCTTGCGAGCGTTCTTGAATCCCGGCGAAGCGGGCGGCAGTTTTACGGATGCGACCGCATCGTTGGGGCTCGACCGAGCGGAATGTGGCGGCGGCGGAAATGGTTTTGTCTCCCCAGGGCATTGGAACGATGACATGCGGACAGACTTGTTTTATGCATCCGAGCTTGGTTACTTTTTGGTTCAAAACGAGGCGGGCGTTTTTGAACCGGTTGCGCATGAGATTGATTTCAAATTCACGTCCAGCGCCACCGGAAACGTGGGCGAAACGGGAGCGGGGGTGTTCCTGCCGCTGTTTTCACCCGAACACATGGATCTTGTCGTGCCGCTCGAAGATGGCTGGATCGTCGTCGCCAATCAGGACGGTGTTCCGGTCGACGTGACACGATGGGGCAATGAAATCAGCGAAGGTTCGCAAGCTCACTTGGCGACGATCGCCGAAGATTTGAATTGCGATGGGCACGTCGATTTCTTCACGATCAGCAGTGCTGAGAACGGCCACAACCGTTATATCGTTAATCGTGGCTACGGTTCGTTCATGCTCGGTACGACTCACAAACACTACGAACACATGTTCGACGGGCCGTCCAGTGAATTGGGAGGTTTGGCGTGTGCGGCGGGCGATTTAAACAACGACGGGGCACCTGATCTCGTTGTCGGAAACGCTCACGGGCATCTGACGCTGATCTTTAACGACACGCTCGCGGCGCGAGCACCGGTGGCGCACCCTGCACCGGAGATTGCCGCGATCGAGAACGTGAAGCTATTGACCGTGCATGTGCTCGGTTCCAAAGGGATCGTCAACGCGAGGGTGATGTTGCATGACGCTTCCGGACGGCTTGTCGCTCGCCGCGATTTGACGAACAACGTTTCGGCGGGATCGTGTAGCGCGGCCAACGCGGTGATCTCGGTGCGGATGCCGGTCGACGGCCGATGCAAAGCAACTGTTCTTTATTCGGATGGCCTCACGCGAACAGCTGAGGTTGACCTTTCTTCAAGTCCCCATAATGTCGTGGTTGTTGACCGCGGTGAAGTTGGTCCAGATGATGAGTTTTAATTTTGTTGAGACGTTTACCTGTCCGCACGGGCCGCTCGCGGTAGTGCCGGTGGTGGTCAACGCGGGGGCTGCGTTGTTCCCTGTGATACTGGCTGCAATCACAACGTTTGTCGCCTTACTGTTCAAGCCGCGCGAGCTGATGCGTGTTTGTCGCGAGAAGCCTTTGGTGCCAATCGTGGTGATGGGGCTCGCCGGAGCTTTCGGTGCGTTGTTGATGTTTTGGCCAACTGGCGGAGGAGCCTCGGACGCCGCGCCGGCCGGTCGTCGGGGGGACGTCGCACGGACGCCCGCAAGCGGCACGAATAACGCTGGCGGTGGTGCCGTGTACGTCGACTGGACTCGCGTCGCGTTGGAACGCATCGCGGCGAGGGAGCGATTGGCGATGGCGGATGCCACACGAGAGACGACTCCGACAGCGTTTGTAGCGACGAAATCTGGGGGGGAGCTCGGTGGTGATCTGGAAAAAGAGACCGCATTCATTTTCCGTGGTGGAAATCAACGTTTGGGCGTGCTCGGTGACGTGCCGCCAGTCGGATTGCAACGAGTCTGGCACCACTATCCGACCTGGATTGATGAGTCGGGCGTGGAAAGCGAAGACACCGAGGCGATGATTCTGTCGAGCGCGGCGGTTTACGGTGATCGTGTTTATGGTGCTTCGTGTTTGCTCGATCCGCCGGATACTTATGGTGCGATCTTCTGTCTCGATGCGAAATCCGGCAAGCAGATTTGGTCGCTCGATCGGGACGGCGACGTTGACTTCAAAGGTTTCTTCAGTTCGCCCGCGATTAGCGCTGATGGACGTTATCTCGTCATCGGTCAGGGGCTGCATCCGGACAGTCATTGCACGTTGATCTGCGTGGACACCGAGGCGGGACGCGTGCACTGGACGTTGCCGACGACACTGCACTTGGAGAGTTCGCCGGTGATTGATGGCGATACGGTTTATATCGGTGCCGGCGCGATCGAGGACCCTGCGTCCCACAAGGCGCTCAGTCATTCTGGTTATGTGCTCGCTGCTCGGCTATCTGACGGTGAGCAGTTATGGCAACACGATGTTGCGGACCCCGAAAGTTCGCCTGTTGTCAGTGACGGGGTGCTCTATATCGGTAGCGGGTTTAACGGGAAGGCGATCGTTGCTCTGAGTACGGACCCGAACGTCGCGGCGGACGCACGCGAACTATGGAGGACGCCGACACCCTATCCGATCACCGGTGCGATCACCTTGCATGGTGATTTGGTGATTGCCGGCGGTGGTAACGGTGACTTTGTTTATCGTGATCCCAATCCGGCGGGCGTCGTGATGGCTCTCGATTCGAAAACAGGTGAAGTCGTTTGGCAATCGGAGATGCCAGACGCGGTGCTCGGCGCCGTTGCGGCGGGCAAGTATCTCGTTTGCGGCGTTGCCAATGGTGAAGTGATGGCTCTCGATCCCGACGGAGGCAAGCCGGTTTGGGCGTCCCGGATCAGCGGCGTGGCACCGGTGCTCGCGGCGCCTTCGGTGACGGATCGCGAAGTGTTCGCGGTAAGCCAAGACGGGTACCTCGCGAGGTTCAACTTGGAGACCGGTGAGGAAATCGAGAACCTCTACATCAACTCCGAAGAGAAACCAGGGTCGCAAGGACTCAGCATCAGTTCTCCGCTGGTGGTCGATGGACGTCTTTTCGTGGGCAGTGAAACGGGCGGACTGCGCGCGTATGCGGGAGGCTTGGCAAAGTGAGTGATTTCAACTCGCCACTGATCGTTCCGCTCGCCGACGCAACCAACGCGGCACTCGTGGGTGGCAAAGCCGTTAATCTCGCGGCGATGATTCGCGCGGGATTGCCGGTCCCAGATGGCTTTGTCGTGACGACGGCGGCGTATTTGGCGAGGCAGGATCGACGCGATGATATCGTCGCCCAAATTCGCGAGGCCCACCATTCGCTAGAGAGTGATCTCGTGGCGGCTCGTTCGTCGGCCACGGCTGAGGATTTGGCTGGCGCATCGATGGCGGGACAGTACGACACGTTCTTGAATTTGGCGACCGCTGACAGCGTCGTGGATGCGGTTGTCCGATGTTGGGAGAGTATCGGCAGCGATCGAGTTGCCGCGTATTTGAGTGAACAAGGGATCGATCCATCGGGTGTGGCCATGGCGGTGGTGGTGCAAAAGCTCGTACCCGCCGCGGTCGCCGGCGTCTTGTTCACCACCAATCCGCGAACGGGCTCGTCGAGCGAGATGCTGATGGAAGCATCGTGGGGATTGGGAGAGTCAGTCGTCTCGGGAGAAGTTCAACCGGACATTGTCCGTGTCGCGATTGATCCTTGTGAAGTGCTGCAGTACACGGTGGCTGATAAGACGGTGCGGTTGTTGCCGGGGGCGACGGAGAATGAGTCAACGCCGGATGGTCTAAGGCGACACGCCTGTCTGACGTTTCCAGCGATTCGAATGCTGTGTGATTTGGGACGTCGAGCGGCACGCCATTTTGACCATCCGCAAGACATCGAATGGGCAATCGATGATGAGGGACAAGTGCATTTGTTGCAGTCTCGCGCGATCACAACGCTCGACGATGCGGCGGCCTATCAGTCATTGCTTGCGAATACGATTGAACATCTCGGTAACGAAGTCGCAGACGGGCGGGGGCCTTGGGTGCGTCACAACCTCGATGAAACGCTCGTGAATCCGACCCCGTTGAGCTGGGATGTCGTTCGCCGGTTCATGTCCGGTGATGGTGGCTTTGGAGAAATGTATCGTCGTGTCGGGTTCGAACCATCCGACGTCGTCGCAAAAGACGGTTGCCTCGAACGGATAGGCAACGGCATCTACATGGATTGTTCGCGTATGCCAGAAATGTTCTTCGCAGACTATCCGTTTGAGTACGATCCGAAACGGTTGCGAGAGAACCCTGACGCCGCTCAAGAACCGCCGACGGTTCCACGAGGCGGCGTAAGAACGCAGGGGATGGCGGCACGGAAAGCGAGCGAGGTTACCAACACGCTTCGCCGCGAAGCCGAAACGCTCGACCATCGTTTCGATGGCGTCTTTGTCCCGGCAATCGATGGCTGGTTGCAGCGAGAGGCCGCACGCGATCTTTCATGTTTGGACAATGAGAATTTGGTCGAATTGTGGACCAAGCGTGAAAAGAAGGTGATGGATGAATTTGGGGCGGACGCGTTTCTGCCTAGCATGATCGAAGCTCTCGCTGTGGCGGAACTGCGGGGGTTTCTCGCCGGTCACTTTTGGGATGAGGACCCCGATGAACTCGTGCACGTACTGAGCGTCAGTCCGCAACCCGACCAAACGTCACTCGCCAACGCGGCACTTCGTGAGCTCGCGTTGGGGAGTCGGTCACTGGATGATTGGCTTGCCGACCACGGGCATCGCGGCCCTGGTGAGTTTGACCTCGCGACACCCCGATGGCGTGAACGACCCGACGACGTGCTGCGGATGGCCGAGCAATTAGGGAATAGTTCGGATCCGGCAGAGAAGCACCGCGCGAGGGTTGCCGATGCGGAAGCGACGCTCGCACGGTTGAAGAAGCTGTTGTCACTCCAGCATGCGGCGCAGTTGGAAACACACGTGCGACTGCTGCAGCGATACATTCGCTTCCGCGAAGATGGTAAGTATCACTTGATGCGAGCGTATGCCGTGCTTCGCGAAACTGCACTCGAATGCGGCCGTCGGCTCGGCATCGGTGACGACGTTTTCTACTTGACCGTCCACGAAATGAGCGACGCGTTGCGTGGTGGTTATCTTCCCGAGGATCAAGTTGCAAAAAGACGAGCAGAGCGACAGGCTGCCGCCCGATTGCACACGCCACGTGTGATCGAGGCCCAGGATATTGAAACGATCGGTCAGCATGAGGTTGCCGTCGATGCCGAACAATGGCCGTCGCATCCCGTGTCCAGCGGCACAGCGAGCGGTCCTGTTCGAGTCGTGCTGTCTCCCGAGAAAGCGTTGAATCTTGGCGCCGGGTACATTCTCGTTTGTCCCAGCACCGACCCTTCTTGGACTCCACTTTTTGCGAACGCCGCCGGTCTTGTGTTGGAGCGAGGTGGCACGCTTTCTCACGGCGCCATTGTGGCTCGTGAACTCGGATTGCCCGCGGTCGTGCTCGACGACGCGACCAAGCTATTGGCCGATGGTGAGATGATCAGCATTGACGCCAATCAAGGACGGGTGGCTCGTTCGTCGTCTGAGTCGATTGGTGCCAAAACCGACGATGCGGAAAGTATCGAGATCGAACGCACGATGCTGCCGCCTCCGGTTGGGCCTCGTGAAACCGGTGCAAATCAGCTCGCGATTGTCGCCGCGTGTGGATGGGGCGTGTTCCTCGCCGGGTTCTATTTGTTACCGGCGTCCTGGGTGAAAGAACCCTCCTTTGCATTGATCGATTGGTTCTTGTGGCCACTGGTGCGAAGCATCGGTATGGTTGGTACGGTGGCTTTGGTTGGTGGTCTGTTCTCGGCGTTCTTGCTCGTCGCCCAGCGTATTCTCACCGACAACGCACGACTCTTTGAAGCGAAACGTCGTTCAGCGGCGCTGCGTCGGGCGGCTACCAAACTGCCTGCTGATAGTGCTCGTCGCGCCGCGATGATGGACGCTGTCAAACCGGTCAGTGGACGTGTGCTGCGAGCCTCGATGGTGCCGCTGGCCTTTGTGCTCGGACCGATGATGATTGTGTTTCTCTGGTTTCCCGAGCGGGTCGATCCGGCGGTGTGGAATCCGGATCCCGGTCGTGGTGTGAGCATTGTGGCGGAAATTGATGGCGATACCACGCGGGCCGTTAAGCTCGAAGTTCCCACGACGCTTGCTCTGGAAACGGGTGTCCCGGCCGAACGCACGCTCCCGGCCATCCGTCATGAACTCGAAGAACTTCGCCGAGAATGGCAAAGCAGCGATCTGGTTGAGTATCCGTGGGAAATCCAAGCGGCCGGTGACCACGCCCGCGAGGCCCTCGTCGGTTCGCTCAACGCTTTTTTGCGAGAAGGGATTCCGCCACAGAAAATCAGTTGGCGTTTGAAGGTGCCCGATGATGCCGTCGGTCGTCACCTCGTTCGCTTGTATCCGCCGACCTTGGAGGAACCGCTGGAGATACCGATCACATTTGGGGACACTCATCCGCCGATGCACACTGAGATCGTCACTCCCGATGGGAGTGGCATTGTTTCGCTTGAGGTGATTCACCCGCGACCGCTGACCCAACAACTCTTTTGGACACCGCTCGCCACTCTGGGTGGACCGGCGTGGGACTTTGGTTGGCTCGGTGCCTACTTGGTCGCATACCTCGCGGTGATGATGCTCGGAAAGCGACTCTTGCGGATTCCCTGATTTGCCTGACGCGGATTCTCGTGGTGGGCGTACAGATGGCACGCATCGCAAAGGGTACGGTGTCGGCTTGGGAAGCGGTTTCAACGGTAGAGGGTCGTAGGTAGACTCTTCCCGGGGATCTCACGCCCGTTCTGCCCGTAACAACCGTTTGGCAATCGCATGACCATGAAATCGCTGCTCTTCTGTCCACTTCTTTGTCTGTTGGTCGCCTCGGGATTGTCTGCTGCCGAGGGTGATCCGATCGCGGTGCGATCGTGGCCAGGCGGAGTGGTTTCGATCGAAACTCAGTGGGGCCTTGGGCTCGCGGTCAAACCATCGACCAGCGACGAGTTGGTTGTGCCTGATGACGTAGGTCAGATTCTCGCGGTGGGTGGGGATCGACTGAACCATGTGCTGTCGCGTTTGCCCAACCAGGCCGATGTGCAGTGGAGTCCCGTTGGCGAGGCTTCCAAATGGGATCCGAACGCGATCGAGGTTCGGACGATCGATGATCACACGATCCGAATCGACGTCGACGGCGTGCGTGTGATTGTTGTGTCGGGTGACGGAACGGGGACCTTTATGGCGACGAAAGCCGATAAACAAAACGTTGATGTCTTGGTGCTGAGCAACATTGCGGTGGGACAGCTTGCCAGCGATCGGATCAAAATACTCGTGCGCTCATGGCGTCCGCAGTTTGTGCTGCCGTTGGCAATCCCTGCCGATGAAACGGACGCTTCGAAACGCGCGGCGGCGAACACATTTGCGGTGTCAGCTTCGGAGGCACCAAATCGGGAGCCGAAAACTGTACTGATCAGTCAAACACCGTGGGAAATGCCTGACGAACTCGCGGTGTTGTTTGGAAAGATGGAACAGGCATGCAGCGAATCGCAACAAGTGTTTGCAGAGCTCTCTGTTGAGCAATTGAATTTCAAGCCGGCCAATGGAACGCATACTCCACGATGGAACGTTGAGCACATGATGGGACGGCAGTTGCAGTTCTTCTCACAAATTTATCATGCGATTGATTCGTCTATTCCCGTGATGAATTTGAACCCGAAGCAAATGCCGGCTGACTATCAGTTCGCTCACCCGGATTGGGATGGAGCTGAAGAGGCTCGACAGATGCAGCGGGCGAGTGAGTTTTGTCGCCGGTTTGCTTACTTGCTCGACGGCATGTCGGTGAACGACAAAGCACCGGGCAGCCGTTGGCCCTCGCTGCGTGCATTGTTGGTGCAGATGCAGAAGCACTACCACGAGCACACGGAAAACACCGTCAAGAAATTCGAGTTGCCGGGATGGCCAAAGTCGTGAATCCGACGAGTGCTGTACTCAATCCAGAGGCAGCACGTCGACACTGACTCTCAAGAGCGGTTTGCCGCCGCCCATCACGATCCCACGCATGGGACTGATGTCGTCGTAGTCACGACCGATGCACATGGGAATGTGATCCGTGCCCGTGCGAACCGCATTGGTTGGATCGAAATCGACCCATCCGATTTCGGCTCCGGAATAAACGCTGATCCACGCGTGCGACTCGTCACTGCCGACGAGTCGTTCTTTGCCTTCCGGCGGATACGTTCTGAGGTAGCCGCTGATATAACGGGTGGGCAAACCGAGACTCCGCAGACACGCGATTTGTACGTGAGCAAAGTCTTGGCAGACGCCCGCCTTCAATACAAACGCGTCCTCGGTCGTCGTGTTGACGTCCGTCGCCTGGGTGTCGTAGCGGAAATCGGCGTGGATGTGCTTCGTTAACGCGTCCACCGCGTCGATGATGCTGACGTGAGGTTGCATAATCTGACGTGCATAGTCGGCAAATTTTTGATTCAGTGCGATTCGTTGCGAGGCGAAGACGAATTCGCGTGCCTTCCAATCGACGGGGGAATCGCCCCGGCGAACGGTCGAAATGAGATCAGTCCAGGCGGGAGCTCGAGACAGGTTTTCGGCATCGGGCGCCGAAACGCTGACCCGGCTGGTGACGCGAACCCGCAAGAATTGATGCAAAGATTCGATGGCAAACGAGTCGACGACGTTCCCGTAGTAATCGGGGTGTCGATCGATGGACGCGGGAGCGGGATCAATTTCGACTTCGCATGAATGGCAGACCAGGTGGGCTTGGTTGCGTGGCCGCATGCGCAATTGGTTTTGGCACAGCGCCACCGGCTCGCTATAGCGATACGACGTCTCGTGGACGATTCGGTAATTGGCGGTTTGCGTCATCAGGCGGGAGTTTTCGGTTAAATATTTTGAATGCGATCGGCTGCAAAAGCCCGGTTAGAGATCGTCTCGTTTGAAACGTACCAACCCGGCTCGGCCTTGCCCCAGCTAGGAAAGCTTAGCAGGTGGCTCCGGCAACGGCTTGGCCGGTTCGCCGGTCAGCGATTGCGATACCGAGGTGTGAATCAGGTACCTGGCTTCGATCGCGTTCGCGAGTTTGGGCATCCCGACACAGATCTTCTCGAGTAACTCCGCGAGAGCTTCGCGTTGTTGGTTTGTTTCACAACGGGTCAGTTTACCGACATCCGCGACGAGGAGTCGACGCATTAAATCAGCGGCAATGCGTTCGTCGGCTCCGAGACCGACCTGGGAAGCCGACGTTGGCAACTCCAGCAACACCTGTTCGATGTCCTGTAATTGAAAACGCAGCGAGCGAGGATTTGATTCATCGGTGACCAGCAAATCGATGGTGGGCGCGGGTTGAACCAACGACAGGTATCGCGACCGATACGTCATCAAACTATCAGTCGCATCGAGGATTGCTTCGCACAAACTGCCCTCGCGTTCGAGTGGCGATATCATGGTCGCGGCGAGGAGTTCGGCGGTTTGATGTGCCCGCTCGATGCGGCGGCCCAGCAACACGAATCTCCAACCGTGAGTTCGCGTGAGGCTTTCCGATGCCAACCCGCTGAACGCGAGCAGGAGGGTCACGCAATGGTTGAGCCGCTCGATCGCGGCAATCACGTTGGCGCCTCGAGGGCGACTTTGCACGACGACTTCGTTATGCAGGCTTCTCAGGATTCGATACGCGTCGAGCGAAATGCGGTCACGCACCGCAGACGCGTTTCGCAACGCACCCAGTGCCGCGGACTGGAATCCGCGTGATGTCCCACAATCAAAAACGCTCGCCGGAAGCATTAGGTCGAGTTGCGGCATCGCTCCATCGAGGCCCTCGATCGCGTAGTCCGGTTCCAATTGTCCCATCGCTGCGAGTGCCTTGACGAGACGCGGCATTTCGGACAATTCGTCGTACTCGTCTTCGCCGGCGAGTCGGGTAAGCGTGGTCCGAAGCAGGCGGGCGATCGACTCGCAACGTTCGGTATAACGACCGAGCCAGAACAAATGCTCGGCCACGCGACTGGGCAATTCCGCACCGCTGCGACGCAGCCGGATCGATTCCGATTCCGGTGACAGTAAGGTGGCTTCGTGATCGACCGGTTCGTCACTGACGACCCAGCAATCTTGGGTCATCTGGCCGCTCGTCGGTGATCGACCGAGCAGGTCTGGTTTGGGGCTCACGCGAGCGAGTCCGCCCGGCAGGACTTCGATTCCGTCGGCGGTCTGCAATTGGAACGATCGCAGGGTCAAGTGCCAGGGGCGGAGTTTGCCATCGACCCAGACTGGCGTCAGGCTGTGCGACAATCGCTCTTGGCCAACGAACCGATGCGGTTGGGCTTTGATCTCTCTGACCAAGTCGGCCTTCTGCTCGGCCGTCATGTATTCGGGGATGGACGGCTTCGCGTCGTTGACCGCGTAAGCGCTGCGGATGATCAGTTTGTCGAGGTTTTCGAGTACGAATCGACAGGGGCCTTCGTCGCCGCACCAGTACGTTGCGACGCTGGGAAGCAGCAATTCTTCGCCCAGCAGTTTTCTCGCCGAGGCGGCTAAGAAGGGCAGCAAAGCAGGCATTTCGACCAATGCCGCGCCGATCGCATTGAGGACGGCAACGTGACCGCCGCGGATCGTTTGCAACAGCCCGGTGCAACCTTCCAGCGATGACGGATTGAGTTCGAGCGGATCACATTTCCGATCGGACACGTGCCGCCACAACACTTCGATGGGAAGCAATCCGCCGAGCGTTTTCAGATTCAAACGTTCGCCCCGGACCGCTAAGTCGCGACCTTGGACGAGGGTGTAACCGAGATAGCGAGCCAAATAGGCGTCTTCGAATTCGCGGTAGCTGCCGGGGCCAGGCGTCAATAATGCGACCCGCGGGTTGTCGCGGGCACGTGGAGCGAGCGAGCGGAAATGCCCACGCAGGGCTTCGAAAAACGGGGCCAAGCGACGGACGTTTGCCCGGCGATGCAGGTGCGGCAACGCTCGGCTGAGCACGATTCGGTTTTCCAGGAGATAGCCGAGGCCGCTCGGTGCACGTGTTCGATCGCCGGTCACCCACCAACCGCCGTTGTCACCCCGGACGACATCAAACGCGGTCACGTGCAGTCGATGGGATTTGCCAGGGCTGTGCATGGCCGTGGCTTCGTCCGAGTTGGTTTTGTCGGTCCGCCCAAGTTTGTGGTACGCGCGATAAAAACGTGGGTTGCCCCATACCAGATCGGGAGGGATGATCCGATCGATGATCAGGTTTTGCGGCCCCAAAAGATCATCGAGAACGGCTTCGAGGATACGGACCCGCTGGGCCAGTCCGGCGGCCAGGACGCTCCAATCTTTCTGATTGAAGGCGACGGGCACGGTTGCCAGTTGCCAGGGGCGTGAAGGATCCACCGGCGTGATTTTGGATAAACCGCCCGATGCTCCGGAGGCATCATTTCCCGTGGTGAGCGGGTTGTTGACGCCCGTGGGGGGATTGAAGTTTTCGTCACCGGAGGACGGTTTTTGCTTGGCGTCGACCTGAAAAGTCAGTCCGTTCTCGCGGATGATGTGTTCGATCTGGATCGAGCGATCGTGCAGTCCAGTGGCCCCGATCCGGTTAAGAGTGCCCTCAATGGTTGCCCAATGAGGGCGCACGAGGCCATTTGCATCGCGGCATTCGTCAAAACGGCCGGCCAGCTTTTCATAGCTGGTCAACGACAAGGGGGCTGCGATGGTAGTCGACAATGTGGTCAGGGCTCCTGTGAAAATGCCGAAAGGAAACGGTAAATATTGGTATGTTCTACCCTTTCCTTTAATCGACTACCCGCCTTGAGCACGCCGATACGCGAACCCACATTTTAGAGCCGACGCAGATCCATGGTAACCGGGTACGGTTCGGATCCCACAACGGGGGGCAATTTAGGGACCTGAATTTCCCCGCCCGTCATCGTGAACGCGTCAAATCTCGCCGCACGGCGGGATTCGGCTTCTTTTGCATTGATCGGGAAATTGTCGCTGCACACCCCACCCGGATGGACGGCGTGGTAGGTGCACCCACCAACGCTTCGCCGAGCTTTGAGGTCGACCAAGTCAAATTGCAGCGGCGTGTGAATCCCGATGGTCGGGTGGAGGCAGCGGGGCGGTTGCCAGGCGCGGTATTTTACACCCGCGACCGCTTGCCCGGTTACGCCGGTTCGATGCAGCGGTACCTGATGGCCGAAACAGGTCACCGCATATCGTCCCGGATCCATGCCTTCGACCAAAATCTGCAGTCGTTCGAGCGACGAATCGACGAACCTCGCCGTGCCACCAGAACCGGGCTCCTCGCCCATGACGTACCACGGTTCGATCGCGCTGCGAAGTTCCATGCGGACGCCATCGATGACGAGTTCGCCCATCAACGGGAAGCGGAATTCATGATGCGGGGCATACCAATCGGCCTTCACCGGTGCGCCCCGGCGGTGCAATTCGCCGGTCAGTTTTTTCAAGTCTTTCCAAACGAAATACGGCAACAGGAATCGGTCATAGAGCATTGGCCCCCATTGTGTCAGCGGCTCGTCATACGGCCGATCCCAGAACGCGGCGACCACGGCGCGGATCAACAGTTGTTGAGACAGACTCATCTGAGCGTGCGGTGGCATTTCAAATCCACGCAGTTCGACGAGCCCCAATCGTCCCGTTGAACTGTCGGGAGAGTACATCTTGTCGATGCAAATTTCCGCCCGGTGGGTGTTGCCGGTCGTATCGACGAGCAAGTCGCGGAACAGGCGATCAACGATCCAAGGCGCAACGTCCGCACCCATAGGCGGCAGTTGAGCGAGGGCGATTTCCATTTCGTAGACCGAATCGCTGCGCGCCTCATCCATCCGCGGCGCTTGGCTCGTCGGCCCGATGAACTTGCCGCTGAACAGATACGACAACGCCGGGTGGTTGTGCCAGAACCGGATCAAGCTGCCGAGCAGATGAGGACGTCGCATGAACGGACTGTCAGCCGGTTTGGCTCCGCCCATCACGACGTGGTTTCCGCCGCCGGTCCCGGTGTGGTGTCCGTCGAGGTCGAATTTCTCGGTTCCCAAACGCGACAATCGGGCTTCTTCGTAGAGCGTTTCAGTCAATTTGACCAGCGATCGCCAAGTCGACGATGGTTGCGTGTTGACTTCGATGACACCCGGATCCGGAGTGACTTTGAAGTAGTCGATGCGTTCGTCCGGTGGAGGAAGGTAGCCTTCGATCACAACCGGCAGGTCGGTCAGAGCACAGGTTTCTTCAACCGCTGAAACGAGATCGAGATAATCTTCGAGCCGTTGAGCGGGCGGCATGAAGACGTGTAATCGGCCGAAGCGCGCTTCGACACAGAGTGCGGTGTGCACAATGTCATTGTGCGTTGGCAAATCATCTTCATCGAAGTCATCGAGAGTTTGTTCATTGACTGCCGCGGCGGCCGAATCGCTCGGTCCACCGAGTCGTCCACCGCCGCCGGTGGTGCCGCCTTGGCGAGCGGCAACATAGCTTTCCATCCCGCGAGGTGTACCGCCCGCTGCATCGGGGCCGCGATACGGCGCCGGCAAAGGATTGTGACTGATCGTCGGGTCCAAGGGCGTCGAGTAGAAGGGCGCCGTGCTAAACGAATCCGATGGCAGGGTGTCCAACGGCAATCGCAAACCGATGGGCGACTCGCCTGGAATCAGGTAGATCTTTTCACTGCGGACGGGCCACTTTCCGCCGATCCATCCCGGTTTGGCCTGCCACCAGGCGCGACGCAGTGGCAAGACGTATCCCACCGGTGTGCCGAGTCCGTTGCCGAAGGTCCGCATCAACATTGCCCGCTCGTTAGGATCCTTTACACGGGGATCTGCAGGGTCGATGTCGACGGGGAGTCGGTCTTCTTTCCACAGGTAGTGAAAGATGTCCTCGTGGACCGGGAAGGTCATCTTGGCGCTAATGTTGAGTTCTCTCGATAACGTGCGGATGAACCGCCGTGCGTCTTCGTGAGTGTGTTTGTAGTCGCGCCCTTCGTCGGCCAACCATTTTTCATCGTTCCAAATTGGTTGTCCGTCGCGTCGCCATAGGCAGGTCAGCGCCCAACGCGGCAATTGTTCGCCGGGATACCATTTGCCTTGACCGTAGTGCAGCAAACTGCCGCCGGCGACTTGCTCCGTTTCGGCGAGTTTATCGCGGAAGCGTTTGAGCAATACGTTGCTGAGGACGCGTTTGTCTTCGCCGACCGCTTCGGTGTTCCATTGCGGATGGTCCATGTCGTCGATGGACACAAACGTCGGTTCGCCACCCATCGTCAGGCGGACGTCGCCCTCTTCTAGTTTTTTGTCGATCTCGTCGCCACAGTCGAGGATCTCATTCCAGACTTTTTCGGTGTAGGGTTTGGTTACCCGTGGGTCTTCGTGAACGCGGGTAACCTTCATGACGTGTTCGAAGGTGACTTCGCATGGTTGGTGTCCGCCCGTGATCGGAGCCGCGCCGGTATACATCGGGGTGCATGCCAACGGAATGTGTCCTTCGCCGGCGAGCAGTCCGCTTGTCGGGTCGAGTCCGACCCAGCCTGCGCCAGGCAGATAAACCTCGGTCCACGCGTGCAGGTCGCAGAAGTCTTCGGTTGGCCCTGAAGGCCCGTCGAGCGATTCTTGATCGGCAGCGAGTTGGATCAGGTACCCGGAAACAAATCTCGCGGCGAGGCCCATGTGTCGAAACGTTTCAACGAGCATCCACGCCGAATCGCGACAGGATCCGCTGCAAAGTGTGAGCGTTTCTTCGGGAGACTGCACGCCCGGTTCGAGTCGTATTTTGTAGTCGATCTGCTTCTGTGCTGCACGATTGACGTCGACGATGAAGTCGATCGTTCGCTCGTTGGATTGTGGCAGGGTTTCCATCCACGCTTTGAGCGCAGGCGTTAATTCACCGGGCTGCAAATACGCAGACAGCTGTTTGCGGGTGTCTTCGTCATACTCGAATGGGAACGTGCCAGCCGCATCGTCGACAAAAAATTCGAACGGGTTAATCACCGTCATGTCGGCGACGAGATCGACGGTGACACACAGGTGATCGATGGGTTTTTCAAAAACCAATCGGGCGATCGGGTTGGCGAACGGGTCCTGTTGCCAGTTCACAAAGTGTTCGTCAGGGCTGACCGTCAATTGGTACGCAGGAATCGGTGTCCGGCCGTGATATGCCGGTCGCAATCGAACCAATTGTGGTCCGACCATGATAGGGCGGTCGTACTTGTAGGAAGTTTTGTGATGCAGCGCGACGCGAATCGTCATAAAGGAACCAGGTGTGGATCAGGGGAAAGGCAACAGCGTCCGTGGAAGCTTTTCTTACGCTGGGATCAGGGCTTGGAAATAGTCTTCGGCGAGGGTGTTGCCGATGTCATTGAGTTCTAGCTGTAGGAGATCCACAAATTCGTGCATGCCTCCGGCGAGGACTTCTTCGACTTGGGTGAATGCCAAACGGTGTTTCAACGCATCGACTTTTTTGCTCGACTGACTCGATGTTTGTTTCCGCGACGCTTGATCAATTTCTCCGAGTGACCAACCGGCCGATGCGACACATCGGTGGACGCTACGGGGGAAGGTGCGGTTGAACAAAAAGAATCCGACGACATTCGGAATTGAGACTTCGTGGTAGTCACGCCGGTAGGCTTCGAAGCCACTGATCGCGAGTAGAAGCGCCGACCACTGCATGTCGTCAACCGCCGTACCGACGTGTTCGACCGAGGGCAGCAAATTGAAGTATTTCACGTCGAGGATGCGCGAGGTTTTGTCGGCGCGTTCAAGCATCCGTCCGACGTTGGCGAAGTGCCACGCGGTGTCCTGCGCCATGGTGCTCTCGAGCACACCGCTCCAGAGCAGCGTTTGTTGACGAATCTGGTCAAAGAATTGGCTTGTGCGATCGAGAGACTCGTTCCGGGAGGCTTCGTTGACGAAAAGGTAGAACTCGTTGATTTGTTCGAACGCTTCTGACGAGAGTTTTTCGCGAACGCCGCGGGCGTTTTCACGAGCCGCACGGAGGCACGTCAGCATCGAGTTGGGATACTCTTCGTCAAATGCGAGAAAGTTAACCACATTCTCTTGGTTGGGATGGCCGTATTTCTTCTTGAAGAACTCCTCATCGCCGGTCACGCGGACCAACGGTTCCCACGGATCGACAAGGTTTTCAGGTTGATCCAGGATCAGGTGGAGGGTGACTTCGAGGAACCGAGCGAGGTTCTCGGCACGCTCGATCTGGCGGCTCATCCAGTAAACGGATTCGGCAACACGTGAAAGCATGTTTGGAAGTTCGAGATAAAGAGAAAGGAGTGTGGAGCCGTGTGTGGAAACACGCTGCTGCGAGAAAAAGGAACAGCCACCATAGGGGCGGCGTTCTAAGGTCGCGCGACCGTCTGTCCTGGGCTGGCAACAACCCAAGTGTCTTTACTGCCACCGCCTTGTGACGAGTTGACCACGAGTGAGCCTTTTTTCAATGCGACACGGGTCAGGCCACCGGGGAGCACCCACACGTCGTCAGCACTTTCGCAGAGGATATATGGACGCAGGTCGACGTGACGTCCCTCTAATGTTTCGCCGGTCATGGTCGGGACGCGTGACAGCTGCAGCGTGGGCTGAGCGACGTAGTTTCGGGGATTCTCGCGTATCTTTTCCGCAAACTCAGCTCGCTGTTCGTCCGTCGCGTGAGGCCCGATCAGGATGCCGTATCCGCCAGATTCACCGGCCGCTTTGACAACCAGTTCATCTAGGTGGGCGAGTACATAACTCCGGTCCTCCTCGCGTTCACAGAGATAGGTCGGAACGTTGTTGAGGATCGGTTCTTCACCGAGGTAGAACCGAATCATCTCGGGGACAAACGCGTACACGACTTTGTCGTCGGCGACGCCCGTTCCCGGTGCGTTTGCCAACGCGACGTTGCCGGCGCGATAGGCCCGCATCAACCCGGGCACGCCGAGGACGGAGTCCTTGTTAAACACTTCGGGATCCAGGAACGTGTCATCGACCCGGCGATAAATCACATCAACCTGTTGTCGGCCATCGGTCGTCAGCATGTAAACGTGATCGTTTTCGACAACCAAGTCGCGTCCCTCAACCAGTTCGACGCCCATTTGATGGGCTAGGAACGAGTGTTCGTAGTAGGCGCTGTTGTAGACGCCGGGGGTCAGAACGACCACGGTCGGGTTCGGCAAGTCGGGAGCCATCCGGCGGAGCATCTGGTAGAGCCGGGCGGGATAGTCGTTGACGGGGCGAACGCTCGAATCGGCGAAAGCGCGGGGAAAGTTCTTCTTCATGACCGCGCGGTTTTGCAGCACATACGACACGCCTGACGGACAGCGGAGGTTGTCTTCGAGAACAAAGACGGCGCCTTCGTTGTCACGAACCAAGTCGGTGCCGGTGATGTGACACCACACACCCGCTGGAGGTTTTAATCCCTTGCACTGCGGCAGATATTGCGGGCAAGAATCGACAATGCGCGCCGGGATAAGCCCTTCTTTGATGATTTGACGTTCGTTGTAAACGTCATCGAGGAATCGGTTCAGCGCCCGAATTCGCTGTTTCAATCCCAGTTCGACGTCAGACCACACCGACGCCGAGATGATCCGAGGAATGATGTCGAAAGGCATGATTTTCTCAGTGCCTTGTTCGTCGCTGTAGACCGTGAACGTGATGCCCATTTGGTACAGCGAGCGTTCGATTGCTCGTTGCCGGCGATTGAGTTCACCGACGGGAAGGCGATTGATGAGGTCCACCAACGCGACGGCGTCAGGGCGGGCGACGCTGTCGGCACAGACGACTTCGTCGTAAAAACCTTCGGCTAGATAACCTTCCAGCTTGGGATATTCAGAAGACGACACGGATGAGTCCGTCGATTGGGACTGTGACTGCGATTGCATAGAATGATCCATCTCTCGCGTGGTCAGTCCGCCTCTGACAACGTGGAAGTTTTCGTTTTAGGAAGAGCATTTAGTGTATCGCAAACGATCACGCGATACACGATTCGCAGCATAATGTTTGGCAATGCGGTCTCGTTTGCCGCAATTCCAGTTCTTCGGTAGTCAATGTCGCCACGGGTGGTCCGGCGCTGCCGGATGGCGATTGGTTGTTTTCCGATCATTCGGGCCGCTGGCGGCGGATTGGTCATCTTAGCGGGGGATCGAATCCCGGTTGGCTGGCACCGGTCCGCTCAGGAAGCGTTTTCGCCAGAAAACTTGTTGCCCTCGACGGGATATTTCACCGCGTTGCGGATCATTTTGGCGTGGAGCGTCGTGGCGAGGTCGATGTCGAGTTTATTTGCCATGGCGAGAAGGTAGGCCAGACAGTCGGCAACCTCTTCACTGACGGCCAACCGCGTGTCGGGATCGTCCATCACGTGGAGCGATTGTTCGGCAGTAAGCCACTGGAAGTGCTCCATCAATTCCGCGGTTTCAATGGCCAGCGACATCACCAAGTTTTTGGGGGTATGGAAGCGGTGCCAGTTGCGTTCGTCGACGAATTGTTCGACGACTTGTTTGAGCTCTCGAACCGAAGTCTGTTCGTCGGTCGAACTGTGTTGCAAGTCAGTCATGAAAGTTCATTTCGTAGGGGAGCGAGTTGGAAAGGTGTGAGGATTGGGTGCACGGTGGCGGTCATTCGAGTCGTGTTGGATGATCTGGTCGCGATCGGTTCGCGGGAATCCTTTGGCTGACATGGGTGGCGTGGTCGATGTCCTGACGATGTGGCCTGAGTCTTATTTACTCGATGGAACGAGCGAGGATGGTCACCGATAACGCTTTCATGGACGATTCCCAATGCTCACCCGACTTGTTGGATCACATCGCGCCCCCCGGCAATCGCTACGTCTGGCCGGATTGCCGTCTCTCGCCCTGTTGGTCGGCGGATTGCTTGTGGTGGCGTCGATCGGTTGCCAAACCCCGATCAGGGCGCTGGTCGGCGGCAAAATGAATCTCGGCGGGAAAATGGGGGTCGATGGTGATATCCGCATGAGCGGTGAGATGGTCACGGTCAGCCGTAGCGACAACACGGCAACGCCGATTCGCACCGTCCAGGTCGATGGGTACCAAAATGCAGGCGGTGGTCGGATCGCGATCGTCGATGTCGACGGCCTGATCGTCAATCGCAATTTCAGCGGCCTGAATTCGATGGGCGAAAACCCGGTCGCATTGTTCCGCGAGAAAATGCGCCGCATCGAATGCGACGGCTCCATTTCGGCCGTGGTGCTGAGGATCAATACGCCCGGTGGCGGCGTGACGGCGACGGATATCCTCGCCCACGACGTTGCGAACCTGAAGCAGTGCCGGAACATTCCGGTCGTTGCGTGTTTGATGACGACCGGATGCGGCGGCGGATATTATCTGGCAACGCACGCCGATCAGATCGTCGCGCACCCGACATCGGTCGTCGGCGGGATTGGCGTGATCCTCAATACCTACAACATGCAAGACACGCTGGCGCAGTACAACATCATTCCCGTGCCCGTGAAATCCGGTGAGAAGATCGACCTGGGATCACCCGAGCGGACGATGGAAAAACACGAGCGTGCGATTTTGCAAACGATGGCGAACCAATTTCATGATCGGTTCATCGCCCAAGTCCGTAGCGCACGCGGCCAACGATTGGTCGAAGGCGAAGAACTGCTTTCGCTCGGGTTGAGCGACAAGGAGAAAGACGTCGAGGAAGATGACTTCGACGACGAAGGGGCCCGCCGTGATCTCGGCGAGCTATTCGACGGACGCGTTTGGACGGGTGAGCAAGCCGTCGCGTTGGGCCTCGTCGACAGCACCGGGTATCTCGACGACGCGATCGAAATTGCCGGCCGGATGGCAGGTTTGCCGGAGAACGCGCCCGTCGTGCTGCTGCGTCGTGACAATGATCGCGCGTTGAGCGAATTCGACGTCACCCCGAACTCGCCGATGAGTTCGCTGTTGCCGTTGAGTATCCCGGGACTGGACCGGTCGAAGATGCCGACGTTCCTGTATCTGTGGCAACCCGAGCCGAGTTTTGTGACGGCTGGAGGTTGATACCTGATGCGAGCCCGGGGCGCACAAAAAACGGCGACCACCAAGTGATCGCCGTTTAAGGGTTTATCAGTCTCGCCGGGGCGAGTGCGTTTCAGGACGAGCTGCCTCGTCGGTGACGATTAGCTGCAGCCCATCGAATTACCACAGTTGTGGCAGAGGTAGCAGTTGCCGTTGCGGACGGTGATGCTGCCGCAGTTGTCACAACTCGGTGCGTCGGTTTGGAATCGCGAGAACTGATCGGCTTGGCCGCCAAGCTGAACTTCCGGTTTGGGTTCGGTGCGGCCGTTATGCGAACCGTTGCTACCCGAAATGCTGGCCATCATGATCGCCCGCTCGGCGATCGCGACGGCGGCACCGGCATCATTCTTGAGTTCTTGCATGACCGAGCTGGTTCCCTTGGCTGGCGAACCGGCCACGGCGACACCGTTTTCGACCGTCACGCCGCCCAGAATTTCGTTACCCGCTGCGGTTTCGGGGCCATTGCCCGGTGAGGCTTGCGGGGCGTGATCGTGTCCGGACATGAATGTGATTCCGAGCCAACGTGCGATGTAATCGACGACGCTTTTCGCGATCCGAATGTCTTTGTTTGACGTGTGACCCATCGGTTCAAACCGGGTGTGGCTGAACTTGTTGACAAGCACGTCCAACGGCACGCCGTACTGCAACGCGATCGAGAGTGCGGTGCCGAAGCTGTCCATGATACCGCCGATCGTGGAACCTTCTTTGGCCATCGTGATGAAGATTTCACCAGGTCGACCGTCCGGATACAGGCCCACGCACAGATAGCCTTCGTGGCCGGCGATCGTAAATTTGTGTGTCAGGCTTTGGCGGGTGTCGGGCAGTCGTTCACGGCTCGGTTTGTAGACGATCTTCTCGACGGTCTTGGTGACGACCTTGGTCGCACCGGCTTCGGCCGATTCGTCTTGTTTCGTATTGAGCGGTTGAGACTGCTTGCTGCCGTCGCGGTAGATCGCGATCGCTTTCAAGCCCAGTTCCCATCCCCAGAAGTAGGCGTCGGCGATGTCTTGTGGTGTGACATCGGTAGGCATGTTAACGGTCTTGGAGATCGCACCGGAGAGGAACGGCTGCGCGGCCGCCATCATTGTGATGTGAGCACGCCATCCGATGCTGCGGATACCGTTGGCCGGTTTGAAAGCACAGTCGAACACGGGGAGGTGTTCATCTTTGAGTCCCGGGGCACCCTCGATGGTGTCGTTTTCATCGACATACTTCAGGATCTCGTCGATCGTGACTTGGTTGTACCCGAGTGTCTTCAAACCGAGTTTGACGGTTTGGTTGACGATCTTAAGCATCCCGCCACCGGCGAGTTGTTTGTACTTCACCAACGCGATATCGGGCTCGATACCGGTGGTGTCGCAGTCCATCATGAAACTGATCGTTCCGGTCGGTGCGAGTACTGTGGCTTGAGCGTTGCGGAAACCGTACTTCTTGCCGATCTGCGTGACTTCGTCCCAGAGTTCTTGAGCGGCGGCTTTGAGTTCCGGCGGTCCGCCATCGCTGATTTCGTCGCAGGCGGCGCGGTGCATTTCCATCACGCGGTTCATCGGCTCTTCGTTGCCTTGGTAGCCTTCGAACGTTCCGACGACCGCAGCCATTTCGGCACTGGTCCGGTTGGCTTCGCCGTGCAGTAACGCCGTGAGCGATCCGCACAAACCACGAGCGGCGTCGCTGTCGTAAGGCAGTCCGGCGGTCATGACAACGCTGCCGAGGTTCGAGTAGCCGAGTCCGAGCGGGCGATACAGGTGGCTGTTGCGTGCGATCGGTTCGGTCGGGTAGCTCGCGTGGTCAACGAGGATTTCTTGAGCGATGAAGAAAATCCGAGCGGCAGCGCGGAATCGATCCACGTTGAAGCTGCCGTCTTTCTCGACGAACTTCATCAGGTTGATGCTCGACAGGTTGCACGCGGTGTCGTCGAGGAACATGTACTCGCTGCATGGGTTCGACGCGTTGATCGCACCGCTGTTCGGGCAGGTGTGCCATTTGTTGATGGTCGTGTCGTACTGCACGCCGGGGTCACCGCAGTGCCAGGCGCACTCGGCCATCTTGTTGAGCAATTCCTTGGCGTCGTACTTGGGCGCCGTTTCGGTCGGTTTGTCGGTGACCCAACGGGTTTGCCACTGTTCACCCTTGCGAACGGTTTCCATGAAGTCGTCGGTCAAACGGACCGAGAGGTTGGCGTTTTGGAAGCACACGCTGCTGTAGGCTTCGCCGTTGAAGTTCGATTCGTAACCTTCACGAATCAACGCGTGGGCTTTCTTCTCTTCGGCCCATTTGCACTCGATGAACTCGAGAATGTCTGGGTGCCAAACTTTGAGGGACTGCATCTTGGCGGCGCGGCGGGTCTTGCCGCCTGATTTCACGACGCCGGCGATCGAGTCATAAACCCGCATGAAGGAAAGTGGGCCCGAAGGGGTTCCGCCACCGGAGAGTTTTTCGCGTTGGCTGCGGATCGTCGACAGGTCGGTGCCGGTACCGCTGCCGAATTTGAACAACATCGCTTCGCTGCAGGCGAGTCGCATGATGTCTTCCATGTTGTCATCGACACTTTGGATGAAACAGGCCGACCCTTGCGGGAACTCGTAGGGGTTTTCTGGTTGCGCGGTGGTCTTGGTTTCGGCGTCCCAGTGCCAGTTGCACTTCGCACCCGTGACGCCGTATTGAGCGTGCAGGCCGACGTTAAACCAGACGGGGCTGTTGAAGGCACCGTGTTGGTGCAAGCACAACCAAGTCAGGTCGCGATAGAAACGCTCGCCGTCTTCGGCGGTATCGAAGTAGCCGTCAGACAACCCCCAGTCGGTGATTGTTCGGGTGACGCGATGGATCAGTTGGCGAACGCTCCGCTCACGCTCACCCTCGGTGCCCGGATCACCGTAAAAATACTTCGACACCACGACGTTGGTCGCCAATTGGCTCCAACTCGAAGGCACTTCGCAATCGTTTTGCTCGAACAGGACTTTGCCGCTCTCGTCCTTGATCGCCGCGCTACGCAAATCCCACTGAGTCGTCGCGAAAGGAGTACGACCGTCATCGGGACAGAACCGCGAATCGATCTTGAGTCCCTCGCGGTCACCCCGCGGTTGAGCGTTGAACTTCTGTTGAGCGTATTCAACCCCGTGTTCGGCGTCGACTTTCTCCAGGGCTGGATCGTTGTGTGGCGACCGTGACGATTCGGCGTGATCACCGAGACGATCCGATTTCGAGACGGTGTGTTTGGATTTGGTAGCGGTTTCAGTAGGCAAAACGGTGGACATAATTGGTTCACAGGCTCCGGAAAGAAGGCATCCTTGTGGCGGTCATCCTTGCGCAATTCTTTCAGAGAGAATCGAAAGTTGCAGCGGAATCAGAAAAGATCATTGGGTCAGGGATCAAAGCATTTTGCCTGTCCACATATCAGCTACTCACTCCCGAAAACCGGGAAGGGCGGGCCATTGGTATCGGTAATACGCGAACCGCAAATTCGTTCTAAAACGAATTGCTATCACTACCGGTAGTGGCTTCCATGCCTTCGAGGCACTACATGTGGACGACGAGGGGAATGTTAGGGAATTGTAAGGATGTGTCAACGAAAATTTTCGGACGGTCCTAAGTCGCTTCTCAGGCATGAGTTGCGGAAGGACTCACGGACGGCATGATGCGTGTTGTGTGTCCCCCTTTGTGACGTAACTTGCTTTGCGGTGATGGTTTAGTAAAAAGCCGCCTGGTGGCTCAAACCGCTGTGGAAAAAATGTCAGAAGTTTCTTTTTTTGCCGGCTCTTCGTGAAAGCCTCACAGGAATCGACAATCCGGCCGGCAAGATGGTTCGGTTAGGGCGATTTTCCGTGGGATTTCGGAATGTCCTAACTCTTTAGGGGGTGAGGCCCGGGAGGGAGCGAGTGTGGGGGAGAAAATTGAGCCATCCCGGCGTGATGGATTCTTTACGGGACATTTAGTCCGCTTTTCGAGGCGAAGTGGTTGTGCTGTCTCGCGTTGATCGCTTGAAGCGCGGGATTGTCTTCATCTCGCAGAGGTTGTCCGCCTCCATGGGGGTGGGGCTGTTGGTCGTCTCCTCTTGGATGGTCTGAGTCTCCGATGATTCGTGCAATCTGCTGCATGGTGAGTGTGCAAGAGATTGCATGAATGCGGTGAGCAATGGCGGCAGCCCGGATCGACGTGGCGATTCATTACGGCAGTTTGAAGTGGCGATTGACGTTGTCCGCCGCGTGGTGTCCCCGGAATCGGGTGACGGTGGTACGCGGTGTGCTTTCGGGCGCTGCCTGCACCGAGCAGGTGTCACTGCGAGCCTCTTCCGATTCCGCGGTCACCTCGTCATTGTTCCGTCTTCGCGCCTGGTCCCGGTGGACGCAAGACCGACGTGGTGTCAAATCTTGCTCGCCGCCCTGCCTCCATCGCATCCCAAAGATGCCGCACACAGCCACACCCTTCGAAGCCCTTTGATGCACACCCTGATCGTCGTCGTTTTCGTCCTCGGTTATCTCGCCATCGCGCTTGAGCACAAAATCAAAGTCAACAAGGCGGCCAGTGCTCTGTTGATCGGTGTCGTCTGCTGGGCGCTGTATGTGGTCAATCTCGATGCGTTCATTGTGCCGGATTCCATCCCATCGTGGTTTCAGATGGAGGCGATGGAAGAAGGCGTGAAGGAGCTGCCACTGCACTACGCGATCGACGTGCAGCACCTCAGTCAGACCGGTGAGATCGCGAGCATTCTGCTTTTCTTGATGGGGGCGATGACGATCGTCGAGTTGGTCGATTCGCACGAAGCGTTCGCGTTGATCACCGACCGCATTCGAACGACGAGTAAACGCACGCTGCTGTGGTTGGTCGCTTTCTTGACGTTTTCGATGTCGGCGATTTTGGACAATCTCACCACGACGATTGTCATGGTTTCATTGCTTAAGAAATTAGTGCGTGACCGCGAGGACCGATTGCGGTTCGTCGGTTTGGTGGTCATCGCTGCCAACGCGGGAGGGGCGTGGACGGTGATCGGAGACGTGACGACGACGATGTTGCGGATCCAACACAAGATCGGAACTGTCGAGGTGATGCAAGAATTGTTCGTGGGCAGTCTGGTGTGCGTGCTTGTCCCATTGATTGGATTCACGTTTTCGATGAGCGGCACGCTCGCACCGGTCCAATCCGAACGGGAAGTGAGGAGCGATATCCGTCCGTGGCATCAATGGGTGTTCTTGATTCTTGGGTTGGCTGCATTGTTGGGTGTCCCCGTTTTTAAGACGCTCACTCACCTGCCACCCTACATGGGCATGATGCTCAGCCTTTCGGTGCTTTGGATCGTATCGGAGCTCGTCGGTCACACCCTCAACGAAGAGACTCGCTCGACGACCGGTGTGCTCGCGGCGTTGAAGCGGGTGGACATGTCGAGCATTCTGTTTTTTCTCGGGATCCTGCTGGCGGTCGGGTGTCTCGGCGCGACGGGGACGCTTCAGTCAACGGCGTTGTGGCTCGATCAAGTTTTGCCCAACCGGGAAACCGTTGCGATCGTGATCGGGTTGGTATCGTCGGTGGTGGACAACGTGCCCTTGGTGGCCGCGGGGATGGAGATGTATTCCTTTCCGATGAACGATCCCTTTTGGATGTTGTTGGCCTACTGCGCCGGGACCGGCGGCAGTTCTTTGATCATCGGATCGGCGGCGGGCGTTGCGGCGATGGGGCTCGAGCACATCGATTTTCTGTGGTACCTGCGTCGCGTCGCGTTCTGGGCGGTGGTGGGATATTTGGCGGGGGCTGTTGTTGTGGTTGCGACGTTGTAGGCTACGAAGCTTGACGGCCGCGGAGGCTGAGATGTTTCCTGGTTGCTACTCTTCTAACGTTGCCACTGCTCAGTTTTCCTCGCCGAACTTCATCGGACCGGTTCCTTGTCCACATCTTCACTGTCGCAATCTTCTCCTCCCACATCGATCGCATCTCGTCGTCGCGTTCGATCGTTCCCCTCACCTCGTATCCTTACCGCGTTTCTGGTCACGACGCCACTGTTGGTTGCAGTCGGTTGTAGTGAGCCTCCCCCGTTGGCGACCGCGAAATCGCCGCGGCCGATAACTGTGATGACGTTACAGGAATCGGTCCCTGAGTCGACTTACCAAGCATCAGGGAGTGTGAAGTCGTGGAAGACCGAGGACATCGGTTTTGAAGTTTCCGGACGCGTCGAGTGGGTCCGGGAGCCGGGACAGGACGTCGATGGACGGATCGTTGATCCCGATGGCGTGTTGGTGCAGGAAGGCACTCCGTTGGCCCAAATCGAACCGGACCGGTACGATATTGCGGTCGAAGCCGCCGAGGCGAATTTAGAAGTCGCCCGATTGCGCAAAGAGAACATCCAAATCCGCATTGACGATGCCCTGCCCGCTGAACTGCGGTCGGCGGAGGCGAATTTGGAACTGGCAAAAATCGAATTCGGCCGTATGGAAAGGTTGAAAGACCAAAACGCGGCATCGAAATCCGAATACGACCAGGCGGAAAACGCTGTTCGAACACGCGACGCGTCGATCAAATCGATCGAGGCCAGCATGAAGCAGGCCGAGGCCGAATTACAGTCTGCCATAGCGGAGATCAAACGTGCTGATCAGTCGCTACGCGATGCCCGCCGCGATCTCGCCAACACGACGTTGTACGGTTCCTACCAAGGGCAGATCTCGGAAGTGATGGTCGTTCCCGGCAGTGTCGTGTCGGCGGGAACTCCGGTACTCACGCTCCAGATGACCAACCCGATCACGGTCGAAGTGGAGTTGTCTGCCGAACAATCCAGGAGCATTCGCAGTCGGCGAAGTTTGACCACAACGTTTCTCTTGCCCGATGGCACCGAGCGAACCGTGATGGCGTTGGTGTATAGCATCGACCCGAGTGCGGATCCGACGACGCGAACGTTCACCATGACGCTGCTACTACTCAACGAAAAGTTCCGCGACGATTTGCCGCCATCGATTTCATCCGACACCGTCGCTCGCAGTGAAAATGTTTGGCCGTTACAGCTGAACCGAATGATGGGAACGTCCGATGACGTGATCTTGGTGGAAGATGCCGCGATCGTGCACGATGACCGGGGTGCGTTTATTTATGTGATCACCAATGCCCAACTACAGGAGCCGATACCACCGGTGCTCAAGGTGCGACCGCAAAGGTTAATCGAAAAGGACTTGCGGATCCCGTTCCTCGGCAATTGGGTTTTTCGCTCGGTCGAATTTGTCGACGACGAACGCAGGCCGGCTGAGGTGCCACTCACGACGCTCTACGTCGGTGAAATTGAAACGGGAGAGAATGATGCACCGAATTGGGATGGCGAGTCGGTCGCACTCGATGCCGGCTCGGTTTGGATGCTCCGTCCGGGAGATTTGGTGACCGTCGACTTGGCGAGCAATGATGTCGCACCCGGGTTCTATGTTCCCATCGAAGCGATCTACCGCGAACTCGATGAGTCTTTTGTTTTTACGGTCGAAGAAGGCAAAGCAAAACGGATTGCCGTAACGATGCACACCAACGACAGCCAAGAAAAAAACTCTTTGGTTGAAATCGAAATCCCGCAGCTGACCTCAGGAATGACGATCATTGTCGGAGGCGTTCACTATTTAAGAGATGGGGAGGTGGTGCAAATCGTTAGGCAGCATCATGTCGAGAAACTGGCCTCCGGGGCGGAGTCGCTCTAATGGGACTACCTGCTGCTGCGGTGAAATATCGCACGATCGTTGCATCGTTGTCCTTATTGGCGATGGTATGGGGCGCGATCACTTTCGTGACGATCCCTCGCCGCGAAGATCCTCAATTCACGATTCGTGTTTGTGTCGTGTCCACGTCTTGGCCGGGCGCACCGGCGGAGACGGTTGAGGAATTGATTACCGACAAGATCGAGCAAGCTCTGATCAGCATCGAGGAAGTTGACATCACACGGTCAACGACTTTGACCGGCCAATCGACCGTTTTTGTTGAACTCGAAGATCGAATTCCACCGGCGGACATTCAAAACGTTTGGGATAAGGTTCGCGCGCGCGTCGATTTGGTTCCCATGCCTGCGTCCGATGTTCGTCCGGTCGTCAACGACGAGTTTGGCGACACGTCGGTGTTGCTGCTTGCGGTGCATCAGATTCCTTCTCACGGTCGTGAGGAGGTGCGAGAGGGCGACGAGTATTCCGCACGCCAACTCGAGTTATTCGCCGAGGATGTTCAAGACGCATTGCGATTGCTGCCGGGCATCGCAAAAGTTGAAATGTTTGGCGAGCGTGACGAAGCGATCTACATCGAAACGGATCTAGCGAATTGGGCGCAGCTCGGGCTTACCACGGCGCAATTGCAATCGCTCGCTCGAGAACGCAACATCATTCAGGCGGGCGGCGAGCTCGATACCGCCTCGGGTCATTACAGCGTCAAGACCGAGGGCGAGTTCAACGCGGTTCGAGAGATCGAGCAGATCGCCAGCACGGTGCGAACGGGCACCGGTGACAATAGCGTGCCTTTGAAGCAGCTCGGTTTGACGGTCACCCGCGGCGTGGAGGATCCGGCCGACTATTTGTGCCGCTTTGGTGATGAAACGAGTGCGGTGCCCGCGGTGATGTTGGGCATCACGATGAAATCGGGGGCGAGCATCATCGATGTCTGTGAGGCCGCGAAGCAGCGCGTCGACGAGATGTTGCACATCGAAAAACGGTTGCCGCCGGATGTGGCGGTGACGGCAGTCTCGGATCAGTCGACCAGCGTTGAAAAGAAAATCACAGACGTGATCGTCAATGTGATCGAAGCGGTTTTGATTGTCGTGATCGTGGTCTATGTCGTCGTAGGATTTCGTACTTCGTTCGTGATGGCGGCGAACATTCCGATCGTGGTCGTGGTTTCGATCGGGCTTATCTCATTGTTCGGGGTTGAACTCGAGCAGATCTCGCTCGCGGCGTTGATCATTTCGTTGGGTTTGTTGGTCGACAACGCGGTCCAGGTATGCGACCAAGCTCGTTCGAACCAGATCGCCGGAATGGAACCATTTCCCGCAGCGATTGAAGGCGCCAATACTTTGGCGATTCCGATGTTGGTTGGGACTTTGACGACGATGGCGGCCTTTGTTCCGATGCTGTTTTCGCTGGAGGGAGGCGGCAAGGAATACGTATATAGCCTGCCGGTGACCGTCTCGACGACATTAGCGTTGAGTTGGCTGTTGGCGATGACGTTGTGTGTGATTTTGGCGGGGATTTTTATTCGTGTTCCGCACCCCGAAGCTCCGAGTTCGCCGGTCGTTGCCGCGTTTGGTGCAACGCAAAGATGGGTGTCACGATTGTTTCGATCCAAGAATCGGACGCCTGCGGACGAACCATCGACGAAACGGCACCATGAGAATTTGGCGTATCGTGTTTATGGCGTGATCGGTCGTTGGGCGGTGAATCACGCATGGCTCACACTCATCATGACTCTTGCGTTAATCGTCGGGATTTTGATGCTGCCGGTCAGTTCCGAATTCTTCCCAGAGGCGGCGGGGACCCAGTTTGCGGTGAAGGTGATTTTGCCCGAGACGGCCACAATTGACCAAACCAGCCGGGCGGCTGCCGAAGTGGAAGCGATTATTCGGCGGTTAAGCCAGCAACAGCCCGAGGACAAACCTTGGCTGCGTTCCTACCGCACGCTCGTCGGTGGTGGCGGTTCGCGATGGCATTTGAGTTGGAGTCCGGAGCCAAAGAACCGTTCTTTCGCGGAAATCCTCGTTCGCACGACCGACACTTCGGTAACGCCGCTGTATGTCGAGCGGGTACGCGAGGTTGCCCAACGCGGTGACGCCGAGCTGGGGATTCCGCCCGTCGTTGGCGCACGCGTGGTCCCGATTCAGTTGGCTCTCGGTCCACCGGCGGATCCGTTGTTGTTTCGAATTTCGGGCAACGGCTTTGCCAACCCAGCGGTCTTGCGGAAGGCGGCGAAACGCCTCAAAGAGATTGTTGATGATCAACCCGAAACATGGGACGTGGCGGATTCATGGGGCATCGACGGTTACCAAATTCGTGTCGACGTCGATCCGGATCGGGCGACGCTCGCCGGCGTGACCAACTCGCAAGTCGCACAGACGCTCAACTCTTATTACTCGGGTTTGCAGTTGACGACATTCCGCGAAGGAGATCATCAAGTTCCTGTGTATTTCCGGTTGAAGCAAAGCCAGCGGAAATCGATCAGTGGGTTGCAGGAGTCGTTTGTCGAGGGTGACAACGGCAAGGTGCCGTTAGCGTCGATCGCGTCGCTCGAGCCGACGTTTGAGCTGGCAAAAATTGGACGTCGGAACATGAACCGAACCATCGAAGTGACGTCGCGAATGGAACCCGGCGTCACCGGAAACGATGTGGTCTCGCGGGTGCTGAAGTCAGATGAAATGCGAGCGCTTAAAGAGAGTTTGCCTGTCGGCTATTGGATCGAACCAGGTGGGGCCTATGAAGAAAGTGCCGAGTCGGGCGGGCAGATGATGAAATCATTTGCGATCTCGTTCGTGTTGATCGTGCTGTGTTTAGTCTTCCAGTACAACGGATGGCTGCGGCCGCTGATTATCATGTCGACGCTACCGATCGCGTTGGTGGGGGCGTGGCTGGGGCTGTATTTGTTCGACGAGTCGCTTGGTTTCATGCCTCAACTCGGGATTTTGGCCTTGTTCGGTATCGTGCTCAACACGGCGATCATCTTTATCGAGTTTGCTGACATCTTGATCAACGAAAAGCTTGCGGCGAAAATCAAAGCGGCGGGTGATGGCGGTAGTGAAGTCGAACTCACACCACGTCTCTCGTTTGAGGAAGTTCGAGAGTGCTTGATCGAGGCGGGCAAGCAACGAATGCTTCCGATCTTCTTGACAACCGCGACGACGGTGGGTGGTTTGGTGCCGTTGGCGCTCAGCGGTGGACCACTGTGGGAAGGACTTGCCTACTGCATGATCGTCGGGCTGAGTCTGACAACGGCGCTGACTCTCGTGGTCATTCCTGCTCTCTATGCTGTCACGCGACGTTGAAGGGCATGTCCTGGTTCGGATTTGGGTCAGGAGCTCTTTGCGGGATTACTTGCTGCGGGGGTGATTCCAGCGGCGTGTCGGCCGACTATGATCGGGGTTGCGGCTGATCCGCCCCCGCGCAGTCACGAATTTGGAGAGTTGAGATGGCCAATTCAAGCATCCGTCCGAGCCGTCAGGTCGCAGTGGCGTTCATGGCGCATCCGGATGATGCGGAGATTTTCTGCGCTGGGACTTTGTTGAGGCTGGCTCAGGCGGGTTGGGACATCCACATCGCCACGGTAACCGCCGGTGACTGCGGGGCACAAACGGGTGGACCGGAAGAGGTCGCTCGGATTCGAATCGCCGAGGGCACGCGTGCTGCCAAAATCGCCGGAGCGACCTTTCACTGCCTCGGTGAGCCCGACGGGCGAGTCGTGTTCGATCGGGTGGCGTTGCAAAAGTCGATCGATCTCTTTCGTCAGATCTCGCCGACGTTGGTCATTACCATGCCCATGTCGGATTATCACTCGGATCATGAAGTGACGGGGCGTCTCGGCCGAGCCGCTAGTTTTGTTTACGCGGCGCCCAATGCATCCGAAGTCCCTCTCACCGAAGGGGCAACCGTGCCGTATCTGTATTACTGCGACACGATCGGCGGCTGCGATCGTATGGGCGTGCCGATCGAGCCGACGACGTTTGTGGATATTAGCGAACAAATCGAACTCAAGTCGTCGATGTTGGCCTGCCACGAGAGTCAGCGCGAGTGGTTGCGGTCGCATAACGGCATTGATGACTACATCAACGCGATGCGGAGTCATTGCTCTGAGCGAGGCTCTCAATGCGGCGTCGACGCGGCAGAGGCTTTCGTCCAGCATCGAGGGCATGGACATCCCCAAGACGATCTCTTGATTGATCTCTTCGCCCCGATCAAACAATTGTCGTAGATTGACGCGGCCTCATATGGGCTGTTGTCAGATAGCAGAAGTCATCACGACTTTCGGATTCAACGAGGAATCTTGGAAGACCTTGTGATCTTCCAAGTCATGATTGCTTCCGCGACAGCTGATGCGCTGGACCCGCCGCGTTCGCGCGACATGAGCCAATTTAGCAAGCCATCTTGGCTTCGTATTCGCTGATCTTGTCTTCGTGTTGAAGCGTTTCGGCGATATCGTCGAGACCGTGCAGAAGTTTGTGGCGACGGCTCGGGTCGATCTCGAAGGATCGCTCGAATCCTTCGCCGTCCGACACGGTTTGGTCTTCGAGGTTAACCGTCAACTGGTACGGGTTGCCCTTCGCGGCACGTTGGAACAACTCTTCCACATCGGCTTCGCTGAGCACGATCGGCAGCAACCCGTTCTTGAACGAGTTGTTGTAGAAGATGTCCGCAAATGAAGGAGCGATGACGGCTCGGAAACCGTAATCGTCGAGCGCCCAAACGGCGTGTTCGCGGCTGCTGCCGCTGCCGAAGTTTTGGCGTGCGACCAAAATCGACGCACCTTTGACGTTGACGCGGTTGAGTTCGAAGTCCGGATTTTCGGTGGTCCCGTCGTCAAGAAACCGCCAATCGAAAAACAGGAACTGACCAAAGCCCGTTCGTTCGATTCGTTTGAGGAACTGTTTGGGAATGATCGCGTCGGTATCCACGTTGGCCCGGTCGAGTGTGGCAACGACGCCTTGATGAATCGTAAAGTTTTGCATGATGGGAGGGTGATGGGTTGAGCGGTTAACAGGTGGCAGGCGACTGGGGGCAGGAAGCCAGAGTCAGGTGCAGGAGGCGATTCCGTGCACCTGTGGCGGCAGGTTTTCCTACTTGTAATCCCATTCGCGGATATCGACGAAGTGGCCGGCGACCGCTGCTGCGGCGGCCATCGCGGGACTGACCAAGTGGGTCCGTCCGCCCTTGCCTTGTCGACCTTCGAAGTTGCGATTGCTGGTGCTGGCACATCGCTCGCCTGGTGCAAGTTTGTCGGGGTTCATGGCCAAGCACATGCTGCATCCGGCTTCCCGCCAATCCAAGCCTGCTTCGATGAAGATCTTGTGGAGGCCTTCTTTTTCCGCCTGAGCTTTCACCTGACCGCTGCCCGGGACAACCATGGCGCTCACGTCGCTGCTGCAACGATGGCCTTTGACCACCGCGGCGGCGGCCCGCAAGTCTTCGATGCGGGCGTTGGTGCAGGAGCCGATAAAGACACGGTTGATGTTGATGTCGGTGATCGGCGTGCCCGCTTTGAGATCCATGTACTGGAGTGACAAGGCGGTCGTTTTCTGTTCGGTCGGATCCGTCGAATCGCCGGGATCCGGAACGCATGCGTCGATACTGACGACTTGGCCAGGGTTCGTGCCCCAGGTGACCTGCGGCCGGATGTCGGCGCCTTGGTAGACATTGCTGCGATCGTACGAAGCCCCGGCATCGGTTGGGAGTTTCTTCCAACGTTCGACGGCGGCGTCGAAATCCTTGGGCGCTTCCGGGCGGCCGCGGAGATAGTTAAACGTGGTTTGGTCGGGGGCGATCATGCCGGCGCGGGCGCCCGCTTCGATCGACATGTTGCAGACCGTCATGCGTTCTTCCATCGACAACGCACGGACGCAATCGCCGGTGAATTCGAGCACGTAACCGGTGCCGCCCGCCGTTCCGATCTGTCCGATCAGGTACAGGATCATGTCCTTCGCGGTGACGCCACGAGGAAGTTCACCGTCGACGCGCAGTTCGAACGTTTTGGGTTTGTATTGCAGCAACGTCTGGGTCGCCAGGACGTGCTCGACTTCGCTGGTCCCGATCCCAAAGGCAAGGGCGCCGAACGCACCGTGGGTGGCGGTGTGCGAGTCGCCGCAGACGATCGTCATGCCGGGTTGGGTGTAGCCGTTTTCGGGGCCGATGACGTGAACGATGCCCTGACGCACGTCGTGGATGTCAAACAGGCGGACGTCGAATTCCTTGCAGTTTTCTCGCAGCGTTTCGATCTGCTTGCGACTGATCGGGTCAGCGATCGGCAGGCTGCGGTCGCTCGTCGGTACGTTGTGATCGGGCGTAGCGATGGTGCGTTCGGGACGACGCACACGGCGGTTATTGATCCGCAAGCCTTCAAACGCCTGGGGGCTGGTTACCTCGTGAACGAGGTGCAAGTCGATGTACAGAATCGACGCTTCGCCTTCAGGAGCGTACACGACATGCTCGTCCCAGATTTTGTCCAGCAACGTACGGTTGCCGGTCGAGACGGAAGAAGAGGCCGGTGCTTCCGCAGCGGCAGCAGTTGAATCAGACATCTAGCGGGCGGGTCAGATAACAGGGAAAGCGAGTGGCGAGAACCAATTCTCGCGGCATCATTCCCACTGTCGACACTCAGACGCGAAATGTCAAGCGAAGGCAGTTTTTGAGCCGTTCATACGGGCTCTTCGATGTACTCTTTCGCCTCTTCCACCTGGCTCGGGACGATCCGGGTGATGCTGACTTTGGTGCGGCGAAGTTCTTCGACTTCATTGAGCAATCGCGAGAGCAGGTCGGCGAGTTCGGACCCGGCGTTCTCGCCGATATTCACCATCAAAGCTTTGCGGGAATTATAGCTGAGGCCTCGATTTTCCATGGTATTGATGTCCGTCACTGAAGAAAGTAGGGAAATGATGAGAAACCCACGGGACAAACGTGCAGTGGTTTTGTTCCTTCAAGCCGCAGAAGAATCAGATTAGTCTCAATTCACTCTGCCGCAATGCGAAGTTTACTCAACCGTCACACTCTTAGCTAAGTTGCGTGGTTTATCTACGTCACAACCCCTCAAAACTGCAATATGGTACGAAAGTAACTGCAGCGGTATGACTGATACAATCGGCTGTAGGAACTCCGGAGCTTCGGGAATCATGATGACATCGTCCGCGATTTTGCGAATTTCTGTGTCATCGGAGCTCGCGATGGCGATCACGGGGCCGCCGCGGGCTTTGACCTCTTCCATATTGGAGAGCACTTTGTCGTAGGTCGTGCCCCGGGGCATGATGAAAATGCTGGGGGTGTCGGCGTCGACCAGCGCGATCGGGCCGTGTTTCATCTCCGCTGCAGGGTAGCCCTCGGCGTGGATATAGCTGATTTCCTTGAGTTTCAGGGCCCCTTCGAGTGCGGTCGGGAAGTTGTAGCGTCGGCCGAGGTAGAGCACGTTGGAGGCGGATTGGTATTTTTCGGCAACTTTGCGGACTTCAGCGTCGCAGGTCAGTGCCTGTTCGATCGTCGCGGGGAGTCTTCGTAAATCCTCGATGATCCGTCCGCCGGTTTCGAAGCTCATGTGGCGCATGCGTCCGAAATACAACGCGAGCATCGCCAACACGCAGCACTGGCTCGTGAACGCCTTTGTGCTCGCCACGCCGATTTCCGGCCCCGCGTGGAGGTAGACGCCGCCGTCAGAGGCCTGAGCGATGGAGCTGCCGACGACGTTGCAGATCGCCAGCGTGCGGTGGCCTTTGCGTTTGGTTTCGTTGAGAGCCGCGAGGGTGTCGGCGGTCTCACCACTTTGCGTGATGCCAAAGACGAGCGTGTTGTTCTCGATCGGCGGATTGCGATAGCGTAGTTCGCTAGCGTATTCCACCGTCACCGGAATCCGCGAGAGTTCCTCGATCATGTACTCGCCAACGAGGGCGGAGTGCCAGCTCGTACCGCAGCCGGTCAGGATGATTCGTTCGACGCTGCGCAGTTGTTGAGGGGTGAGGTTCAAACCTCCGAAAACCGCCGTCGCGTCTTGATCATTCAAACGTCCCCGCATGGCGTTTCGCAGGGCATCGGGCTGTTCGTAGATCTCCTTGAGCATGTAATGCTCGTAGCCGTTCATGCTGACTTCGCCGGAGTCCGCTTCAAACGGTTGGATGTTGACGCGGACCTTTCCGCTGTCGCGGTGTAGAACGGAGAACCCATCGGCGGTCAAAACCGCGAGTTGGTGATCGGCCAGATAAACGATCCGGTCGGTGCGGCCAGCAAGCGGCGACGCGTCGCTGGCGATAAAGTACTCGCCACGACCGACGCCGATGACGAGTGGGCTGCCGAACCGAGCGGCGATCATGAATCCCGGTTTGTCTCGGAAAATGATGGCTAGGCCGTAGGTGCCACGGAGTTGAGCGATAGCCCACTGGACCGCAGTGACGTATCGAGAGTGCGGTTGGTCTTCGACGACGGGTGTGTTTCTGAGACCTTCGGCGACCAAGTGGGCGATCACTTCGGAATCGGTCGCCGAATGGAACTCGTAGCCTTTCTCGATCAAGCCGTCTTTGAGAATTTGGTAGTTCTCGATCACACCGTTGTGCACCAGCACGACGTCGCCATCGCCGCCGACGTGCGGGTGTGCGTTCTCTTCGGTCGCCGGTCCGTGCGTGGCCCAGCGGGTGTGGCCGAGACCGAGGCTGCCCGCCGGCGGTGTTCCCAAGCGGTCGACGAGTGACTGAATCCGACCAACCGATCGCGTGACCGCGATATCGTCGTCGCATACGACCGCTACCCCGGCGCTGTCGTAGCCGCGATATTCGAGCCGGCGTAGTCCTTCGATAAGAAATTCGGCCGCGTCATCGCTGCCTACGTATCCAACAATTCCACACATCGTATTAGCTGGGCCTTCGGCAAACTGCCGTCGTCTGTGGGGGCATGTTGTTTCCCACTCGCGGCGGTTTTCGTAGTAATTAAATGATCAATGATTCGCGTCAACGCGATTGGCGATGGGGGAAACGCGAGTCTCAGAATTTCGCAGTTGAGGGTTACGCAACTGGGCATGCCCACGTCAAGAGCACGCGAGCTCGCAGCCCGTTCAGGGGGTATGTTAGCCCGTGTGCAGGCGTTTTGCAATTTACATTTTACCACGCCCCGTAGTACCGTTTTTTACGCCCTGATCTTGTCTATCATCCGCCCGGCATCTTCGTTCTGTCCTCTTCCGGATGTCTCCTATCGAAGAGACGGCGTCCGAGTTCGCTCGGTAAAGTCGGACGCTTCCTTCACCTTTCGCGGATCATCGTTGTGAAAAAACATGTCACCCGGCACCTGTCGTTTCTACGCGCTACGGCGATCGGTGGGATTTTCTTTCTACTGCCGTTTGTCGTTTTGTGCTTTTTCCTAGGCCAGATCGCACAGGTGGTGGTAGCCGTTGCGGTTGAGATCCAGCCTTTTTTGCGGGACCAACTCGGCATCAACGATGCTACCGGGTATGTGTTGATTTTTGGGATCGCATTGTTGGTAATTGTGCTGGTGTGTTTTGCCGCGGGGATTCTGGCCAGCCGGTCGGTAGCCCGGCAATTCACCGGTTGGGTCGAGAAATACCTTTTAATGATGTTCCCGCGTTACGCCATCTTCAAGGAGCAACTCAGCGGGAATATTGGTGGCGATATCGCAAAAAATCGTCTGAAACCGGTGCATGTACGGTTGGAGGGGTATTCCCGCTTGGCGTTCGAGGTCGAGCGATCGACGGATTCTGAGCAATTGACACACGCGGAACTGGTGACGTTGTACTTGCCCGGGGCCCCCGACCCCTGGAGCGGCACGGTGATCAATGTCACGCCGGATCGGATCGACCCGATCGAAGCACCCTTTCCGGACGTTCTCGGGGCGTTTGAGAAGCTCGGGCTCGATTCGCAAAAGATTCTGCGCGGGCAATCGGTTCACGAATAGTCCGGCTGAGGGCGCAAGAAGCGCAGCGGTGTCTGGGATATCCTGTTCGCCTCGCTCTGTTTATCCTAATAGGAAGCTGTTTTGATCTTTAGAGAACTCGTCATTCTCTCCGCTGAACGTTCACTCCGCTGGGCTGGCTCGACGCCAGATCCGGTTAGTCAGGTTCTATCGCGATGAGCGAATTCCTTCTCTACTACCGTCGACCTGATCCCACCACGTGGGTGTACTTGTCGTCGTTTTTGACGATCGGTCTGTTTTTCGTTTTTCGGCGATTTTGGAGCATTCGAAATCTCGACATCCTTCTGTTGATCCTGCTCGCACCAGGATTGCTGATGGTGAACGAGGGGTATCGTCGACAAACACGTTTGGACCGCGAGCTGGTGCAATCCCTCACTCTCAAACGGGCTGCCGAAGACCAACCAGCCGATTCGTCGGACGCGATGTCCTCGGAAGCAGTCCAGTCCGATGCGGTTCAGCGTGGGGCGTCATCGAATGGGAATCCGATAGGCGAACCGCCTCAGAGTCTGGAGAAATCGAGCGGCCCGATCCCGGGGGCTGCGACAGATCAAACGCTCGTTGCCGCGATTCAACCGGACGCGTTGTTGATCGATTCGCCAGGACCTGACGTTGACCCCGATGACCCTCGTACGCCAGCACAGATCGCCGCGTACGACTCCGCGATCGGTTTGCGACGTGGCGGTTTTATCTGGCTGTTTGTCATCGAGATGGGCCTCATGATTCGGATGCTGCTCGATCCGTTGATGGTTCGTCGTCCACTGCTCGATCCCAACCTGACGACGGGCGGTTTGAATTTTCTTGGCATTTCGTTGTTCATTTTCATGATGGCAAACGTCGTCGCCAGTACGCCGGAGATTCAGCGTGAACAGGGGCCGGAATTGGGGCCGGGTTATGCGTTGATGAACATGTTGCCGACGATTCCCGTGCGACCGATCAGTGACGTACTTGGTGGCGCTGAACCACCCACGCTCGATGAACTGTCACCGGCTCAACAAAGCCGTGCTGCGATCGCCAAGATCATTGCGATCATTAGCCAGTCGGCGATCCTGATCGGCATTCTGTTGATCGGTAACCGCCACTTCGGCAACCTTCGGTCCGGTGCCGGTTGTGCGACTTTGTATCTCCTGATGCCGTACACCGCTCAAATGACCGGGAGGGTCGATCACGTCGTCCCCGCAGCGTTATTGCTGTGGGCGATTTTGTTGTATCGGAAGCCGTTCTTTTCGGGTTTGTTTGTCGGAGCCGCGGCCGGATTGGTGTATTACCCGTTGTTCCTCTTGCCGCTCTGGTTCAGTTTTTATTGGCAGCGTGGGGCGCGGCGGTTTGCCATCGGCGTGTTGTCGATGTTATGCGTCTTGATGGCGCTGCTCGTACTCGGCGGGACGGAGCCATTCTTCGAGCACTTGCGCCAAATGTTCGGTCTGTTCTTCCCCACCCAAGATCCACGCGGGGTTTGGGAGTTGGGATGGAACCCTGTATGGCGTTTGCCGGTGATCGTGGCGTTTGTGATTTTGAGTGTGTTCTTGGCGGTTTGGCCGGCTCAGAAAAACCTGGGGATCCTCATCAGTTGTTCGGCGGCGTTGATGATCGCGGCTCAATTTTGGCACGGCTATGGCGGAGGTCTCTACATGGGATGGTTCCTGCCGTTGTTGTTGCTGACCATTTTCCGACCTAACTTGCAGGATCGCATCGCATTGAAAGTCATCGATGCTGCCAAAACCTCGCAACCCCGTGTGCCCGCGCGAATGGATGCAGCCTGATACGGATGTCGAATTCTTCTTCCCGCCCCGAGTCGACTCAAGCGGCCGAACTCGCTGGTGTCGCTGCCGAGGGGCAGCCCGTCGCCAATCCACTGGATAGCTGCGACGAAGCCCGTGCCCGATACCGTGATCGATTGGCGGGTATCGATTCGGAGCTCGAGCGGTTCACCGCAACCGACGCAAAACTCGGCACACTTCGGGTCGTGCTGTTTTTTGCACTGGTCGTTGGGATCGGTTTTTCGATCACTACCGAGCATCCGTTCTGGATTACGATCGCCATCGGCGCGTTGTTGGCGTTTCTCGTAACAGTCGTGCGAAACGAATCGGTGCGAACCGAAATGGAAATCCGACAAAATCAATCTCGCACGCTGAGCCGGTTAGCGAGACGATTGGATCGCGAGTGGAAATCGTTGGCGAGTGATTCGATCGGCAAGACTGCGGACGTCATCCGGCTCAATGATCGGCAGCGTTTTCTTGCCGATGATTTGGATTTGGTGGGCGACGCGTCGTTGTTCCAGCTTGTTTCGATGGCCGCAACGACGCCCGGACAACGCACGCTGGCCAATTGGTTGACCAGTCCGGTGGATCCCAACGTCGCGCAAGATCGGCATCATGCGGTCCGATCATTGGCGACCGCACGTGAGCCACGTTTGCGGTTCTATACCCTCGCCCGTGAAGTTGGAACTTCGACGGGCGATCCTGAATCGTTCGTCCAATGGGCGAGCAGTCCAGCATGGTTGCCGTCGAGACGTTGGCTGAATCCCTGGGCCAATTTGACCGCAATCGTATCGGTGGTTTGTCTCGCGGCATTGGTGTTGGCAACCGTGACCGAAAACCGTGATCTGACGAGACTGTCATTTTTCGCGTTGATTGCAATTGCCGTGGTGAATTTATTGATCGCGTCGATCATGCTCGGCCCGGTTGCCCAGATTTTTTCGATCGCGATTCAATCACGACGCAGCGTGGACGATTACGCCGAATTGTTTCAATCGGCGGAGTTGTTGCCTCACGATGCACCGGAGCATGACACCGAGAATCGCACCGCGCAGCGGATTCGTCGTGCACTATTGGGTGTCGGCGACGACCAGGGATCAGCCTCGGTCGCGATGAATCAACTTGCGTCCGTGGCCAAGGCCGGATCGCTCAAACATTCTGCGGGAACGTTTCTGATTTATTTGCCGTTGCAGGCGTTTGGTTTGTGGGATGTCCGGGTGTTGCGTCGACTCGAGGAATGGAAGGAACGTCATGCTTCCCGCGTCGAGGAATGGTTCGTGGCACTTGGCGAACTCGAGTCCCTGCTCTCGCTGGCCGCGCTGGCCGATGAGTACCCGCAATGGGCATCGCCGCAGTGGGTTACCGATGGTGCTCTCGACGGCAACTCGGGTGAGAATGCGATCGTCGCGTGTGAGCGTTTGGGGCATCCGTTGCTGCGTGATGAGATCCGTGTCCGCAACGACGTATCGATCGGTCCGGCGGGCACGCTGTTGTTGGTGACCGGCAGTAACATGTCGGGTAAAAGTACGATGCTGCGGAGCGTCGGTTTGAACGTCTCGCTGGCCATGGCAGGCGCGCCGGTTTGTTGTCGTCAGATGCGGTTACCGCCGATCGAAATGGCGACGAGCATCCGTGTCAGTGACGATCTCAGTCAGGGTGTGTCGTTCTACATGGCGGAACTGAATCGTTTGGCTGCCGTGGTGGAACACGCGCGAGAACTTCACGCGGCGGCAAAAAACGCCGAGGTTCCGGTGAGTGCATCGGACGCCGTGCCCGCTCGTCGGCGGTTGTTGTTCTTGCTCGACGAGATCTTGCAAGGTACGAACAGCCGCGAGCGACAAATCGCGGTGACCCGCGTATTGGGAATGCTCGTCGAAAGTGGAGCGATCGGTGCGATCACGACTCACGATCTCGAACTCGCCGACGAGCCCGAGTTGCAACGCATCGCGCACACGGTCCATTTCCGCGAGACGATCACGCCTCACGCTGATGGCGATGAGCGGATGACGTTCGATTACGTGATGCGATCGGGCGTCTCACCCACCACCAACGCGCTCCGCCTGCTCGAAATGGTCGGGCTAGGCGAAGACTGAACGTGGATGGCGCGCCGTGTTAGTTCGGCAATCGACTTGGCCGCGACTTAGATTTTGAGTTTCCGCCGGTACACCACGTCCCCGTTGGTGACGTACAGGTAGCTGTGATCAGGGCCCGCCAATGTGCAACTCGTCAGCGGTTTGGAGGGGTTTGGCGCCGGCAATACGCCACCCAGCCGACCTGTTGCGTCAAAAATTTGAACGCCCACCGCGCTGGTGATGTAATAGCGTCCCGATTTATCAACCGCCGATCCGTCTCCCCGTGACGCGGTGATGTACGGGGGCGGTTCGTTGAAAGCGAACTCGCCCTTGGGATCAATCGGCAGTCGCATCGTCATTGTTGGCATTTTGGCGTCAAGCGTTGCCCCCGCTCCGACTCGCATGGCCCACGCAAATTCGCCGCCGTGGTCGGACACGACGAGCGTGCTTCCGTCCGGCGAAAGCACAATCCCGTTGGGACGTGTGATTCCTGAATCGACGACCGACGTTTCGCCGGTTTTGGGATTGATCCGGGTAACGTGTTTGTCTTTGGTTTCCGTGATCAGGATAAAACCGTCGTCGGTAACCGCTAAGTCATTGGGTGTTACGTTTTCGGCCACCACGTTGACTTCGCCGCTATCGACGTTGATCGAGATCACGCGTTTCTTCGCACCTTGGCAGCCATAGAGCGTCCCGTCGGGACCGAACTCCAGGCCGCTGACTGCTTCGGTGGCGATCTTTTCTCGGGTTCCATCGCTGTTAACGCGGTAGATCGCGGGAGCACGCATGTCGCTGAAATAGAAGTTGCCATCGGCGTCGGTGCAGGGCGCGTCTGCGAATCCGAGGTCCTCGGCGACAACTTCCCACGACTCACCGGGCACGAGCAGGTTGAGTAGGGTCATGTCGCCACGCAGGTCATCGCTCGTGTCGATGGCGGGACGGCTCGTTTCGGTTCGCCACAACCATTTCATCGCGTCGGGTAATCGGGAGCTGCCATAGTCGGCGTTGTGGGCATATCCTTCGGCCCAGTCGAACCGAACGTCGTAACCCATGTATTGAAGGCTGGACGCCATCCGGCGGTTCGCCCACGGCCAACTGCCGAATGCATTGTCGACGTCACCGCTGGTGTCGGCCATGTAGATGCGAATCGGTTTGGGCTCGGTTTTGCGAACGAGTGCGGGGTACACGTTGCCGCCGCGCAGATTCGTAAAGCTGCCGACGCTGGAGTAGACCTTTGAAAACTGATCGGGACGCTCCCACGCGGCGGTGAAGGCGCAGATCGCTCCGGAACTCGAACCTCCGATCGCTCGCATCAGCGGATCCTTCGAGACGTTGTAACGCCGTTCGACTTCGGGAAGGATTTCTTCGAGCAGGAACTTTGTGTAGCGGTCGCCAAGACTGTCGTATTCGAAACTGCGATTGGAGAACTTGTTCTTGACCTGAGGTTTGGTCGTGTCCTGACCAGGGTTAAGGAACACCGCGATCGTCGGTGGCATCTCTCCTTTAGCGATCAGATTGTCAAACACGGTCGGAATGCGCCACCGGCCGTTAACGTCCGACATGCGTTTGCCGTCTTGGAAGACCATCAATGCCGCGGGTTTTTCGGCGTCGTACTGCGCCGGGACGTAAACCCACCAATCGCGGACTGTGTCGTTGAAGATCTTTGATTTCCACGCTGGCATTGCTTCGACTGTTCCGTGAGGCACCACAGGGTTTTTGACCGCGTCGGGGTGAGGTTGCCACGTCGGTTTCGTTTGATGGTTTTCGACTTGATCAGTCGGAGCGTTGTCGTCCCACAACCATCGCAGGGCTGAGGGAAGTACCGCACCGCCGTATTTTGCAGTGTGCCCCCCTTCGGTCATCACGAGTTTGCTTTGGTATCCCGCGAATCGCAGTGCCGCCGACATGTCTTGGTTTGCCAACGGCCAGTTGCCGTGCAGGTTATTGAGATCGTCTTGGCCTTCGTGAAGGTAAACCTTGATCGGTTTCGGATTGTCTTTCGTTTTGCGAATCAAGCCAGGGTAGGCCCACCCGCCGCGAATGTTGGTGAAGCTTCCGATGTGGCTGAGCACTTTGCCGAATTGATTTGGCATTTCCCATGCGGCCGTCCAAGCACAGATTCCGCCCGAGGAGATTCCGCAAACGGCGCGGTTTTTCGGATCGTCTGAGACACGAATTCCGTCCAGGGCCACGGGCAGAAATTCTTCGACGAGAAACCGTGCGTAGCGATCTGACAGGGAGTCGTATTCGAAGGAGCGGTTGCTGCGATTCGCCGCGTCTGGTTTCGTCGCCCGAATCACGCCTGGGTTGACGAACACCGCGACGGTGACGGGGATGTCTCCTTTGTGGATCAAGTTGTCCAGGACGACCGGCACCCGAAATGGGCCGGTGTCTTTGGCGTAGTTCAGCCCGTCCATGAACACCATCAGATTCGCCGGTTTCTCGGCATCGTATTGCGCGGGGACGTAGACGCGGTACTCACGCGTCGTGCCCGGGAAAATTTTGCTTTGGTCAAAAACACCCGACGTGATTTTGCCGAGCGGGATTCCGTCTTGATGCGTGCGATCGATGTCGGACTTGTTCTCACCAAATGCCTGGATCGGCATACCGAACAACAGAGAGAATAGGACAATTACCGGAAGGGATTTCATGGGCGGCAAACCTAAAGGCAGGAAGGTGGAGGTGGGGAGGGGCAAAGTTCGAGCGGGACAGCACCAATTTTCACGTAGCTCAGTCTCTCGGGACGTCGATTGTATTAGTGCCTTTTTTAGCGGAACGGC
>NZ_JAMQBK010000065.1:84234-134269 GCF_023701485.1 Aporhodopirellula aestuarii
GTCCCCCGAGACCGAGAATGCAGGCGTTACCCGCTTTCGGAACCCGGGGGAGACTCAGCTAGGTGAGAGCGAAGATTTTAATCAGTCTGCCAGCAAATGACGCAGTCCGGCTAAGTCGTGGTGAATACGCGGATCGTTCATGCCGTGGCAGAATGATCGCGTGTTGAGGAAGGAGGGATTGTACTCGATGTCGATGCGCCGTACCGGTTTTCGTGCTGCCGAGTGTTCGCTCTAGCTACGGCGTCTGGGGCATCGTTGGCATTGCACTGGCCGCGATGCTAATGTGTTTGTCATGCAATACATGCATGGCAAATTCTGCCCGGGGGCAACGAGGTCGGAAGATCAGAGGTTTGGGAACCAAAGATGGACATGGATCAACTGGCGTACTTTCAGTGCGTCTCGGAAACTCGAAATTTCACACACGCGGCGGAGCGTTTATGCCTTTCCCAATCCGCGCTGAGCCGGGCGATTCAGCGACTCGAGGACGAGATCGGACAGCCGTTGTTCGAACGAAAGCCTCGCAGCGTCGAGCTGACGGATGCCGGTCTCATCTTCCAATCGCGTGCCGAGCAGATCCTGTTGATCGTCGAAGATATGAAGGCGGAAATTTGCGATGACGGGCAAACCGGCCGAATTCGGATCGGAGCAATTCCCACGGTCGCGCCGTACTTTTTACCTGATCTGCTGCGTCAGTTCGCCGATCAGTTCCCCCACGCGACCCAGGTCGTGCAAGAAGACACGACCGACAATTTGGTGCGGCGATGTAAGCAAGGCGAGTTGGATGTTGCGATCGTCGCGCTACCCATTCCCGCGAGATATGTGGAGATCGATAGTCTGTTCGAAGAGGAGCTGTACTTAGTCATGCCACCGGATCACCCGCTAACGCAAAAAAAGCAGATCCGTCTGAGTGACATTCAGCACGAGCCTTTTGTCTTGCTCAACGAAGCGCACTGTTTGTCTGACAACATTGTGTCGTTCTGCCGCCAGCGTTCGGTTCATCCGTTGGCGGTCGAACGCGCCAATCAATTGGCGATGGTCCAAGAACTCGTCGCGTTGTCGCACGGCATCTCGCTGATTCCTGAGATGGCGAAGAAGATCGATAACACGAAACGTCGTGTGTACCGATCGTTAAGTGGTGTGAAACCGAAGCGGACGATCGCGGCGATCTGGAATCCGTATCGGTTTCAAAGCCAACTGCTGATCCGGTTTCGTGAGACGCTTCACGACTTCGTGCAAGAACTGTCTTGATCGTGTTCAGGAATGCTGGACACGGTCGCGAGAGACCTTCGCCCAGTCAAATCGCTCGATCATTTCGCGGTGCCAACGAGCGAGCGTCCAGTCGGCGGTTTCGGTTTCGCTCGGGAATCCGTCGATGCGTCCGAACGCCGAGCGGGCGGCCCAAGCGACGATGCTTTCCGGTGCAACGCCTTGTTCTCGATATTGCGATAGCCGCGTGTCACCGTGTCGTTTGGCGAGTCGTCGTCCGTCTTCACCGACGACGAGCGGAACGTGGGCGTAGGTGGGGTGTGTGATTCCGAGATAGTCGTAGATTTGCATCTGGCGAAATGTGCTGACGAGTAAGTCATCGCCACGCACGACTTCAGTTACTCCCGCATCAATGTCATCAACGACGACTGCGAGTTGATACGCGGCAACGCCTTCTTTGCGTGTGACGGGAAAATCGCCAATCGACTCGTCGGGTTTGCAACAGACTTGACCGGCGACGAGATCATCAAACTGCATCCATGTTTTATCGACTCGCCAACGCAGGCAGTAACTACCTGCAGTCGGGAATGCATCGCCCGGATGCCAGCCGCTGCAGGTGCCAGGATAGAGCGTGTTTTCCGCGACAACCGTTCGTGCAGCAGCCAGTTGGTTTGGGCGCGTGATGGACTGTTCGTGCGGCGCCGAAGATGCGGTTTCGATGTCTTTCCGCGAACATGTGCAGGGGTAGACGCGATCATCTGCGATCAGACGATCGAGCAAGTTTTGGTAGAGCTCGGTGCGCTGAGTTTGAATGATCGGTTCGCCGTCATGTTCGATGCCGAGCCAAGCGAGGTCCTCGATCGCTTGCACGGTCGCCCACGGCTTGACTCGCGGGGAATCGATGTCTTCGATTCGCAAGATCAGTTGGGCATTTTGGGAGCGAGCACTCCAGTACGCGAGCAGGAACGTGCGGGCGTTGCCGAGATGTTGGGCGCCCGTTGGTGAGGGCGCCAAGCGGCATACCGGCGTTGCCACATTGTGGTTCGTGAGCACGTCGGCGGCCTCGGTTTAAAACTCCGCGTTGCCGGGAGTCCGTGGGAAGGGGATCACGTCGCGGATGTTGGTCATGCCGGTGGCGTACTGCACCGCTCGTTCGAGACCAAGGCCGAATCCCGCATGGGGCACGCTGCCGTAACGCCGCAGGTCGACGTACCACCAGTATTCTTTGTCGTCGAGGCCGGCCTCTTCCATCCGCCGCAACAATACATCGAGACGTTCTTCGCGTTGGCTGCCACCGATGATTTCGCCGACTCCCGGTACCAGCACATCCATTGCCGCGACGGTTTTTTCGTCGTCGCTAACCCGCATGTAAAACGGTTTGATTGTCGAAGGATAATCGGTCAGGATCAAAGGTCCGTTGACCAATTGCGTCAGGTGTTTTTCATGTTCGGCTTGGAGGTCGATCCCCCATTTCACTGGGTATTCGAACGACTCATCGCTCGCGGTCAGTCGCTCGACCGCCTCGGTGTAGGTCATGTGTTCGAACGGTTTGTCGACGACCGCTTTTAATTGTGCGAGTTTCCCTTTTTCGATCATCTTGTCGAAGAATTCCATGTCTTCGGCGCAGTCTTCCATCACATCGGCGAAGATGCGTTTGAGGAATGACTCGGCGAGTTTCATGTTGTCTTGGAGGTCGAAGAACGCAGCTTCGGGTTCGACCATCCAAAACTCGGCGAGGTGCCGTGACGTGTTGCTGTTTTCGGCGCGAAAGGTGGGGCCGAACGTGTAAATCTTCGACAGCGCGCTGGCGTACGTTTCGCCTTCGAGCTGGCCACTGACGGTGAGATGGGTCGGTTTGCCGAAGAAGTCCTGGGAAGGATCAAGAGGGCGATTGGAACCCGCGAGCTTCTCGAGGTTGAGCGTGGTGACTCGGAACATCTCGCCGGCACCTTCGCAATCACTCGCGGTCACGATCGGCGTGTGCAGGTAATAGAAGCCGGCTTCGTCAAAGAATCGGTGAATCGATTGGCTGAGCCGGTTGCGGACTCGCATTACCGCACCGAGCGTGTTGGTGCGGGCCCGGAGATGCGACCACTCGCGTAGTTTTTCGAATGAATGGCGTTTCTTTTGAAGCGGATAGGTTTCCCCATCACACCATCCGAGCACGCGAACGGATTCGGCGTGCAGTTCGGTTGCCTGTCCCTTTGCGGGCGACTCAACGAGATTTCCTTGGACGACGACGCTACAGCCCGCGGTCAGTTTTTGCACCTCGCTGGTGTAATTCTCCAATTCGGCTGGAGCGACGACTTGCAGGTTTCCCAAGCACGTTCCGTCGTTGATTTCGAGGAAGCTGAACCCGCCCTTGCTGTCGCGGCGGGTACGAACCCAACCGCGAATTTCAGCCGGCAGTGGCAATGCGTCACTGCGTCGGCAAGCGTCAATTGTCATCCAGTCCATGGAAAATTCACTCGATGGGGTGTTACCAGAAATAGTAATACAGGCCGGCGGTAGCGATGATGATACCAACGCCTGCCAGTCGTGCTCCCTTGGACGAATCCAAGTTCATCTGTTCATTCACCGGCATCGTTACAGGCGTCCTCAGCGGATGCAAGATCGTGACGACCAAACCAGTCAACAATACGATGAAGAAGCACAACGCCATACGATCCAAGAACGCGATTTGATCAGCGTACCACCATCCTTGTGCGACAATCATCGGGCCGAGCACCCATTTGAACGCGGCGTACGCGACGACGTTGACGATGATCCCTAGCGTACCGAAGTACCGTGGGGTTCGAGGTGAGAAGAAACCAAGCAAGAACACGGCCAGGATACCGGGCGAAATAAACCCTTGGAATTCTTGGATGTAAGTGAAGATGCTGGTGAAGTTATCCAGCCGAGGGGCGACCAACGCCGACAACAACACGAACGTGATGACGAAAACTCGTCCGACGACGACCAATTTGTGTTGGTCCTTCTCGTGAGTGACTTTAGCATACAAGTCCATCGTCGCGATCGTGGATGCGGAGTTGAGCATCGACGCGAGCGAGCTGATCACGGCCCCGGAGAGGGCGGCGAGGATGAACCACGAGATCATCGGATAGGGTTTGATCAGGTTGCGGACGAGCACCGGGAACGCGCGGTCATAGTCGTATTCATTGGTGGCGTTGTTAAACAGATCGGGCGCGAACAAGTTGTATGCGAGAATGCCGGGAATTACGACCAAGAACGGGATCAGCAGTTTCATGAAGGCTGCAAACACGATCCCCTTCTGACCTTCCGCCAGAGACTTCGATCCGAGGGTTCGTTGGACGATGTATTGGTTCAGACCCCAGTAGAAAAAGTTGGGAATCCAGAGTCCGACGATGAGGGCAGTCCAAGGCAACTCGGGGTCTTCCTTGGGGCGAACCATGTGGGTCTTGCCGCCGCTGCCGTTGGGGCCGTTGACAGCGACCGCTTCGTTGTCGACACCGTCGTTGAGCAGGATGAATCGCTTCCAGAACCCAGCCTCCTCCAAGTCAGCGACGGTTGCTTCGGAGTTGGCAACTTTGGTTTTGATCAAGTCTTCGGCGGGCCGCTCGGAGAGTTGGATGAATGCCATCGTCATGACGATGATACCGCCGAGAATCAACGCCGAGCCCCACACCAAGTCGGTCCAGGCACACGCCTTGAGACCACCGACAAACACGTAAGCCGCCGCAAACAGGGCGATCAGCCAGCACATCGCGGTCAAATTGTTGAGCACGGGGACGGTGTTGTAGTATTCCGAGATGAACTTCGCCCCGGAGAAAATCACTGACGAGGTCGCGACGAAGACCAGCGTCACGACGGCGGGAATCGCCATCACCAATCGTGCGATCGGGCCGAATCGGTATTCCAAAAATTCAGGAATCGTGAACAATCCGGCCTTGAGAAAGCGTGGCAGGAACAGGAATCCGACGACGACCAAAGTCACCGCTGCCATCCATTCATAAGAGGCGATCGCCATCCCCAGCCAGTTCGCGGCCGAACCCGACATGCCGACGAATTGCTCGGTCGAAATGTTGGCGGCAATCAATGAGAAACCGACCAGCCACCACGTCAATCCGCGACCGGCGAGGAAGTAATCCGACGCGTCGTTGGTTGGATCCCCATCATCCGGCTCGCTCGCCATCCAGATTCCCAGCGCGATGACGCCGATAACTGAGCCTAGAAACAAAACTACTTCGAGGATATTCATGAGCGAACAGAGGGATCGAGGGGAAAAGGCGTTTAGGCTCGGGTGCGGCAACGCACGTTGGGCGATGTTTTACGATATTTCGCAAACCCGTGTGAGGCTATGCGGTGAATCGATGGACAGTTTTCTCGTGAAAGTGGGCGCCCGGACGTAACAACGTCGTGGGAAAGTTTGGATGGTTAGGGGCATCGGGATAGTATTGCGTCTCGAGGCAGAAGGCGTCTTGAGGACCATAGCCGCCACTGCGTTCATCCTTTTTAAGATGGTTTGCTGTATAGAGTTGCATCGCGGGGAGGGTGGTTTCGATTGCGAGGCCCCGCCCCGATACCGGGTCGACGACGTGGGCGGCCGGTCGGAGCGTGCCGGCGGGGCCATCGACGACGTAGCAATGATCGTATCCTTTGGTTGCCTGCAGCGATTGGATGCGTGCGGCAAAAGAGGTTTGCCGCCGGAAATCGAAAGGTGTGTTTTCAACGTGAACCAATTCACCGGTCGGAATCAGGTCATCGTCGATTGCCAGAACTTCCTCGCCGTGGATGATCGCTTCGTGGTTGACGGCCGATCCCGAGTCGACGCCGCCTAGATTCCAATAGCTATGGTTGGTCAGATTGACGTGCGTGGGCTTTGTCGTCGTGGCGGTGTATTCGATGGTCAGCTCGTTGGCATCGTTCCAGCGGTACAGCGTCGTGGCGGTCAGTTCGCCCGGGAATCCTTCTTCCCCATCGGGGCTGACGAGGGTGTAGCGAACCATGTCTTCGCCGCGAGTTGCATCGTCTGGAATGATTTCGGTCGTCCAGTTGTGGTGCGAGAAATTAACGCTGCCGCCGTGGAGGCAGTGTTTGCCGTGGTTCGCAGTGACAGGGTACTCGACGCCATCGATCGTGAATTTGGCCTGGCCGATGCGATTGCAGAAACGCCCGATGGTGCTCCCGAATCCGGGGTGCGGCGCCAGATAACGTTCGATCGAATCAAATACGAGGTTCACGTTCGCGAGTTGACCGTCCCGGTCCGGCACAACAACCTCCAACAGGGAGGCACCCCAGTTCATGACGCTGATGTGGTTGCCGGAGCGATTGGTGAGCGTGATTTTGGTGACGGGGGCTCCATCCTCAGTTTGTCCGAACGGTTTGGTCGTGATGCTCATAGCGTTGCGGGGTGGGCGGTCGCGGCTGTTCGTTGACGAAGAGCCGAGGAGTTTACCCGCAAAGCACATCAAATCACTAGGCCCGCGAGCCCTAACTCGCAGGTCGGACGCGATTTGCCGCAGTCAAATGACGACGTCAGAGATAGAGATCACTATCGCAACTGCATCAGCACGGGGCTGCGGATCTCTTCGAGCGAGGGCACGTCGATGGGCGTGGTGCCTTCGATCAATTCGCTGGCTTCGGTGTAAAACGCGAAGAACTCAACGAAATCGAACCAGGGCGGTTTCGTCGCCGGGTTTCGTTCATCGCTGAGCATTGCGGTCACTTCTCCGATCGATTGACGTGATCGAGCTAACGCGTCGGCAGCATCGTCGGCCCGATTTGTGGCGTGCAAAGCGATCGCCATGGGGGCGTCGACGATCCAACTGGCCGGCCAAGACCGGTCGTCTCGGGCCTGTTCAAGCAGCTCGATCGCCCGTTCGTGCTCGCCGATTCGGAGGTGCACGAGTCCAGCGATGTATTGGCGAACGTTGCGTGGCAACTCATGAGGTGAGCGTGGCGGCCCGGTCCGATTGGATCGTGGTGGCGGGGGCTGATCCGAGTCGAATGCCCCCGGATCCCTCGGATTGCTGCCACTCGGTTCAGGACCAACCCAATCGGTGTCGCCATCATTTGGTCCGGTGAAATCAGATCGCGAGAAGTCAGACGGCATTCGTTCCGGAGGAGGACGTAACGGTCTACCTTCGGGTTCGAACAAGAATCCGGGGTGCCGTCGGCGATCGGGAGGACGAGGTCCATCGTCCCACTGCGGTGGTGGTTCCGGTTTGGCGAGTTCGGTGCGTGTCCACGCGGCCAGGTCGCGAAGCGATTGATCGCTCATGCAATCGCGGCAGGCCGCACAGGTGCGGACAAATTCCCACTGCTCAATGGGTTTGTGCAGAGCGATCTGACGATTGAGTTGCAGGCACAATTCGTTGGCGGCCTGCATGTGATCTGTCAACGTGAACAGTGCCACCACGCCCCACCACTGCGGCGTGTCGGTGGCGGCTCCGAGCGAGAGGGCATGAGCGTAATCGTTCGCCGCTTCTTCCCACATGTTCAACCGCGTGAAAAATTGGGCGCGGCCGATCCATGGCAAATCATAGTTGCGTTGCAATTCGATGGCTCGGTCGTAGTCATCCATAGCCGCCTTCCATCGTCCGGATCCGGCGTGCGTTTGTGCGCTGGCCACGAGTGAGTTCGCTTCCGTCACGACGGCGGCAAAACGTTCGACGTCGCGTTTAGCTTGAGTCGCTTCACGGAGGGCGACTTCTTTGAGATCGCGTTCGTGGTAGGCCACTCGCATCTGCCAGATGCTCGCGCCGGTACCGATCATCATCGCGAGCGCGACCAACGAGAACGTGGCGATCGCCACGCGTTGTCGACGGGCGAACTTAAGAAGTTGATACGACAATGTCGGCGGACGGGCTTGGATCGGTTGCTCGGTGAGATGCCGGGAGATGTCGTTGGCCATCGCCGCGGCGGAATCGTATCGGCGGTTGCGGTCTTTCTCGAGCGCTTTCATGACGATCCAATCAAGATCGCCCCGCAGCGTCGATGTCAGCCGTTTGACGTCCAATCGTCGCGCGTTGGAGACCGTGGTCATGCGGGCGTTCAGTGTCGTCAAACGTTGACTCGGCCGCGGTGGGTCTTCTTCCCGAATGATCCGACGCATTTCATCGAGTCCTGCCGAATCGAGTCGCTCGCGATCGAAGGGCGTTTCACCGACCAGCAATTGGTACAACAGCACACCGAGTGAATAGATGTCACTGCGGGTATCGACGTCCAGGCCGCTCATCTCGGCCTGCTCGGGGCTCATGTAGAGCGGCGTGCCAATCATCGAAAAGAATCGCGTGTAGATCGTCTTGTCGGTCAGCGATTGTCCGATTGCTTTGGCGACGCCGAAGTCAATGACTTTGACAACAGGCCGGTCATCGTGCAGCGTGACCATCACGTTAGACGGTTTGATGTCGCGGTGGATGACCCCTTTTTGATGCGCGTGATGTACCGCAGTGCAAACGTTCTTGAAGAGCTCTAACCGGTCGCGGATCGGCATCTGGTGCGCGTCGGCGAACTCACTGATCGGGACGCCACGGACGAGTTCCATGACGAAGTAGGGGCGACCGTCATCGGTAACACCGGCATCAAATACCTTTGCGATATTGGGATGGTCCATCATCGCGACGGCTTGACGCTCCGCTTCGAAACGGGCCAGAACCTCTTTGGTGCCGGTTCCAGGTTTTACGATTTTAAGTGCCACCTTTCGGCGCACGGGATGTTCTTGTTGGGCGACAAAGACGAGCCCGAAACCGCCTTCACCGATCTGTTCCATCAAGCGATAGGGGCCGATTTTCGAACCGATATGGTGCGGGAAGTCGATCTTCGGCACTTCCACCGGTGGCCGATCCAAGGCGTGGTCGGGAGCCTCGTGAGCCTGCAGTAACGCGTCCACGCTAGCGCGAAGTTCCGCGTCGCCCCCACAGGCTTGGTCGAGGTAAGCTCGTCGTTCGTGGGGATCGTTGAGGTCGATCGCTTCGAAGAAAATGGAACGTTCGGAGAGATGCGGCATAGCTCGGCTCGGCAATTCTAAACCGAGACGTCTCCTTCCATTTCGCGGCGCAGCCACGCTCTCGCGTAGGCCCAGTTGCGTTTGACGGTACGGGGCGAGACCCCGAGGATCTCGGCGGTCTGGTCAATCGTCAGTCCGGTGAAGTACCGCAATTCGACGAGCCGGGCCAATTCGGGATCTTCGTTGTCGAGTTTCTTGAGTGCGTCATCGAGGGCGAGCAGAGTTTCGGAATCTTCCGGGTGCGCCACGACGTCGTCAGACGAAAGGTCGATCCGCTGTCGATCACCGCCACGCTTTTCGGTTTTGCGTCGCCGTGCGGCTTCGATCAAGATTCGACGCATCGATTCGGCCGCGGCGGCGAAGAAGTGTCCCCGTCCATCCCAGTTCGGCTTGTCCTCACCGCCGACCAACCGCAGGAACGCTTCGTGGACCAATGCGGTCGGCTGGATCGTTTGCCCGGCGGGTTCACGCGTCATCTTTTGCGTCGCCAATCGGCGGAGTTCGTCATAGACCAGTGGCAACAACTGGCTGGCCGCTTGGCGGTCGCCGTCTTCGATGGCATTGAGGATTTGCGTCACTTCACTAGTCATTGGTGTCCATTGTAACTCGATGCAACGATGCCAAAATGTGCCGGGTAGACGCACATCGCTGGATGTTGACGGGTGTGTTGCTTGTCCACAAGGCTGTTGCTCGAGTTGCTGATACACGTGCGAGTCTTGTTGAAACCAGACGTGCTATTGGCCATGCGAGATCGCGCTCACGTGGGGGCCACCTTTTCAGGAGAATTTTGAAAGGGATTTTGCGGTGGGAAAAGCAGACCCCGCCTCTGGGGTCGCGGGGCGTTGCCTTGTGGAAGACTCAGACGCGAGCGGTCGAGCTGGACAGAGTCGTACTGGAGTTTTCGCCTCTCGCGTCGTTGGGCTCTCAGAGGCTCTGGAAGCGGGTAACGCCTGCCATTCTCGATTCCGGGGAGACCTAATGACGTAAACCGAGCTAGGCGAAAAGTGGTGCGGTCCAGTTAAAAGCCACGTTGCAGACCGGGGGTAATGTCGAGGTCGAGCGAGGCGAACTCTCCTCGATCGATCTTTTTCCACGCGATGGCGCCCATCACGGCGTTGTCGGTACAGAGTTCGGGTGGCGCGATGACAAGGTCGAACCCGTCTTGTTGGGCTGCCTCGGTGAGTTGTCGTCGTAACCTGCGATTTGCCGCGACGCCGCCACCGACGAGAAGTCGCCGCACGCCGTGTTCGGAAATCGCCCGTCGACTTTTGGCGACCAGTACGTCCACGACCGCAGCTTCAAACGAAGCGCACACGTCTGCTTTGACGTCATCGGTAAGTTCGAGTGATGAGAAGTCCTGCCGGCCGGGGCCGACGATCGCGTACCGGACGGCGGTTTTGAGCCCGCTGAAGCTAAAGTCGTATGATCCGTCATGCTGCATCGATCGTGGGAAAGCGAACGCCGAGTCGTTTCCCTGTTCGGCCCATTTCGCGACAGCCACGCCGCCGGGAAATCCGAGCGACAACATTGTGGCGACTTTGTCGAACGCTTCGCCGGCCGCATCGTCGATCGTTCCGCCAAGGTATGTTAGGTCGATGGCATCGCGGCAAAGGTACAATGTTGTGTGACCGCCGCTGACGATTAGCCCGATTGCAGGATAAACGCTCGTGTCCCCCTTTTCGTCCGCCGCCGTCGTCACCGTCGAAGGTGACGTGGAATCCGGTGCAGAGTCTGGTTGCCCGGCTGATTGAGGGCTCGTTGTCGGTTGCCGTGATTGGCTTAGCTGGCAGGCGTACAGGTGGGCGTGCAAATGGTTGATCGCGACGAGGGGTTTCTGCCACGCCATCGCGAGCGATTTGGCCGCGACGACACCGACGAGCAACGATCCGGCGAGCCCAGGACGATCAGCGACCGCAATCGCCTGGAGATCACTGCCGCTGATACCGGCCTGATGTAGCGAGGTGTCGATGACCGGGAGGATCCGTTCGAGGTGCGCGCGGGCGGCGATCTCCGGCACGACTCCGCCAAACTGTTCATGCAGCTTTTCCTGCGTCGCGATGCACTCGCCAAGCACGCGACCGCTCCGCGTGACCACCGCGGCTGCAGTTTCGTCACACGTCGATTCGATTGCCAGCAAAACGTCTTCGTTGCCGCATCCGCTCACCTTACAATTCCACCGTGTGCATCACGTTGTACGTCGGTCCGCGTTTTTCCAAGAAACTGCCGACGACCTGGACGCAGCGGGCGGTCATTTCACCGAGCGGGTCGTTTTCGTAACGTTGCCACATGTCGATGGCTGTTTGCGAAATTCGCCGACTGCCGCCGCGGGCACGACCGAGGGTGAGATGGGGAACATAATCGCGGGGTTCGCGTTTGAATCCCAAGGCCGCGTAACGGTCTTCCAATTGGCTGACCATCGCGGTGAGGGAATCGGTAGGGTCTTCGACCGTCGCGATGAGCACCCTTGCGCGTGCCAAGTCGGGTAGGAAGCCCGAACCGGTGAAGTTCAGCTCGAAGGGATCGAATCCGCTGCAGACGTCGGCGGCAACATTGCAAATCTCAGGGATTTGCACGTTCTCGACCTCGCCGAGGAATTTCAACGTCAGATGAAGATTATCTTCGGGAACCCACTTAATACCCATCGCGGAATTCGTCGATGGAGGCGAAACTGTAGCTCGCTTGTGCGTGGTCGACGTTTTTGAAGGTGTCGGCGATTTGGAGTCTGCAGGTTGCTTCATTTCGAGAATCCATTCAGACGCACCCTGGGCCAGGGATGCGGGTAATGGAATCGCGAGAAAGGTTCGAATGGTTTTCATGGCTGATAGTTGTACGACAAACCACGCCGCTCTTGAAGCGTCAGGGGGAAACGCATCTCGAGAGCATTCTTTCATGGATGGTGCGATGTTAGACGGGAATTTTGCGAGATGGATCCATGAGTTCGAGATTCCTGCCTTCGTCCCACACCGATTTTTGCGTGGTGGCCATTTGCAGACGCTGCTCGGGGCGCGGCCGGGCGACGCGCTGCGCCCGTTTGAAGCCAGCCACCGGCGACACATCATCCCGCTCAGCGACGGGGATGCATTGGCGATGCACGATGACGAGCCCGCAGGGTGGACGCCCCGAAACGGTTCGGTGCTGATGATACACGGCATTTGCGGATGTCATGCGGCTCCTTACATGGTGCGGTTTCAACGGCGTTTGGGCCAGCTGGGCATCCGGACGTTTCGGCTCGACATGCGAGGATGCGGCGATTCGGCAGCTCTCTGTCGGTCGATCACGCATGCCGGCCGGAGCGAAGATGTGTTAGCGGCGATCGAGTTTATCGCGTCGGTGGTCAACGATTCTGCGAGCCCGATCGGTGCCGTGGGCGTATCGCTCGGCGGCAATCAGTTGTTGCTGACGGCCGGTCGTGTGGGCAATGGTGTTCACGCCGCGCCTTCGGGATGGGATCGGGTGGGGCCGATCTTGGCGATCGCGCCGCCGTTGGATCTGCAGCGATGCAGTGATGCGATGCAGTCGGCGAGGCTGCGGTTTTACAATTGGTATTTCATCAAACATTTGCTCCGCCGTGCCTCGCCCCAATTGCGCTCGCGGGAGGACTATCAAGAGATGCTTCGTCAGCCGCGGCCGCGAACGCTGAGGCAGTTCGATCGCAAAATCACCGCCCCGTTGGCCGGATTTGAAAGTGAAACGGACTATTATGGGCAATCATCGGCGGCCTCGGTTGTCGGTGATATCGCGGTCCCGACTTTAATCGTCACGTCCAGTGACGACCCTTTGGTGCCCGTGGAGTCATTCTCTCCGTATTTGGCGGGAACTGACGGCGTGGGGAGGCATGACGCAAAGAGTCGAGGTGTCGAGGACGGGGGCCGGCCGGTTCGGTTGCACGTCTCCAACGGCGGTGGGCATCATGGTTTCTTGAAACGCGATCGGACGTCGTGGTCAGATGATTTGGTGAGCGCGTTTTTTGCGGGCGCGTTTGCAGCCCGTTCTGGTGGCTGAACATCACCTCACACACGATTACCTCGCCCACTATCTCCGAAGGCGAGGAGAGACGGCGTGCATCGACGACATCGGGATCATGTCCGGAGGGTTGGGGCACCGGTGGGAACGCGTGAATGTTCTTCCTACCCTGTGAAAAAAAATCGTCTGGGCTAATCTAGTGCTTCGTCCAACCTGAACTTGGGGGTTGCTTGAACCGCAGGGCTCGCGCCCCGCCGCTGAAAGACTTAGCGGAATACCGCAAGTCGTCCGGTCCCACACCGAGTTTTAGCACTGACAAAGCACGAGTGCCCCCGCCAGTCCTTTCCCCCACACGAGTCTTCACGTTTTGATCACGCCTCCGCACCAGAGACACGCTGCGGCGATGGCGTTCATTCTGCTGACGCTGTTCATCGATATTTTGGCGATCGGGATCATCATCCCCGTGCTGCCCGAATTGGTGATCGAATTCGTGGGTGGTGACGAGTCGAAAGCCGGGTGGTATGTCGGGATTATCGCGGCCACGTTTTCGCTGATGCAGTTTTTCTTCGCCCCGGTTTTGGGCGCCTTGTCGGACCGATTCGGACGTCGTCCCGTGATCTTGGGTTCACTGTTTGGGCTCGGCGTCGACTTCATCATCACCGGCCTTGCGACGTCAGTGGCTTGGTTGTTTGTCGGTCGCTTTATTGCGGGTGTGATGGGGGCGAGTTTTTCGACGAGCAACGCGTACATTGCGGATGTTTCCACCAGTGAAAATCGGGCCCGCAATTTCGGTTTGGTAGGGATGATGTTCGGGCTCGGGTTTATTATCGGTCCCGCTTTGGGTGGGCTGCTCGGCGCGATCTCGTTGCGGTTGCCTTTCTATGTCGCCGCCGGTTTGTCGCTCGTCAATTGGCTCTACGGATACTTCGTTTTGCCGGAATCGTTGCCGCCTGAAAAACGCAGTTCGACGATCACATTGCGGAGCATGAATCCATTTGGAACGATCACCCGGTTGCGATCCTATCCGATGGTGTTGGGGCTCGCCGTGGCGTTCGTCTTCAGTTCGCTCGCCCAACGTGGATTGGAGAACGTCTGGGTGTTGTCGATGGGGTTCCGGTTCGGCTGGGAAGAGCAGACGAACGGTTTGATGCTCGCGTTGGTCGGCTTGATGGCCGTGATTGTACAAGGCGGACTGGTTCGCCCCGTGATCCGTCGGTTCGGTGAACGACGCACGGTGATGATGGCGATGAGTGTCTCGAGCATCGCGTTCTTGTGTTATGGACTCGCCACGAGTGGTTGGATGATTCCCTGCATCATCGTGTTCGGATCGCTCAGCGGTTTGTCGGGGCCGGCGATCCAAAGCCTGATTACGAGCACGGTCGATCCGGCCGAACAGGGGCGGATCCAAGGAGCATTGACGTCGCTGTTGAGTTTGACGAACATCCTCGCGCCACTGATCTTCACCGCCGGGCTGTTTCGTTACTTCACGCACGAAGATACGGCGGTCCGCTACAACGGCGAACCGTTTGCGGGAGCACCGTTTGTGTTCGGTTCGTTTTTGTTGTTGGTCGCTCTCGGTATTTTGTACCGCGTGCTCAAACGGTTTCCTGCCAAGGTCGCGCCGATCGAATCCACGATTCCGGCTACCCAAGAACCCGTGGGTTGATCGCATGCGAATACTCGTCACCGGTTGCAGCGGGTTTTTAGGCAGCGAAATTGTTCGGCAGTTGATCGATCGAGGCGATGAAGTCGTCGGTCTGTCTCGACGGGAAACGCCGGATCTGGTGCGTCTCGGGATGCAGCACCATCGTGGCGACTTGGCCGATGTCGACTATGTGAATCGCACGATTGCAGATGTTGATGTGGTGATTCACACCGCTGCCGTGGCCGGAGTATGGGGGCCGTGGAAACACTTTTACGTCAACAATGTTGTCGCGACTCGGAACGTGCTTGCTGCCTGCAAAAGCTCCGGTGCATCGCAGTGTATCTACACGAGCAGCCCGAGTGTGACGTTTGCCGGGGGGCATCAAAGCGGGATCGATGAGTCGGCCGGGTATCCCGATCGATGGCTGTGTCATTACCCACACACCAAAGCGATCGCCGAACAAGAGGTACTTGCCGCAGACAGCGTTGGTGGGCTTCGCACGGTGTCGCTGCGTCCGCATCTCATTTGGGGCGATGGTGATCCGCATTTGTTGCCCCGGTTACTCGATCGTGCCCGTTCGGGTCGTCTGCGGATTATCGGCGATGGCGAGAATCGGATCGATACGGTTCACGTGACCAACGCTGCTTCGGCCCACGTCAGCGCGATCGGGGCAATTGCCTCATCACCGGAATCCGCCGCCGGGCGAGCCTACTTCATCGCGCAGGACGAGCCCGTTCGGTGTTGGGAGTGGATCTCGCGGTTGTGCCAGAAATTTGACGCCCCGCCCCCGACCCGGCACATCTCTTATAGGGCCGCTTATGCGATCGGTGCGACGTGTGAAGCGGTGTACAAGGCTCTCCGTCGCCGAGAAGAGCCGCCGATGACGCGATTCGTTGCCGCGCAGCTCGCCAAAGATCACTACTTCGACATCACGGCCGCAAAAGAGCGGCTCGGATATCGTCCAACGGTCAGCATGGAGGAGGGGCTCGACCGACTCAGCCGCGGCGAGAAAACACCCGTTTGAGTTCGTCGAGGCTGGTCAAGCCGCGGGCGACGGACAGGACGGCTTCGGCTTGAATGCCCCGGTGTCCTTCGGCCCGTGCAATCGAGAACAACTTGCTGGCGTCACTTGTTTGGACCAACGCGGTTCGGAATTGCGGTCCGGGGCGGAGGAGTTCAAACACGCCGATGCGTCCGAAATAGCCGCGGCCACCGCAGACGTGGCAGGGTTCGATCGGTGCCGGACGTCCGTTCTCGTCGACCTGTTCTTCGATCGGAGGGGGAATAAACGGTTGATACATCACGGGCACGCGGCCGGCGGGGATGCCGAGTTGGGCGAGCAGTTGTGGTGGCGGTTCGAAACCAACTTTGCAGTTCTCGCACAATCGTCGAATCAGCCGTTGGTGTAGCACGGCACCAAGTTGTTCAGCGATCAGCTTTCGCGATTCGGGGTAACGGCCCACGAACGACAAAAGAACCTCGATGGCGTTTTCGCCCGCGGCGCGGTGGATCACCTGGCGGTCTTCCTCCACCACCTTCTCCATGCACAGGTGCAATGATTCCGGTTCAGGAGGATTCGGGAACAACAGCACGTCAGGTTCCCGCAGCACCATCCGCTGGACCACTTGGAGTTCCGTTTTGCCGGTATCACCGCCGAATAGGTTCGAGGTGATGTTGATGATTTCCGGCTCTGGTGATTCGGCAGGTTCAAACGACTGGAAGTCGCGGATCAGCCGGTCGGCGGCATTGATGGCTACGTTCCACAGCGTCGTGACGCCTTCGCCTTTCTTGGCCGAGATCAAGACGACGTTGCCGTGGCCATTGAGTTGTTCCTTGAACTGCTCGACCATTTTGTCTCGCATGCCCAAGTCGGCGAGGCTGCTGAAGGGCACCTTTTCGGCGTCGAGTCGGCAGATCACACGTTCGCCCGTGGGCACGCCCTGCGACTGAACCGAGAGTTGATATTTGTCTTTGTTGACCTTCAGCCCCATCGAGCCCTTTTGGGCACCACGCCGGTCGGCCGGATTCATCAAACAGAGTTGTTTGAGGGCGTAGAGCATCGCGTCGCCGCTCTCGCGGTCGAGCGGCGGAAGTTGTTCCCAGTTCCCGTCGATTTGGTAGCGAATCGCGGTCGCGTTCTGCGAAAAGTCCATCAGCACGTGCGTCGCCCGGGACTGGATCGCGTGACCCAACTGGCCGGCGGCGATTAAGTAGCCGGCGCCTTGGCGGGTGGTGATCAGCAATGCCTGGGCATCGGTGCGCGATTCCACGTTGGGAACGAATTCCACGGGTGCCGCGGTTTGCCATAGTTGAATTTCTTCGGGTGCCTGTGCCACTTAGATAATCCCTGGAGCTTTGACATCGATGCCTTTGAGCGACATCTTCAGTGAGTCTTTGTTTGGAGCGACAGCAAATGCGGTCGGACGATCAATCAAGTCATCGTCAATTAATTGTTTCAAACTCATGGTGAAATCCTGCATTCCGTCCTCGGCACCGATCCGGATCGCATCGGGCAGTTTACTGTCATGCCCTTCGAGAACGAGTTTGCGAATCATCGGTGTGAACGTCATCACTTCGCACGTCGGCACGCGGGAGACGCCCGGGCGGATACTGCGGAGGAGTTTCTGAGCAACGATACCTTTCATATTCATCGCGATCGCCCCGCGGATTGCTCGGTGCATTTCCTCGGGGAAGAGGTCGAGAATACGACCGATGCACGTCGACGCACTTGCCGCGTGAATGGTCCCGAACACCAAGTGACCGGTTTCGGCGGCGTGGATCGCGGTCATGAATGTTTCTTCATCCCGGAGCTCACCGACGAGGATGATGTCGGGGTCTTCCCGCACCGCGTGTTTCATCCCGACGGAAAAGTCGACGACGTCTTGGCCGATCTCGCGTTGGTTGATCAGCGATTTGTCTTCGGTGAAGATAAATTCGATCGGGTCTTCAAGGGTGAGGATGTGTTTGCGGTAGATGCTGTTGATGTAGTTCAGCATCGAACCGATCGTGGTACTTTTTCCCGAACCCGTCACACCGGCGAGCAGCACCATGCCCTGTTCGTAGTGACAGAGTTTCTCGATCGAATCGGGAAGATAGAGCCCTTTGAAATCGGGGATGAAATTGCTAATCCGCCGTGCAACCAGCCCGATATTTCCCAGCGATTTGAGCATGTTGATCCGGAAACGCCACCGGACGCCGTCGACTTGGCATTGATACGAAAAGTCAGCCCCGCCCTCTTCTTCAAAGATGATGAGGTTGCGTTCGTCCATCATCGGCAGAAGGAGACGGACCATCTCTTCGGCTTCGATCGGGCCTCGGTTGAGCGGTTTGAGTTCGCCGCCGACGCGGACCATCGGCGGTTGGCCGACTTTCATGTGAAGGTCAGAGCCTTCGAGTTTCACCAACGCTCGGAAAATCTTGTCGACCTCGAGTTCGGTCGACTCTTTGAGCAAGGAGCTTTTTAGTCGAGCGGCGACCGCTTCTGCTGACATATCTCGACCGCCCACAACAGGGGCCGCTTTGGCAGGTTTTCCGTGTGACATGTGTTAAGGCCGAACCGGCGGGAAGAGAGCGAAAGAGTGAGGAGGGCTTAGCTTAGTTGATTGTAGGACGTCTGCGAGAGGAAAGTAGGAGGCTGACGACGAGACGGTTTGTGTATCAGTTCATTTTGCCGGCTAGGACGATCAGGCGATAAAATCCGAGCGAGAAACCGACGAACAACCCGGCGATTCCCAGGTAAGGTGTTCCGTTGCCTAGCCAGTGATCGATCGCGTAACCGGCACCGCCGAGAATCAACGAGAAGCTCGCTAATTCAAAACCGGCTGACGCCAAGTGCATGAGTGCTTGGCGATCTTCCACCGTTTCGGGGGCGACGGATGAGCGGTTGGGTTGTGATTTTGCGGAGGGATGGGGCGTGCCTGCCTGTTCTGCGTTTGCGGCAGTTGATTCGGACGCGGAGGAGGGGCTTCCGGGGGGGCTGCTCCCGTCAGGGTGCTTCTGTTCAGTTTCCGACTGGGACGCGTCCGGTTCGATCGGCATGTGAACGATTCCTAGAAAAAATGCTGGCGTTCGCGACTTGCGTGTCTAGGTTGAGATTAAGGAAAAATTCGGTTCTGGAACCTAATTGATTACACTTTTTAGGTCGAATTGTACAAATTAATCACCTAGCCCTAGAACCATTGGTGGTCCCTTGCCATAATGCTTGGGCAGCGAATTCTCCCATTACCAGAACCTTTAGGGGCTATTCTGGTGTTTGAGGCGAGCCGCCCTCGTCGGAGTTCTTCCTGCATGACAACTTTTGCACAAGTCCTGAGCTCGGTTTCAGGTCGAACTGACGAGGAATCCCCATGATCACCAACGCAGACCTCAGTTCTCAAACCCGCCGGGAACTTGCCGAACTGGCAAAAAACTACGGTATCGCCGGTTGGCATTCGATGCGGAAGGATGATTTGGTCAGCGAGATCACAAAAATCCAACGCCGACTCCGCCGTCAAGTCAGCGAGAAGAAAGCCACAGCGTCCACCAAGAAGGAAACGGCCGCTAAAACGTCGACCGCCAAGACTTCCACCGCCAAACGACGCAGCGGTGACGTGATCAGTCGGAGTTCGCCCGGATCGACCGCGAAACGGGTGACGCTCAGCAGTTCGGCAAAATCGGAATCCTCCAAGAAGGTGAAGAAGCCGATCATGACCACGACGGCACTCTCAGCGTCATCATCGAGTGGAAGCTCGACGAAGTCGTCAGGTGTCAGCGGCCGGTCCAAGGCTCGCAAACCGGTCTCTCGCAACGACGTTCCTCTGCCAGAGTTGAGCGAACCCAAAGTCTCCGCGAAAACGCTTCGCATCCGCGCCGAAATGCGTCGACGGCGTGAGCTGATGCAAAAACGCAAAGATCTTTCGACCAGCACGTTGGTCGGCGGTGCCGCGGTTACCGACGGCGCCGAACGCCATCGCAGCACCACGCCGCACCGTGATCGGATCGTGTTGCTCGTTCGTGATTCGTTCTGGTTACAGGCCAGTTGGGAAATCACGCAAAGCAGCGTGCAACGTGCCCAATCGGCGTTGGCCGAACGATGGCATTCTGCAGTTCCGACCGTCCGGCTGCTAAGCGTCGGCGACGTTTCGAGCAACCGAGCCGAAACCGTCAGCCGCGATATCCCTGTGCACGGTGGCGTGAGCACGTGGTATATCGACGTGCAAGACCCGCCGTCCCGCTACCGGGTCGCGATCGGGTATCTCACCGAAAGCGGTGAATTCCATTGCCTCTGTCGTAGCAATGTCGTTGAAACACCGGTTCCCGGTGACTGCGAGCGACTCGATGAACACTGGCAAGACATCGCGGAAGACTACGAGCGAATCTACGCTCTCAGTGGTGGACTGGAATCGGGTAGTGGCGAGTTACGCGAAGCGTTCGAAGGCCGGCTGCAACGTCGGATGCCCTATCCTGCTGACTCGGGTAGCATGACGGGCGATCCCTCGTTGCTACGTCAGTCGAAACTGCGTCTGGATGTCGAAGCCGAATTGATTGTGTACGGGAAATCGGATCCGACTGCCTCGGTGATGGTTTCCGGGCACCCGGTGAAACTGCAGAAGGATGGTGCGTTCACGGTGAGACTCGAATTCCCTGACAAACGCCAAGTTCTGCCGATCACGGCTGAGACTCGTGATGGATTGCGGCAACGCACCACCGTGATTGCGGTCGAACGCAATACCAAGGTGATGGACACCGTTGAGCTGCAAGAGAACAACTAGCGAACCAACAGGCTCCCTTTTGAATCCGCTAAAACCGAAGTCTTTTCAAGACTTCGGTTTTTCTTTTGTCGGTATCGTCCTGTCGCGGGGAGGGAAATCTCTCACTGATCGGCAAGCCAGCGGATCTGTGCGATAATATCGCGATACCGCCGCTGGCGAGCGAACCCGAGTTCGGTAAGCCGCGTGCATCCCACCTCCTATGCCCAAAGGCCCCTCCGCACCATGAAGTTTCCCGCCAATTCCCTCGCCCATCTGACGCTCGCATTCGCCATCTCACTTTCGGCTGTGTCAGGCACGGTTGACGCCGATGAGTCAGCGGCTTCACCAAGCAAGCCGCTGAACGTGCTTTTGATCACGAGTGGGTGCTGTCACGATTATGATTTTCAATCCAAGTCACTTCAGTTGGCTGCCGAGAAGGCTGGCGTGAAAGCGGCGTGGACGGTTGTCTCTCAAGGCGGCAAGGGAACCCACGCCGAGATCGATTTCTACGACAACGCCGATTGGGCCAAAGGCTTTGATGTCGTGGTCCACAATGAGTGTTTTGCCGCGACCACGTCGCCGGAGTAAATCCGCAAGATCACAACCGCCCACCACGCGGGAGTGCCCGCCGTCGTGATTCACTGTGCCATGCACACTTATCGCGACGCAAAAATCGATGATTGGCGAGAGTTTCTCGGCGTGACCAGTCGCCGCCATGAGCATCAGGCTCATTACGGTGTCGAAGTAGTCGCCGCGGATCATCCGGTCATGCGTGAATTCCCCGAGCCGTATGCGACTCCGATGGACGAGCTGTACGTGATCGAAAAAGTGTGGCCGAACACGACGGTGCTCGCCAAATCAAAGAGCCAGGTGACCGATAAATGGCACCCCGTCGTTTGGACGAACCGGTACGGCGATGCACGCGTGTTTGGCACGACTTACGGTCATTCACGAGAAACGTTTGAGGATGAGACGTATCTCGCGATGCTCGTTCGCGGCATGGTTTGGGCAGCCGGTCAGTAGCTCAATTGATCGGTTGCGGGGACTTCGGCTAGGCTAGGCGGTTTTCTCAATCGTCGGAAAGCCAAGCCATGCCCCGCACCCTGATTCGAAACGCTTCTATTGTCTTGCCCGGGGACGGGCTGCGGTCCGCCTCCGGCGAAATTCGCACCGGAAACGTGCTTGTCGGCGATGGGCAAATTCTCGACATCGACGCGTCGGATTCGGCGGCCTGCGATGAAGTGATTGATGCGACGGGATTGCATCTCCTACCCGGCGTGATCGACGATCAGGTTCACTTTCGCGAACCCGGGCTGACCCACAAGGAAGATCTCGCAACGGCTAGTCACGCGTGCGCCGCAGGTGGCGTGACTTCGTTTCTGGAGATGCCTAACACCAAACCTCCCGCGATCACGATCGAGGGAGTTCGTGACAAAGAACGGCTCGCGTCGGAAAAGTCGCTGGTCAATTTTGGGTTCTACATCGGTGCGACGCCTGACAACGCGGACGAACTTGCCCGAGCGACCGAAGTTCCAGGGATCAAGATTTTTATAGGCAGCAGTACGGGCAATCTGTTGGTTGACGAACAGGAGGCCCTGGAGCGGATCTTTGCCGAAACCACGCTCCCGATCTGTTCGCATTGCGAAGACGAATCGACCGTTCGTGCCAATACCGAAAAGTTTAAGGGCACCACCGACATTGCCGATCACTCGCGTATCCGTGATGAGCAGGCAGCCATGATCGCAACCGCTCGTGCTACTGACCTGGCACGGCGACACCGTCACCGGTTCCACGTGCTGCATGTCTCAACAGCGGCTGAGCTCGTTTATCTGAAAGATCCGTCGCCCTACCTCACCGCGGAAGTTTGTCCGCACCACCTATTCTTTAACGTCGATGACTATCCGCGACTGGGTAGTCGGATTCAGATGAACCCGTCGATCAAGACGGCGGCCGATAACGCGGGTTTGTGGCAGGCGCTGCTCGACGACGTGATCCAAGTGATCGCGACGGATCACGCGCCGCATACACTCGAGGAAAAGTCACAGCCGTACCCAAGCAGTCCTTCGGGTTTACCGGCGGTCGAAAACTCGCTGGCGTTAATGCTCAATCAAGTTCAGTTGGGCAAAGTCGGCGTGCAGCAGATCGCACACTGGATGAGCGACGCGCCGGCGCGGGTTTGGGGGATGACCGCCAAGGGCCGGATCGCTGAAGGCTATGATGCCGATCTCGTATTAGTTGACCTCCAGGAGTCGCGAACGATTCAGGATCAAGCTCAACACACCAAGAACCGTTGGAGTCCTTGGCACGGCGAGACCTTGACCGGGTGGCCCGTTAGGACGTTCGTCAACGGTCGTCAGGTATGGTCGTCGGAAGCCGGGTTCGACGAAACGGCCAGAGGCACCAAGCCGACGTTTGATCATAGCCGTGGAGGTTATTGGGCCACGGCGGGCGGCATCGGCCCGCGACAATAACTCGGCTCACGTCTCGCGATTCTGATCAAATATCCGCCACGACCGCCGAATTAGTTAAGTTGACATATCGTGAAGTGACGATATAATCCGCCAGGTCGTGTAGGGACCAGGTGGCTGGGCCAAGTTCGCGTGGTGAGAAGGTGTGTTTGTTTGAAAGCACACTTCCGATTGAAAAAAACGCGGGGCCTCACCGGTTTTTTTTGCGATGAAATATCGGCGACCCGCGACATAACGACGCATCGATTTATGATCAGGCAACCATCCGATGAAAACTGACGCCCTCAAGATTTGGCTCCGGCACTCCGTTCGGTTGCTCTCCGTCATCGGTGCGATGGTCGCCCTGGTCGCGACGATCGCTTGGCTGTCAGGCATGTTCGAGGAGAAAATCGAACCCGGTTGGACGCAGGCGACCGGTACTGAGTTGACCGATCAGCCGACGGATGTCGTGCACGAGGTCGAAAAGTCGTACGTCGAAGAGGCCGTGGGAACGCTCAAAGCGTCCAGCCGCATGATCGTCAGTTCGAAATTATTGGCGACGATCGACGAAGTCACCGTGGCGGCCGGTGATGAGGTCGAGAAAGGACAATTGTTGGTGCGGCTCGATGATAAGGAATATCAAAGTCGCTTGGCGCAGGCGAACCGAGCTCTGGAAGCAGCCACCGCGAATGCAGAACAGGCCGAAAAACAGTTCGCGCGGATGCAAACGTTGATCCAACAGAATGCCGCATCGCGTTCGGATTTCGATAACGCGAGTCGAGATTTGCAGGTGACGATCGCGGACGAATCCCGAGCGAGACAAGCGATGCGAGAAGCCGAAGTGATGTTGTCTTACACCACCATCACATCCGCCAAGAATGGCCGCATCGTTGATCGCACTGCCGAACCGGGAGACATCGTTCAGCCGGGGCAACCGATCTTGACGCTCTACGATGCCAGTTCGCTGCGTCTCGAAGCTCCCGTGATGGAACATCTCGCCGTCAAGCTTCACGCCGGAGATGAATTGCAGGTACGAGTCGATGCGCTCGATCGAACGTTTGCTGCCGTGGTCGACGAGATCGTGCCGCAAGCGGACGCGCCGAGCCGATCGTTCTTGGTTAAAGCCAGCCTGCCAAAATCCGAAGACTTATACGAGGGCATGTTCGGCCGATTGTTGATCCCAGCTGGCGAGCGACGGCATCTGTGTTTGGATTCCGACGCGGTCGTGCGGATCGGACAACTCGAATTTGTCGACGTCGTCTTGCCGGACGGCAACATCGAACGGCGTTTGATCAACAGCGGACAACTGGGGATGCCAGGCCGACAAGAGGTGCTCAGCGGCGTGGATGTCGGCGAGCGTGTGGTGCTCCACTCACGATCGAATGAGGATTGAGTTTTATATTCAAGGGGAGTCGTGCAAAACGCGAACTTGGATGGCCAGCCTGTTTCCAACGACTGACCCGTTCAAAAGAGGAATCTGCCAGTCTGATTGTTTAAGTTCATCATGAGTGTCATACGACTGACACGCCTCGATCGATAATCCGTTGCACCCAAGTGTCTGTACCGATGGAAAACCAAGACCAATCCCCGATATTGACTCGCATCGTCGAGATCTTCTTGCGCGGCGATGTGGCAATCATGTTGATCGTGGTATCGCTGATGTTGGGAGCAGCGTCGTTGGTATTGACTCCCCGTGAAGAGGAGCCGCAGATTGTTGTCCCGATGGCGGACGTGATGGTCAATGCACCGGGACTATCGGCCTCCGAGGTGGAGCGTCAAGTTACCGATCGGATCGAAAAACTCCTGTATCAAATCGACGGCGTGGAGTACGTCTATTCGATGTCGCGTCCAGGTGCGAGCATCGTCACCGTGCGGTTTTATGTCGGTGAGGACCGCGAAGATTCGTTGGTCAAACTGTACAACAAAATTGATTCCTCGATCGATTTGATTCCACCGACGGTGGAGTCTTGGGTGGTCAAGCCGATCGAAGTCGATGACGTTCCGATTGTGATTGCGACATTGTGGTCAGAGCAAACGGAACGATACGGCGATCATGAACTGCGTCGCATCGCAGAAGAACTCCAGCACAAGTTGCAATCGATTCCAAACACGAATCGCGTGGAAGTGATCGGGGGACGGCCCCGCCGGATCAACGTGCGGTTGGACGCGCAGCGGATGGCGGCACATCAAACGTCGCCATTGCAAGTCGCCAACGCGTTGCAATTAAGCAACGTCACACGACGCAACGGAAACTTTTCACAACAGAACGAATCATTTAATGTTGAAACGGGCACCTTCATTCGAGGCGTGGATGATCTGCGGGAAATCGTTGTTGGCGTTAATGGCAACCGACCCGTTTATCTCAAAAATATCGCCTCCGTGATCGATGGGCCGGCTGAAGCGGAGAGTTACAGTTGGATCGGTTTCGGCCCGGCGGATCGTGCCGTTGAGAGCAACGGAGGCGGCGGCGAACCGTCCGCTGGACCGGTCGATTCGGACGGTGTGAATTCGATCGCCGAGACTTTTCCGGCGGTAAACATCTCCGTCGCCAAACGCAAAGGCACCAACGCGGTACACGTTGCCGAAGCGGTGGATGCCAAGATGAGCCAACTCGCCGCAACACACTTGCCCGACGGAGTGCAGTACCGGATCACGCGAGATTATGGCGAAACCGCCAACGACAAGGTGAACGAGTTGGTCGAGGGGTTAGTCGTCGCGGTCTTAACCGTGATCGGGTTGATCGGTTTGACGATGGGATGGCGTCCGGCACTCGTTATCGCACTAGCCATTCCTGTTTGCTATAGCCTGACCCTGTTCATCAACCTGATGGTCGGCTATTCCATTAATCGCGTCACGATGTTTGCGTTAATCTTGTCATTGGGATTGCTCGTCGACGATCCGATTACCGATGTGGAGAACATCGCCCGATATTTTGCGATGAAAATCTTGCCGCCGCGCGCGTCTGTTTTGCGAGCGGTGCAGGAAGTTCGCCCAGCGTTGTTGTTGTCGACGCTCGCGATCATTGCGAGTTTTCTGCCGTTGGCGTTCATCACGGGGATGATGGGGCCGTACATGGGACCGATGGCATTGAACGTTCCATTGACCGTGACGATATCGACATTGGTCGCATTTGTGATCACACCTTGGTTGGCGATGGTTTCATTGAAGCAGATGAATGACGCCCATTCGGAGGAGAGCGGATACGACGTTACCAAGACCCCGCTTTATCGGTTGTCACGCTTCGTGTTGTCGCCGATCCTTAAAGGACGCGCAATGGCGTGGGGTGTGTTGTTGGCGGTCGGTGTGATGTTGGCAGCCGCGATGATCTTGCCGGTGCTTCGCATGGTGCCAGTCAAGATGCTGCCGTATGACAATAAGAACGAATTCCAAATCGTTATCGACATGCCCGAGAACACCACGCTCGAACGCACCGACGCGGTCGCTCGACGGTTGGGGACTTATATCGGTGGATTGTCCGAGGTGCGTGATTACGAAGTTTTCGTGGGTCTCAGTTCGCCGATCGATTTTAACGGACTCGTGCGTCATTATTTCTTGCGAGAAGGCAACAACGTCGCGGACATCCGCGTCAATTTGGTCGACAAGGATCACCGCGTGCAGCAATCACACGAGCTGATCTTGCGGATTCGTAATGATGTCACGCGGCTGGCGGAGTCGATGGGTGCGAACGTGAAGCTGGTGGAAGTCCCTCCCGGACCACCGGTGTTGTCGTCGATTACGGCCGAGGTTTATGGGCCACCTGAGGATGACTATGCCGATCAGATTGCGTTGGCACGCCGTGTGGAACAACGCATGGCCCTTGAACCGGGGTTGGTCGATCTCGATGTCAGTGCCGAAGACGATCAGGTGCGATATGTGTTCGAAACTGACAAGCCCAAAGCGGCCTTGTCAGGGATCTCGACGCAAACAATCGCCGATACCGTCGCCGCTGTCTTGAGTGGGACGCGGGCGACGGTGCTGCACCTGCCCGATGAAGTCGAACCGTTGTGGATCGAGTTGAGGCTACCGCGGGAAAGCCGCTCGGCGCTCGATGATTTGGAAGAGGTGTATGTCAAGGGTGATGGAGGGCAAGTCGTTCAGCTCGGTTCGCTCGGCAAGTTTCGCTCGGCGGTCGAAGACAAAACCATCTATCACAAGAATCTGAAGCGTGTCGTCTACGTCTATGCGGAAGTCGCCGGTCGCCCACCCGCCGATGCGATTATGGATATGGAATTTGACCGCATCGATGGCACCGCCGGAGCCGTGTCGGTCGGAAACAGCGAGGCAGTCATCCCGTTGGATGAGCGTTCGTGGTTGTCGATGGGAGGCGGTGTGCCGTGGGTCGTGCCCGACGGGTATTCCGTTGTTTGGTCCGGCGAAGGTGAATGGGATATCACTTTGGACGTGTTCCGCGATCTCGGCATGGCGTTTGGGGCGGCACTCTTAGGCATCTTTGTGATTTTGATGTTTCAAACCGGCTCGCGCATTTTGCCTGTGTTGATCATGCTCGCGATCCCGCTAACGATGATCGGCATCATGCCCGGATTTTGGTTGTTGAACGTGCTCACGGATAGGCCGATTGGTGGGCATCCCAACCCGGTGTTCTTTACCGCGACGGCGATGATCGGGATGATCGCGCTGGCTGGGATCGTGGTTCGCAACTCGGTTGTTTTGATCGACTTTATTCACCTAGCCCAAGCCGAAGGTCACGACCTGCGAGAGTGCATCATTCGTTCGGTTGCGGTGCGCACGCGACCGATTTTGTTGACCGCGGGAACGACGCTGCTCGCGAACTGGGTGATCACACTGGATCCTGTCTTTTCGGGCCTAGCATGGGCAATCATTTTCGGAATCCTGACGTCTACCGGATTCACGCTTGTGGTCATCCCAGCAGCCTATTGGCTGCTGTATCAAGGAAAGGAAGATTCTGCAGAGAGCGCAGCTTCCATCACTTAATCGCGGTCAAGTCCGCGCCGTGATTGATATGGAAGACGGCGTCGTTGAGCACGAGCGCGGGAACGGACACAACGCCGAGTTGTTCTGCCTCACGAATGCGTTCTTTGGCTTGGCCGAGATGAATGACTTCGACGTCAAACCGTGTGGGATCGAGCGAGGCTGCGACAGATTGCTCCGCGCTGATGCAGACTGGGCAGCCTGCATGATAGAATCGAGCTTTCGTTTTCATGATCGTCTCCATTGCGAGTGCATTACGTCGACCGTTGGCGGCTGACATGGGTATACCCCAAATCTAGACGCGAAAACGAAGCGATCTAGCAGGTACTTTTGGGTGCCCTACTTACCTATTGGTAACAATTTGGAAATGCGGGAGAAAATGTTTGAGTGAATCTTCGCAATCGACCGATGTCGCCACGATTCTTCAGAACGTGTTGGGATGCAAATGGACACTACACATCCTCGCGGAGGTTCGTGATGGTGTGAATCGTCCCGGTGAATTGGTGCGATCGGCAGAAGGCTTAACCACGAAAGTGCTCAACGAACGGTTGGTCAAACTCGTTCGATTTGGCATCCTGCAAAAGACAAGTTATCCCGAAGTTCCTCCGCGAGTTGAGTATGAGCTCACGCAATTCGGAAAACGATTCTCAAGACTTCTTGATGAAATAGATCGGCTTCAGAAGGAATGCTGATTATCGAATGGCTGCGTGACGTTGTTTTCCCGCGGGCACGCGTGTGGCGTGTTTGCTGCCCCCTGATTTCAAAATGTCGAGTTGAAATGAAACATTGCATCGTTGTTCTGACGCTACTGTCTGCGTTGTCCGCCGGCTTCGTCGCCGCTCAAGACAAATCACCGAGCGTGGTACCGCCGGGAATAAACGACAACTTCAAAAAACCGGAACTCAACGTCGATGAGTGGATGGCGAAGTTAGAGGTTGAGAGCCGTGAAGTCTACGCCGCCCGCGATGAAGTGATTAAAGCCTGCGAAATCAAGGCTGGCGAACGGATCGCGGACGTTGGGGCGGGGACCGGTTTCTACAGCCGATTGTTCGCACGCAAAACCGGTTGGGACGGATGGGTTTACAGCGTTGATATCGCGCCGAATTTTTTGCAACATATTGCTGCTCGTGCGACGGCTGATGGAATCGAGAACCTGACGACGGTGCTTTGTACTGACGTTTCGGTCCGGTTGCCGCCCGAGTCGGTGGATCTCGTTTTCATCTGTGATACGTATCACCACTTTGAACAGCCGACGGCGTCGCTGGCATCAATTTTTCGAGCCCTCAAGCCAGGTGGGCGGTTGGTGCTGATCGATTTTGAACGCGTTCCGGGGAAGTCACGAGACTTCATTCTCGGGCATGTTCGGGCGGGCAAAGACGTCTTTCGAGATGAAATTGAGTCGGCGGGATTTGAGTTCGCCGATGAAGTGGACGTGAAGGAATTCAAAGAAAACTACATGTTGCGTTTCCGTAAACCTGAATAGTTCCGAAATCGCTACCGATTCTGACTGAGATGAAAGGGACGGGCAATGGATGTTGAGATGCTGAGTCGCCTCCAGTTCGCGGGGACGATCATGTTTCATTATCTGTTCCCGCCGCTGTCCATCGGGCTCGGGCTGCAGTTGTTCCTGTGCGAGTTAGCGTATTTCCGCACTCGCAATCTTGCCTGGGAGGCCGCGGCTCGTTTTTGGACCCGCGTGTTCGCGGTGAATTTTGCGATGGGCGTGGCAACGGGCATCGTGATGGAGTTCGAGTTCGGGACGAACTGGGCGGCGTATTCGCGGTTTGTCGGGGACGTGTTTGGGTCGGCGCTGGCCGCCGAAGGGATCTTTGCGTTCTTTCTAGAGAGCGGATTCTTGGCAGTACTCGTCTTCGGTTGGGATCGGGTGGGGCCGAAGATGCATTTGCTCAGCACGTTAATGGTGTTTTTAGGGTCGGTGTTCAGCGCCGTGTGGATCGTCGTCGCGAACAGTTGGCAGCAGACTCCGGCGGGGTACCACATCGTCTGGCATGATGTGCAGGGCGAAATGATGCCTCGTGCCGAAGTGACTGATTTTTGGGAGATGGTGTTGAACCCGTCTTCGGTCGATCGGTTGACGCACACGCTGATCGGCGCGTTCGTGCTGGGCGCCTTTTTTGTCGCGTCGGTTTGTTCTTACTACCTGCTGAAGAACCGGCATCAAGAAATCGCAAAACGGTGTCTGGCGATCTCGCTGCCGACGGCACTTCTGTTCACGTTTCTTGCGGCGGCGACTGGTCATGACTCGGCACAAAAACTCGTCGAAACGCAACCTGCGAAATTGGCGGCGATGGAAGGTCACTTCCACTCGAGCGATCAGCCGACGGGATTGAACTTGTTCGGATGGCCGGATACCGAAAACGAAACGGTGCGTTTCAACGTCGAGTTACCGTATTTGCTCAGTTTGTTGGTGTACAACGATCCGACCAAGCCGGTGCCCGGGATGGATCAGATTCCCAAGGATGAACGTCCGCCGGTGTGGCTGCCCTTTCAAACGTTTCATTTGATGGTCGCGTTGGGAACGATGATGATCCTGGTCGCCGCCTATGCGTGTTGGTCTTGGTATCGGGGCGCTTATGAACAACGTCGTTGGTTACTATGGGCGATGGTGTTCATGCCGGTCGCGGCGATGACGGCCAATCAAGCCGGTTGGGTCACCGCGGAGGTTGGCCGGCAGCCATGGATCGTTTATCCGTCGGTTCAGAACGGTGTCGAAATGATGGGGCTGCGGACTGCGGACGGACTCAGTGAATCGGTTACCGCGGAACAGGTGCTCAGTTCGATTGTTCTCTTTGGCATCATCTATTCGATGTTGTTCGCGGTTTGGATCTTCGTTCTCAATCACAAGATTCAACACGGACCCGAGTCGCCCGAAGAGCTCGCTGAGTACAAAAAGAAGCTGCACGCGGAATCGATGAGCGAAGCGTTCGGGCATCATGGCACGTCACGCGGTGGCGGAATGATGGAGGATGGAACCCAATGAGTTATGAACTGCTGACGATGATTTGGTTCTTCTTGCTGGGCGTGTTGTTATGCGGCTACGCGATTCTCGATGGATTCGATTTGGGGGTGGGCATCCTGCACCCTTTTCTCGCCAAAGACGATTATGAACGACGTTTGGTGATGAACTCGATTGGTCCGTTGTGGGACGGTAATGAAGTTTGGTTGGTGACGTTTGGCGGTGCCCTATTCGCGGCTTTCCCGGTGGCGTATGCGACCGTGTTTAGCAGTTTTTACACCGCGTTTTATTTGTTACTGACTTGTTTGATCGGTCGTGCGGTTAGTTTGGAATTCCGTTCGAAGGTGAGCAGTCCGTTGTGGCGGCGGATTTGGGATTGGGCATTTTTTCTCTCGTCGATCACGGCAGCCCTTTTGTTGGGTGTTGCGGGTGGGAATGTATTGGCCGGGATGGAGTTGGGGCCGAAATACCGATACGAAGGCAACTTACTAAGCCAGATCTATTGGTACCCGTTGCTGGTCGGCGCGTTAACGGTTTCATTGTTCGCACTCCACGGCGCGATCTATTTGTATTTGAAAACCGAAGACGACTTACAGGCACGCGTTCGCCGGGCGATCACGCCGCTGTTCTTTGTATTCGCGGGCTTGTATCTCATCGTCACGCTGGCGACGTGGTGGCATGTTCCTCATGCGACGGCGAACATTTCCCGGCATCCTTGGTTGTGGATCGTGCCGGTACTCAACGCACTGGCGGTGTTGAATATTCCCCGAGCGATGCACTGGGGACGACCCGGCTACGCGTTCTTTAGTTCGTCGATGGTGATCTTGGCGTTGGCGACTTTATTCAGCGTTGAGATCTTTCCAAATTTCATGCTTTCGACAATCGATCCGGCATATAGCGTGACGCTGGAGAACGCTCGCAGCAGTCGTGACACACTCGAGACGATGCTCATCATCGCGGGGATCGGGTTTCCTTGCGTGCTCAGCTACACGGTGATCATCTACTGGATTTTTCGAGGCAAGGTGAAACTCGATCCGCACAGCTATTGAATATGCCGGGCGGGATTGATGGCGGTGCGATGTCGATTCGACCGTGTTAGGCGACGGTCATGGTTTCAACATCGTTGGGTGTCTTCTCGCTCTCCTCGCTTCCGTTCGGGGATATCCGAGTGTCGTCCTCGCCAATGCGTCGGACGACCCACCACAGTGCAAACGTGACCATCAAAATGGATGCGATCGCAGCGAGTCCTTCGCGGAACAGCGAGCGTCGGAGTTGGCCGACCGGGCCAAGGACTTCGGACAATCGATATTGCACGAGAACGAGCAAATCCGTTGAACGACTGGAATCGTGCAGATGGAGATCGTCCTGTTCGTCGTCAAGGTCCATCCCATCGGAGTCGTCTTGGTTGACGACCGTCTGACTCGGTGCCGCCGGCAGCGATACCGGTTGCATGGCGGCGATCCATTGGCCGGCATAGGATTGACCACAGGGGGCCAAGGCCATCGGATCGCGGTAGTCGACATCACCACCTTCGAGTAATTGATCGATGAGATCCGGTGCGACTTGGAAGCGTTGTTCTGACAAAGTCACGCCATGGCGTTGTTGTTCATCCATCAACGGGTGCTGTAGGACCGTGCCACGTAAAGGACCTTGCCGCGCCTCGACGAGAACGGCGACTTGGCTTCCCGAGCGTCCTTTCGGTCCGGTCTTGTTTTCCCGGAGCAGTTCAAAATCCCCGAGGTTGATCGTGGCGACGAATACCGCATCGACTTGATCGGGCGCCGTATCGGGGTTGAGTCGGACCGGGGTGCTGATGGCGACCTTCCACAAACCGGTCGCGGTGCTTTGAAATGCAGGCGACAGGTGGGTGGTTTGCAACGGAGAGACGCTTCGAATGTCCAATTTGTCGGGGGAATAGTCGCGTTGTCCGTTAAAGTAGGCTCGATAGGCGTAATTCCGGCCTGCGCTGTTTTGTTCACGGGCGACCGGTTTTCCGTATGCAATCGAGAAGATCGTTCCGGCGGAGTCCACCACAAACAACGAGGCGAGTCGTTGCCGGTGGGTGGAGAGGCCTTTCTCAGACGTGTAGATCTGCAAACGTCGATCGAGATAGGAATTGAGTTTTTGGCGGACCGGCGAATCAAGAATGAGATCTCGAGCTTCCGTTTTCGAAAGCGATGCGGTTGGAGTTTCCGATGACGCGACCTCCTGCAAGGCGTCTGCCATGACGGGATCTTCGAGCGTCTCACGCAGCAATTTGATGAATGAGTCGCGTTCGGCTTCGTCTTCGGTGAGATGGAAGTAACGTTCGATTTCGGTTTCGAGCGTTTGCGCGGCGAACTGGGCGGCGAGCTGGTTGCTGCCGAACGCTTCTGTGCGAAGGGCGGTCGTTGCCGCTTCGGTGGCGCGGTTGATGCTGCGGATGGCGAAGACACATGTCGCGATGAGCAACAGGATGGGGCCCACGATACCGAGCAACATCAACGGGCGGCGATGCTGTTGGTCTTCACGGCGTTTGAGGTCGCCGAGCACCTGTTGCATGTTGGCGTATCGTTTTTTGGGATCAACCTGCAGCGTTCGTTCGAGGATACGCCGTAGCGGTCGGTCGATGCCGCGACGCGATAGCGAGTCGACTGCCGACGGCGCCGCTGCAATGGCATCACGATACCGGGCCAACCGTCCCGGCAGTGATCCGGCGGTATCGAGTTGTGATAGCAGTGATTGGTCGCGGTGGGGGGCGTTGCCCGACAACATCCGATACAGCAACGCACCGGCGGCGTAGACATCCCATCGGCTGTCCGGGGTCGAGTTCAAGTCGGCTTGCTCGGGCGCCATGTAAAACAATGTTCCCATTGCCGGCGTTTGATCATGCGACATCCGGCTCTGCCCGAAATCCGCCAACCTCGGTTCGTTGTCAGCGGCGAGCAGAATGTTGGCGGGTTTGATGTCACAGTGCAGCACCCCTTTGCCGTGGCAATGGTTGAGCCCGACGCATATCTTCTGAAACATCTCGACAGCTTCTCCGACGGGCAATCGGCCCCGTCGCAGCAACATGTCTTCGAGTGAACCGCCCTCGACGAGTTCCATGACGTAATAGGGCGGGTCGGCATCCCAGCCGACCTCGAGAACTTGCACGACGTGTCGATTGGCGGAGAGCTGGACGAGGTTTTTGACTTCGCGTGAGAGCAGCGACCAATTCACGCCGCTGCGGTGCAGATAGAACTTCACCGCGACGCCGCGACCGGTATTCAAGTCGCGTCCGATCCAGACTTGGCCAAACGCCCCCGCCCCGAGAAATCGTTCGACGCGGACCCCCGGGACCTCCGCGGGCGGCATGGTGGCCTGCATCGATAGCCGACGCGCCGCCGCCTGGCCGAGCGCACCCTGGTCTTCGGTCTGATCCGGTTCGGGGGACTCGGGATTTTTCGACGGGGAAGGTTCAGTCACCCTGTTGTCACCCTGGGGTAGACGGGGAAATTCGGACGCGGTGGGGATATCATTGGAACATGATAGGCAATGATGCAAGCCCGGCGACGAGCGGCAGCGGTTGGGTTAAACTGAGGCAACGCGAGGGGGTCGGAATTCGGCCCATCGGCACCACCACTTCTCATCTCTTCCGCCCTGCGAGTCGCAATGTCGATTCAAGTCACCTGTCCCCATTGCTACAAACGGTTTCAAGTCAGCGATAAGTTCGCGGGCAAATCGGGGCCATGCCCGGCGTGCAAAAAAACGATTAAGGTTCCTGAAGCCAGTGAACAAGTCGTCATCCATGCACCGGCGGACGATTCACCCAAGGACTCCAAGGGACGCAGCGTTCTGAAGCCGATCACGGCCAAGGATCCCGAGCTGACCAATCGGATGTTGTTCATTGCGATCGGCTGCGTGGTCGGGCTGTTCGCGATCGCACTCGGGTTTCGTTTCTCCGGTGGAACGCCGCTGTGGGCACAAATCCTCGGGGTGATCTTGCTGGCGCCACCGCTAACACGGATCGGATATGGTTTTGTCCATGATCGTGAATTGGCTCCCTACACTGGTATAGAACTTCGCAACCGCGTGCTGATTTGTTCTGCCTTGTTTGCCGCGACGTGGATTATTTATGCGTTTGCTCCGGCGTATGTGTTCGAATTGGATGCGGCGAAAGAAATGTCGTGGACGGTTGCTGGAATCACGTTTTGCGTGATGGTGGTGCTCGGCGCGTTCGCTTCGGTGGCTTGTTTTGAACTCGAATTCGCCAACGGACTGACGCACGCGGGATTTTATTTCGCCGTCGTGATCATCTTGGCACTGGTGGCCGGGGTGACCCTCGCCGGTGTTGCGCCACCTGACCGATTTGCGACGCCGGCGAGCTTAATTCTGTGAGCGGCGCCCTCCCGGAAGTCGTTTCCCTTCGCCGGGGTTCGTCACGTGTTCGCATCCCACCGTCGATGGACGTGCCGATGACGGAGCGGGTTCGGCGGATCGTGGACACCGCACCGATCCGTCATCTCGCGACGATCAGTCAGCTCGGATTGGTGTCGCTGGTTTATCCAGGGGCAACGCACAGCCGTCTGGAGCATACTCTCGGCGTGTATGCCAACGCATTACGTTTGCTCGACCATCTTGGATCGTTGGAGGGGCCAATCAACGAGGTTGCCCAGGAAGCGTTCATTGTCGCCTCGCTCGTGCACGATGCCGGTCATTGGCCCTTCTGCCACCCGATCGAGGATATGGGAGATGCGCTGCGGCGCAGCCGCGACGATCCACAACGGGGAGCGATCAAGCACGAAGACCGTGTTGACGCAATTTTGCGAGGTTCGGACATTGCCGCGTGCCTCGAACGAGATTGGAGTTGCAACGCCGATGACGTGATGTCGATCCTACGTCCCAAAACGATGACGGATCGCTCACAATGTCAGTTGTCGCCGTCCGACGTGTCGTTCTATGCGAGTTGTCTGAGCGGCCCCATTGATATCGACAAACTCGATTATCTCCAACGTGACAGTCTGCACGCGGGGGTCCCCTACGGCCGAAATTTTGATGCCGAGCGAATCGTTTCGTCGTTGTGCGTTCATCCCACCGAGCCGAAGCTCGCGATCGGCGCCAAGGGCCGGACGGCAGCGGAGATGATGGTGTTCGGTCGCTATGTGATGTTCAGCGAAGTGTACTGGCACCACACCGTTCGTGCGGCGACCGCGATGTTGCAGCGGGTGTTATTTTCGTTGCAACATGAAATGGATCCCCGGGCCGATGTCGAACCGCTCGACATTTCGGCGTGGTCTGACCTCTCGGAAGCGGCGTGGATCGATTCACTCAAAAAAGTCTCGCGGGTGGTTTCGCACGCGAGTGGATCCGGCGACGACCTGGGGCCGCAAGCGACGCTGACCGAAGGTTTGTTTGGACCGACGCGGGGGTTGGTCAAACTGGCGGCGGAGTTCAATGTCGAATCGGGCGATGAGGTGCATTCGCTGCTCGCCCGGCGTCCGTATTGGTGGCTGGTAGCGTGTTCGCGACGATTGGCGGTATCGATCAGTCGCGCGATCGGCCGTGAAATTGATCCGACGATGGTGTTGATCGATGCCCCGCCGGTGAAGCTCGAAGTGGACATCAACATCGATGTTGTGGGGAGAGGTGGCGAGGTGATGGCGCTTGGTGATGTGTCGCCGGTTGCCTCGGTGCTCGCTAACCGCCAATTTGATAACCACGTCAAACGGGTGCGGGTGTTTGTGCCCAAAGGGGTGCGTGCTGACCTAAGTCGACGCGATGCGAATTTGCATGCCTCGATCGAAGAGTGGCTGGTCCGGGCGGTGGAGGAAATGGCGGACGAAATCGCATAGCGATGGGTGTCCACTTTTTCGCGAGGCCCTCAAGAGAGCCACCGCATCGCAGCGAATGCTGTTCTTAGCCAATCGCACCGCGGTCGCCGGTCGTGGCGAGGGTGAGGTCAGCGGCATAGCAATCGATCAACGTGCTCAAGTTAGCACTGCGGTCAATTTCACGAAACACACGTAGCGTGCGATCAAGACGATGGGCGCAGTCGTTGTCGAAACGCCCCTGTCGTGCTGACTCACGCAGACTGCTGCGGTAGTGTTGCACCGCGATCGAGCACAGGTCTCGCAGGGCGGCCCGACGCAGCGGTGCTTCTTTCTTGCTGATCTCGTTGAGGTGGTCGTTGATGCAGCGGGCGACGATCACCGGATCGGGAATCGGCGTGTCGAGTTGGGCGAGCAATTTGCCGCGAATCTCGCCGCTCTGGCCGCTCGCCAACCGGGCGGCGACCTGCATGTCTCCGGCGGCTAGCTCGATCGCCTCGTCAAGTGCTGCGTCGCTGAGGGCAGGTGGCGTTTCTCCCTCTTCGGTCATCCGCACCAAATGGCCACGCAACAGTTCACGGCCTTCAGCGCCGACCGGGCTGTTGAATCGCATCGTTTGGCATCGCGAACGGATCGTCGGTAACTGCCGCTGTTCGCTCGTCCCGATCAGGACGATGACGGCATCCGAAGGAGGCTCTTCGAGTGTTTTGAGAAGGCAGTTGGCGCCTTCTTCGTTGAGGAAATCAGCGTCGTGGAGGATCGCGACTTTTCGCTCGCCCTGCATCGGTCGCATATGAACGTCGTGGCAGAACCCTTGCTGCAACCGGGCTTCGACCGGGCCGATGAGAGCCTCCAGTGGAATCAGGGTTCGATCGACGGGTTTGGAAACCTGAATCAGATCGGGGTGAGTCGCCGCGCGGACTTGAGCACAATCGGGACACTGCCCACAGGGGTTCATGTCCGACGAGGAATTGCGTCGGCACAGGATGGTTTGGGCGAGCAGCAACGCCGCAGCGGTTTTGCCGACGCCGGGCGGGCCGACAAAGAGCAGACTGCCGCCGAGTCGCCGTTTGGTGATGGCGGTGGCGATGGCAGTGCGAATGCGTTCGTGGCCGATTAATTCATCCCATGACCGCGGGAACGCGTGGGATTCGATGCGAGGAGATGCCAAGACGGTAGATGCCCCAGCTCAGTTTGCTCGAGAAGTGACGGACGATTTTTGAGCCGGCGTGCAATCCGTCGACTGTTCGGACGTGGTGTTCACGGTGGACTCCAAGCTGCAGATTTTGTCGACGCGAGTGCCGTGTCGTCCGGCTTCGAATTCCGTACGCAACCACATCAGCACGAGGTCATCGATCGGGCGTTCGCCGATCAAGTCCCCCGGAAGGCATAGCACGTTGACATCATTGTGTCGCCGAGAGATCTCAACCATGACTTCGTCATAACACAACGCTGCCCGAACCCCCGGAAACTTATTGGCTGCGATCGACATGCCGATTCCAGTGCCACAGATCAATATCCCACGATCGAGCTCACCGTTGGAGATCCGCCCGGCGACTTTCATTGCGAAATCCGGATAGTCGACCGGTTCCGATGAATCGGTGCCTTCGTTGCTGACGTCGAAGCCAGCGGCGGTCAAAGTTTGCAGCAATCTCGCCTTGATATGCACCCCGCGGTGATCGCTCGCTATACCAACTCTCAAAATAATCCTCCTCAGGAATGGCTCGTGTCGTCCGTGGGTTCGGGCTCATTATGGCCCTCGGGAGGTTCCGTGTCAGATGTTATTGGGAAAAAATCGTCATCTAATGCGTTGAGCCACTTTTCCAGCTCGTCTCGAATTTGGTCGGCGCACTGCTCGTAAATGTCAACGGGCAGGCCCACGGGGTCGCTAACGTCCCCCCCGTCGCGGCGAAGGGTGAAAACACGGTCCTTACGGTCAGGCCAAGCCGCCAGGATGGCGTCCCGGTGTCGCCGAGTCAGGGTCAGAACGAGATCCGCCATCGACATCAACGGATCATCGAGCGGTTGGCTGCAATGCCCCGTCAGATCCAATCCACGACGTCCCATCACCTCGACCGACTGGGGGCTCGCCCCATTGCCGCGTTGGGCCGCCACGCCGGCGGAGAGCACCCTGGCGACGTCTTCACGCCCGAAACGCCGGTGCAGAAGGTCTCGCAAGAGGGTCTCCGCCATCGGGCTGCGACACGTGTTGCCCGTACAGACGATGACAATGACTGGTTTCACAAACTGGTTCATAGCTGCTCGCTGGATCACCCCTTCGCGGAGGATATGCCAATAATTTCCTGACACTCGGACAATTGTTCCCATTCCACCATAACGACTCACCCCGTCATCGAGCAGCACTGGTAACGGATTGTCGCCCACGATTTCGGACAGATGCTGGTTCAATTTCTCCGCCGTCGAAATCGCCGAACCCCCAGCAGGCGAGAACTCACCCCACACCAGAGGCGCCGACAAATAGCGGTGGATGTGGCTGAGCAAACGGTGGTTGGAGACACGAAACGCGATCTCGCTCTGAGAACCGGCATCCTCGGCACCGTCGGCGGCGCTGCCAAAGCGATGGAGGATCGCACGTACCGAATCGGGCAGCATTCCCGCCGCCGAAATATTGGCGTCACAGGACGCGATCAGGGTTAGCGGACCGGGAAAGCATCGCTCGTTCAGGCGGCGAGCCAGACGCGTTTGGGGAACGAGATAATCGGCGGCGGCGTCGCTGCTCCGCAGGCAGAGGGCGACTTGGCCGAGGGTTGTCCCCCCGCTGGTGTTTTTTCCGCCCGCTGACTGCCCAGGAGCCACGCTCGAGGCGTCCACCATCGCGGCGACACGTTCGACGGCTTCGGGGCACAACGAGCTCGCGACGACGCCATAGACCGTTTCGCTGGGGATCCCGATCACCTCGCCTTCCACGAGTGCCTGGACGCTGCGGTGGACGATGTCTCGTGGGTCATCGGTTTGCTGCAGGTCGTAGATCATTCGCGGTTACGAAAAGAGGCAAAAAGTGGGGAAGCTCATTTTTAGTGATGAACTTTTGGACCGGAGCCGTGGCGGATGTGGCCGGTCGGTTATCCTATGTCGATGAGTAAAGCCGATCCAGTATGCGACAAAAGTCCGAACCGACGAAAGTGCTTGGCGATGCTAGCCGCGATGGCGTCGGCTCCGCTGGCGATGCCTCTGAGTGGGTGCGTGGCGACCGGAGGTCCAGGCCGCGTGGATCTCGTGTGGGGGCGACGCGGGCTTAGTGACGGCCGGTTTCTCAAACCCAGGGCGATCACGATCGACCCCGATGACCAGTTGTATATCGTCGACACAACCGGGCGGATCCAAGTCTTCGATGCCGATGGCAACCACCTCCGCACCTGGAAAGTTCCCGATACGGCCAATGGACGCCCCACGGGATTGGCCTTCGATGTGCGGCCCGATAAGCGGGCGGATCCGAGGTTGCTCGTCGCGGACACGCACTACTACCGGATGTTGGTCTTTGATACCGAGGGCGAGTTGCAACACGATCAACAGATCGGAGGCGTCAAAGGATCCGCGGACGGCGAGTTCGCTTTCGTGACCGACGCGGTTTGTGATGCGGAGGGCCAAATCTATATCGGCGAATACGGTGCGTCCGATCGAATTCAGAAATTTTCGAGCGACGGAGAATTCATCGCCTCTTGGGGAGGCACCGGCGAAGAGCCCGGGCGTTTTTTGCGTCCGCAGAGTCTCGTCGTCGAAGGGCAAACGCTCTGGATCGCCGACGCCTGTAATCATCGCATCGTGCGATATGATCTGTCGCATCCGACGCCGCAACTGATCGGGCTCTGGGGCACCGAGGGAACCCTACCCGGGCAACTGCACTATCCCTACGATCTCGCCGTCGATCGAGATGGGACGGTGATCGTTTGCGAGTATGGAAACCAGCGTTTGCAACGGTTTTCCGCCGACGGCGAGTGTCTCGGCGTGTGGGGGTCACCCGGGCATGAGCCGGGGCAGCTGTATCAGCCTTGGGGCGTCGTGATCGACACGCAGCGACGAGTGCATGTCCTCGACAGCAACAACCACCGCGTGCAACGTGTCACCGCGATCTAGCAGCGTGTGCGGGGCGATGGAGCCGCACGCGGCTGACTCGAATACTGCCTGCAAGCAAAGCCGATGCGTTCGAACAAAGCCAGTGCCTGCGAACTAACTCAGCGGGCTGCGACGGAGGTGTTCACCCCGGTCCCGTTCATGATCGCTTTGCTGGGCAGTTCTTTCGTTGGCCCATCCACGCGTTGTTGTGGTGGGACGACGACGCCGCAGCTGACGACAAACTGAATCGCTTCGTCGATCGTCAAGTCGAGGTCGATCGCTTCGCTGCGTCGAACCGTGACGGTGAACCCGGTCATCGGCATCGGGCTGGTCGGCATCAGCACGCTGAGCATCGGTTCGCCAGCCGCTTCGGAGATTTCTCGCATGCTGTTGCCGGTAACAAAACCGAGTGACCAGATGCCTTCGCGCGGATACTGGATCGCCACAACGCGGTTGAATTCGATTTGGCGGTCGTCGAACGCGAAGTCGGTGATCTGTTTCACGCTGCCGTAAACTTTGTTTACGATCGGAATGCGTAAGATCGTCGCGTCGAACGTGCTCAGGAACCATCGTCCGATTCCGCCGGCAAACAACCTGCCGAGGAAATACAGCAGGGAGAGAAAGACGATCAGGAAGACCGGCACGACGACCGAGCGTGGCATGTATCGCAGTTGGACATATCGATCCCAGTACGCTTTTGCCGAATTAGGTGCCACCGCACCCGGGCCAAACGCACCAATCTCATTATCCACTTCTTGGACGACGTATCCGGGCAGGTACCGGCGCCCGGTTGGGTCGGGAACGTAGTAGAGACCTTGGTAGGTAAAGCCGCGTTGGTTGCTGCTGTCTTTGAGTTCGGGGAGCGGGTCGCGTAAAGCACCTTGCGGGACGCTATCTCGGATATCCGCAAGGCTCCAAACGAGGGTGTGACGGATTCCCGACTCGACCGGCGCGAGGACGTAGTTCTCGATCGCGTTCCAGGCCCAGATCAACACCACGATGGTCAACAGCGGTGGCAGAACGACACCGAGCCCACGCAGCACCGCGCGACGTGCACCGCCCATGGCCGTTGGCGGCGCGGCAGCCAACAGAGCCTCTTCCGAGGAATCGGCCATGTGCGATTCGCTATGGGTATTCGGGTTGTGAGGGTTCGTCATGGAGTCAGCCGGGAGGGGGTGGCTCGTGGTGAAAAGTGTTTGACGTCAAACCGGATGGCGGGAAACCCAACCAACCTCAGAATCTCGGCCACCTGGAAAACTGTAGCACGTGATTACAGATGTAAAAGCGATAAGGTCGACAAAGTCGGTCCGGTTCGTTCGAGTTTTCCCATTTTTAGTCTTCTCGCAAGGCCATGGCCACGACCGCGAGCGAGACTTTTCGGGCACCGGCGTCCAGCAAAACGCCCGCGATCTCGTTTGCGGTCGCCCCCGTGGTCATCACGTCGTCGACCAGAACGATTTCTCGGCCCGATATTTTTTCGCCCGCTCCGGCACGAACGCAGAACGCGCCGCTGACATTCTCGCGGCGGGCGTCATCGTCGAGCAACGCCTGTTTGGCGATCTGGCGGCGGGTCCGCAACAAGGTCACGTAGGGCAACCTTAGCCGTGCTGCAGTGTACTGAGCCAACAACCGTGTTCCGCTGCCACCCCGCCGAACCTGACGGATCCAAGGGCTGGGGACACTCGTAACGATCGGGCCGTGAGGGGACCAAATCCCAGCCGAACCGACGCCGGGTCGCCAGAGAAATGCCGGCAGAAATCCGTTCCCATTCGCCGCTTTCGGGCGAGGATTCTGCTCAGTCAGGTCCGGCCAACGCTCGTGGCAGCGGGCCGCCAATCGGATCGCCAGTTCCCGGGCGACGACCGAATTGTGGGGGTATTTGGCCGCCACGACTGCATCACGTGCGGCGTCATGGTACCGATAAAGGGGCGTGATCCGGTCGAATCGGTGCGGGACTTTTCGGGCATGACACTTGGCACACGGCAGACCCTCGCTCGCGGTGTCCTCGTCCTCCGCCTGATCGATTTCGCCGCAATCGTCTGCGTGGGAACCGATTCTCCGCGGGGTCGATCTCGCCGATCGAGCTCCACTGGGCCAGCCACACGTGTCGCACGCCGTCCGCATCATCGGGGACGACTGGATCAGCGACGTTTCACAGGCCAGGCAAAACGTCTCGTACTGCCGATTTGATTTCTGGCGGTCGGCGGGATGGGTTGGTTCGGTTGCTGCGCCGCAGAGCACGCACACCGGCGGGAAGATGAGTGGAGCGACGGACTCCCAAGAGAGCGACAAATACTCAGTCGGTAAAACGCTCCTTGTCTTCAAATTGGACTCCTTCCATCTCCTCGGAATCGAACATGGCTACTCAGCAACGGGCCGCCACGCGGTCTCGGCCGCGAACCTCGAAAATGCTGTGAAACACGGTGTTTCTCAATGACTTTAGCGAGATATCGAGGCTGGTTGCCGAAACATATTTGGAAATTTTCAAAGTTTTTCTAGTAGCCGCGCGAACCTTCTGCTGAAATAGTCTTCTATTGAATCGTCTCACCGACGGCCCTTTTTGGGGGTGGTTTCACGACAGAAGTGAACCCACGTGAGCTGACTTTCCAATTTGTGCTCCAAAACCGCACCGCAAGAAACGGTGCCGGGAGGATCCGATGCGAACTCCAATTTCCAACCTGAATGTCATTCGTGCGACCCGCGTCAGCGGCTTCTTGTGCAATGGTATCTGCGGAATGGCGACACGTATCGTAGTCCTCACCGACAGACTCGCGGATACCGCGTGGCGGACCTTCGCGGTCCACCATGTCGAACGTCGCGAGATGTTTTGGAAGCCTCTGTATGCCAGTGTCGGCAGTCCCTCTGCCGTCATAGGGCACGAGAAACATTCCGCTTTCTCGTGGGAGTCGGACCTAACGTGTCCAACTCAGTCGCGATCTTGGGGGAATCCCCAAGTGATGGAATTCAAAGGTCATTCGGTGTCACGCACCGCGAAACCGGCGAATTCAGCAGGCACGGGTTTCAACCCGGCAGGCTAAAGCCTGACCAACCGAACCCGCGCTCGATGACTCGATCGATTTCATCGGCCCGAACGTGATGGATGCTGCCCTTTTTGCAGCCCCTCGCACAACGTTCTGCCCCTGATTCGGTGCTGGTCAATCACGGCGAATTTCGCACATCACGCCAGGCCAACGAGCCTATTCGGCGCCCCAACATTGCTACCTTTCGGCCCTGTTACCGTTGCCGGTTTCAGAATGCCAGCGAAGGCAGAAATTGGACACCGATGGCTCTCCCACCCTGGAGTGCGTGTGGCGGAGGTCGCCTGAGTCAATCGCGATTCCTGATACGAATCAATGAAAATTCTCACTGGCAGATCGAACATTGGAATGCCCCGCGTCTTTGGGGAGGAACCTATCATGAAGATTTCTTACAACACGGACACTCACGCACCTATCTTGCCGATCGGCACCGCAGTCGCGGATGCCTCGGTGACGGTGGCGCAGCTCGTCGTGAAGGCTCAATCGGGAGACCGAGATGCGTTCGGCGAATTGTTCGAGCGATACCGGCCTGCCATCGTGGCGCTGGCGATGCAACGGGTGCGCAACGCGCATGAGGCCGAAGAACTCGCCCAAGACGTTTTTATCCAAGCGATGCAGAAGGTCGACCAGCTCCGAGTGCCCGAAGCATTCGGTGGATGGTTGCGGCAAATCGTTCACCGGATGGCGATCAATCGCGTGACCCGCGGTCGGTTGTCGGTGGCGTGTGATCCTGAAACGTTGGAGTCCACGTGCGCCGATGATGCGTCGCCTCAAACGGCGGCCGAAGCGCAAGAGCGAGATGATGCCGTTCGAGTCGGTTTGACCCGGCTCGGTGACATGGATCAACAAACCTTGAAGGCGTTCTACCTGCAAGGACAATCGTTGATCGAAATGAGCGATCGGTTTGACGCGCCTGTCGGAACGATCAAACGACGGTTGCACACCGCGCGGAAGCGACTTGCCGAAACGATGCGGACTGACTTTCCGGCGACGGTACCGATGAACCATCCCGTTCGGGAAGTCGCGGTATGCCAAGCTGTGTGACGCAGGTCCGAGGAATCGGTAGGGAGTGACTGTCGTTGCAATCCTGTTAGGCAATAAAAAACACCCCCTCGACTTGTTGCAAAGTCGAGGGGGTGTTTGTCGTTAATGACCGCTTGCGTGAATCAATTCCACGCGAGAAATCGTTCTGTCAGCTCGTGGACCTAAAACAGATCGTTGATTGCCGCATCAAGGGTTTCTTCCCGCGAGTCCGAAGACTCGGACTGGGATGAGCTGCCTGCCGCATCCATCGCGATCAATTCGAGCAAATCGCTGCCAGCATCCGACTGAGATCCTCCGACGAATTTCGATTCGGTTGTTTCGATCGACGCGACCGGTGCGGATGGCGTTGCCGAGGTTTCATCTGTCTCGTCGGAACCAACCGCGAGCAGTGCAAGCGGTTCGGCATTGGCTCTTCCGCTACCTTGAGCATTCAACGCGTTGATAACCCGCAGGGCATCGACTTCCGTCACGAATCCGTCGTCGTTGACGTCGTAGAAACTGTCATCACCAGCTGGAATGGCACTGATCGGAATACCGCCCGCTGTCGCACCCTGGTTTCGATTGAGCAGGTTGATGATCATCAACGCATCCAATGCGGTGACAAAACCGTTGCGGTTTACATCTGTCGGTGAAACCGGATTCGTTCGTTCATTCACCGTTGTGTTGAACTGAACGACCACGTCACCGCTCTTCACACCATTGACGTCTTCGACCTCGATGGTGACGGTGTCTTCGCCGGTATGCCCCGCATTGGGTGTGTAGACCAATTGTCCGGAAGCGTTGACGACAGCAACACCGTTTTGGCCATTGACCTTGATCACGGTTTTGGTGAGGTCGAGCCCATCTGCCGAAACGAACAGGTCGTCGAGGTCGACAACGGCTGTTCCCGTACCGCTCGCGTTATTGAACGTGCCGGTCCGGATCGGAGTTACCAACGGCGTCGGACGGGCGACGATGTGCACGCTCGCCGGAGCACTTGGTTGGCCCGTCGCGGTTCCGACGGCATCGCTGAGCGTGTACTCAAAGGTGTCCTGACGGTTGCCGAGTGTCAAGAAATTTGGTCCCGGCAAGTAAGTCACTGCGCCCGTCACCGTGTCTTGTCGAAGCACACCGTACTGAGGCTGGACCGTTACCGTGAACGTCAACGGTTGGATCGCGTCGCCCTCGTCAATGTCGGTGTCATTATCGAAGATCGAGTTTCCAGGAATCGTCAACGATTTCGCAATCGGTGCGCCTGACGCGTTTACTTGATAGGTGATTCCGATCACGTCGTCGCCCAAGATCGGAGCATCATTTGCTCCGGAAATCGTCAAACGCACGGTGGCGAAATTACTCAATTCTCCCGCCGTATCGCGGATCTGATACTGGAATGTATCGACGATGGATTGGCCCGCCCGCAGTTTCTGAATCTCAGGTGATCCGAGCGGGTTGTAGGTGATCAATCCGCCGGTCGTATTGATGTTGATCGTGGCATTGAGCGTGGTCAACAACAATCCTGTCTGCACCAATGTCTTCGTATCACCAGCGTCAATGTCCGTGTCGTTGCCGAGCAGGTCATTGATGGTGAATGTCAGAACATTGTCCTCGGTCGTCATGAAGTCATTGTCGTTGGCGACCGGTGGGTCATTGACCGGGGTGATGTTGATCGTCAGCAACACCTCAGGTGACGTCAACGCGGGCAGTCCGTCGTTGGTCAATAACTGACCATCATTTGGATCGGCGTCATCGGTCAGAGAGATCCCCAACACGGTGCTGCCGTTGGCTTCTTCCTTGAATTGGAAGGTCAGTTCGCCGGTCGCATCGATCGTGGGCAGGACCTCGAACAAGGCTTCATCACCAGCTGGGATCCTCACGAGGAAGCGGGACGTTTGCCCGGTGTCTCCCGCCGAGACGTTGTCAGCCCAGTTCGCAATGTAGAGCGGGTCGCCTTCGACGACTGTGATCGGATTATCACCGACGACATCAAACGACGGCACATCGTTTGAGGAATCAATCGTGATCGTTAATCTCGTGCTCGCGACGGCCACGTTGGGTGCGTCGTTGGAACCATCATCGGTGACGATGACATCGAACGTCGCCATACCTGATGCACCCGGCAGCACATCGAAGACGAGCGTGTTTCCTTCCAGACGCACGACCGAGTCGAGATCACCATCGGTGAACTGGAAGAGATCACGATAACGATCGTCGGTCGCGACGGGGCGAATCGTGATCGAAGCGAATGTCTGTGCCGGGATCGTGCCCAAACCATCGATCTCGTCGTTGGCACGGCCCACACCCGCGGAATCTCCGGCAGGTCCCACGGTGACACCGGCGAACCAGTCATCAATGCGAACGGCGCCGATGTCCTCAGGTAAACCGAGCATCAAGTCGAGCGAACCGAGGTCCGGTGCGTCGTTGACCGGAGTGACGTTGATCAGCCAAGTCCCCGGAACGTTTGCCGAATCCGGTGTCGCGGTATCGCTGATTTGATAAACCACCGTATCCAAGCCCGCGAAATTGAGGGCCGGGGTGTACGTGAACGTCGAGCCGGTTCGCGTGATGGTACCGCCGCCGGTTGTCTTGACAGCAGGGCCGCCATCAGTCGGCAAACCGGAGGCGATCAGAAGACCTTGGGTCGTCTCATCGATCGCACCGCTGCCCGCCGGCGCCGCAGGACCGCCTTGGAATTCCGCCAACAGTTCCGCTTCGGTGATTGTCGCAATGTCGCCTTCCGCGATCGTGTCGGAAACGATTCCGTCTTCACCCGGTTTGGTTTGAGGCGGATCATTCACCGGAGTGATCGAAATCGTGAATGGGACTGACGTTGACGTATTCACATCGCCACGGCCGGCCGGGTCATTTGCACCGCTGTCCATCGCGAAGACGCTGAAAACAAAGTCGCCTGAGATGTCCGTGCCGGCAGCAAAAGTCAATCGACCCAGAGCGTCGACCGATGGCGGTGTGGTGAACGCACCCGGATACGCCACGGCGGGATCAGGGGTGATGTGGTAAGTCACGGTTTGTCCGTTGACCGGATCCGTCTCGTCGGTTGCGGTCGCGGGGCCTGCCGAGCCGTTGGCAAGGAGATTGAACCTCACGCCCGCCGGCGCACCTTCGGTAACCGTGACTTTCGCATTCCCGCCGACATCAATCCGTGCTGGATCAATCGTGAACAGAGGCGCGTCGTTGACCGGTTTGAGCACCAGTCGAACCCGACCCGTTGAACTCAACGGATTGCTCTGGAGGATTCCCGACTCAAAGCTGGTCGATCCCAACGTATACGTTTGCCCGTTGTCTCGGACCGTGTACAGGAACAGATCGTTGCCGATGGTATTGATGTTCTGATGCAATCGTGGGGTGTAGTCGAGATACTCGCGGCCACCAACGCCCGCTTCGATGCCTCGGACTAGCGTTCCACCTTGCGTGGTCATCGCGGGGAAGTTCGTTAGTTGCAATGTTTGTGCAATGGCAGTTGTCGTGGGGTTCCCCACAACATTTTGGCCGCCATTGATTTCATCGATAGGTCCGCTCACGAATAGATCTAACAATCCGGGGCGTTCCGTAGCGGTGTCTCGCTCAAGGTAGATTCGATACGTTCCGCCACCATTGATCTGATTGTCCTCGGTCATCGTAATGACCAAGGTTCCGTCAGACTCGACGTGATAACGATCGTCCACGCTCGCCGTGTTATCAACCGGGGTCGGCACAAACTGTGTGTTCAATCGCGGAGCGTCGTTAACGGGTTGCACGTGAATGGTGGTCGTGACTTGCACGAACTTGGATGCAAATCCGGGGGCGTTGGCGAGCGAGTAGTCGACGACGTTGAACACGAGCAAGGCCGTGCCGACCGCATCGACAGCCGTTGAAAGTCGTAGCGTTCCATCTTCGCTAACCGTTGGAGCCGTGTTGAACAGCCCAGCGGGAATGGTCGACAATCCGGTCTGCAGTTCGAAGCGAACACCCTGGGTCGCAAGCTCATCCAACGCGGTCGTTGCACTCGGCCGAATATTGGTCGCCCAATTGGTGATGCTCCTTACGGCCAGGTCGTCACGTTCGAGGATGAAGACGGCGTCCTGGTGATCAAACCGAGGAGCGTCGTTGACCGCGCGAGTGGTCAGGGTCATCTGCTTCGGTGCCGAGCGGTTGTTGGTGCTCGTGTAATCGATCGAACCGGTGGCATCCGGATCCGGTAGCTCGGAACCAGGGATGCGAGTGGGACCGAAGTCCTCGACGATGTAGCTGAACACTTCCGTTGGATCGAACGGCGTCTGTTCGTTGTAGTCCACGTTCGGCAAGTATTCACCACTGGTGAAGGCGCCCGTGGCGTCGAAGTTGAACGTGATCACACCGGTCGCGAGCGTGATCGCCACGCCGTTATTGTTGTCCTTGTCAACCGTGACCGAGGCACCCGCGCTGTCGACGACTGTGAACTCGACGACGCGAAGACTTTGCTCTTCTTCGTCGTACTCGACTCCGCCTGTTGACGTGTCGTAGTCGATGTCGTCGGTGAAGTCGCTGGCTTCAGCCAGTTCAGGGTTTTCGGTGGTTCCGCCCAAGAAGTCGTCTGGCGTCAGAGGAAGAATCGCCACGTTTCCGGTCGGATCACCCGTTCCGGCGGCAAACTCTTGCACTTCGGTGACTTCCAAAGCTCGGTCGAAGGTGACCGGAGCATCGTTGACCGGGGTGATGTTGACCGTCAAGGTTCGCGTCACACTGCGGAAGTCGTCTTGCATCGCCCCCGCGATGTAGCTCTGGCCGTTGTCGGTTGCCGTGATTTCGAACACGGCCCAACCGAAGACATCGGGATTCGGCATCAGGGTCAACACGCCGTACTCGTCCAGAACCGGATCGCTGGCGAACATTCCCGCCGGCGCCGAGGTGGCCAGAGCCGAGTAGGTGAACGTCAGGTTCTGGGTCGCCGCGTGACCGGCGCCGTCACCGCGTTCATCAAACGCCGTGTCACGGCTGACGAAGATGGCTTCGGGCAACCCATGCACACCCGGATCGTTGCTGGCGATGACACCGCCACCGTAGATGTCGTAGTAGACAGGAGCGTTGTCCGCGTTGACATCCTCGGCGAACGTCACCGTGTTGAACACGGGGAACTCGGGAGCGTCGTTGACCGCGCGAGTCGTCAACGTCATCTGCTTCGGTGCCGAACGGTTGTTGGTGCTCGTGTAATCGATCGAACCGGTGGCATCCGGATCCGGTAGTTCGGCACC
>NZ_JAMQBK010000066.1 GCF_023701485.1 Aporhodopirellula aestuarii
TTCTATGTACCTGCTTAGCGAGCCACGCCGCTGACGCTTTGCTGTTTGGCGACGGACGATGCGTTTGGTAAGATCTTTCGAAGTTCCATACCTTTCGCTTCGGTGCAAAACGGCGACGCAATCACCTTCCGCTGTGTGACATGGATCACTCGATTGGCTACCATAGATGACGGCAACTCCCGACGAGATCGAACGCCGACGCCAGATGGCGATGGACGCAATACGTCGCGCCCACGGTACCGCTGCAGGCGAACACAGTGCGACGCTTTTCGTTTCGCATCACCTGGACGAAATCGGAGAAGCATTTTGGCTCAAACATTGCGGTGTTGCACACCCAGCACCGACTCAGGTTCTCGACATTCTCGTCCTGCAATCACACTGGGGCGAGGACGATGATGATGGCATCGACACCTTCGACTTTACATTGCCGGACGATGTCACGAACTACGTCATCAGCGTTGAATTCGATGACAATGGAAACGTTTCGGGCGTATCCATGGAGAGCTGACCATCGAACTGCCGACCATTTTGTCGGCGACATGTCGGACAACCTGGGTTTTGCACGGAGGCCTTTGGCACACCTTCCACGTTTGGGGTCGCGGGCTGTCCTTGGTACAATTTGGCGTAGTATCGACTCGTTCACGTCGTTGAGGCCGAAGTCGTAAACATGTTCCTGTATCTGCCATCCTGAGCAAGGAGAAGAATCGTGAACCAGCAAACAAATCCGCGTGGGCTCGCGATTCGCCACGCTGTATGGTGGGAGATGGTCGTCGTGCCACTTGAATTACTTGGTGTGGGTGCTGGACTGTACCTCCTACTCATTGCGAATTGGTTTGTCCTTGGAAGTTTTTGGCTTATTGCAGTCTGTGCAACTTCTCTGATTGTGCGGCTGTCGCATTACAAGAGAATAGCCCCCATCATCCATGGCGAGTAACGCCGCCTTACCGCCAGCCCGCGGCCGTTCGTTGGACTCAGTTCTGTAGCTAAGCGGTGTCGTAGCGAGATTCCGTTGTCCCCTCGAAGTCGTCTTAATGAACCAGCGAGATCGCGTCGCAAAGCTTACGAAGACTGACTTCGCTGGTGCGTTCAAACTCGCTTGCTCAATCTCAGACGTTCGCGAACGAATTCAATCGTTTGGTTGGGTTGCACGCTACGCTCCAGCAGCCGAAGTCTCGCGTGTCATCGACCAAACAACCAAATCAGCGGGCACATCGTCTGACTTTTACGTAGATACGATGGCTCTTGCATGGCCGTTGCGTGCGTTACATGAAACGGGACACGGCGAGCGAATTTCGTCATTACTGACAACCGCCTTGCGGCTTTCAAGGGAGGTTCGCCCCACTGCCAGCCGCGCCGAAGCCATTGTGCTTCTTATTCACGCGGTGCTACCACACGGATTGCGAACGGCCGCCCCTGCCATCACGGCACTCAAGGCGACCGCCGCTGATTCTCACTGGCGTGTTGTCCGTGCCCTGGTCGATGTCGCCCTGCTGGTCAACGCGTTTGATCAGAAATCCGCGATAGAGATTGCGAACGTGATCCCAGTGGAACACAAACGAAAATCCGCGATTGATCGAATCTCCGGAGGTGAAACGCTCCAGCCCCGCCCGTTCTTCTGGTAGTCCCATTGTGGCAATCACCGGATAAGATGGTGAGACGCATAGGGCCTTCGGGGACACTGCCCTCGTTGGGCGACGCGAGCCGACGCCAGCACAAGGTTGCGTGGTTCGGAATCGCTCGCTTCGACCAGGGGCGGCAGCGTCTTGCTGCGTTGATAGTATCCTTCTGCGGGCCACGCATCCTCGTTCTTTTCGTCGGTAGCGTTGGCAAAGTATTTCGATGGGCGAAGCGGAGAGCTGGTGATGAACGACCGTCCAAGCAATGAGCTACGAGATGAGTTTTCGCCGTCCACGCCAGCGGTGACTTCGGAAACCGTTTTTCAAATATTGAGCACACACCGGGTCGTCATCGTGCATTTCTGGGCCATCTGGAATCTCGTCGACCGTACCATGGATTCACGGCTAATGGAGATTCGTGGTCGATTACCGATCGAGGTGCAGTATGCGTCCTGCAACGTCGACGCCCCATCGTGTTTTGAACTTGCGAAATCTGTGGGGGTCTTGAATCTTCCTTGGCTCGCCGTGTTTGTAGGCGGGCGACATACCGGCAGTATTTGTGGGCTGCGCAATGCAGACCGACTCGCTCAGGAATTGCTCAGACTCATCTCTCGTGGTCCAGTTGATGAGTCGACAAGCGACTAGCTGTTTTTTCGCGTCAACGCCATTTGCCCATCCACGTAGGTCAGTCTCTCGGAGACTGACATGACGACGATGCCGTTGATTCCGAGTCTCAGAGAGCCTCGGCGACGTGGTCGCATGCTCGTCAACGTGCGTTGGCCAAGCGATTACTCCACGTTAAGTGGAGCACTTCCGCAAACCTGCTGAGGTTCCCCACGCAGAATGGTCTATACGACGGGTATCGCGTGGACGGTTTACGAGCAGCGATGATCAACGTGACGCTGGCCGCTATTTTGACTTCCGCAGCTCGGCCGCTTCGTTTTCGAGGCTGGAAATTTCGGCTTCGAGTTCCGCCAGTTCGCTGGGGTCGTCAGCTTGCTCCTTCGAACCGGCCAGTCGCGGCCGCAAGGTTTGCAGTTTCTTGTTGATAACGTCCAGTCGCTTCTTCGCTTTCTTGTCCATACCGCCTTCGATGTCTGTGCGTGGTTCCAGGATGCTTAAAACTCTAACAAGGCTATCACAAAATGGACAACTAAGACATACAACGTCGCCCACAATACTGTCGCGGTAATGCAGTGACTGACGTCGCTGGCCGATTGTTTCGGCGTGATGCCTTGATGGTAGGCGATTCCGGCGGTGCCGAAGCCGCACAACGTGTTTTTGAGCAGCACCCAGCCCCAGCCTTTGCCGAGCAAGAACCAACCGAGCACCGGGAGGCTGGATCCCCACGCGGCGTTGCCGAGCGAGTCAGGGGAAAGCGTGATCGCGCGAAAGAAATGCTGGTTCCAGAAATGGATCCCGATCTCGGGGTAGCAAATCACAAACGTCATCCGGCTGATCCAGTGTGACGCTGTGAACGCGAGCCACTCGAGGATCGGTGTCGCGATCAGGAAAGCCCCCATGATCGGCACGAGCAGGTAGGCGGCGGCGCGGATTCCGAAGGTTTTTAATGCGTCGATTTGGCCACCGTATTGCTTCACACCCACGTCCGCCGCCACCGCCGCACCGCAACGAGCCGCGATCAAGACGGTAGCGAGTACCGGTACGAGGATGCGGTACAGGGCAAATCCGATCGAGGCGAGCAACTCGTCGATCAGGAGCGGCTGCGTGTACAAGCGAAAGGGCAGAAAACGGAGCGTGAAATAGGTCGTGGTGAATCCGACGATCAAGCCGGCGATCACCAAATACAAACAGCCGGTCGGACCGCCCACGAGCGCGAGATAGTGCAGCAGAAATCGGCCCGCCCAACGAGGACGCGGCACAACCGGCAACGAATCAAACGGCAATCGCACCGCGGCAATCAATGTACCACCCGTTGCACCAAAAAAGTCGGCGACACCCTTCCGCAAAACGGATCCGACTCGTTGCAGGCGACCCCGGCTAGAACTTCGTCCCTGTTCGCCGTCCTCAGAGATTTCTGCGTCGTCGGTTCGGGAGGGCAACGCGACCGCTTGCATGCGGTCGGGGATTTCACTCCACCGTTCTGGCGGAACTCGCGTGATCGTTTTTGCTTGCGAATCAAGCAATAAGACTTCGTCGGCGATCTTGAGCAGGCCCGCGTAATCATGGGTGACCACGAGGCTGGTTCGGCCGAATCGGCTCTGCGTCTCTCGGATCAGCTCCGCAACTCGACGACCGGTAGCGGCATCGAGCCCCGAAGTGGGTTCGTCGTAGAGGATGATCTGAGGATCAGCGGCGAGGGTTCGCGCGATCGCCAGTCGCTGTTTTTGTCCCCCGCTAAGTGCGGCAACAGGTGGCGATGCGGGCACGCCGAGCAGTTCGAGCCACTGTGACGCCGTGTAGCGAGGCGGTAGCGCGCGATCGGCGCGATGATCAATCGCGAACTGCACGTTCGCTGTCGGAGTTAGCTCATCAAATAACGCGAATTGCTGGAAGACGATCCCGGTCCTGCCGCGTGAATGCGAATCCAACGGCACGTCACCGAGGCGGACGTTCCCTTCCCAATAAACAGGCGAATGCTGTCGCGGCAAGATTCCCGCGAGCAGACGCAACAGCACCGATTTGCCCGCACCACTGCCACCGACCAGGACGGTGATCTTGCCACCGGGCACCGACACCGACACACCGCGTAACAGATCGTTACCAGCAGCGTTGACATTCAGATCGGAAATCTCAAGTGCGTCCTGCACCTCTTCGCTCATGACCGATCGTCCCGGCTGATGTAGCCGCCGAAGTGCTTCCAATATCCGCTGTGATGGGCAATCGCATTGAACTGGCTCGGCAACCGTTCACAAAGATCGTAGTTCACGATCCGCTCGGTCGGTAACGTTTCGGTCCCCTCGACGACGACTTTGCCAGTCCCAACCACTCGATCCCAGACCGGCGCGATTGAAAGAATCCGGTCGCGTGGCGAGTACAAATTGATCAAGCGGCCTCTGAATCGTTCGGTCAACGATTCCCAGCCTTGACGAGATGCCATCCCGCCCATCAACACAACGTCTTCGACACGCAGTCGGCAATCATCGATGGTCTCGAGAGCGGCCCGGGCGACGACGGTACCAAGCGAATGGCCGTACAAGTACAGCGGGCGACGATGGATACCGGGAATGTCACGCAGGAGTGCGGGCAGACGCTGACCGTCGCGCGCGGCACACCAATACCGATGCCGAAACTGCCCAGCACCCAAGACGAGGGCGCCGCCGGCGCATCCTGCAATCGATCCGATGCCGATCAACATCTTCCCCGTTCGCAGAGCGGGCACTCCCACTCGCACCCCACGGGCGATCACGCCAACGGAAGCTCCCGCCTCGGCCCACTTTCCCGCTGCCCAATGAACCGCATAGGTCGAACCGAGTAAACCTGCCGCTTCGATCGCCCCCGCATCCGGACGCGAACGGTACCCGGCGATGACCAAATGAATGGGCCCGCGGCTCGATTCGGTGATGGGATGCAAACGAACGGTCATGACGAAAAAGCGGTTTCCTGGTGAATGTGGGGGAGAACTCAATTCTAACCGAGTCGGTTTCTCGGCCGCTACAAGAGTGCCCGCCACGACGAAAACGGTGCGTAAAAACGCTGGCGGACGCGACGTTAACGAGGCGTGGGTAAGCGGGTGGGTTCAATCCTCACCCCGATTCTTCGTTGACGCTTTTGGATCGGAATGTTTTGGGAAGCGGCGTTTCTGGCTATTCGATGAGACGTTCGCCGTCTTTGCATTACGAACGATGAAAAACCGAAGTTTTATGTGAGACCTCGAAAAACGCGGGCAAAAGGTTCTTAAACACTACTTGTGTCAATGAAAAACGGCAGTGTCACCACTGCCGTTTCATGTCCTGAAGATGCCGGAACGTACTCAGTTATCGACGCAGGCTTCGAGGAAGCGGGCGAGACGATGGAAGTCGGAGTTTTGCTCGATAAAGCGAACTTTGGTCACCAAAGTTTGCGGGTCGACGAGTTCGTCAAATGGAACGTAGTGCAAATCAAATTGCCCTGACGATGACACCATGACACCGTTGAGTTTCTCTTCGACGAGGGCGCGATAGGCCCCGACCCCCAATTGCGAACCGAGGATCACGTCATAGGCGTGTGGCGGTGCACATCGGGCTTCGTAACCGAGTTGCAATCCGTTGACTTTCCGATGCTTGCCCGTGCGTTCGGTGTATCGCTCGGCGAGCAAGCGTGAGATCAATGCCGACAGGTTAATCAGCGAGATGTTGATGTGGCCGTGGTCGTCTCGGGTGATGCCTTCGAGATACTTCGATGGCAAGAACTCGGCCATGCCTTCAGCGATCACGATTGTGCCGTAAGGCCGACCTTCTCGTTCCCGAGCCAGCATCATGTCGACCATCCGATCGATGACACGGTCGATCGCCATGACTTTGCGGGTCGCGCCACTGTCAGCGTTCACGACTTCTTCGTCCGCCAGTGCGCCGGTGATGTCTTCAACACTGAGCACCATACTGGCTTCGCCGGCGATGGCAGCGCCATAGGCCAACCATCCGGCGCTTCGGCCCATCGCTTCACAGAGGAAATACGCACGACCGGCGGCGGCGTCAAAGTTCAGGTTCCGGATTTCTTCGGCCAGCGTTTCGACGGCGGTGAAAAATCCAAACGTGAAGTCGATCCCCGAGTAATCGTTATCGATCGTCTTGGGCAAATGGACCACCGGGAATCTTCGGGCGTCGCCCGGCAAGTTGTCCTGAAACATTTTGAGTTTGTTTGCAGTCTTCAACGTGTCATCGCCACCGATGGAGATCAACGCGTCGATTTCGAGCGAGCACAAACCTTCATAAACTCTTCGCAGTGGTGCGACGAGTTCGGGATCCTTCAGGTGCGCAGGACTGTTGACATGTTTCCCTGGGTTGGTTCGGGCGGTTCCGATCATGATCCCGCGGCTGCTGCGGGCGTTGATTAGTGTGTCGTGAGTGAACCGGACGTAGTCTTCGCCTTCGGTGAGCGGCCCGGCAGCGGTGTATTCGGCCAATCGGCTATAACCATGTTTGATCCCATATACCTGGGCGCCCTCTTCCAGGAAAGAGAACGCGGCCGTGCTAATCACAGCATTGGCCGCGGGTGCGGGACCGCCGGCGAACAGAATGGCGACGCGTTTGATGTCGAGGTTATGATGAGCCAAATCAGGCACGGCGTCACTTCGAGGTTGGAGGGAAATGGAGGGTTTTGGAGTTTGGCGTCCGAGATTCTAAGCATTTACGGACGCTCGCCAAGATATCCGATTTGCAGGGCGACCGGGGAACGCGTCAGAGTGCGAGGTTACAAGTTTCGCAAATACTCCACGCTCTGCACGATTTCTTGAGCGGCCGTCTCGGCAGGCATGTTGGCGCGACCGACGACGAAGGGGCCGCGGTACGGAATGTCTTCGAGTTGACCGATCAGCGATGGGAAATCTGCCGTGCCTTGACCGACCGGAACGGCGATACCACGCCCCGCAGACAAATCGAGGACCCCATCGACGGCGTTGACAATCCGGATTCGATCCTTCAAAGCCGCCACGGCATCCGAGACGCTGTGTCGATTGATGATCAATTGGCCGGGATTGAGAGCGACCGCGATATAGGCTTCGGAACTCATGTCGATCAGGCGAGCGAGGTGTTCGCCCGGTTCAGTACCGGTTTCAGCGGCAAAGAAGGATCCGACGCGAGCTCCGAATCGGCCGAGATCGTCGAGCACTTCGCGGAGCGTGTCCCAGCGAGGATCCACGGTCGCGTTGTGGGTTGGTGAGGTCGATTGGACGCCCGAAACCCAGGCCTGTGCTTCGCTGATGCTCAAACCTTCAGGAGGCAGCGCGGATGTGATCAGCGGCCCCCCCGCAGATGCCGAGGATTGTGTCTTCCCCGCGGTGCCCGGTTTTGGCGGGGGTGGTACGGGTCCGATCTGGTTGACAACGAGCGGAGCCCCGAGCCGGTAGGCGGCCCGCATCGCCGTCTTGGTCGCCTCGATCCGGCGATCGAGATTTTCTAAATGATCGAATCCGTGCTGGGTGGGGAACCGAATCGATGCGATCTGCAAATTCAGATCATCCAGGATTTTCCGCAAGGTTCGCACAGCAGTATCCGATAACTCAGATACGTTCAAAACCCGTCGTCCGCATAATTCGACGCTGGTTGCGCCCGTTGACGCAACCCAACTTAGTACACGGCGCAGTGACGCAGCCGACGGATTGACGTTGCCGATCGAATCCACACGCACGGCAATCTTAATCTCAGCCAATTTTGTCGCCTCTTTTCGTTTACAGACAGTTCTTCGTGACGCGTATGAAAATACGAGCCGATGTTGATCGCCGATGGCGTCGCGGGGAAGTCTCCGCGGCTGTCCCGGTCGCGGCTGCGATCATGCGGCCACGGCCGAAGCTCGCCCTCGTGCTAGCCCTGGCAGCGTTGCTCGGGGCTGTGTCGAACTCCCGCTCATCGCTCGTCGCCGAACAAGCGACAGCTTACGCGAGAGCGACCGAAGGCACCACCGAGGCAGCGGCTGGCATCGAGGCCGGTCATCCGGTCAATTCGACTCTTCCCGACGCGGGTGGCGTGATCGAACACATCGGCCCAGCAGGTCTAAAAACGTATCGCTGGGATTTTTCGCGTTCGGGGGACGTCGACTTCGACCGCTGGCCGGACCTGTTCACCCGGCATGTCGAAACCGGTTACCCGGAATACGTACGGATTCTCATCTCCGCGCGTGACGAAGAGCTGGAATCGAACGTGCTCGCCCTCGACACGGCGATTTTGTTGAAATGGCCACAGGTTCGCCGTGCGTTGAGGTGGTTGCCGGGTGCCGAAAAGCTGCCGCCGCTGCCCCCATCGCTCAACGATCTTTTGGTCGATCGCTGCGTCACGGTGAAGCTCGATGGCGGCCAAGCGCGGATCACGTCGCCGAGTCTCCCGACCAGTCGTCGATTCCAATACCGGTTTAGCGTCGATGTATTCACCCAGAATTTGACACATGATTCGGTCTACGCGCAGGTGATTTTCTACGACGAAGAGGACAATGAGCTGCAGCGGAACTCGACGCCGGCGGTGACACGAACACCACGCTGGCGATCGCTGGTCATCGAATCCCTGATGCCACCCCGCGGCGCCCGCAAAATGCGTGTGACGTTGAACGTGATGGGCGGCGAAGATGGGCTACAAGACATCCGCGGAGTTGTGTCGTTCGACAACATCACGTTTCGACAATTCCCGCAAATGAAGATCACGACGGATCATCCGTTTGGCGTCTACCGGCGCGGTGAGTCTATCACGGCGACAACTCAATTGATGGGATTGCCGAGCGAGCCGACTCGGGTTCGATTGAGACTGCTCGACCACAATGAAAACGAATTGCAAAGTGCGAGCAAAGAGCTCACCATCCAGGACATCAATTCACCTGCGCCGGAGAACACCGCCGCACCGGTCGCCCCAGGTGAGATTGTCTTTTCTACCAACAGTGGAGCGAGCGGGGCAGACCGCGATTCGTTGTGGTTCGATTGGGCCCTTGGTGCTCTGCCACCGGGATATTACATCGTCGATGCGGCCATGGAAAATGAACGCGGGGCGTCGCTATCGAATCGGTCCACGTTTGTGGTCGTGGACCGATTAACCGATGATCCACGTGAATGGTCGCCCCCTTCAACGTCGGATGCACCCGGCAACGACGCGGCAAACGGGTTTTCCGCGTTCACGAGCGCCGAGTCGGAATTGGAGTCGCTCCCGTTCGGATGGACGATGCCGCCTGAGTTGGTCGAACGATATCGAACCAAGGATGTGTCCGGCAAAGTCATCTCGCAATGGCTTCGAAACGTGGGTGTCGGATGGGCAAAACTCCCAGTCTGGTTCGCACCTGACGACACGTTGTCAGCGGACACGGCGGCGACCCTCGCCTCACGGCTCCGAGACGTTGGCATTCAGCCGGTCGGATTGTTAGACCAGCCCAAGGACGAATTCCAGAAAGAGTATCGCCTCCGCGAACGTAGCGACCAGCGCGCGGCGACCTTTTTGAACGATCCCGTGGTTTGGCGTCCGCAACTCGACACGATCATGAATCGGATGACATTCCGGATCCGAATGTGGCAGATCGGCGACGACACGGACTTCAGTTTCCAAGAACTTCCCGACCTTGCGGACAAAATCTCCATCCTCGCGGAAGGTTTGCAAGGCTTCGGCCAGCCCCTCGAGATCGTCGTCCCTTGGACTTGGCTCGATCAATCGCCCAACATCAGCGGTGATTCATGGAAGGGCGTCATCCGGCACACGGGGCAACCGCTCACGGCCACCGAGTTGGACACGATGCTCGACATGGAGGAGGCGCGGGCAGGAGAGACACGCTATCCGCCCATGCCGTCGGCACCGTTGTCATTCACATCCGCTCCCTCGACACGCTCATCGTCTGCAGTTCTTCCAACACCAAACAGAGGTGGACGTCAGGGTGACACCTGGATCACGATCGATCCGCTGCCGGCAAAGCGATACGACCGCGACACCCGCATCGCGGATCTCGTTCTGCGGATGGCCACGGTGCGTGGACACAAGGTCGAAGCTGCCTTTGTACGCCGTCCGTTCGCCCCCGAATCGACCTTGGTTAAGTCCGACTGGCATCCCGATGATCTGCTCTTACCGTGGAGAACGACCAGCCTATTGCTGGGGCGGGCCCGGAACATCGGCTCGCTTCGCATGCGGGGCGGTTCGAATAACATCGTTTTCCGGAGCAGCCACTCATCGGTTATTCTGATTTGGGGGGACACGCCTCGAACGGAACGGCTGTTCCTTGGCGATAACGTCTATCAAGTTGACGTATGGGGCCGGCGCAGCGAACTGGACACCGAATTAGTCGACGGACAACTGATCCATCGGGTAGAAGTCGATCGCGTGCCCAAATTTTTGGTCGGCATCGATCCCGCACTAGCAGAGTTTCGGATGTCGGTGGACATCGACGAACGAAGGATCGACGCGTTACTCGGACGCGAACAATCGATCAGCATTCGCTACAAAAACCCAATCGGTCAATCGCTCGTCGGAAGCATTGCACTCGAACCGCCACCGGCGTGGTCGATTTCGCCGGTCGAACAAGAGTGGGACTTAAACTCGTTCGAAAAGGGACAGAGCAACTTTACCGTCGTCTTAGGCAACAATGCGACAATCGGTCGATTCGAATTGCCGATCGCAATCCAGTTCGCGACTTCGCCACCGACAAAAATACGCGTGTATCGACAGATTGAGGTCGGCCCGGAGGGGTTTGATCTCGTCGTGACATCTCGATTGATGGGCGATCGGTTAAGGGTCAAGATTGAAATGACCAACCAAACGCGCCGAACAGCTAATTTTGATTGCCTGCTGTTCGCGGGCAGCACTCGGCAGTATGAACGTCGCGTACTCGCAATTGGTCCGGGCGAAACCTCCGAACGAAATATTGATTGGCCGAATGGTCAGAACTTGGTCGGCCAGCAGATGCTACTCAGAGCAATCGAACAAGAAGGCAACCGGGTGATCAACCACACGTTCACAGTTGTGCCGTAGCGCTGAAGTGCCACGCTACCGTTTGTGGTTCGTTCTACTCATCCCTGTCGGTGAGGTCCGCCGCTGCTTCGATCGCTTCGGTAAGCAGGCCCCGTGAGTTTCGCACTTCCTCAGTCGAGAGGGCAGTAGCGTGGAACGCAGCCAATTCTTGAGCGTGGTCGGAGAGACAATACCGCAGGAAGTCACGAACACTTTCACGGCGGAGCGAGTTCTTATTAACGAATAGTCGCAATGTCTCGGTCCCCTCTCTCTGATGCGCGACGATCAGTTCGATCCATCGAAGGTTTTGCTGTTCGCAGATCCGACGCTCATTGTCTTTCATCCCCCGCGCCGCCTTGTTGATGTCGACGAGGGTTTGCGAGAAACCCTTGAATCCGCCGCCCGTCCCAGCTTCTCGGTTGGTAATCGTCAGCTGAAAATTCGTATCCTTCGCGGCTTCGACCCAAGCTTTCGTGAGCTCGCTCAGATGCGACGTCCCGTCCACACGCACGGGACCCTCGGCGTGTGCGGCGGATGCCGTGATTGCGACGATGCTGGCTAAGATCAGCGTGATTGCACCATGAGTCATTACGTTTCCTCGGTCTTGTCGAGCTGAATAGCGTCACTTTCTGGCGGACGTATTGGAGTTTTCGCCTCGCACGTAGCTGAGCTTCTCTGAGGCTCCGGAAGCGGGTAACGCCTGGTATTCTCGGTCTCAGAGAGACGTTGATTGAATTACTGCGGGATTCCAAATGTAGCGGAACGGCGCGAACCGTCTGATAACTCGGGACCGGACGGCTCGTGCCGTTCCGCCAAAAAGAGCACTAAAACAATCGACGTCCCGGGGGACCGAGCTACCTGAATAGTCGAGCGACGTCAGAAGTTGCGCTGTCCCGCGAGAATATGTCATTGAAAGCCGATGGGGTTGGTGAGCAGTTTAAAAGGTTCGTACGGTCGCTGCCCGATCGCAAATGACAGTGGTGTCAGCTTGAAGGTGACGTCTGCCGTCGAAGCGTTGATTCGCCGCCTGAGCGGCGTCCCCGCCCGATGAAACAGGTATCAGGCGTCGCCTTGGGCTTTTCGCCGCACAAATGGGCTTCTGACTCACTTTGGCCAACAAATGGATTAAATTGTTGGTTCGACGCGTTCAGCCGAATTGCTTTTGCCTGCTGATTTCGCCTCCCCGCCACCGAACCGAATGCGTGTCGATGTATCACGCTCATTATTTTCCCCACGGAACCAGCCCCATGAACCGAATCATCTTTGTCGTTGCAGCAGCGATTTTTTCGATCGCCCCTGCTATTTTCTCGAATCAAGCAACATCCGCTGATGAGAAATTGAAGGTATTGATCATCGATGGCCAAAACAACCATGCCGCATGGCCCAAAACCACGGCGATGATGAAGAAGTACATGGAGGATTCTGGACGTTTCACCGTCGATGTCGCCCGCACGAAGTACACGTGGAAAGGCGGCGACTTGCTCAAACAGTTCCCGCTTGACGCTGGCAAGACGTACGAAGACTTGTCAAAACCAAAAAGCGATCCCGATTTCAAACCAAACTTTTCTGCCTACGATGTCGTGCTGAGTAATTTCGGATGGAAAGCCGCACCGTGGCCGGAAGAGACCCAGAAGGCGTTGGAGTCTTACGTATCCAACGGAGGCGGAATGGTAATCATCCACGCGGCCGACAATTCATTCGGTGGCTGGACCGAGTTCAATCAGATGATCGGCCTCGGCGGATGGGACGGACGCAACGAAAAGTCGGGGCCATACGTGTATTACGATGACTCCGACAAACTCGTCCGTGATACGTCCCCGGGCAGCGGTGGCGACCACGGCCCCGCTCACGAATATCAGATCGTCGTGCGTGTACCGGATCACCCGATCACAAAGGGAATGCCTCGTGCCTGGATGCATGTCAAAGACGAACTGTATCAGAAACTTCGTGGTCCGGCGGAGAATATGACCGTTCTGGCGACCGCTTACGCTGACCCGAAATACAAAGGCACCGGTCGTCACGAACCGACGACCATGACCATCGAATATGGCAAAGGAAGGATTTTCCACACGCCGCTAGGACACGACGACAAAACGATGGAATGCGTCGGTTTTCATACCCTATTGCTCCGCGGGACCGAATGGGCAGCGTCGGGTGAAGTGACCCTTACCGATATCCCCGAAGACTTCCCGAAGGCGTTTGAGTCCAGCAAACGCGACTACCAATAGTCAGCCGACAAACTTGCATTTCCAACGCTGTCGCCGCGTGCTGGTGCGTGGGGCAGCGTTTAAGTAGTGCCGTGATCGTACCGCTAGCAGTGGGAGAGTCAGCACGCGGGGCTTGTGATAACATGCCGCGACAACGTGCATTTCTCTCGATGGCAAACTTGCCGCCGACTGGTTGGATACGAAAACAGATTGACACATGCGTTTCGCAGATTTTCTCGCTCCCTTCTCGGAACACCCGGTGCTTCGGCAACGGTTGCTGCATGTGCTGGATCGATTACCAGCCGAGGTGCAAGAGGATTTCCTAGACGATCCGCGTTTCCGGATCACGATCGACAATTATCAACCCGGTGTCGGATGGTCATTCCTGATGCCGGCCCCGGGGCTCAACGGAAACGGCAGTCGCTGTGTGGTGCTGCGTCTGAAATTGAGCAATGCTTCTGAACCCTTCGCATGGTACGTGATCGCTCACGAGTTCGCCCACGCGTATTTGAGGAACGGAGGCTGGGGCGAAATCACCGACATCGAAGAAGCCGCCGACGCGATGGCAGCTTCCTGGGGATTTGCCCGTCCCGAACGATTTGGTTGAGACGCTCGAACTAAGCGAGGCATGCGAACGATGTTTCGCCGCACGCAAACCACATCTTGCTGTCGATCCGCGGCGACGGTTTGCAAAAACGCATGTCGGATGACCTGACGCCCATGATCGAAAAAGTGATGGCATCGAAGTCAGGCAACACAACCGAAATCGGAACTCAATCGAGCGATCTATCGGCGGCGCGGCAACATCCCAAGACATGAGTCGTTCAAGTTTCGCGGCGTTTACACGAGAGCCCGTTCAAATAACGCCAGCATTCTCGCCCAGGCCTTTTCGGCTTGCTCGTAATTGTGAACCCTTGTGTCGGGCGGGCACCAACCGTGTCCGGCCGGGTAGACTTCGACCTCGGCCTTCAGCCCCGCCTCAGCAAATTTGTCTTTCAGAATTTGTTTCGATTCCGGGTCACGCTCGTCATCATTTTCCGCGATGGCAACCAGGAATTGCGCTTTCATTTGCGGGATCAGCAAATGTGGGCTGTCCGGTTGATCCGTGACCAACCCGCCCCCGTGGAACGTCGCCGCAGCACCGACACGCTCGGGAACCGCAGCCGCGGTTCGCATGACGATCGGGCCACCCATGCAATATCCGGTTGTCCCCATTTTCTTGCTCTTGTCCACTTGGGGCTGAGCGTCAAGCCACGCCGTGAACGCTTTGGCGTCCGTCGAATGTGTGGTGGCGTTGAGGGAGCGCGCGAGCGGGATCACGTCTGGAATTGGAGTGTTCGCGCCGTTCGCGGCTGTGGGTGCCGATTGGGTCCGATAGAACGGGTTCACCACCAGAACGCTGTAGCCTGACTCGGCAAGCCTTTGGCCCATCTGGCGAAAGGCCGGTCGCAATCCAAAGATATCCGGCCACACCAAGACAGCCGCGTGCGAACCATTCGTCGGTGCCACGAAATACGCGTCGCATCTACCGTCGGGCGTCGTGATGCTCACATCACTCGCGCTCACCTCGGCAGCGTTCGCTGCCCGCGGCAGCATCATGGCGGCTCCAATCCCAGCCGCGGCCAACGCGCCCAGATCACGACGCGAATACTTCTTCAGGTCTTCCTCAAAATGATCTTGATCGCACATCAACAGCCTCTCTGGGGATCTAGGTAGAAACGTGATTCACCGTACAAGTAACTCGCAACCGAAGCACGAATGCGATACGGCTCCCACTCGGGATGGTCATGAAAGAACGGAGCTCAAAACACCCGTTCTAACATCGCCGCATTATCGCATGTTGTAAACTCGACATCTATCAATCGGATCCCCACGAGTGGTTCGGCCACGGGATCGGACTGTTCATCCGTTGCCCCTTCTGGCGACACAAACGAAGGTGTCGCCGGCTCGTCATCTAGCAATGCCCGCGATTGCCGAAGGTCACGTGTGGGAGCGCAGGAGTCGAAGCGTTTCGCGGACTCTGTGCTGCTTCGAGGAAATTAGCAACACGTTCTACTGTGAACTCGACACCGGCGGTAACGTGACGGTTGGTCGATCGAGTCTCAACTCCGCGAGATCTGTTCTCGCCAATACGCTGTACGCCGGTAATCCGTAGTGACAGGAAGAGGAAAATCGGCGGAGCAAAAAATCCCCCCTCGCTCGGCTTGCAGATTTGTTGTGCTTTTTGCTGACGGTCGCCTACCATGAGTTGCCGACCGACTATCCTGTTCCAGGTCTTCGTCATCTCCGATAGTCTGTTCGTGCAATGTCACGCATCCAGTATCCAGCGACACTACATCGGGGTGTTGCCAACCGAGATCTCCCATGAATCGCAAACTGGTAGCCATTACTGGCGCAACCGGATCGCTCGGCGCCGAGGTCGCCCGCGACGTGGCGGCAGCCGAAATTCCTGTACGCTTAATCGTTCGCGATGCCACTCGTGCTTCACACTTTCCTGGCGCCGATGTTCGCGAAGCCGTCTATCAGGATACCGACGCATTTACCCAAGCGGTTGAGGACGTCGACACAGTTTTTCTCGTTTCTCTACCCGAGTCGGACCAACGGCGAAATTATCATCGATCTGCAGTGGAGGCGTGCCGACGAGCGGGTGTTAATCGGATTGTTTACACCTCGTTAATTAATGCCTCCCGCGATGCGACGTTTACGTTGGCCCGTGACCATTACGACACCGAGTTGGCAATTGAAGAGGCCGGGATCCCGTTCATTTCGCTCCGGGATAACTTTTACACCGACATGCTTCCATTGATGGTTACCGATGGCGTGATCCGCGGCCCTGGGGGGAGCGGCAAGTTTGCTCCTGTCGCGAGAACGGACGTCGCTGCCGTGGCGACCTCGGTGATCCAAAATGAGATCGGCACGACCGAGCGTCTCGACGTGACCGGTCCCGAACTGATCGACCTTCATGACGCCGCACGGCTGTTGTCGGACATCACTGGCGAACCGGTGAGATACGAAGAGGAAACGATCGAAGAAGCCTACCGATCACGAGCGAAATTCCACGCCACCAAAGTCGAACTCGATGGATGGATCAGCAGCTACAAGTCGATCGCCGAAGGTGAAATGTCAATCGTCAGTGACACGGTGCAACGACTAACGGGACGTCCGGCACTCACCCCGCGAGAGTATCTCGAGCAGCTCCTCACCGAGAATGCCTCCGCATAAACTCGACCTTGGGCGGCGTGAGAATTGCATCTTTCAGGCAACGAAATGACGCGCGTTATCGTGAGATCGCCGCCATCGCTTTCTCGGCCATAAGCCGATTGGGAAATGTTCTCACCTGAGAACGCCCACCCGAGCGACGCTGCATCTCTTTGACCGCCTCCGGTGAACTGGTCAACGCCACGGTCCCGCCATAAATCACTAAATAGTGAGTCTGATTTTTGATCGGATCGACATAGTTCAAGCCCATCAGGTGTTTGGTCATTTCCTGTTCGATGTCGGGATAGTCCTCACCAAAATGCTTGGTGAAGACTTCACTCGGCGACGCGACCTGATCCGAAATCTGTTCGATTCCTTCGAGTGGACGCAGTCGACTGCAGTCGAGAACGCAGGCGAACAACTCCTTCTGATGTCGCCGCGACAGCATGTGAATCAGCCCCCAGGCGTAGGCATAGTCGAGCGAGTCCAGTTCATCCGACGACGTGATGCGTTGGATCGTCTTTCCCGTACCACGGGGCTGATTCGCTTCCCAGTCTCTCGAAATCTCCATCATTCTCAACTGGTTTGCCGATCCAAGCCCGCTCCAACGAATGCCTTTTTGAACGGAAGTCGGTGCGTAGAATTCCGCCAACCCTTCGCTCAACCACAACGGCCAGCGTGAGAGTCGTTGTTGCACACCAATGTTATGAAGGATTTGATGGGCTCCCTCGTGAGCGATGGTCGAGATCGCATTCTTGACTGCAATCTCAGGCGCATGGTCGGATAGATCGGATCGTTCGTAAATGAACGCGGCATTGGTCTCGGCGTCATAGTAAGCCACAACGCCCTTAGGCATCCGCCGGTACTCTTGAAACTGATCATCGGTGGCAAACGCGATCACCACCAACGGCAACTCCGGTTCGTGGACATCGATCCCGGATCGCTCGAAATACTTTCGCACCGCTGGGTACATCGACTCTAAAATCGTTCGAGACGACCGAATAAACAGCTCGCTTGAGTTGTAGAGATACAGGAAACGACGACTGCGAATCGTTTTAAATCCCGCCAGCTTCGGGTCCTTCAACAATTTCGCTTCGATCGAGTCCATGTCCATCGGCACAAAAGGCTTCTCAGTCGCACGAGTCTCTTCGATTGGGAACGACTTCAATCGTCCGTCAGGCAGCATGACAACATGGGTGTCGCCGATACTAACATGCAACCGGCAGACAATCTCTTCCCCCTCTTCATCACGAACGAGGATCGATTCCCCGTTGGAATAAGTGATCTCGCCCGGGGTTAATCGCAGTCCGTCGGAATCATCCGCCGCTTGAGCGGGCATCGCGTCAGCAGGCATCGCTGAACCACCAAACGGAGTTCCTGAGGCGCCACGCAGACTCGCTTCCATGTCTTTGCGTCGCTCTTCCATCTCACGCATCGACTGTTCCATCCGACGACGTTGATCTTCGAGCCTTTGTCGAAGTCCGCCTAATGGATCAAATTGGGCCTGAGTGAACGTCGCCGTGACCGACGCAACGAGAAAGATGATGAGAGTTGCGAAGCGAAACATCTGGGGCCCCTGGTTCTTCAGAAATGACGACGTCGTATGCAACGGAGGTCGCAGAAAAAAATGTCAATCGCGTCGTCGTGCGATTGGCATTTGTCCAAATTGCGAAACAGATCTCGGATAAAACGGTCACCTAGTGGTTTGCAGCCTTGAGACTTCGCGTGGCACCGGACGGCTCGCGCCGTTCCGCTAAATTTTTTAGCGCTAGGACGCAAGCTTTCCGGTTCCGCAAGTCCCCAAGTTTAAATCAATCAAAACACCAGATGTTTGTCGCCATAAAAACTCGTGGTGACACCGGACGGCTCGCGCCGTTCCGCTAAGTTTTTTAGCGGCTGGGCGCAAGACCTCCGGTTCCTGCAATCCTCAAGCATCACTTTAACAAAGCCCGGCGTTCGTGTTTGGCCGGTAGACCAGTCTAATAATAAATCCGCCGTGAGCGCGATGAAACAGGGCAACTCGAAACCCGACTGCCATCTTCGCACACAACGAATGTCGCGAGAATCGGATGCGACCCACTATCGCAACAAACCGGTCTCGCAAAAAACGCGTCACGTGCCGCAGAAAGTCGCTTGCACCACTTCATCGCCTTGCGGTGCATCTTCGTACTCGGCAAATTCCTCTCGAGGCGTAAACGGTTTCTGTAACACGTCGGTAAGACGATGAAACAAACTGAAGTCGCCTTCATAGGCCGCCGCGATCGCTTGTTCGACGCGATGATTCCGCGGAATGTAAACGGGATTGCTGCGCCGCATCAGCGAAATCGCTGCGTCAACATCTCCCTGTCGCAATCGACTTTGCCAAGCCGCAAACCACGACGTGATCGCATCGGGTTGATCGAAAAATGTTTCGAGCAGACTGATGTCATCTTGCTCGATCGCGTCCGCGAGATGACGAAACACCAGCGTGAAGTCGGCTGAGTTTTCCGCCATTGTGGAAAGTAGCGTTTCGACGAGCGCCCAATCTCCTTGGCTTCCGTCCACGATACCGATTTTTCCAAAGAAGCGTTTTTGCAACTCCGCGTAATGAATTTCGCTATACGCCTCGAGCGCAGCCTCGGCGATCAAAACCGCCCGCGGTGAATCGTCGTCGAGCAGCGGCAAAAGGGTTTCGGCGAATCGGCTGAGATTCCATTGCCCGATCGATGATTGCTTCGCGAACGCGTATCGACCTTGATGGTCAATCGAACTGAATGTCTTCGCCGGATGAAACGTATCCATGAACGCACACGGTCCATAATCAATCGTCTCTCCCGACACGCTCATGTTGTCGGTATTCATCACGCCATGAATGAAACCGAGTTGCATCCAATGCGCGATCAACTTGGCTTGTCGTTCAATGACGCCTTCCAGCAACGAGAGGTAAGGCTGCTCGGAATCGACAGCTTCGGGATAGTGTCGATTGATAACGTAGTCGGCGAGTATTTTTAAGTTCGCTTGATCTTCGCGTGCGGCAAACCACTGAAAGGTTCCGATTCGGACGTGCGACCGAGCTACCCGCGTGAAAACTCCGCCGGCCATTGGGCATTCACGGTAGACGCGATCTCCACTGACCACCGCTGCGAGTGCTCGGGTCGTCGGCACACCGAGCGACGCCATCGCTTCGGAGACGATGTATTCCCGCAGGACCGGTCCGAGTGCAGACCGCCCATCACCTCCGCGTGAAAAGGGCGTGGGGCCGGAACCTTTGAGATGAATGTCGAAACGAACGCCGTCGGGGCGGACGACTTCACCGAGCAATATCGCCCGACCGTCACCCAGTTGCGGCGAGAAACCACCAAACTGATGCCCGCAATACGCCATCGCTATCGGCTCGGAGCCCTCGGCGAGTTGATTGCCAGACAAGATTGCGGCCCCCTCCTTCGAATCCAGAATGGCGGCGTCGATCCCAAGTTCAGCCGCGAGATCGTGATTGACGCGAATGATTGACGGATTGCTCACAGGGCTCGGCGTCACCGAGGCGTAAAAAGCATCAGGCAAACGGGCGTAGGTATTGTCGAAACGAAAAGGCACGTCGAAGCAATCAGTCGGAGGCAGGCGATCGTTTTGGTAATCGCACTCAATAGGCGAAGGGAAACAGCCCGGCATTGTAGCAGCTTCCGGAAAACGGACCGTCCCGGGAAAAAGCGGCTCCAAACGTCAAGGAAGCTTAGCGTTTACACCCAAAAAAGCGGAAAACTTGCCCGCCCAAGGTCGATAGATTACGCTCGTCGATGACCGTTTCGCCGCCGTCGCTGGTCGATACTGCTGGTGGCATCCTTCGAATGCAGCATTTTGTTCACCAGGACGTCAAACGCTGTGCTCCAGTGAACACGGCACAGCTGAACGGCGGTACGATTTGGACGCGTACGGTTTTGCCAACGGCATACGACTTCCGATCCCCCAATCCCTCCTCAGTCGCGACAACTCATGACAACCAACCTTCGGCTCCTCCTGCTCACCGCAGGGATGGTCCTCTGCGGATCGCTTACCGCATCTGCCACTAACATTGTGTTCGTCATCTCGGATGACCAAGGCTACGGTGACCTGGCGTGCACCGGTAACCCGATCATCAAGACTCCGAACATTGATCACTTGGCATCCGAAAGCTCGGGGCTCAGCGATTACCACGTCGCTCCGACTTGTTCCCCCACACGCTGTTCGCTGTTGACCGGTCACTGGACGAACCGAACCGGTGTATGGCACACGATCATGGGTCGATCGATGCTGCGTGAGAACGAAGTGACCGTCGCTCAAATGTTCTCCGATGCCGGCTATCAAACTGGCATGTTCGGAAAGTGGCACCTCGGAGACAACTATCCCTACCGTCCCGAGGACCGCGGTTTTACGGAAGTCTACCGGCATGGTGGTGGTGGAATCGGCCAAACCCCTGACATTTGGAACAACGCGTACTTCGACGGTTCGTATTTCCACAACGGCAAGATCGTTCCCGCCGAAGGTTTTTGCACGGACGTGTTCTTCGAGCAAGCCAACGCGTTTATTAGTAAGTGTGCCAAAGAAAAGAAACCATTTTTGGCCTACATCGCGACCAACGCGCCCCACGGACCGCTGCACTGCCCACAGAAGTATCTGGACATGTACAAGGATCAGTCCGACAAGATCGCCGCGTTCTACGGAATGATCACCAATATCGACGATAACGTTGGGAAGACACGCCAACTACTCGATGAGCTCGGAATCACCGAAGACACGATTTTTGTCTTTACCACAGACAACGGGACCGCTACCGGTGCGAAGGTTTACAACGCGGGCATGCGAGCCGGCAAAGGCAGCCCGTACGACGGTGGACACCGCGTACCGTTCTATCTGCACTGGCCCGCGGGAGGCATCACCGAACAACACGACGTCGATGAACTGACACACGTGGTCGATATTGTGCCGACGCTACTTGAAATGACCGGTGTGAAGAAGCCCGATGACGTCAAATTCGATGGCGTCTCCATCGCCGCGTTACTCGACCCCACCAAAGATGTTGATTGGCCCGAGCGTTTTGTGATCAGTGACTCGCAACGCGTTCGCGATCCGATGAAATGGCGAAGTTCATCGGTGATGTCGAAGAAATACCGACTCATCAACGGCAAAGAACTTTACGAGATCGGCGTCGATCCCGGACAGGAAAATAACATTGCGAAGGAACACCCGGAAGTCGTGACGACGATGCGGGAGTTCTATGAAAAGTGGTGGGCCGATCTCGAACCCACTTTCTCACAAACGACCGAAATCTACCTCGGCCACGCTGATCATCCCGTCGTCAGCCTGACCGCCCACGACTGGATCCAAGAGATCTATCCACCGTGGCACCAGGGTTCGATCCGCGCTGCCGATCGCAAACACCCGGATTCGGAAAAACTCAAACACCTCGGTCACTGGGCCGTTAAGGTGATCAAGGATGGCAAGTACCAAGTTTCACTCCGCCGCTGGCCGGCCGAGTCGGGAGCGGCGATCAACGCAGCACTTCCCGCTGGTGAACCCGTTCCGGGTGCCTCGGAGGCGTTTCGCGAAACCCCTGGCAGCGCCATCGGCGCCACTCATGCGGTCCTACGAATCGATAACCAAGACCTCGATCGCAAACCGGTCGGACCGGGTGCCGAAGAGGTGAGTTTCGTCACGGAACTCAAATCGGGATCGCATCAACTCGCCCCAATCTTCGAAATTGAGGAAGGCGAACTGGGCGCGTACTACGTGGTGGTCACCAGTCTCGATTGATTTCCTTGTCGTTGCACGCGAGACACCGCGCTGGCCTCTGTTCGTACGGACCGAGGCCAGTGTCTTTTGATGGCATCGATGAATTCAACTCGCTCCCTTGTGGACTCACGACGAGACATTTCATGAAGCAGACCAAACATGTTTTTCTCTGCGCGGTGATCGTCGTTCATTGCTTGACGGTTTCGTTGCGAGCAAACGAAAGCAACGCCTTGGACATCAAACGCGACATTGTGTTTGCCGAAGTCGATGGCAAACCGCTGACGCTCAATCTGTATCTTCCGCCAAGCGACACGGCGTGCCCGCTCGTTGTTTGGATTCATGGTGGAGGGTGGCGTGGTGGATCAAAAAACAGTCCTCGGATTCGGGATGTGGCGAACAATCGCTTTGCCCTGGCCAGCATCACCTATCGATTCACAAACACAGCGACCTTCCCAGCACAAATTCACGACTGCAAAGCCGCCATCCGTTGGCTACGCGCGAACGCGAGTCGATACGGTTACAACGCCGACCGGATTGCGGTCGCGGGTTCTTCCGCCGGCGGTCACCTCGCATTGTTGCTGGGCACGAGCGGCGGGGTGACCGAATTGGAAAGAACCGTCGGAGGCAATCTGGAAACGTCGTCAACCGTCCAGGCTGTGATCGATTATTACGGCCCGTCCGACTTTGTTTTGCGAGGGGAAACTCAACCCGAGCGGGCCTACACTGACGAGTCAGGCAGTTTCGCGTTACTGGGCGGTGTTGACGGAAAGAGGCTCGATATCGAATCCGAGAAATTCGCCAGTCCCACGCAGTATGTATCCTCGGATGATCCTCCCTTGTTGGTTTTTCACGGAACATCCGACACGACGGTGCTGTTGGACCAAAGCGAACAAATCGCAAAACGGTATTCCGAAATAGGCCTGCCTGTTGAGCTAGTCGTCATTGAACATGCGGGGCACGGCAGCACAATATTTTTCAACGATGCCAATCTGCGCAAGGCAACGCGGTTCCTCCGCGAACACTTGCGAGCCCCTCACTGAATCGGCGGTGTCGGTCTCGCCATTTCGCCTGATCGATTAGCCCGCCGCCAGCGCGACCTCCATGACCTTTCCGCCACCAAACGACGCGGCGTCAAACTCCGGCCAATACGCGAGCAGCAACCCACCGGCTATCGCAGCAATGCCAAAGGTCACAACAACATAGATCAACAACTTGCGACTGCCCAACAATGCAACTGCGCCGGCTTTAAAGAACAAGTTGGACATTGTTGCGAGCAAGATCACACGCCAGGCGGTGGCCGCCTCCACGTGGTTGTCGTTAAACATCTTGGCGGTCGAAAGCGTGATCGCATCGACGTCGGTGAGCCCCGAAATACCGGCTATCCAGTAGAGAGCTTGGTCGCCGAAGATTTCTCGCGCCGCCGCCACGACGAACAAGACAACGGCATACAGAAAGCCGAAGAAGATTGCGGGTTTGAGCTGGGCAGGATTGTCGTGATCCGGCGGGTCGGAATCCATCTTGCGAATCGGCAGATACAACAGGACGCATTCAATCACCATCACCAGCAACATCACCGACATAGGCAATGCCGCAACACTTAGCAGCCTCGGCGCAACGACTCCGATCTCGATCAACACTCGCACGTTGACGATCGCGGACGCAATCAAAATCACAAGTGCCGCCATCGCACTGATGCTGGGTGAATTTTTGGTTTGCCGGGCGTAACTCACCGTCGTCGCGGTGCTGGATATCAGACCACCCAACACGCCACCCAAAATCGCTCCGACCCGTGTTCCCAAGATTTTGTACGCGACATAACCCACCATACTGATTCCAACGATCAGGACGACCATCCGCCAGATGTCGTATGGATTCAACACGTCATACGGTCCATATGTCTCGTCCGGCAGGATTGGCAGGATGACCAAACCGATCAACGCGAGATTCATGACCGCGCGCAGATCTTTGTCGGTCATCGCGTCCACGAGGCCATGCAGTCTCTGTTTCCAATGAAGTAACACGGCGGCGATGCCAGCGATGACGATCCCCGGTCCGGTCTGGCCAACGCCGATTGCACAACCGATACCGAACATCAACAATGCAGCGACTTCCGTAGTCATGCCTGCATCGAAATCCCCCGAACGAATCTTGGAAACGTTTGCGATCGTCAGTAGGACCGCGATTGCCAAGAGTCCCGCGGCGCACATCCAGCCCCGGCTGTCTTCACCGACCAACGTGCACAGCGTTCCAAAAATTGCAATCAGCGGAAACGTTCGAATGCCCGCAATTTCGGAAACCTTCCATTGCCGTTGGAGACCAACCAACAGTCCGAGGCCCAGAGAAATGGCGATAGCTTGATAAATTTGCATGGAAGCAGGCAGCTAACCGGGTAAACGTCGAGAATGCGTTAACAAACACCAGCAGTCTAACTTAGCCGCCTCGTCGTGCGTCGAAAATCCATGTCGCATGGTGAGGCGGCATTCAACGTTTGCTGATCTGTCTTTCAACGGCCGTTTGCGGATGCCCTTGACAATGATCACCGCATGGTCGTCAATGACGCAGACCGGAGGATAGGGGTATCCGACCGGTGTGCGCATGCGACAATGCGTTCGGGAGCTTGACGGACAATCACAACACGCCACCCCAAGCAGTCGTGGAGGCGAGTTTCAGTTGTTCGTCGATGGAGAAAACAAATTGAAACCGTGACATGACGCACATCGAACATTCGCCCTATCGTGACGCAACACACGCTGCGGCGATTGGATTGATCGTCAACCTCGGTTTGGCGATTTCCAAACTCGTGGGCGGTATCATTGGACATTCGTTTGCGTTGTTGTCTGACGCGGCGAATTCCATGGGTGATGTGCTGACGTCATGCGTTGTCCTGTTTGCGTTGCGGGTTGCTCAGAAACCTGCTGACGCCGAGCATCCGTATGGGCACACACGCATTGAAGCGGTGGCGGGTTCGAACGTCGCCGTTCTGATCATCGTGTCGGCGTTATGGATCGGTTGGGAAGCTGTTGACCGCTTTTCGACGTCTCACATGGTTCCTCCGGCATGGACATTGGCAATCGCGGGCAGCAACGTCGTGATCAAAGAAGTCTTGTACCGCTACAAAATGAAGGTGGGCAAACGAACCGGTTCGCTAGCGATCATCGCAAATGCCTGGGATCACCGCAGCGATGCGTTGTGTTCGCTGGCAGTTCTCATCGGATTGGCAACGGTTCGGATGGGCGGTGAGTCATATATGTGGGCCGACGATGCCGCGGCGATGGTGGTCGTCGCCGCGATTCTTTGGACCGCGTTCGGACTGTTGCGACAAAGCACTCATGAATTGATGGACGCGCAGGCGGACGACGAGATCGTCGCCGCGATTCGAAACACGGCACAACAAGTCGACGGGGTGCTGGGCGTCGAAAAGCTGTGGGTTCGCAAGTCAGGCTTGGAGATGTTTGCGGACATCCACGTGCAGGTTGCCCCGGAACGCACGGTTGCCGACGGGCATCGGATCGGCCACGAGGCGAAGTCGCTGCTGCTCAAAGAATACCCAACCCTTCGCGACGTGTTGGTGCACCTGGAACCCTACTCGGCGACCGGGTGACGAACCAAGTGCGGCTATTACGCAGCCTCGATGCGAGACACGTGTTCAAGTTTGGGGTGTGTAGTGACGCGGATTATGCGTCAGGGCCCCGCCGTATCGTTCAGGCGAAAACGCATAATCGCCTGAGGACGAGGACGGCTTTTGGAAGCCGTACTCGATTCAGGCGAATATTTGCGATTAATGTCCCGCTGTGACGCCGCCTACAGGTTTGGCGTGGTATAGGGCTCGACGTCTCCGACCATGTGGAAGTGGTTATGGTCGACATAGACCACTTCGATTGCTTCGCGGTCATGCAACGTGTGCGGGACCGGGTACCCTACCGTGGTACGCTCGTCGAAGTAAACCGTGCACTTGTAGTGAGCGTGGTGCAGCTGAGCCGGTCCGATCAAAGGATAGAAACGTGGCGGGTCGATGTAGTCGGCAATCTTCTCTTTGATGATCCGCACATCGTTGCGTTGTTTCTCCCAAAGCAACGGAATCCCGCCTTGAACCGGTCGTGCCTGCTCAAGAGCCTGCATGACTTCATCGTCACTTGGCGGATCCAATGCCACGGGAGCCCCGCCTGAAGTCGTCGGGCCGAGGATCGGCACGCGGTCGTAGCGTTCTTTGTTGTGGAACTTTTGTTCTTGCAAGAACTGATAGTACGGGCTGACGGGAATAGGATACTCAAGGAACCCTAAGTTGATGTTATTGCCTCCCAGACCGTAACATCCGGTCGAGGCGATTGTCACCATCGCGAGCGTCCAGAGACTGATGCGAGACAGAGTTGAGTTCAATAACCGGGTCATCCGAGCAACCTTCCGTGGTTTCATCGTGTTCGATAAAGCAAGCTGCCTACGTGCTGCCGATGCAGTTTGCTTGCAGTTCGCTTGCATAGTACTTCTATCGTGTCAAACTGTGCCGGTCTTGCGGATAATTCCGGAAATTCGTCCGTTTTGCCAAATCCGACCCGCCATGAGTGCCCCCAATCCCTATCAATCCAGCGGTTTCGTCGAGGAAAACGGCAATAAGCCATCCGAGACGATCGTCGCCGATGCGCCGAAAGAGGAAATCGACCAATTATCACGAAGGCTCTCGCGGATCGGACAAATGCTGCTGATCGGCTATTTCGTCGCCTTGCTGCCGGCCTGGTTGTCGTTGGCGATGTCCGTCTGGATGAGTGACGCTGCTGGGCTGGCCCGCTATTTTCGCGAATATCACGGGCATCTCATTTTGCTTGCCGCGTTGATGGGTGTTGGTTTGGTGGGTGGTGTCGGATGCAGTTTCACGCCACGTCGCGAACGATTCTATTTAGGGCTGGCCAATTTTCTGAAGATTCTGGTTGGGGGTGCCGGATTCTGGATGCTGCTTTCCGTCCGCGCGCCCTCCTTCTCATTCAACCTGATGCCGTTGTTCCTGGCTGTGCTGTTTGCGATGTGGATGGCCAGCGAAGCGGCGGTACTGGGTTTTCTGCGTGCTTCGGCCTACCGCAATGACGAACGCTTGGTCGGGCACGGCTGCGAACTTGCGATCGGGCTGCTGGCAACCTCCGCGGGATGCTTTTCCTGGTGGTCTCTGATCAACCACACTGCGGAATCCATCACGCTCAGCGGCCTGCTGTTCTGCGTCACCGTCACGACCTCGCTCGCCGTATCGATCACGATCTGGGTGCTGCGATGGTTTCCGATCATTCGCAGCGGCCGAGCGGACTCAGCGTCCTAGGATTCGGGCCAGCAATTCCTTTGCCGCGAGCGAGAAGTTGACGTGACTTTCGCTGTTGGGAACCAACTCCGCGGCCACGAACGGCTTTTCAGTTCGCTCACTGCGAAAGGCACAGGGTAGCGGGAGCAGTTCGAGGCCATTTGATTTGGCCAATCGAATGGCCCGCGGAATGTGAAACGCACTTGTAATCAATCCGACACGCTGAGAATCGCTTGCCGGACGGCCGATTTGGGCGAGCCAATCTGCCGGCGGATCTTTTAGAAAAGCCGCGAGCGACGCCATTTCCTGCGACGTATTCTGCTCCTCAATCGAGAAAATGTGTTCCGCGGGCACGTTTAGCGAAATCAGCAGGTCCCGCCCCAGTTTCCACGGATCGCCGATCCCGTCGGTCGACGAGCCCGTGGTGATGATCGTTTTCGTGGCCCCCGCGTGATACGCCTGAGCAGCGGAAACGATGCGTTCGCCATCACTGGTGACTTCACCGAACCCATCCATCACCAGTCGCGCGCACCCACCCAATGCCACGACCGCATCAAGCGGCAACTCGGGCGATCCCTCACCATCTTTTCTGACCCTTTGTTCCAGCGCTGGGTGCGGGTCTACGATCAGCGGAGCTTCAACGCAAGACATCAGCGTTTGGCTAAAACGGCAGTTGCCGACGACCGTCCACGCGATAAACAATGTAAAAAAAATGACGGTTTTCCCGCGATGCGAAGAATACGCATGCCACAGCGTTGCCGCCAATAGCGAGAGCCACACTAGCGAAACCGGCATCACCAGATTAGTCGCGCCACGCCCCGCCGCAACGAATCCCTGTTGCAGATAGGTCGCCAAAACCAATCCCACGGGCAGTAAACTCGTAATTGCCGCTACCGTTAGCAGGCGTCGCAAGTCGCTGTGGGGCACCCTATCAATGTCGATGGCGGAGTCGGTCGGTTTTTTCATTCGCTCAGATCCTGGCAAAGTGGGGGGAGTACCGCAGATTAATCACTCCGACAGAGGCGCGAAGCGGGTTGAAGACCGGTTTCTCCCGCCGTGATCTCCACCTAAACTTGCCGTTTTGGTGTTCACCACTGCGATGCCCGTTTTACCTGCGTCCGAATGATCGGGCGAACAACTACCAATCGAGGATTCTTTATGGCTAAGGGACTTTTCACCCAAGGCATCGTGGTTCTATTGCGTGAAAACGTGAGTATCCAACAGGTTGCGGAGGCAATCGACGAGTTCTACCCATCCGAGCCGACTGAGAGTTCCGAGGACTGGACGTTTCTCGGCCCAGCCGTCTTGATGAACATGGACGAAGACGGCAGCGGCAAGGTCGTCGTTGACGTGGTCGATCAGCCGTGGCCCGATTCGATGGGCGACGCCGATAGCGAAACGGAGATCGAACGAAAGATCAACGAAGCCTGGGGGCTCGGAAACTTCGGCCCCCACAACTTCCCCGGTTCGCTCCAACGGGCAGCTGAACAATCTTGGGTTTGGGAAGAGGGACGTGAAATCGGCGACCAACCCAAAGCTTTTGTCCGCGTTCGCAGCTCCTACGTTCTCGGCCAGGACGACGACGCACCGATCCTGCCGGAAGGTTATGAACCGTTCGATGAACTCGCCCTCGTCACCGAAATCGCCGCCGCGATCACGGAATTGCCGCAAGCGATCTGTTACTTCAACCCCAACGGCGAGGTCCTGAGGGATCTGACCACACTCAACGAGAGCTTCGAATACGCCGAGGAAAACGACTTCCCGCCTTTGGATCTCTGGTCCAACGTTCGATTGTTCCGTCTCGACGACGAATGGGCGACGATGGACACGGTGGGTAATGCACAGCTCGATCTGCTGGACGTCGAAGCTTGCTTCCACGCGGAGTCGTACGAGTTCGCCGAAGTCGAACAATTTCTTCGCTTGGTCACTTGTTTTCTCGAGGAAACCGAAGAACCGATCGAAAGCGGTGATTCGATGGAAGGACCTGGCGACGTGATTTGGAGAGTATGGGAAGTTGAAGGCAGCATCAGCTCGCCACAGCGCAGCGTGCTGCGTTGCCTGCCGCAGGACGGACGTGAAGTCCCACCCCAATGTGCGGTTGCAGGCATGAATGACGAACCAACACCTGCACCGGAGGGTGAGGGCGGAGCGACCGAGGAATCGAACTGATGCCAGCGGCGTCACCGATTTCATTGAAGCTGTTTGAGTTTCTCGACGATCTGTCTCGCAACAACGACCGGGACTGGTTTGCCGCTAACAAAGATCGCTATGAACGTGATCTGCGGGAACCGGTCTTGGACCTGATCGGCCAACTAGAAAAGCCGCTCCGCCGGTCCGCACCGATGCTCCAGGCGATTGCCAAACGCAGCGGCGGTTCATTAATGAGAATCCACCGAGACACTCGTTTTTCAAAGGACAAAACGCCCTACAAAACGAACGTCGGCATTTCGTTGCGTCATCAAGCAGATAAAGACATTCACGCCCCCGGCGCGTACATTCATCTCGCCTATGACGAGTGTTTTGTCGCGGCGGGATGCTGGCGTCCCCAGCGGGAGACTCTCGCGGCGATCCGGAAAGCGATCGCTCACAATCCCAAAGCGTGGCGACGAGCTCGCGACAACCGCAAGTTCCGTGAGTCGTTCCAGCTTTCGGGTGAATCGCTTAAAACGTCTCCACGCGACTACGACAAAGATCATCCCGAGATAATCGACCTGAGACGCATCGACTTCATCGCGGTCGCTCCGCTGTCGCCTACCGACTTCACGAAACCCGATATCGTTCCCAAGATCATCGGGCTCCTTCGCGATGCCAAACCGCTGATGCGTTTCCTTTGCGACGCCATCGACGTCCCCTACTGAACTCAGTCGCCCCACGACAGGCTTGTGCGAGCAAGCCGAGCGTTCCACTCCCGCCCCATTCCAGCCTTCAGGTACGGTTCATGAGCCCGATCTCTGGTCCAGTCGTTCGCGAAGCAACCGCGTTATCGATTCCTGATCGAGATTCACTTCGATTTCTTCCCGAAGGACCAATTGCCTTGTCCGTTGATGGTTGGCTGTCGTGGGTTGCGATTCAACATGGCAAATCATCGACACAGGGTTCGATCAACCTGCTCAATCTCGACAGTTGTGAGAACACTTCGTTTGATTTACCAGGCCGTCCCGGGTTCGCGTTCGCGTGCCAGAGTGACTCAAACCATACGATGCCGACAAGGTTTGTTGCGGGCGTCGAACGTTCACTCGGTATTTTTGACACCGTCGACCTATCCTGGTCGCCATTCTGCGAAAACATCGATGCGGACGTCGACAACACGATCATCAATGATGGCGTGATCTGCGGAGACAATCTGATCTTCGGAACCAAAGATCTCGATTTTTCGGAAAAGAAAGCGGGGCTGTATCTCTACCGTGCGAGCGACAAGGCACTGATTCGTTTGCGAGACGATCAAGTTTGCAGCAACGGAAAAATGATCCGCACCGACGATTCAGGTCGCCTCAAATTGATTGACATCGATTCGCCGACAAAGCTCATTGTGGAGTACGACTTGGACGTCGACGCCGGCACGATCGGGGAGGAAAAAACGCTTATTGATTTAACGGACGATCCGGGTGTTCCCGACGGAGCTGTTTTAACTCCCGATGGTAGTGGTGTGATCGTTTCAATCTACTTACCTGAAGTCGCCGAGTTTGGACAAACACGCTGGTACGACCTCGCAACGGGCGAACTGAAATGTGTTTGGCGGACTCCAGGATCGCCCCGTAACACCTGCCCCGCTCTCGTTCCTCGCGGTGACCGCATGCGACTGGTGATCACGACCGCTGTCGAAGGGATGCCCGATGAAGAACTCGCAGGATGCCCGCAGGCGGGACAGATTTTTGTAGCTGAAACCGACTTCGATATTCCGTCCGGTTTTACGACGCCGTCCTATCCTTGCTGACGCGTCTCGAGATTGCGTACAGGACCAAACCAGAAACCACCGTCAACACGGTCGCGATCACGTTTTTGGGTCGATGCCATGCCGCAAGTCCGATGATCACCGCGGTCGCGATCACGTAGAACCAGGCTGAGATCAGCCCAATACTGCTGATCGGGTTACCGCGTCGACCGCTCACTAGCAAAACCGCAACCGTGGCAGCCGAACACAGGGACAACGTCAGGCTGAGGTAAGACAACAGGTCTTGCAAGCTAGCAAAAACGACAACCACGGCGATCGCCATGCCTTGCAAAAGCACCGACCTCGTGGGTGGTGACTTCTCCGCATCGAACCAAGGCGGCAGCACTCCATCGGACGCCATTTTTGCGTAAACACGTGGCCCCGCCATGATTGTCGACGACACGCTCGAAGCAAGACCAAGACAGATCGCGAACCGCACCAACGACGCCAGACCGGTTCCCCCGATCGACTTGGCGGCAATCGCTGCCACGTTTTGTTGCCCCGCGATCTCATCGGGCGCCGGCCCGAAAACCATGATGGCGTTGAGAACGAGATACAGAATGGTTACGCCGATAGTCGCCTTGACCATCGCACCGGCGATATCACTCCATCCCTGCTTGGCCTCCCGACCGACGTAAATTGCCGCATTAAACCCGCAATAACTCAGCGAGATCCACATCACACTCGTGGCGAGAGTCAGCGGCACCGGGGCCGGCATGGGTGGCAATGGCGTGGAAGCGACATGCCACTGCGGCCACGCCAACAGCGACCATGCAACGAACCATCCGATGAGCAGGAGTTTTACCGCCACGAGCGAGTTGTGTCGGATTGCCCCACGCCCAGTGTGGAACGCATGAGCGATCGTGCACACCAAAACGAGTGAAATCGCAATCGTTCCCGGAGGCAGCCATTCGGGACGCTCGGCATCAGAGATCGCGTAAGATTCCATCGCGATCGCGGCCAGAGCCCCCGCGCCGGTGAACCCCGCCAAGACTGAAACCCAACCGGCAACGAACCCGATCGATGGATGAACAAAACGGGAAAGAAACAGGTATTCGCCGCCGTTATCGGTCAACAACCGAGCCAATTGGCCGTAACTGATCGCCCCGCTGATTGCGATCACTCCGCCGATCGCCCAGGCAATCATCACGAGACGCGGATCGCCGAGATCCCCCATCGCGAATCCGCTCGTCGTGAACACACCCGCACCAATCATGCTGGCGATCACTAACGTCGCGAGCGACCACTGTCCCAACGGTGCGTGTGCGGAATCCGGAGTCAGCGGTCTGAGCATGAATTCTTTCGCGTGTCTCAATTCGTCTCATCACGTACGACCTCAAAAAATCACATCCACCGCTACCGACAGTGTAGGAGGACAGAGGGCGCGGTGAATGCTGAACCGAGGCTTAAGTCTGTTGAGGCGTCTGAGCGGGTGCCGCGTCAGTTGGGGACTCTTCTTCGGGGGCTTCTTGGAGCGACCGGATGAAGTTAATGAGGTGCCACACATCTTCTTCTTCAAACTCACCCTCAACAAACGTGACCGCTGGCATCGGCGAACCTTCGATCCCCTGTGTGATCCGCATGAACAAGTCTTTCGCGCGTGCACCGCCGTGGAACGCACCGAGTGCAAAGTTTCGCGGCTTGGCATTAACTGGTGGAAGAGCACCGCGGGCGAGCAGTTTGATCAACTCGTCACGGTTCTCAGGCTTGATACCAATGCCGAGCGTCCATTCCTTCGTCCAATCGTCGTAGTCGGTGTTTTGACCATCGCCCCGCCCGGTTTCCCCGTGACACTTGCTGCAAGCAGCGATTTTTCCTTTAAACAATTCACGGCCACGTTCGACCGATGCCGTCAACGTTTCGGCGCGTTCATCGGCCATCGCGGCGACGAACTCTTCGTAGGAATCGGGAACGACAAAATCGGCGGGTGGATCGGGAACTTCGACAATCGCGTCAGGGGCTTCTAGCCATGCTTCACCGATCTCGACTGCAAAATCCTCGGCCAACTCCCAGGAATCCTCAAAAGCTTCCTTAGCCTCTTCGTCCGCCGAATTTCGGTCTGCCGGGTTGATGATCCGATCGCCTTCTTCGAAGTCCAACTCATAGACGGCATCGTCGATCAACATCCGCTCGAGTTCACCACGCCACGACAAATAGATGACGTAATCAACGAGCGCTTCCACATCTTCATCGGTCAGGTTCGGAATTGCGACCATTCGCGATCCGTTGATCCCATTCTTAATTAATCCCGCGAGGTCCTCGCGAGTGGGTTTCTCGCCACGCTCGGTCGACTTGAACTTGAAGACACCTTTGCGATAGTCGCGAGGATAGGGGCTCATGGTCGCCGACAGTTCACCCCGCCCGTTACCGGTTGTCCCATGGCACGTGACACAATGAGTTTGGTACAGCCCACGGCCTTCTTCGCCAACTCGCCCCGAAGCACGGCGAAGGTTCTCAATCGACACGAGTGAAGCGAGGTCTTCATCCTCGGTCACGATTTCGGGCAACTTCGGATCTTCCGGAGTGCCGAACATTTCCGTCACCAACCAGAACGCATCATCGCTCGCCTGGTCCATCGGGATCCCTTCCTTGATCTGATACTTCATCGCATGAACAAGATTCGGCTCGAATTCGAGCGGCGCGGGTTCCTTGCTACAGCCACCGAGCATCGGCAAGACGAACAACAACGATCCCACGGTCGCCAATTTGGTGAGAACGGCTGGCAACGAACGAGACGATTTGCCGCAACGATTTGACCGATTAAGGGATGTCGATTCGCGGGCGTTTCGACGCGGACGGTTCGTTTTCGTGTAATTCAGCAAGGTCATGATTCATCCTACAACCGGCACCGAGGGAACAAATGGGGAGGGTGTGAGCGTGGTCAGTTGAGATCCAGTCACACCGTTGTCAGCGGCAAGAAGCTGCGTCTTTGGGTGCGTGCTTCCTAGCGGCTCGACACTGCATGATCGGTCTGCTCAAAGTCACGAGCTTCTTTCGAGAGTGCCTCCATCATTGTACGCAATCGCGACTCGAGTTGGCAGAGTAGCGGATCGGGTTCTCCCCGCGGTCCCCGTTTCGACGACACCTCGATCGCGTGGTCAACTTCGATGATCACGCTCATCGGCATCGTCTCGTTCGCTTTCCCATAGATCGCCTCTTGGATCCGCTGGATCGTCTCAACAATCCGAGTATCGGTGATTTGACCAGGAGTGAGATATTGGTCTGGGAACGACAATAAGAATTGAGCCAGATCGGCTGCTTCGGAATCGATGCGGTATTGTGCCGGATCACGCTCGATAACCGCTCCGGTTTCGGGATCCGGGGCAAAATAGGCCGTGGCCACCGCGGCGCGGACCTTTCGTACACGCTCCCGAACACACGCGTCACGCACCGTCGGCAAACCGTAACGACTCTCGCTCCGCGACAGCAGAAAGTGAATCAACTCATCGCGGCGTGGTCGTAAATCTCCCGCCGATGCTTTGCCGACGTGCTCGATCTCTTTCAACGCGAGGTACGCCTCGGAGACCCGAAACAATCGCTCCAAAATCGCCTGCGGATTGGTGCTCGCCGGCCGCGGTTGCCAACTCAGTGCGACTTCGAGATCACGAAGTTTTTCGTCGGCCCACTTCCAGGCGTCACCGACACAAAGGTATTTCAGCCCCACGGGATGCATCACGACTTTGCCCAGCCCCGCTTTTTCTCGTTTCTTTGCCGCCGCCCGGGCAATGAAGCTGACTCCATCGAGCAACGGTTTAAGCAGATCGTTGGTGCGGTTGGTTGTGCCTTCGGGAAACAACACGAGCGGCCGTTCGGCGTTGGCGATGATCTCGATCGAAGTCTCAATCGCTTGCCGGTCGTTTCCTTCGCGATAGATGCTGAACGCCCCCATTCGACGCAGTGCAAAGGCTTCGAACGAGTTGGTGTTGAACAAGTGCCACGAGGCCATGGCGTACAAGTGCGTGTTGACCTGGCGTGCCAACCACCCCAAAACGATCGGGTCGGCGTACCGACAATGGTTGGGAGCCAAGACGATTCCGTGTCCCGCGGCGAGTGATTCCGCCAGCCGATCCGCGTGCCGCAGTTCGTAACTGACCACCGATTCACGATTTCGCAGGTGACGATCGATCAATCGCAGTTTCTGAATTGCCGTCGGCCAAAGATTTCCGCGATGAGGCGGAACGAAAGTGTAGGGACGCTCGAGAATAACGGTCATGAAGACAAAAACAGGAAACTAGTAATGACGGATAAACTGCGCCGCTGCAACACTCAGAGCCCACCGGGAGCGGACTCCTGCGCCGAGAACCGGAATTCTAACGTGTTTTTGGCTTCACGAATGCCGCCCCTCGGAACTACGACGCCGCAGCCATCACGATCAACAGGAACAATCCCAATAACAAGGTCCCGCCGATGAGAGCGAACAATTTTGCGTAGGAAAACGGAGACGAACCAACAATGTAACTCGCGTTCTGGCCGCAAATCACAACCCGGTAAAGTTCATTTCGATAGCGATACGCGAGCACGTAGGCGGGCAGAGAATAACGCTGCGTGATCAGCCGACGCAGAACCAGCGAAACACGCACTTTGCGGAAACGCGTCCCGGGAATGTGGTGCTGTTGAATTCGATCGGCTGCGGTCGCTTCGATCGCCGCCAATACCTGTTGCCGTGCTTGGCTTCTCGGAACGTCGAATCGCTCCAGCGTGGGCTGATCTCCGCCGCCTTCAACGTAAGTCTTTCCTGATCCCAATTGCATTCCCGGCGTGATCGCGTAGGCCTCCTTATCAGTCAAACCTCGAGATCCCGAAACTAGCATGTTGTCAAAACGCAGTTCCGTTTGTCCGGCGTGGGGTGCCCACGAAGACCTGCCTGAACCCGCATTGGAGTCCGCCGTCCAACTGACAAGCGCGTCGGCATCAAAGATCCACGCGACCCACCACAGGGGTTTGATTTCGGTGAGCTGCGAAGCTGCGGACAAATCCGACGGGCGAAACCAACCTCGCGTATCGAGCCAACCTTTTAGCGCCGCTCGAGCCTCCTCGATGCTGACCGTCATCGGCAAGTAGAACTCGGTTTGCTCCATCGGATCTACGATCGTCTCGACCTGCATCACCTCGCCGCAGAAGGAGCACGACGGAGCCTGACGATTGGGATCGTACGTGATCGCGGCGCCACATCCGGTGCAGCGAAGCACGTTGACGGCGATTTTGGTTTGTTTCGTCGAAACGGATTGCGGTGCCGCCGCACCACAGATCGCACAGCGGAGATCGCCGGCCTCCAGCGGCGACTCACACCGCTCGCAGTGCGGTACCTCGATGACATCAATGGGCTGTGTGTTGTCCATCATGATGCCAAGCTCATTAATAAGGCCAACAACAGCAATACCCCAATGACGGCTAGAACGGCAAAGGCGACCTTCGTCGTTGATACCGGAACCTTGCCGCCGACACGTCCGGTTTGGCCGTTAACGAGGATTTGAACGGGCGGGCGATCTTCGGCGTAACGCACCGCATACGACCAAACCGGCAACAACACGAGATTAATGACTTCGTTGTTCAAGTTGGTTTGAAATTGGAGATTGCGGTGACTGTCGCCGGGCATAAAACCCTTCAAGCGACGTTCCACCAACGCAACCGTTTCATCGTGCGCGAAACGAAAACACTCCGCCTGAGTTCGCGACGGTTCTTCAGCTAACCAGCCCGCAATGAATGAATCGGAATATGCTCGCAAAGAGCGGAGATCGAACGGTTCGATCGCTTCCAACGCTTCGTTACTCACGCCGCCCGATGCGGTCACCAACACGTCGACAACGTAACAAACGTATCGTCCCGAGAGCGGTCGCCACTCCGTCTTCGTAACTGTCCGGGTGCGACGGACGCTTTTGCCTTGGGAATCGGTCGTCGTGTAGGTTTCCGTCTCGGTGTAGTTCTCGCCAATGCTCGCCGAATAGTCGGCGTGTGCGACGGCGCCGTACAAGTAGGCAGGCAAGTAGATTCCGTGCGTAAGCTCGGGCACCGCCGACTTGAAATCGGACCGTGCGAACAGGTGACTTTTCGACAACCACGTCCGCACCAACTGAGTCGCCCGCTCATGATTGATCGTGAACCCGACGAGAAACGACGGCGAGGGACGATTCGGTGTCGGCGGTCGCCTGATGATCGATGGCGATGCGCAATAGGGACAGGTCGTCGATCGAACCGTCGCATCAATCAGCAAGATCGCGCCGCACGATTGGCAGGCAATTTCCGTGGACGTCGGCGGGTTCGATACAGTGGATGCCATCGGTTTCAATGCGTCGGGCAATCGGTCACGGAGGGGGAATCGTGACTGCGGCGATGTTCGATTTCGTCACTGAATCTTTTCAGTGACATCGTCTCTTGTAGGTAGGCCCACCTCACCGCCACGCGGGGCGCTCCAAATCACAGAAAACTGTGAACCGGCATCACCATGATCTTCCCGTCGCCGATTCGACCTGTTCGCGTTACCGAAACAATCTTTTCGAGAACGCCTTCGAGACGTGAGTCGTCGACCCACAACGTGATTTGCACTTTCGGCACAAAGGCTTCCGAGTACTCGGTGTCTTGGTACTGATCGAGATAGCTCTTCTGTCGCCCGTAGCCCTTCACCTCAAATACACTGAGTCCTTCCAGGGGTGCGCGTTGCAGCGCGATCAGGACTTGTTCAGCGAGATGAGGAGCGACAACGGTGACGACTTGCTTCATCGCATTGCGTTCTATGAGCTCGCTACCGTTTTGCGAGCGAGCAACTCAGCGATCTGGACCGCGTTGGTTGCGGCGCCTTTTCGCAAGTTATCACTCACACACCAAAACGCGATTCCGGATTCGGAACTGATGTCTTGGCGAATCCGTCCCACAAACACATCATCCCGACCATCGCAGTCACGCGGCATCGGATAAACGTGATTAACGAGATCGTCGACCACTGTGACACCTTCGGCCGCGTTCCAAAGCTCGCGAGCCTCGTCAGCGGTGAGCGGCTTCTTCGTTTCGACCAAGATCGATTCGCTATGCCCGATCGCAACCGGGACTCGAACCGCCGTGGGGCAAACCGCGATCGACTCGTCGCCCAAAATCTTGCGAGTCTCGTACACCATCTTCATCTCTTCGCTGGTGTAGCCGCAGTGCTTCTGAGAACCGATTTGCGGGATCAGGTTAAACCCGATCGGGTGCTGGAACGTCGAGGGTTGATGCGTCCCACCGTCTAGCGACGCCCGAATACTGGATTCCAATTCGACATTTCCTGCCAAACCCGCACCACTGGTCGCTTGATACGTGCTCACGACGACCCGACGAACGCCGACGGCGGCATGAATCGGGGCCAACGCAACGACCATTTGCGTGGTACTGCAATTGGGACTCGCGATGATCCCTTGATGGTTCTCGATCGCCTGTGGATTGACCTCAGGAATGATCAGCGGAACCTTGGGGTCCATCCGCCAATAACCGCTCTCGTCGACCACAACCGCACCCGCTTCAACCGCCCACGGGGCGAACTCGGCGGAGACTTCATCAGGCGTGCTGGCGATCACCAGATCCACGCCGGCGAAGGCCGAGGGTTCGAGCAGTTCGACGGTGATTTCCTCGTCGCCAAAGCGAACTTTCGTGCCAGCACTTCGAGCCGATGCCAACAACCGCAACCGACGCATCGGAAATTTCCGAGCGTGAAGCTGGTCCAAGACGATTCGACCAACGGCGCCCGTGGCACCGACCAAAGCAACACAATCAAACACGATAGCAAACGTAATGGGTCAGAGGATGGTTTTGTCCGAACGTCTCAGCAACGCCGGCGATGGTATTTGACGATAGCTTAGCGACGATTGAAGCGGCGTGCGATCGCTTCCCGTGGCAAAGGCATAATCTTCGCGGCCCCACCGGTGTTGTGCAGCAGGTCCGAACGCTCAGTCTTGCCTTCGGCGTCTTCATACTGCACCAAAAACGCACCCACTTGGATACCGTTTTCTGCGTAAACAGGTGGCCAGAATTCTTCGGCGCGGATGGCGAGTGTCTTGGCGAGCAAACGAGTCGCACGTCCCGAGAAACCGCTGAGGACCATGTCCAAACGGCCGAGTGCTTCGCGGAACAGATAGAACACTAGCGCGGTGTCTTTCCCGTTTCCGCCAGCGTATTCCCAAGTACCGTCGTCTTTCTCGTAATAGAAACCGGGGTGAGGTGCGTCTTCGTTCTTGCTCAAACGCATCCCCGCCGACGCTCCGTCTGGTTTCGGATCGCTGTCACGATATCGTAGAAAGAATGGACAGGACCGTGCCGACACGTCATCGACATCGTCTTCGGTAACAAACGGAGTGCAGCCGAATGCATCGGAGAACAACAATTCCACCGTTGGGTTACTCTTCACACTGCCGATGCAGATGATCCCGCGATCGCCGGTGGCGTTCTGAAAACCTTCGAAGACCTCGGTCGCTCGCGTCCGGGCGTCTTCCAACGAAACTTGGCCCGGGCTCCATACCAGCGATTGTTGAATCCGATCGGGGCTCGGCACTTCCGCCGGACGTCCGACCGATTCCGTTCCGCTGCTTTCGCCAAAGTGTTTCGCAACACCGCCGAGTGTTGAGATGCCGTTTAGCAGTTCGCCAACCAGCACCGAGTCGCTCGCGACGACCATCGCGTTTTCAGGCGATGCTTCGCCTTCGCCCTGCCGGACGCCGACGACGATTTCGATATCGCTTCGACGAGCCAACAACTCCCAAAAGTTCTCTGCGTTGATCGCGAACAACGCACCAGGCAATTCCTCTGCCGTTGCATGACCTTGGTCGATCAAATAATCACACAAGCGTGAAAGTGCATCCAATGGGATGTACTTGGCTTCGTTCTTGAGCAACGAAGCGACTTGGTGACGATCGAGCCCAGTGTGTTCAACGATCGCTTTGATCGTTCCTGGCCGTTTGCGACGGTCGGGGGTGTGCCCGAGGAGTTCTGCAAGCCGAAAAGCGTATCTCATAAGTATTTTTCAGAGAACGAAGGAGGGAGAGGAGGGAAAAAGGACTACGGTGTCGCCTATTGTCACGGCATCTACACCGAGTCGTGAAACGACAAGGGAAAAATGCTGCTCAATCACCAAAACCTTCAAGACATATCTTGTACGATTCATCCGGAAGGGGGAAGTCGCCTGCTTAAAGGAAATTGAACATCAATCCAAATCTCGCAGTTCTTATGCAATATCCTATTCGAATTATGCCCGCTAGCGGTGAACATGTCGGTGGTTTCGGCACGATCATCCGGAATTTAGGACGAGCCGCCCGTGACTTCGGGCTAAAAACCGAAAACCAACCCAAAACGAATGCTCATAACCACTAGCAACAGCGGTAAAATGGAAGTTGAGTTCAAACCTCACGAAAGAAACCTTCGCATCGGCAGGACTAACTAGCGGTCAAATACTCAAACATGGGCCTGATCCGCCGTTCACCTACACACTTTTTTTAATAAATATCAATCGATTTTGCTTATTGTCGTTTTAGGTCACCTTAACCCGACGACGCGACGACTCCCCAAGACGCTAATCGACACCTTTACCTGACGACCAACGAGACGCAACCAACCCTTCGCACCTAACTCATCTGCTCGCAATTGTCTCCATCAGTCCCCCAAGTCACCGAAAATCGAAATCCGAAAATTCGGAATTCGGACGCAGCACCGCACCCCGCCCCGGGTGGATCGATCGAATCATTCGTTCTTGAACGAATCGCTTCGGCTCAGTCCGCACTTTGGCGGGCCGAGCTGACGCGCCGCGTGCTGACTCTGGTCATTGCGGCCATGGCGGTCGGGCTGGTGTGGCTGGTGATGGACCAATGGATTTGGTCTCCCGGCGTCCTCGGCCGAAGCCTGATCGCAATCGGCTTGATAGGTTCCACCGCCGCATACGCGTATTTCAGGCTATGGCCAGTCGTGCACCTTCGCATCCGCGAAGACTACGCCGCACGAGCCCTTGAGCGTGATCACCCGGAACTGGGGCACTCCCTGTCCAGTTATGTCAGTTTGAGACAACAACGGGCCACCCACCCTCGCGGACAACTCGCCGATCGAGTCGTCCAGTCGGTCGGTGCCAGCGTCGCGGCGAAACTCAAACACACGGACGCTCCGCCTAGTGAAGCGACCGGACTGATGTCCTGGTGGGCGGCCACCATCGCGTTGATCGCCGCCCTCGCAATGTATTCGATCATCTCACCAAAGAATTCGATTCAGTCGGCAGCGAGGCTTGTCCAGCCACTGAGCACGCTTGATGCCCCACGCCGCGTCCAAATCACGGACGTGTCACCGGGAGACACCGAGAGCTTGGCAGGACGCAGCCTCGAAATTTCGGCGACAGTCAAGCATCTCCGCGACGACGAACCCGTTTATTTTCGTTGGGCATCCGCCAATAACGCGGACGCCAAAGCTACCGCCGTGAGCACCACCGCGTCGGACACAGCCGTCTCGCAACAAATTCGCTTGATCGCCAACGAAGCAAACGGCCCATCGGATCGCTTCTCCGCTTCGGTTCCCATTTCTCACCACGCCCACGGGACGCGGCAATATCACATCCTCGCCGGTGACGCGTCCGCGGGTCCGTTCGACGTCACGATCCGAGATACGCCAGTTGTCCAAGTTCGCGAAGTCGTTTACACGCCGCCAGCCTACACCGGCAAGACAAAACACACCGGGCATACCGGCTCGATCCAAGGTGTCGACGGTACTCTGGTCGAACTCAGCGCCGTCGTGAACCGCCCGATTTCGCGAGCGATTATCGAATTCAACCCTCGCAAAGTCGGCCAAGACCTGCAGGCAACCGCCGGCGCGAGTGAGATGACGATTTCCACTGATGGTACAACGGTGGCGTTTGCATTTCCGTTGCGATCCCGCCGCGGCGGTGCCGTCGAACTGCAAGATTACCGAGTCCGAGTTTGGGATGACGCCGGCCAAACCAATGCCGATCCGATCATCTACCCGATTCGCGTCATCGAAGACTTGCCACCTGAGATCACGATCGTCGTCCCACAGCAATCCGCAAAGGACGTCCCCATCGATGCCGAACAATTATTCGAAATCCACGCCGCTGACGTCGACTTCGGATTGGCGGAGGTCGAAATCGAAATCCACCGCGGCATCGATCTCATCGCCCGCTCCAGCCTCTGGAAAGAACCCGGCGGAAAACGCGGCAACCAAGTGATCGAATATCGCTTTCGCCCATCGCGAATGATCGTCGTCGGACGTGGCGGAGGAATTCAAGCGAGTCGTGGAAGCGGTTTGAACGTCGGCGACGAAGTCGAAGTGGTTGCAATCGCGACCGACAACCGCATTGACCCCAACGATCCATCGATCGTTCCCGGCGTCACCCGCACTCCACCCGTCCTCCTACGCATCACCGCCGCCTCGGGTGACCCGGCGTCTCAAGCTCCGGCGCAAGACCAACCGCAAGGTGGACGCGACGCTTCGAATCAAACAGGAGAAAACCAGTCAGGCGGAGGCGAGCAAGGACAATCCGGAGGCGGTCAATCAGGGAAGGCTCAACAGGGCGAAGGTCAGCAGGGAGAGGGACAGCAGGGGAAAGGACAGCAGGGGAAAGGACAGCAGGGGAAAGGACAGCAGGGAGAAGGACAGCAGGGTGAAGGACAGCAGGGTGAAGGCCAGCAGGGTGAGGGACAGCAGGGAGAAAGGCAGCAGCAGAACATGCCTCAAGATGGCGGTTCGGCGGAGTCAGGCGAACGGGACCCTCAAAGCGGACAAAACACTGGCAACCAACAGCCAAACAACGACCAGTCGACCGACGCGGGCGGAGAAACTTCGACTGATGGCGAATCGGGTTCTGGCAAACAAGGTGGAAAGCCACGACAAGGGCAACGTTCCGATTCATCCGACGCAGCGCGTGAACAACCACCTCAGGACGACGGCGAAGCCTTTGAACGCATTCAGGAATACCTGAAAGACAAACAGAAAGGCCAATCCGGCAACCAGGACGGAACGTCGCAGCAAGCTGAACCAGACGGTTCACCGGAGAACGACCAAACAGGCAGCGACTCTGCAAACGGCCAGAATTCGTCCTCACCAGACAATCGTCAAAATGGTTCCCAAAACCAAATGGCGAACCAAGAAAACAATGGCACACCGGAATCTCAAGATGACTCGATAAACAACGAGGGAGAGACCGGCCAAAACCAATCAGCCGAAAACGGGACTGCCGATCCAAACGGTAACCAAACCGGATCTCAAAAACCAGAAGATCAAAAGGGAACTGAAGGAAACGGCGCGCCGAAAAATGACGCGGGACAAGATCCGGCGACAAACGAAGACGATCAAACGCAAAAACGAGATGGCGAGAACAGCCAATCTCCAAGTGGTAAATCGCCGCGTGGTGACGATCCGTCCTCGATGAACCAAAGGAACGAGAGCGACAACGGCAGCGGCGAAAAAGGAGGCGGCGAGCAATCCGATCCCGGCAACGGTCAAAAAGCCGAAAGCGATCCCGGTCAAACCGACGGCGACCCGGGTCAATCGCAAGACAATGACCAGACTGGCGAAAACGGTAGCTCAAACGAACAATCCGCCGAAGGACAAGAGCCAGGAACGAGCAGCGAATCCCAAGACGGAGGCGCACAGAAAGGCAATCCGGGACAGAACGACCAAGGAGAAAACGGCAAGGGCCAGGCCGACCAAGATCCAAGCGACGATGCCCAATCTACCGGCGATGCCGACACGGATGGAGGGAAGCCTGACGCAGGAAACAGCAATCGATCCGATCCACGTTCGAAGTCCAACGACGGCTCTGACACCAACCCGCAATCCAAGCAAAATCCTGGCACCGACCCACAAGCCGGCAGTGAAGACGAACCATTTGGCGACGCGAGTACCGCGAATAGCGGTAGCGGCGAGCCCGGCCAGTCTTCACCATCCAACAACGATATCAGCGATGAATCGAGCAGTGAATCCGCTCAAGGCGGTGGCTCTGGACGATCCGGCGGCGGAACTGGCGACGATCTCCCGATCGAAAACGAGCTACCCGACCCTGTCGATTTGGAGTACACCAAAGCGGCCACGGACATGGTGCTCGACTACCTCGATGAAACCCGCGCCGATCCCGATCCGGAGTTGCTTGATCGCTTGAAGTGGACCGAGCAAGACCTCAAACGTTTCCGTCAGCGCTGGGAATCGATCAAACCGATCGATCAAGGACCACGTGCGGACACACCTCCGCCAAATGAAATCGAAGAAGCCCTTCGAAGCCTCGGCATGAGGCCACCAGAGTCAACGCAATCCAATCGCCGCGACCAATCCGACGACATTCGCGGCCTACGCGATTCGGGCAACCGTCGCCCCGCCCCGGCCGACATTCGCGACGCTTTCGAAGCGTTCCGACGTGGCCTCTCGCGGCCGTAGCACGACAAGGTCCGCGGCCGTGCAAGACCATTGACCTCGTAGCGTGATTCGATCGATCGAATCACGCTCGCGGTCATTGGCCGGCACACGAACTGGCATATCTTTTGCAACTCAGACAGGTGTCGTTCAGCAATTCTTCGATGTGCTGAACATCTCGATACCAAAGCACCTGAGGATACAAAATGAACTTTCGAAAACCGCTGCACCTACTCGCGTCGTCATTCGTGGTTGTTGCGATGGCGGGATGCGACAGTGCCACCGACGACACCAGTTTGACCGACGACACAACGACGCCCGTCGTTACCCACGACACCGCCCCGCACGCCGATCCAACCGCACACACCGACGTCACCTCAGACATCGACGGCTCGGCGGAAGTGATCCAAGCTACCACGACGCTGGTCGCGATCGGCAACAGCGGCGTGGAAGGCACGATCGATTTCCGCCAAGAAGACAACACGGTCAAAATCACCGGCGAGGTCCGCGGTCTCAAACCAGGATTGCATGGGTTTCATATTCACGAGAAAGGTGACCTATCTGACACTGAAACAGGAAAATCCGCGGGCGGACACTTCAACCCAACCAACGAACCTCACGGCAAACCTTCTGATGAGGAACGACACGTCGGCGACCTCGGAAACATCGAAGCGAATGAGGACGGAGTTGCAAAAATCGACATTCAGGATGACGTGATCTCGTTGCGAGGCGAGAACTCGATCATCGGTCGATCGCTCATGATCCACGAAGGAGAGGACAAATTCACGCAACCGAGCGGCGACGCGGGCGGACGAGTCGCGTTCGGCAAGATCGAGAGCAAGTAATCGAGACACAGTCTCGTTTTGAATAACGACGGATGATCCATCCGTCGCGGCGTGCGATTCTTTCAGCGGCGAATCCTGCACAGCCATCGTCGGATGGCCGAGCACGACGGTTCGCCCAACCCTGGAATCACACGCACCCAAACCGGAGCCCACGGCAGTCGCCGTGGGCTCTTTTTTTGGTTGTATCCAATATTTCGCCAATGCCTTGTCACGCACTCAAACCCGGACTGGCGTCCGGGACCATCGCATGCCGTCGATATCGCGACTTTGATTTAATTAGTGCGGGATTTCAAAAGTAGCGGAACGGCGCAAGCGGGCTGTTGATTTAGTGAGCCGTCGGCGCTAGCCGCGGGCCGTACGGCTACGATGCGCGCATTGGACGCCCGCAGCTAGCGCTGTCGGCTCACTCATGTTTGCGAAACGACTAACTCAACAGTCCGCAAGCCGTCCGGTAAGAGGAGAGGCGTAGGCCGGACCAAGGTGCCTAAG
>NZ_JAMQBK010000067.1 GCF_023701485.1 Aporhodopirellula aestuarii
TGTGTAGATACCAATGCCCCCTGGGAGGGTCGAGCGTCAGCGAGGGGAGGGTTTTTCGGCTGCGGATAATGGCTCTGAGGACTTCCAAGTCCAACGCACCCTCCCCGCTCGTTCCTCGCGACCCTCCCAGGGGGAGTGTGCAATGCTATTAAGTCAGGCGTCTCAGAGGTGAAGGGAGGGAGCCTCGTGGGCCTAATCCCTGGCTGAAACGGGCCTGGAATGGCGCTTCCTGCCCCCCGCCTGGTTTGTTACTGTATGCCTTGGTGGAGGGGCAGCCTCCGGGCCTTCGAGCCAGACTTTTCCAAGGGGAGAGTCAAGTTGCGTTAGCTGTTTTTCTTATGGAAGCACCGTATCAAACACGATCTCCATGACCAAATTCACTACTTCAAAGCTGACGCGTCCGGTTCGGAAAATCCAACATTCTCCGCGAAACTGGCACCACTCCGCTAGAATATTCACAGAACCTTAATCACTTTCGGAGCCTCCGGGCGCTGCGTCAAACGAGGTGATGGACCAAAATGCTGGCGTTCCGTAAGAGGTCATTTCACACCTGTTTGCTCCCACTTGAATCGCGTCGCATGTCCAAAACGAAAGTCCTCGTCGTCGAAGATTACCTGCCGCTCGTTGAGACGTTGGAATATCAACTCAAGCGAGCCGGGTACGAAGTTTTTCGTGCCACCGACGGCCGCGAAGCTCTTAAGCAAGCCAAGCTGCAACTGCCCGATTTGATTGTGCTTGATGTCGACCTCCCTATCCTGAGCGGTGTCGAAGTTTGCAAACAATTGCGTGCCAATCCCGCAACGCAATCCTGTCTGATCATGATGCTCAGCGCACTCGGTGAGGAATCGGATCAAGTGGTTGGGTTCGCGATGGGCGCCGACGACTATGTGCTCAAGCCGGTCGAGAGCTACAAGGTTCTCCTGCAAAAAATCAAAGCTCTCCTGCGGCGCCGCGAGCCCGCAGTCGATGACGCAGAATCGGTAACGCAGTCCGGCGTCACGGTGGATCGCCGACGCTTCGTGGCCACGATCGATGGTGAAGTACTCAAGTTAACCAAGAGTGAGTTTCGTCTTCTCGAAACGTTGATTCGTCAGCCCGGTCGTGCCTTTGATCGCAATGAACTCGTCGAAGCGGCTCTCGGCGAAGACACCCTGGTGCTCGAGCGAACAATCGATGTTCACATCCGCGCCCTGCGAAAGAAAATGAACGACTCAGCCGATCTGATCGAAACCGTACGTGGGATCGGTTACCGATTCCGCGAACACGACTCGAGTCCGACCGAAGTCGCGGTCGCTGAAAACGTCTGACCTTCGTCGATGACTCTGACGTCGCTAACGCACGAGAAGTCCCATCACGCCGAGGTTCTTTAGGTTCGGCTCGATCTTCTCACGCACCAATTCAGCAATCTGATTCGGGTCGGTGATTTCTTGGCCTTGATGTTTGAGTGCGATGCCGTCTCGTGTAATGAAGCGGACCATTCCCGCCACAATCTGCTGACGATCGTTTTCGCCATCGCACAACATGATCAACTGTCGAGTCGCCTCATCGACTCGTACGTTCATGTGTCGCAGTGATGTGATCGTATCACCGGTTTCCGCCTGCAGGCGTGCCAGTACGCTGGTTTGAGGCTGGGACGAAACCTGTGTGACCAAAGGCTGTTCGTCCGAATGCAAACGCACCATTTCAAATCGTGCCAGCTGAATCAATTCGCCAGCCAAGTTGGATCGAGCTGATTCCTCATCGACTCCAGAGCTCCGTCGCTCGGATGCAAAATCCCAAAGACTTGGGAAGCTCACGGCGGCCGGGCGAACTGATGCCAGATACAGCAATGCCGCTTGAGTCGTGGGCGTCTTGATCGTGACATGCGTTCCACGATTGCTGACGACTTGTAGCTCGGTTTCAGGATTCGCTAAATCGACAACCGTAAAAGGTTGGTTGTCACTATTCAGGCATCTGGAATCGGAAGAAAACCACAATTTTTCAATCGCAGACAATTCTGGGGTGTCGGCAGTCTGATCACCCTTTCCGTTTCGACGCAGTAGCGATTGCCGAAAAGCTCGATTGCACAAGTAGTCGAGATATTGTTCTCGCTGCAGCATGGGCATCATCGAAATCCGCTGTCTCATCGCGTCTGATTGTGACGGCACGAAGGTTAAGCTTGATTCGCATACGTATCGCAGATCCATCTCCGAAAACTCATCAACGAACTGATAGAAGTAGCGAGGTTCGTTAACCGTCTCGAACTGTTCATGAAACAAATAGGCTTCGTGGGACTGTGAAATCGACCGAAGTTCTTCACGCAACATTTGCCCATAGCTGGTCGTTTCGGGAACCGAGTTGGCGACTTCCGCTAAGAATTGTTTTCCTTCGGCGATCGATTGAAGCGAGGGGCGGCTCTGTGAATCTGCGGACGCATGATGCCTCAACATCTCCCGCACCAATCCTTTGGCGTGCCAGCCGGGATATGTGTTATAGCTGATGAACGCGACTCCCGAGTCGGAGAGATGGCCACGGCAGATCCTGAGAATCTCTTTGCGGACTCGCTCTGGAACCCAGGAATAGACGCCATGCACAAGGATATAGTCGAACCGGTTGTCGTCGGCCGGTTGCGCGATGTCTGCAGGAAAACCTGCGGGAAATTGTGTTAAATCACCGGCATGGAGACAGATATTTTTGAGTCCAAGTTTTGCTACGGTGGATCTCCCTGATGCAATGTGGCCGGCACTCAAGTCGATACCAACGCAACGAGATTCCGGATACAACACCGCGAGCGAAATCAAATTGCCGCCCTGCCCACAGCCGAGTTCGAGTATCCGGGAATGCGCGGGAGGGACGGTTTCGACTCCGTGCAGCCTCGCCATCGCTGCGATCGAATCCGGGTTCGTCCGCGGATGCACGAAGTCCGGATAAGGGACATCTTCGTATTGCTGTGCGGCGTCCATGCGGAGGTATCCGTAGGTTTCGGTGAGGCGGAGACGGGGTGTTGATCGCCCCGAATTTTGATCCTGAGACGCTTCGGGACATGAATGGTTTTAGTGCAATTTCCAGCCGAAAGGCGTAAGCCGGCTATTGTTTTAGTTGTTTCGCAAAGCTTAAAGCATTTTGAAGAATGACGTGGGATGTAGGGCTGGTTGCTACCAGCCGATTCGAGTTCGTCCGGTGGGAACCGGACATACATGATTTGTTAAAATGCTCTAGTGAGCCGACAGCGTTAGCTGCGGGCCTCCAATGACTGTGTCCTCACCGATACGCCCGCAACTAACGCCGTTGGCTCATTAAAACAACAGCCTGTGAGTCTTCCGGTCCCGCGTTATCGGCCGGCGTGCGTCGTTCGGCTACCTTTGAAATCCCGCCCTAATTAAATTGGCGCCCCTTGGCGTGGTCAAGGAAATGGGTAATCAGAAGACAGCGAGGTCATCGCTATTTCGGAAACTCGAGTACGCCATCCCAATCGGCAGGAGCGACGCGGTGGTATTGCAAAATTCGCTGCAGCAACACGTCTTTGGGTCGATCCCAAGCAGGCAATTCATGGAGCTGCTGATAGGCGTCGTCCCAGCGTCCTTCGCCGAACGCGGCGAACGCTTGTTCAGAAAGTCTCAATTGAGCTTCGGTGAGTTGCGGATGGTTCTCCATCGGCACGATGAGCTGAAAGATCTCAATCGGATTCTTGGTCCCTGCCGGCCGCACCCGTCCCAGCGTTCTGAGGTGGAATCCGTCTCGCGTGGTGACAGCGGTTGCACCGGAGGTTTTGGCGGCAATCGTGCCTGGCGACGAGTCAGCTGTCTCGGCAGATTGCGGTTCGGGATGATCCGGTACAACGAGATGCCTGGCGGTCACATCGTCGACGAGGATTTCGACGCCAAACACTTTCGTAAGTCCCTCCAATCGGCTCGCTAGGTTCACGACCGGACCGAACGCGGTAACTTTGACTTGGTCGACCGTCCCGATGCGACCGGCGACAGCTTTGCCAGATGCAATCCCGATGCCGCAGCGAAAATCAGTGGCACCTGTGGCGTAGTCGCGGCGAATGTCGGCGGCGGCCCGAGCGGCCGCGGCACTGGCGGCGACCATCGGGTCAGTCCCGTGTGGCAGCGGCAACGGCCAACCCCAAAACCCCATCGCGGCGTCGCCGTGGAAGTCGCCGATCACGCCTTCGGTGTCGAGGATGTGTTTGGTCATCACACCAAGCGCCGCGCTAACTTGTTCGAGCAAGACGAGCAGATCGTCGCTGTGCATTTCGGACGTACGCGAAAAACCACGCAAGTCACAAAACATCACCGACAGTTCACACTCCCGCGGTTGCAGCCAATTTTCTGAGTCTGTACCCGCGATCGCGTCGAGAACAACCGGTGCAAAAAAACGACGCATCGCAGCATGTCGCTGCTGAAACTGGTTTGCCTGCCGCATCCCCGAGACGAGTGAACCGACGACTTCCGCGAACTTGACGTCGTCGCTGAGTCGATCGACCAATGTGCGTGAATCGTTAATCGACGCGTCGCTGGTGAGCATCGCTGCACGACTTCCCGTGACATAGAGCACCCATCCGCGACACGCTTCGCTGCGCAGTGGCACGCAAAACGCCCAATCGATGTTTTCGGTCGCGGTGTAGTCGGCCGCCGAGGGTTGCGAGTGGTTATGCGTGTGTGCGGTTTCCCAAAGATGCAACACGCTGTCACGTCGGTGCAGCGTTGCGGCGACCAATTTCGTACTGACGTCGTGCGAGGTCGAATTATTGTCGCGCACGTCGTAGTGCAGTATCTCCATTTCTGGAAGCGATTCCTGAGAATCGGGATTTGGAATCAGGCCATCCTTGAGATCGGCGCGAACGATTGCGACGGCCGACGACGCCGGAGTCGCACGCAACAAGACGTCTGTTACGCGAGCAAACAATTCCTCGTCGCTAATGCTGCCGGCGACCAGGTCGGGCAAGCGAGCGAGCAACTCGATCCTCGCTTGCGTGTCATGGAAATTACGTTGCCGTAACGCCGATTCGGCAAACGCCATCTCGGTGACTTCGTAATTCTTTGACGACGCGATGTAATCGGGTGTGAGGTTGGCGTCATCGTCTAATTCGTGGCGATCCTCGGGAACGAGTCCGCGTCGAATGGATGGACTCGGAGTCATTGCGGCCTGCGGCGACGGGTCGGATTCCGATGTAAATCCAGGACGACGTGCGAGCGTGAAGGTGGTTTCTCCGATAACAAAATGTTCACCGGGAACGACCACAAATTGATCCCGCGGTTTGCCTCGGTAAAAGATCGGATTGCGTGCTCGCGGATCACGAGTCACCCGCAACCGATCGCCGCTGAGCATGGTCAGCACGGCATGGTGTCTTGAAATCGTTGGATCCCAAGGCACCGCCCACGGGATGGCGACGATGTGTCGTTTTTGCGGTTGGCCCATCGCCGCAACCGCACCGCCACCCACGTCCGCATAGGCTGAGCGGTTGCTCGCCGATGACGACAGAGACGCCGGCGGCGGTGAACTTTGAGGCTGCCGCCCCAGCAGCACGTCGCGGCCGGCAGCAATTTCAGGCAACCCGCGTCGCCATCGACTCGCTCCTTGCGCTATCAAGTCAGGCATAGGATTAGACGCCCGGAATTCAGGCTGGCTTCCATCTCGCTAAAGTTTTCGTTCGCACCGGAAATGTCCGCACGCGAGCGATCGAACGCATGTATTCGTGTCCGGCAGAAATCCTGGGACGCGAATCTTTTCTACGCAACCATTATCCGGCAACGGATAGGTCGCTGTCTTGTCTGCAAGCGATAATACCAGGGTTAATTAGCTTCGGTAAGGAATCGCGTCGGAAACGTTCGAGACTTCAATCCACACGTGAAGCCTGAGGGCAGCCGCACGGTCAAAGATGAGACGACCGCGATGGATTGTGCCGCATCCGTCCGGGACGAGGAATTCGGTCGAGCCCAACTACCCAGTCGGACAAAACTTTTCGGTCGATCCAAATGGGACAGCACCATTTTCAAGAAGCTACTGCTCCCGAGACCAAAATTGCGGACGTTACCCGCATCGGAAGCCTCCGAGAGGCACCACGACGTGAGCGGCCAAAACTCCAATACATCTGCCCGAAAGTGCCACTGTCGAATTAAATCAACAAGCTGACTTACGCCGATTCGTTTTCGGTGGTATCGGGGGTAGCTTCGGAGGAAACGTTCGAAGGCGTGTCGGTAGCCGATTCGTTTTTCTGGCCACTACTGTTGCCGTCCTCGTTCTGGGCAGCTTCTTCGGCTGCCTTCGCCGCTTCGGCTTGATCCATCACGATCAAACAATGCTCCAAACCATATTGGATGTGTTCAACGGCAGCTGCAAAGGCCGCCTCGGGCTGGCGATTGGCGATCCCGTCATAGATCGCTTGGTGATGCCCACAGGTGAGTTTCATCGACTCCGCATCGTGAATGTGTTTTCGGATACCAAACACACGCGTTAGCACTTGCGACTGTGTCGCCGTCTGGACGATCGCTTTGTTTCCAGTCGCTTCGAAAACCCGAATGTGGAATCCGTAGTCAGCACGATCGAAGTTGCGTTTGATTTCGCGGGTGGTTGTTTCCGTACCACCGCGTTCTTGCTCTTCCGTCGCTGCTTTCATCTTGGCGAGTTCTTCACCAATTGCTGCGATCTGTTCTTCACTCGCTTTGCGGGCGGCCATCGCTGACGCACCCGGTTCGATGATTTCGCGAACACCGTAGATCTCGATCAGTTCTTCACGTCCGATCGTGCGAACGACCGCGCCGATTTGAGGAATCAGGTCAACGAGTCCTTCGTTGGCGAGCCGACCGGCTGCTTCTCGCACCGGCGTTGCGCTGACACCGATTTCTTTGCCGATAGGTCCATAGAGTAGTCGCGTACCAGGCTCAAAATCTCCCGAGATCAGCCGGTTGCGTAAGTACTGATATGCGCGAACGGAATGAATCTCTTGGCTCAATGGAATGCCCTGATGTTGGATCGGGAAGCGAGCGATGCTCTGTTCGAATTGTGAATGGTAACCATTGTAGCAACGCAATCACATTCGCGCAGATGGCGGGTGACACGAAACGCATCAGAATTTCATTTCGCTAGTCAATGGGCGCAAGTCTATGGACGTGTTTGCACGTCATCTCAACTCAGACGATGTCATTATTGAAACTCACGTTCATGACCGTTTTCTTAATACGTCCCAATACTTAATAGACAACCTTGTCTATAGAATATATTGCTTGCCAACAGCTTCCGACCGCCAAACCTGCTAACGGACAGTCGTGTCGTTAGACAATCCGTTTTGACTTCGAAGTTGCAACCAAACTGCACCGCCGCTCATCCGCCCGGGCGTAAGCGAACCAGCGGGGCAAGTGAATCGACCAATCGAAAGTGGGCTGAGGGCAATCAAGCCGCTGACGGTGCGTCCTGACCGGAGGTTGGCGAAACGATGCCAGGTTCTTAAATAGCTGTGTGACCCGATTCGAACTGTCCAACCAGTTCTCTTAGCGGAGCGGCGCAAGCCGCCCGATATGACACACTCTTCTCCAGCACGGCACCGAACGGTTCGCCGGCTGTTGATTTAACGAGCCGACACGCATAGGTAATTATGTGTGTCCCTATTTCGATCGATTCAATCAAAAGGCAACACCATCAGCACCGCGGATTATGGATCGCGGCGAAGATCAGATCGGTGTGGGTTTCGCAGAGCCGCGAAGTAGTTCCTCCACTCCGTTTCGTTGTAGCCGTAATCCACCTTCGGAGCGATCATCTTGACGAGTTGCAGGACTTCGGGATGACGCACCGGGATGGTTTGCTCGACAATCTTTGCTCCTTGAGTGAGCCCCGCACCTCCGTTATTGCCAAACCCCGCCTGCGTGCCACCGCTGCCGATTTGCGTTTTGATCTTATGCTCGGTGATTAACGCGTTGGTATACGCGAATGCGAGTTCTGGATTGGGGAAGTAAGCGAGGGCTCGCGCCGCCGCTTTGACTTGTTCGGGCGATTGCGATTGCAACAACGGAACGTACGTCGCTACCGCTGACGACGCACCATACTCGGTCAATTGACGCAAAGCTTCTTGGCGGATGAGTTCATCGGGTTCGTTCAATCCGGCTTCAACAAGAGCCTTCACCGCGCCAAACGTTCGCAGACGACCGAGCAAGCGAACATAGCCGAGGCGAAGTGTTCGTAAGTTGGTTTTGGCTTTTCGGGAGCGAATCAATTCGGCGGCGATCGCGTCGGTTGCATACGGATCGTCAATCGCTTCAATTTCTGCCATCGCTTCCGCATCGCCACGGATGGCGTTGGCGTTCATGCGTCGGAACTGCTTGATCCACAACTTGGATTTCTTGTCACTCTCGTCAGCAAATTGACTCGCCGCCAATACCTCGGGTAATACCCACCGACCTTTCATGTCTTCAATCAGTCCTTGACTGCGCCGTAGGACTTCGTAACTGATCCAACCGGTTTCGGACTTGTTTCTGACAAATCCCAACGCCGCTCGAGCGAGCGAGTGATCCGGTTCGATCTCGATCGTTCTTGTGAGGTGATAGCGGTACTGCGGCAGCAACGTTTTCGATTTGCACCAACGGGCGAGTTCGAATTGTGCTTCGGCGTCTTGGCCTGCCGCAGCTGCCCGTTCGCGATACTCCTTCAGCTCGTCGGCTTCGACCGCTCGCCTCACGTGGGCTCCGGCGACCGCGATCGATAAATCTTGATCGACCCGGACGACGACATGGGCGGTCGATCCGTCCGGCTTTTCCGTCCGACGTACGTCGCCGGTCAATTGACCTCCCCCGGACAGTTCGACTTTGCCAGCGATGCCGCTCGATGTGGAGACCAGCGACACCACAATCATGAGGAGGACACGTGGTGGCCCAAGGCGGCTGGAAACGCGGGAGCGGTCAAACATCATCAAAATCCCGATCGACGTGGATGGCGGTCTCCCTCTATCTTAACCGACAGAATCGGATTTTCGCGGCCTGACCAATCGAATCCGCTCAAGCGACGCCCAACGAGTGGTCGATTGAGATACTTGACCAAACAGGTCATGATTGTATCCTGTCTTGGACTGAACCCTGAAAATCGTCCCAATCCGACTCCCACAAACGCTTTCCCAGTCGCCGAGCATCGCTATCGTGTCCGCAGATTCTGAACCGTCAAAATCGCTCTCGGTCGAGGAATCCGCTGGCGCCGCCCTGGCCGCGCGAAAAGCGATGGGGCTCGATGATGATGGCATTCCGCTGGTCGGGGGTGCCCGTGCGGCCGACCCGCCGTTGGAGCCGACGCCCGAATTTCTCGCTGAACTGCAGCGGGAAAGCGATGCGTTGGAGAACGAGACGCCTCAAGCGATCTTGAAGTGGGCCGTTGATCGGTACGCTCCCAAATTCACGATGGCGACGGCATTCGGCCCCGAAGGCATGACGATTATCCACATGCTGGCCGAAATCGCCCCGGAAACGCCTATTTTCAACCTGGAAACCGGTTATCAGTTCGACGAAACGCTGCAACTTCGTGAACAGGTTCGTGAGCGATATGGCATCACCGTCGAGTACAAATATCCCAAATCGTCGGTCGAGGAGTTCGAGCGAGAGAACGGTGGCCCGGTCTATTTGACTGACCCGAATCGCTGCTGTTTTGAGCGAAAACTGCGGGTTTTGCACGAAGCCGCACGCGGCTGGCACGCTTGGGCGAGTGCGATCCGACGGGACCAAAGCGAAGACCGCGCGAAAGCTCCGATCGTCGGTTGGGACAAGAAATTCCAGCTTGTCAAAGTCAGTCCGTTGGCCAATTGGACCAAACAGCAGGTCTGGTCACTGATCATGAAAGAATCAATTCCCTACAACCCGCTGCACGACCGGGGCTACCCCAGCATCGGCTGCCAGCCTTGCACGCGATCGGTGTTGGCGGGTGAAGACGAACGCGCCGGGCGATGGAGCGGTTTCCAAAAAACCGAATGTGGGCTCCACAATTAGGGCGAGATGTAGCATCCCACCCGCAGGCGTGGCAGAATAACAGCGGAACGTTCATTTCTATTCGCTGAAGTTGCTGCACATGTTCGAGAAACTCAAACGCTTGCTCGGCGCCGCTGACGAGCGGGTGAGTGACGACGCGTTGTCTCACCAAACGATGACCGGCGAAACGCTCGATCAAGAAATCGATGCGATCCGGCAAACCATGGTCGTCGACCCGTCTCGCCTTCGGGGTGGCGATAGCGATGAGTCCGATGCCGACGACAGATTCGGAAAGCAAGGTTCGTCGCAGCCGGGCGGATCGAAAACTCGGGCCTCATCGAGATCGAAAGCAACACCCAAACGCACGCCGCTGTATCGTCCCGTCCTGCGTCCTCCAATGGCATTTCTCTCAGCTCTCGATGATGGTTCGATCAAAGAGTCGGAGGTATATCGGCTGCGCGGCGGAGTTGTGGTAATCGGACGCGAACAGGGTGACGTGACCTTTCCGCACGAAGTGCTGATGTCGTCAAAGCATGCACAGCTTGAGTGTCGACGTCATCGCGGTGGCTATCAGTGGCATTTCGTCGACTTGGACAGCCGCAACGGTTCATTTTTCCGGGTTCAGCAGGCCTACTTGCGGAATACCCAGGAGTTTCTCATCGGCGGTCATCGTTTTGCCTTCCGGATGCCCACGCCAGACGGTCGCTTTGAGGATGCGACCGGTACACAGGTGCCCCCCAACCCCAACGACGCGCGAGCGACGCAGTTGGTCGCGGACGTGAAAGTGTCGCTGCCGAAATTGGTCTATCGAGATCCGAAAGGCCCCGAGCAGACCTTCACGCTGGAGAGTACGCACATCGTGATCGGTTCCGACCCCGCGACTTCCGCGTTATCGATTAGCGATCCTTACGTGTGTCCCAATCATTTGCAGCTACACCACACACCGCGGGGATGGTTGATCGAAGACCTGAGTTCACGCAACGGTGTCTGGCTGCGACTGCACGATGTGAAGCTGGATCAGATCACCGAATTCCAACTCGGCGAGCAAAGGTTCTACTTCCGCCCGCCAGCCGCGAGAAAGATCTAGCATCGCCTCACCGTGTTGAAAGCGAAATGGGGCGGCAGAACAGTTCACCCGCCCTATCCCCAGGAATGAAACAGCACCTGTCCACGCCAACTACGAAACACACCCCCTTTCGTGTCATTCGTACTTTTCGTGGTCAAAAAAATCGCACAAAGAGTCGCCCGATCGCTCCGTCGATCGCATCCCTACCTCCCACGTCAACAAACCATCAAACGCACTGCCCAACCAAACCCCGCCTCCCTCTTTCGTGTCATTCGCGCTTTTCGTGGTTAAAACACCCACACCACCAACTCCCACTACAAAAACCACCTACCAGCCCAACGCGCCAGCCAGTAACGCAAACGGAATACTAAGTTTGGCACCGGGCGCGCCCTAACGCATCTGTTATCTCGCCTTAAACACAGCGAACGCATTCGGTTACGCGGCTCCGGTGAGCCTGAATCGTCGCCAATTTGTTATCATTCCAGAGCAGCCTGCTCTCGCGCCCCCGAACCACCTCTACAAAGGAATCCAGATGGGATTGTTTGATTTGATTCGCTCCGAGTTGATCGACATCATCGAGTGGATCGACGACTCACAACACACGCTGGTATGGCGTTTCCCACGGCACGATAACGAAATCAAAAACGGCGCCCAATTGATCGTGCGTCCCGGACAGATGGCGGTGTTTGTCTACGAAGGTGAGATCGCTGACGTGTATCCACCGGGGCACTATGAGCTGACCACCGCGAACCGGCCCGTGATGACGACGCTCGAGGGATGGAAGTACGGATTCGACAGCCCTTTCAAGGCCGAAGTTTACTTCGTCAGTACGCGGCAACTCACTGATTTGAAATGGGGAACGCCAAACCCAATTATGTTGCGTGACCCCGAGTTTGGTCCGATCCGAATTCGAGCTTTCGGTACCTACACACTCAAAGCGGTTGATCCGAAAGCGCTACTCACCGAGATCGTCGGTACCGACGGCCAGTTCGGAGCCGACGACGTTACCACGTTAATGCGATCGATCATCCAAAGCGCCTTCGCCGACCTGATCGGCAGCTCGCAGATCGCGGCGTTGGATCTAGCGAGCAATTATGAGCAGCTCGCCGCAACGCTTCGGGAGAAGGTCGTTGAACGCATTGACGACGAGTACGGGCTTGATTGCCCGCAGCTATTTATCGTCAATATCTCGTTCCCCGAGTCGGTGGAAAAAGCTCTCGACACTCGCACCAGCATGGGTGTGATTGGGGACATGACCAAATTCCAGCAGTACCAGATGGGGCAAGCGATGACGGCGGCCGCGGAGAGCGGTGGAGGCGGCGGAGCTGCCGAGGGCCTCGGTCTTGGCCTGGGAATGGCGATGGCCAACCGCATGATGCCCGCCGGCGGAGTGGGGGCTGCACCGGGTTCCGCACCGCCACCCCCGCCTCCCGCAGATGCCTGGTACGTGGCCGTCAATGGCCAGAGCAAAGGCCCATTCACGACGGATCAGATGCGATCAGGATTCGCCAGCGGCGAGGTCAACGGACAGACCATGGTTTGGATGGCCGGCATGTCAGCGTGGTCCCCAGCCTCCAGCGTCCCCACCCTCGCCTCAGCCCTATCGGCCACCACCCCGCCCCCACCACCACCGGCTCCTTAGAGAGCCCAACACTCTCGCGTTTCACCAAAGTCGCCCGATCGCTCCGTCGATTGGATCCCCCCGACACCCGAGCAATCTTCTCATCCACGAAACGCAATCCCCGCTTTTGTGTGATTCGCACCTTTCGTGGCAAGAAAAGCTCACGCAAACAGTCGCCCGATCGCTCCGCCGATCGGATTCCCCACGCAAAACCGGATGGCTCGCGCCATTCCGCTAACAAGAACAAGTCCTATCGTTCAAGAACGGATTGGCCCGGCCTAACCACACAACACCCAAACCACACAACACCCAAACCACACAACACCCAAACCACACCAAACCCAGCCACCACCTTTCGTGTCGTTCGTAATTTTCGTGGTCAGAAAAGTCCACGCAAACAGTCGCCCGATCGCTCCGCCGATCGGATCCCCACGCAATACCGGCTCGACGCACCAGCGAGTGACAATCCGCCTGCTCGGCCAAAACGCGGAGGGTAAATGCGATTTTGTAAGCTGGCAGATTCTCCCGGCCGCGCGAGACGCGCAGTCCCCGTAACACCGGATGGCTCGCGCCATTCCGCTAGCAAGAACAAGACCGAGCGTCAAAAACCGATTCCCCCGGCCGAACCACCAAACACACGAAATCCAGCCCTCATCTTTCGTGTCGTTCGTACTTTTCGTGGTTAGAAAGAAGCCACACAAACAGTCGCCCGATCGCTCCGCCGATCGGATCCCCACCATACACCGCGCCGACGCATGAGACGCCCAGTACCTAAAACACCGGATGGCTCGCGCCATTCCGCTAACAAAAACAATTCCCAGCTTCAAAAAAGATCGGCCCTACGCAACCACCAAACCCAACCACCACCTTTCGTGTCGTTCGCATTTTTCGTGGTTAGAAAGAAGCCACACAAACAGTCGCCCGATCGCTCCGCCGATCGGATCCCCACCATACACCGCGCCGACGCGGGAGACGCCCAGTACCTAAAACACCGGATGGCTCGCGCCATTCCGCTAACAAGAGAAAGCTCTCGCTGGAGAAACTGATGTTACACGTCGTCGGTTCCATTGGTGGAACTGCTCGTCGCGATTGATGTCGGCTTGGCAGCGGCAGCAGACGCTCTTAAGCCGACCGCGCGCCCCGAGACCACGATTGGTGTTCGAGGTTGACCAGCCTTTGGTCCACTCTCTTTCGTCTTACGGTAATACCGACTCGTATGTCGACCGTAGCGGTAGTAACCATAGCCTTTGTACCCGTCGCTGCTGCTCGATTCATCCGAGTTGTTGACCACGACACCGACCACACGAGCTCCGACGGTTCTCAGAATCCCAGCCGCTTCCTTCAGATTTGGTTTGCTCTTACGGCGGATTTTCAACGTCATCACGACCGCATCCACCAAGCTGGCCATAATGCTCGGATCGGTCACCACCAATAGCGGTGGCGTGTCAACGATGATGTAGTCAAACTCGTCTCGAAGTAATTCGAGCAACTCGCCCATCTCCGTCAATGTTAAGGCTTCGGCGGGGTTAGCCGGAATCGGACCCGACGGCATGAGTCTAAGTGTTGCCAGCGGCGTCTGATGAATGGCGTCGATATGCTCACAGTGGCCATTGAGCACATCGATCAAACCTAGTTGCTCAGCGGCATCGAAGTTATCAGTGATCTGAGGGCGACGAAGGTCGCAGTCGATTAGCAGCGTTTTCTTACCGCTCTGGGCGATACTACATGCCAAGTTCCCTGCGACGGTACTTTTGCCGTCACCTGGTAGCGGACTGGTGACTTGGATGATTTTGCCGCCGGGCACGTTCGACAGATCAAAGAAGATGGACGTCCGGCACGATCGAATCGCCTCAGCGGGAACCGACGCCGGTTGATGGACCACCGCTAGGTACGGATCCAGCTTCTCAAACGGGTTCGGGTGGTCCGGTTTCGATTTCCGCACACGTCCTTTGAAGAACGGGATGTGGGTCAAAATAGGTACACCAATCGCTTCGGTAATCTCATCTGGATCCCGGAACGTGTTCGCATTCTTCTCAAGCAGGAGTGCTAAACCACATCCCATTGCAAGGCCAAGAAATGTTCCGATTCCTAACATTTTCAGAATACTCGGGCCGACTAGCTCGGCACGCGACGGCGCAGTCAATTCAACCACTCGCACACCGCCCTCTTCTTCGGTCAATTCGACCCGAGCCATTTGTTCTTCGAGTTGGTCAATCAGCTCACGGTTGCGATCGATCTCGCGGAGCATCGCATTGTTTTCCTGTTCGTATCGCGCGAGTTTCACCGCCTCCGATTTTTCTGACGCGATTTGTTGATCAAGTTCTGCGATTTGCTGGTTCAATAATTCGACCTCAGCTTTCGAGGCAAACAGGATTACCTCCACGGCTTCTTTCGCCCGCGTTGCGGGATCAACGCCCTCAACCTTGTTTTTTTCCATCAATTCGAAGACTCGCTCGGCTTGTTCCGTGACCAGGCGTTTGAGCTCACTCTTCATCATCTTTAATTCAACGTCGAGTTGCTTGACCGTCGGATGTTGTTCGCCGAATTCGGCGGCATATTTATTGCGTTCGATAATCAAAGGAACGAGTTGTTCGTCAAGCTCGAGTTGTTTGAGTCGGGTGTCTCCCTCCCGCATGTCTTCTCGAGTTTGCATGACTTCCGGAATGTCAAACGTCTTGCCAACCAATTGTCCGATAATCGACAAGCTCACCAGCGCATCCTTGCCCTCTTTCGCGATACTCTGGATTGCGGCGAGTTCGATCGATTTTTGACGAGATTGCTCAAACAGTTCGCTGCGTCGTTCGGTTAAATACAACTGCCGCTCACGATGGGGATTGACCGCCTCCCCCCTTTCATTCCAAACCAATGGTGCGGCGGTACGGAAGTCTCGATATCGCTGTTCGAGTTCTGACATTTTTGGCTGCAACTGATCCGTAGCAACCGTGATCAATCGCAACAACTCAGTTCGCGAACTCTTGTGTTTTTTGGCAAAAAATTGCTGAATCGCTGCGCTGTAGGACCTCACCGCCCCCAGGCAAAGTTCTGGATTGGTGCTCTCGAACGAAAGTGCCGCCACCAACGAGGATGCGGATTGAGTGTCCTGGATGTCTGTTTCAAAGCTGAGCGATTCTGACGACACTTCTGCAAACACACTTTCGTTTTCGTCAAACTGCTCACGAAAAATCTCGAAGTTCTCATTTTGAAATGCATCCTGAATCACCGTGTCGCTAAACAGTTGGGATCTCAGGATGTCGATTGGCGGTACTCCTCCTACGACATCCCCCGTAAGATTGTCGAAAACGACTGGTCTGTCAGATTCAAACATTAGCAGCGTGGCTGACGCGAATGTTTCTGGTGTTTTAAGAAAAACGATAAAACCAACCATCGCACCTAGGACCGCCGGAATCAGAACAGCCCAGCGGTATCGCCAAACCGACGCGAGCAGGTCCGCCGAATCAACCGATGGCCCCCCCGCACTCATTCCAGACGCGTTGCCGGCGGGTGATTGGTAGGTGCCTGGGTGGTCGGACTGGAATTCGGACGAAATGCTCATGCGTCGATCATTTTAGAAAATGAAGAAAAACAGACCGGAAGCCGTGCGACTTCGGCCGGGGAACGCATAAGTGTACGAATCAGGAGACGTTTGGGCTAGGAAAAGCGACGGACGAAATCCGAAATTGCCCCTGCCTGCCCGCAAAAACCGCGCAATCGTCTTGCTAAGAAGGGGGTGGGGAGTTCGCCTTTTCGCTCGCGGAGACGAATGAAAGACAAGCCCGAAGTGCAGGAAGCTAAAAAGGGGTGAGGCGGACAGTCCGTCCCATACTGCCTTTGGAAGGCCGCAGGATTGAAAGTGCCACAAAAACGCCGTAAAGCACGAGCAACTGGCGAGAAAAAGAATGCCTGCCACGCCGCCCCGGCTCGGCTCATCCACGATGTATGGACATGGGACTTCGTGCAGACATCGACCGTCAACGGACGCAAAATTCGTTTTTTGAACATTGTCGATGAACACACGCGACTTTGCCTGAGCATCAAGTCAGGTCGCAGCATCACGAGTGAAGACGCGATTGACACGTTGGCGGAACTGTTCTCGATGCACGGCGTACCCAAGCGAATTCGTTGCGACAACGGCCCGCAGTTCAATTCGCTGGCGATCAAAGACTGGTTGAGTAAGCTTGGCGTCAAAACTCTGTATATCGAACCTGGTTCACCGTGGCAGAACGGCCTGTGCGAGAGTTTTAACGGCAAGCTTAGCAACGAGTATTTGAATCAAACCGATTTGCTAAGTGAAAGCGACGCGACGCTCAAGGCACGAGCATGGCGTGAAGACTTCAATGACCATCGGGCACACAGTTCGCTTGGGTACCTGGACCCGTCGGAGTTTGCGAGTCGCTGTGCTGATTCCGCTTCGTTCGCTGCGCTCACTCCACGGAATCAGCACAGCGACTCACTTGAACCGTTACTTGTTTCCCAACCCAACATTTTATAACGCTTGGTACAGAAAATTGAGGCAACCCCAAAAGACATCATCACGTTCAGTGACATGATTATCAGTGTTCGTCACCAGTTGTGGTGTCAATGGATTTTCGAGCAGACGCCAGGCAGAGAGGGTGTTCGGAAACTATCGGCCCCCATCCGAAAACTAAACTTCGGGCTCACGCAAGCTGCACGAAACGGAAAAAGTCGAGCTTAGCTTCGTAGAGCGGCTTAACCCGCCCAAGCACGGAGGACAAAACGGGAGACGAGGCAGAAACTTGTGAGCCGATCAACGCGACATTCCAAGCTGGTTCCGAACGATCTCTGAATCAGGAGTTGGCAAACCCTTAAACCAGGAATGAAATCCGATCCAGCGAGGAAAGGCGACCGCAATGGCGGTCGCTAGCAGAATCTTGATGTCAACGATCAAACCATGATGATCGACATACCATAGCTCAAGCGCCCCTTTATAAGGCATGATATCATTTCGATAGCAGCTCCGCAGATCGCGACCTTCAATTTCCGCCTGGGCGATGATGGATTCCTCGTCGCGAAAGAACAGCGAGCCGAGCCCTGTTAGCCCCGGCTTCACTTCGACAATCTCCCGCTGAATTTCGTTGCTGTAATCCGCAAATCCCTGGGGCATTAAGGGACGCCAACCGACCAAAGAAAGCTTGCCGACCAACACATCCCAAAACTGCGGCACCTCGTTTAGCTTCGTCTTACGCAAGAACTTTCCCACGGGCAAGACGCGAGGGTCGTTTCGCAATGTGATGTCTTGAGTGCCAAGGTTCGGACTGTTTTGGAGCATCGTGGCAAATTTAGTGACCTTGATGATCTTGCCGTCCAGTCCGATGCGGTCCTGAAAGTAGAACGCCTTATGCTCTCCCGTCAGCTTCAGAATGACAATCACCACCGCCAACGGCGCAGCAAGCACCAGCAACACGCCCCCCGAAACAAATACATCCATTACTCGCTTGATCATTAACTACATCCGGTTATCCAAAGTTTTGCCTGTCTCTTTGTGAGCGAACGTCGGCAGTAGCTTCGAGAAGGCGGTCAAAAGGTCTGTTTTGGTCCACTCGCGGGATCGCTTCATCGATTCAATTCTGCCCTCGAACTCCGATAACTGATCTTGGTTCGCGAAGGCTTCGTTTTGAACGACCCCAAGCTCTTCGTAGCGATCCCAATCGACCTGCTCACCATCCGTGTAGAATTCTTCAAAATCTTTCTCGCCCGTTGTATCTGTCTTGAAGAAAAAGCAAGGCCATTTTTTTTTCGCGATCAGTTCGCCGACTCGATCGCGTGCCTCATCCTCCGATTTGCACAACATCGGCTCGTAACCGATATCTTGCAAGTAGCGTTCTGCCATCGCGGAGAACGTGATCAGATGAAGTTTGGCGCTTAATTTTGGAAAATAGATTTCCCGATCATTCCCCTGCAAGATCGAAAAGAGACACAGCTGCGCACCTTCCTGACCAGTGACAAAATAGCGTCGAATGTCATTTGGAGCGGCGATCGGCTGACGCTTCTGAATTCGCTGCGTCCAGGCATGTGGAAGCGAGCCATCCGAAAAAGCCACATTTGCAAACCGAGCAGTTGACACTGCCGTATTCGATTTACCACCCAGCAAGAACATTTCCATAATGCGTTTCGATGCCCCCATCATGTTGACTGGATTGGCAGCCTTGTCCGTCGAAACACAGAAAAACTTTTTGGCTCCTGCGCAACGCGAGAACTCTAACAATTTTTTCGTCAAAAATATGTTGACATCGATCAGCCGCATCAGCGTAAAGGGATCCTTCTCGCTACGTACATGCTTGAGCGCCGAGAAATTTAGCACGTAATCATAAGGCCGGCTTTGTTTGATAGCATTGTGGGCAAAGGCGTCGAATTCCGGTCCCAATACATCGAAGCAATACGCATGAAAATCACCGTCTGTGTAGCCAATCGTCGACCGAAGATCGCGAACGAGTTCGGCCAGATTGTTCTCAGACGTATCGATCACATGCAGTGCACGCGGATTCTTTGCGAATAACTCGCGTACCACCGCCCCGCCGATCGATCCTGCCCCGCCAACGACCAGAAATCGACTCTGCGATATCTTCTCCGCCAGAGAATCTCCATGCTTCTGAATATCTTCCACGAAAAGTGGCGCCGCTCGTCCAATCAACTTCAACAGTGACTCGGTTTGCATCAATGACCTATTCTTTCTCTTTTCACTCCAGACTGGACGTGCGATTCTCAAAGTGAATCATCAGACTACTTGCGGTTTCGGCACAAACGTTCGTGCAGGAACGCCGCGTACAAAAGCGCCACTTTCCACATCACCAACGACGGTAGCTCCAGCAGCGACAAAGCATCCTGCACCCAATCTCAAACCCTGAATCAGGTTTGCGCCAGTCCCGAGATGAGTTCCCCGGCAAATCACCACATTTCCCGATACTGTCACACCTGGGGCAATATGGCAATACTCTTCCACCACACAATCATGATCTACGGAAGACCTAGTATTCAAAATTGTGAAATCTCCTACGACCGTGCCCGGTTGAACGATTGCGCCGGCGTGAATCTGTGCGGTCGTGGCGATGGTTGCGCCTGGAGCAACCCACGAAGCAGGGTGTTGAAAACCAGTAAATTCATAGCCATGTTCCTGAAAACGGCGCACGAGCCTATGCCGCGGGCACAATTCGTTCACAGGCAAGATGGAACCGAGTCCCGACACGAGCAGAACATCGCGTGGAGCAAACTCATCTAGCAGAGCCTCATCAGATAGGATTCTAACACCAAACGAGTTGGCAGCGTGGTTTTCAGGTCGAAGATCCGTGGCGCCAATTATCTTTCTTCCCGCCGCCTGCAAAGCGGCGGTGACAACACGACCGTGTCCACCGAAACCGACGACGATGATCGGTCGACTCATTGCGACAGGCTCGCGGACCAGTTCGGAGCTAAGTCCGCTGAACTGGGGATATTTAGTGCGCGACGGCTAATCGACTCTGTTTGTTCCATCGAACCGCGCGGGCAGTCTTCATAAATCTCTAGCTGGTGCATCGGCAGCCATACTGGACGACACTGATAGCCAGATTCATTCAAGCTTCCTAAAAGAGAGTCACGTGCTGATTCATTTTCTACATCAAGCAATAAACTGTTGAGCCAATGGTTACTGCGACAGTCGGCCGGTTCAGCTAGCATCTTCACGCCATCCACCTGGGAAAACTGCGCTAGATAAAGACGAGCAAGCTCTCGCTTCGCATTCAACAACTCGGGCAACACTTCCAGCTGTGCAACGCCCAACGCAGCATTGAGGTTGGGCATGCGAAAATTCCAGGCAATATTGTCGTGGCGAAACTCCCATTTGTGCGGGACCTTCGCCGTCGTTGTCAGATGCTTTGCCCGATCTGCCAATTCATGATCGTCAGTCAAGACAGCGCCGCCGCCGCCCGTCGTAATGATCTTGTTGCCGTTGAAACTAACTGCCGATACTTTACCGAACCGACCCGTGTGCTTACCCTTGTAATAAGACCCCAGTGACTCAGCTGCATCCTCAATGAACGGAATGTCATACTTCTCACAAATCTCCACGATGTCATCCAGTTCGCCCGGATGACCAAAACAATGCATCAAACAAACCGCAGCGATGCGTCGTCCCGTTTCCCGATTGATTGTGCCATCTGCTCCAGACTTCGCGACCTTGGACAGCCTCGAGCTTAAAGCCTCAGGGCAGATCGACAAACAGGATTCCGACACGTCAACGAAATGCGGGACCGCCTGACAATGCGAAATTGCATTGGCAGTGGCGACAAATGACAGCGATGGACAAATGACTTCATCACCCACGCTTACGCCCGTAATACGAAAGCAGACCTCCAACGCCGCAGTTCCATTGACAGTTGCGACAGCTCGTGCGCACCCGGTGGCTTTCGCCAGTTCCTCCTCGAATCGCGCGACAAAGGAACCCGCAGAGGATACCCAACCCGTGTCCAGGCACTCCTTCATGTACTGCCAGGCGTTCGGCGGTAGATACGGTCTGTGCAACAGAACAAATTCTTCCTGGGGTCCAATCGCATTTTCAATCGCAGCAATTGTCTCGCTACTTAGCTGTTCTATCGATGTCATTTCAGGTAAAGTTTAAAAGTCGAGGCGAGGAATGAGGCCAGCCACACGCACAAAAACAATCAGGTCCGCGGAAATACCCGCCCCAGATAAGTCAGTGCGTGTACCTGACTATCATCGCCGATGCTATCGCCTGCCGCAACAAACTCTTTGCTACCGATCACCCAGAGCAACCGAATCACGTACGCGTGCTCTCGGTAAGACGGACACTATAGTGACTCACCACAACGTCGTGGCCAATCGACACACGAATGCATGCGATCGAGTGATCACGAACTTTTGCATTGGTGATTGCGCGTGCGATCGGGCCCGGGAACCGGCGTTCGAGTGCAACCACCATTCCCGGACTATCCGCCGCGATTCTACTTCTTGTCCATAGGCATTGCAGAACAACAAAATACCGGATTAGCTTTGACTCGCGTTCATGGCTTCCGACATTCCAGCGATTACCTTCAAAGAACACGTGAGAAATTGCCTTAAAGGACAACAAGTTCACTTCCGTCCACCCATACGCCGCACTTTCGGCATCATTCAACCTTGCGCGCACATCCGCCGCATGAGCTGAAGGCTCTCGCTTTTCAGCCAGTCCATTCCATTCTTGCCGAACTAGGGAAGCATCCCAATAACTGTTGAAAGATGGCCTCCCGGAGGGCAATATCTGCCCTTCGCAATTTTCCAATTTTCGTCG
>NZ_JAMQBK010000068.1 GCF_023701485.1 Aporhodopirellula aestuarii
TTTCTTAATTAAGACGAAAACCAAGCTTCGCTTGATTGAGGACTAGGTGCTTGCAGGCCGCGTCGTATGGCAACCGGTCCTTACGCGTCGCTGAGTTCACTCTCGCTCTTCAGCACTTGGTCACCGTCTTCTTGTTCCACGAGGTAGGCCGGTTCCTCCTCGGTCGCGTTGCGGGTGATCTCGCTACCCTTGATCGTTTTCGTGACTTTTTCCTTGTACGACTCTTTGATTTGGCCGGTTGTGGTGCCGCTGCCGTAGTTCCAGCTGACGTATTGGTTGACTTGGAATTTCTGTGCCACTTTGATAGTCCTAATGTGTTTTGCTTGTTCTGGCCTGATAAACTGAACGCCGTAACAGGGCCAAGGGGTAGCAAACAGCGGGCCAAACTCCGATGCAGCCTGTGCCTTTGTTCACACATGACGCTGTTTGGTGCACGAACGCGGTGGCACCGGATTTTAAGGCGGCGCTGATATCGAGATTTGTTTGGAGTGAGGTCATGAGCGAGTCGCCGAATCCCTATCGACCTCCCGCCCCCTTGTCGAAACCGCCGACTCGGAAATGGTCGATTTGGCGATTGTTCCGCCGTCATCCTCGGATACTAGAGATCGGCGTCCGGTGGAGCGAACTCTCTATCGTTGAAGGGATCGCGTTTTTCGTCGATCCCAACGACTCGTCGGTCGCCATTGCGGTATCGCCATCGGCGATCACGACCGACGATCGAATGGAACTCGTCACTTCTGAAGCAACACGCGTTTTACCCGAACTCTTCTTGCGCCGTCGCAGCTTTCGTAATTTGATTCACGGACAGAAAATGACCGTACGATTGGTCGAGAGCTACGCCGAGGCAAAGACGAGTGTGAGACGAGAACACAGCGTTACCTGGGACGAAATGGTGAAACAACTCCCCCAACTTGAGTCGCTGTGAATCACATCCTTGAAGCAGTTGGGGCAATCCGAGTTTGCTCAAGGCGATCTCCGATTGTCCTGGTTCGTTTTGAATGGATCGAATGCGAGTTATTGGTGACTCAGTGTGCTTAACTTCAAAGGGAACTCCTTGACCACTTTGCCGCTGATGTCGACACATTGGAACGTCATGACGGGATCGTCGGGACGCAAGTCGAAATGGAGCTGTCCCCAGAAGTTGCCTTCGTTGTACGACCAGACAGCATTGGGGAACGTTGGGTGCGTGTGTTCGTTGGTAACTTTCGCAGAAACGAATTCGTACAGCGGATAACCACGCGGTCGATCGGTTTTCCAGATGTCCGAGCGATGGCGATCGCCTGAAATCAGAATGACGCCGTCGATTTTCTTGTCATTGATGAGATCGAATATTTCATCTCGTTCGCCTCGCGACCAATTGCCTGCCCACGAGTCTTTACCGTCCTTGTCTGCACCGTCGGACCACATCGTTCCAGATGCAATGACTTTGAATTTTCCTTTCACTTTCGCGAGTTCTTCGAGAAGCCATTTCTTCTGGTCGGGGCCCAGCATCGTTTTGTCTTTCTTGTCGCGATAGAAACGCCCGTCGGTCATGAAGAAATCGACGTCGCCGAGCGAGAAAGAATGCCATGTGCCCGGCATCGCTTCGCCACCGCCGTAATGCGGGTTGTTCCAGTTCTGTTTGAAAACGGTCCAGTTCGGCATCTTCCACGGTTCGTTCATCCCGGCACCGCCCGCCGAATCGTTCATTGCCATGTCGTGATCGTCCCACACGGCGTAGATTGCGACACTGCTAGTGAGTTCTCGAAAGGCCGGACTGAGGCCCCGACGATAATAAAACAATCGTTGTGCCCCGCGTCGGTTGACGACATCGATGTAGACGTTATCGCCGAGGCCGAGATAGGCCAGCGGTCGCGATTTCGCCATATTGCTCCATGCGTATTCATGTGTCGGGACATATCGGGCTCCTGAACCGAAGGTGACATCGAATTCGACCTTCTGCCCCCGTTCCGGTGCCGTTCGCAATCGAAACGAATCACGCTGGATGGTTTTCCCATCGAGCTCAACGGAATAGGTGTAATCCGAGAATGGTTTCAGGTTATTGACCGTCATGACGGCCGTGAAGTCATCCGCAGCGGACGTTTGAACCAACTCAGATTTTTGCTCACCAACTTTGATTTGGACGGAAGTGGGGCCAGCGGTACGGAGCCAAAATTTGGCCGACGTCGGCTTGATGTCGCCGAGCATGGGTCCGTTGAAAAGTTTCGCATCGTGCTTTTCTACCAACTCGACGAATGCGGGTTCGGTCAGCAAATCGGCGAGTCCTCCTTCAGCACCAAACCGTCCCGTTTGCCCTCGAGTATCGGTGCCATAGAGAGCCTCGATCATGTAGGGATCGAGGTCTTTCATGACCTCTGATTGCTCGCCTTGAGTGAGTGGCTCTTTTGCCACCGCGAGATTCGGCCAGGCTAAGGCGACGACGGATACGGTCGAGCAAATGAGCGATCGGATCAAGGAGGCTTTTTGTGGGGCAGTCATGGTCGCGAAGAACCCTTTTGATGATCTATTGTACGCGGTTGAGGATGGGGAAAAAACGTGATCGGTCTTACTTTACGTTGGTGAAGCAACCGCGGCACATGATATCACTTCGGGGTAGACGCCGCGCGGGAATCGAGCGGTATCGTCCTGTCAATTCGGCTATGGTTGGGTGATCATCTGTTACAGGTTTTGTTGCCTGCGCCGTGTTATTGGCACGCTTGCCGCTATGGGAAATTCTGAATGCGAACCGTCGCCTTTATCTCACTTTTCGTGATTGCCTGCGTTCTGTCTGGGATGTATGGCGCACTGCACAATCAGATTTCGTACACGGTATCGCCCGAGTACTTCACCAAGTTCAAATTTCATCAATTCCAAATCGGCGAAGCGATTCCAGACCGTATGGGTGCGGCAATCGTAGGCTGGCAGGCGTCATGGTGGATGGGAATCGTGATCGGGATTTTTCTGATTCCCCTGGGGCTTTTGATCCGTGAGACGACCCCTTATCTCTTTGGGACGTTGCGAGCCTTCGGAGTCGTTGTGCTAACGGCCTTGTCGATCGGGTTGGTTGCTCTGGCAATTTCGTTCCTGGTGATCACGCCCGCGAACGTCGATCCACTAACCATTCGGGGCCGAGAAGTCACCGATCCTGCTGCCTTTCTACGGGCAGGCACGATGCACAATTTCAGCTACCTGGGCGGGTTCGTCGGGATTCTCACCGGAGCGGTTAGCATTTTTCGGCGGTTCCTCCGAGCCGAGACCGGATCAGCGAAACTGTTTCCAAAGTGCCAACCGGAATGACGCTTCGCCGACCTAGGGTCACTGAATGAGCGCAAAAAATCTTGGTCCGAAGAGCAAGCGTTACTCATCGTGAACCGTGAGGGATATTGACGATGCAGTTGAGGAAATCAAACGGGAGAAAGGCTACGGAGATCCACGCCGGAGTGCGTCCTGAGTCAGGACGGCGTCCGTTGACGCCGCCGTTTTTTCCACGACTTGGAAAACGAGGCTAAGACTTGCTGTGTGTCCAATGCCGGAGGAACGTAGAGCTAGTCATCGAATCCCGTGATGAGTGGCACTCTGGGACGTACCGTAGGCTGATCGCCTCGATCTGGAACCTGGAGATTCTTCTGTAGACGTTCGTATTTCAGCCGCGCCATTTCTCGCAACCATTGCTGATCACTTTCGTCGCCTAATTCACCGCCAGCCGGAAGGGCATCATGATCGAGTGCAATTTGCGACCCTGACAACAATCCGAACTGATCCAAAATTTCATCGAGTGACATGGGCGTTTGTTCTTTGAAGCCATTCATGAGCTGGCTAACCAGTTCCATTGAAATGATGCCGGCGGATCGATAGTGGATATCGGTAACGACTGGTTCGGCTGGATAGAGCCCCATCAGAATCATTTTGTCGAATCGAACGTCAGCAGAGATGTCGGGTGTTGGTGAGTTCAAATCCCAACTGTGCAGATCCAAGCGATGAAGGTTGCGCCGTTCATCGCTGGTCAGAAAGACGTCGAGAGAAATGGGGCTACGAGAGTCTGCTGCGGCTTTGCTTGCGGTTGCTTCCGCGGTTGAGGGCGGTAGGTGAAAGAACAACAATTCGGTCACCTTGCGGCCGATCTGAGCAGTCGACGAAATCGTCAAATCAGCCTTTTCGAAATTAAACGCCATTACCAAAGTTCGGCCGGTTTCCGCCTCCAGGAAACGAGATGCCGATGAGCTCGTTTCTCGTGTTTCTTGATTTGACGCGGCGATGCCGAGAGACCGAAAGCGGGCTACGGCGGACTCAATCATTGGCTCGGCTTGAATCGCAATGCCCGGTCGGTCGATCTCGTAAAACGCCGCTTGGCAATCGGTGCCGAAATAGAGCTGGCCCGTGTCGTCGCTGTAAACCAATGGCTGGATCGATAGGCGGTGCTGTTCAAAGTATTTGTCGACCTGACCACGAGTCACCGCGGGTAGCTTGCTTCGCCCGCTCGGATCCATGGTCAAGCCGATGGTAAACGCGGGGATGCGCCCGACCGTGCCTGATTCTCCTTGACTCGGAATCGTGACGGTAGGCTTGACCGACGCCCCCGGTGTGAGCATGCGGCAGGTCATCGATTTCGCCAACCCGTAGGCCCGATTGACCTGGGAACTGAGTAACGGCAGTTTTCGCAGGCTCTGGATGTCACTCAGCGTTGGCGTGGCTCCGATTCGTCCGACTCGAATTTGAGGCACCTTCATTTGGGAGTTGGCTAAACCCTCAGAGTCGAAATCCTGTGACGCTCCAAATTTTCCGCTCTCCAGCTCAGTGACGCTGTCGGAGCCCGCCTTCGATTCTTTTGTCGAACTGAAAACGGGTTCGTTCATGAGCTGGGCCCCCACCATTCCTACCATCACAAGGGCCACGAGAGCCGTGCCAATTTTCAGTATCTTTTGATCAATCATGTGTTTCGAGCTTCGGAGTCGTATCGGGCAATTGCGGTGATTGAGGATCAATATACAAATATCGTAATTCTAGAACGCCCACATGTTTCAGAATTACAGAGCGATCCCCCGCCTAAGTCAAAATACTCGGTATTCTGATTCTGACGAACCGAATGGCGTTCGGCAAACAAAAAAACACCGCCACGTTTCCGTGGCGGTGTTTCGACGTTCAATGAACCAGAAATCGACTAATTAGTTACTATCTCGAACCGAGAGCAGCACTGAATCACCGCTGAAGTAGTTCAGGAACACATTAAAGAACGCGTATCCTGGCTTCTGTTGCAGCATCACAACGTCATTGGGGAGCACCCGGATCCGTTCCTTCTTGTCCGTCATTGCGCGATCTAAGTCGCAGCGGATGTTGATTTGACGGCCGTCTGAAAGGGTCCTCAGGATGATGACTCGTGAGGCTTCTCGGATGTAACCAGGAGTGGCGTTTGCTAATACCGCACCGCTGAGTCCGAGTGGTCCACCGGGCGAACCGGTTGCCATTGCGATGGCTTCGATCACGTCGACATCTTGGTCTCGTGGCAAGGGAATGCGGGCTCCTGGGAGCAGGCCGCCCGTTACGAAGTACTCGTTGCGTCGTGGAATGTATACCACATCGCCTTCGCCCAAGATGACGTCTTCCGGGCTAAACGGGATACCATCGCAAGGGCAGCCCGCCAGCGGAATGCGGATCACACCTGGATTGCACTGTCCGCCTTCGCCACCGCTCACGATGCTTTCCAGAGCACCGCCGCTGAGGAATTGCGTATTCAAGCCGACGCCGTTGCGAATAACATAGAGTTCGCGAGCGGCGTCTGTGCCCGGCAGTCCACCGGTGTTGCCGAGAGCGTGCAGTACATCATTTTCATAAATCGGAAGGTCAATCACTTGCCCCGATCCACGATGGATCTCATCCACAGCACCTGGGGCGACCAGCGCAACGTTGGTTGCTGGGGTGTCTTCACGTAGGACGACAACGCGACGGACGCGTGGGATCAGCAGATCGACGGTGACTCGTTCTTTGCCTTCCTGCAACACGTTTTCATCAAAGTAGGCTTGTTTGATCGTTTCGATCGCCTGAGGCATTGTTAAGCCTGCGAGCGAAAGGTCGCCGATCAAGGGCAGGTCAATGGTTCCGTTCCCTTCAACGCGGACAGGGAGACCAGTCAATGGCCCAACGACACTGCCGCGTGGCGGGTAGTAAATCTGGTTGACCGCCTGTGTCCGTTGTTGAACCGGCGTTTCTTCTTCATTGGATGGGAAGACGCCGAACACATAGACCGCAAGCGTGTCGCCCGCACCGATAATGTGCTGCTGTGGTTTGACCTGTCCTAATGCTGAAAACGGCAAAGGTGCGAGGGCTTCACGTGAGCAAGCAAACAGAGTGGGGTCCAAACGATGGGCTGGTACCGACTTACAGGCCGAAGACACACTGTGGAGTTGGCAGCCGGTGCTGGTGAGCGTGGTGGCGGCTAACAGTGCCATCATGGCACGACACGCCTTGCTCTTTCGTAAACGGGTTTTAAGATTCATTGCTAAGTCCCTTCGCAATGCAGGGGAATTGTATTGGTAATGGTGTAAGGAAAATCGCCAGTCGACTTCGCTACTTTGCGAGTTTGACTACCGGTTCGATCTCGATCATTTCAAAACGTACATCCGACGAACCGACAACGACGATTCGCTCGTCTGCGGTCAAGGGACTCGATTGAATTTGAGCTGGTGCTGATGTGACCAGTCGAATGACACCCTGTTGTTGAGCGTTGCTGGTTTCACGCTGCTTCGATTCTGTTGAAGCAGGTTGATAGATTCGACCAGGAATCGACACAAGTTCCTCGTCGGAATCTCCGACGCTCGTTCCGACTGCTGACTCAGCTACTTCTGCCTTCTCACTATTTTTTGGCTGTGGTAGCGGCAGTGCAGTTGAATCATCGGCTCGGGGAGCCGGAAGGTTCTCTGTAGCATCCAGCGGCTCGAAGTCGCTTTCGCTTTGCTTGTTAGAGTTGGAATCGACGTCGATGTCTTCCATGTGTTCTTCGATGTGCGGGGCGACCTGATAAAGCTGATCTTCAGGTGCATCGAAATACGGTGCAGCCTCGATCATTTCCGCCGACGCCGAAATACCGATGAAATGGCTTCCACATGGACCGCACGCTCCATCGCCGCATGGTTTATCGCAACGTGGGAACGGACATTCGCAGGTTTCGTAGATTCGCAAGTAGTGCGTGTCGGGGAATTGCGATGCACGCGACGCTCCGTCTTGCCAGCCGCTGTAGTAGGCATAACGTCGGTTGTCGCAGTCTTTCAGAATTTGTCCGGGTTTCCAATAACGGGCCGGCGCAATTGCAGGTGGGCAAGAATCTCCGCCCGTTGCAACTTCGTAGAATCCGTCGATCCAGCCGCACTTGTAATCGTGAGGGTAGCTAGAACATTCGGGTTTGCCGCATTTGACGTATTCTTTGACTGCCCGCATCGTCTGCGTTTTTTCATAACAACAGTCGTTGATTGACGCACAGCCTCCCAGCGTCATCAACGCTAGCAGGCCCAACGCCACTTGATGGTAAGTAAATTTCATATCGTTGACTCGTCCGAGGCTGAGTGAGTGGGTCTTCCACTGCGTAGTTTCGACTTGTCAAGCGATATGAACGCGGATTTCCGCGGAATTTACCCCCAATGTGTAGGTCGTAAGGCGTCAGACACGCATAAGCGCGACAACGCATACAACGTTCCAACTGAGCCTAGTCGGCAAAGTCAACGCGACACGAGCGACTCGATCAGCCAGCGTGGTTACGCGGAGTCGCGCATGATGAGACGTCGGCGATGGCAAGATTTGCCGATTGAGGTGACCCGTCGGGCGCGGGGATCTCTGCGACGCTTCTGGGATAGGTCGCGTGATTCTTCGCGAAATCGATTGAAACATCTAACGCATCAAGCATACGTTGTGTCTGCAAGTCGAAATGAAGAAAGGTTCCTGTGATCGTGTGGGCGTACTCGAACTTCGTGGGCCCCATCGCGGCGGCCTTAAAGAAATTGCGGACGTACAACCATCGAGTGCGTTTGTCCGCCAGCATGCGCCATGCAATCGTTCGGAATCCCTTCCACATCCGCCGGAACTCCCACATGTTCGGAACGTGTTTGTTCTGAATATTCAGTCGTGCTGTGGTGTCCAGGACACGATCCATGAACGCTCGCGGCGAGTAAACGACCTCAATGATGTTGCGGAGTTCTTGATAGATCTCGACCCGATCCCGGGTGGTTACAAAGTTCAAACCGCTGATCGTTTGATCCTTCGACTCAGCACTGCGTAACTCGTAGCTTGCCTCTGGATCATCGATCCATCGATGTTCGGAGTCGATCAAACGTCGCTCTTTAGTGAGTCGACGAGTAAGCTGGGTGTTGGGAAGCGCACTGAGCAACCCAACCATGGAAAGAGAAATCCCGCTCTCTTGGATAAATCGAATCATCGGACCATCGGTACCGGGTTTATCGGTGTCGAAACCGATGATCAATCCGGCGGCAACTGAAATTCCGTAGTCGTAGATTTTCCGAACACGATCGATGATCGGCTGAACAGTGTTGATCCGTTTTTGCGTGTGGATCAACGTTTCCTCATCGGGAGATTCGATCCCAAGAAATACGTATCGGAACTGGACGTCCTGCATCAACTGGAGCAACTCTTCGTCGTCGGCGAGATTGATGCTTGCTTCCGTCGAGAAGACGAAGGGGTAGTTGTGCTGTTCGTTCCATGACTTTAACGCCACCAGCAACGGCTTGATCAGTTTTCGGTTCCCGATAAAGTTGTCATCGGTAAAGTCGACCCAACCCCGATAACCCAAATCGTACAGCCGCTGGAGCTCTGCGAGGAATTGCTCGGGCTTCTTAACCCTCGGCCGCCGACCGAACAATTCGATGATGTCGCAGAACTCGCAGTTGTACGGGCAGCCTCGAGAAGATTGGAGGCCGACGTGCAAATAATCGTTAAAGTCGATAAGGTCGAATCTTGGCACCGGCGTTTTCGTGACGTCAGGTTTCTCGGCAGTCTCGAACACACCTCTCGGATTTCCATCTCGCCAGGCTTCCAACCACATTGGAATAGTCAGTTCGCCTTCGCCCATCACGATGGCATCGGCCTCCTGATAGATTTGAGGCTGACTGGTTGGATCCGGCCCGCCGACAACAACAAATTTCTCTTCCGCGCGAGCTCGGGCGACTAATTCAAGTATCCCCGGCTGTTGCGGTAGCATTCCGCCTGTGCAAATGATGTCCGCTCGCTCCCATGATGTAGGGTCGAGAGGAGCCACGTTCAGGTCGGCGATCTCAAATTCCCATGCTTGAGGCAGCAACGCTGCGACGGTCATCAGCCCAAGGGGAGGAGCCGTTGCTTTGGCGCCGATCGCACGAGCGCTTTCGACAAAGTTCCAGTAGTTGGTTTGTTCGAAGAGCGGCTGAATTAGCAAGCATCGAAGCGGTTGATCAGGATCTTCCGGCAATGTTCGCATCAAGACTGTTCCAGCGAGAGGTAAAATCGAAATAACCCGTCTTCCTTGCAAAAAGCTCCAAATGAGCGTAATCCGGCTAGCAGCTCTTGCAAAGCGGAATTCATCCAGCCAATTTGCTTTTGTCCAGTAACGAGTAATTAGTATCAATGAGTAACCATCGAATTGACGCAACCTTCCATCAGATATCACACGATGCCGATCCGAGAGAACCAACCCTCTATCGACTCTAAGGGCGAATTGACAGCCGCTGCAGGGGTTGGCAGGGATGGATCAAGTCGAACCGTACTGCTGACCGGTGCGACCGGGATGGTCGGCTCTTATGTGATGGCTGAGCTATTGCGGCATGGTGTCAGTTTGGCGGTGGTTGTTCGCGAAAAAGGCGACCAATCCGCTCGCCAACGTGTCGAGCAGATCCTCGCCAAATTCGAAAACTTTTGGCAACAGAAACTCCCTCGTCCGACTGTTTTAGAAGGTGATATCAATCAACCTAACCTTGGATTGTGCGATCGCGATCGTCGGATAGTTGCTAGTCGATGCGATCGTGTTCTGCACAGTGCAGCGAGCCTCAGTTTTGCTCCTGCGGATCAATCGAGCAACAACGAGCCGTACCGGACCAATGTCGAGGGAACGCGTCACGTCCTCCGATTTTGTCGTGACCACGATATTCGGCAATTCCATCACGTGTCCACAGCTTATGTTTGTGGACGGCGGACGGGGGTAGTGGGCGAGGACGAATTGGATTTGGGCCAGGACTTCGCAAACGATTACGAACGAAGCAAACTGACTGCGGAGTCCTTGCTTTGGGATGCCGCCAAGAATGGTGACATACGTTCGCTGACGATCTATCGACCCTCGATCGTGATTGATCGAATCGGTTTGTCACCCATCTCGAGAGACCGAACCATCTATGGTGCATTCTCGATGTATCAGATGCTCGCGTCTCGTTTCGGCTTACTCGTCAACGGAGAATGGGTTGATAGTCTTGGATTCGCCGGAACGGAACGCAAAAATCTCGTGGATGTGGACTGGGTTGCCGAAGCGATTTGGTTCCTGGTGATGTCGCCCGCATACCACAACCGCACCTATCACTTGACATCGGCGGATGGCACGACAGTCAGTGACCTCGATACGGCGTTTCGAATCGCTACCGAAGACTGGTTGGAACGCCAAACTCGTCTAGGAAACGAGAGACGCATCGCCCTTCCACAAACTACCGGCGATATGAACCAAGAGGATGTGAAGCAAGAGATTGAGCGAATGGCCGAACCGTTCGTCAATACTTTTCTACCTTATCTTCGAGATGATCCGAGGTTCGATCGCAACCACATTGGACGCGTGATCGATCAGAAAAAATTGTCTCCGACACCAGCGATTGGGGTCAACGAGCTCCTAGAAATGGTTCGTAAGTGGACTTTGCCTCCTTCGGCCAGTACATCCGTCAATGTGAATGAGAGCGTCGCAGAGGGCTCCACACAGCAGAATTCTACATCGCTGTCTGGCGCTATTGAGTCGGCAACGCCTCAACCCAGACTCGATTCCACTCGTTGGCAGTCTGGTGAAGATCCCGATGAGATTGTGATCTGTGGTTACGAAGTTCGTCTGCCGGGAGGTGTTGAGAATGCAGACGATTTCGGTCGGATGTTGTGGGAAGGTCGCTCGGGAATCCAACCGATGCCCGAAGAACGCCTCGACCGTTCGCTTTACTTTGATTCCCGGCGCGGGATTCCCGGCAAAACCTATACGCAGCTAGGTGGTTGTGTCACGCCCATACCGCTCGATGATGCACTCGAACAAAAGATGCGGTCGTTGGGCGAGTTCGATTTGACGCATCGCCAATTTGCGCAAGTGGCAGTAGCTGCGGTTCGTTCAGCTTTCGGCGCCGAACGAATGGACCATGTTGATGGCGTTGATCCGCAGCGTGCCGGCATCTTTGTTGGTCATAGTGGCGGCACCGAGCAGGGTGGTCCGTTGACGATGGCAACACTTGCCCGAACGGCCACCGAGCTTTTAGAGCAAACCGACCTTGTATCGCTTGTCGACGTTCGTTCCAAAGAAGAGTGGAAATCGAAGCTTGCCGATGCGATTCGAGTTGGTCGTCCCTTCCGCCGGGATGGTGGCGCGCCCGACTACAACGCGTACAGCGTCGCCTCCATGACGGCGCGCTTGCTCGGGTTCCGTGGACGTCGTGAGGTCATTGATGCAGCCTGCTCGTCTTCTTTGTTGGCAGTTCATCACGCCGTCACGGCGATGAACGCGAATCAGTTGGATATCGCATTGGTCGGCGGCGCGACATTCAATAACGTCGACAACCTGGCGCTTTTCTCTCAATCGGGCGCCTGCAGCGCAGACGGGTGTTATCCGTTTGATCGTCGCGCGAGCGGTCTGATCAGTAGCGAAGGCTATGTCGCCGTGGTACTGGCGAAACGGTCGATTGCCAGTGCGTTAGGCCTTCCAATTCACGGGAGTATCGTAAGCGTAGGGATTGCGTCCGATGGCAAGGGGAAAGGATTGTGGGCACCGCGTAGCGAGGGCCAGCAACTCGCGATTCGACGCGGCGCGGCGCAACGTCACAGCGTTCCAGGGCAAATGGATCAGATTGACGACAAGGACGCGACTGAAGCGTCGGCAGGTCCGATGCTCAACGTTGATTACCTTGAATGCCACGCCACGAGTACTCAGGTCGGTGATGCGACGGAGTTGGAGAGCCTGACTGCGATCTTGCGTCCAGAACCAGAATCCAACGGTTCGGATACACGTCCACCACTCGCGATCGGCAGTGTCAAAAGTAATCTCGGCCACCTGCTCGAGGCAGCCGGGTTGGTAGGCATGGTCAAGTGTTTGATTGCGATGCGGCAGGGCGAACTGCCCGCGTCGATTCAGTTCCAAAAGCCCAATGAAACGTATGATTGGACCAATGCGCCCGTTCGCGTTGTCGGGAATCGGCAACGGTGGCCGTCACGCAACGGATCCGCTGATCGGGTTGCCGGGGTCAATGCATTCGGCATCGGAGGCCTAAACGCTCATGCTGTCATTCGCCACGAACGGAGCCCCTCAACCGGCCGCCCTCAACGTCCCGTGACGCGAAGAAGTGACGTCGAACCGATTGCCATCGTGGGACGCGGGGTTGTCTTGCCGGGCGCAGCTAACCTCGAGCAGTTCGAGACGCTGCTTCGTAGTAAAAAATCTCAAATCTCCAATCCGCCGAAGGGGCGTTGGGTGACCTCGGCGAGCGATGGGAGACCAGTCGGCGTTAATGCGTTCGAGTGTGGTGTCGCGGAAGTTCCGCATTGCCGCGGCGCTTATATCGACCACTTTGACTTCAACGCCCAGCGATACCGAATTCCACCGAAAACGGTTCGTTACGCCAATCCTGCGCAGTTGATGCTGATCGAAGCCGTTAGCCAAGCAATGTCGGAATACGATGGAGGCGAGTGGTCGGTCGATCGCGCTCGGGTCGGCGTCATCGTGGGCACAATTTTTGGAGGCGAATTTAGCAATTCATTGCAAATCGGATTGAGGATTCCCGAAATCCGCGAGCATCTGCTAGGGATCGCGCGAACGAATTCGCTATCTGGTGTCGATGCCGAGCGGGTCGCTGAGCAACTTTGTAGTTCATTATTGGCAAGGTTCCCGGCGTTGCTCGATGAGACGGGGGGGTTCACCGCCAGCACGCTTGCTTCACGGATCGCACGTACGTTTGACTTGATGGGGGGAGCGTGTGCGGTGGATGCCGACGAAGCCTCGGGTGGTTTAGCCGTTTTGACAGCGATTGAACAACTGCGTTCAGGGCATGTCGATACAATGCTTTGTGGCGTGACGCATCGTTCGTTGGACCTTGTGGCATTCGAAGAGTTGCATCGAAAGAATCGATTGGTTTTGTCTGGGAACCCTAACGATATCCCAGAAGATCTCTCTCAGCTCTTTCCAGGCGAGGGGGTTGCAGTCATGATGTTACAACGATTGTCCGACGCCCGATCGGCGGGAAAAACAATTCTGGGGGTAATCGATCAGGCAGGAGAATCGTGGACCGATGATGTTGTGTCCGCTCGATCGCTTGATGCCCGTCAGTCCGGGAATGATTCGTTGTTCTCTGCTCGCAGTTTGGTTTCACAGATTGGGCTCCTCGGAGGCGGACAAGGAGTTGTTAGAACGATCGCGGCTACAATCGCCATGCAGTCCTCACGGAAGCACGAAGTTTATCGCATCTCTGAAACGGCCCAGGATGGCTACCAGATTAACTACCAAGTATCCAATCAAGCCACGTCATCGATGAAATCAACGATCACTCCACAGTCAACACGCTCCGGCGACAATGCTCGTCCGGAAGCGACCGAATCGATGAGAGGAATGAACGCGCCGGTTCGATCGGTTGCCGCGCGAAGTATCCGTTTGCAGGCGGAGCGGTGGGATCAGATCGAGCAAGATTTGCGTTCGCTTATTGCAGATCCATCGACCGCACCTGAGTCGGGCGTGGAATCGTTTGCGTCGGTGGTGAATCGTAAGGGGGACGTCAGTTCGTTGATTCAAGCCGCAATCGTTGGAAGCGATGGTGATGAAATCTCCGCTGCTGCGAAAGCCTTACTTGCAGGGCCAGTTGTCAAGCGAGAAACCGGCACCGTCGCACGGCATCTCGCATGGCTTCGTGATCCAGCGACGTCCGGTGACCGAATCGGATGGTTGTTTCCCGGCCAGGGTTCGCAATATGCAGCGGTCCCTAGCATTTATTCCGCTGAGTATGACGGCAGCCGGGCGAGTGAAGCGAGAGATTTTCTTGATGTCATCGATGGTTTGCTAAAACGCCGAAGTCTTCAATCGATTTCGGATCGGCTGGATGATCCGCGTGGGCAGCTCGGTCGAGATGTTTGGTGGACCCAGCTCTGGGTGCTTGCGGTAGGTGCGTCGCTTACCAATGGATTGCTGCGTCGTGGACATCGTCCTGATGTTGTGCTTGGCCATAGTTTTGGAGAGTGCACGGCGGCTTGGTGCGCCGGCGTGATGGACATCGACCAAGCGATCGAGTTTGCCAAATGTCGAAGCGACGCGGTTGTAATGACGCAACAGGGTGGCGGTCAGTTGTTATCGGTGCGCGGCGAACCCTCGGCGATCCAAGCCGTTCTCGATGCCCATCAACTGCACGCGTCCATCTCGCATCACAACTCGCCCGATAACACTGTGGTTGCGGGAAGCAAACAGGATATTACTGCCGCAAAGGAATACCTTTCCTCGGCGGGCATGGCGTCTGTTGTGATCAGTGTTCCAGCCGCGTTCCACACGCCTGCGATGAAACCGGCACGCGAGCTGTTGCGTGCCCGATTTAATTCTCAGCGTTTGATGCCACCTCGTTTCGGTTTTCTTTCAGCGGTATCGAATCGTTATCTGGCCGAGCCGAGCGAGGTGATGGATAACTTGATCGATCAATTGACTCAGCCTGTTTGTTTCAATGGTGCTGTTGAACGGATCGTGAAGGACGGGTGTGGACTGTTGATCGAAGTCGGTCCCGATGATGTGCTAACCCGCTTGGCAGGGAAGACGGTCAATGGAAATGCGATCTGCCTGTCAGCGGATGACCGGCAAAAAGACTTTGCCAAGCAACAACTGCTCGTCGATTTGGCGTGCGAAGCCTTTGGCGGAAGCACGCAGGAAACGAATCGCCTTGGTTCCGGTCATTTTGCATCGGTAAACCATCGTCCTAGTTCGAACGGGCATTCATCGATCGCGACAACAGCCCAACCGGAGGCTGGCCGTGATTCTTCGCCCGCGTCGCAGCGAGAACGATTGAATTTCGAAATCGTCGACGTTACTCAACGCAAGCGGCGGCGGGTCGAAGTCGCTCCCCCACCAACTTCTACGATGCCGATATCGGCGAGAGCGGTGCCGCAGGATCAGTCGACCAACGGGTATGCCTTGGCGTCGTCTCAGAAGCCTGTCGTCAACAATCAAAGTTCGAAGACTGCCCGGGCGACCGGCGTGGAAGCGGCTCGGTCCTTTCTTTTTGACCTCGTGGTTGATCTGACCGGTTACGATCCGGAAATCATCGATTTTGAGGCTGACCTCGAAGCGGAACTCGGCGTCGACAGTATCAAGAAGGCTCAGCTCATTGGTGAGATGGTTCAGTGGGGAGATCTGCAATTGGACACCACCTCCATGCAGCTCGCCCGGTTTGAAACGCTCGATGACATTCTTGCTCTGGTTGGAGATGGTGAAGCGACGGCGAGCGCGGCTGCAGTTTATGAGAGTGTTCCAACAGTTATCGGTGCTAAGGAATTGGTACCTGAGCAAACGCAGGAATGGTCGTTCGATTCCAGTCCCGGCTTGGGGGTGGATGATGCTGATGCGGAGTCGCTACGCCGATTGATGATCGACTTGGTCGTTGACCAAACCGGTTACGATGAATCGATCATTGACATGGAGGCCGACCTCGAAGGCGAACTCGGCATCGATAGCATCAAGAAGGCCCAGCTGCTTGGTGAACTTGAACAGCAATATCAATTGCAAGCACTTCGCGAGTCGGGGCGCACGCTAGCCGAATTTCCCACCTTGGAATCCATTCACGCATTCGTCTGGGAACAGATTTCGGGCGAGGAAAAAAAAAACGAATGCCTGAAGTCCAGAACTAGTTCTGTTTATCAAGACGAACCGTCTGCCGACGTGATGGTTCAGGAACAGGCTGCCGCTCCCATTCCAGTGCCAGAGGCGGGAACTCATCGTTTCTGTTTGTCGACCCATTTCGCGCCTCGATTGGAGGGGATGCCGACGAAGCCGAATTTTTGCGGTCCTGCCCTCGTGCTGGGAAGCAATCCCGTCGCCGATGCGATCATCGCACGCTGGCGATCGGACGAGGAGACAAATGGTTTTCCGATTCACCAGATCTCGTCCAGCCTGTCTTTAGAATCAACCACCGCGAAACTCAGCGAGCTTTGGCGTGACGGCGTTGCTCCTCACCTTTTCCTAGCGACGCCCTACGATGCAGCATCGGGCTGGACTGCCGGCGATTTTGATGCTTGGTCGCGTCGTCGCGGGATGGCGTTGTCGATTCCCTTTTATGTATGCCAACGGTGGATGCAGGGGCTGATCGATGAGGGACGGATGTCGGACGCGTCGCTGGCCACCTTGGTTCGTGCGGGTGGGCATTTAGGATTTGATTTGCAAGGCGAACCAAGTTTCATTTCAGCGGAATCGGGTGGGCTCGCGGGTTTGACCAAGGCGATGCTGATCGAAGCCTGGATGCGAGGCTATCGCGATACACCGATGCTGGTTCTCGACTCGGAATCAGCGGCAACGCCTGAGGAATTTGTTGAGGGTGTGTGGCGAGAATTGGCCGTGCCGTCCTACGACGAAGAAGTCGTTGTGGCGGGGGCTCAACGGTGGGCGACCTGTGCCCGATATCGCCCGCTGGACGCCGAGCATTCTTCCGCCTCGAAGTCGGGATCGCTGACAACCCGCTATCCGCTCACGCGAGGCGGCAATTGGATCATCGCCGGCGGCGGGCGAGGGATCACCGCAATGACAGCGATGGAGTTAGCGTCGCGACATGATCTTCGCTTGCACCTGCTCGGTACAGCTCCTGATCCAAAGATCGACGACCAGATTCGACACGCCGCCGCGGCCGATCGAGCCGACTTGCGGCGAAGAGTGATGAAGCAAGTCCAGTCGAAGGGTGGGAATCCTGTTAAGGCATGGCAGAAACTCGAAAAGGCGATCGAGATTGACCAAACGCTTCAGGCTTGCCGCGAACATTCAATCGTCGCGACGTACCACAGTGTCGATGTTTCCGACGTCGATGCGGTGTCGAAACTGCTCGAAAAAATTCGGATCGAGAACGGGCCCATCCGCGGAGTCATTCAAGGAGCCGGCGCCGGGCAAGACGCCCGTTTTGATCGTAAACGACCAGACAAAGTCGAAAAGTGTTTCCGAGCCAAGATCGACGGCGCCATTGCACTCGCCACCGCGACACAATCGGATCCATTGGAATGGTTCATCGGGTTTGGGTCGATTAGTGGTCGCTTCGGAGCGAACGGGCACACCGATTATTCTGCGGCTAACGATATGTTGGCGAAGGTCGTGGGCAACCTCGGTCGCACGCGTCCTGAAACACGTTGTGTCACCTTTCACTGGCACGCCTGGGGCGATATCGGCATGGCGACCAAACCGGAAGCGAAGCTGGCCCTTGACATGATTGGCATGAAATTCATGCCAGCGGAGGAGGGACTGCATCACTTCTTGAATGAGATTGAACACGGCGGTGATGAACCGGAAGTGTTGATCACGGATCGTCGATACGTCCGTAAGTTCTTCCCGGGTGGCGAAACCTATGGTCAGCCCGATCCGACTCCGGTGTTGCCGTTGCTCGATCCGAATGGCAATCGACAAACTTCTAATCCGAGCGAACTGTCACATGCCGTCACATTGCAGCCGACAGTCGATCGTTTTTTAAACGAGCACCTTGTCCAGGGACGCCCCACTCTGCCTTTCGTGATGGCGATCGAGATGCTGGGCGAAGCGGCCTGTTTCCGACGTGATCAACATGTGCGGGCTTTTCACGATGTCCATGCGCATCAACCGCTGAAATGTCTGACCGATGACGCGTTCGCCGTTGAGTTGGTAACGGGAACCGATCCAGGTAAGCATTCTGGTGAGGATAGCGATTCCATTGCGGACACATCGTTCCAAAATTGGACGCTTGTGAACGATCTTCGTCGCCGCGATGGAAGATTGGTGCAGGCGTCACGCCCTCATTTTTCAGCGACGGTTGAAGTGTCGGACCGTTCGTATCCGGTGCGGCTCGACGAGGAAGCATTGCTGATCGGGAGAGAAATTCCCCTGCACAGCGTTCAGTACATGGACGCCGACGCACCGGTTTATCATGGTCCATCGCTGCAATGCCTCAGAACAATCGGCTTCTGCAGCGAATCGTCTATCGCGATCGGAACCATCGTTGCACCGAGTCCGTCGCACCTTGCTGGCGAAGAACGACCGCTTCGAGGTTGGGTGATTGCACCAGCCGCCATGGATGCGGTTTTGTACGCAGCCGGGATGTTGGCTCATCAGCGTGGTGGCCGAGCAAGTCTTCCCATTTCGTTCAAGAAAATTGAACTTGGTCGTTTACCCCACCCCGGCGAACCATTGCGTGTCATCGTTCAATGGGAGGACGACGATCGTGAGGAATCAGGGCGAAAGTCGAGTGGAGGTTGGATGTCCGCGATATTGGTGGGGCAGAATCGCGACCTGATCTTGAGGTTGAGTGGGTATCGAATCGGTTGGTTGGGTTGATGTATCGAGCGACCGAATCCATGCAGCCATTGTTGCACGCCTCTCACTACACGACTTTGGCGGCTCATCAGCATGATGTAGGGCAACTTCGAAATCGTAGCTGGCAACTCGTTGCCTCGTCGTGCCAATTGCGCAATCCCGGCGATTATGTCTCGGTGGAACGATTAGGCGTCCCCGTGTTGGTTCGCAATTTCGATGGCGAATTGACGGCCGTCCAAAACGTCTGCGCTCATCGGCAGTGTCGTTTGGTTGATCAGGCCCACGGCCGATCAGAAGAACTCAAGTGTCCCTATCATGGTTGGCGTTATGGCAGTGACGGTCGCACGCGAAAAATCCCTGGTGCGAGCAATTTTCCCCACTTCGAACGCGAAAATTACCGATTGCCCGTCTATGAAGTGCAGCAGGTTGGGCAACTGATCTTCGTTCGATTCAGTGCGGGGCGCGAAACGGCCTCGGGTGATTTGGCGGAGTCAAGCGAGGCACCTAAGGATGGACGCCAACTTTCGGACGGGCCGCTCGACGATTGGGATGTTTGGTCCCCGTTGTTTTCGAGACTCACGGACAGCGCGAGATGGCGACTTGTCTATGAGGATGAGATGCGATACGAATGCGACTGGAAAATCCCGATCGAGGGCGCCTTGGAAAGTTATCACCTGGACGAAATCCACGGCGAGACGCTGGGGGCCGACCCAGGGGAGTCTCAGACGGAACACGATTTCGATGAATCGGGGACTTCGTTCAAAACGTCTGTCCGCGAACGCTCGTTTCTTGCTCAAGCAGAGGAGGGCGTTGTTCGTGCAATCAGCGGTTCGTTTGACCCGACGTACCGCCACGTGCATGTTTTCCCCAATGTCATGGCGTCCTTTACGAGTACACTGAGTTTGGTCTATCAAATTTACCCCGTCGGTCCTCAGCGGGCGGGGATGAAAGTGTTTGGTTACACTCGTCGGAGTGAACGATGGGGGGCGATCGGAAATGGTCTCAGTCTTGGGTTGGGGCGGGCGGCACGTGGATTTGCCAAAAAGGTATTCCGCGAAGATGCTCGAATTTTTCCCGAAGTACAGTTAGGTATGATGTCGAGCGATCAACAGCGTATTTTCGGTCGCTGCGAAGAACGCTTGCACGCGTTTCACCAGCATTGGGCCGCGACGTACAACCAGAACCATCAATAACATGCCCCGCTCCCCTTCGATTGACCCAATGAGGCGACCGCTTATGACATCTGATTCATCACTGCGAGGAAAGTTCGCGTTGGTGACCGGTGCCAGTCGCGGAATTGGACGGGCGATCGCGTTGAAGCTGGCGACAGCCGGCGCAAGTGTCGCCGTCAATTTTCTGAACTCACAATCACAAGCCGTGGAGGTCGCTCAGGAGATCGCGAGCATCCAAGCTGCTCGCGCCGACGAAGCGGAGGTGATGTTGGTCAAGGCGGATGTGTCTCGTCGCGACGACGTTTTTTCGATGGTGGAAGAAGTCGAGTCCCGGTTCGGTGGTCTCGATATCGTGGTCAGTAATGCGGCCGCCGGCGGCTTTCGCGACCTTGCAGATTTGACTCAGGTGAACTTTGAAGCGGTGCTTCGAAACAACTCAGCACCTGTGATTTGGCTAGCTCAGGCGGCAGCAGACTTGTTAGCAAAATCGGAAGGTCATGGGAAAGTCGTTGCGATCAGCAGTCACGGGTCACGATGGTCGGTACCACACTACGGGGCAATTGGTGCGTCGAAAGCGGCTCTCGAAAGTTTGATCCGGCACCTCGCCTTGGAATATGGTGGGCATGGGATCAACTTCAACTGTGTTCTGCCGGGAATTATTGCCACCGATGCCATCGCCAGCATGCCCGGTTCGGAGGATCTGGTTCGTGCGGCCGGCGAACGGATGATGCTGGGCGATCGCACCCTGGAACCCGAAGATGTCGCCTCCGTCGTCGCATTTTTATGTGGCTCCGCAAGCGATTTGATCCAGGGTCAAACGATCGTCGTCGATGGCGGGATTAGTGTTCGTGTCTGATCCACTTTCCTGCTCCATCCATGCATCACCCCGACTGTCGATGTTTGGCGAATGAATTCCGACGATCCCGAAACCTTGCCGACATCGGTGTTTGAACGCTTTCTCCTGAGACCATCTCACGGGGCGGGGATGGTTTTTAGTGTTTTGTTCGTTTTGAAAGGGAAGCTGCAGATCGAACTGCTCCGGCGTTCCTGGTTTCAAACAATAGAAGGCCACCCTCGGCTGTTCGCTCGTTTGGCGGGCAAAGGACGGCAACTCCGATGGCAGCTGCAACAGCATGCTGAGGCTAATTCGTTTGTTTATCGCAAAATTCGATACGATGCGTGCGTCACAAACCAATCGCCAACGGAACCGGACAGCGATACGGCGTCGGTAAGTCCACGATTGGGGATCGGTGCCGGTTGTGTTGTCCAGTCCAACGACGAAAAGCTGTGGTCCATTCGAATTCTATTTCATCACGCTTGCACCGATGGCGTGGGGGGAATCCGAATTTTCGCAGAGTTTGCCAAGACGTACGCTGAACTAGTTGCGGGTGCAGATCGGGCAGTTGGGAGCGTTCGGCAAACAGCAACAGAGGACAAGCAGGTTCTTGAGTCGAAAGGTCTTGAATCCAGAAGTTCGCCGCCGGATCTGCGAAACCTGTGGACCACCATTCGAGGCAGCAACATCCGCTTTTCACGTCATGGAACCGCTCCATATTCAGTGGACGACTTGCCTGGCCATACCCCACTAGCTCGCCCTTCTGGAGGGGCGTGCACTCAACCTCACATCAAACCTCAACGACCCGAAAAAGTCCTACTTTCTCACAGGGAGGGTGAAGATGTGGATGCACTCGCGTCGTTGGCGAAAGAGCGAGAATCGGTCCGTAATCAACAGGAGCTAACGACCGATCGCGAATTCCAAAGTTCGATTGCATCCATCGATCAATTTCAGAATCGTTGGCGATTGCTATTCACTCCAAAATTCAGCGACAAGATCCGTCGCTATCTGCGCGATCGATCAGTCAATCTGAATGACTGGTCGCTTGCCGTAACCATGCATGTCCTCGCTCAATGCACGTCAGCATCGGCAGCTCCGCGTCGACACATCATGTTGATGAATCCTGTCGAAACTCGCACTTGGGCGCAAAGACGCTGCACAGAAAATCACATTGGGATCGCCTTTTTGCGCCGGACCCACGCGGACGTGAATGATTTTGAGCAGACGCTCGAGTCGATTTCGGAACAAATGCGCAACGTTCGCAAATACGGCACAGCGTCTGAAACCGAAGTCGGTTTATCGATTGCGGAGAGAATTCCGGGATGCCTGAAATTGCTCGAGCGGTTGGGAACGTTCACGCCGACGGCGGCACTGACCTGTCTTGCCAGCTTTCGGCTTGGAAATCGATTTGGTGTCAAACGTCGCAACTCCGGTTTGTGGATCGCCGACGCCGAGTTGGCGGATATTTTTTTTGAGGCGCCGATTCAGGCGGGGGCCGAGCTCTCAACCGCAATTCTGGAATTCGACGGGCGTCTGGCGGTCTCGCTGCGGATGTCCCCGGGCGCACTCAGTTTGAATACGCCAGGGCGTGTGCTCGCCCTTTGGAGCCAGTTTGCGGAAGATGTTCTCTCAAGGGGCCCGAGATGCAAATAGACGCAGCTTCATTTCCATGTCCTGTCTTTAGGGGGTCGCACATGACTTCCGTCAAAACCGGCTCGACAGGTTGTGATTGCTTCTTCCGGCAATTCCCAAGGGGAGTTGCTTTTTAGCTTGACAGTCTGTAGCAGTCGGGTGATTATTGCCGGTTGCTTTTGGGCTAAAAATCGCTTCCGGCGATCAACTCTCGCAATTAGTATTGAGCTTGGTGATTCAACTAGGCTGGAACGAACTGAATGATTATGGCGGAATCGACTGAACAAACCAATCCATCTCGTAGGATCTCAGCGAGTCGCGTGAGCAGTCGTAGTGTCGATCACGAGGAATCAGACTCGCTCGATGTCCTAGAGATATTAAGCCGTCAACGATGGCTTATCATATTTCTTTGCGTGAGTGGTTTGGCGGCAGGAATCGCGTATGCGCTATACACGCCGGTTTGGTACGAGTCGAATGCGTCCATTCTGATTAATCAGAGAAGTGCAGGGCTAAGCGGTGACACGACCGGACAGTCGATTGTCGACGAAGACATTCTGGCAAACCATATCGAACTGATTCAAAGCCGGATGATCGTTGGCGAGGCGCTTGAGCAAAATGATTTGTTAGATCTGGCGTCCGTGACCGCTCAGTTGGATGAATCGAAGCCTGAGTTCGACGCGGTCGATTACGTCATAGAACAACTTGAAGTCGTCAAGGGTGGTGAGGGCTCGGCCAAGGGGGCCCGCAGTTTAAGCGTCACTTTGACTCACACGGATCCTGAGGATGCTCAACTCCTGCTTACATCAGTGATGAAGCGATATGAACAATTCATCATCGCTCAAGTTGAGCAATTGATGGGCCAAGCCAATGAGATGGTCAACCAGGCCAAACAAGAAGTAGAGTCAGAGCTTCTTGCCGCCGAACAGGAGCACCTTAAGTCGCGACAAAATGCTCCGCTGTTCTTCCAAGGTGAGGGTAGCAGTAACGTCTATCAAGACCGGTATCGGCGTCTGCAGGAGGAGCTTCTGGATATCGATATTAAGGAGTCAACGGTTCGCACACGACTCCAGCGTGTTGAAGCAACGCTCGAAGAAATGGACAATTCGGGCGACGCGTTCGATCACCTCGATAAGCTCGCATTGATCGATAGCGAGAGCCTAGAACGCCTGGGTGTTTTTGCAGGTCTGCAAATGAACGCGGCTGATTCACCGGAGTTCAAGGCCGCGATGCCGGCGAAAATGGAGGAAGCACGCACTCAGATCACTCACCTCCTGCAGCTCAACAGCGAAAAACAAAGACTCTCCTCGGTCTTTGGTGCCGCACACCCCAAGGTGCAGGAGCTCGAGAGCGAAATCACGCTGGTCAAGCAGTTCCTGCAAGACAAGCAAGACCTGACCAGTCCCACGTCCGCGTTTGGCGACAGCTCCCTTTCTCCTGAAGGACTGCTGAAAGCATACGTCGGATTCCTGCAGCACGACCTTGCTGCACTCGCCGAGCGACGCAAGGAACTAACTTTCCTGGCAGCCGACTCGGAAACGAAGGCGAAGGAACTGATCGAATATGAACTGACCGACATGATCCTTCAAAAGAAAATATCAAGACAGGAGGCGCTGTTTGACGGAATTGTTCAACAGCTACGCGAACTTGATACTGCGAGTGGCCTAAGCGGATATCTCTATGAGTTTCTCGAAGTCCCACGATTAGGCGTAAAGTCGTGGCCCAAGCTGCCACTGTGTGCACTAGGCGGATTAATGCTGGGGCTATTTGGCGGGCTCGTCCTCGCCGTTGCCAATGATGTTCGGGATGGTCGCTTCCGTTCGGCAGCAGAGCTAGACGAAGCGATTGGGCTTCCTAGCTTGGGTCGAGTCGGGAAATTGAACTCAATCAAGCAGGGTATCTCAGGCCTCGTCGCAGCGGAACTTTCACCCGACGCCGAAGCGTTTCGTTTGGGCCGGACAGTCTTGTTGCCAGACATTCGCCGAGGCGATCTTCGAACGATCGGTTTTACCAGCCCAATGCAGAGTGACGGTAAATCAACCGTGACCTCAAATTTTGCGGTCTCGTTCTCGCAAGTCGGACTGAGAGTGCTAGTGATTGACGCTGATCTCAGACGTCCCAGTGCCCACCGGTTCTTCAGCGTCGATAAGGCGGACGGTCTTTGCGATGTGCTTGAGCGGCGTTTGAATTTTGACGACGCCGTTAAAGAAACCCGTGCCGATAACGTGTTCGTGATGACGGCCGGTTCGGCGAGTTCGATGCCCGCCGAGTTGCTGCAGGCTGAGGCATTAGATCAAGTGCTAGTAACCGCGAGAGAGCAATATGATTTGGTGTTGGTAGACTTGCCACCTGTCTTAGCAGTTTCGGATCCCGTCGTCGTCATGCCGCGATTGGACGGAGGGATCCTCGTGGTTAAGGTCGCGAGCGTGCGTCGAGATGAGGTGATCAACACGCTTCGCCGGATCGAGTCATCGGGCGGCAACTTCGTCGGCTGCATGCTCAACGCCTTCGGCGCCGGCAAGAAATTTGATGCGGATGGAGGCTACTATGGGTACTACCAAAGTGATTACACTCGTTCGGCATCGACCCAACCCAGGACCGTCCGTGCCGGAGCGCCAAATAGTCCTATCGGGGCTTCCGTCGAAGGAGTGAACGGGAAGCCGCCTCAAGCGTAGCAAAGTCTGTACTACTCAGGATGGGGATTGGTCCAGCGAATAGGAATGTCAGAAGAAATCTCAGCACGCGGTTAGGTAGCTTGACGGTCATTGCCTTGCCAAGGCAACCTGGGAATTAAGCGGGTTAGGAGCCATTGGTTTGCAATTGCTGCCGTTTGCCTCCTTGAACGTTGTGTTTTGGCGATCATTTGCGGAGAGAAAGACGTCGGTCTTTCTTGGTTCGTTCTTAAGCTACCGACCCAGAGGGCTTTTCCAAGTCAAATGGCTTGTCTGATTGGACCTCAGCGAACACGGTTTCCAAATGGTCTGCTTCACCACTAACTTCAGATTTACGAGCGTCTTCCGACTATTGTAGGATTCACGCAGGCAGAAAATGGGATAAGACTTGTTCAGAGGCAGTTTTCGGTTAGTAGGTGAGGTTCCACCGTTGAGGATGCAGCTTTTGGGCGCCGTGTTGAATGTGTTTCATTTTCTAGTTTCATGCGAAAATGCGGTGCATTATCGCATGAATTGGCCGAATCGAATCTGGAAAATTCGACGGTTGAGACTACCATATCGACCAACCAGTGGGACTTCGTTGGTTTTGTGCATCGGTCGCACAAGATCGCCGCAACAAAAGTAGTTTGATTGCCCGCTTTCAGTTCAGAAAGCTAAATGCTCGCTTTATGACTTTCCCGCTACGTAGCGATTCATTTGATACGCCCGATTTCACTTCAGCTTGCTCAACAGAACACTTTGTATCAAAAATGCTTTTCAGCGGGTCCATGGAATTCAAGCGTTTCTGCGGCTTCGTGGTCCTCGACATAGAGTAGCTGAAATTTAATTCCCGAATACGCGCTGGCGCATGGAGCGTCGTATAACTGCTTTGATCTTACGGAAGTGCGAGACGCCTCTCGAGCTTAGCGGAACGTTAACGTGCGACCTACTTTCCAAAGACCTACATCATGAAAACAGACAGGGCGGAATTTAGTCGTGTTTCAGCCCCAAGCCAGATGGTTGGTAAATTTGGACAGCCGACAACAACCGCCAAAGAATTTCGCAATAACGCGATTAGTTTCACCGATTTCTCGAGCCAGACAGCGGGTAAGCTTGGCAGAATCCAGTTTTGGAAAGACGTCCAAACAGCAACTCCCTTGATTGTTGTCGATTGGACTGGAAGCTTTTTGGCGACATTGCTGGGCTGGCTAGTCGCGAAATCAATTGGCTGGCAATTCGCTGCATCGACAACTGTTTTGCTTGTCATGATTCCGAGTGTCATGGTGCTTTTTCAGTCGTTGCACGGTGTTTATCCAGGCTGTGGGCTTAACGCTTCGAACGAGTTTCGTCGCAGCTTACGGAGCTGGCTGATGTTATCGGCGAGTCTTGCGGTGGCAGTCGTCGCCGCATCTCCAGTAGAACGCAGTTTAGCGCACGGGCTCTGGGCGGCGTACGTAGCGTTCATGGTGTCACAAATGTTGTTGGTGTGTATACTGCGTCCACTCGTCCGAGCTTATCTGTCAAGATTCGATTGGTGGTGCCAACCGGTACTCATCGCGGGCGATTTCGAGAATTCTGTGCAATTGCACGACAGTCTGGTGGAACACAGAGCGGAAGGGCTTCGGCCAGCAGGCATCCTTTATCAATCGCACAAACACTGGAGTTTGGCGGAACGAAACAGCGATCATCGTTTTATCGGCCCCTTTGACGACCTTGAGGAAATCATGATCGACCAGGGAATATCGAGGCTGTCTGTCACGGACCCCACTTACAAGGTGCGGCAAGGCGAGTGTTTTCTCGACAGTATTCCAAACGTTAGCCTCGCAATCGACGTTGGCGACCACCCCACCGAACGCTCTCGGCTCGTGGGACGAGATGGAGTTGTTGAGATGCATTGTCAAAGCATATTGACAAGCTTTCATGCTAGGGCAATCAAAACGGTTATGGATTACGGTATTGTTTTGTTGACCTTGCCGATCTGGCTACCAGTAATGGTGATGCTAGCACTTGCCGTCAAGCTTGCTGATTTCGGCCCGGTCTTCTACGTACAAGAACGCGTCGGGCAAGGCCGAAAAGCGTATAAGGCGATAAAGTTCCGGAGTATGGTTCGCGATTCCGACCATCGCCTGTCGGAGTATCTCGATCGGCATCCGGAGCTTGCCGAAGAGTGGGAACGCACCCACAAGCTAAAGAGTGACCCAAGAATAACATGGGTCGGTTCGTTCCTGCGGAAAACTAGTCTTGATGAGCTGCCCCAGCTCTTTAACGTGCTTCGGGGCGAGATGAGCTTGGTCGGTCCACGCCCAATCATTGATTGTCACTCCTACGACCGATCGTATATTGACGACCATCCGGATGTATTTAGGCTTTATCAGATGGTCAAGCCTGGTATCACCGGCCTCTGGCAGGTGTCCGGGCGCAATTCACTTCCCTATGCAAAGCGAGTTGAGCTCGACCGCTACTACCTGCGGAACTGGTCCGTCGCGTTCGATATTTTCATTTTATGGCGAACTATCAAGACGGCCCTCCTTCGCGAGGGCGCCTATTGATGCCGGCGGCATTGGTGGGAAAAAATGGCAGCGTCGCAATAATTGTTGAAAGTTGAAAGATGGTCTCCCGGAGGGCAGAATCTGCCCTTCGAAACTTTTCAATTTTCGTCGGTAGCAGCCGACGGGGAGACCATCATGAATGAAGTTAATCTTTTAGAATCTCTGGGGCAAGTTTCAGCCTCGGAAACCGGACAAGTCTTTCGCGACTTTCTGCGAGGGCATGTGCGTGAAATGATCTGTGAAGTCATGGCCGCTGAGGTCACCGATCTGTGCGGTCCGAAGCATGCCCCATCACCGAGCGATCACTATCGGGCGGGCTCCAGTTCAGGCCGCGTCCTGTACGAGGGTGAACGCGAAGAAGTTGTTCGGCCTCGAGTGCGCCAGAAGTCCAGTGACGGCCGCAGTCATGAAGTCGAGTTGAGCACCTACCGGGCTGCCAGAGATCCCGGGCAGCTGCAGGCACAGATCGTTCAAGCGATCGTCTCAGGTGTCAGTTCCAGGAGTGTCCAAGAGATCAAGCCAAATTCTCCTGGTGTCAAAAAGTCCAATGTTTCGCGTCTTTGGCAAGAGGTTGGCAGCAAGTTCATTGAGCAGTTGCGAGGCAAAGATCTCAGTTCAATCACTTGGTGTGCCTTGGTGATCGATGGCATCCGCTTGAGCAAGGATCAAACTGCTGTGGTGGCACTGGGGATCGACAGTGAGGGCCGCAAGCATGTCCTGGACTTTGCACTTGGCAGTAGTGAAAACCTTGAAGTTTCGCGTGAATTGATGAGCCGAATTGTCAAACGCGGTTTCACCTGTGAGCATCGTTTGTACGTGGTTCTCGATGGCAGCGATGCCCTTCGTGACGCCGTGGTTGAGTTCTTTGCTGACGCCGTTATCCAGCGTTGTTTAGTCCATAAGGAACGAAACATCAAAGGCAAGCTCTCGAAGCGTCATTGGGGCGAGCTATCGCGTTTGTTCACACGTCTTCGTAGCGTTCAGGGCATTGAAGCTGCCGAAGAAGTTTTCGGTGAACTGCGCGCGTTCTTGGAACCACTCAACGCCGAGGCGCACAGGAGCCTGCATGAAGCCGGCGAGGATCTTCTCGCACTGCATCGGTTGAATGTCCCGAACACGCTTCATCGTTGTCTTCTGAGTACCAATGCGATCGAGAACTCGTTCCGCACCACGCGCCGTAAACTTGACCGTGTGACACGCTTTCGAGCTGAGACGGATCAAGCGAGTCGCTGGCTCTCGTACGCATTGCTGGAGGCCGAGAAAGGCTTTCGCCGGATCACCGGATGCAAGTCACTTCCGCATCTGCTGGAAGCGTTGGCGAGACCCGAATCAACAACGAGCTGAATTTGCTTTTCCACCTCATGGAGCTCGCCTACGGCGAGCTCCATGAGGTGGGGCTTGTTGCTCACTCCAACCGGATTACTTACCTTTTTACGAGAGAGACCATCACGAGTTTCAACAACAAACGGGACATACCCTCGCGTCTGGGGATGTTTGATTGGGGCCTAAGCGAACTTGCCACTAATCTCCTATCAATTATCAATCGCCTGTCAGATCAGCCTAAGTTCCCCTGGAATCGATCGCTACCAAGCCGACAGCACCCAATCGAATCGGCAAACGTCCTTATAGAAGCTCACGACAATAGGTAGGTTTTCATGCAGAGATGTGGTGTGATTGGTTCCATTCCGCATTGAAATACTTGTTCTCTCTATTGAGCTCAACTCGAGAAGCGAGGAGCAAGCGTCCAGAATGACGCAGAAGGTGTGCTAGTTGCAAAGTAGAAACAGGCACCCAGTCAAACCGGCAGCCGCAATCGCTCTTTTAGCGATGGTAGGGGCGTTTTCTGCCAGGTGTTGTCTTCGGATTTACCCCACGACGAACGCGACCGGAACCTGTGTCGCGAACGATCTATCGGCAGGGCGATTGCGTCACACTGGGTAATCTGCGAAGCTGAGCAAAGGTTCGTGGTTGGGTAGCTGGTTTGCAGC
>NZ_JAMQBK010000069.1 GCF_023701485.1 Aporhodopirellula aestuarii
ACAACAAATGGGACATCCCCCGAACAACTAGTGCTCAATCCCATCTGGGTCAAGTTCTAAGACGCTCGTTATTGGCAGAACTTAATTTTCGTCAAACCAAACCAACAGATTCTCACCAATTTGCCCTTTTCGTGTTTTGTAACTTCTTAACGCGCGTTCGAGATACCATGTGCAGCCCATGCGAGTGCCATCGTGTAGTTCGATCATTAGCAGACGAGTGCGTCGCAGCCAGGAATGAGGGCGGTTGGCAAACAAGTCCGCTTCGCTTCCTTCGATGTCCATCTTCAAAATGTCAACCTTGTCAATGCCATGCTCATCCAATAGATCGCTGACGGTTACACCGCGAGCGACATTCCCGGCGTTGTCACTACTAGATGTTTTTTTTAGCACCCGCGTGGACCAAAACTCATTGGATGGCACATCCAATGAAACGGTTTCGTTCTGGTAATGAGCGGCAGCTTGCACCGCTACAACATTTGGGTAGCCGCTGACATTTTCTTTGAGAATTGCGAATGTTTCTGCAAAAGGCTCAACGACGACAATTTTTGCGTTTGGCCATCGGTTCGCAAAGTAAATTGCTGAGCATCCTATATTACCACCCAAATCAAGAATACTGCTTGGTTCAAAACCTGGATCAATGTTGTACTGCCGTTCGATTAAGCATTGAGTCATGGACCGGCCATCGGATGACTCAGTCCGCAATTTTATAGGATACGGTATGCCTGAAATCCTTACGTCAATAATTTCCTGCTGTTTGTAGGTAGGCTCTTTGGAGGAAGCATCGGAAATTTTGGACTTAATCCATCGCCGCAAACCACCGTAAGCAGGACGCACGAATGACTGAAGCACCGCTTTTGTTATTCCTACAGTGCGATATTTTGCACTCATATCAATACAGGGACTTTCGTTGGCCATTCAACAATCAGTAAATGAGGGGGGGGGGGCATACCGAGCACTTGACTAGGCAGAATGCAATGGTGCGGCCATTGCATCAGGCACTGCCATCGTTGCCCAGGACGACAAGAGGATAGACGAACTCAACAGTCAAGTCTAATCGCTCACCAATTAATTTCAAAAACTGTCTTCGCAAAACTCCTTGACCTCGCTCTTTAATGGCCCATCCGTAATTATCGTGGGTAGAGCTCGAGTCCACCACAGTAAAAGAAGATCGCGGTTTTGAAGTTTTTGATGCTGTGGAAGCCGCCTACACGACGCTTGGTCGACATGATTTTGCCATTCACACCTTCAGCAATAGCATTGGTGATTCGGTGCGTGCAGAACTGACAACGCTTGCCAGACGCTCTTTGATCGAACGTGCAACGGTCTTCATCGGCGTCAGATCCGTGTGAACAACTCGCTTGCACCAGTCTTTGAAAGTAAGCCATCGCCGACGCACTGTCGTCGTGATGCCAAAAAATTCGTAGCATCTCCTTGCACGGCCACGCTTCGCCCGTTGCTGATTGTAGCTTTTTCGAAGAGATCACACTGACTCTCAGCCAAGTTCTCTTGGCTCTTGAGACACACATAACGTGAGTGGGTCAGATGATCATCACTCTCACCCTTCAGCTGGAAGCGCCCCAATAATCGCTGAAAGACGGTCTCCCGGAGGGCAGAATCTGCCCTTCGCAATTTTCAAATTTTTGTCGGCGGTAACCGACGGGGAGATCAGCATGAATGAAGTTAGTCTTTTGCAATCTCTTAGGCAAGTGTCAGCATCAGAACCCGGGGTAGTCTTTCGAGACTTCATCCGCGGCCACGTTCGCGAAATGATCAGCGAAGTGATGGCCCCTGAAGTCACACAGCTCTGTGGCCCAGAGCACACACCACATGAAGGTGATCACTTCGAGCCGGAACCAGTCCCGGCCGCATTCTTTACGATGGTGAGCGAGACGAGGCCGTTCGGCCTCGTGCACGCCGGGAAGCGTCCCAAAAATTGTTGAAAGTTGAAAGATGGTCTCCCGGAGGGCAGAATCTGCCCTTCGCAATTTTCCAATTTTCGTCGGCGGCAACCGACGGGGAGACCATCATGAATGAAGTTAGTCTTTTGCAATCTCTTGGACAAGTTTCAGCGTCAGAAACCGGGGAAGTCTTTCGAGACTTCATCCGTGGCTACGTCCGCGAGATGATCAGTGAAGTCATGGCTGCTGAAGTCACGCAGCTCTGTGGTCCCAAGCACGCACCGCATGAAGGCGATCACTATCGAGCCGGAACCAGTCCCGGACGCATGCTTTACGAGGGCGAACGGGAAGAGGTCGTTCGGCCTCGTGTACGCCGCAGGGACGATACCGGCGCCAGTCACGAAGTCGCACTGGCCACGTATCGAGTGGCGAAGGA
>NZ_JAMQBK010000007.1 GCF_023701485.1 Aporhodopirellula aestuarii
CGCCATTCCTGTCGATGGTCGGCGATCTTGAATCACTTTGACGATGACCTCACCGCCGATCTCGAAGACTGTCGCTGCGACGTTTGCGAGCCAGATATTAATCGCAGCGTAGAAAAGGCGGTTGAGGCCGAAAAACGAGAAATCGCGGAAATCATTTCCTGATGTTGATTTAATTAACGCGGGACCGGACGGCTCGCGCCGTTCCGCTATGAAGAGCACTCAATCACTCAATGTCCCCGGAAGCCCCGGAAGTAGGTGACGCCCGCAATTCTCGGTCTCGGAGAGACGGAGCTACATGAAAAGGGACGCTGACCATGGGGGGGTGAATTGCAGTTGAGGGTTCGAGCGGAGACAATGAAACCCCGTTGTTTTGCGATTCAGCGGGAAGTCAACGCGTGGCAATGAATGTTCGAACAGGAGACCAATATGTTCCCGATCAAGCTGGCAGTTTTTTGGGTGTTGCTCGCGACTCTTGCGATCTCGCCGTCCTCCCTGCCGGCCGCAGACAACTTGAGCGAGATTTTGCGGAAGCACCAATGGGATGGAATCGTTGGGACATGGGTGGACGCTCAGACGAAAGGTGAGATTTCCAAAGTTACCTATGCGTGGAAAATTGAGGAGCGTGTCATCGAGGTCACAAGCGAGGGAAGCGGACTCGAGAGCGTTTCTTTGATGGGAGTCAACGCGAGGACTGGCGAGGTCTTCCATATGGGAGCCGACAGCGAAGGTGCGTCTTCACTCGGGAAATGGACCATCGATGAGAAGGGGGACGCCGTCTTGGGGCTGCTCTTCACCGCGGGTGACGGAGAACAGGGCGGATTGAGTATTCGCCATCACCGTGAGGATCAAGACACAATGATCGTTACCCTTGAACTTCCGGAACCCACTACCGTCAAAATGATTCGGGTCAAGCCAGCGCAATAAGACACCGCGGAGTCACCTGTTGGCGAAGGTGACTCCGTTTGACCGGCGTTCATGATTTTCCGTTTGCGAAGTGACGCTGTCCTGTTGCGCTGGTAGGCAGGAGATGGTGAATACACAATCAGCCCTGCGTACCCGCTGAGCCGCCAGTTCAGGGAGCCGCAACAAACTTTCGGGCGGTCGTCTCGTAGGCGACGATGGCCGCCTCGGAGTCGAGGTCCTTTTCGAGTTCGGGATGTGCGGCGAGGTATGCGGTCACCTCATCTTCACTGGCGACGGGGCCGCCACTGTCACCACAACCGCACATCAGCGATCCGAAGAGCACAAGGGCGGACAACTGCGTCAGCGAAGGAACGTTTGAGAAAGGTATCATGAGTTTATTTATTGGTGAGAGCGGATAGACAAAAGGACGTATCAGTAGAGAGCGAGGTCTCGCATTCGAATTGGTTGAACGTGTGTGGCGTTTCAAAGTCTTCGGAGGCGAGAGTGTTCAGTGGTCCTCTCGATTTTTGGGTTGGCAACGCCGGATAGGCTACCGGTCTTGAGCCTGTGCTCCTTGAAAGCGAATCGCATGCGGATTCGCTAAAAATCAAATCGAGAACCTGGATCTTGCGGACGTTTAGAATTGCGCTTCGATCGTTTCCTTCGATGCCGCAGTGCTTAGGGCACCCCAGAGACCGAACGGACTCTTTGAGCCAACGGCGAGCGGTCCGCCGTGGTAAACCTGGGCACTTGTTTCATCGCCAGCTTCAATCGAATCGGTGATAAATTTGACGGCTCCGTCGCCCATCAAGATGTGGCAGCCGCCTTGGTGTCGGCTTCCCGGAGGAGCAATCATTGCGTTGCCGTGGTAGTTGAGCCGCCCGCCGGTGCCTTTGGCGACGCAAATCTCTTTGTTGGGAGCGAGGATCGCGTTCATTTGGCCATACATCGGTCGTCCGGATGCCCACTTGTAGCCGCGTCGTTGTTCCGAGTCGCCCACGTTCGTGCCGCTCGCCCAGAACTGCGGGCGTTCCGGATCGATGAAAGTACGGCAGGACAAGGCTTCGCCAGCGTTTCGGATTCCTTGTCCGGTTCCGCGACCACTTGCGGCGCCGCCGATGTCTGCTTTGCCGTGAGTTCGTTTGTCTTGATCGCCCAAGTCGGTTGGGATTTCACCCATCGCGATTGTGTTGGAAAGACCATCCAAGACGTCACGGAAATAAGAGTCGGCACGTGCTTTGAACATGCCGCGGCACGACGCGCGAGCCAACTCCGCCAAATTCGAGGGATTCGAGCGGTCTCCGTTTTCGTCGGCGTACCCGTGATTGCAGATGTATGCCGAGTCTCCCGAACATGCGGCGTAGTTTGTGCGACCCGCCGAAGGGAGTCCTTTGCCTGGATCGCTTGGGCAGCGCAGGCTCGGGACTTCGGTTAGCCACGGTTCGTAGCGACTTATCTGATGGTGACTCAGGTTGGCCTGCGGATTACCGCCCATCGGTTGATGGATCTTTCCGTTCTGATCTTGGAGCGGGTTGGAGATTTGTTCCCACAATCCTTGCTGTTCCAGAAACGGCATCAAACCGACCAAGATGCTGAGTTCTTCACGGTTGTTGGATGACGGTGCGGTTGTGCCGCCATTGGGTGCACCAATGGCATTGGTGCCCCCTTGTAGTCGTGGCAACTGGTTGTACGCGGAATGGTAGTTATGAATCGCCAATCCGAGTTGCTTGAAATTATTACTGCAACTCATCCTGCGAGCTGCTTCCCGAGCCGCCTGCACCGCGGGTAACAGCAGGCCGACGAGTACGCCGATAATGGCGATAACGACCAAGAGTTCCACTAAGGTGAAACCTCGACGCGTGTGTGTCGTTGTGTGAAAACGCATCAAAAGCACTCCGTATAAGCGACGTGACGAAAAAACCGCAATGGGGCGCTTTGTCCCCGCATGAGTTGTTTCCGTGGTAGATTGTCGCAGTGCCACGAAAAGTTTCAAAATTCTCGGAAATCACGAATTGACTGAGAAATTGGTTCAAAAAGCCAGAATTCGTGGCACGGAGTTATGAAAGCGGCTAAGTAAGCATGACCACACGGCACTTCTATCCGTGCGCGTCGCATTCCTCCGCCCGCTTTGAACACCGCTTCGTCTCACGGAGATGAAGCCGGCGGCTCAATTGAGTTTCTCAATGACTCACCGAAACCAAAAGAAGCGAGAGAATTTGCTGTGACCCCTTTCGATTCCCCACATTCAAAAGCCGAAACGCTTGTTCAGTTGCTGTCGGAGCACCACGATCAGCTTTACCGGTATATCTATTCTCTCGTCGGAACATCGCACGATGCGCGAGACGTTCTGCAAGAGACCTCGTTCGCTCTCTACGAAAAATTTGAGCTTTTTGACTCGAGCAGACCGTTCCTGCCCTGGGCGTATAAGTTCGCCTATATCCACGTGCTCAAGTGGCGTGAAAGCCAATCGCGTCAGATGCCCCTGCTCAGTGGCGATGTCTTGGAGTTGTTGGCGCAAGAACGGCAAAGTCAAGAAGGTGCGTTGAGCGAACGGTTGACAATGCTCGGTGAGTGCATGAGCCAGTTGCCTGAGGATGACCTGGAGTTGGTCCGTTCACGTTATCTCGAAGGGCTTGCTCCCGATTTGATTGCCGAAAAGGTGAACGCGAGTCGTCGCACCCTATTTCGCGATCTCAAACGGATCCGGCATCTTTTGATGAACTGCATCGATAAAAAACTAGCGATGGATGAGTTTTGATGAACCAGAAAAACGATCCCCATGCGACCCGTCGACAATTGGAAGAGCTTGCATCCGCAATCATTGACGGAACGGTCGACCACGAGCAAATCGAAGAGCTGGATTTCCTGCTGCGTGATGCGCGAGAGAATCGAGTGTTCTTTTTGCAATACATGGATTTGCAGTCGGGAATGGTGAGCGTGCTTTCGAGCGACGCCGACGAGAAGCATGCTCTGACGGACTCCTCGTTCGATTGGGCGTCGACACTTGCGGAGTACGCTGCATCGCGACGATCGCCTGCCGCTACGCAAGGAAAGGTTTCTGCTCTGGGAAACGGGGCGGTTTCGCGGGTCCGCAGTAACGTGGCGCCGTGGATCGTTTCGGGCGTGTCGTTGGCCGCGTCGCTGATCTTTGCGATCGCGTTTTACACCACGCAAGCGGTGGATCAATCTCAACATCAGCCGACGATGGTGCAGCAGGTCGTCTCGCAAAATGCACAGCGTGATGTCGTTCGACTTGTCGACCTCGCTGGTGCAGAACTGTTCAACGAAGCGGTTCCCGCGAGAGGTAATTCACTCGAATATCAACGCGAATACGCACTCGTCAGCGGGATGATGTCGCTGAAGTTTCCCTGTGGAGCGGAGGTGATCTTGGAGGCGCCGAGCGTGATCGAGATCGCGGATCCGATGCAGCTATTGGTTAAAGCGGGAAAGTGCAGCGTGCACGCGCCGGATGGGGCGGAGGGTTTTCAAGTGATTACGCCGCAAACAGAGGTGACGGATTTGGGGACCCGGTTTTCAGTTTCAGTCGAAGAAGGCGGGAACACGGAAGTGCAGGTTATTGAAGGTGCCGCAGAAGTCCGTCAGCTCGATCAAGACGAATCGGAAAAAGTGCTTCTCAACGAAAAGCAAGCAACACGATTTGATGGCGGTGAGTCTTCGACGGTTGAGTTCACGCCGTCAATGTATCGCAGCCAGCTCCCTGATCGCGTGATCGGATTTGAGGTCAACAATGAAAGTGTTGCGACGGCAGGGAGGTTGGAAAGTGTGACGATTCAAAGCGCCGGTGTGCCGCACACGTATACCGTTGACCAGTTGATCGGGGTGGAGGTGATTCATTTTCGGGCAGGGTCGAACAGTAGCAATGTATCGATGCCTGTTGGCCAGAACCTAGGCGATGGGGACAGCCGACGGATTGTGATCGAGTCTGACGCGTATCTCCACACAGGCTTCCTTAACCCCGGCGGACGCATTGAGCCGTTGTCAAGTGATCCCATCATCAGCGGGGACGATGACGAGGGGCTCACGCAAGGGATTGCGGTTCGCTTTCGGGAACCGGTCGTTAATCGCCCCGGGCCCGACATGGTTTTTTTTGAATTGCAATCTGCGATGAATCCTGCTGCGGGCGATGCGTTCCATGTCAGCCCGCTCAAGTTCGAACCAGGTTTGCGAACACACACCGTGACGCGATACGACATCACGTTGAATTCGCCGGACGCCTGGCAGATTCCCGATTTTGAATTGATGCAGTTCACGTCGCGAGTGAAATCGGTCAATGATTTACTTTACGGAACATTCGAGGTGCGAAATCCAGGGATGGCGTTCTGGGCCATCGCAGTGAGCATCGACTTTAGCGATCTAGGTTACGCTGAGGATTCGGTCGTCGAAGGTGTCTTTTTTCAAGATGTGTTGGATGACGAACACTACGTCGATCCAGTCTTCATTGCTGGTCTTCCTCCCGTGAGCGAGGGAACCAAATGAAAGTGCTCAATCTGTTGACGCTGTCAATTGTGCTTTGCTCAGCAAGCGTTTCTCGCGGCCAAGAAGTATCACCGGAACATGCGAAGTTTTTCGAAAACGAAGTGCGTCCGTTGTTGGTCAAGCATTGCTATGAATGCCACAGCGATGGGGAATCCAGTGGTGAGCTGCGACTCGACACGTTCGCCGATTTGATGATCGGTGGCGAGTCGGGCGATCCGGCCATTGTCCCCGGCAAACCCGGTGAAAGTTTATTGATCGACGCGATCAATTATGAATCGGTGGAGATGCCACCTGACGGAAAACTCTCTGATCACGAAATCCAAACGTTGACCCGATGGGTTGCGATCGGGGCACCTTGGCCGGGAGCCGATCCGAACGCCCCGCTACGCAAACGCGAACAATTTGATGACGCGGATCGAGCGTGGTGGGCGATTCAGCCACTGCGGAAACCGCGAGTTCCGAACCCGCAAGGTAATCGATGGGCGTTCAATCCGATCGATCATTTTATTGCCGAACGAATGGTGTCGGAAGGTTTGTCGCCGGCCCCTGAAGCCACCAAAACGCAATTGGTTCGTCGGTTGTACCTCGATGTGACCGGATTGCCGCCAACGCCAGGGCAAGTCGACGCGTTCCTAAACGACAATTCGTCTGACGCGTACGAGTGTCTCGTTGACACGCTGTTGAATTCCAAGGAGTACGGGGAACATGCCGCGAGGCAGTGGCTCGACCTCGTCCGATATGCCGACAGCGACGGATACCGCGCCGACGGTTTTCGGCCGCAAGCGTGGCGTTACCGCGATTACGTCATCAAGTCGTTCAATAATGACAAACCGTATGACCGCTTTGTCCAGGAGCAGTTGGCGGGCGATGAGATGTTCCCCGATGACCTCGATGCTCAGATTGCACTGGGGTATCTGCGTCATTGGGTTTATGAATGGAACATCCGAGATGCTCCGACGCAGTGGAACACGATCATCGAGGATTTGACGGACACGACCGCCGACGTGTTCATGGCAATGGGATTGCAATGTGCCAAATGCCACAATCACAAGTTTGACCCGTTGCTGCAGAAGGACTATTTCCGCCTCCGTGCATTCTTTGCACCGATCATGCCTCGTGATATTCCGGTCGCGAGTGGGGAGGAGATCGCTCGCTATGATGCTGCGCTGGAACTTTGGGAAGTGAAAACGGCAACGATCCGCGATGAAATCGCCGAGATCGAACAGCCCTATCGCGACAAATACCGTGACGAAGCGATTGACCGTTTCCCGGGAGATATCCAAGCGATCGCGCGTACTCCGGAAGAACAGCGAACGGCGTATGAGGATCAAATGGCGTATCTCGTTCAGCGTCAGGTTCAAGCCGAATACAATCGACTCGACTCGGTGATCAAAGGTGAGAAGAAGGAACGATTGGTTGAGCTACGCCGGAAACTCAAGGCGTTTGATTCTCTCAAACCGAAATCCCTTCCGATCGCGATGGCGGTGACCGAGGTGCTTAAACCGGCACCACCGACGAGCATCCCGAAGTTTAAAGACAAGCTGATTGAACCGGGCGTGCCGACAATCATTGAAGCCTCGCCTCTGCCGATCGATCCGAATCCATCGTTGGCAACCAACGGTCGCCGTACGGCGTTGGCACGCTGGATCACGAATCCAGAAAATCCGCTGACCGCACGAGTCATTGCGAACCGAATTTGGCAAAGCCATTTCGGTCGAGGGCTGGCCGAAAACCCGAGCGACTTTGGCATTCTTGGTGGCCCGCCATCGCATCCCGAATTGCTCGACTGGCTGGCGACTCAGTTGATCGAAGAAGGTTGGAGCCTGAAGTCGCTTCACCGGACGATCCTGCTTTCGGCAACCTATCGGCAATCAACGCGGCATCCCGAGTTTGCCGCGTACCATCAAATCGATCCGACGAACGACTATTACTGGCGGCATGACACGTCGCGGCTGACTGCAGAACAAATTCGTGACTCACTGTTGGTCACCAGCGGCCGTATGAAGAGCCGCACCGGCGGACCCAGTGCTCATGGCGATTCACCTTACCGTTCGATTTACACACGGCAGATGCGGAACTCGCCCGATCAGTTGCTAAACAGTTTTGATCTTCCGCAGTTTTTTTCGAGTAACTCGTCGCGGAACACCACGACGACTCCGATTCAGTCGTTGTTGATGTTCAACAGCGATCAGATGCTGTCGTACGCGAGGTCATTGGCGGAGGTTGTGTCGCGTCAGTCGGGTGATTTGGAAACGCGGGTCGCGATTGCGTGGAAGCGGGCGTTCGGACGCGACGCCACGCCAAGTGAAGTTAAATCTTCGTTAGCTTTCATCGCCGCGCAAACCACGCACTTACGATCGATTGAAAAGAAACGAGCCGAGGGCGAGGGAGATCAGACGCTGATCGAAACGTCGAAATTGCCATATCGAGATGGCCAGGCGGTACGCTTTCAAATCGCCGATCCTTCGTTAGTGTTGTCAATTCCGCATTCCCCTGAGTTAACCGTCGGCGATTTTACGATCGAAGCCTTCTTTCAACTGCGGTCCATCGCGAACACGGGGCATGTTCGCTCGATCGTCAGTAAGTGGAATTCGCGGAAAAGTCCTGTCGGATGGAACTTCGGCGTTACCGGCAAGGGATCGCGACGCAAACCTCAGACACTCGTCATGCACATGTTCGGACCACTGCGAAGTGGCAAAGACGGTGAAGCGGCGATTTTCTCGGATCAACATATCGCGTTGGATACTCCGTACTACGCATCCGCAAGTGTTCGGTTGGCCAAAGATGGAGAGCCCGGCACGGTCACGTTCTTTTTGAAGGACTTGTCGAACGATGATGAACCGCTGCAAATCGCGGAGGTGAAACATGACATCAGCGAAAGCATCGCCAACGAGGCGCCGCTATCGATTGGTCGCCGCAGCGATTCAAACGGGACCTATTTTGACGGCTTGATCGACGATGTCCGGTTGGTTGGACGTGCGATCGGCGTCGATGAGATCTTGCATACGGTCGAACGTGACATCCCCGGCGTGGTCGGATACTGGCAGTTCGAAGTCGATCCGGGCGTACGGCGAAACAGCGCCGGTGAAAAGCATGGAATCAAGGCGACCGGCGAAGCGATCATCGACTACACGCCTGAAGAAGCAGCATTCGTCGATTTTTGTCACGCGTTACTTAATTCGAATGAGTTCTTGTATGTCGATTGATCAACGAGCGATTTACGGTACAGAACACTAAGCGATATTGCAGGTCACCGTCCCAGTTGGCGACTGTGATGGCTTAATCAATTCATTATCCCCACCCTTCTATCCAACGATCGACACTCAAATGAGAGCAGAGAATGTCTGCTTTCGTTTGGAAGATCGTAAGGGCATGTCACGCGCATGTTCCCAATAATCCTACGCGCGTTCCCGAGCAAATCGATTTCGCTTTGTTTGGGATCGAGAATGATTCCCGCCCCATCTCCCTCCCCCCTTCCAATCTGTCATGCACATCAAGATCCCTGAATCGAGACGTGAATTCCTTGCGCACAGCGGTGCCGGTTTTGGCGCAGTCGCATTGGCCGGTCTGATGTCCGGCGCGAACGCGGAGCCGATTCGCTCAAGCGATAGAGGTGTCAAAACGCCTTCGCTCAATCCGGTCGCTGCGAAACCTCCGCACCACAAACCGACCGCCAAACGAGTGATCTTCCTGTTTATGGAGGGTGGGCCGAGCCATTTGGATTTGTTCGATCCAAAACCTCTGCTCAATGAATTAGCGGGCCAAACTATCCCAGATAGCTTTGGTGAAGTGATCACGGCGATGGGTGAGATGAAGTCGCCGCTGCTCGCGAGCAAACGCAAGTGGAAGCGGCACGGTGAAGGAGGATTGTGGGTTTCCGACTGGTTGCCCCACATCGCCGAGTGTGCAGATGATCTCGCGGTGATTCGCTCGTGCGTCGCCGATGGGATCAACCATTCCGCAGGCGTTTGTCAGATGAATACGTGCTCGATCTTGAGCGGGCGTCCGTCGCTGGGCAGTTGGGTGACGTATGGGCTCGGCAGTGAAAATGAGAACCTGCCGGCGTTCGTCGTGATGCAGGACAACAACTCGCAAATTGTCAACGGGCCGCGAAACTGGGGTGGCGGGTTCATGCCGGCCGCGTACCAGGGCACGCGTCTAAGTGAGGGAAGTCAACCGATTCCTTACTTGAATACACCCGAAGGTGTGACGCAAACGCGGCAATTGTCAAAGCTTGACTTCCTCAACGATCTCAACCGCAATTACGCGGAGATGCATCCGGAGCAAACCGAGTTGGAAGCCCGCATCGCGAGTTATGAGTTGGCATTTCGCATGCAAGCGGAGGCTCCTGATGCGATTGATTTGAGCGACGAGACCGAAGAGACGCTCGAACTGTACGGCATCAATGACAAAGAGACGAGTGGATACGGTCGGCTGTGTTTGCTCGGTCGACGATTGGCTGAACGGGACGTTCGGTTTATTCAGTTGTATAGCGGTGCTGGGTCGAAGTGGGACTCGCACAGCAACATCGAAGGCAACCACTCCGGGTTGTGCCGTGGCGTCGACAAACCGATCGCGGGGCTGCTCAAAGACTTGAAACGCCGTGGAATGCTCGATGACACGCTCGTTGTCTGGGGCGGTGAGTTTGGCCGTACGCCGATGAGCGAAAAGGGCAATGGCCGCGATCATAACCCCAGCGGTTTCACGATGTGGATGGCCGGCGGAGGTGTGAAAGGCGGGCAGGCGATTGGTGAAACCGATGAGCTGGGATTGCACGCGACGGTGGACCGCCAGCACGTGCAGGACTTGCACACCAGCATCCTGCACTTGCTAGGTCTCGACAACATGGATTTGACCTACCTTCACAAAGGTCGTCCCGAACGCCCGACGATCAATGAAGGGAAATTCTGCGAACAACTGGTGACGGGGTAATGATGAATATTCAATCGATTTTTGCCGCGATCACACTCGCGATCCCTTGTTTGTCATCGGCCCAGGCCGCAGAAGCCAACATTGTCGCGAAGTGGACGTTCGATTCCGAAGAGGCCGCACCGCTCGACCTGAACGGAGAAGTCGAACGCGACCAAGCCGGTCCGAGGCCTCCTGAGTACCCCGAGTTCTCGGATGACAACACCGCATTGAAATTCAACGGTGGTGGCTACTTGGCTGTTCCCAAGGTCCTCAATGACGATCGGTTTCAATTTCGCAACGGTGACAAAATCACGATCGAGGCTTGGGTCAATCTCGATGCCGCTCGCGACGGACAACAGATGTACGTGATCGGCAAAGGGCGTACGGGTTCGCCGCAATTTCGTCCGGACAACCAGAATTGGGCGTTGCGAACCGTCTCACATGGCGGCACCGTGCGAGCGAGCTTTCTCTTTGCGACTAAGCTTTCGCGAAATGAATCGCATTGGCATCGCTGGACCACGGACGATGGATTTGAGTGTGCAACAGGCTGGCACCATATCGCCGTTGCGTATCATTTTGGCAACCCCGAATCAGTCCGCGGTTGGATTGATGGCCAACCAGCCAAAGGCCGTTGGGACATGGGTGGTCCGACCGAAGAGCCACCTGTTGTGGATGATGACGCGGTTTGGATCGGATCATCACGTGGTGGCGGTCGAGCCAACAGTTTTGTGGGGCATCTCGACAACGTTGCCATTCACCGAGACTTTCTCTCCGACGAAGTCATCGCGTCCCGATTCCATCGTGTCGGCGGTCCACGAGTCGCAGCAGCGAAACCCGTTCCCGAGCCGCTGCCCGAAGTTGCACCGGAGTTGAACGACGTCCCCGCGGGCAAGGTGCTGTTCACGTTTGCCGAGGGCTTGCCGAGTAACGCACGTTGGTTACTCGAAGGCGAATCATGGCCGGAGGAGATCACGCGTTGGACGAGCAATGCGTTTTTATTGCCTCGCGTTCCCGTTCGTTATGATTCTTGGGGCATTCGCGGACGCTGGAACTCACCGATGTTGGTCCGGGCGGCCAGTGATGTTTCGCTGCCACCGGGGAGGCATCGTGTCCTAGTCAGGGCGAGATCACTCAGTCGGCTTTGGATCGACGGAAAAGTTGTTGCTCGCACGCGTAAGAACTCCCACGGCGGCGGCAATCTGCAACCGATTGTTCCGATCGCCGATCCGCCCGCACCAGGCAATCGCGTGGTTCGCTTTCCTCAACAGGAGGTGTTTGGCGAGTATGTCGTCGAAGGCGGGCAAACGAAATCGGTACGTGTGATCTTTGAACTGGTCGTCGGTGGCAAGGGGCGTCGCACCGAGTCGGGAGAAGTTTGTATTGCCATCCAGCCCGAAGATAGCAACACGTTCGTCGTGCTCGGCCCGTCACTTTCGCTTCCGTTGACCGATGAGGCGGCGAAGGAGGAATTGGTGAAAATGGAAGAGTCGCTGACGAGACTTGATGACTTTACTCGCCGCGCGGCGTCGTCATCGCAAGATGGATTTTGGAATCACCGGCATGAGATTGCACGGGACGCAATGGAATTGCAGAATCATCGTCGTGGACGATTTGGCGATCATCTGATCGACGAGGCGATTGCCAACAAGATCGGTACGGCCGTTGCGAAGTCGAACCGGCACGATGAAAAGACGACGACGCATTTCTACGATCGTGTGCTGCCGATATTGCGTGACCAATGTTTCCGGTGTCACGGCGAGAAGGGCAAAGGCGGGTTGCGATTGAATTCGCACGAAGCCGTTCTCGCGAGCGGTGAGTCTGGTGAACCGGCAGTCGTGCCGGGCGATCCGGATAACAGCGAATTGATTGTTCAGATTCGCGATGGCAACATGCCGCCCACCGATACCGGGCTCACTCCCGAACAGATCGAAACGCTCGAACATTGGGTCGCATCCGGCGCCGTTTGGCCCGCCCAGCCAGTGGATCCGGTGGCGATCGCAGTCTCGCCTGTTATCAGAGATGAAGCGTTCTTGCGACGAGCGTATCTCGATGTGGTCGGCGTCCCACCGAGTGAAGACGAAGCCGGAGCATTTCTCAAACGCCCCAATCGAGATGCGTTAATCGACACGTTATTGGCTGACGAGCGATACGCCGATAATTGGGTCAGTTTGTGGATGGACTTGCTTGCCGAAAACCCGACGTTGTTGAACGTTTCGCTGGGCAGCACGGGACCGTTTCGTTGGTTCCTTTATGAATCGCTGCGTGATAACAAGCCGCTCGACCGCATGGTTACCGAGCTGATTTTGATGCGTGGCGACGCCCACTATGGTGGCAGTGCCGGGTTCGCAATCGCCGGTGAAAACGACTCCCCGATGGCGGCCAAGGCCCACGTGCTGGCGGCGGCGTTTTTGGGCATTGATTTGCAATGTGCACGTTGCCACGACTCACCCTATCACAGCACCACTCAGGAAGATTTGTTTTCGCTGGGCGCGATGCTGAGCCGGAAATCGATCACTCCGCCGAAGACCAGCCGGGTGCCGGATGAGTTCTTTGTCAGTCAAACGCGTGAGCCTTTGATTCAGGTGACGTTGAAGCTCGGTGAGGCTGTCAAGGCGAAGTGGCCGTTTGCCGATTTCACGGGAGCGGAGGATTCCCCACAACTCGACAGGTTGATGCACAATCCCAAGGATGCCCGAGAGCGTTTGGCAGCTTTGTTTACCGCACCGAGCAACGTTCGATTCCCGCGTGTGATGGTTAATCATCTGTGGAAACGTTTGATGGGGGCCGGCTTCGTCGAGCCAGTTCATGATTGGGAAGGCAGAACACCGAGCCACCCTGAATTGCTCGAAGAACTGGCAACCGAACTGGTGACGCACGACTATAACCTGAAACATGTCTTGCGGCTGATCATGACATCGGATGCCTACCAACGCGAAGCGACCGGACAGAATGAAGCCGCACCGGCTGAGCAGCGTTATTTTGCTGCTCCTGATCGCCGGCGTTTGACGGCGGAACAGGTTGTCGATTCGCTGTTTGTGGCCAGCGGTTGCGAGATGGATGTGGAGGAATTGACGTTCCTACATGATGGCACGCAATCGATGGACCGACGTGTCACCCTCGGCACGCCGACGCGAGCATGGATGTTTGCCGGACTGAATAACGAACGCGATCGGCCCAGCCTCTCGTTACCACGGGCGCAGGCAGTCGTCGACGTGCTCGAGGCGTTCGGTTGGACGGGGACACGGCAGCAGCCGATCATCGAGCGGGAGACGGATCCCAACGTGCTCCAACCAGGCATTTTGGCAAACGGGAATCTTTCCAAATCACTCACGCGAGCTGCCCACGAAAGCGAGTTGGCTGACTTGGCGGTGAAGGCGCGGTCATCAGAACAACTGGTTGAGTCGTTGTTCCTGCGTTTTCTTTCTCGGTATCCCAATGATCGTGAGCGAGAGTTGTTTGTCACAACGCTGGAGAATGGGTTTGCGAATCGGTTATTGCTATCTAGCGATGTCACTCCGCCGCCGGTCGATCCATTGTTACCGCAGTCGACGTGGACGAACCACCTGTTGCCAGAAGCGAACGAGATTCAGCAGGAATGGGAACGCAGGGTTAGACGTGGGCCGTATGCCGATCCGCGACTTCGCCCCGAGTGGAGAGAAGTGTATGAGGACGTGGTCTGGAGTCTCGTCAATCACGCCGAGTTCGTTTGGGTTCCTTAAAAATTTGGATGTGTGATGTTTGCGTGAACGGTAAGCAACGCCGGCACTCGATCACGCTTCGTTTTCTGGTCAGTAAAAGGTTTTGTTGAATGAATATCAATCGTCGCCAAGCTCTTGCGATCGCTGCATCCGGTGTCGTGCTGCCGCAGTTTGTGTCTGCCGAGGCAACGCCACCGCAAATCGTCGGCAAGGCGGATCACGTGATCTCGATTTGGCTCGGCGGTGGAATGGGGCAGATGGACACGTTCGATCCCAAACGCAAGGGCGATCCGAAAGCGAAGAAAGCTGGTTCTTACTACGACGCGATTGAAACAAGCGTTCCTGGTGTCCAGCTTTGTGAACACCTGCCAAGAATGGCTCGTCTGATGGAGCAGGTTACCGCGGTCCGCAGTACGCATCACGAAGTCATTGATGAACATGCCGCAGCCACCAATCGGATGCACACCGGACGTGACATTAGCGGCACGGTCACGTATCCATCGCTCGGATCCATCGTAACCCATGAACGCGGCGTCGTTCACGACGGTGCGCCCCCGTACGTGTTGATCGGGTATCCCAACGTCACACGTGGGCCGGGATTCCTGGGTGCCAAAGACAGCTATCTGTATCTGACCGACACCGGGCAAGGGCCCGCGGGACTTTCGCGTCCCGATGGCATCACGCCCGATCGCCAAGCACGTCGGGAGATGTTTTTGACCGCATTAAAACAGAGCGGCAAGGCCGTCGCCGATCAAAAGATGCGTGATTACGACGCGGCGATAGAGCAAAGCTTAAAGCTCAGCGGCCCTGAATTCGGTGACGTTTTCAAGCTCGAATCCGAAGCCGACAGTCTGCGAAATCTCTACGGCGGAGAGTTTGGGCAACGATGTTTGTTGAGCCGCCGGTTGGTGCAACGTGGTGTGCGATTTATCGAGGTTTCTCATAACCTGAACTTTCTCAACGGTGCGGGATGGGACGTTCACAACGCAGGGATTGTCGACCAACATAAGCTGATTCGTGAACTCGACAACGCGGTGGCGACCTTGATCACTGACTTGCAAAACCATCGGTTGCTGGACAAAACGCTGATTGTGATCACGACGGAGTTTGGTCGTCCACCTGAGTTTGACAGCGGCGGCGGGCGCGGGCATCAGGGCAGAGCTTTCTCGTCCGTGTTGGCAGGCGGCGGTCTGAAACACAGCGGCGCGTATGGCGTGACGGATGAGTTGTCGAAAACGATCGTGGAAAACCCTGTCAGCATCCCCGACTTTTTTGCGACCATCTGCGCGGCTCTCAATATCGATCCCGCCAAGAACCTTTATGACGGCGACCGCCCCGTCCCCATTACCGACCGCGGTCAACCGATACGAGCGTTGTTCGGCTAGTGCACTGTCAGCAATAAAGTTTGTTGTGGTACCGGACGGCTTACGCCGTTCCGCTAAGTTTTATAGCGGAGCGGCGCGAGCCGCCCGGTAATCCTCGACATCTTACTCAATGCAACCGGGCCGGCTTGCGCCGCACCGCTAACAAAGTAGATGGATTTGGTCGCGAGCCGCCCGGTTTAGGCAACCGTCAGGTTCAGGTTAGACGACGCACTCGCGATTTGTCAGCGATCTAGATTGACGTGTTTCTTCTTTAGTACTTCGTACGGGTTGCGTTTGGGGGGGATGAACCGAGCCTGACTCCTCATCGGATGTCGTTGGGGCATGCGACGGTTGCTTGGAAGCGGGTTTTTTTTGGCCGGCTTTTGTGAAAGATCAACGCCCACGATCAAACCGCCTTCTCGCCAGTCGGCTCGTTTGGTGGCGGATGGGTTAGGGGCGTTTTCGAGTGAGCCTTCGGGTGGCTGGTTTGCGGTTTGGGTTGGCGGAGGCGTGGCGCCGATTGCCGTGTCCTGGTATGGGTTTCGGTGATTGATTGCTTGGCAGATTCGAATACGCAAATCCTATTACAGCGGTGGCGACTGACAGTTGGCTGAATCGGTGTGAGGCGGCGTATCGTAGGCAGGAGTGAGTTCGGCAAATTTTGCGACCTGGAAAATGTCGCTCGGTGGTGAAATCGAGTATCTTGTTCGGCAGTCTCTTCAGAGATGGATCCCCGCCTCTTTCACGTTTTCCTGCAAACGCCCGCCATGAAGCCCCGCCAAATTCTCGCTCTGATCGCCGTTCTGTCTATTCATCCGATGATCTCCGCACGTGCAGCGGATTCTTGGCCCCAGTTTCGAGGGCCGACGGGCGACGGGATCGCCGCCGATCAGTCGCCACCGATTACGTTCGGAGAAGACGAGCACTTGGCCTGGAAGACACCGCTGCCGGGGAAGGCATGGTCTTCGCCGGTGATTGCCGATGGTGTCGTTTGGCTGACGACGGCGGTGGAACGAGTTCCGACGGAAGCCGAACGGGAAGCGTTGCTTCGCAATACGAAGAACGATGCCAAAAAATTCAAATCGCTGGCGATCGCAAAAGCCATTGAGTTAAAACTGCTGTCGGTTGATTTGGAGAGCGGGGCGCCACTCCAGACGATCGATCTCACGACGGTCGAGACACCTGATGCGATTCACGCGACGAACTCTTATGCCTCACCGACGCCGTTCGTGGAAGGCGAGCATGTGATCTGTCACTTCGGTACCTTTGGTACGTTTTGCGTCGATCGCCGTTCGGGTTCCATCCTTTGGCAACGTACCCTGCCTCTGGAGCACGGTGTTGGTCCGGGCAGTTCGCCGTTGGTGCATGATGGGCGTTTGATACTGATTCAAGATGGTATGGATCGTCAGTACGTCACGGCGCTGGACGCATCGACGGGCAAAACGTTGTGGACGACCGATCGGCCGCCGATGGAAGCTCCGACTGGCGATCAAAAGAAAGCCTATTGCACGCCGATCGTCGTGACGGATTCGAATGGCCGGGAACAGGTGTTGTGCATGGGGTCGCAGTGGATGGTCTCGTACAACGCTGAAACTGGTGAAGAGTTTTGGAGGCTTTACCACGGCAAGGGCTTTTCGGTCGTTCCGCGTCCGGTGTTACTCGGCGATGTGGTGTTCCTTGCGACCGGATTCGGAAAACCCGAATTGTGGGCGGCGAAAATTGACGGAACCGGCGACGTGACCGAGACGCATGTTGTTTGGACCCAGCCGAAAGGGATCCCATCGAAGTCGTCGCCGTTGCTGCACGACGGATTGATTTATCTCGTGGATGACAACGGGGTGGCATCGTGTTTTGACCCCGAAACCGGAGATTTGGTGTGGAAGAAACGTCTCGGAGGTAAGTTCTCAGCGTCGCCGTTGTTTGCGGGTGGGCACTTGTACTTCGGTAATCACGAGGGCGACGTGTTCGTGTTGACGACGGGTGAGGACGCGGAGGTGGTTCAGACCAATCATCTGCAGGGTCAAATCATGGCTTCTCCCGCCGCGATCGATAACGCATTGATCCTCCGCACCGACAAGGCGCTTTATCGATTCGAGTAACGCGTTACGATGTCGCACGACGTTTGTGTTTTTACTCGGCCGTGCGAGCGGCGTTCGATTGCGTTGGTAAAGAATTTCATTTATGTCTGCGACTCTGCCCGTTCTTTCGGAACCACCCGAGCAAGGATCCCCGAAGTCCCTGATCGAAATCGGCGTGGTTGTCGCGGGACCGCTCGATATGGTCGATTCTCGAGCAGCCCGGATGGCGGTGGAGCAAACTGAACAGCGTCTATCCGAACTGTTTGTAGAGTTCCGCTTTGATTTTTTCGAGATCAAGCGACCGGAGATGACTGGCAACAGCACATCCGGAAGCGGGCGAGTAGAACCGAGTGTGTTGTTGCAGCAAGCGGTTGACGAACGCGATTCTCGTCATTGGGATTTTGCGATCGTACTGACTGCGTCGGAGCTTGTCGGCAACTATTCGTCGTTTTGTTTTGCGGCGATCAGTCGTCCGCTCGACGCGGCGGTGTTGTCGTTGTCATTGATCGATCCGCTCGCGTTGGGGGTCGAAGCTAACCGGGAGGAACGTGTCGAACGGATCGCTCGGCGGTTGAGTCGGTTGATGTTGCACGGCATCGGTCACTTGTGTGGGTTGCCCAAAAGCGATCACCCCAACGACCTAATGTTTCATCCGCAGAACGCACAGGCGCTCGACTTGATGGCGGGAATGGACTCAGAAAGCATCGATCGTCAGCGGCGGGCGCTCGCCGAGATCGCTGACCAGCGGTTGGAAGAGGGAGCGGGCCGGACACTCGTTAGACCGTTGTTTGCCCTGAGTGCAGCATGGATTAATCACATCGAGATTTTGCAAGCGATTTGGGCCGCTCGGCCGTGGGAGTTTCCCAAGCGATTGAGTCGATTGACGATCGCGTCCTTCTCGACGCTCGCGATTTTGTTCATGACCGCGGAGGCGTGGGATTTGGCGCTCGCACAAAGTCACGTGCGCCTGCTCGCGTTGTTCGTCATGTCGATGATTGCGACGACGTTTTACGTGGTGCTCCGCCAGCAGTTGTTGGTCCGGCGAGGCACACGGCGAACGGAGCAATCGATTGTGACTTCGGCGTCAGCTCTCGGGATTGTTTTTGTCGGGATGGCAACCACGTGGACTGCGTTGTTTACCGTTGGTTTTTTGCTCGCGTACTTTTTGTTTCCGGGGCAATTGATCGCGGGATGGGCGGCTTCAACCACGAACGGACCGGAGGAATTGGTGTGGACCGATCGTCCTCAGATGGCGGTGTTTGCCGCGTCGTTGGGGTTGCTAATCGGCGCACTCGGTGCCAGTTTCGAATCGCAGCATTACTTTCGACATATCATTTTTGTTGACGAAGAAATCTAGGAATAGTCGTCTCCGGTTCATTGGTTGGCGTATGCATCAACGCCGTGCGGTGACGCATCGGGGACCGCGACGCATCGTCTTTTCCGGGGTCGCGATGGGTTTGACTTCTTGGCGGGGGGGAGGCGTTTTGGCGTTTTGCGGCAGGTCGATACGGTCGTAAGTCTATATCGCGACTGGAGATGCGTTGTTGTTCCGTTTGTCGTTGCGGCTGTTTATTCCGTTTCACAAATCGGGATCGTGGTCTATAATCAGACTCCCGCCTCGCGACTGCTCTGTCGCCAATCGACCGCCCCTGAATTCGATGGACTATTCGATGGTATTACGGTGTCTTGCAATCACCATCGTTCTGCTTTTGCTCAATACGGCAGTTTCCGACAACGGACTGGTGGCGAACGATAAGGCTCCGTCTTTCAAACGTGACATCAGGCCTCTGCTGTCGGACCACTGTTTTGCCTGTCACGGTCCCGACGAAAACAAGCGTGAGTCTGGCATTCGGTTTGATATCGCCGAAGGAGTCTCATCGGTGATTGATACCGATGATTGGGAAGAAAGTTCGATCATTGAGCGGATTCGGACCACCGACCCCGACATGATCATGCCGCCGCCGGAGTATCACAAACCGCTCAACGAGTCCGCCCGGAAGATGCTAGAGGATTGGGTCCGCGGTGGCGCAGAAATCCAAGCTCATTGGTCGTTCGTGCCCCCGGTGAAGATGACGCCGCCTGAGTTGGCGAGCGACCTCTCCGATGGCGGGTGGGATAACGCAGAAGTCGACAACATTGATCGATGGATCGACGCGGCGTTGGCAGAACGCTCCCTCGTCGCTAACGGTCCCGCGGATCGCACCACGCTGGCTCGCCGCGTGGCACTCGACTTGACCGGGTTGCCGCCGACGTGGGAGCAGGTGCAACGGTTTGTTAGCGATTCGTCACCCCATGCATATGAGAATTACGTTGACGAGCTTATCGCGACTCCCGCCTACGGCGAGCACATGGGACGCTATTGGCTCGATCTGGTTCGGTACGCTGACACTCACGGTTTGCATTTCGACAATTATCGTGAGATGTGGCCTTACCGAGATTGGGTGATCCATTCATTCAATCAAAACAAGCCGATGGATGTCTTCATCACCGAACAACTTGCCGGCGATCTTTTGCCGAACGCTACCATTGAGCAAAAAATTGCGTCGGGTTTTAACCGACTCAACCTCACCACGAACGAAGGCGGCTCGATTTATGACGAGGTGTTTACCCGCAACGTGATCGATCGAACGGACGCGTTTGGTACTGTGTTCATTGGACTGACGACCGGCTGTGCGGTCTGTCACGATCACAAGTTTGATCCGATCACGCAGCGTGACTTTTTTGCGTTGTCGGCGTTTTTTAATTCGCTCGATGGTCGGGCGATGGACGGGAACTCGAAGGACCACGCACCGGCGATTCGCATTCCCACAGAAGAGGACAGCAAAAAACTTGCAGAGATCGATGCCGAACTCGCGTTCCTCGCGGAGCAAATCCGCGGAGACCTTCCGGAGGTCGATGCGGCGCAAGCGGATTGGCTCGCATCATTGTCGTATACCTCAAACGATGAGCCGGCACCGATTTCGATCCGTTCTGCTTCGGCGAAGTCGGATACCGACGTAAGCATTGTCGATAACGCGATCGTGCATCTCGGCGAAAAGGTCGCCGACAAAGACACGATCGAAATCGAAGCCGAATTGCCTCCGGGAACTTGGCGGACGCTCGAGCTGGCCGCGTTGACGGACGAGAAGCATCCACGCGTCGGTACGGCGGAAAATGGCAACGCGGTGTTGAGCGAAATCGTTTTGCACGTACTTGATCAAGACAGCAAAGAATGGATGCCGGTCGCGATCGCGTCTGGGGTTGCTAGTCGCCAGCAGACAGGCGACAAGTTTGCGGTTGAACGCGCCTTTGACGGAAAAATTGACGCGACTCAAGGTTGGGCGGTTGGCGGGCACGAGAGCGAGGGCGATCGGTCTGCGTGGTTTCAATTGGCCGCCCCCATCGAGTCCACAGAGGCGGCGCCCACGACTCTTCGTGTCGAGCTGCATTATCAGTCCGTGCATGCTGCTCATGCCCTGCGAGACGTTCGCTTGACAGTGTACGAATCGGCGAGTGCGATCCCGGCGTCACAGAAAATCGCTGTTTCGGAAGTGCATGTGCTTGGGCCCATTTCGGTCGAGAAGGCCGCGAATGCCTACGACCGGGACTTTGCCGGTGAGAAAGCGGATGCGTTTGAGCCCGAAGCGGCCGTTACGATCGGAGAGGATGAGCTTCGTTGGCAACAAAGCGGTGAGGTTGTCGCGGTTGCGGTGAACGAATTACCGCACCGTGAGGACGGGCCGTCGGCAACGTTGCTGCATCAAACGCTGCATTCGCCTCGTGAAAGTACTTTCGAGTTGATGATCGGCAGCGACGATGGCTATGTCGTTTTCTTCAATGGCAAGAAGGTGACTCAGTCTCGTGGTGAACACGAGCTCGATTCCTTATCAGCAAAATATGAGTTGAAGCTTCGCAAGGGCGACAATCATCTGTTTATCAAACACGTTCATCATGATGGTTCGGCTAAATTGACGTATGCGTTTGCGTCGCGGATGGTCGAGTTGTCTGAGAGCTTGCGGCAGCGACTGGTTGCGATTGAGCCCAACAGCGAGGACGCGGAATCGCTGCGACGGTTTTACCGAGAGGTGTATTGTGACTCGCCACAGTGGCTCGCATTGCAAGACATGCGGCGAGGTATGGAAACGCTGCGCAAGGAAACCGAGGACAAAATTCCGTCGACGCTTGTTTGGAAGGAAACCAAGGCCCCACGGAAGGCTCACGTGTTGATGCGAGGCCAGTATGATGCTCTCGGTGACGTGGTCGAGCGAGACGTTCCCGCGTTCCTGCCGCCGCTGGCTGGGAACGAAAAGAGGGATCGTTTGGACCTCGCGAAGTGGTTGGTCGATCCGCAAAACCCGCTGACGGCGCGTGTGGCGGTGAACCGGTTTTGGCAACAGCTCTTTGGTACGGGGCTCGTGAAAACGAGTGAAGATTTTGGCAGTCAGGGAACGCCGCCATCGCATCCCGAATTGCTGGACGAGTTGGCGATCGACTTCCGTGAAAGCGGCTGGGATATCAAGGCGTTAATGAAACGATTGGTGATGACGCGGGCGTATCGGCGGGATGCAAGGGCGTCGAGCGAGATGCTGATAGCGGATCCGGAGAATCGGTTGCTTGCTCGCGGGCCGCGGTTCCGGCTGGATGCGGAAGTGATTCGCGATCAAACGCTGGCCTTGTCTGGATTGCTCGTTAACCGATTGGGCGGGCCGAGTGTGAAGCCGCCGCAACCTGCCGGTTTGTGGGCTGCGGTCGGATACACGGGTGCCAACACGGCAACGTTTGTGCCTGATGAAGGCGACAAAGTGTATCGGCGTGGCGTTTACACGTTCTGGAAACGCACGAGCGCGCCCGCGGTGATGGCGACGTTCGACGCACCGAGTCGCGAGTCATGCACGGCACGGCGAGAGCGTACGAACACTCCGCTGCAGGCGTTGTTGTTGCTCAATGAGCCGCAAACGCTTGAGGCGTCTCTGCATTTGGCGAAGCAGGTGGTCGCATCCGAAGAAACGAACTCGGACGCGAGAATGCGGGCATTGTTTGAACGGGTGGTGTTACGATCTCCGGCTCGGAATGAATTGGAATTGCTGACGACATTGCTTGCCGATTTAAAAATTTATTACGGCAATGATCTTGAGCAAGCGGCGGCCTTGGCGGGCACAACCGATGCGACATTGGCGGCGTGGTCCATCGTTGCGAGTACCCTATTGAATACAGATGAGGTGGTGTCCAAATGAGTCACTTATCCGACCAACGTATCGCCGAAATGCTGTCGGCATCGGAGACGCAAACTCGTCTTTCACAGATGACCCGGCGTTCGCTTTTTTCGGGTTCCGCCGCTGGGCTCGGTGCGGCAGCCTTGGCTTCGATTGAAGGGACGCGTGCGTTCGCCGCCGCTCCATCATCGGCGGTTCCGTCGGATGATGAAAAACCCGTCAACGCCGCGGCCTTTGGCGGTCGTCCTGATTTGCCACACCATCCGCCGGCGGCGAAGCGTGCGATCTACTTGTTCATGTCGGGAGCTCCGAGCCAGATGGACATGTGGGATCATAAACCGGCGATGGCGGATTGGTTTGACAAGGACCTTCCCGAGTCGATTCGGCAAGGCCAGCGTTTGACGACGATGACGAGCGGGCAGGCTCGTTTTCCGATCGCGCCGAGCATCTATGAGTTCACGCCGCACGGCCAAAACGGAACGATGGCGAGCGAGTTGATCCCGCACATGGCGAGCAAGGTCGATGAGATTGCACTGGTCAAATCGATGTACACCGAAGCGGTCAATCACGATCCCGCGATCACGTACATCTGTACCGGGAATCAGTTGCCCGGGAAGGCATCGTTGGGCGCGTGGTTGAGCTATGGTCTCGGTACCGAGAACGCTGATCTGCCGGCGTTCGTTGTGATGACCGCGTCCTGGTCGGGACGCAAGGAAGCTCAAGCGTTGTACAACCGGTTATGGGGCAGCGGTTTTTTGCCGAGCCGGTATCAGGGTGTCGCCCTGCGTAGTAGCGGTGATCCCGTCTTGTATTTGTCGAACCCGTCGGGGATCGACCGAAACGTTCGACGACGCATGCTCGACACGCTGGCAGATTTGAACGAAGAAACGCTGCGACGCATCGGCGATCCTGAAACCGACGCTCGGATCGCGCAGTATGAGATGGCGTTCCGGATGCAAACGAGTGTTCCGGATCTGACTGATTTGAGTGACGAGCCGCAGCACGTTCTCGATCTTTATGGACCGGATGTTTTGAAGCCAGGCACGTTCGCAAATTGTTGTTTAATGGCCCGTCGGATGGCCGAACGCGGCGTACGTTTTACTCAGATTTTCCATCGCGGATGGGACCAACATGGTGCGTTGCCGAAAGATCTTCCCAACCAATGCCGCGACACCGATCAACCTTCCGCAGGATTGTTAACAGATCTCAAACAACGCGGTTTGCTCGATGACACGTTGGTTGTCTGGGGCGGCGAGTTCGGGCGGACGATCTATTGTCAGGGCAAACTGACCAAAGATAATTATGGTCGTGACCATCACCCAAAATGTTTCACCGTATGGATGGCAGGGGCCGGTATCCGGAAGGGAGTCGTGCACGGCGAAACCGACGAGTTCAGCTACAACATCCTTCGCGATCCGGTTCACATCCGCGATCTGAATGCCACGATCTTGGATCAGCTCGGTATTGATCACGAGCGGTTCACGTACCCTTTCCAAGGGCTCGACCAGAAGCTCACCGGCGTGGAACAAAGCCGCGTCGTTCGCGAGTTGTTGGTATAGCGGTCAGTTGCGTGCCGGATCGGGCGTCGTGAATGTCTGGTGCTTCATTCAACCTGAACTTGGCGGGGCCTGAACCGGAGGGCTCATCCTCTGACGCTAAACGTCTTAGCGGAACGGCGCGAGCGGGCTGTTGATTTAGTGAGCCGTCGGCGCTAGCCGCGGGCCTTACGGCTACGATGCGCGCATTGGACGCCCGCAGCTAGCGCTGTCGGCTCACTCATGTTTGCGAAACGACTAACTCAACAGTCCGCGAGCCGTCCGGTTCCACGCCGAAATTTAACGCTGACAAAGTGTTAGTCGTCGATCGGCTTTTTGTAGAACTTGCTCAGGTCGAACTCTTGGCGTTGTTCTTGTTCCATCAGTTTGATGCGTGATTCGAGTCGTTCGATTCGCCGCAGCATGGCGGGGATGGTATCGCGATCGGTTTCTTCTTTGACATGTCGGGGAACGGGCGGGTATCCCAAATGACGTTGCATTGCGCCGAACAAGTAGATCGGATCTTTGCGTCGATTGGCGAGCGCGATGCGGCCTTCTTTTTCGCCGAATAGAAACGGGCCTTTGCCCTCGAGTTCGAGGCCTTCTTCGTTCAAGCGGCGGCGATACTCGTCGCTAGCGAGAAACAACAGATCGGCCATGTCGACCAAACCGACATTGGCTCGCAGGTCGACCAACCACTTCGACCATTGGGCATCGAAGACGGGGTCGAGGCTCATCGCTTTGAGTCCGGCGTCGTAGCCGAGCCGGTTGCGCGAGATGACTTCGAATTGGAAAAAGAAGAACGCGCTCCGGGCTCGCTGCGTCATCGATTCCGGTGTCATCGTTCTTCCGCCGCGCGGGATCGTCGTGAACGCCGCGCCGAGGTTTCCTTGCACATCGATCGACTCGAGTTGTGCGGTGTAGTTGGCACGCAACTGCGCGTCGGCGTGAAGCACTTGCAATGCAATGTGGATTGTGAACCGCCCTGTTTCACTTTCCGATTCACGGATCAGGAAAGTTTGAAAGGGGGAGAAGTAGTGCGTCAGCCTCGACATGGCGTCGCCCATCAAACCTGAGTGTCGCAGCTCGGTCAGCATGAAGTCGATCGCCATTGGCAACCGCGTCGTCGCGAGCAGTTCGTGGCGGAGTTGGTCGAGGAGTTCCTGCATCGGAGTCTGCTCGGCAATCCGTTCGCGCAACAACTCGAATAGATAGGCCTGTTCGACGTATTCAGCGTTGTCGAGCATGTGGATCGATTCTGGGGTGCGGTGCAGCGAGCTGTGTTAGCGGAAACCGTCAACGGGTCGTGGTTGATACACCCAAAACTTGCGAGGGGGAGCGTGTGTGCTTCCCTGCTCAAACTTCAGGTTTTGATCGGATCGTCAAATTACGAATGGCGATTGGATCAACAGCCCGTTGACTCTCGCGGCTCGGGAATGGGTTGCCGGATGTCTTGGTGACTCCCGCTACGATAGCGTCGTGGGAAGAGCAGTCGTTATACACGACTGTCGGCAGTTCCGGAGGGTGCGGCGTGGCTGGCTCGACGCGATCGCTTTCGGCCGGCGGCCCGCGCTCCGGCTGGATGGGGCCCTCGACCCTCCACTCGCTCGGTCCTTCTGAGACAGGGTGAAGGCGAGTGGAAACGCTGATGCAATTGAAAAAACGCTCGCCTCCGTCGCAGGGGAGGGGGAGGAGGCGAGCGTTTTAGGTCGTTGCGATCGAGTTTTCCGCGAACGCGGGCGGCGTTACTTTTCCAATCGGAAGATCGTCGTGCCCAACGGTGGCAGCGTTGCCGTGATGCTATCGGGACGCTCGTGATGGCCGATACCACGGGTGTGTTGTCCGGGATAGTTGCCGACGTTGCTACCGCCGTATGCTTCGCTATCGCTGTTGAACACTTCTTTCCAGAAGCCCGATTCGGGAACTCCGATCGGGTAGTTCTCTCGCACGACGGGCGTGAAGTTGCTGCAAACCAGCAACGGAGGTGAATCTGGCGTTGCCTTGCGGACGTAGATCAGCGTGCTGTCTTGAGCGTTTTGGCAATCGATCCACTCGAACCCTTCATGGCCGAAGTCAAAGTGGTGAAGTGCCGGGTTCTCGATCACGAGTTTGTTGAGGTCCGCGACGAGTTGTTGCACTCCTCGATGCGTTGCGAAGTCTAGCAGCAGCCATTGCGGCCCGTCGTCTTCGTTCCATTCGTTCCACTGAGCGAATTCACCGCCCATGAACAGCAGTTTCTTGCCCGGGTGCGTCCACATGTAAGTGTAGAGCAACCGCAAGTTCGCAAATTTCTGCCACATGTCGCCCGGCATTTGGCTGATCAGTGAGCCTTTGCCGTGAACGACTTCGTCATGCGATAGCGGCAGCATGAAGTTTTCGGTGAACGCGTAGATCAAACTGAACGTCAGTTCGTTTTGGTGGTATTGGCGATGGATGGGTTCGTTTCGCATGTATCGCAACGTGTCGTTCATCCAGCCCATGTTCCACTTGTAGGTGAAGCCGAGGCCACCGGAACTCGTCGGTTTGGAAACGCCTGGCCATGCCGTCGATTCTTCGGCAGCGGTGATGACACCGGGGTAGTTTTCATGCACGGCATCGTTGAATTCGCGAAGGAAGTCGATCGATTCGAGATTCTCGCGTCCGCCGTGGCGGTTAGGAATCCACTCGCCTTCTTCACGGCTGTAGTCGAGATACAGCATCGAGGCGACCGCGTCGACGCGAAGACCGTCGATGTGGTATTTGTCGAGCCAGAACAACGCATTGGCGATCAGGAAGTTTCTGACTTCGTTGCGACCGAAGTTGAAAATCATCGTTCCCCAATCGGGATGTTCGCCCTGACGCGGGTCGGCGTGCTCGTAAAGAGCTGTTCCGTCGAACCGGCGCAATCCATGGTCGTCTTTCGGGAAGTGGGCGGGGACCCAGTCGATCAAGACGCCGATGCCGTTTTGGTGAAGGTGATCGACGAAGAACATGAAGTCTTCGGGATTGCCGTGGCGGCTCGTCGGGGCGAAATAGCCGACGCTCTGATAGCCCCATGAGCCCGTGTAGGGGTGCTCGCTGATCGGCATCAGTTCGACATGGGTGAAATTCATCCGGTGGCAGTAATCAGCCAAACGGCGAGCGAGATCGCGATAGTCGAGCCAGCCGTGTTTTCGTCCGGGGCCTTTTTGCCAACTACCGAGGTGGACTTCGTACACGTTGATGGGAGCGTGCAGCGGATCGAATTCGGCACGGTCGTGCATCCAATCGCCATCGCTCCAGGCGTACGAGTTGATGTCGGTGATGATGTTCGCCGTCAGAGGTGGCAGTTCCGACGCGAACGCGAGCGGGTCGCACTTGTCTGCCCATTGGCCCTGCTGGCTCTGGATGCGGAATTTGTAGCGTTGGCCCGGATGGGCTCCTGGGATAAACAATTCCCAAATGCCCAGGTTCGGCAGACGGCGGGCGCCGTGTTGGCGACCATCCCATCCGTTGAAATCGCCGACGACCTGGAGCGCTTTCGCGTTCGGGGCCCACACGGAAAAGTTAACGCCTTCGACGCCGTTGACGGTTCGCAATTGAGCGCCGAGGCGTTCGTAGAGCCCGTGATGCCGGCCTTCGCCGATCAGATAGCGGTCAAAGTCGGTAAGCAGACTCGGGGTCGCATACGGGTCGCTCGTTTGGACAGTCTTACCTTGTTTGTCAATCATTTCGACCTTGTAATTGCTCTCTGGAGTTTCGTCAAAAATGGCTTCAAACACACCCTCGGGATGCAATCGACGCATCGGGCGTTTTGCCCCGGTGGTCGAATCCACCACCCAGATCGACTGGGCTTCAGGTTCGTACATGCGGATCGCGGTCGCTTTCGTTCCACGATAGTCGACCGTGTGCCGACCAAGCAAACTGCCGGGATCGGACACATTCCCGTCAAGAAGCGATTGGATGCTGGAGAGGGAGAGTTGCGTATTCATGCGGTGTCTGCAAGACGTTAAAAGGGGGCCGGAGCGTGTGAATGTGGAATAAATGAACAAAAAAGAGAATGATGAATCGTTATTGGGGGCGATCTTGACCGATCATTGCGATCCGGTGCGCCCGTTGGCTGGTGTCGACGGCTGACTGAAGGAGCCAATCGCGGAGCCGATTGCCGGTGTGCGGTGCCATGTGGGCCGGGTGTGCGGACTCGATCCTGGAAATCGGAGAGCGGCACGAGATCGAGGTCTGGCTCAGGCCGGACGACTGGTCTTGGATACGATGCTTGGCGGGCATGGTGATTCGGTTCGACGGGGTGGCCGCATCGGGACGGCTGACCATGCGGGCCGTCAACAAACAGGCCTGCACCTCATGAATCCCGAGCGCGTGATCGATCCGCCGCCACAGATCGGCATGTTGGACTTCGACCCGCCTGCCGAAGTGATCCCAAACGAAATCGCTACGCCGCCAACGTGGAAGCGAGTCCGTTAGTGAACGGATGAGATAGCGATTGTGGCTAAGTAATGTCACCCCAGATGGCCCGTCGATCGCTTCGAGCCCTCGTACGGCCGCCAGGAGCGTCAAACGGTTGAGATCCCCCCGTTCGCGGTCCTCGGCTTCAAGTATCGGATCGCCTCCTGCAGTCTCGATCGCGAACTGCCAACGTCCGTCGTCGAGCGTCGTGCTCTGAGCGGAGACGACGAGCAACAAAGATGCCAAGTTCGGCACCGGCGAGACATGGGGAACGTCCATCGAGGGATTGAGGGCCTCGGCGACCGCCCGCTCGGCGAATGCGAGTCGGTCCAGAGCGAGAGATTCCGGCGTCGTTGGGGTGGAGTCGTTTGTCATAGGAGGTTTTGGTCCGCCCGTCGGCGGATTGCATGCGAAAGGGAGGTCGATGCGAGGACAATTTTCGGGCGGCGGCCCGAGTCGCCCTGGTCGTGGGAAGAACCAGAGTCTCGGGCCGCCGCCGGCTTTGCGAGCGTTTGCGGCGGTGTGGGAGGGATGTCACGGCTGCGAACGCCTGTCGTCGAGGGGCTTTGCCCGGTCCGGCCAACAACTCGACAAGTGTTGGTTTCGTCAATCTCAGCGGCTTCACCCGAGCTGTCCTGATCCAAAACGTCTACGCAAATTAACATCGCGGTGGACAACCGGGATGACTCGCATAACCGGCATTTTTTAAGCCAGGAGGGACTGTGTCTTGAGCGAGTAGGCCAGCGGCCGGCGGACAACCGGCCCGCTCGAATCGGCGGATTCGCCGCAATTCGCACAACCGGCCAAGCCCCGCAGGCGGCGTCTGGCGAGCACGCGGGCGGCGTCGTTCGAGCGTCGTGCGAAGACGCAGGGAAACGGCACCGCGCATCCGGTGGGTTGTTTCCGGCATGAGGATTCTTAACATGGAAGAATGAAAGAATTTTCGCCGGAAACCTCCGCACCCGAGCCCGGGGCTGAACCCACATTCGTCTCGCAGCAGGTTTCCGGCGCACGCCGCTACTACCTCGATCTGAATCCCGCGCCCCAGTCGGCGTTGACGGTCGTCTGCGGGGGCGTCGAGCGGATGACACCCGAGTACATGGTGTCGCGGACGCAGTTCCCGTTTTACGGAATTGAAATGGTGACCGAGGGAGCGGGCAAACTCGAACTCGACGGGAACACCTTTTCACTCCAGCCGGGCGTGGTGTTTGCGTATGGACCACGTACCCATCATCGCATCTGGACCGATTCGGTTCACACGATGCGAAAGTACTACATCGACATCGCGGGGCGACAAACCAAACGACGGTTGACTGATGCCGGACTGCTCGATTCGAAACCACTTCGCGTGATCGCGCTGCACGAATTTGTTGAGATCTTTGAGAGTCTCGATCGCGAGGCACGGAGTGACAGCGAATGGACGCCCGACGTTTGTCGATCGCTCGCGGAATTGTTGATGTTGAAAATTCGCCAGCGACGCGTTGGCGAAGGACAAGCGATATCGCGAGCCTATGACACTTACCGCCGTGTCCGTGATGAAATCGAAGAAAACTACATGGAATTGCGAACCGCCGAAGATGTGGCGGCAAAATGTGATTTGTCGCCGATTCACGTGTCGCGTTTGTTCAAACGTTTTGGCGGGGTGGGGGCCTATCAGTTCTTGCTGCGCAAAAAAATGAATCACGCCGCGGAGCTTCTCATCGAAGAACGACTGTTAGTCAAAGAGGTTGCGGACCGGTTAGGGTTTTCAGACGCGTTTCAATTTTCCCGAGCGTTTAAACGCGTGTATGGCATTCCGCCGAAGGAGCTGACGAAGGTGCGTTCAGCGATGCGAGCATCTGTCTCGGACGATTGAGAAACTTGACATGAATTGGCTGCAACATCTCCGCAAAAAATGGGACGATTGGTGTGGTGACCGCGACATGGAGATGTCCATTCGAGGCCACCTCACCAGCAACGGTTATTTTGGTCACACCGCGAAGTTCGAGGCCGTACGATTGGTCGCCGTGCAACGTCCTGGTTGGTTACAGGTGTACCGATTCGAAGTCACCGCCCGCGTGAATCCTGATGCGAGCGCTGACGGCGTCGCATCGCCCGATGCCGACACCGACGCTCCCACACCCGATCCGCTTTACCACCGACTTTTTGGGCTCGTCCGCGAGGATCTGCGACAGAATCTTAGCAACGTGCGTGTTTTTGAAGCCGAATCGGAACGGAAAGAACTCTTTGACAGATGGAGCGAAGGGTTGATTTGTTTACGGGGAGCCAAAGGGCTGGCTAACTCGTAGACTATCGCATTGTTGTTACCCATTACCTCCTTAATCAGTCTCGACAAAATGCTGACATCCCGCTTTCCCTTCTCGGCAATCTATTCCGTAGCGTTGGCGACTGCCTTCGTCGCAAACGGGGGTCTTACGTTCGCGGAAGACAATCCGGCTCCGGCGGCGGATGATTCGGTGCAAAACGAAACGCTGCTGCTTTCCAACACGCGCAAATTGACTTTCGAAGGACGGCGTGCTGGCGAAGGATATTTCAGCGCAGATGGGTCGCAGATGGTTTTTCAAAGCGAACGCGATGCGGCGAATCCGTTTTATCAAATCTATCTGACGGATCTTGAAACGGGCGATATCCGCCGGGTCAGTCCGGGGATGGGAAAGACGACCTGCGCGTGGATTCATCCTGACGGCGACAAGGTGTTATTCGCCAGCACGCACGGCGACGGTCAATCGGAAGTCAAGCAGCAGGAAGAGATTGCCCTGCGGGAGTCGGGGAAACAACGCCGGTACAGTTGGGACTATGACCCGAGTTATGAACTCTATGCGGCCGACCTTGATCAAATCAAAGACGGCACGACCGACGGATTGACCCGTTTGACGAACGCCGAAGGATACGACGCCGAGGGGAGCTATAGCCCAAACGGCAAGCAGATTGTGTTCGCGTCGAATCGGGAAGCGTATTTACGTGAGTTAACCCCGCGTGAGAAGGAATTATTCGATCGCGACCCAGCGTTCATGATCGATCTGTATTTGATGAACGCGGACGGATCACCGCTGCCCGATGGTCGGTCGGTGCGGCGGTTGACCGACGAGCCGGGCTACGACGGCGGTCCGTTCTTCTCGCCCGATGGTCAACGAATTTGTTGGAGGCGATTTTCGCCCGATGGGGCGACCGCTGAAATCTTTACCATGAACGTTGACGGCAGCGACGTGAAACGGCTGACCAGTCTGAATGCGATGAGCTGGGCACCGTTTTTTCATCCCAGTGGTGATTACTTGATCTTCACCACCAACCGTCACGGGTTCGCAAACTTCGAGTTGTATCTCGTTCGTGCGGACGGCGAAGGTGAACCGGTTCGCGTGACGACGACGCCCGGGTTCGATGGATTGCCGGTCTTCTTGCCTAGCGGCGATCAATTGTCGTGGACGAGCAATCGGGTGCTCAATGCCGATGGTACGCTCGCGATGGAGGACGACGAACCGAAACAGGGAACGTCGCAAATTTATCTTGCGGATTTCGATGATGCGAAAGCCCGCGAGTTGCTCGGGTTAACCGACTCGGTCGACGATTCCGGGAGTCTGGATGCGGCGCTGGCACTGAAAAATGTGCAAGCGACTGCGCCGGAGTACCGGCCCAGTGATGTGATGCGGCATGTGGACTACCTCACTCGCGAGGAGTTGGCCGGTCGGATGACGGGTACCGAAGGCGAACGCCGGGCGACCGCGTACGTGGCGGCGTATCTCGAGAGCCTCGGTTTTCGAGGCGCGGGTGAGAACGGTTCGTTCTATCAGACGTTTGAGTTTCCGGCAGGCTCGTCGCTGGGCGAATCCAATCAAGCGGTGATGAAGATCGTCGCAGACGAAAAGGGAACGCACCCGTCGAGCGAAGCAACCTTGGAACTCGGAGAGGAGTGGACTCCGCTCTCTTTTTCTCAAACCGGGGAGATCGAGCCGGCTGAGGTGGTGTTCGCTGGTTACGGATTGCAAATCCAAGGTACCGAGAATCACGAACAGTATGACAGCTACGTGCACTTGGACGTGTTGGACAAGTGGGTGATGGTGCTGCGAGATGTGCCGCAAGACATCACGCCGGAGACGCGTCAGTGGATGGCACGCTACGGATCGCCGCGTCGCAAAGCCACGACGGCACGTGATCTCGGCGCCCGCGGGATTCTGTTTGTGTCGGGGCCGACCAGCAAGGTGAACCGGGAGTTGATCCGGTTTGATCGAACCGCTTCGCAGGCCGAAGTCAGCATTGCGGCGGTTTCGATTAACAATGAGGTCGCGTCGAAAATTATCAGCCGCTCAGGAGAAGACCTTGCCGAGTTGCAGAAGTCGATCGACGACGGATCATTGGCGATGGGGTTTGCGATCGAAGGGGTCACGCTCGGCGCGAATATTGAGATCGTTCGTCAAACGGGAACGGGACGAAATGTGATCGCCCGCTTGCCGGCTCAGAACGCGGTGTCGGAAGACGCAAGCAACGATGAGCCGACGTATCCATTCGTGATGGTCGGTGCTCATGTCGACCACCTCGGCCGTGGCGGCAGCAGTAACTCGTTGGCGCGTGATGACGAGGAAGGGCAAATTCACTACGGGGCCGATGACAACGCAAGCGGTGTGGCGGCGATGTTGGAGATCGCTCAATCAATCGCGTCCGAACGACGTTCAGGCAAATTGAAGATGAAACGCGACTTGGTGGTCGCGGCGTGGAGCGGCGAGGAGCTTGGGCTGTTCGGCTCACAGTACTTCGTCGAAAAATTTGCCGACTTATTTCCCGATGCACCCGAACCCGTGATCGACGAGCAAGCCGCTGCGATCGCGACGGCCCATGGGATGACCCCGGATGCGGCGGCGATCTCGCCCGCGATCGGCGTCTATTTGAACCTCGACATGGTCGGCCGGTTGGATAAGAAGCTGATCGTCCAAGGGATCGGATCGTCGCCAGGTTTCGAGGGCGAAGTCGGCCGGCGAAACGTGCCGGTTGGTTTGCCTTTGCAGCTCGACAAAGCGAGTACGGGGTTACCGACAGATGCCTCGGCGTTTGTCGCTCGAGGTGTGCCGATTTTGTCGGCGTTTACGGGAGCCCATGAAGATTACCACACGCCGCGTGACACGGCGGATAAACTCAACTACGACGCGGCCGCGAAAATTGCGAGACTATTCGGTTTGTTGACACGCGGGTTTTTGACCGCCGATCAGCCACCCGCGTTTGAACTCAACGAAGGCGACGCTCGCAAAGACCAACCTCGCGTGGCGCTACGTGCGTACCTGGGGACGATCCCCGACTACGCTGCGGGTGAGGTCAAAGGCCAACGGCTCAGCGGTGTGACGGCGGGGGCACCGGCGGCCGAAGCTGGGATGCGGGGCGGCGACATTGTTGTTCGAGTCGCCGGTCGCGTGGTCGAAGACATCAACGATTACACCTACGCGATCGAGGCTTTGAAGATTGGTGAGCCCGTCACGATCGAAGTCGTCCGCGATGGAGAGACCTTACAATTGCAAGTCACACCTGGATCAAGGGACTGAGGTGATTGATGCCAATCCGATTCGCTCGAGCTGGGGAATTACGCATGACGGCAGTTCAATACCTGGATGCCGTTGGCGTGTTCGTGGCTGTTGTGGTTGGACTACTCGGAGTGTTTTCGAATGAGTCGTATGCAGATGAAGGTCTCAATCGCCACGGACAACGTACGCTCTCGCTCGTCGATTTGCCAGAACCGCCGGCTGAGTTGAAACCGTTGCTCGCCAAAGGAAAGATCACTTTCCTGGTCGGCGGCGAACGGCCTTCGGTCGTCAATCCGAGTCGGTCAACGGGGGTGGGAGGACGAAAGTTCGATGCGGAGACGCAGTTTCGATTGAGCTATTCGTTCAAAACACGCTGTCGATGGGGATGGGATGGACCGCCAGCGTCTCAGCGGCTAGCGATTCAGGTGGGATACGATCGGTTGCGGCTCGACGTCAGCCATCAGGTTTGGCTGCTGAGGATGCCCGAACCTGAATCGTTTTGGGACGCCCCGCTGGTACGTCACGAATTTGACCATGTGCGATTGTCGTGCGACCCGCGGCTAACTGCCCAGTTCGTCAAGGCGGTCAACACGCATAGGCGAATTGTTCTGACGCGGGAGGAGAGTGAACCGTTGATCAGAGCGGCCCAGCGACGGATGCCATCGTCATGGTTAGGGAGCGGTTCGCCGCTGAAATATTTCAGCGGGGCGGACGCGCAGCCATGGCTCGAGGAAATCGTGAATGCCGAGTTTCAGCGGATCGTCGATTTGGTGGGCATTCGCTACCAAGAGCTCGATCGACAAACCAATCACGGGCGACTCGCGGTTCCAGAGTCCGGCGAGCTGAGCGAGTGGCTTCGGTATTAGGCGGGCGACGCCGGGGGCGGTGTTTGTGCGCAGAAGCGGGAGAACGCACGGCTTCTGTCGCACATTGTTAATGCACGGAACTTCGCCAGGGTGACGGGGTTGAAACCGTCGTAACCGGTTCAGAACATGCGTTTGGTTTGGGTTCGCCTCACTTTTTGCTGGGTGAATCTGCCAGATTAACTAGACTGATATGCTCCAGTCCGGCCGGCTGTCCCGCACCGCACTCCTTTTCTCAAAACCTGCCGCGAAATGCCACTCATCTCTTCTCCTCATGCTCGTCCGGTTCGTTTCGTTCTGATTGCGATCATGATCGCAACGGTCTGCGTCATGGGCATTTCCACGTCTAACGCACAGACATCCGAAGAATCGACCGCGAAGCCTGCCGAGGACACCGCGTCGGCGGAAACTGGGGTGGAGACGCCCGCGGCGGAATCGCCCGCAGAGGAACAACCTGCGGCGAGTGAGCCGGTTGCCGAAACGAAGCTGGAGGCGACCCCCGCACCATCGCCGGTTGCTCCCGCCCCCCCCGCAGACCAGACGCCTCCCGCCGCTGAGCCAGAGAAACCTGAGTTGCTGGCATCGGACGGAAAGAAGGGATTGCAATTCAATTTCGCCGGAGCCCGTTGGGCAGACGTGCTGCATTGGCTGGCCGACGAGGCCGATCTGTCGTTGCAGATCGATACGGCCCCCGCCGGAACGGTTAATTTTGCCGATCCGACCAAGGTCTACACCGTGTCTGAGGGATTGGACCTGATCAATCGCTTGCTGCTCGATCGTGGGTGGGCTGTTGTGCGTCGTGGCCGGATGCTGTTGCTCGTCGATTTGGAAGCCGACAATGCCGAGAAACTGATTTCCGAAATGGCTGAGCTCGTCACTCCCGAATCGTTTGACGAACGTGGCAATAGTGACATCGTGCGATGTGTTTTCCCGCTTGGATCGGTTTCGCCTGACCAAGCCCGAGAGGAATTGTCGCAAATTATCGGCCCCTGGGGACGTATCAACGTGCTCGCCGGAGCCCGCCAAGTCGTCGTGACCGAGACCGTTGGTAAATTGAAGGTGATCGACCAGGTGCTCCGCGCCGCAACCCAAGCTCAGTCGAGCGTGGTCGAAATTAATCTCAAACATCGTGCCGCCGAAGAGGTACTCGAGATCGCACGCCCGTTGCTCGGTTTGGAGCCTGGGACGAACGCGAGCGAAGACATTCGTTTGTCGGTTTCGCTTTACGGCGATCGCATCTTCGCGACTGGCAACCAATCCAAACTCGATCTGCTCGAGAGCGTGATCGAAAAAGCTGACCGGCCCTTCCCGGGCGAAGGCGAGGAAGTCGACACGGCTCAGGTGACGCCTGAACTTCGCACTCACCCGGTATCTTCGGCTGATTTGCAAACCGTTTATGACGTGCTGCAAACGCTGATCGCCGGCACTCCCGACGCACGGCTCGCGATCGACGCCAATCGTGGTGCGGTCATCGCATTTGGCCGTCCCGAAACGCAAGCAACGATCGCCAGGACGATTGCGGAACTCGAAGGCAGCGGCCGCGACTTCACGATCATCGACCTCAAGCGACTCGAACCCGCACAGGCATTGCTCACGATCAATAAATTCTTTGGCATCACCGAGGCTGGTGGCGGCAATGGACCTGTTGTCGATGGTGACCCGGTTACGGGGCGTTTGTGGGTGCGAGGAACCACGGACCAAATCAATTCAGTCAAACGACTGATCGCAGAGTTGGAAAACGATCCCTTGGCGGGAGGTCTCGGCGACAACGTGCGAATCCTGCCGTTAACGGGCTCGGCGGCGTCGGAAACGCTGCGGCAGATCGAAAGCCTCTGGCCACTGACCGGGCGAGGAAATCGGATTCGCGTGATCACGCCATCGGCCGCTCAAGATCGTCAGGAGTCACGCGACAACAATCCGCCCAACACCATCAACGTTCCGAACAATCAGTCCGAGTCATCGCAAATTGAGGACACGAGCGTTTCGTATGGCATCCGAGATCAAACGTTGGTGTGGCAATATCCCGCCACCGCAACATCTGATTCGGATGCATCGCAAGATTCCGACGCTGCCGCAGAGACGGTGGTTACGGCCGATGCTCAAGCCGAGGCGGACTACTCGGGCGACGACATCATCATTCAAATGACGTCTGCCGGAATCGTGATCGCGTCACGGGATCCGAACGCGTTGGATTTGATGGAACAACTTGTCACTTCGCTGAGTGCGGAATCGACCTTCGCCTCGGATTTGCCCACCATTTTCTGGCTTCGGTTTATCAAAGCGGACGTTGCTTCTGAATTGGTTGCGGGCGTGCTCGGCGGTGCCGATGCCAGCGGTTCGGCGGCCTCGCTTACGGAATCGATGATGGGTGGCATCGGCGGCGGAATGCTCGGTGGTCTGTTGGGAATGGGCGGCGGTGGTGGTGGCGAAACGTCCGAAACCCGTACGATTTTGACCAGCCGCGGCAGCGTGAATATTGTCCCTGACAACCGACTCAACGCTTTGATCGTCCAAGCTCCGCCTGCGGATCTCGATTTCATCCGCACGGTGTTGCAGGAAATTGATCGCGAAGAGAGCCCCGAAACGATTCAAACCATAGCCCGTCCGACGTTGATTCCGGTCGTGTACCAAGACGCCGCCGCGGTTGCAAAAATTGTGACGGCGGTGTTCGCCGACCTGATCAATGACACCAGTCAAAGCGGCAACGGCGGGCGGAACAACCAGCCGAACCCACAAGACCTGCTCGAGGCGTTGCGTGGCGGCGGACGGGGCGGTCGAGGAGGCGGTGGCAGCGCCCAAGCGACTCCGAAGAGCGAAGCGAGCAAGATTATTGTCGCCGTTGATGAACGCAGCAATTCGCTCGTTGTCACGGCAACGCCGCAAAATTTGCAATCCGTGCGTGAACTCGTCGAGACGCTCGACCAACAAGGACTCGAAAGCGAACAACGCGTCGAAGTCGTCGCGATGGGTGGTTCGGTGCGTCCCGAAATCATGTTGCAGGCACTCCAGTCGGTCACCGGCAAGCAGCCGACGACGGCATCGTCGACTTCGACGAGTTCCTCAGCGAACGGCCAGTCGTCAGGATCGTCGAGTTCTTCAACGGGGAGTTCGCCGGAGGAGATTCAGCGACGAATCGAATACTTCCGATCGCGATTCGGCGGCGGTGATACCGGACGCGGTGGAGGCGGTGATACCGGCCGTGGCGGAGGTGATACAGGTCGCGGCGGCGGTGGCGGATCAACCCGTGGCGGCGGTGGCGGCGGAAACACGGGCGGCCGAGGAGGACGCGGACGATGATCATGCACGCGGCGGAGATTTTACGTAGGCGAGGGTTGCTCTCGGCACAACAACTCGAACAGAGTCGGAGCGGCGATCCGGCGTCGATCGTCGACAATGCGGTCGCCCTCGGATACCTGTCTGCGCGCGAAGCACTCTCGGCGATTGCCGATGAAGTCGGGCTCGAGTTCATCGATCTCCGTACCGCTGAAATTGATCTGTCGGCTCTGCAAGGTTTCCCGCAAAAACTCATCTACCGTCATTCGCTGTTTCCGATCGGATGGGCCGACGGTGGGTTACGCGTCGCGACGCCGGATCCCTTCGATCTTTATCCGCTCGATGAAGCCTGTGCGGCGAGTGGTAAAACCGTCACTCCGGTGGTGGCCGAACGCGCTGAAATCAACCGGCTCGTTAAGAAACATTTAGGCGTCGGTAGCGAAACGATCGAAGGGCTCGTCGCCGCTGCGGGCGATGAAGAAATCGAACTGCTCGAAAGCATCGAGACGGACGGCAGTGAACTGAGCGAGATGGCTCAGGAAGCCTCGGTCGTGCGACTGGTCAATGAGATTTTGACCGAAGCGGTCGACTCACGGGCGAGCGATATTCACATCGAATCGCAATCCGACGGGTTGGTGATTCGGTATCGAATCGACGGAATCCTGCATCCGCAACCGGTGCCTCCCGAGATCAATCGTTTCCAAGCGGCGATCATTAGCCGTTTGAAGATCATGGCTCGACTGAACATCGCGGAAAAACGTTTGCCACAAGACGGCCGCATCCGTCTGCGGGTGCACGGCCGCGAAGTTGATATTCGTTTGAGCGTGATCCCGATGATTCACGGCGAAGGCCTCGTCATGCGGGTGCTCGATAAGTCGTCGATGGTCTTCGACCTCAAAGGGTTGGGGATGTCGGAGGAAATCTACAGTCGGTTCAAAAACTTGATCCGGATGCCACACGGAATTGTGTTGGTCACCGGGCCAACCGGTAGCGGTAAAACGACAACGCTGTACAGCAGCCTGCTCGAGATCAAGAGTCCCGAAAACAAAATCATTACGACGGAAGACCCGGTCGAGTACCAACTCGATGGCATCAACCAAATCCAGGTTCACGCCAAAATTGGGCTGACGTTCGCCGCTTCGTTGCGGAGTATTTTGCGTCACGACCCCGACATCGTGCTGGTGGGGGAAATTCGTGACTTGGAAACCGCCGAAAATGCGACGCAGGCGTCTCTAACGGGGCACTTGGTGTTTAGCACGCTGCACACCAATGACGCCGCGGGGGCTTTCACGCGGATGGTTGACATGGGCGTCGAGCCGTTCTTGGTTGCCGGAACCGTCGAAGCCGTCATGGCTCAACGTCTGCTGCGGCGACTCTGTCCGCATTGCAAAGAAGCCTACAAACCCGACCGAGCCGAGCTGCCGAAGGACTTCCCATTCGACGAATTGGCCGGCGGCCCGCTGTACCGCAGCGTTGGATGTCGGGAATGTCGAAACGTGGGATATTCAGGACGACTCGGTATCTACGAATTGCTCGTCTCGAGCGAACCGATCCGCGAATTGGCCCAAGCCCGAGCCAGCAGCTGGGATATCCGCCGCGCCGCGGTTGCCGAAGGGATGCGAACGCTTCGTATGGATGCGTGGGACAAAGCCGTCGCTGGCGTGACCAGCATTGACGAAGTGTTGCGTGTGACCAAAGGCGAAGCCCTTTAGGCGTGCCATGGCGGCAGCCCGCCGCTATGCTAGCGGTCACATCTGATCCACTCCAAGAATATTCACCTCTCCACTAAGCAACCCCACCGACCTTTGCCTTCCTTCAATTACTCCGCCCGCGATCTTTCCGGAAAAATGGTGACAGGCACCATTGTGGCTGGAACTGCGCGTGAGGCCACGGCGCTACTTTCCGGACAGGAATTGTTCCCGACCAAGATCGTTGAACAATCCGCGGGCGGAATGAGTTTGTTTCGTGGTGGCAAGAAGAAGGTCAAAGGGCAAACGATGGCTGTCGTCTACAGCCAACTCGCCTCGTTGCTCCGCAGCGGCGTGCCGATGATTCGGTCGCTCACCTTGCTGGGCAGTCAATCGACCGCGCCGGTGCTCGGTGAGGTCATGAACGAGATCAAGACACGCGTCGAAGATGGTGAGACGCTCGGTGATGCGATGGCTCGTTATCCGGGCGTGTTCAGCGACATGGCGATCAACATGGTGCGGGCGGGGACCGAGGGCGGTTTCCTCGAAGACGCTCTGGATCGCGTGAGCGTATTCACCGAATTGCAGGAAGACCTCAAGGGACGCACCGTCAGTGCGATGGCGTACCCGACGTTCCTATTCGCGGTCGGGACCGTCGTCGTTTCGGGGTTGTTGGTGTTCTTTGTTCCGAAGTTCGACAAGTTATTCGATCGGCTGCGGAAGAAAGATGAGATGCCCGCGATGACCGAATGGTTGCTCGTCCTAAGCCATTTCTTGCAGAACTGGGGCTGGCTGATCTTGATCGCAATGCTTGCCGGGATCGTCGCAATCCGCATGCACTTGCAAACCGAAGCCGGGAAAGAACGCGCGGATCGTTGGAAACTCAAAATCCCGGTTTTGGGCGATATTCTGATGAATCTTTCGGTCGCCAGATTTTGTCGCGTGCTCGGTACCCTACTCGGTAACGGTGTACCGATCCTGAAATCGCTCGACATCAGCCGCAGTGCGACGGGTAACCGACTGCTCAGCCAATCGATCGGCGACGCGACCGACAATATCCGCAGTGGTGAGAGCCTCGCCAAACCGCTCGGCGACTCGGGCTATTTCCCGATGGCGGTGGTCGAAATGATCCGCGTGGGTGAAGAGAGCAACTCGCTCGATCGCGTTCTGCCGGAAATTGCCGACTCGCTGGAAAAGCGAACGTTCCGGCGGCTCGATCTGTTCGTGCGTCTGCTCGAGCCGATCATGTTGCTGATCATGGCGATCATGGTTCTCGCCGTGGTGCTCGCGTTGCTCGTTCCGGTGCTCAAGAGCAGCACGACGCTGTAGTTGGTCATTCGGTGACCTGTTCACCGAATCAACGCGGATATGCACGCAAACTCCGAGAGCGCCGTTGGGCCTCCCACCGGGCCGCGATTGACCGCGTCAGAGGAGAGCAATAGTTCAAAATCGACAGAAAGCGTGGTTTGTGAGGCCTAGGTAGTTTGAATCGGTTCTGCGGGGGTTTAGTATACGTTGGATGCAACGTCCCCCCTTTTGGAATACGAGCGCCGCTGAAATGACCTTTAAGCCCTTCTCCCGCTCTCGTCGGTCCTCAAAACGAAACCTTCGCCAATCAGACATCCATCCGAGTTGGTCCGTCACTCAACTCGAACCACGGTGGATGCTCGCGGGGGACGCAGGTGCCGAGGTGGCGGTCGCGGTGGAATCGGCGGCAGAGCCGTCGGAACATGCCGCAGAGACGCACGTTGTTGATGCGGTGACTCGCGACAACTCGTCGACCGAAATCGCCTTCATCGATGCGGACGTCGACACTCATGGACAGCTCGCTTCGTTGGTCCGGTCAGGTGTGGAGGTCGTTCTCATCGAATCGGGCTCGGACCCGATTTCGCAAATGACATCGGTGATTCGCAACCGTTCGGACATCGCGGCCGTGCACATCGTTTCTCACGGTGATGCAGGTAAACTGCGACTCGGCGGGCAGACAATTGATGCCGAATCGATCAGCCGACATGCCGTCGACCTGAAATCCTGGAGCAGCCACATGGTCAGCAATGCTGACATCTTGTTGTACGGATGCGAGGTGGGAGCAGGGGGCGAAGGTGATCAGTTGCTGCGTGCGCTCGCTCGACAAACGGGAGCGGATATTGCGGCGTCCGACGATGCCACCGGTTTTGAGCAACTCGGCGGCGATTGGATGCTCGAGAAGACGACCGGCTTGATCGAATCGAGCCTGTTTGCCTCTTCGATGGATTTGCGTCACGTTCAAACCGTGTTGCCAATCACGGTCTTCGCAGCCGGAGCTACCGGTGAAGAGCAAATGAAGTTGGAAGTGGACGGGACGGTCGTTCAAACGTGGAATAACGTCGGCGGTGACGCTGATGCGGGAGTCTTTCAAGAGTTCACGTACACCGGTGCTGCGGATGCGACGGCAGACCAAGTGCGGATTTTCTTTACCAATGACGTTTACGAACCGTCGCAAAACTACGACCGAAATTTGCGGGTGGATCGAGTTGTCGTCAATGGCCGCACTGTGCAGTCTGAAGACCCGCTGGTGTATGGCACGGGAACATGGCTTCCCGCCGACGGAATCGTACCGGGATACCGTCAGAGCGAGTGGTTGCACGGGGACGGCTATTTCGAATACTTCGATAACTCCGAAGTACCGAGCCTCATTTCGATCTATGCCGCTGGAAACGAAAACAGCGAGCAGATGGAGTTATGGATCGACGGATCGCTCGCGCAATCTTGGAACAACATTGGTGGGGACGCGTACGGTCGCGATTTCGTGCGATACGACTACACACCGACGTCTCAGGTGAGCATCGATCAAGTTCAAATTCGGTTTACCAATGATCTTTACATCAATGATGGCGAGGTCGATCGGAACTTGCGTGTTGATCGCGTGGTCATCGACGGTGGGGTCTATGAGACCGAGGCACCCAATGTGTATTCAACCGGAACGTATCAAGACGGCGGGATCACTCCAGGTTACAAGCAAGACGAATCGCTTCACTCCAACGGTTACTTCCAATACGGCGCCGCGACCTCCGCGGGTGTGATATCGTTGCAGACCAGCAACATCACGATTGATGAATCAGCGGGGACGGTTAGCGTCGAGGTGATACGCACCGGCGGCAGCGACGGCGTCGTTACCGTGGATTATGAAACGCAGGACGGGACGGCGGTTGCGGGTAGTGACTATGAGGCCAGTCAAGGCACATTAACTTTCGCTGATGGGGAAACCACTCAATCGATTGTCATCCCGATCAGCGTCGACGATACGATCGAATCGAACGAGTCGTTTAACGTCACGATCGATAATGTGACCGGCGGGGCGACGCTGTTGGTTCCGCGTACGGCGACGGTGACGATCGTGGACGATGACACTGAACTTCCCAGCTACGCCGATTTCACCTCGGTCGCGGGGTTGGTGCTGACGGGTGATGCCCGTCGCACGGGTGCTTCTCTCGAATTGACAACGGATGATTTTGACCAGGCAGGCAGCGCTTTTTATAGTTCTCCGATCCAACTCGACCAGAACGCGTCTTTTCGGTCCGCATTTAGTTTTGAAATCACCGGCGGTGCCGAGGCCAACGGCGCCGACGGGCTGACGTTTACTATTCAAAATGACCCTCGCGGCGCCGCCGCGATCGGTGGCAGTGGTAGTCTTTTGGGATACGAGGGGATCACGAATTCGGTCGCGGTGGAGTTTGATACCTATTACAACGGTGATCACGAAGTAAACGGAAACCACATATCGATCATTTCCGGAACGGTTCTCAATAGTCTCAAATCGACGATTCCAGATTTTGACCTGAATGACGGGGAACGCTACTACGCCTGGGTCGACTACAATGGTGTCAGTAATAATCTTTCGGTTTATCTCTCTGCCACACCCGACAAGCCGGCGTTGGCATCGATGAAAGCGACGGTCGATTTGTCGGACGTCGTGGGCGACGCCGCTTACGTCGGCTTCACTGCCGCGACCGGTGGACTCGAGAACTCGCATCGAATCCGAAATTGGACGCTCGACCAGCAAGCTCCGGCGTTGGATCCGCCTGCCGAGCAGCCCGATACAGTCTATGCATTGGTCCTGGAGACGGAATTGAACCAACCGCTCGCGATCGATTGGTTGCCTGACGGTACCATGTTGATTGCAGAGAAGGGCGGTACGGTTCAAGCACGTGTCGGTGAGAGCATCGCGTCGACCCCATTTATCGATATCTCAGCAATGGTGAACAACACGCGTGACCGAGGATTGCTAGATATCGCCGTTCATCCCGATTTCGAAAACAACCCGTACGTTTATTTGTTGTTCACTTATGATCCTCCCGAGGTATACAACCAAGCTGCGGGGACGTTGGCGGGACCAGACGGGAATGGCAACCGTGCGGGCCGCTTGATCCGCGTCACCGCTGATGTGGAGAACGGCTATCTCACCGCGGTCCCGGGCAGTGAAGTGATTTTGTTGGGAACAAATAGTACGTGGGAAAATTTCAACGGATTCGCCAACAGCACCATTGATTTCACAGAACCGCCCGCGGGTGAAACGGAAGAGGGGGGATTCCTCGAAGACTTTATCCCGAGCGATAGCGAATCGCACACCGTCGGAGCGCTGGCGTTTGCCAATGATGGATCCCTGTTTGTTTCGATTGGCGACGGTGCGAGCTACAACCGCGTTGACGTGAGGGCGGATCGGGTGCAGGACGTCAACAGCCTTTCGGGCAAGGTGCTGCGAATCGATCCGATCACCGGGCAAGGATTGGCGGACAATCCATTTGCTGAAGCGGATTTGGACGCCAACCGCAGCAAGGTCTATCAGCTCGGGTTGCGAAACCCATTCCGAATGTCGGTCGATCCGTTAACCGGGCAGCTCTATGTGGGTGATGTGGGTTGGACGACGTGGGAAGAGATTAACGCGGGTGAAGCCGGGGCGAATTTCGGGTGGCCGTTCTACGAAGGCGGTAACGGAACGAGTGAAGTGAACACCGGGTACCGTGACACACCCGAAGGCCAAGCCTTCTTTGCACAAAGCGTGGCCGTGGACGCGTCCATCTATGCGCTCAATCATCAGACCGACGGGATCAATGCGATCGTGATGGGCGACGTTTATCGTGGCACTTACTATGGCGACGAATTCGACGGTGATTTGTTCTTTAACGATCTCGGCCAGGGCATTGTCCGCCACGCGTCGCTTGATGCGGAAGGTAACGTGATCGACGTTCAAACTTTCGTAACCGGTGCAAACGTTGTTGTTGCGATCAGCCAGGGACCAGACGATGTACTGTATTTCGTTAATCTGCATTACGGCCAAGTCGGTCGCTGGGAACTCATTTAGCCGTTTGTCTGGCAAATGAGGTCGTGACGGCGAATTTGGCGCGAGTTTTCGAGTCCCGTTTAGGTGCGTTTTCGGCGGGAATTGGCTTGCGAACGGAGTTGGCGATGTTCGATCGCGGTGTGTGATCCTTGCCCGCTGCGGTGACACTGTCTATTAATATCTCGACGCCAAAGAGACCTGGCAGGCTTACAATGATGTGAGTTTGGTGTTTCACGACGCAATTTGTGAAACACGTATGGATGCCGGTTTCTTTCTCAGCGCAGCGGAAGCGCTAGCACAGCCGAAAGATCTGCCCCTCTGTCGTTGCCCAACAAGGCTTCGCGAAACCGGGGGCGACTTCGCTCACCACTTTCTTGAGACAAGGTCACCGAGGTGTTCGTCTCTTGATCGTCCTAATCGACTCGATCGTACCCCCTCAGGTCGGTTGGTTCGGATTGGGGGAAATGGAGCGGTTTTTTTTCGGCGCGGTTTTTTGACCGGGCACCAATCGTGACCTAAGTTTGCTCAGCCGCGTCTTCTCGAGTGTCGATTACGCAGCGTTCCCCCCACCGCCCAGACACTCCAATGGATATTCCGCATGGATTTGTTGTCAAGCGTATCGTGTCGTTCTTCGCGTTGTCGTCGCGTAGGAATTGCGTTGGGATCGTTGGTTCTGTTGACCACGATTCAACTGTCGTTCGTGCAGCCCGCTGGTGCGGTGGATGCGGTCGCTAACGGCGGCAGCAGCATCACGCAAACGCTCGACACTCAAACGGCTCGAAACCGATCCCTTGAGGATGGCTTAGCCCTCGAGCGTGCGGGTCAGTGGGGCGACGCGATCGACCACTACGATGCGGCAACACGGGCTTATCCGGAAGATCGGGTTTTATATCAACGGTTGTTGATCAGCCGTCTGCACTTCGACGTCAAACGACGCTACGAAGACAAGACATATCTGGCGAGCATTCGTGAGATGACCACGTCCCAGACGCTGGACCTGTACAGCGAAATTCTTGCGAACCTGCAAACCCACTACGTCGAAACGATCGAGTGGTCACGCGTCTTGTTGCACGGCACCGCCGCGCTGGAGGTGGCATTGACCGAGCCGGCGTTTGTCGATCGGCTCGTCGGGAGCGATAAACGCGATCGCATCGAAGCGTTCCGCCAAGCCATCCATCACCGTATTGCGGAACGTTCGACTCAAAGTCGATTCGACTTGCGTTCGACGGTCAGTTTGGTGGCGAGCATGGCGCACGAGGAACTCGGCGTTGCCGGAACCGCCACGGTACTCGAATACGTCAGTGGCGCCGTGTCGACGCTCGATACTTACACACGTTTGCTTTCGCCTGGCCAGCTCGATGAGATGTTCTCGACGATCGAAGGTAACTTCGTCGGCCTCGGCGTGGAGCTCAAGGCAGCCGAAAAATCATTGTTGATTCTCTCGGTAATCCCGGGCGGCCCGGCAGCCGAAGCGGGAATCGTGGCGGGGGATCGGATCCTCGCCGTCGGTGCCAATCGTGCCGACGAACAAGACCCTGATTACATCGCGGACTTGCTGCGAGGTCCCGAGGGGACGGTCGCCAAATTGACGATTTTGAAGGCGGATCGTTCACAACAAGAACTCGTTGTCACGCGTCGACGTGTTGACGTGCCCTGTGTCGAGAATGTCCACATCGTCGATCGTGCCAAAGGCATCGGATACTTCCGACTCACGAACTTTCAGAAAACCACACCTCGCGAAGTCGAGCAAGCGTTGTGGGCATTGCACCGAGACGGAATGCGATCGCTCATCTTGGACTTGCGGGACAATCCTGGCGGGTTGTTGTCGGCCGCCGTCGAGGTTGCGGATCGATTCATGAGTGATGGACGGATTGTGACGACGCGAGGCCGCAACGCTCGCGAGAACTTCGACTATGCCGCCCATCGCCCCAACACATGGGATGTGCCGATGGTCGTCTTGATCGATCGTAACAGTGCGAGTGCCAGCGAGATTTTTTCAGGTGCGATTCACGACAGCGAGCGCGGAACGGTGATCGGGGAAACGAGCTATGGCAAAGGCAGCGTGCAGGGAATCTTCCGCATGCAGTCGGCGAAGTTCGGATTGTGTCTCACGACGGCGAAGTTCTACTCACCGAGCGGCAAAGCCATCAGCCGCAACGGAGTCGAGCCGAACATCGTTGTGCCGCCTACCTACATCGCCGCACGACCCGACGACCAAGGCCGTTTGACAACGGAGCTCGATGATTCGATCTTGCAAAAAGCCATCGAACACCTGAGTGCTTCGGGCTTCTAAGCTCGACTTTTTC
>NZ_JAMQBK010000070.1 GCF_023701485.1 Aporhodopirellula aestuarii
ACCGATCACGATCAGCGGAATGGTCGTTATACCGAATGACTCCAGCCTACCTGCTTAAAACCATACTTCGCTCAACTGGCCCGACTCAAGTTCGTTGGCATAGCTGAGGTAGTAATTCCGGTTCGGCGCGTTGTACTCCCTCGAGGCCAGGCCTCGTAGAGCCGCGATCTTGACTTTGCGAGCGAGATTCCTGTCGGCGGTGTCCAGCCACTTGACGTGGTCCGAGAGTTCCAACGCCCATTGGTACTCGTTTTTCGCCAGCGCGGCTTCCATCTGTTCGGTAAGCTTTTGTGTTCCACCGGCCAGTTCGGCCATCTTCTCGGCTTTGAGTTTTGGCTCTAGCGGATTGAGCGTCGTTGGATTGCCGTCGTACCAACCCAGCAATCCGGAATAGATGGCGCGTACCGCATGCGGCACCGCACCGTAGAACTGAATCAGGTACGGTTTGTCTCGTAGATGCTCAGGGAGTTCGACTTCGTGAGCAAGTTGATCGGGACCTTTTCCCGCGTTGATGCCTCGCACCGTTTGGTCGTACACACTTCGAATCGCTTCGCTGTAATCCGTCAACGCCGTCGTCGCCGCTTCCTGTCCTCGAATAGGCATTGTGTGGCCAGGAACGACCACGTGTGGTTTCAACGCGGCCATCTTGCCAACGCTTTCGGACCAATCCAGTACGTCGCGATAGGCCGTGCCTCGAATCGCGTACAGGTTTGGAAAGGAACTGTAAAAATTGTCGCCCGCGAATAACACCTTCTCTTTGGGTAGCCAGATAAACATCGCGTCATCGGTTTCCCCAGGTGCGATGTGGAATTCGAGTTCGACACCCGCGATCGTTGTTTTGAGTCCGTTGTTGGGGACGGTGACGGTCGGTGGAAGGAACCCTTTGCCGCGATCGCCATCGTCGGTACCCGCCGGTGCCACACCGCGATTGGTGCTTTCGGCTGGCGAGAGCTTTCGGCCGAACTGACGCACGTTCCGTTTCTGCTTGACCGGGTCGACCGCTTGGTTGACGCCTTCGGCGGAACCAAAACTTTCCGTGGCGTAAATATCCGGTTGCTCATCGCCGATAAAGGCACTGGCTCCGCCGATGTGATCGCCATGGCTGTGGGTATAGACGATCGCTTTGACCGGCTTGTCGCTGTATTGCCGGAATGCTTCAGCAGCGTTGGTCGCACTACTCGGACCGAAGAGAGTATCGATGATAATGACGCCGTCCGTGCCGATGATCATCGAAGTGTTCGCGCCATGAAAACCAACGGCGGTGAACACGTTGTCCGCAACTTTGACGACTCCCTTCTCGAACTGTTGCTGTTGAGCGTTCAGCATTCGCAGTGCCGTCTCGGGATCGACCTGCGTTTGTCCGCTGGCAACTCCAGCCGTCAGCGCGAGGATGAAGAATAGGCCGACGGCTCGCGAACCTTTACGGATACTGAGTGAGAAACGATATCTGTTCATTTACTTAATCCTTTGCGAGGTGGTTCGTTAAGTTGATCTGCATCTTTCGCAGAACGTTTTGTGTTGCTTCCAGCTCCGACTTTGGGATTCCCTTCAAGGCCGTTTTTCGCAGCTCGTCCAGCACGGGGAGGACCTTTTGCAGTCGTTGTTTGCCTCGGCGAGTCAAGCTGATCATTACGATGCGAGCGTCTTCACTCGATGCATTCCGCTGGACGAATTGGTTTTCGACAAGCCGATCCAACTGGCGTTTCACGGTCGTCGGATCACGAATCATCAGCGATGCCAACTCGTTCATGCTCAGCGGTTGGCCGGCATCAAGCAACGTGATCAACGATTGCGTCTCTTCGGGAGAAAACGGCCAGCCCGCTTCCTTTAGAACCGCTGACATGCCAGCACGAATCAGATAAGCGACACGCCCGATTGCGAACCCGGGCGAGGATTCGGAACCAAAATTCATCATCACCTCCGTCAAGCTGAGTCATGTCAATTGCGGTTCGCGTCAATCTGACCGCATCTCTGCGAGCTCGATGACACGAATGACTGTATGATACAGGTATGCGGCAATTTGTCAAGTCATTGAGTGCCGGATATCGCTGATACGCGCTTGAACGTAGAGGGCGTGGCAACACTTGGAGGTGGCGACATTTCGAGGTGGCGACCCAAATTCTCGTGTCCCGAAATCTTGTGACTCTGTACCGGAGGGCTTGCGCCCTGCCGCTAGAAGGCGTAGCGGAACGGCGCGAGCCGTCCGGTCTCACCCCCGTTTTCACTGCTGATGAAACGCTAGTCTTTCATCTCGGTCGCGGCTTTTTCAAGCAGTTTTAACGCGTGGGCTTCTCCCCATTTTTTCAAGGCGTTGATAATCGGCCGCAACGATTCACCTTCTTCGGTCAGTTCGTATTCGACTCGCGGCGGAACTTCTGCGTAGACGATTCGATTGACCAGCCCCGTGTTTTCGAGTTCGCGAAGTTGCTTGGTCAGCATCCGCTGGGTCACGCAACCGATCTTGCGTTTCAACTCGCTGAACCGAAGCCGTCCGTCGAGCAAGTAGTAAAGGATGATGCCTTTCCATTTCCCGCCGATCAGTTCCAGCGTCGCCTCAACGGGGCACGCGGGCAGTTCGTAGTTCGTGTGTCGCGACTCATTTTTGGTATCCATTTTGTGCCTACGTGCCTAAAAAGTGCGTACTTGTCCGCTTCGGGGCTACCTATAACATGAGTACCGAGCACTGCAAACGCAAGTGTTAACGTGTCTGTCGCCGCTGGTAGAACAAGGGCCTCGGGAATGAACTACGAAGGTAACACGACATTCAAAGCATATTGGAACGAGAGTGTGCTAGCTGTCGCGAGTGATGTTCCCTCTGTGAGTTTGCTGAGCCCAAAAAGATTGACGGACCTTGATGCGGTCTGCTTGAAGCTGCAATGCGACCGCGAAGCGAAAAAGGCGGTGGCAGCAGACGGCCCACGCATCAACCGTCAAACCAACTGACGACACGTGGAAGGTCGAAGCTTATTGGCTCTATCAAGCCACGAGCAAACCGCCGGCCATCAATCGTTTCGCCATCGCGGATAAACAAGACATGCAACGCGATACGGATTACCAACGCAAACTGGATTGCCTTGGTGAAAAATGTTCAGGAAATCAACTCACGACGAGCGATGCGTTTCCATTAGCTAATTAAAAAACAGGAAAAACCATGAAAGCGATGATTCTCAATTCGTACGGTGAAGATGCCTCCTTTGAAGCAGCCGAAGTTGAAACGCCCAGTGTCAAGCCGGGCCACGTTCTGGTGAAGATCGCAGCGTCGAGCGTGAACACGGTCGATACCATGATCCGCAACATGGGCAAGGATCTTCCGCTGTCCCCGGACACGCCGGCCATCTTGGGAATGGACTTTGCCGGGACCGTTGAAGCCGTTGGTGATGATGTCACTGACTATTCAGTGGGAGACGAAGTCTACGGATGTGCCGGTGGGCTGGCCGACTTGCCGGGGACACTTGCCGAATACATCGTCGCGGACGCCGATCTCCTGGCGCGGAAACCCAAGAACCTGTCCATGCGTGAAGCTTCCGCCTTGCCATTGGTAGCAATCACCGCTTACGAAGGTTTGCAGCGCGCTGGGATTCAGCCCGGTCAGAAAGTTCTCGTTCACGGTGGCTCTGGCGGCGTTGGGCACGTCGCGGTGCAACTCGCCAAGCACTGGGGCGCGGAAGTCTATTCGACCGGCGGAGGCGAAAAACAGTTGGCCTTGATCGAACAGTTGGGAGCGACGGCGATCAACTATAAATCGGAATCGGTCGAGGACTATGTTGCGAAGCATACCGGCGGCAGCGGGTTTGAACTCGTTTTTGACTCGGTCGGCGGAGCAAACTTGACAAAGTCGTTCGAGGCCGCGGCGTTCAATGGGCAAGTGGCGACGACGGTTTCAATGTGCGAGCTCGACCTAACGCCCGCTCACTTTAAGGGCTTGTCGTTGCACGTGGTGTTCATGCTGATTCCGATGCTTCACAACTTCCGACGCGATGCCCACGGGGCGATCCTGAAGGACCTCGCCGTGATCGCGGAATCGGGGGCTCTGAAACCCGTCTTGGATGAGCAAAAGTTTTCGCTGGAGCAAATCGGCGACGCTCACGCGAGACTCGAAAGCGGCAAAGCCATGGGCAAGGTCGTGGTCGACAACTAATCCCATCGGTTCTCTGCGGGGATAAGCCGGTAGGCAATCAATGGGGGCTTGCAATCTCTAGAACCGTGCGAATACAAAAGCGAGACTGTATACTGTGTTTGAAGTCAATCCGATGAACCGTGCAGTCAATGGTGAAAATCGAATGGGCTACCACGGTCAATGAAACTGTTCTTGGTTCGAAAGTAAATTCCATCGTCGCGAAGGGACGTCGATTGCATTACTGAAGGATTTCAAATGTAGCGGAACGGCGCGAGCCGTCCGGTGACTCGGGACCGGACGGCTTGCGCCGTTCCGCTAAAAAAGGCACTAAAACAATCAACGTCCCAACGCGACGGTGTTGGGCAAATCCGCGATTCACCCCGTCCCGCGAACGCAGGTTTCGCGTTCGTCAGCGAGACTTGCGTGTGAGGTGAAGCCGGATCACGTTGATTGATGAAGGCTTGGACTCGAAGATAAGTTGGGTGGCTGATGCGGCCTTTGCTTCCACGCGATCCCCTCGGATGTTTTGCGAGTCTTTGCTCCAGGTTACGATCTCTGCCTTTGCGTCGGACAAACGACCGCCACTGAGTCGTATGTCAATCGTTTCTGGTTGGGTTTCATTTTGGTTCATCAGCCAAAGGGTCAACTGTTCCCCTTTCCAAAACACCATCGTTTCCAGGTTTTCTTGAGGGGTTCCAAACAGACTCGGTACATACCAACCGTTCATGGTCGTGGCGGCAAACTCAAGAAATAGCCAATGGGCTCGCATGCGTTTGCCCACGCCACCTCTCTTGAAATAGATGGAACGGGTTTCCGAATTGATCCCTCGGGACCAGTTCTCAAAGAAAATCTCTCCCGCCAGACCGGCCCGGTAGTCTCCCGCGCGGTTGAAGAAACTGGATATGCTTCTGCCAAAGTCAGGCTCAACACCCGAGGTCCTTCCGGCAGCCCCCATGCCGGCTTCGTCATTGAACGCTCGTTTGCCCATCGACGCCGCCAACTGGACAAACTTGCGGACGTTTTCTTCGCTTCCGGAGTTGTTGTACTTGTGCGTGCAGAAACCAGCATAGAGTGATCCATCACCTAACTTCTGGATCTGCTTCAGGTCGCGGATGCCGCCGGTGACTGACCAGCTTGCCGGTCCGACGATGATCGGCATTGGTACCTGATGGGCACGACACGCGTTCTTGAGATATCGAATGACTTGCGAGGTTTTTTCGGGAGAGATGACCTGAGACCATTCCTTACTCGGCGACAAGCAGAATATCGAGACACCGTTGCGGTGCATCAACTCGAGATAGTCCAGCAGAAACTTCGCATAGAGCCCCGTCTCCAGCTGATCCGGATCGTATTTTCCGCCGTTGTACCCGCCACCCCGATAGATCCAGTCGGGCAGGTTGTTTTCGTTTCCGTAACCATCGAAGTCGGTTTTGGGTGTCGCCCAGAAACGAATACCCGGCCGTACCGCCTTGATCTGTTTCATGGAAGCGATTTGTTTGTCATAGATCTCCATCTTCTTGTTGTCACGTTCCGGCTCTTGATGTTTGTTGAAAGACACGCGTAGGTAATCGACCCCTTCGGTGCCGTCGAAGAGCCACCGGATGATCTCGTCTTTATTCTTGGCGGTTTGCAGAGCGGCCGCCGATCGCTCCATATCCGCGCCCATCACAACAATCTGTTGCTGGGGGCGATCCAAATGGATTAACAGTCGAGTCTGGGCATGACTGACGCCACCGCTAGCCGCTAGCAACGCCAAGCACAGCAATGAGAGGCGGATTGACATTGGATCACGCGATGGAGTGAACGAGGAAGTCATTTTTTACGGTATCGGTTGCCGCCAGCGTTGATGGATCCAGCTTCACGCTGGCGAAAAGAATGGAGCAACTTGCGATTCCGTTTCATCCCGCATTTCGGTGTGCCTGGAGGGCCGTTCCGCAGTTCCTTCCGATTCCGTCGCGGATCTGCTTTGCTTAAACACCGATCGAGTTCGCCGAAACACCGGTCGGGCCGGATGGGATTCAGCTCTCGCTCGAGTGCATTGTAGCTTACCAAGCTTGGATCGGATCGTTGCGTGCAAGTAACCGAATGTTGCAGGGTCATCGCTTGCGACGTATCGCGAAAGAAATCGACGTGGCCCGCCGCCCCATAGATGGGGCTGGTGTCCTATCGAAACAGGGCTTTGGGGGTGCTTGTACCGGATGTCGCACACCGGAGGGCTCACGGCCTGCCGCTGAGCCAGGCTAGTGGGATGGCGGGAGCCGTCTGGTCGTGCATCGGGTTTCAATGCTAACAAAGCATGAGGCTGGTGCGGAGGATTTGAGTACGCACCGCCCGCTAGCAGGTAGATGAACATTCACCTGACTCTCACACAAAAAATCCGCCTGACCCCTTTCGAGTCGAGCTTTTAGATGCGGCGAAAGGCCGCTTTTTGCTCAACAGGACAAGGTTGCGAAGGACTACCGCCCATAGGCGATCTTAGACGGCGTGCCGCTGTCAAAATCCCTTATTAAACTTGTTGATTTCTTGTATAGATTTAAGCTGTATGAACAAATCAGAGCCCGGAAACTTTGGGCTTATTGCAAGTAAGGCGGCAATTCAAGAGGTTGGTTTTATATGTGGTCGCCCCGTTGCACCCTACGATTACCCCACGTTTTCGGGATGTTTGCCTGCTTCGCGTGGGGGCAGATCAGCTTCCTCGCGATGGAAGGTGGTCTGAGCGTCGTGATCAGTGCCGAAATGAAATCGGCCGAAATGAGAACAGCCGATGCTGGGCGCGAAGGCGATAAGAGGCGAGCCACCAAGACGGCTCCGCCCGGCATTCCGTCCCTGAGCGAATTGAAAACGTTGGGGGCCGAAAAATCTGCCTATCTCCAAGCGTCCAAAGCGACCGTTGAGCAGCCTCCGCAGCGTGATGCGTTGACCTTTGCTCAAAAGATCAAACCGATTTTGGATGAGGCCTGCGTCGACTGTCATGGTCCCTACGGCGCAGAAGCGAGCTTTGATATTACCGCGATCGATCCTGATTTAGTCGACGGTGGTGATGCCGAATGGTGGGAAGAGGTGCTCAGGGCGTTGAACAATGGCGAGATGCCGCCTCCCAATGAAGTGGAAATGCTTGATCAGGATCGTGCAACGGTCGTCGAGTGGTTGAGCAGCGAGATCCATTTCGCATCCATCGCGCGTCGGGCACGCGAATCTAATACGTCGTTTCGCCGTTTGACGAAGTACGAATACAACTACGCGTTACAGGATTTGCTGGGCGAGCCGTGGGACTTCGCCAAGGACCTGCCACCGGAGTCGGTTTCGGAGGATGGTTTTGAAAACAGCTCCGATTCACTGCATCTCTCGGTATCCCAGTTCGAAACTTATCGACAACTTGCACGACGTGCGTTGGATCGAGTGACCGTCCGAGGGCCGCGTCCTGACCTGGTCCGTTGGCAACACAGCATGTCGGATGCAGCGGCGATCGAGGAACGAATGTATCAGGCAAAAATCAAAAGGCTTGAGAAGCGATTCGAGGACGATGCTGAAAAACGTGAACAACAAATCGAGACGGCGACGAGGCTCTATCGCAATCCAGGTACCGGGCCTTACTACCTGAACGTTGCGACTGGAGAAAAGACGCGTGCGAAATGGGAGTACAGCGGAGCTCAGTATGCGATTGAGCCTGTTGAAACGTCTCCACAGCAGACGTCCGCGGTCGAGGCGACTCATGTCGCCGTGCTCCCCGCGGGGAGGAATCCTCATCTGACCATCGAACTTGGAAATCAGGTTCCCGATGAAGGCTTGTTGCGTGTGCGTGTCCGCGCGTCGCGTGCTCCCGACCAAAAACGGATCCCGAGCATGCAATTGGTTTTCGGTTGGCGAGCGACCAACGAGGGCCGCGCCGACGTGCGAGTCAGTAAGCGGGATACTCCGGTGACGGCCGCGCCGGGAGAGGCGGAAACGTATGAGTGGCTGATCCCAATTGGCGAGATCGATCCGCGTAATGCGGAACGCAAGACATCAACGATGGGACGTTTTCCCAGCCCGTCGGAATACATTCGGCTCGTCAACAGCTCGGTTCCCCGAGGTGGCGACCAGCCAGCGGATATCGTGATCGAGTCGGTCGAGGTCGTGGCGCCGATTTACCATCAGTGGCCACCAAAATCACACCAGCGAATCTTTCCGGATAATCGGGCCAGCGAAGAATTGTCACGCGAGGAAGAAGTTGCTTACGCACGCGATATTCTGACGTCGTTCATGCCACGCGCATGGCGATCACCGGTGGATTCCGCCGCGGTGGAGAATAAGCTCGCTCTCTTCGAGACAATACGTGGTGGCTGTGAGGATTTTCAGGACGCGATGCTGGAAGTACTCGCCACCGTGCTGACGTCTCCGAAGTTCTTGTACGTTGCTCCCAAGCCGATGGCGTCTCCGGTAGTCTCGGCTTCGCCGGTTTCAGCTCACGCGCAGGTTGCACTGACGTCTTCCATGTCGAGTAACCGGACGGCGGTCGCTTCGGCCAGTCGTGGTTTGGCCGCCGGCGACCTCGCCACTCGGTTGTCGCTGTTCCTGTGGTGTAGCGTACCGGATGAGCGATTGTTGGAATTGGCCGCCTCCGGAACACTGCATCAGCCAGAGGTGCTGCATGCGGAAGTGGATCGGATGCTTGCCGATCCTCGCCACGAACGTTTCGTACGACACTTTGTCGGCCAGTGGCTCGGCCTCCAAGCACTGTCGTACTTGTCGGTCGATAAAAGTTTCACCCAGTTCGACCCGGCGTTGAAAGAGGCTATGGAACGGGAGCCTCAGGCTTTCTTTGCGGAGTTGCTTCGGACCGGCGCAAGCGTCCTCGATGTCATCCACGCCAACTACGCGACGGTCAACGAGCGATTGGCGGTCCACTACGGAATTGCTGGCGTGGAAGGCAACGAGTTTCGCCGAGTCTCACTCAACGACGAACCGACACGCGGCGGAGTTTTGACCCAAGCAGGTTTGTTGGCGATGAATTCCGACGGCGAACACTCACATCCGCTCAAACGAGGCGTCTGGATACTGAAGTGTTTGTTGAACGATCCGCCACCACCACCACCGGCGGCGGTTCCGGAGATCGATTTGGCGGATCCGGAGATTGCGAAGCTGACTCTGAAACAACGTATTGAAGACCATCGCAATCAGGCGGCCTGCATGTCTTGCCACCAAAAGATTGACCCGTGGGGAATCGCGTTTGAAAACTACGATGCCATCGGTCAATGGAGAGACGAAGTCAAAGGGCTGCCGGTCGATGCCAGTTCTGCGTTGTACAACGACCAAGTTTTGGACGGCATTGATGGACTCAAACGCTATCTGCTCAACAGTCGGCAGGATCAAGTCGTTCGCGCGATGGTCGAAAAGCTCGCCATCTTTGCCTTGGGTCGACCGTTGGCCTTCAGTGATAACGCTGCTGTTGAAGAAGTGACGCGCGCCGTGCGGCAAGACGGCGACGGACTAAAAACTCTGGTGCACCGACTTGTTGCCAGCGAGCTGTTCCTGGCCCCGTGACAACGTCCGACGCCTAGGATTGCCCCGGTTCGATAACCTTCCACAGCTTCGCTCGCGATACCTCCCTTCCTCCCACTCCTCCCTCCACAACCCCTCGATTTGCAAGCGCGTTCAGCGTTCGACCCGCCCCCTGTAGGAACGACACGATGAAATTGAATTTGGACTCATTGGACCGCCGACGTTTTCTGCGTGGAGCCGGGGTCGCTCTCGCCCTGCCCGTGTTCGGTTCTGCCGTTAATCTCAGCGCGAGTTCCTCGTCGGACGCTTCCGCCGAGGGGCAATCGGGGGCAGATGGAAGCTCACCGCGAAACGTGAAGCGATTAGGCTGCTTCTACTTTCCCGACGGTGTCCCGATGCCGTTGGCCGAGGACCCCGCCTATCAAGACTGGTCTTGGTTTCCGCACGGCAACGGTACGAACTTTGCCTACACGAAGTGCATGGAAGTTTTTCAGCCGCTGAGAGACCAGATTACGGTGATGTCGGGGTTTTCTCATCCGGCGGTGCGTCAAGTTCATGGTCACTCCAATGCGGACCAATTCTTGACGGCGGCTGCCACGGGATCGGACGGCCCGTATAAAAACTCGATCTCTTTGGACCAGGTTTACGCGAACCAGGTTGGTGATCAAACGCGGTTCTCGTCTTTGGTGCTGTCGACCGATGGGGGCACCGGAACGCCGCGTGGTACACATACGATGTCGTTCACCCGTACCGGGCGCGCGATTCCCGCTGAGCATCGGCCCAAGCGTGTCTTCGACATGCTGTTTGTGAAACGCGATGCCGATGCCGAACGACGGTTGGCGTTAAGTAAGAGTGCGTTGGACGAATTGCTAGCCGATGCCAAAAGTCTGCGACGTGACTTGGCCGGTGATGACCGCGAGCGATTGGACGAATACCTGGATTCAGTTCGGCAAGCCGAACGCCGCGTTGAGAAAGCCAAACGCTGGGTCAACACTCCGTTGCCCAATGTGGAGACCGGAGACCTCGACTTGGACGTGTCGCCGGAAGACCCGCAACGTTATGTCCGGACGATGTTCGAGCTGATCTACTTGGCATTCCGCACGGATTCGACGCGGGTGGCGACATACCAGATCGGTCGGGAAAACGCGTTTGGTATCAGTGACCGTTTGGCCCGCGCGGTCGGTTTCAATTTGGCCCACGCCCTGTCGCACGAAACCAAGCAACCCGGCGGCTGGGAACGTTTTTCGACCTATTGTGGATTCCTCAACCGGGAATTCTATCGGTTTGCGTCTCGACTCCACGACACGCCGGAACCGGCCGGCGAGGGAACGATGCTCGACAACACCCTATTGCTATTCGGTTCCGCATCCAGTGCGTTCCACTTATCGCAAAACTATCCGGTCATTTTGGCGGGCGGAAAGGCGATGGGGTTTAAGCACGGGCAATTTCTCAATTATGCCGGCTCCGGTGCTGTCGGTGGTTTATTCGATGGGGTGCCCGAGCCTTGGATGCAAGAACCTGCCCAGGATGATCAGCCGTTGACGAAGGTGTTCGTCACGATGTTGCAGCAGTTGGGACTCGAGACGGAGAGCTTCGCCGGACAGACCGGTGGGCTATCTGAGTTAGTCTGACGGGTATCGTCCAAACTAAACTTGAGGGTTGCCAGAACCGGAGGCTGACCCAATGCGATGGGGACGTCGATTGAATTCTTGCGGGATTTTAAAAGTAGCGGAACGGCGCGAGCCGTCCGGTGACAGCAAGGAAAATGTTTGAGTTTCACCGGGCGGCTCGCGGGGTGTTGTTTTAGGCGTTTCGCAAAAATTAGTGAGCCGACAGCGCTAGCTGCGGGCCTCCGATGGGCACGTTCTAGCCGTTAGGCCCGCGGCTAGCGCCGTCGGCTCACTAAAACAACAGCCCGC
>NZ_JAMQBK010000071.1 GCF_023701485.1 Aporhodopirellula aestuarii
GTCTGAATGTCTCCCGCCAACGATCGTGTCCCCTGCCCTGGCGAAGCAACCGAATCCAAATACTAAGCAGGTATGCAGGAATCATCTGGCGAAACTGCCGCGAACTGTAGACCGGACCGAGGCTTTGCGAGTCCCGGCATTCACTTGCACAGCCGTGCCGGAACTGCGTCGCTTAGGCTCCTTGGTCCGGCCTACGCCGAACCGATCACGATCAGCGGAATTGTCGTTCACACCGAATCACTTCGGTGTACCTGCTTAGCAACTGCAAAACATTCGGTCGAAGCTCCATCATTCAATTAAGATTTGGGCACGATCCGATGCAAGCTCGCCTGCAACTGGCTGAGCCGCATGCAAGCGGCTATTGCATTTGACGCGTTTTGCAGCTTTCGCCGGCGCCTTCATCGCTCTGTGGCCGGGGGCGGCGTGATAGTCGCGTACCCATTGAATTTCCCCACGCTTTCTTTGATTGAGACACTATGTTTTCCACCTCGCGATCGCATCCGCTTTTAAGTCCTCACGCTCCATTTTCGGGCGTACTCACTTTGGTGGGCGTGCTTGTTTTAGCGATGAACTTGAGTGTGTCTGCGGTAACTGGAGCAGAACTCGCTCGAGAAACGGTCGTGTGCTTCGGAGATAGCATCACGCGGCGTGGTTATCCCGAGATCATGGGGCGGATGCTCGGTGTTGACGTTATTAACGCCGGAGTACCAGGGCACACATCGCAGCAAGGGTTGCGACGGATGGAGTCGGATGTGCTGGCAAAGCGGCCTGACGTGGTGGTGATTTTCTTCGGGACGAATGACATTCGTGTGGATGTCACCAAACACGTGCCCCTCGACGATTACACGGCCAACCTGCGAACGATGATCAAAGAATGTCGTTCTCGAAACTGCCGCGTGGTGATGTGCACTCCGCCGCCTATCAACCACGACGCGTACTTTAAACGCCATCGCGTCGAGGTTTTCGATCAGGCCGGTGGTTTGGCGAAGTTGCTTTCGGATTATCGAGACGCGGTCAAGGATGTCGCACGCGAGAATGACGTGCCGGTAGTCGACTTGTACGGTTTGCTTCCCTCCGAGCCGGATTGGATGTCACCTGATGGGGTTCATCCAAGTGATGAGGGGAATTCGATCATTGCAAAGCATGTCGCAGCGGCGGTGAGGCCGATGTTGTCGACTCTCAGGCGAGAGGCAAGAGCAGACTTCGATCCCCATCACCCCGAGGTGGTCGTCTACGGGGGGACCAGCGCCGGCGTCGTGGCCGCGGTGCAGGTGGCTCGGATGAATCGTTCCGTTGTGCTATTGGAACCTGGTAGACACATCGGTGGGATGACGTCGGGCGGTTTGGGGGCGACTGACATCGGTAACAAAGACGTCATCGGTGGGCTCAGTCGTGAATTCTATCGACGTGTTGCGAAGCACTATGCGCAAGATTCGGCTTGGATTCACGAGACCCGAGAAGAGTTCTTTGCGAACCGTTCCAAGCGAACAACGCTGGAGGAAGTGAGCGGTCCCGACGCGACGATGTGGACGTTCGAGCCGCATGTTGCGGACAAAATCTTCAATGAGATGTTGCACGAAGAGGGCGTGGTGGTGGTTCGCGGGCAAAAGGTTGTTGACGTCAACATGGACGGACAACGGATCGTTTCGATTGCGATGCAAGATGGCGAAACCTACCAAGCCAAGATGTTTATTGATGCTTCCTACGAAGGCGATCTAATGGCACGTGCGGGCGTCACGTATCGTGTCGGTCGGGAGGGCAACGCCGAGTACGATGAAACCCTCAACGGCATCCGAGATCGCACTCCCAAAAATCAGATCTATGACAGCGTTGATCCCTACGTCTCACCCGGTGATCCATCGAGTGGACTGATTCCTCTGATCCAACCCGGTGACGGGGGTATGCCCGGGGAAGGCGATCATCGCGTCCAGGCTTACAACTTTCGTCTTTGCTTTACCAACGTCGCGAAGAACCGAATGGAGTTGGAACCGCCAGCTGATTACGACCCGGCGAGATATGAGCTGGCGGCCAGACGCGTTGAAAAAATCGTTGCCAAGGGGCTTGAGCCGAGGTTGGATCAGTTTTGTAATCCGGTCTGGATGCCGAACTTCAAGACAGACATCAACAACTCACAAGGTATTTCGACGGACTTCATCGGCGGCAATTACGACTACCCGGATGCCGACTATGACACTCGCGAGGAGATTTGGCGGGCCCACGAAAATTATATTCGCGGGTTTTGGTATTTCATGTCCACGAGTCCTCGGGTACCGCAAGACTTGCGGGATCAATTTCGATCATTTGGTCCTTGTCGCGACGAATTCCAAAGTACGGGTGGGTGGCCGAACCAGTTGTACGTCCGCGAAGCTCGGCGGATGAAATCGGACTATGTCATGACCGAGCATAATTGTCGTGGCAAGGTTGTTGCCGAGGATTCGGTCGGGATGGCCGCGTATGGGATGGATTCACATAACTGCCAACGGATCGTGCAAAACGGCGCCGCCCGCAACGAGGGTGACGTTCAAGAGCATGGGCTACGTCCTTACCCGATTTCGTATCGAAGCATTGTTCCCAGTTCGGGTGAATGTGAAAACTTGCTTGTCCCTGTTTGCGTTTCGGCAACACACATCGCGTTCGGTTCGATTCGGATGGAACCCGTCTTCATGGTGCTTGGTCAATCGGCGGCGACCGCGGCCGTTTTGGCGATCGATGAAGACACGACGGTGCAGCAACTCGATTATGCAGAGTTACAAAAGTTGTTGTGGGCGGGCGGCCAAGTCCTCATCAGGAAAACGCCTGCGGGCAAATCGGCGAGCATGCCGGTGCCGAATAGGGATCTGGTTTGGAGCCCCGCCACAACTGATGGTGACTGGAGCAATCCTGAAAGCTGGCATGGAGGGGCAACGCCAAATAACGAAGATTCGCTGTTTATCAATTCGAGCGGTTCCGATCGAGCGATTTACCGGGGTGGTGTGTCGGCCAACCTGAACGCCATTTATGTCGGCTCGGAATTCGGCAAGGTTGGGGAGTTGCAGATCAACGGCGGTCAACTCCATGCGACGGCACGGTCGACGCGGCACACCCGTGTGGGGATTTCAGGAGGTGTCGGAACGGTTTGTCAACGCGGCGGAGACGTGACGCTCAATTCATTGCAAGTCGGTTTACAATCGCAGTCGAGAGGCGTGTATCGTTTAGAAGGCGGGACGTTGCGGGTCACGCGGTCGGTGAAGCCGGAGATTGGTAGTCTCGATATTGGGGACACCAATCAAGAAGGCAGTGCCCTGTTTGCGATCTCGGGCGGTGAGTTGGAAACCCGCGGTGGGGTCACGATTGGGAACTCCGATGGCGAGGGCACGTTCGTTGTCGATGGTTCCGCTGCCAAGCAGATTTTGATTGGCGGTTATGAGGGTGGCGGAGGATTTTGGAATCAGAATTCGGCCAGCACGCTGAAAGTGATTGTGGACGACAACGGTGTGACCCCACTTACGATCAGCGCCTCTCGCGCGATCGGCGGGGACGTGACGTTTGCAAAAAACGCCATTCTCGACCTGAGCTTTGGAAAGGCTGCCCGTTCGGGATCATGGGACGTGATGACTTGGGAAGGATCGCTCACGGACCGGGGGTTGAGATTATCGCCGAGCGTTGATCCCAAAATTTGGGCGTTCCACTTTGTCGATACAGATGCCTCTGGGTCGGCAGATACGCTTCGAGTTACCGCGACCGTTGAACCGACACCGCCCCAGAACGGCGTCGCACATCTGAACGTGGACTGACGATGATTGGTGGTCGCCGGTTTGTGAGTTGTCGCATTATCGCTGCGGTGCACGCGTTAGTCCGGCACCGAGCGATTGAGATGTGAGGGTCTATCGGGCGTTACTTGGTTCGCACGTAAACTCGCAGCCTTTTGCTCGCGTAGGTGTCCGCGTTGGACGTGAACGTCCAATCATGTGTCTCACCGCTGCTGTTGCCGATGCCGATGTCGGCTTTGACGCCCGCTCGCCACTTGTTGATCGCAAAAAGAGTTTGCTTGGTAGCGTGGTTATGAACTTGCATGCTGCCGTATCCATCGACGGGATTGCTTGGTGCATCGCCGAAGTCATAGGTTTGGCTGCTGGCTCCCTTGACGTTTGCCGCATTGGTAGCGTTGTAGTTATTTGGCCAGAATTCGAGATTGCCTGTCGCAATTCCAGAGCCCGTCGTGATCCCATCGACGTTTGTGAACACATCAAGCGAATCGACACTGCATTGAAAATGGGCGCCGGACGAGATCGTCGGGATGCCGATCTTGGTGACGTCATTGGTGAACGCATTCATTGAGACGAACACGGTTCGCTGTTCTCCACTGTTGGTCACTAGTTCGAGGAGATAGCCGACTCGGTCGAAGCTGGTGACAGAGTCACTGTTGTCGGTGTCGTATTGAATGTTCGGGCCTAGTTTGGACAGATCAAGGTCATAGACGACTTGGTATTCGTCTCCGATCGGGAGCGTACTGACAAAATCAGGAAGTTCTCCACCTCGGACGGCGCCGACGGGAAGTCCGGTGCCGCCACATAAATTGGGCTCGGCTGTCTTATGCCATGCAAAACGAAATGCGACGGGTTCCTTCACTTTGTCGGAAGAGAGGATGACCGCGTCGCCATCGATTTGGGCAGTGGCGGTTTGAAAGCCCGCTGATCCAGGACCGATGATTTCGAAATGGGTCGGCGATTTGCCGTCGCGTGTTTTTAAGCCGCCACCGGTGTTCTTGAATAAAACGCGGAGTCGGCCGTCGAGCACTTCGAGCGATTCCATTTCGGGGCTCACGGCGACGAGGTCCTTGCGGCCATAGTCGTTCTTGAGTGCGAGCAGAGCCAAGCGTCTTCCGACTTCCTGTTTGCCGGGCGGGTGAATGTTACCGATGGTGGCAATGTCGTTGATGACGACCATGCCGGTGTTCGGGACTTGTTGTGCAACTGCTGCCTGGGCTTCCCAGAACCGAGCGAGAATTTCGGGGTCTTCGTTACCGTACTGGTAAGGTGCGATTTGGACAAAGTAGAACGGGAAATCACCTTGCTGCCAAAGTTCACGCCAGCCGCCGATGAGGGCTTTTTTCTTTTCGAGATACAGCATTCCTTCGCCGTGATTGGATTCACCCTGGTACCAAATGGCACCGCGAATTGGGAAACCAAGGATCGGATGGATCATTCCGTTGAACAGCATCGTGGGATCCTGATGACTTTTGAACGGAGTCAATTCGGTGGGGTAGGCCGGATTCGCGGTGAGTAATTCTCCGGCGGCCTGAGCCTGCTTTGCATTTTCAATCCAATCAGCCGTCGCGGTGATGTGCGCGGTCAGTTTTTCGTTGTAGGCGTCGGTGCCGGGGGTGCGACCGATGATCGATCGGTAGATGTCCTGTAACGCATCGACACGCTCAAATCCGACCGGTGGCGTCCAGGGTTCGACGCGGGTTCCGCCCCAGGGTGAATTGAGCAACCCGATCGGGACGTTGAGTTCTTGATGTAGGTTCCGGGCCATGAAATAGCCACACGCGGTGAAGCTCCCGGCGGTCTCGGGCGAGCAAACTCGCCACTGCGCGGGGACGTCGTTTCGAGGCAAAAACTCGGGCGTCTTGGGGATAGCGATCTGGCGAATCAAAGGGAAATTGGCGGCGGCGATTTCCTGCTCGGCGTTGCTGGACCGGGCTACGGTCCATTCCATATTTGATTGTCCTGAGCAGAGCCACACCTCGCCGATGAGTACATCTTTGACTTCGACGGTGTTGTTGCCTTTGACCACCAGGGTTTGGGCGGTGGCGTTGGCATCCATCGGTGGTAATTCGACTTGCCACCGTCCCGATTCGTTGGGTGTCGCGGTGGCTGAACTGCCAGCGAAACGAACGTCGACTGATTCGCCCTGGTCTGCCCATCCCCAAACGCGGATAGGGAGCTGCTGTTGCAGCACCATGTGATCACTGAAAACGCTCGGTAGACGAACATCCGCGTTCACGGCGGAGAACGACGATCCGAGAAAAGCGCTCAGCGTGAACGCGACGAGACGAAAGTTGAATCTGAGGTGGGGCATAGCAGAGGTGGGTGGGGAGTTAGGAGGGAGAATGGACGACAACACCGTCCGGGAGGAGTCGTAGTATATACGATGCCATGGCGGGGTGTGTGGACGCGGTGGGGATGTGCGGGGCGGTCAGGAGCGTTGTCGCTTTCGCGGTGTTGGACGGCAAATGAGGTGTTTTTTTGTGATTCTGCGTAAGGGGCTGTCGCAAAAGCCGCGGCTGAGGCGGTGCGAAGGGGACAGGAAGTTTTTACCGTGACCGCGCGCGAAAACATGACCTATGTTTCCAAAGGGTGACCCCCATCTCAGCGATTGCCAATTCCTCCATCTTGCCCCGAACCCTGAAAATCGACATGAATGACGCCAACCTGCAGGCGATCCAAGAAGCTTTTGCTAGCGCCGCGATCCCGATCGCTCTCCTTGGGCTCATCTTGATTGTCGGCATGTTTTTGGTGACGGGCTATTCGATGAAGTTCGCACTGGCGGTCGCCGGTGTCGGACGATTCGGTTTTTGGAAATCGATTGGCATCGTGCTTGTGACGGGCATGATGAGTATGTTCGTGTCGCTTTCGATCGTGTTCGCATTTCCGGGGGAACCCGTCGCCGGATTGGCGGCCTGTGTGGTCTCGATTGGCGCGTACGCCGTCATCGTCTCTCTGATCGGTCAGTGCGGAATCGGCCGCGGCATCGCGACCTATTTTCTCAACGGCTTGTTCAATGGTCTCGGGATGATTCCGTTAGTGGCCGTGTTGGTTATGGGAATCGTGGTGATCTCCAAAACGTCTGGCATCGATCAGGTCGACTTTGAAGGCCTGCGAGCTGAACTCGCCCAGTCGCGAGGCCAGATGGGTGCCGAATCGAACGCCGCAGACTGGGGCGCGGGCTTCGCAGGCTTTGATATTACGCAGGTCTCAGGTCGCGGATTTGGTGACCCTCAAGAAGGCGGCGGTTTGGGTGCGACGCAGAGTATGCCGAAACAGTTGCCGAGCCTCATTGCCGCTGATGAAGGACAGGGTGTGTTCGACAGCTTCTTCACCGACGAGAAATCGAGTCCTTATCCGACACCATCGTCCAGCGGATGCAATAGCGGTTGTTCCAAGAATCAGGTGACGCCACCCAAGCCATCCGAACCGGTTACGAGCGGAATTCAAGCGAACCCGTTCGCGAAGTGAATCGCATTGTTCGCCTAAGGAGTCTGGGCAACGCTGGTCGAGGTGAACGGCGAAAGCTACAACCTCATTCGAGATCCGCTTACTTTTCGATCTGTAGAAACGCGACGATGTGTTGGTCGTCGACGAGGTGATCGGGGTCACGCATCATTTGTCGACCCAATCCGAACGTGGGTTCGCTTTCGGTCGGTTGCACCACTGGGGCGATGATCAACGTCGAGCCTGGCCGAGTTTTCCACGTGACATTCAGTTCGGTTAAATCCCATCTTTCTCGGCCGGCTTGAATTCGTACCGCGGTATCGCTGCTAACGAATTTTTGGCGGACGGCACCGTGATGGATTTCGGGACGGATTTCGAGTGTTGATTGGCCTCGTCGTGTGCCCGTCTCGGCGGTGACGGCGAGTAGCAGTTGTGGTGAAACGAGGTCACGGCCGATCAATCCGCTGGCTTGCCTGAGCAAAATCGTATGCGAGTTATCGAGGGCAGGTGCAAGCGGCAGTTCGTGTCGTCGTGAGGGTCGGAGCGGGATGATCTCTCGCCCGTCGGATTTGGCGCCTAAAACTTCGGCGCCGGCGAAAAGTTCATTGATCGGGTCTCGCATTCTGCCGTTTGTTTCGGCGTCGCTCTCGGGGGCATTTTCCAGCGAGTTAATCAGACCGATTCGAAGACCATTGGCCATCCAAGCTTGGCGAACGCGTGCGTCGAAGACCGTTTCGTCGACGTTTCGCCACATCTCTTCTCCCAGGGCTGAGGAAGGAACGTGCCGGAATTCCACAGCCAACGAGATCGTGTCGCGGGATTGGTGGGTCAGCGTCGAAACGGAGCGATGTGCTGTCGCGATTTCCGCGTCACCGGATCCCGACTCGCCGCTGGGGTCGAGCAATTTGCCCGATTCGGACCACACTCCGGAATTCCAAAGTGCGCAGCCGGGGGCCACCAACAGGAACGCGAGCAGCACGATAGGGACGAATCGAGGCAGCACATGCTGGCGATTCGGCCTTTCGATTCTCGACGTTTTCATCGCGGCGGCTGCGTGGCTGGAATGTTCGTTGACAGAGAATTGTCGCGGTTCTCCCGCAACTAACCTACGTTCGTATACGAATTGTCGGCTCCGCGTGTCAACGTCCGGCGGCGATCAGGGCTAAGAATTGGCGACAAAAGTCAGGCAAATCGTCGGGCCGACGGCTGGAGACGTGATGCCCGTCAACGACCACCGCGGCGTCCTCGTAAATCGCACCCGCGTTGATCAGGTCGTCTTTGATCCCCGGGGAACCGGTCACCCGGACACCGCGGTACACCCCCGCAGAGATCGGAATCCATCCTCCGTGACAGATCGCGGCGATCGGTTTGCCGGCGGCGTCGAACTCTTGGACCAATCGGAGCACATTGGGGTCCCGGCGAAGTTTGTCGGGCATGAACCCTCCGGGAACGAGCAACGCGTGGAATTCATTGCTGTCCATTTCTGAGATCGCGGCGTCGCTCTCGCACGGATATCCCAGTTTTCCTTGGTAGACCTTGCCCGCTTCGGGGCCGGCGACAATGACCTCGGCACCGGCCTCGATCAATCGAAATTTAGGGTACCAGAGCTCCAAATCCTCGTAAATCTCACCGACAAAGGCGAGCACGCGGCAACCGGAGAGGGTGATCGGGGAAACGTGATCGGTGGTGGGCAGTGTGGTCATCAGATTGTTTTTGATTTGCAAAGAGATCGTGTGGCTTTGATGGGAACAGTTAAACTAGTAGATTCGTTAGACGATGATCTAGGCGAGCGGTGCAGAAATTTTACCTTTTGCTCGCCCTCCCCCACTCTCCCTCCCTTTTTTCGACAAAGACCGCCGTGGACGCCCTGGCTCGCCCCAAAGACGATCTGTTTGACAATTCGACCATGACCGTCGGAGAACACCTCGAGGAACTCCGCGGTGCGTTGGTGAAGGCGATCATGTGGCTCGCCATCGGATTGGCTTTCGGCCTGTTGGTCGCCAATCGCGTGGTCCGGTACGTCCAGGAGCCGCTGAAAGAGGCGATTATCCAGTACAACGCCGACCGGGACCTGGCCCTGCTCGGCATTTCGAATACCGACGATCCTGCCACCAAACGGTTCCACCGGTTTTTGACGCAGAATGCGTTGGTGGCCGAGTTGGTTTATGCGTTGCCAACACCGCTGAGTCCGTCCGCGGCGGCCACGTTGGCGGCGGCAGACGCCGGGCAGGTCGGCGACGCGGAGGCGGAGGCTCCCGATGGGGATGTCGCGGCGGGTAAATCGAAGGAGGATGCGGCAACAGTCGCCGTAGAGGAGGCCGAGAAACTCGACGGGACGCGACGAATTGATACGGCGGATTTGATTTCAGCGATTGGTGCCGTGCCGGATCCGGACGCGATGGTTCCGACGATTCAGTTTCGTCGTAGCGAGCGGGGTGTCAGTTCGCTCAAAGTCGAAGAGACGTTCATGATCTGGGTGAAAGCCGGTTTGATCGTCGGCGCGGTGTTGGCGTCACCGATGATTTTTTATCACCTGTGGAGTTTTGTGGCGGCCGGGTTGCACTCACATGAGCGGCGATACGTGTACATCTATCTGCCGTTCAGTGTGGTGTTGTTTGTGTCGGGCGTGGCGCTTGCGTTTTTCTTGGTGTTGCAATATGTGTTGAGCTTCCTGCTCGCCTTTAACAGCAGCATGGACGTGGCCGTGGAGCCTCGGTTGTCGTACTACGTGAACTTCGTTTTGATGCTGCCGCTGGGGTTTGGCGTCGCGTTTCAGTTGCCGCTCGTGATGCTGTTCTTGCAACGCATCGATTTGATCCAGACGAAAGATTACATCAGCAGTTGGCGGATCGCGACGTTGGTGATTTTCATCATTTCGATGGTGGTCACGCCGGCGGATGTGACCAGCATGGTGGCATTGGCGATTCCGTTGATGCTGTTGTATTTTCTTGGGATCGGACTGTGTCTCTACATGCCGCGCGGACGCGGTTTGGGCAGCGGTGCGTATGACCCCGCTTAGACGGATGATCCCCTGATGCCGCACCGCATCCGACTTCGCAAGCCGTGGACCCGTCACGACCGCTTGTGCACCGACACGAATGAAACGTCATGCTCGCGTCAGGTGGATGTGCCCGATACCGGGGACCCCGACACCGGGGATCCAGAAAAGCGAAGCGTTGCATCGAGCGATGCGGTGCACCGGGCCGATTATTGTCGGCGATTTAATCGACCCAGTGGGTTGCACGCGGGCGAACGGGTGGAACTCGAGGTGGGCGCGGTGAGCGGCCGGCTTGATGATGTGAGGATCAACAGCCGTTCGATTTTCAATGACGGTGAGTCAACCAGGGTTCACGACGAGAAGGGGCGTGAGTCCGTTCGCTTTGATCTAACCGATCGCTTGGCCGACCACAACGAGCTGGAGATCCGGCTTCTTTGCGACGGGGAGGCTCCCCGTTTGGTCGGCGCGGTGAACCTGTGGATACTCGACGACCGGTCGTGATTTATTGGTATTTGCGGATCAGTTCGTCGAGATCTGCGTCGCTGAGCATGGAGTCGATCTGACGATCGACCGGTTCTTTTTCTTTTGGCCGCCGTGGTGGCATCGGTGGTGGGGGTACCGTTGAACTTTCGGTGGGTGCGGACGCCTTGGTGGTACGTTTTCGTTTCGGATAGCGCGCCAGTAGCACGTGCCCGTCGAGCAGTTGGTCGAGCCAGGTATCGGAGTCGAACGCGGTGGCACGTTTGCGACGGGCGGCAGTCTGCACGCGATGGTCGGATGAAACGACAGTAAGAAGTTTGGGTGTCGGATGCAGGGCGATGATCTCTTCGAGCAGGTCGTCGGCCTCGGAATACTCGACGGCGAAACGCACATCGATCCCTTGATGGTCGTAGCGGTCGGGGAGATGAGGCGGCGCGTCTTTGGCGTCGAAGATCACACAGGTACGGGATCGGACCGTCTCATCGAGATGTTCGACAAGCCGATCGAGCAAAAGCTGACGCTCTTTGGCTAGCCAGTCAGCCGTCGCCCCCCGCGCCGGCGCAGCGACGGGGGCGATGATGTTGTAACCGTCAATCAGGAGTACGACGGACACGACCCATGGGCTCCTGGCGAAAAGGTGACATGAACGTGCACAGCAATGAAACCGCCATAATAGCAGCAATCCACAGAATCGTGACAAAGCATCATCAGAGGGGCGAATTGGGGAACCCTACCGCGCCGTGACGATGAATCTTGCGTGTGTGTGAAACTGTCGCCCGCCGCCTGTCACGTTTGCTGGAACGCTTGAAATGGAAATGAATCGCAACCGTTACTTTCTCATCGGGGTACTACTGCTCTTATTGGGTTCGCAGTTTCGCATGATCGATTCGTTCGTATTGAATGAGCCCACCACGCGAGCGTTGGCAGACATGTCTCGTAAGTCTTCGCCAACGACCAGTGAAAGCTTTAGTAGCTTCCTGATGCAGGTGCATCCGAAGCCCACCAAACGGGTTCATCCCCCACGTTGGCTCGGGTTGGCCATGATTGCCGTTGGCAGTGTCGTGAGCCTCCATGCATTGGCGATTCCTCGCAATGATTGATTCCCGATCGCTGCGTTCGTTCGTTTTGGTCGCGGGGATTGTCCCCGCTAGCGTCTTAGCGGGGGCGTTCGTCAGGACCGACAATGTGATGGCACAGTTTGCGGGCAGTGCAAACGCGACGCCTTGGTCGGGCCGGCCGGGGGCGAGTGAAGAAAGTGATCACCCGACACCGATCAAACGTGCGGTCCAAATCGTTTTGCGCGAAGGGACGTATGTCGGGCCGGTGCGCGGCCGATTTGTGGTTCACGGCCAGCGGTGGAGCTTCCTAGCCGAATCGCAGGCCTCGCCAACCGAGCAGGGGAAAACAGAATGGCTCGAAGGTGGCTTGGCTCGGGAAATTCTTACCGAACAAGACACCTTGCTGGCCCGTCAACGCAGCACAACGGATAGTGAAACGCTGCAGGGACTTAACGCTCGTGGTCCTCAATCACATCGTGGAGGCGTGACCGCTCCCACATTTGACTCGATGATCGTGATCGAGAATCTGATGCTCGATCGAATCGTCCGGGCGATTAAAGAAGATCCGGAAGACGACTACTGGACGATCACCGCAACGGTTACCGAGTTTCAAGATGAGAATCGTCTAGTGCTCTTGACCGTCACGCGAGCTCGCAAGAATCGTGGATCGGTCAACTAAGAATCTCGTCAAAGGTCATTTGGAATCGCGTCGCCATCGTCCGACTCTTTGCATTGGTCGGACGATGGCGTTCCTCCGCCCTTGATTCTTAGCGGTTCAGTTCGATGCCGAACGTGTAGCCGACTGCGACATAACTTTGGCTGCGGTCGCCGGTGTCGATAGATGGTGTGAGTAGACCACCGGTTTGCTCGGTCAGGTTTCGGCTCGATCGCCACACACCCGTTGCCAAGTCGATGAGCTGCATACCGCAACGAACATTGATCATCTTGGTGAGTTGATAGCCGATCTCAGCTCGGGCATCAAATCCGATCATGAACTCTTCATTTTGAAGGAACTGAGCGGGAGTCGTCACCGTGATGTTGGAGTCGACCTCCGAACCAGTGGTGTTGCCGTCGTAGACAGTGGTCGTTTCCACTCTACGGCTGGAGTAGGTTTGTAGGTTGATCCCGGTAAAGGCACGGAATTCAGCCGAGTAACAGAACCGTTCTTGATACTTGAAGTACCGGAAACCTGCCTGCAGCGTGTAGATGTTATTATCGATCTCAGCAGCACTTTCTTCGAGTATTTCTGTGTTGGAATAGTCGATGTCGACCGTGCTGATAAGCGGGATGATGTACGGTGAGTTACCGAATCCGACGCCGTCTTCGAGCGGTCGTTTGTAGACACGCAACGAAGAGCCATCTTCTGCGGTGACGACCCGAAGCCCCAACATCGGCTCAAGGATTCCACCGTAATGGTACGGTTCCATACGCCATGTCTTGCTGAGTTCGTAGCTCCGCATCGTCATGTCATTGAGTGTCAGACCGACGTCGTAAAAGCGTCTCGAGAATCCAAACACGTTGCCGTCTTCCGGGAAAACCGGGAGTCCGAAACGGGTATCACCCAACGCATAGGTCGGCTCCCCGTTGAGGTCATTCTCGTTGAGGCGGTTCAGACGATCGACACGAACTCCGTCGAAGGCACCGGCTGAGTTCTCGATGAACGAGAATAGCATCCCGGTATCGGCGTCGGGACGCATGTAGCCGATTTCGTAACGGTGGCCACCACCGGGATCGAGCTGGTTGCCATCGTCAAGATCATCGTCTTGGTTCGGACGAGATCCATAAAGATGAATCCGATCGTACGTCGAAAACCACCCGACGTGAGCCCGTTTTTTGGGCTTCATGTCTAGGATGTCCGCATCGTAAATCGGCTCGAACCAGTTGAAGTCTGGATCAAACGCGAACGGGTCCGCGGGCGGCAAATCGTGATCTTTTGCCGATGCGTTGACGCCTCCGGTTATCAATACCAGCAACATCGCCAATTTCGTCGTCAGCTTCCGTACCGACATCGTTATTCCACCGTCATGCTAGGAGTTGCTGCCAGCGCCCTGAGAATCAATCGCGGTCGATCCGTCAACGTTCAAAACGTCGCCAAATCTAACGAGCTCGAATCCTCCCCGCGTGGCTGCGGGTCGCTTGAATCTGCCTGTGACTTCCCAAGCACACCACTGCTGGTGACCTTGGGATATCAGGTTGTACCGGTAGTATCGGTCGCAAGGTCGGCTGAGGCTTAACCGGATTACGAGATGAAACGGCAAATCCGCCAAAAACCTTAGAAGCCGGAGTTTTGGGGTTGTCTACCTATCTTCTCAAATCGTTAGCGTTTTCTCAGCATTCAAACTCGGTGTGGGACCGCGCGGCTGATGCCGTTCCACTAAGTTTGTTAGCGGCCGGACGCGAGCCCTGCCGGTTCAGGCAATCCCCCAGTTCACGTCAGATGAAGCGTCTGCATTTTCCCGTGAGACGGGAGTCATAGCCTTTGGGAAGCCGACAGACCCCCCGTAATGGCGTTTGCCTTTCCGCTCGCTGGACAATCTGAAAACAAGGCTGACAACCCTCACCGAGTTGGCTACACTATCAAACTGTTCAGTTCATTGGTCCTTCCGGGACCAGCCTGAACCCCTCCTCGACGCTTCGTGTCTTATCCACAAACGAGCCGTCGAACACGCTCCTCTCTTCTCGCCCACCACCGACCGGTTCTCCTTATCATGGAACCCCCCACCCCGCCAAGGTCGGCGCGCGATTCACGTCGCGGACCCCGACGCATGCGCCATCCCGACCAAGCCGTTGATCAACGTGTTCGTGAACTCGATGCCGAACGCGATCCGCTTTCCTTGCCGGAAGAAATCGTTAGCGAAGTCACCAAAGCTGGTGGACGCGTTGGGATCCCGCATCCTGATGCCAACGAGTCCCCGGTCAACTTGGTGCAGCTCCAGCAGATGTCCCATCCCGATTTGCTGGCTTTGGCTGAGCAAGAGGGGCTTCAGGACATCGGAGGTCTCGCCCGACAGGAACTCGTCTTTCGTTTGATCAAAGCGAAAATGAGTGCCAACGGACTGATGTACGGCGAAGGCACCCTTGAAATCCTGCCCGATGGGTTCGGGTTTCTTCGCAGTGCGCAGTATCACTATCTCTCCTGCCCCGACGACATCTACGTCTCGCCGAGCCAAATTCGTCGCTTTGGACTGCATACGGGCAGTCATGTCGCAGGGCAGATTCGTCCGCCGAAAGAAAACGAGCGTTATTTCGCGCTGCTGCGGATCGAAGCGATCAACCATCACGAGCCCTCCCGACGAGGACGGCAGGTTCCGTTTGATGAACTCACGCCGTTGCACCCACGCACCCGGATCGTGATGGAACATTCGGCGACCGAGATGAGTACGCGGGTGGTCGATCTGTTCACGCCGATCGGATTCGGGCAACGTGGGCTGATCGTCAGTCCGCCACGTGCCGGGAAAACGATCCTGATGCAACAACTCGCTCACGGCGTGCTGGCAAATTATCCCGAGGCGTACGTCTTTGTGTTGTTGATTGACGAGCGGCCTGAGGAAGTCACCGAAATGGAACGCGAGATCAAATCGCACCAATGCGAGGTGATCAGCAGCACGTTTGACGAGCCACCGGCCCGGCATATCCAAGTCGCCCAAATGGTGGTCGAGAAAGCAAAACGGATGGTGGAGTCAGGAACAGATGTCGTTATCTTCCTCGACTCAATCACCCGACTCGCCCGTGCCTTCAACAGCGATGCCGAATCGGCTACAGGTAAACTGCTGACCGGCGGTCTCGATGCGGGTGCGATGCAGAAGCCCAAGGCAATTTTCGGGTCGGCTCGAAAGGTCGAAGAAGGCGGATCGTTGACGATTCTTGCAACGGCGCTGGTCGACACGGGAAGTCGCATGGATGACGTGATCTTCGAAGAGTTCAAAGGAACCGGCAATTTGGAGATCGTGCTCGATCAAGACCTCGTGCAGCGACGAGTTTGGCCGGCGATCGATTTGTCGTGCAGCGGAACTCGTCGTGAGGAAATTCTGTTTGATGACGAAGAGTATCGGCGGATTCAAACGCTGCGGCGAACACTCGCTGAATTGTCGCCCACCGAAGCGATGACAACGCTCACCAAGAAACTCGCTACGACGCAGAACAACGTCGAGTTCTTGATGAGCATCCCACCAGAAGCTTAACTCGAGGTTCGCGGAGCAAGTCGCCGAGAATCGAGCGTGACCCGCGACAGGGCGACTTAGTTGGCATTCGCCATTCAAGACTATTGAAGCAAGCCGGACGCGTCTCAGTCGGTCTGTCGTCGAAAGACGAATTCGTTGCATCCCCAACCCGCCCCGACGGTGCGGAGATTTTCGAGTACGAAACCTCGGCGTCGGAGTGGGAGGATGATCGCTTCCGGACTGGCGACTTCAAAGGGAAGTCCACCGATCCAGTCAACCCAATCGTGCCAAACACTCATTCCGCGATCGCTGCGTTTGCTTCGCCAATCGGCAAACGGGAGCGGGTTTCGGCCCCGGGCCAAACGGGCGACCGCAAACTTGAGTTCATAGATGCCCGCAACTGCGGCAACGTAAACGGGACGCACGAACGAAGGCAGGAAGTGATAACCGCGTTTGATCGCGTGCCAACGTCGGCTGCCTCCGCCCTGGTCGTTGTAGATCGCGATCGCAAGCCATCCGCCTGGGCCGACTCGTTCAGCCGCCCGTTTGATCGCTTCGTTCATCTTCCCGGTGTGATGAAGCACGCCCCAGCTATATACGATGTCAAAGGTGCCCAGCGATTTCATGGCGGCTGTGTCGAGTACCGAGACGTGATGCACGTCCCACGTGGGTGCGGAGGCGGCTTCCAGATCGGATCCCAGCGACGCGTGGAAGTGATCCCGGAGCGTCCGAGTGCATTCGAAGCTTTCTCGGTCGATGTCCACCGACACGACCGAAGCCCCAAGCGAGATGGCGGCGAGTGAAAATAGCCCGCTGCCCGAACCGATGTCGAGAAACCGTTTGCCCGCGAGCGGTTGGGGTTGGCCAGCGTCGAGCAGCAAGAGGCCGCGGAGGGAGGCCACGGCTTGATCGATCCTGTCGGCGTCGACTTGTTTCAAGAACGCCGACCAGTTTTTGCCGAACGCGAATCGGGCTTCGCTGGGATCGACGTCTTCGACCACTACGCGAACCACTGCACGGCGTTGCGGAACATCTGCAGTCCGTCGCCATGCTCGGGCTGAGTTTTGCGACGTGTCCAGAATGGGTGCTGAGTCGCATCGATGTGGCGTTCAGGGTGCGGCATCAGTCCGAAGACACGGCCCGAGGCGTCGCATACACCGGCGACGTTGGCGTCACCGCCATTGGGGTTGGTGGGAAAAGGTAGCGTTTCGGATTCAATCTGGCCGCTGGAGTCACAATAGCGAAGGGCGAGTCGACCGGCGGCGCGGAGTTGTTCCAACGCGTCGGCGTCACGGGCGACAAATTTGCCTTCGGCGTGTGCCATCGGCAAGAACATTTGGTCAATGTCTTTGAGGAAAACGCAGGGAGTTTTATCGACAGCCAAGTGCACCCATCGATCTTCGAAACGCCCGTGATTGTTCCACGTCAGGGTTGCCGGCGGCACGTCGAACGAAGACCAGTCGCTTTCCCCATCCCAGGATTGGTCGCTGGGGCTGGCAACGGAATCTTCGTCACCCCGAACGCTCGCCATTTGCGGAGTTTGGATGCCCGTCGTCAGGACGCCCAATCGCATCAGGACTTGCATGCCATTACAGATTCCCAGCACAAGGTTGTCGCCGCTGTCCACGAAATGATGAATCATGTCGTCGAGGTGGTGTCGCATGCGGGTGGCGAGAATTCGACCTGCGGCGATGTCGTCCCCGTAACTGAAACCGCCGGGAATGCACAGGATTTGATATCGTTTGTGCAGTGCGGGATTTTCGCTCAACCGTCCGACGTGGATCCGCTCCGCCGTCGCTCCGGCGAGTTCGAACGCGTGGGCGGTTTCGACATCACAGTTGGTGCCGGGGGCGCGAAGAACGAGAACGCGTGGAGCAGCCATGTTGAGAAGTTAGACGTAGGTAGTTCGGACGGAAAAAATGGGAAAGGCATTCCCTCGAAAACTTAATCGTTCGATCATTTCGGGGCAACGTGGTCGGATGTGGGGCGGGTGATCAGTTCGCCCTTTCGTGGGTAGCCTCCGTCGACGTCGATTTGCTGTGTTTGGTGGCAACGCCAGTTTTCGTTGTCGACTTCGGGGTAATCGCTGCGGAAATGCACGCCGCGGGATTCCCGGCGTGCGAGTGCGGCGGAGGTCATCGCGGAAGCTGTCAGCAGCAGGTTTTGCAGTTCCCAGCCCTCGACGCTGTCGAATTGGTGCGACATCACATACGCCGAAAGCGACCGGATTTGCTCGTTGGCCTGGGCCAAGCCTTCTGCATCGCGTTGCACTCCGACGAGGCGTCCCATCAGGCTCTTGAGCGACACCCGCACGTCGGCGATATCAAACGATTGGGTTTGTTCGCGAGCGGTTTGTTGGATCCGGTACGCGATCATTTTGTGGGGGCCTTCGGCTGCCGCCCGGCTGGCCGCTTCGCCAGCGTGAGCACCGTAGACAAGCCCTTCGAGCAAACTGTTGCTGGCCAAACGGTTGGCACCGTGAAGGCCCGAGCTGGTGGATTCGCCGGCGGCCCACAAGCCGGGCAAGCTGGTTCGTCCCTGACTATCGACGCTCACACCGCCGATCATGTAGTGAGCACCAGGCCGAACGGGGATCCGATCGGTCGTGACATCCAATCCGAATTGTTTGCACGTTTCCGCGATTCCGGGAAAACGGCTGAGCACGAGTTTGGGATCGAGGTGAGCAAGGCTGAGATAGACGCAGGGGTGTGACGTCTCGGCCATTTGACTGACGATGGACTGGCTCACGATGTCCCGGGGGGCGAGTTCGGCACGGTCATCGTAGTTGGGCATGAAACGGTCGCCGTGTGAATCGAGCAGGTGAGCCCCTTCACCACGCACCGCCTCGGTGATCAGCGACCGCGACGACCCTGCAATATAAAGCACGGTCGGGTGGAACTGGATAAATTCCATGTCACGCAGTTCGACGCCGGCGCGGTAGGCGATCGAGGTGCCGTCGCCGGTCGCGACAGCCGGGTTGGTGGATTCGCGAAAAACCTGCCCCACACCTCCGGTGCACAGAATGGTTTCTTTGGCCCACACCATCGTCGGCGGGGCGTTGTGGCCAACGATCACGGCGCCGCGGCAGCGTCCTTCGAGGGTCAAGAGATCGACGGTGAAGGCGTTTTCCCAGATATCGATGTTCGACGCCTCGCGGCTGCGGTCGATCACCGCTCGCATGACTTCGCGGCCGGTCGCATCGCCCATCGCGTGGACGATTCGCTCGTGCGAATGACCACCTTCGCGACCGAGGGCGAGTTCACCCGCGGTGGTGTCGAACTGCGTGCCCCACCGGATCAATTCTTCGATCCGCAGCGGCCCCTCGCGGATCACGCGTTCGACCACGTCGCGGTCGCAAAGGTTGGCCCCGGCGACGAGCGTGTCACGGATGTGATGGTCAAAGCAATCTTCGGGGTCGAGTACGCCGGCGATCCCGCCTTGGGCGTAGTTGCTGTTGGATTCCCGCAAATGATCCTTCGTTACGACGAGAACCGAGAGGTTAGGTTCGACGGCATTGGCTGCTCGGAGCCCCGCCAATCCCCCACCAATAATGAGGACGTCGGTGAACCGGTGAATCGCCCGACGCGAGTCAAATGGGAGTAGATAACGAGGCGTGATCATGTCGTTTGGATGGATGGCAATTAGCGGACGGCTTATCGACAAAGGGATATTGTAGCCGCTACCCTTGTTCTCCATGAGCACCCCGATCGAATCCTTAAAGCCGCCACAGTCGAACCGGCCGAAAACCGAGGCCATCCCTGCGATGGACCCAGCCGTGACGTCGATTCAGCCGGGTGGCGGGCTGGTGATGTCGATGGAACTCGCTTGGGGACGGATTCGAAGAGCGTATCTGCGTAAATTTCGCCCCGGCTACGTCGCCCGCATGGCCGACCGGCGGCAAGGTGAACGCGGTGCCTTGCCTTTCGATCCCGTCGACGCCCGAGATATGAAATACTTCCGGAACCAAGACAGTTATTGGTGGGCGGACGCCGATGACCCCTTCCTGTGGCGTGAATCGCTGCCCATTGTCCGGGCGGGATTGGCGGAGCTGTTTGTGATCGGCGGGACGCTATTATTGCTTTCGGTCCTATTGGCGTTCTATTGGTGGCCGTTGTTTGTGCCCCCCTTTCTCGCCTGCCTGCTCGTCGTATGGTTTTTTCGTAATCCCCGCCGCACGGTTCCCGAAGGGCCGGGAATCGTCGTTTCGCCGGCAGACGGTAAGGTTGTCGAAATCGTTGAGATTGATGATCCGGTAATCGGTCCTGCCGTCCGGTTTGGAATTTTTCTTTCGATCTTTAATGTTCATGCGAATCGTGTTTCGCTGCCCGGGCGGATCGTGTCGGTCCGCTACCGACCTGGCAAATTCCTCAATGCGTTACTTCCTAAATCGGCTCGAGATAACGAGAATCTCGATATCGAGTTGGCGAGCAGTGATCTGGATGGGCGGATTATCCGGATTCGGCAGATTACCGGGCAATTTGCCCGAAGAATTGTTTGCTGGGCGCGTGTCGGTGACGTTTTTGCACGCGGCGAGATGTACGGCATGATTAAGCTGGGCTCTCGAACTGAATTAGTGATCCCGCGGGACGGAGCTCTCGCGATTGTGGCAACGATCGGTGAGAAGACCTTCGCCGGTTCGACCGTGATGGCCCGTTACCAATCTGATGCCTCCATTGAATCCATTAACGATCACTCATGAGTGAACTCAAACCACGGTTACCGCTATCCGACTGGGACGATCCGGATACAGAATCCGATCCTCAGGATCCGGCCATCGAAGCGGATCAGGAGGTTGCCGGTGCGGGTGGCAAGCTGCGTCGTCGCCGAAAACGAAATCGCGGTGAACGACGCCGGTTGACGCTTGCGGTCTTGCCGACGGTCTTGACCCTCGGGAACGGTGTTTGCGGATTAGCTGCGATCGCGATCGCCGTCAGTACCGAGACGCTTGCGTGGGAGCTTGAGACAAAACTCTTCGCCGCCGGTCTGCTGATCTTTGGTGGCATGCTGTTCGACGCACTCGACGGTTCGGCCGCCCGTTTAACGGGCCAGGCGAGCCGGTTCGGTGCGGAACTCGATAGCCTTTGTGATGCGGTCACGTTTGGCGTCGCGCCCGCGGTGATCGTGTGGCGGATCAGCGATGCGTTGCCACAGCGATTGACATGGGCCATCGGCGTGCTGTTTGCCGTTTGCGTGTTGATCCGCTTGGCCCGCTTCAACGTTGAAACCGATGAAGACGACGATCATGAAGGGTTCGAAGGTCTGCCGAGTCCAGCGGCGGCTGGCACGCTCGCGGCGTTCGCGATCGCGATTCCCGATTTAAAGGACTTTGCGACCGGGGAAAACTATCCGGTATGGGTGTGGCATATCAGTGATTGGTCACTGCAAGCCTCGCACTACTTCATTCCGGTGCTCGCGCTCGTGCTGGCGTTTTTGATGGTGTCCCGGTTCCGTTACCCGCATGTGTTCGCGCAGTTGGTGCGAGGACGTCGGGCGCCGAATCAAATCGGCCAAGCCATGTTTGCGGTCGTCGGGATGTTCCTATTGCACTGGGTCGCGTTACCGTTGGTGTTTTGTTACTACAGTTTTGGTTCACCCTTTCGGGCATTGATCAACCAATACCGCGGACCGAATCAACAGCAGCAGTAACGCTGTCTGAGAGCGGAACGGCAATGTGCGTATCGCGTCGTCATCTTCGCGTGCTCGCGATCGCATCACTCACATGCGACTTGTCTTAAGCGACTTCGCGGTACAACGCTCGCGTCGAATCTTCGTCGAGCGGGATCGGATTAAACGTTCCCGTCCACTGCTGTAACGCGTCGTCGACAAACATCCCGATGTCGGACGACGGGATTGATAGTGCGTCAAGCGAAGTTGCCAGCCCGGCCGATTGCACCCAGTCTTGAACCATTTCTGCCAGACGATCGGGGGCTTCGTCCACCGGTACTTGCGGTCCACCGACGGGATCGATCTCACGGAGCAGCTCTGCGTACCACAACGCGTGTTGTGAACCGTTGAACCGGATCACCGCGGGCAGCATCAGCCCGACGGCTTGGCCGTGGATGATGTTGTGTCTCGCCGTTAACGGGTTGGCTGTCGCATGAGCGGCGCCGAGCATGGAGGTTTCGATTGCCATTCCGGCCAGCGAAGCGCCCAGTTGCATTTCACCCCGCGCATCCAGATCGTCGGGCGACTGCAGTACTTTCGAAAACGATCTCGCGAGCAACCCGAACGCACGTCGGCTGTAGGTTGTCGAGATCGCGTTTCGTCGACGAGTCACGTACGTTTCGATCGCGTGTGAGATCGCATCGATTCCCGTCAGGCTCGTCACGCTCGCGGGCATCGTCAACGTCAGCTCTGGGTCGAGGACCGCAATGCGGCAGGCCGCTCGCGGGTCGCCACAGGCCATTTTGACGTGCGATTCCGGATCGCTAATCAACGCAAAACTTTGCGTTTCGCTGCCGGTGCCTGCTGTCGTCGGGATCGCGATCATCGGCAAGAGATCCGCCGTCGCTTTGCCCACGCCGTGATAGTCGTGAATCGATCCGCCGCAACTGTAAACGAAGTTCATCCCTTTGCAGCAATCCAGGCTGCTGCCGCCGCCCAGTCCGATCAGCAGATCCGGTTGAAAGTCGGCCGCCGCAACGACGCCCGCGTCGACCATGGTCGATGTCGGGTTCTCGGCAAACTCATGGAAAGAGCCGACCTCAAAACCCGATTTTCTTAATCGCTCGGCGATGTGTTCGAAATGTCCCGCCGCGACGATCCCCGCGTCGCTGACCACCATGACGCGGCGTGCACCGAGCGAATTCGCCAATTCTGCGATCCGAGCGGATGAGCCGGGACCGAATACCAGCCGGGTTCGAGGTTGGATGTCAAACGATGCCTGGGCCGTAAATCCGACGGGGGCGACATTTGTGGTCATATCATCTTTCTTGGAGATTCCGGAAATGGAAACACACAACGGCTCAGGCAAATAATGTCCAACGGCGGCGCGGTCACGCCAGCCCCCATCGGCGGCGAAGCGTCCACTCCGAGCATAGACAGCCGGCAAATAGTAGAAACACCACCCAGCCGCTTGATGGACCGTCCCCGAGCCGCCATTTTTCGATCACGACTCGCTCCGCCCGTCGACGCTGGGTCGAAATCCGTTCGATCAGCGAGTCGATCTGATCGGGGCGAAACGATTCGCCCCCCGATGTAGCGGTGATCGCCGCCATCCGGTCGAGCATCGCGTGGTCTGCGGCAATCGCGGCTAATTCCGTCGTGTCGTCGACCACCTGGAAGGGCAACTCAGCCGAGGCGACCGGATCCGCCGCATCACCCAATCGCACCCGAACCCGGTGAATACCCGGTGGAAAAAATGCCCCGGCGGAAGGAGCCGATGCCTCCGCGGCCACGTCGGGCGATTGTTCATTGTTATTGTCCGTCGGAGTGGCACCGTCGCCGAAAATTTCCGCGTTGATCGTCGCTTCGCGTTGATCGCCGACCGCTCGGGTGTTGGTCGATAGCCCGAGGGGGCGAATTTCCCCCGATTCCAGCACCACATCCGCTGACCAAGCACCCGGCAAATCGGTCGCGTTTCCAGCGAGCACGATCGACCCGGTCAGCAGGCTGCTCAGCGTCGTATTGAATCGACGACGTGTCATTTCCAGTTGCAATTCGCTGTCGTCGGATTCCTCCCGCGAAAGCAGCCACAGCATGAGCTGACGCCAGAATCGACGATGGAACTCGCTGGCCCCGCCCCTCCACCAGATCCATGTCGAATCAAATGCGAGCGAGGCGACTCGGCCCTGTCCATATTCGCCGACAACCAGCATCGGATCGGAACGCTCGTCCTCAAGCAGCACCTGCACCCCCGGGCTCGCTTTCACGCCCGCGATCGCGTTGGCGCCAGGCATTGGCGGTAACGTCGACCAATTCCACTCACGAGCCCCCACCATGATATTGGTGATTGGATGCGGAACCGTCGTTTTCAAAGTCAACGGTCCCTCCAGTTGTCCTTGCATCGACTTTTTGATCTCGCCGCCGGCTGGTTGCACGATCGATCCGTTCATCTTCACCGGGAGGGCTTTTGCCAAGGGCGAGTCCGCGTAGCCGCCGGGGCCGTACGCCCGTTCGCCGCCGAGCGTTACCAAAGCGGTGCCGCTAGCCACCGACTTGGCGATTTGTTCGAGTTGCTCGGTTCCCAAGGCGGCCGAATGCAGATCGCCGAGAATGATCACGTCGTAGCGTCCGGTCTGCAAATCATCCGCCAAACTCACCGGCCATCGTTTGGATGTGTCGCGAGGGATCCACCGATAAGTGAGTTCCAAGTCGGGGAAACGTCGCAGGGCTCGTCGAAGGTACGACTGTTCCAAACGAGGCGTGCCTTCGAGATACAAAACGCGACCGCCACCCGGTCGAACGTCCACGAAAGCGAGCTGGAAATCGTTTGACGAGTTGGCTTCCCCGGCCGGTGGACGCGCCCGCACGATCAAACGGTATCGTCCCGGCTCCGGTGCAACGACGGGTATCCGAAACGCCTCGGTTGATGAGCTTTGGTCGCTCCTCATGGTGCGCGTTGCCGCATTGCGGGTGGCCCCTTTTTCGTCCACCCACTCCACCGACAATCCGATCGGAGTCCCCGGGTAACCTTGGGATTGAACCTCGAACGAGATTTCCGCTTCGTTGCCGGTGAACATGCGGTACGTTTCGGGTAACGACTGGACCGACACATCTTGGACCAGACTGGTTTCGGCACGTGGGCCGAGCGCGACGGTCCACAGCGGCACGCCAATCGCCGCGACTAACCTCGCAGACGAAACCGGATCGATCGACCGGCTGCCATTGGAAGGGTTTCCCAACTCTGCCCGCATACCACTTTCGGATGGCGAAGCGGGCACGACGGTTTGGGTTCCATCGCTCAGCAACATGATGCCGGCCAGGGGGGTTCCCCGCGAGGCGGCAACCGCCGATTCCAAGGGCACGGACAGATCGGTCAGCAGACCGTCGGGTTCGAGATTCGATACCGCTGCGAGCGATTCGCGAAGTTCGCTCGCCGGACCGCTGGCGATCTGATCGCTGCGTCGATCGTAACGAAACAAGGCGATGTTGAGTTGATCATCAAGGCCCGCGAGACTCTCGGCCAACTGTTCGAGCACTCGTTGCTGTTGCTGCCAACGATTTTCGGCGTCGCCGCTACCAAGGTTGGTTGATGCAGCGGCATCGTCACCCGAAGCGAGCGTCATGCTGCGTGATGTGTCCATCGCGATCGCTAACGTCGCGGCTGCGGGGCGGTTATCCGATCGCACCAACGACGGGCGGAGCATCGTCAGCACGAGCGCGATGGCTGCGAGCCCGCGAAGGGTCAGTAAAGTGATACGCCGGCCGCGCGACACCCCGGTCGGAGTGACCACGAACAACAACGCGATCACCACCGCCGTCAATAAAACGCCAGCCAACCCCGAGTCGTAAATTGGATCGTAACTCAATCGCATCATGTCGCTCCCGGATCACGCGCCGCACGATAAAAGCGATTGCTCAACAATTGTTCGGCCAGAAAGACGAGGACGACGAGCAGCGTGAGAGGTGCGTGCAGCGACACGGCAACCGATCCGCCACCACTTCCGGTTAACGACAGCGATTCAATCTCACGGGTGATGGACCATTTTTCTTCGCCCAGCCAAGCTCGCAGCGTCGCGTAATTGGTCGTTTCACCCCGTGACCAAGCCGGTGAGAGGTTGGCGGAAAAACCGCTCCACAATTCCACGCCCCTCATGAAATACGTGCCGGGCGTTTCCGTTTCCCGAATCGTGATCTCCGGCGTTGTCCAAGGGATCGTTCGCCCCGAGTCGTGGCCGGGAGCATAAAGTTCAACCGATTGAGCTTGGGGCGATAGTCGATTGTCGGTTTCGTCGTTGTTGCTGTTCGCCGAGTTGGTCATGGCGCCGGGATCCGGTTGGACGATCGCTGTTTGCCCGACCACGATGGTGGCGTTGCGTCGGTCGATTCCCGCAAGATACGCGGCGAGCCCACGAACGGTCATGAATGCTGGCCAAGCGTCGGCGGCCGAGAACAGATCGTTCCATGTTCGCGTTTTCGAACCGAGTGCAGGCAGCGGTGTGGTCGTCACGGCAATCCGGCCGTCTCCCATTCGCCGTGTCATGACCGCGGGCAATCCGGTGTTGCCTCCGTCGGCGGCGACCGCATATCGCGCGAGCACCTCCCATGGTGACGCCGTCACGGTCTCGTCGGTTTCGTTTTCGACTTTCGTCGGTTCGAGATCCGTCTGCCAGTACCGCCGTACCCGAAAGTCACTCCAATTCGGCATGGATGATGGACGCATCAATGAACTGAATATTGGATGGGAACTCGACGTCACTCGCCAGAACGTCCCCGGTTCTGGCACTCGCCATGATCGCACCAAAGGCGGGATCAACCATCGGGTCTGCGACGCCTTGCTGCCTATCGTGGCGGTGGCATCTCCATCGGCGATCACTTCGGTCGCCGGCCCCAGGCTGAACATCAGCCCGCCACCCCGCGCGACCACGCCCGCGATCTGTTCGAGCATCGCGGAGCTGAGCCCGGCGTTGGAGCCGACGATCTGGTTCTGCTGAGCCGAGAACCGCAGCGGTGGATCGAGCAGCACGACCATCTCAAAAGGTTTCCAATCGACTGCGGCCAAATCGCGATAACTGACCGTTTGGATCCGGTAACTCGCGGAGGGATCGTCGGGCGCATGGGGAGCCGTCATGGCGGCCGCGATCACGCCGGTTTCATCTCGGTCGTCGCCCACGATCAAAACATCCGGTGGTGCGGGTAAATCGATCGTTACAAATCGCCAGTTGTCCCACATGAAACGATCATCGCCGATCAGTTCAATCACAGCGTGGTAAGTTCCCCGCGCGAGCGGCGGCAACGTCAATAAGACCTCGTCACGCCCGTTGACTGCGGAGCCGGTCAGCTCGATCGAAGCCCTGTCCACCGAACGCAGTGCCGGTAAAACCAACTTGCCGTCGCGGACGACGGGCAGCGAAGGATCACGCTCGTACAAACTCATCTGGACTGTTGCGGATAACTTGGTCGCACGATTCGGAGAGGAACCAGTTTCTGCGCCGGAGCCCCGCCAGACGCCGACGTCAAACCGGATCGGGATCGCAACGCCCGGCGGTGGAGCCACGTCGGCAACTTGCGGCAGTGATATCCACGGATTGATCGTCGGAGTCGTTACACCCTGGTTCTTCGCAGTGACGCTTTCGTTGGCATCGAGATCTGCCGAGATGACAACGCTCTCATGTGTGTTCACGATGCTGATCGGCACATCCTCGTGTTTCGACGGTGCCAGCGGTGATCGGGCTAACGCCGCGGGGAGGCTCGGTTCCCAACTCGCGGCCGCCATGTCAGAGATCACGACCACATGGCGTTCGCTTAGGTCGCTGGTGCGAACCAACTCGACGGCCGACGCCGTGCGCTCCGTGATCGATGCCGGGAACGCGATCGGTGTGATCCGCGAGAGCCTCGATCGAGCGGCAGCGGTGTCGAGAGAAAAACCGACCGGGGATGTCGATCGGTCAACGATCGCGATTCGGCTGCCTTCAGGCAAACGATCGATCAGTTCGCCCGCTCGCACCATCGCAACGGCGAGACGTGTGCCGGGACGAGTCGACAAAAACAATGTCGCCGGATTGCTGGCCCGACCGGAGTTTTCGTCGCTCGCGTCATCGTTCTGAAAGTCGTCAGCGACGCTCCATGCCGATGAAGGAGCGTTGTCGATCACGATCGCAATCGCCAACGGCCGATCGATCCGAAAATCGGGCGTGTTACCCGTGGCGAGTGCGCCGATGGCACCCACGCCCGCGACCCCACCGGCGATCAACGCGGCGACGAGCAGCGACCAAGCCATGGTGCGTCCAAGACCTTTCGCGAACGCGACCGATGCGAGTGCCAACAAACCCAAGCATGCGAGGGCAATCAGCCCCACCGTCGTCCAGGTGGATGACATCGCTGAGTCAATATGCGGTCGGGCCAGCACGACGGCAAAAGCGACGAGAGCCAATATCCTCAAGGCGAGCAGCCACCAACGGCGCACCCGCAGTCGGCTCGTTTGCGTCGTCAGTTGACGCTGCAAGAACGCAACGCTCGGAAAGATGACGCGGCGAGGTGGTTGGCGAGCCAACAAGTGCAACGCAACAGGAATCCCCGCCGCCAAAGTCCCCAACAGCAACGTTGCACTGAGAAAACTCATTGCCCGGTCGATACCGCCAACATACGTAGACGTTCGACCAGCCGGAACAACGTATCGGTCTCAATCGTGTGAGGGCCTTGGAACCCGACGAATTCGACATCCACGTCGCCACCTCGGAGCATGTCTCGCAATGCTTCTGCGCTGGAGAACGGCAGGATCGGATCGATGCGGCCGTGCGACTGCAACACCTGTGTGTCGGCCAAACGCGTTAGTTGGCTCTTCCATAATGATTCACAGATCAGCGTCCCTGAGAACTGCACCAAGATGTTTGGCGGCCGGACCGTTCCTCGCAGGGCGAGGTCCATGGTCAACATCGCTCCCTGCGAAAAACCGCCGAGGACATAAGGCGTCGATTCGGGGGTGTCCGCGAGCACGGTCGTCACCGTTTCTTCGAGTGCCGCCCGAGCTTCGTCGATTCCCGGTGGCACTTCGTCGTGCAGCTCCGAAAAGCGATTGGTTTGCAAAAGTTCTTGCAGTGCCATCATGTTCAGTGGCCACCACGCCCGACCCTCCGGCATCCCGAGGTCCGACAAATCATGCGGCGCTTCGGGGTAAATGAATCGAAGTGCGGCCGAATCACGACCAATCCACTCGATCAAATGGGGAGTCAAGGAGGCGAGGTCGTCACCAGGGGCACCATAGCCGTGGCACAGGATCACCGGGATGCGTGCGTCGTCGGATCCGTCCACGACGAGACAGCGAAGAGAGCCGATTTTCTCGACACGTGGCCGGGCGGCATAGCCGTCGGCAGAGTAGTTGGGATTGTTCATCCCACTAGGTTACGCGAAACGCGACCGTTCTTGCCAGACGCCTCGTTAATCTGACGTCGACATCCCCAACTGACGCATCTTTCGATACAGGTTAGAACGATGCAGTCCGAGTTTGCTGGCTGCTTCGGTCATGTTCCCGCCGCACGCCATGATTGCCGCTTCGATATGGGCGATTTGAAATTCGCGGGTCGCCTCGTTCAAATTGATGATCGTGCCGCCCATCGAATTTCGCATGGTCGTCGCCGGGAAGCTCGGCAAGGCGCCTTCGATCGGCCGCAACATCAAGTCTTCTTCGTGAATCAGGTCACCGCTGGTTAGGTAACACACCCGTTCGATTGTGTTGCGTAGTTCACGGACATTACCCGGCCAGGGATGCATGATCATCGCCCGCCGTGACGTTTCGTCGAACCGGGGAACCACCCGTCCGATCTGGCGGCAGAAACGCTCCAAGAAGTGTTCCGCCAGCATCAGCACGTCGCTGCCGCGGCTAGCCAGCGGTGGCAGGGTCAGCGAAACGACGTTGAGACGGAAGAACAAATCTTCGCGGAACCGTTTTGCCGCGATCAAATCTTGCAGCGGTTGGTTCGTTGCCGCGATCACTCGCGTGTCGACGGGAATCGGTTGGGAACCACCCACGCGGACGACGACTCGTTCCTCGAGGACGCGAAGCAATTTCGCTTGCCCGCCCGGGCTCATGTCGCCGACTTCGTCTAGGAACAACGTTCCGCCATGAGCCAACTCGAATTTGCCTTGCCGAGTTCCTGAAGCGTCCGTGAAGGCACCTTTTTCGTGGCCAAACAATTCGCTCTCGAGCAACGATTCGACCAACGCGGCACAGTTCACCGCAACGAACGGGCCGTTGCGTCGTTCACTGTGATAATGAATGTGTTGGGCGAGCACCTCTTTGCCGGTACCGTTTTGTCCCAAAATCAAGACACTCAGATCGGTCGGCGCGACTTTCGATGCGTTGGTTCGCAAATCGCGAATCAATTCATGATTGCCGACCAATGGGTTGGATTCCGCAGCTTGGGAGACCAGCCGGTCACGGGTGCGGGTCAGGTTGGCACGTGTCCGCTGCGAGTCGATTGCCACGACCGCGTGTAGAGCTAATTCCGATAGCGTGCGTACGTCGGCGGCGTCGAACGCGCCGCTGCGATGATCGTCTTGATACGCGTTGATCGCTTCGAAGACGCCGATGATTTGGTCACGCGAGTTGACCATTGGCACGGCGAGCAGCGAATGCGTGTTAAACTTTTGTGCTTGATCGATTCGACGGTTCACCCGCCCACCATCGTTGCCGCCTGCCGACCACCAACGTGGGTTTCGACTTTGCAGGACTTCGCCCACGATGCCGGCGTTGTCTTCGACCTCAAGGACACCGCCTTCGATCCCGATGGCGGGCCGACCGATCAGCCGACGCCGTGATTTATCCCACAAGAAAATCGTCGCACGGTCGCACGACAAAACTTCGCACGCACAGCGGGCCACTGATTCGAGCAATTCATCGTCGTCATCGAGTTGTTGCCAGACGGCCGCGTTTTGCAGCATCGTCGTGGTTTGCCATAGGCGGCGGGTATCGTTTTGACGGTCACGGTGCAGGCCAAGGAATCGTCCGAGTGTTATCGAGAGCGTCCGCAGCAACGCAGGCGGCGCGGGGCGTCCGTTGATTGATAACAACAACGCCAAGTTTGGGATGCCCGGCATCACACCCGCGGTCTCGTCTGCCGCAGATGCCTGCGTCCGCGTTGCCGACGGAGATGCCGTGGACCGCGAGGCGTCTGCGGTCTCGGACGAACTTGGGACGCCCGAGGTCTGCACTTGGATCGCCGAAAATTCGCCCTTGGTGACGACTTCGCCTCGGTCGATCGCCTCGCTGGCGACTGCATGGGCGGCCGTAAACTCGTCTCCGGTCCAGAAGCTGGTTTGCCAACGGTCCGCGTGCTGGCCGACCACTCCGCAGCGGATGGTTTCCAAATTGTCCGCTTGCACGCCGGCTACCAAGCCGAGCAGCAGCGGCATTTTTTGGACGATAATCTCATCGTCAGACAATTGCCTGGGCGGCGAATAGCTAGTCGGAATGACGGGCGAAGAAAGGGCAGCACCCTTGTGGTCGTTGCCAGGGAGATGGTGCGAAGGAGTTCCGATCACGTTAAATTCCATAAACGAACCACAACGATGCCTTGTGAGGGTGGACGCGTGTGACGATGATGGTCGCCCCAACTGCAACACTCCGACAGCAAACCACCGCCATAAAAGGTAAAAAATGCAATTTGAAGGAAAAAAAGGACTTATCGTCGGTGTCGCCAACGATCACTCGATCGCGTGGGCGATCGCCCAGCAGATTCTTGAAAACGGTGGCAAGTGTGGATTTACCCATCTGCCTGACCGCGCGGACGACGAAAAGAAAAAAAATCGACGTCGGGTTGCCAAATTGACGGATCAATATGACGGCGCCGAATTCCTTCTACCCATGGACGCGAATAATGATGACGACATCCGCACTGTGATGGATCACACGGCAAAAACTTTCGGGAAAATCGACTTCCTGCTCCATTCGATTGCTTTTGCGGACCGCGATGACCTGGGTCGCGAAACCCTGCACACATCCCGAAAAGGGTTCAAAATCGCGATGGAGGCCAGTGTTTTTTCGCTGTTGGCCGTCACCGCCGCTGCCGAACCGATCCTCAATCCCGGCGGCGCTGTCCTGACGATGACGTACTACGGCGGCGAAAAGTGTGTTCCCGGGTACAACGTGATGGGCGTCTGCAAAGCCGCTCTGGAGGCGTCCATGAGATACCTCGCGTTCGACATGGGGGCTCGCAATGTTCGGGTGAACGCCCTTTCAGCGGGACCTATCCGCACACTTGCCGGACGCGCCGCTGGAGTCGAGGACATGCTCAAGATGTATGAGCACATGGCACCTTTGGGACGTAACGTCACCCACGAGGAAGTCGGTCGGACAGGTGCGTTCTTGCTCAGCGATGACAGCACCGGCATCACGGGTGAGGTTCTACACGTCGACGGGGGCTACAACGCCATGGGCAGTCCCGGGCGTTTGCTCGACGAAATCAAAAAGGCCCAAGACGCCTGATTCTGGCGTTGATGCCGCCCATAGAATCGCTGACGCAATCGCCGCCGCGAGCCTCCCAATCGGCTTGCGGGGCGCGGGGCGGGTACCAGACGGTTGCCGTGCACCTCATGTTGACGTCTGCGCCAGTTTCCGTCACAACGCCTGAATCCACATTTGAGCTCCGCCACTCGTCCCTCTTTCCCAAACGCCCTACCCATTCATGGCCAAATCGACCAGCAAGAGTTTGGTGATCGTCGAATCACCCGCAAAAGCCCGTACGATTTCGAAGTTTTTGGGCAGCGGATACCAGGTCGAAGCCAGTGTGGGACACGTCCGAGACCTGCCGGGCGGCACCAAAGACATCCCCAAAAAATACAAGAAAGAGCCGTGGGCCTACCTCGGCGTGAACGTCGACAAGGACTTTGAGCCCGTCTACATCGTCCCGGCGGACAAGAAAAAACAGGTCGATAAACTCAAAGAAGCACTCAAAGACGCCGACAGCCTCTATCTCGCGACGGACGAAGACCGCGAAGGAGAAGCGATCAGTTGGCATCTCTATGAGTTGCTCAAACCATCTGTGCCCGTGCACCGATTGGTTTTCCACGAAATCACCAAAGAAGCGATTCAGCACGCGCTGGATACCCCTCGCCAAATCGATGACGGCTTGGTCCGGGCTCAAGAAACACGCCGGATTCTCGATCGCCTTTACGGCTACGACGTCTCACAATTGCTGTGGAGAAAGGTCGGTCCAGGGCTGTCGGCCGGCCGCGTCCAAAGTGTTGCCGTGCGTTTGATTGTCGAACGCGAACGCGAGCGGATTGCGTTCCACGAGGCGACTTATTGGGATCTCGAAGCGATCTTCACGACGAAGGATGGCGATTCTCTGCCTGCGACGCTGAACACCGTCTCCGGACGCCGGCTCCCGAGCGGGAAAGACTTCGATCCCGATACCGGTAAACTGATTAACACTGATCTATTGCAAATGGACGAGGCCGAGTCCACGGAATTGGCCAATCGTTTGAAAAACGCCGATTTTCGGGTCACGAAAGTCGAAGTCAAACCGTTCGTCGAGCGGCCCAAAGCGCCGTTCACGACCAGTACGCTGCAACAGGAAGCCAACCGCAAGCTCGGCATGACCGCGAGACGCTGCATGCAGGCGGCACAGCGGCTCTATGAGAATGGTTACATCACCTACATGCGTACCGACTCGACGACCCTGTCGACCGAAGCGGTTAACGCCGCCCGGGATCTGGTACGCACCGAGTACGGCGAAAAGTTCCTGCACGAATCCGTCCGCACGTACAAAGGCAAAGTCAAGAACGCGCAGGAAGCTCACGAAGCGATCCGTCCCGCCGGTACGCCTTTCCGTGTCCCCGCTTCGGTTCAGTCTGAACTCGACCGAGATCAATTCCGTTTGTTCGAATTGATTTGGAAACGCACGATCGCCTGCCAAATGGCCGACGCGCAGAAACAACGAATCAGCGTCACGATCGAAGGTGGCGATTGCACGTTCACCGCCTCGGGAACGAGCATCTTGTTCGAAGGTTTCTTGCGAGCCTACGTCGAAGGTAGCGACGACCCCGAAGCCGAACTTGCCGACAAAGAACGACTGCTGCCGCCAGTCTCCGAAAGCGATCCGCTCGACGTGACCGAGATGGATCCAAAGAGCCACACCACGCAGCCTCCGGCACGCTTTAGCGAAGCATCGTTGACGAGAACGCTCGAGGAAAAAGGGATCGGTCGACCGAGTACTTACGCGTCGATTATCGAGACCATCCAAAAACGCGATTACGTCTACAAAAAGGGCAGCGCCCTGGTGCCGAGTTGGACGGCGTTCAGCGTGATCCGTCTAATGGAGACGCACTTCGAAGCCCTCGTTGATTACGACTTCACGGCCCAAATGGAAGACTTCCTCGACACGATCAGTCGTCAGGAAGCTGAAGCACTTGAATACCTCAAAGGCTTCTACTTCGGCGATCAGGAAGGCTTGGACTTCCCCGCCGATCACAAGGCCGCCGTGGGGCTGAAGAAACGACTCGAAGAGAAAATCGAAGAGATCGATCCACGTGTCACCGCGATGTTCTCGCTCGGAACGCCGACCGAAGGTGAAAACCGTGAAGAGGTTTTCGTGCGTGTCGGCAAGTATGGACCGTTCCTCGAACAGGGCGAGCGCAAGGCCGCGATCCTCGACGGGATGGCTCCGGATGAGATGACGCTCGAAAAAGCCATGGAGATGTTCGAAGCGGCGTCCCGCGAAGACGAACCGCTCGGCGTGCATCCCGAAACCGGTAAAAACGTCTACATCAAAGCCGGCCGTTTTGGTCAATACATCCAACTCGGTGAGAAGGACGACGAAGAAAAACGCAACCAGTCGATTCCCAAGAGCATTGCACCAGAGGACGTCAACTTCGAGCTCGCGTGCCAGTTGTTGTCTCTGCCACGCAATCTCGGCAACAACCCCGAGGACAGTGAACCGATCATGGCTCACGATGGTCGCTATGGGCCGTACGTGAAGTGCGGAAAAGAGACTCGCTCCTTGCCCGCTGGCATGTCGCCACTCGAGGTGACGTTTGATGAGGCGGTCGCGTTGCTCAAGCAACCCAAGACGCGTGGCCGCGCGGCGCCGAAAGAACCGATTGTCACGTTCGACAAAAAGAGCCCGGTTACTGACCAAGAGGTGAAGATCCTCGAAGGCCGCTTTGGACCTTACGCGACCGACGGTGAAACCAACGCGTCGATCCCTCGTGGTACCGACGCAAAGGAAGTCACCTTTGAAGCTGCCTTGGACTTGCTTGCCGAACGCGCCGCCAAAGGGCCGTCGAAAAAGAAGAAAAAGAAAGCGGTGAAGAAGAAGGCTGCCAAAAAGAAAACCGCCAAGAAGAAAGCCGCAAAGAAAAAAGGCATCATCAAGAAGTCTTAGGACAGCATTCGCATGCGATTTTCACCCGCAGAAATTGGGCTCGCCCACGAAATGAAGGCGGCCGGTTTGCAGTGGCAGCCCACGCCGGGACATTATGTTTGGGATGGTGAGTCCCTCATCGAGCATGACTCACCTTTCCATGACCGGGTGTTCTTTATCCTCGACCTCAAACACTTTTTGCGTCGCAGCGAAACGATGGAACGTTTGGTCGAGTCGATGGTCTGGTTGCCGACGTGGCAGCAGTGCCGCGACGTGCTCGAACAACGCGGCGTGGATGGCCACGCGATCGCGGAGCACCTCCGACGAACCGACGCGATCGAGCAGCGAACCGAGCGACTCGAACTCTACCGGTTGCTGCTCAGCAGTTGCGGAAGTTGCTAGACTTGCCTTCGCTGGACATCGCGACCTGTCACGCAGTTACTTATCACGTACGCTCGGTCTCTGGGGACGTTGATTGTTATAGTGCTTTTTTTAGCGGAACTGCGTAAGCCGTCCGGTCTCGCGTCACCGGACGGCTTGCGGGCTGTTGATTTAGTGAGCCGTCGGCGCTAGCCGCGGGCCTTACGGCTACGATGCGCGCATTGGACGCCCGCAGCTAGCGCT
>NZ_JAMQBK010000072.1 GCF_023701485.1 Aporhodopirellula aestuarii
CAACAAACGGGACATACCCATTTGAAATCCCGCAGGAATCAAATCAATGTCCCACACGGTCAGTAGGGTTCTGCTCAGTGAGTCTTGCCGATGTGCTTAGCACAACGTCCGAATTTCAGTTTGCCCGGAAACTTGCTGACCCGACGGAGTCACGAGCTGCGCGGGGAAGGCGGGATGTCCGGGCAAATGCAAGAACGCCGCCAGCGTGAGACTGACGGCGTTTGGTGAGTTGGGTTTTGTCGATGTTCGAGACCGTTACTCTTCCGTGAGCTCGGTGGTTTCGGGAGCCGGGTTTTCGCTCACCCAAGCGGAGAGTTCATCTTGCTCGGCAGCAGGTTTGGGCGTACCTGAATCCGCTCCACAGCCAAACAGAAGGGGCAAAGCAAAAAGGCACGCGAATGTAAAAAAGAGTCGTTGCATGTGTTCAAGTTTGGTAAGGGTGGAGGATCAAAGAAGATCGCCGCGGCGTCGATGCCCATCTAGGGCCCGCGCCGCGGCGAGAGTGGAATTGTTTCAGCGATGCTTACTCTAAAGTTGTGTCGGTTTCTTTCGCGGCACGTGTTCCTAACGCACCCCACAGCCCAAAGGGACTTTGGGATCCTGCGGGCAGGTACGCCGCACCGTTGCCGACTTGCGCACTGGATTGGTTACCCGCTTCGATCGAATCGGTCACGAATTTGATGGCCCCGTCGGCCATCAGCACGTGGACGCCGCCTTGGTGCCGACTGCTTGCTGGGAGAATGCTGTCGTTGAAGTTATTGGTTTCCATGCACAACAGACTGTTTGGGGGACTGATCGTTGTGAATTTCCCCCAAATACCACGGCTCATTGCCCACTTGTAACCACGGCGTTGTTCCTCGTCGGTGCCACCGCCTTGCAAGGGAGCGTTGGTGAAGCCCGCTTTCCAAAACTGTGGTCGGTTGGGATCGACTTCATCGTCGCACAGCAAAACGCCGCCCGCGGCGCTGACTTCACCACCGGAGTGGGCACCACGTGTGCGGGTGTCGTTGTCGCCAAGGTCCGTTGCGATTTCGCCGGCGCAAATGGTGTTGGAGAGTCCGTCCAGAATGTCACGGAACCGTGAATCCGCACGGTGCACGAACACGCCCCGGCAACCTGCCCGAGCGTTTTGTGCTTGGTTACTGTTGGTTTGTCCGTTGTCGCCGGCAATCCCGGCGAGTTGAAACGCCGAATCGCCAACGCAGGCAACGTAGTTCGTACGCCCTTGGGCGGGCAGGCCGACACCGGGATCGCTCGGACAACGGAAACCGGGGACTTCGGTGAGCCATGGTTCGTAGCGGGTTACAGCGTGGTGCGCCAGCCACCGTCGAGGTGCCGGTCCCATCGAAGGAAAAATGGCGCCGGTGAGCGGGTCTTGCAACGGGTTGCTGATCTGTTCCCAAAGAGCCTGCTGCTCGATGAAGGGAGTGAGCGCGACCAACCAGCTCAATTCGCGGCGATGGTTGGCTGTTGGTGCCCGTGCGGCCGTCTCGCCGTCTGGCGTTCCGCCGATGTTGGGCGTTCCCGATCCGTGGGTGGGCAATTGCTTGTACGCGGAGTGGTAGTTGTGAACGGCAAGTCCGATCTGTTTGAAATTATTGCTGCAGCTCATCCTGCGAGCGGCTTCGCGTGCCGCCTGGACGGCCGGCAGGAGGAGCCCTACCAAGACGCCGATGATCGCAATGACCACCAGCAATTCCACGAGTGTAAAAGCGGTTCGTGAGCGAGAAATTCGCATAAAAGTTACCTTCGAGTAAGGGGCGTTTTCGCATGATCAAAATCACACTGAAGCTGCGAAAACTGAAAGAAAGACGAAGTCAGTGGCAGAGACGCCTTCAATGGAAATGCTGAAGGGGAGTTGAATCCACTTACTGAGATATAGACTAGACGGTGGCCTCTATCGGAACCTTAACGATTGAATCCAATAGCAGTACATAAGTGCCAAAGTAGAAAAGTTTCTCAAAAACACGCCAAGATGCCTTGCTGGAAGCCGTGTTTTCGCCGGTCTATTCCCGTTTTTGGGGGCAAAGACAACCAAGCGGATCGGCGTGCTCCCAATTGCGACGCGACCGTCTCAGCACCTTCGCCGTTCTTCACGTTGTAGTGCTTTCAGTCCGTTGATCGTGCTTTCTTCGTTCTAAAACACGGTGTGGGAGCGGACGGTTTGCGCCGTTCCGCTAAGCTTTCTAGCGGTAGGATGCGAGCCCTCCGGTTCGAGCGAACCCAGATTTCAGGCTAGATAACGCATTCGATTCTGCGCCCACTTCTTGGTCGTCTTCTGCCATGATGAAGGCGTGGAATAACTGCAGTAAACTCGAATCGGTTGTATTCGCGAATGAATGAGCAAACAGACGAACAAGCCCAGACGAACGAGAAGGGCATTTTGGGAAGTGCACGCGATCTATTGGACGTGGCCGCGGACGTTGCCATCGACGCTGCGACCACGTTAGGAACCAATTCGATCGAAGGCGTTGTCGCGGTGTCGGAGCACGTTCAATCCACTCTCGCAAACGTTGCCAACCAGGGGCGAGAGCTGAAAGACGCGGCAGTTCAATCCGCAGCCGATACTGTCGAACAGGTGACGGATTCGGTTTCGCAAACCGCTTGCGACGCCTCGGATGCGGTTACGGAAGCCGTGAGCGATGCGGCGAGTGGAGCGATTGACAGCGCGAGCGACGCATTGGGAAGCTTAGGCGACCTGCTCTAACTAGACTGTGCCACTTTGGATGTCGCAAGGTCTCTCCAAGAGCGAGCCAAGTAGCCAAGTAGGCCAGATCAAGGAACAACGTGACGCCGCTCCGGCATTGTTGTCGCCTGCCGGAACATCGCTCCGCTCGGTCCGGCCTACATCATTCGTCGCCCACCCAACCTTCGCCCTCCAGGCATTAGGGTCGAGCAATAGTAGGCCGGATCAAGGAACGTAGTGACGCCGCTCCGGCATTGGCGTTTTCACCTGCCGGAACAACGCTCCGCTCGGTCCGGCCTACATCAAATCGCCGCCCACGTACTCTTCAGCCTCCTGGCATGAGGGTCGAGCAAGGCGAGGGGAGGTCGTACGGTGCCGGGCTGGTTCTGTTTTGATCCCGTCCCGGAGTCTGCTTGTTTGTCTACCACGAAATACACGAACGACACGAAAGTACTTCTCCGTGTACTGTCTGTTGTGTGCCCCGTACCCAGCTTCGTAACCGTTTCCCGTACTCAGGAGACAAGTGTTCGAACGTCAAGCGTGGAAGGCGAAACCCACGCGTTCGGTTAAGCGGTCAAGTGCCGTGCTCAATACGCACCTTTGTCTGAGCGGGCACGCTGCGAAGGCCGAAGATGAGGTTGAGGTCACAGCGTTTCCCGAGTCGGATGCAGTAAAGAGGCCTGACCCGAATGGCACGGGCGTAAGC
>NZ_JAMQBK010000073.1 GCF_023701485.1 Aporhodopirellula aestuarii
CGTCGGGATAGTTCCGCAAGGGTTGCAGACGCAGAGCGACGACGAAGATAGGCGGCCATGTCACGCCCACGGCTCCGAGACCGACCTCTTCTTCCGAAGAGGTCGGTCTCAGGGGGGAACAAGCCGCTTAAGAACGGCGCGGTCTCACGTTTGGGGCGGTCACTACTTGATCAGACCGCCGAGGGATGGGACGCTTCCTCCCGAGCCCGCATTGCCACCTCCCAGGTTGGCACCTCCCAGATTGCCGCCTCCAAGGTTACCACCTCGTCGATTGCCTCCTCCTCCTCCTGGAACGCCGCCCCCTAGGTTGCCACCCCCGGGAACGCCACCTCCAAGAATGCCACGGCCGGGAATGCCGCTTCCAGGGTTACCGCTTCCGGGATTAGCCGGTCCGCGGTTTCGTCCAGCCTCCGATCCCAAGCCAGGTACGTTGAGGTTGGGGCTGCCCCCTCTGATTCCGGGGACGTCTCCGGATCGATTCGCCGGGCCTCGTGAGGGAGCAGGCGACGAGTCGGCTCCGGGCAAACCGGGGACACGGTTGCTTCGATCATTCAACGATCGACGCATCGATGGCAACGAGTTAGGGTTCTGTGGGAGTTGGGATCGGAGAGAATCCGCGTTTGGTCGTTCCAGCGGATTTGGTCGGCCTTGAGTTGAATTTAAGTCCGCGGGAACTTGAGACGGCGGTGTTGTTCCGCCAGAGCGATTTCGATCCGCTTGACCGTTGCGAGGCATCGTGCGTGGATCTTCAGCACGCGGCGCTCCGGCACGGTCTCGCAATGAACTCTCTGTGCGATTAAGGCGATCGCCGATCGCTTCGGTTTGCGAAGGGAGGTCTGTTGATGGACGGTCCGTTGCGGGACGGTCCGTTGAGGGACGGTCTGTTGATGGACGGTCTGTTGATGGACGGTCTGTTGATGGACGGTCTGTTGAGGGGCGGTCTGTTGAGGGACGGTCTACCGATGGACGGTCTGTTGAAGAACGGTTGGTGCCTTTGTTGAGAGCGTCCCTTGCGTCGTCCATTGACCGATCAATGCGATCGTTTCCGTTGATCGCCGCCTCTCTGTTTTCACGATTGTCCTGGCGGTCTCTGGAATCACGGTCGTCCGAACGTGAATTCAAACCGGGCAAACGAAATTGTCCTCGCGTCGCTCGATCGACTTGTTCACCGAGGTCACGCCCTTGTTCGCCGTCTGCGGGGAAGAAAAGGTGTCAGGACTCTTTTCTCTTTCTCGGTTCTTTTTTTTGGGCCTTCCACGTGGGCGGAGGATGGATTCGAGGTCGAGGCGACGTGCGATCGATTCTACCCAAGTTGACTGTCTAAGGGGGCTGCCTCGGCGAATCGACCATTGGATTAGATCGAGTTCCTTTTCGTCGAGTGGTTCGTTGACTCGCTTGAGCCGATTGGGCGAACGCGGAATCGGCCATGGTCACAGGAGCCTTGGCAGCGGTTCACTGTTTTGGGACCAGCGGTGCAGGGATCCCCATCACCAGTCCTCTGCCTTTTCAGCCAACCCTGCTCGCTTCGCATTTCGTTCCACGTAGCGGCACAGGACTAGGAAGTGGGCCGTAAAAGAGTCCTGACACCTTTTCTTTGCCTCGTAAAAGAGTCCTGACACCTTTTCTTTGCCGAACGTCCACGATCACCGGGCACGGACGATTGATCCTCCATTTGATTCCACGCGCAAGCCGTGCTCCGCGTGCATCGTGTTGTTACGTCGCGTCGTCGGCGTCACCAAGTGCATTCTGGGAATGACGTTCAAGAACGTAAAGCCATGCCATCATTGCGGGAACCAGCAAAAGTACAACAACGTGCCATATTGCCGAAGACGGCCAGTTCATTTGTGCAAGTGATTCTTGCGATCCCCAAACTGAGACCGCTATGTACGATAATGGCACGGTGAATGCGAGTACAGCCAGTATTGCCATCAGCCCTGAAAACGGGTTGTTCAGTTCACGACGCGTCCACAACGCAAAGGCGATCATGTTGGTTATAACAAAGCAACCAGCCGGAACTGCGGCAACGAGCAATTGCCGATTCGCGACCAAGAATCCGGCCATCACAATCATCCACGCCGTACCGCCCGCGATGGAACCAAACCACGCGCCGGTGTTCCATTGAAATCGCCCTGTACCCAATCGCGGATTTCTTGATGTCTGCATAAGTTTCGACTTCACGTGTTGATGGGTTGGTTCAGCGACGTAACGTCACGCGTCACCCGGTACGCGCGAAAGATTTTCAACTTCAACACCACCCTACTCGCGTACTCGGGTGCACGCGATTGTTCTGCCTTCTGGTGAATTTAGGGTAACGGAAGGTCAGCGAGAGTAGGAAAATTACTTCGGATATTCCTTCCTTCGCAGATGAACGTCTAGGTTTGAGGCAATCAGTAGAACTGCACAAATCGAAAATAATATTCCAGGTAAAACAAACGCATCTCCCGCGACCTCCTTAGAATCAATGAGGACGGATCTGGACCTAATGTAAAGGAGCAAATTAAATGACGAATAGGCTCCAAACAAACTTATCGCGAGGGTAAGCCACCGACTGAAAACATCTCCACGCAAGAAATTGATCGCAAGCGCAACGGCTAGCACGACTGCGAGTAAAGCAGAAAAACGGAACTGGCCGAATGCCCAACACCGGGCGGCATACCAAGCTATTGCTCCAGCCACGAATAGCGAAACGATTGATATTGAGAAGGCTTTGGATTGCATTTTATTTAGGCAGAACAAAGTAATTCTCACCGGTTGGAAGCGGTGATAAGTTGCAACCGGGGATGTTATCGCCGGTCAACCGGCGATAACAGGTCGGTTGCGATCGCCAAGTCCGCCTATTAGAGGGGGTGGGCGTGGCGATGTCCACTATTTTTTTGGGGGGGGCGTTCGGTTCGGCGTAGGGGCAGCCGGTGGGAGGTGAGGGTTGAGGCGAGCGTCTCCCAGAAGTTGCTACTTTTGGACCTCGGTCCTATACATAGGACGGTCGCTCTGGAGTTGTGATCGTCGACCGCCATGATGGATTCATGGCGACGATCCAGGAACGCATCGACGAGCTCGAGGCTCACAAAGACGCTCTCATTCTTGAGATGGCGACGGGCACGTTCGCGAAACGGACTCGGCAGCGATTTAAGGAGCTCGAGAACTTCGAGCCGGCCAAGATCGTCGCGGTCATCGATCAACGGATCGCTGAACTGCGTGCCCAGGCCGATCCGACGTATGGCACTCTCGCCGCGGGACGTCGTCTTGGGAGGCTGCGTCGATGAGTGGGATGGGGCCGATGATCGATGCGACGGATGTGCTCCGGGGGCCGGATCCTCGTACGAAGCAAAAGGAGACGCTTGGGCAGCGTTCTCGCCGGGCACTCGATCGAGTCATCATGACGGTGGCTCCGGTTCACGGTCAGCGCCGCCTCGCTGCGCGGGAGCGGGCTCGGCTCGAGGCTCAGTCGTCGGAGTTTCTTCGTAAGCGAATCAAGGCGCTCGAGTACAGCACGTTGGGACATCCTTCGGTCGCGCCGAATGAGTCGACGGATAAGAAGTGGATCGGCAATCGGCAGTCCAACGATGATCAGTTGCAGGAATCGCTCGTTGAGATGCAGTTCCGCTCTCGGGAATTGTATCAGGTCAATCCCCACGCCCACGGTGCCGTTGAGAGCCGAGCGAAGTACATCGTCGGCACCGGTTTGTCGTGCCGGCCGTCGCTGCCAACGTGCAAGCATCTGAGCGATGACCAGTGCAAGGAGTTTGTGAGCACTTGCAAGCGTGCGTACAAACGGTGGAGTGACCGCGGGGTCGATCGACGCCGGCGGTTGAGTCTGCCGGCGATGCAGCGTCTCGCGGCGAAGACGTACTCGATCTACGGGGAGGCGTTCTTCGTCTTCCGGGAGGCCCCGTTCTCGGGTCCATGCGGGTTAACGGTCGAAGAGATCCATCCGATGCGGGTGGAAACGCCGCCGGAATTTTTTACAGACGACAACGTCCGGATGGGGATCCGGTACGACGAGAATGACCAAATCGTCGGGTATTACATTCGCAAAGCGAACGTCAAGTTCCGCCGCGGTGCCGATTCTGACTATGACTTCATGCCTCGATTCAACGAGGCCGGTCAAGAGCAGATGGTGCACGTGTTCGAACCGTGCCTGCCCGATCGATCTCGAGGGATCCCGTGGCTGTGTGCCGCGTTCTCGTTCATCAAGTTGATCGACGATTTCCACGAATCGGAATTAATCGGCAAACAGATCGAAGCGTGCTTCGGTGTCGTCGTCAAACGCGGATCGAGCAACAAGGTCTCGCCGTACACGATTCACGACGGTGAGGGGTCATCATCAAGCGGCATGCCTTTCGAGGACCTGTACCCGGCGATGGTGCAGGAGATCGGCGAGAACGATGACATCGTCAAAGTCGACCCGTCGCGTCCCGGTGGAAACTTTGCTCCGTTCATCGAAGCGTCTCTGCGTGCGGTCTCGGCGGCGCTGGATCATCCGTACGAGTTGATCGCCAAGAACTTCTTCCGCACCACGTATTCGTCCGGGCGCCTCGCGATGCTGGACGGTCGGTTGTCGTTCGACATCGGCCGGCAACCCCTGACGCATCAATTGCTCGGACCGATGCATCGCCGGTTCATCGGTTCGTGTTTCTTCCACGGTGTGTTCGATGCCATTTGCGACATGATCCATTACGCCGCATGCCGCCAAGACTTTGAGGACCACGCCTGGGGCGGGACTCAACAGGGCGTGATCGATCCGCAGAAGGAAACCGGTGCCAACGAGACGGCACTCGAGACGGACCAAACCACGCTCGCGGATATCCACGCCGACAAGAACGGCGATTGGGAGGACGTGAAGGAACAACGACACCTCGAGCGAGTCCGTGAGATTCATCTCCGCATCGAAGAGGAAGTACTCGAGCGGGACCTGCGTCGCCAACACGGGTTGCCGGATCGGATCAAGGATGAGCAGGGCAAGGGCGAAACCGTTCCGGCCGGATCCACCGCCACCGATTCCAACGCCACCGATGACGACGAAGAGGACGACTACGAATGACCGTTTCCGCAGTGCCCGAAGTACTCCGCTCCGGTGTCGTCAAAGGTGACGACCAGATCGGCGTTGATCGTAAAGCCAACATCATCCGTGGGTTCGTTGTTGCCGAAGAGGGGAGATTCAAATCGGCCGGCCGCGGTGAGTTCGATCTCGCGGGGCTGCAGAAGATCGTCGATCTCGGCAACGCCCAAGCCGACGGCGTCCGTCAACGGTTTCAGCATCCGAGCCTGAGTGACGACGGCCTCGGTACGTTCACCGGTCGCGCGAAGAACTTCCGGCTCGATCGACGTGACAACCGAAACATCGTCCGCGCCGATGCCCACATGGACAAGACCGCTCTCGAGCCAGGTCCACGGGGCGGCAAGCCGATCGGCGTGTACCTGATGGATCTCGCCGAGTCGGATCCGGGGGCACTTCAAACCTCGGTCGCAATCAAGACCGACAAGTTGATGAGAGAGAACGACGCCGACGGCAACCGTCAACCGCCGCTGTGGTACCCGACCGAGTTGCAAGCGAGCGACTGGGTCGATCGAGGTGACGCGGTGCATGGCGATTTGCTGTCGGAAGATTCACTCGATGGATTCCTCGAGGGCAGCGGTCGACGCTTGCCTTCAAAACTGGTGATCGTTTTCGATCAATACCTCTCCCAAGTCTTCCCGGACGCTGATCGCGAGTTCCTGGAAACACGATTGAACGGACTCCGCGATCGGATTTTGAGTGATCGGTTTGGTGCCGATGACGATCAATTGAACCCTTCCCCTGACGGAGAAAATGAAGTGGATAAAGACACCCAAGAAGCGCTCGCGAAGACGAACGCAGCAATCGAAAATCTCGGCAAGTCGTTCGACGAGAAGTTGTCGAAGCTCGCCGATGTCATCGAAGGCGATCGCAAGGAACGTCAAGAGCTCGCCGCCGGCGAAAAGCGATCCAAGGAGATCGTTGCGTTGTGCAGTGTCGCCGGCGTGGACGCCGCGTCGTATCTGTCCAACTCGGCACTCTCGGCCGATGCGGTGAAGGATGACTTGTTCCAAAAGATGGCGAAAGCGGGCGGTCGCCTGAGTGCCACCGAAACGAACGACGAGTCCAACGGTCCCCAGGGCGGAAAGAGTGTCGAGCAAAAGGCCTACGACAAACTCGGCGAAGAGTGGGACGCGATGGAAGAAACCATGCTCGCGGCGAAGTACCCGCGCGATGAGTGGATTCGGGATACCGGCAAGGATCGGGGGATTGTTGTTGGTTGCTAGGCGTTAGCTGTTAGCCGTTAGCCGTTAGCTGCTAGTTGCTAGTTGCTAGTTGCTAGTTGGGGGACGTTTGGGAACGGGAAAACGACTTCACCCTCCCTCCGGGAGGGTCGAGCGAAGCGAGGGGAGGGCTGGGGGGAAATCAGTGCTGAGCCCTCCCCGGCCCGAAACGGGCCGACCCTCCCGGAGGGAGGGTGAAGTAAGGCTGAAGTTCTTTTTGAGGAGTCAATCCGATTTAGCAAGATCCACTCACACTCGTCGTTGGTCCGAGGGGCCCGCGTTTAACACGTTTCTTAGTACGAAGCTAAAAGCTCATCGCTAATAGCTCACCGCTTTTTTATCCAAAGGAAAAATCATGGCCGCCGACACAACACAAGACCAACTCATCGACATGACCGGCGGTGAGGGTGGTCTCTCCGCCGCTCCCGTACTCGCCGCCAAAGTGATCCCGCACGGAACGATGGTGTTCAAGGATGCGGCGAGTGGGCACGCAACGCCAACCATCTCCGCCGCTGCCAACCGTTTCATGGGGATCTCCCACGAACGCGTTGACAACGGTGCGGGCGGCAACGGAGCTCGGGACGTCGAGTTCTACATTCAGCATCGCTTCATCTTGCCACAGGACGGCAACATCACGCAGGCGGATGTCGGAAAGCGTGCCCACGCCAAGGGCAACTATCAAATCACGAAGACCGAGACGGATCTGCCGTATGTCGGCACGATCGAGAAGTTCATCAGCGCGACGAAAGTCATGGTGAAGATCGACTTCGACGTTCCGACGCCATCGGTATAGGAATTGGTGTCTGACCCTCCCCGGCCCGAAGCGGGCCGACCCTCCCGAAGGGAGGGTGAAGAATTGATAGATCACCTCACTCAACCAAACGCTAATGGCTCAACGCTAACAGCTAACCGCTTTTTCTCAAAGGAAGAATATCCATGGCTATCGTGCAAAACGCTCTCTACGCCAACGTCGCACAGAAAGTGCGTCACCGCGTCGAGACGCAGCTCGAGAACTTCACCGACATCGTCCCCGATCTCTGCATGACTGTGCCGAGTGATACGGACATCGAAGAGTACGACTGGATGGGCGCGATGCCCACCGTGGTCGAGTGGCTCGGCGATCAGACGTTCAGTCAGATCCGCTCGGCCGGCCACACCCTTCGCAACCGCGATTGGGTCAATGGTATCCGATTGCCGAAGAAGAAGATCGACGACGGAAAGACCGGCTACTTCGACAACCTTGCCGATCGTCTCGCCGGCACGTTCCGGAAACACCCCTCGGGGTTGTTGCTCGACATGATGGCGGAACTCGAGACGATCGAATGTTTCGACGGGCAACCGTTCTTCGACACCGATCACGAGTTCGGCGATTCGGGACTTCAGAGCAACCTCGTCACCGTCGAGATCGCGGACGTCGACAACCCGACGCTCACCGAGATCCGGGAAGCGGTGCACGCGGTTTTGAAGAACATGCTCACCTACCGAAACGATCGCGGTGAGTTGTACACGTTCCCGACCGCGCAACCGTTCGAAGGGGTGACGATCTATTGTTCCCTCGACGATTGGGAGTTGTTCAACGAGGCGTTCACGTCGGCGTTGAAGATCACGGTCGAAGGCAGCGTCAACGGCGTGACGAACAACTACACGTTGGTCAATCCGACGATCGTCCCGTTGATCGGTCAATCGAGCGGCTACTTCGACGTGTACCGATCCGAAGGTGACGCGAAACCGTTCGTGTTCCAGGATCGCCAAAAAGTCCGGATCGGTGACAAGTTTGTTACCGACGTGTTGGAGAAGGACATCGTGATCGGCGGCAACGCTCGATACGCGATTGGTCCGATGCTGTGGTGGCTCGCGACTCGCTGCAAGTGGGCACAAGAAGCGTAGTCGAAGCGATGGGCGACGGTTATGGGGTGGCGTTCAATGCTGAGCCCTCCCCGTCCCGAAGCGGGCCGACCCTCCCGGAGGGAGGGTGAAGATGAACAGGAAGATGAACAGGATGATAAACACCGATGAAAGGCAAACCGAAATGGCAAGAACCACATCCGAAACCCATTCTGCGACCAAGATCTGGGTGACTCGAATCCCTGGTCGCAAGTCCTCATTCCGCCGTCGCGTACCAGCGGGCGAGGAGATGAAGCTAATCGTTTTCGAACCCGATCAGCCGGTCGCGTTGACCGAGCAGCAGTTTGAGGCGGTGCGTCGTGACATGGGGCATGCCCTCGTGATCATTGTCCCCCGAGACGGCGGGCGCGGCGACTTCGACACCGACTGGGAACAGACCAGCGAAATCTTCGAGGAGTGTCACAACCGTGATCTCAAGAAGGTGGAAGAGGTCAACACCAAGCGGAAATTCCGCAGTCAACCAACGTTGCTGAAGCGTCGCAAGCCTTCGGTAGACACGCCCCAACCGGTCAAGAAGCGACAGCGCCGTCGGAAGTCAACCAAGAAGACCGAAACGACTCCGAAGCTGGATTCGAAGGACAACGAGTCCGAAACGGATGGTGAGCAGATCGAGGTCAGTGATGAACTGATGACGGTGCTCGAGGCGAACGCCAAGGAGATGAAGAACACTGACTTCGCGAGTCCGGAGGGACTGAAGGAGTTTGTCGCCAATGAGGGTGTTCTCTCCGATCTCCCCGGATTCACCGATGAGCTCGTCACCGAGGCCGAACTGATCATCGAGCAATTGGACGGCAGCAAGTAGGACATGAGTCCCTTCAAGAAGCTCGCCGAGTCAGCAATCGCGATGGACGGAGAGACGGTGTTCTACGTCCCTCGCGGCGTTGAGGCGGCGAAGTATGAACTGATCGGCGATGCGGATTGGCACGATGAGGACGAATCAATGTCCGGAGCCAAATCGAAGGGTGACCGCGGTCGATCGACCGAACGAACCGTGTACATCGAGTTGCCGGCGCGACGGATCATCGGCCGGGGAACCCTGCAGGAGGCGAACGTTCCCGTTGTCGTTAAAGAGGACGGCAAAGATTTGGTGCAGTTGAAAGACCCCGTCACGCAGCGGTGGGTGAACGTCAAGGTGCACGGGGTGATCGGTCGTGATCGCGATTCGATGACTCTGAAATGTAGTTGCGAAATCGAGTATCGAGCTCAGAGCAAACGATAGATGCCTTTCACGCCCTCCGGGAAGTTCTCCACCGATTACCTGATCTCGTTGCTGCTATCGCAATGCGAATCGGTGCGGGATGCCTTGGAGGTTGCCGACGCGGAGGCGGCGCTCGAGAAGATCGCGACGTACACCGCGGAGAACATGGCACCGCCGCGGATCCTCGTTGAAGAGTCCGAGGTCGAGTTCCGGACGGACGATCACGGCCAACGCATCGGTGAAGTAGTCGACCGCAATATCAAACTCGGGTTCTGGTTGCGTGTTCCGGATGCTGCCGAGTTTGTGGGCGACTTGAATTTGCAGCAGCAGTGGTGCAACTATCAACTCGACTTGATCGACACCGAAATCCGTGCGCTCGGCGGTACCGGCGAAGTCGTCCCCGGCAAGACTCATGTGGTGATGCACTCGCCTCGATTGATCAAGCCGTGGCTCGACGAGTTTGACGACACCCCGGAGTACGCGGATCCGGATGACGAAGTCGACTACGACGATTCGGACACGCCCCCGGTGATCGCCGAAGAGCGTCCGATTTGGTGTGCGATTCTGTTCTATCAATTGGGATGGGGCTGATGTTTCGCATTGAAGTCAAATCGAAGAAACCGGTCGCTCGAGCACTCGCGAAAGAGTACCGGGCGGCGAGCACGAAGACGTGGGGCGAGGTCGGGCGTGAAGACTTCCACAAGTCGAAGATGCCCAATCGGTTCACCCCGGAGCACGCCAAGAAGGCAGGCTACACGCCTCGCCAGGGCGAACGGATGACGCGGCAGAACAAACTCTACCCGCGTTCCTACACCGGTCGCAAAGAACGCAAGTTCGGGCATCGCAATCCGCTGGAGTACTCCGGGGAATCGAAACGCAACGCCAAGGCGACGGCGGTGATCGTGTCGGACTCCAGCGGCGTGCGGGTGAAGTATCCGGGATTGAGAAAGCTCAACCTGCGTCACGCTAATAGCAACATCAACATGGCGGAAGAGTTCCGCATCATCACCCCTCGTGAGAACCGTGAATTGGGCGAAGCCTATGACACTCGGTTCACTCGCAATTTCACCACGTAGATTTCCATTCCTGTTTTACGGAGTTTGACATGACCTTTTCAGCCCACAGCGCCGCGATCAACGGCACGAATATCGGCGCGATCATTTCACAAAGCATCGATCCGGGGATCGAGGTGCAGAGCGATGTCGCGGCCGGGTTCGTCAAACCGCAATACGGCGAAATCGTTTCGGCCAACGGCATTGGTTCCCTATCGACCTACGACATTGCAGGATTGCTGGCGATCGTCGGTGCGGAGGGGGTTTGTTTGGACGAGAACGGGTTCGTTCTCAATTTCGCCTCATGGACCGCGTGCGGTGCCGTCGCCACTAGTGGTCACATCGCCAGATCGATTGCGAAGGGGTTCGTGTTTCCCGACTCGATCACGTTGCAGCATGGTAGCCGGGGGAACATGTCGGCACGAGTTGCCGCTTATCGTGAGGGGGCGAACGATCCGATCACGACGGGGGCGGCAACGCTACCGACCGGTTTGACCGATGAGCTCGGGTACCACCTCGGGCCGATCACCGTCGCCGGCATCACGTTCACTCGTAATACAACCGTATCGATCAACTTTGGCATTGAAGTCGAACCGGAGATCGACGACGGCGATACCTATCCGCTGAGTCTGCGGGTCAAGAAGGTGCAACCCATCATCGACATCACGACCAAGGATCTCAGCCAATTCGGATCCTCCGGGATCCCAATCGGCGGCATCCGTGCGACTCATTCGAACACCTCATTGGTCGCCCGCAAACGGGTGATCGGTACGGGCACGTACGCGACGGGCACATCCCACCTCGAGATGACCTTTGACGGAGTGGCGCAAGTTGGCGTGACCGAGGGCAGCGGCAACGATTCGGCAACCATGGGCGTGCGGATCACAACGCTCGATGACAAGACCAACGCGATGATCGTGTTCGACCCAGCCTTCGATTTGAACCCGACGTAATCGCAGAGGCGTTTCTGAATTTTCTCACCCATCCCTTTCTTTGAAAAGAGAGCGTAACCGTCATGAAGAAAGCCAGCGTTAAGAAAGCGTTGACACCCAATCGCGTCATTTGTTGCATCCTCGGGTGTGGGTCGGAGCGTGCCGACCGCATCCTCAAGAAGATCGGCCCACGATCGAGTGAACTCGTCGAGGCCTACGGCAAGGGGACCGCGAGAACGTTGTTGCAGCAGTTGCGAGCTGCCGCGGACTCGCCTCCGGATCCGCCGAAAAAGTCAAAGAACACTGGCGGAAAGGCGGATGAAGGGAGCAAGGTAACGACCGATGACAAGTAAGGCATTCGTTTACTACGTCCCGGGTCGCGTCAGCATCTCGTCGTCCCAGGTCGCGGACGTCGGGTTGAGCAGTCAATGCCCCGATCCTCTGTTCCGTGGCATCTCGCCGGGGCCAGACGGTGGCAGTGGGATCACGGTGGTCGATCGATCGAGCGGCATCAAGCCTGGGGATTTCCCTGGTGTGCAGTGGATCGCAGCGCCCAAGGGCGATGCGGATCACCCGCCGTATTGGATCGGGATCGATCCGTCGGCGATGCTGTCCCCGGGGGATTTGCAGCGAAAGGTGATGCACCCGGGCAAGGTGATCACGCTCAGTAATAGGCAGTCGTGGCAGGTTCCCGAGTTGTTCAAGTGGTATGAGGGCGACGGCACTCCTTACGCGTACGACACTCGGTTGCCGTGCATGCTCGACATGGACGACTACGGTCGTCCGATTCGCGGCGCGGTGGTCTCGCAGTATCGCCGGATATTTGATGTCGGCATGCGTGTGTTAATGAACTTGCACGCCGGTGCGAGCGATCTGTTGATGACGGACGCCTACCAGTTTCTCGTTGACGTGCTGGCGATCAATTACCGCGTGACGATGTTTGAGTTGTCGCCACGCGTTCTGGATTCGATCCGCACCGATGAGGTGTTCGGTTTGATCGATGCCGCCACGGATGCGGAGGGGTTCCTCGATGTCCAAAAAAAGGTGGCTGGCCGACTGATCCCCGACGATACGAATTCGCTCGATGGATCAAGTCGGTCAACGCCGGAAGAGACTACCGATACCGCCCTACCTGCGGAGAATTAGCCGCTTGGATGTTGACGGGGAGCTGTTAGCCGCGTTTGTCTTCACCCTCCCTCAGGGAGGGTCGAGCGAAGCGAGGGGAGGGTCGGGTGGAGTTTGGTGCTGAGCCCTCCCCGGCCCGAAGCGGGCCGACCCTCCCGGAGGGAGGGTGAAGAGAGGAGGGAGGGTGAAGTGAATTGAGGGTGAATAGGATCCACGGTTAAACAAAATCCAAAGCTAAAAGCTAAAAGCTAAAAGCTAATCGCTAACCGCTAAAAGCTACCCCATGGCAAAAGAAATTGTTGTTTCGTTGACGAGCGACGAGGAGCGTTTGCTCCGTGGGTTCCGTCGGGTGGAGGCGGCTGAGAAGTCGGTCCAAAGCAATTTTGAGCAGACGGGGAAGGTTGCCGAGAATGTCGGCAAACGCATCGCCGATGCGATGATCAAGGCCGGCCGTGATGGTACGGGATCGCTGAACAAGCATCTCGCGGCGTTGCGTCGTGATGGTGGCCGCGACGGTCGCCAATTGGCAGAAGGGCTGGAGAAGAACTTCCGTGAACTCGGGTTGCACGGGCGTCGGTCGATCGAGGAGATCTCGGATGCAATCGCTCGTCTGGATCCGGAAGCCGGCAAGATGCTGGCCGGGATGCGTCAGGAGCTCGAGGCAACCAAACGCACCGATCTGTTTTCGGAGAAGCGACAGGAGCTCGCGGCCCTCGGCGGTGATTTCGCGATCATGGCCCAACAGATCGATAGCAAGATCAATGCCCCGTTGAAGGACACTGCCACTGCGGCTGAGCAACTCGTCAAAGAGATGCAGGAGTTGTCCCCCGAGAACGCCGAGGCGATTTCCAAGGCACTCTCGGAGGCCCAGCAGGTTATCGAGAAGACCCGCTTGGATGATCTCGTGAAGGAGCTCGAGCAAGGGGACAAGTCGAGCCGCGAGATGGCAAAGACGATTCGTGGTCAATTGCCGGCCGCGTTCGATGAGACGCAACAATCGGTCGAGTCGGTCCTGCAGGCGATCAAGGAGATGCGTCCCGAATTGACGGGCACGATCGACGAGTTCCAAGCCAAATTGGCCGCGGCGAACAAGGAGACGAGTTTCGCGAAAATTCGCGATGAGCTCGCGTCGCTCGGGGGTGAGTACAAAGTACTCGCGGCCGAGATCGACAAGGCGACGGCACCGAACCTCGAGCAGCGGGTTGCGGAAGGGAAACGGTTGGTTGCCGAACTGCGAAAGATCGATCCGGACAAGGCGGAAGCACTCGATCGAGCATTGGCGAACGCACGCAAGAGTGTCGCCGATACCAAGCTGGACAAACTGATGTCTCAGTTGTCGCAGGCCAGCGCCGACGGGCAATCACTCGCCAAGGCACTCGGCACCGGGATGCAAGAGGCATCGCTCCAGGCCGAGGGCGGCATCGACGCGATCGCGGATCGGATTATCGCTCTGCGTCCGGAGATGAAGGCGACCGTTGATCAGTGGCGTGCCGGCATGGCCGAGGCCGCTCGATTCGGTGAGGGTGAGTACGCCAGACCGCTTGCGACACTGCGTGAGGCGGGGCCGATAGGAAGGCGGGTTGCTGATGAATTGAGGCGGCAACTCGTCGAATCGGGACAGATCATCGAGCGAACGTTCGAGGATATGCTCGCACCATTGCAGAGGATTGATCCGATCGCGGCCGAGCAGGCTCGCGCGATGCATGCACACTTCGACGACATCGAGAACCGCGGTCGAGGTGCATTCCATGGAATCGCTCAATCGGCGATCGCTCAAGGAACGGCGATCATTAGTTCCTACGTTGGCGTGCAAGAGGCGATTCAAACGGTCACGAAGATGATTCAAGACCAACGGCAAATGATGAAGGACGCCTCCGATGCTCACATGGGGATGGCCGAGGCACAGCAGGAAGCGATCAAGAACTTATCGACGCTCCCTGAGAAACAGCGCGACGAGTTGATCAATGTCGCGGCATACGACATCGCGTCCAAAGCGGGCATTCCTGAGATTCCTCAAATCGTGCGTGCGATCGGCAATGCACGATCGGCGGGTGGTGATTTCGAAGAGGTGAAGTCGGCCGTGGAAGTGGCGGCGATGACGAACCCGCTCACCCCTGACAAGATTGCTCCGACGGCATCCTCTTTGATCGACATGGCGAACGCCACCGGAATCGCGGATGCACGCATCAACGCGAACCAAGCATTCGTTGCCGGTGCCGAGGCTCGGATGGAGGATCCGATCAAGGTTGCCAAGGCGATGGCACCGGTCGCGGTGGCCGCGGCGAACCGTGCTCCCGAGGGCATGCGTGACATCGCTGCGTATCAGGGCATGGCGTTGATGTCCGCGATCAGCAAGTTGGCCGCTGACAAAGAGGGTGACACGTCATCCACCGGAACGATCCAGATAATGGACAAGCTGAATGAGTTCGTGTCCGACCTGCAGGAGGAGTTGACCACGACACAAAAGGAAATCACGACGGAGAAGTATAAGTCCCCGTTGTCGGCGCAGCAGTCGCTGCAAAAGCGGGACCTCGAATCCCGGCAATCGAACAAGGCAACGACGGATCAGTGGGTCGCTGAGCTCGAGAAGGTGTTGGCCGAAATGGATGCCGAAGACGCGAGGTTGGATCCTCGTTCCATGACTAAGGCCGAAACAACCAAGCGACGTCAACAGCGTGCATCCCTGAAGTCCGAGCTATCGAAGGCGCGGTCGATGCAGTTTGAAGACGCCGATGCCGCCAAGCTCGAGGACCTGCAGGCGAAGGAAGATGCGGCGAAGAAGAAGTTTGCCGAAGAGCAGGAGAAACGCAAGAAGCGAGTGCAGGAGTTGCAGGACGCGGGTGTGAAAGCCGGTGAGCAGATGCTGCCGTTTGACCAATTCGCTCTGTTGCACCGAGCACCCGGTTTGAAAAAGGAGTTCGCCGCTCTCAAGTTTGGTGAGCAGCGGGTTCGACCGAGTATGGATCAGTTGATCGATAACGGTGAGGCTTTCGATATTGCACGTAACACATTCTCCAAGCTCGACGCAAACCGCGGACGTGTGGACCTGTACGAGTCGAAACTCCATGACATCCGAAACCTGACGCCGCAAATACGTGAAACCATTTTGCGACGGCAAGGTGAAGCGAACACCGCGAGGGCGAACATCACCAACACCAGCGGGGCGAGTTTGAGCAACGTTCGGGAGAATGCGGTCAGCACTCTGGAACGCACGCGTGACGCCAACTGGTTCTTCGGAACCATGCAGTACGTCGGTGAAGCATTCACTGGTAGCGGTGGGTTGGCGGGGGACAACGCGTTGGAGGAATCGGTCAGTTCGATCAGCCGATTCGCCGCTCGTATCGAAGATCTCAAGAAGGGCGGCATCACCGGCAACGAGGAGGCGCAGATTGGCGAATTGCGCGGTGCCATCGAGGTGGCCCGCGGACGATTGGCGTCCCCGGAACTCTTGAACGAGTCTCCTGATCAGTTGCGGGAATTGAGGAACCGGGCGGCGTACGAACACAACCTGAGTGAGTCGATATCGACGGAGAGCGAATCGACCAAGATTCTGGCTGAATTGGTTCAGGTGCTGCAGATGCAAATGAAATTGCAGGAGAAACAACTTGAAGAGGCAGAGAAGGCCCGAAAAGCGGCCGAGGAGCAGCGGGACGAACAGCGGCGGCGTGACTCACAACCCAACCGCTCTCGTCCACCATCACCGTCGGACGCTCAGCGTGAAGCGGCTCGACGATCAGCAGAACGGGCGGGAGGTGTCCGATGATTTCGATTGACGGTGTTTTCTTTGATTGGTCGCAGGGGCAGGTTCAACTTCCCAAGTCCGATGCGATCCCGTTTCGTAACGCGACCATGCGAGGCATCGGCCTGCAGGTGACTCCGCCTCGAGGTGAAGGGTTCACGCTGACGTGCCGACGCTATGACAGTCCCAATAACCTGACCGCGATGGTCAACAGCATCAACTTGCGGAACGGTCGTGTGGTGCGGCTGATCGAGTACTACGCGAGCGGGACGATCTATTACGAGATGCCGATGCACGGCGGCGTGAAGTTCCTGTGTTCGCAAGCACGCGTGATCGAGACGGGGGAGTTGGTCCGCGTCTGCGGCACACGTCCCTCGGGACCGATTGATTTTGCACCCGCGGCGTACGTGATGGCGCAGTTCACCTTTTACGCAGTCAAGTTGTAGGCCCCATGGCGACATTGAATTTGGATGCCGGTACCATCAACCCGGTGGTTGGTGAACAGCAGGTTTGGATCAAAGCGAATTGGAGTGATCCGTTCACGCTCGAGCCGCGGTTGATGGTGGAGGAATGTGTGTGGGCGATGCCGCCTTCGATGGACTCGGCCACGCTTCGGTGGCGATTCGGGGAAGTCGTGACGCCTGGGGCGACCGTGAAGACGACCGTCCCTCCGATCGACATCCGCGGCTACTACGTGCTGATCTTGCAATACAGCAACGAGGGGTCCCTGCTGGCGTGGCTCGGATACGCGGACGCCCCGATCGTGACGGACATGGTCGACCTCGTTGGTGAGGCTCACGGCGGCGAGCAAGCGGTGCCCTGCTTTGGACTCGATCGAGCACTCCAGTACGCGTTCATCAACACGGTCGCTCACCTCAACCCGGCTGTCGATCCGGAGGACAAGTGGTTGAGGAAATACCACGGGGGGACGTTCAACGGTGGCCTGACAGGGAATCGGACGAAGGACAAGGTCGATCTGACGAGCGATTTCAATCCCGAGAAGGCTTATGTGTTCGATGATCCGCAAGCCGATGACTCGCAGTGGTGGTCGACGCGTGATGTGTTCGAACATTTGATTCGATTCCACTTGCCGACCAACGTGGCCGGCGAAGTGACGTTGCCGTGGAACTTCCGCAACGAGGGTATCCTCCCGACTTGGGATCGTCCGTTTCTGGAGACTGACGGTCGGTCGCTCTGGGATTGCTTGACCGAACTGCTCAGCCCCGAACGGATGCTCGCGTGGTCTGTTCGGCCGACATTGGTGATGGGCACCGTCCCGTCGATTACCGAGATCGCGATCTATGCCCACTCACAGGCCCCGTCTGCGATCGTTATCCCGGACCTGACCGTAATCGCACCGAACACCGATACGCTCGCCATTGTGGCATCCACGGACTCGATGACGGACATCCAGGTGCAGGCCGATGACAGCGATGTCGTTGACCAAGTCGTTGTGCAGGGGCCGCGGGAGATCGGGGTGGCAACGTTTGATTGGTTTCAGTGGGATCGCGCATGGGGCGTCGGCGATCTGAATTCTTATAATGTCGCGTTCTCGACGTTGCCCGGATGGGCGGCGCAGTCGCTGAGCAGGAAGCGTGAGCTCAATGAGCGGTTTCGATCGCAAGGCCGATACGCGGATTTGTATAGCCACCTTCCGATCTGGTCAGACTGGGACGGCACGACAGGAGTTTTCCCCGTGTTTGCTGACAATCGGGACGAGGAGTCGGATGAGCCGGTCTACGTTCCCTATCTGGGACACGCCGAGATCCTCGAGGATCTGCCGCTGTACGCCGGCGTCGATTACACGGGTGACTTGGATGATGTGGACGAGAGCAAAGGGCGGAAGCGGTTGCCGATTCTGGCGTTCATTTCCAAACCTGCCGACCCATTCAGGTACGAGACGCTGCAGGACGCCACCACGGTCAGCGGTGGCTTTCGATCCAACCCGCCGAACATGCTGCCTTTCTCGGTAGAGATCCTGCCGGATAATTCCAAAGGGGCTGGCTTTCGTGTCGCGGTGTCGGGGGCTCCGAAACATGCCCTTTGGCCGACCATGTTCACGCCGAATGATGCCGACCCGGAGAAGACGAACCCGGATGTGTGGGGAAACTACGACGGGAACACGATGAATATCACGGCCGCGATGCGTGGTGACCGCAGGCCAACGGTTTGGTACCCAACGTCGCCATCGTCGGACATGATCCGTCAACGGTTTATTCGCTTGGAACATTCGGCGTTGCAATTGGTTCACATCGCCGCGAACACGCGTCTTGGGCTGGACGATAACGATATACCAACAAGCAGCAACGGCGGCATCCTGCGTGATCCGATGCAGATGCTGACCGCGTTGGCTCGACTGGCCGGGGAGAGCATGACGGTGCCTCGTGTGCACTTCTGGATGTCGACGGGGCGATTGGTCCGTGTGATTCCGGGGCAGATGATCACGACGGCCAATGGATCCACCGTGAACGCGATCGTGACGGAGGTGCGGTTGAGCACGCCGATCGTGGAATCGGACTCGCCGCCCCCGGTGCGGGTCCAAGTGATCGCGCAGACGAACCCGGTTGACCTGATCGCGATGATGGGGCGAAAGCCTGACCTCGAGGAAGAGTTACACGGATCCGGAGTTACACGATAATGAATATGCGTTTCAACGGTGAACCATCGAAGGTCGTCCGGAGTTTCGTGATCAGTGGCGTTGCGATCACGTCAGCACCCGCGGCCACGGAAACCGGTACCGAAGCAACCAAGGAGTTGATCGAGCATAGCTTCAAGGTTCATCGCCGGCGATTGCGGCCGCTGGATCCGCCGCAGTCGGGAAAGCTTGTCCGGGCGGTTGATGGGGACACGGAGTACACGGTTTGGAACTCCCTGCAGGAACCGATCGAGGTGGGTGACCGGGTGAAGTTTTGCCAAGAGGACGATGGCACTTGGTCGATGGTCTACAAGGAGTGTGTCTGATGCCGGATGCCACGAGCGGGTGTTCATGCTGTGGATGTCTGAACAAGGAGTACGCATCGCCGAGGTCGCACGAGGATTGGAACGTGATCGATGCAGACACGGCGTCGACAAAGTCATCGCAGTTCCGAAACCATGATGTGAAGATCTTGGTCAGGTACGGAAGGCTGGAGGACTTTTCGTTTAGCTCCGACTCGCTGACGGTGTCAATGGAATGGGTCGATCCTTTCACGCACCCTGATGACTTTCCGGCGTTGGTGCGTGGAAACTTCTCCGGTGGATACGTTGTCGTCACTGACCAACTGTACTTCAACCTGACGCTGCGGATCCACTTGAGCGGTGAGGATGAGATCGTTCACGTTTGGAAGGGGGTCGTGTTCTCTGATGCTTGGGTGAGCCAGGGGGCGGGTACGACCACGAACCGGTACTCGCTGATCCTCGAAAGCTACGATGATTCAATCATCCTCCAAACGAGATTGGGCAACGCACCGAACGGACAGATGCTGCACGTGTACACGCCTGCTTACCCGGCTACAGACACCAGCAAGATCTGGATAACCAACGCTGATAAATATCTGTTTAAGGACGGTGAACCAAACATCTCATTGGACGCAGTCCGTGTGCAGCACCCGAACCCATCGCTCGAGGTGAAGTCGAACTACACCCTGGATGGTGACGTTGACGAGTTTTCCATTCAGCATCTGGCTAGGTTTCAGGAGGAGGACTTCGAACGGGTTCCCTACGATCCTGAAACAGCGGACACGGAACGCATCTCCGGATGCCAGATCCCGTGGGCGGGAGTCCCGATGCTCCGCTCCGAAGAGCACATGCTGTTAGATGTGGAGTTCGACTACAGCGGGAAGGTGGACACCATCTCGCCGGCGGTGTTTGACATCGGAATGTGGCACTACGGGATTGTGAAACCGTGGAACAACACCCCGGTCTACGCGGTCATGTTCCACTCGAGGCCGACAGCGGCTGATCAACTGGTGTTTATTGACGAAGATTCGAACCCTGATGCTTACGACGTTCGTAGACTTTCCGTTGCTGTGAACTTTGAGACGATCGACGGAGTGAAGTTCGTTGTCCTGGATGCAAGTGTCCATTTCTGGCTACCTTACATGCAGTTGATCGAACCCGCGCAGCTTTACGCAACGACTCCGGATCGGTTTGTCCCGGCAGACGGCGTTTGGTACGACTACGCATCCACGGGGGCGAGCAAGAATATCTTGGTTGCCAGAAACACGACCGTCCTGCAGGTGTACGGATCGATGATTTGGAAGAAGGTGATGCCGACGTATGATTCGCTTGCTGACATCTCGTCTGCAATTGAATTCACTTACGATGACCTGACTTACACGAGAACGGCGGGTCGTGTGCCTTTTGGACCGAGCACCGTTGTCGATGAGGACGGCCGGATTTTTCAATACGATACAGGCGGAACGGCCATCGACAGTTTCGACGACTTCCAGTTCCCCGACGATGCAGAAATCGACGACACCAACCTGACCACCACCGGCGAGTTCAGCGTCAAGATCAACCGCAAGATCCTGGGTGCGTTTCAGGATTGGAAGGTTCGCCTCGTGCCTCGCGTTGCATCGTGAGTAGGTCGCATTTCATCAAGAACGATCCCATCTGCCGATCGAAGGAGTGTGGGAAGTTTGGCCCGGTCGAGAACGGCGACTTGCGGTGTGAGTTCTTCAATCGGTGCGATTGCGACCGGGTGAAGCACCTTCTCGACGGGCGCGGATGCCCCGCGGATTCTGCCATGTTCCCACCTGAGTCAACAACGCCTCCGGAAAAGTGACCCCCTCCTTTTCAGATGGCCGATCTGTGACTGACGGCCGAGTACGTTTCGTTTTCGAGCAAGCCAAAAAATATACTATTTGTCCCCCTGTTCTTAGCGGGCGAGCGGATGCGTGCGTCTGTACCAGAGACTGCACTGGAGAAAACCACATAGGGATTTGGTGGTCATGCCAACTCGATGACAAACGGAGTTTTGGGACTTGCTATGAAAGCGCGCAGCAGCTCCCGAGATATCGTTGGAAAAACTTTCCGAAAAACACCCGCGCAGCCGACATCGGACGCGACACCCGCGCGACATCGGCCGCGGTGCGGAGCTCGGGGCGGGGCGGAGCGCGGGGCGGGGCGGAGCGCGGGGGCGTGTGCCCGGATCCCCGCGGAAACGATAGCGCAGCCGACAACGGACACGACACCTGCGCGACATCGGCCGCGGGGCGGAGCTCGAGCACTACGGGGGACACTGGACACGATGGCGCAATAAGAAACGGGGGGAACGTATCGCACGCTCCCCCCGTAAACGAAACGAGGGGAGCGTGAACGATCCCACAACGCCTAGGCGTTGCAGGAACCACTCACACTCCCCAGCTGGGGTTCCCTCGTTATTCGGTTGTTTCTCTAGTCGTCGTCCTCCTCGAGCTCGAGACGATCATTCAACGATTGCAGCTGATCGGTTAATACCTGCGCCATCTCCTGAATTTCGCTATCGTTGGCACGCCGTTCCTCGGGTGTGCAATCCGACAGCCACCGCATGAACTTCTCTAGTTCGATCAAAAGCCGTTTCATCGTTTTACCTTAACTGAAAATCCTGATTCGATGATTGCCGCACGGGTCGCGTTGTCGTGCGCCTTCAAACGCAATCCGACAACACGCCCCCGTGTTTTGCCGCGGGGATCGTCAAAACGTAAATCGGTTGTATCCCCATCGACAACGGGAAACCCGCGCCATGAGCTCGGGAGACGTTGCCGGCCGGATCGATTGCCTACAAACTTCCCGCCCTCGTCATGAAAGACAACGGCAACGTTTGCACCTCGTTTCAACGCGTTCAAACAATCAGCGTGATTAGTTTCACTCCTCGAGAAAGTCACCCAGTAGTTTGGGAGGAGCTCCCCCGCGCGTTTGGAATGTTTCGTGTAATCGTAGAATTTAACCTGCGGGAAGCCCTGCGGGATACCGTAGCGTTCCCATTGGATATCAGAAAACATATTCAGGCGGGCGCAGAGCTCCAGCCCTTTGCGATCGGCTTTCCGTTGCCACCGTTCCAAGTCACTAGCGAGCGTCTCGAGGAACCATTGTCGTTCGAGATACCATAACACCGTCCGCGCTTTCCGCGCGTATCCGATCGTCTCGAATACGCTTGCTAGTCCCTGGTCATTCAGACACCCGGCAACGCATCCGGCGCTAGCGCTAGTGCATACGTTGCCGATGCCGATTGAACGATGTGGCGACATCGACAGCCCGCAGGATACGTATCCCACGTTCTTACGCGTTTTCGTGTTGCTGTCCCCATTGGCTAGCAACCTCGGCACCTCGAGGCCCTCGGGAAAACGATCCCCGAACCCATCGACCCAAACGCGTGGGACACCGTTTTCGAACTCTACCCGATGCTGTGTTTGTGGAACGCGCATTACATCACCTCCCGCAGCGATACCGATCCGCCTTCGTCATCGCCGACCACGATATGGTCTAATACGGTGATGCCGATCAGTTTGCCGACTTCGTCGAGACGATCAGTTACCGCTTTGTCCTCGCGGCTTGGGGTGGGATCACCCGAGGGGTGATTGTGCATCAACAACACGGCCGACGCACCCACAACGATTGCCGCCTTGAATACTTCGCGAGGATGCACCAACGACGCGTCGAGCGTTCCAACGGTGCAAACCTCGATTGAAATTGGGCGGTGTTTTGTGTCCAGGTGAACAACAACAAAACACTCGCGGTCCGCGCCACGCTCTGCAAAGAACGCCTCAGCAAACTTCCGCGCCGTTTGGGTGCACGTGATACGGGGGCGACGCTTGAATGATCCCTCGCGTATGACCTGTAAACGCTGAATCGGGGTACAATAATTCGACACTTGGGGAGCTCCACTTAAGCTTTCCGGGTGAGGTGTCGGCGATGGCTGCAATCCATCGTCGACACCGTTTCTTTCGCACCCGCGCGGGTGCGTTCATGCCGGCATCTTTCGGCTTTCACTAGTACCCAGCAATCACCCCCCAAGTGTCGCGTGGCCTGCGGGTTGCCACCTGTTTATGCACGCAAACGCCAATAAAAACGGCACGGGTCCTTCTAGCTCGGGTGGGGGTGCCGCGCGGGAAAGGTGTCCGAGGAGAACTCGTTGGCGAGTTCTGTACCGTTTTGCCCCACCACCACCACTCTAAAACCCCGTAAATCACGGCGTTTTACAAAACGGTAATTACCGTTTTGCGCTCCTACAGGGGCCAAAATGGGCGAATCTGGGCTTTCGCGGTTTTTCGAAAACGCTACAATTCCCTGCATAAACGAGGAAACGTCGTGATTTCAGCCCGCCCGGAGCGGATTGCAAATCCTTTATTCGTGGGTTCGAATCCCACCGTCGCCTCTTGCGAAACTCTCACCGATTGACGAATCGGCGGGGAAATCGCAAAATCGGCGTCTCGCTGTGAGAAGGTAGCCCAACGGGCCATGTTCTTCACCCAGCAAAGACACCAATGTGGCTTCCACCACAACCGCCCCTATAGCTCAGTTGGTAGAGCAAATGACTCTTAATCATTGGGTCCTAGGTTCGAGTCCTAGTGGGGGCATCTTTGAGTGCGGAAAACACGCTGTTTTCCGTGTTTTCCGCACCCGATGCGTCTTCCTGACACCTTCTGAAACGTCAGGAATCATCGATTTTGGGCCACTTTATGGTCCACTTTTTCGATGGGGGTCCGAACGCTCTCCGCTTGAGTTTCGAAAGCCTTCGGTTGGAGGCTCCGTCCCTCGCAAGATCACGTAGTGCTTCATCGCCACCGGCATGCTGTTTCCGAACCACTTGCATACGATGTGTAGCGGGTAATCGTCTGCCGCGTCCGTGAGGGCACTCGCACGCAGGTTCTGAAAGATCCGCGGCCATGCTTCGATCTTCGCTTGCTTGAGGTCGCGTAGAAGCCGCGTACGAAGGTTGAGATTGGTGTGGCTCGCTAGGCGTTGCAGCACAGGTGTATCAGCGTGGCTCCGTGACGGGTTGATCGCATCGAAATAGGGAACCAACGTTTCGAACAAGGGGCAGACGCGCTGCCCACCTGCGGCGTCGCCCTTCTTCTTCTGGGCCCGCAGTCGCATCGTCCGCTTGTCCCAATTCAGGTCCGACCACTTGAGTGCTTGTGCTTCCGTCGGGATGCGGAGCCCAGCGACGCGAGCAAGCATGACCAGTAGCCGGCGTTCGGGATCATCGATCACTTTGAGGACCCGCTCGATCAGGTCCATCTCAACGTAGTGAAGGTTGTCGGGATTATCCTGGGCCGGCGGGCGGATCTCAGCGAACGGGTTGCGTGTGATCAGATCCGTTTTACAGGCATGCTCAAAAAATTGTCGAGCATCTTTCAGCTTCTTGCCCGTCGAGGCCGGTGCAAGTCCACGGCCCGCAGGCGGAGGATCCAGCATCCATTTTAGCCACTTGTGAGGCGAGTCGAGGGCGATTTCCGTGAGCGGCTGCTCGCGGCCGAAGAAGGCGATCAAATCGTTGGCGGTTTGCGTCCGTTTTTGTACTGTCGATTCGCACCAACCACCTTTCCTAACGCTTCCGGTTGAGCGAACCGCGATATAGTCATCGAGGTAGTTGCCGAGTGTTACTGCTTGAGATTGGGTCCGCTCGCCGACCAGTTTTGCTCGTGCCAACCGGTCGTATAGGCGGTCAGAAAGTGTGCCCAGCCAATGAAGCGTCGACGGCGGGTAGTCTTGGTGAAACTTGCGAGCCTCCAACAGCTTGGCGATATGGGCTCCAGCTTCGACGGCCGTCTCGTGTGAGACGACTCCGAATCTGACCCGGACGCGTTTTCCGGTATCTGGATGGGGAAATCGAAAGAGCCAGGCCTCTCGGCCTCGTACTGTATATTTATGGGGAGATAGCATTGAATGTCCTTTGGAACTCATTGGAAGTTGTTGCTTGTGAAATTGGATGTTGTTGTTCAGTTGGGCTTAGGCGCAAGGAAGTCTTCCAACGCTTGGGCCGGAATGATCCGGCGTCGTCCCAACTTGGTGCTCCGTATCTCGCCCGCGTCGATCGCTCGCCTGAGCGTCGAGAGTGAAACATCTAGACGCTCCGCAGCGCCCTGGAGCGAGTAAGCGAGCTTCTCCGAAGAAGGCTCTGACGGCGGAGGAGATTCCTCAACGCGGGGAACCGAGACGGGCGGTTTTCGCGGCGCGGGCGCGATCACGTATCTGGGCGGTGGCATGGCACCGCTACTCATCTGAGACATGGAAAGCATCTCTGCTCGGGATAGAAAGACGCGACGCAACATTGCGTTCAGGAGGATCGCATGCCGCCGTTGCGTCGGCTGCGTGCGATCGCTCTCGCGTTCTGATTCCTGAAGATTGAAGAGGCCGTATTGCACAATTCTTCCGAATTGCAACAACGTTTCTGGCGGGGCGAACGGCTCGTACACGCACCCGCGTCACGCCGCCCGTGACGCATTCATGTTCCCTTGAGCTCAACGGATTGCGCGAGCCATGTGCTTCCTGCTGGCGTACCCGCTTCGGTGGACACGCCTCGCATCGCAGCGACGCTTTCAAGTAGCTCGGTCTCTCCGAGACCGAGGCTGACGGGCGTTATCCGCTTTCGGAGCACCGGAGTGACTCCGGTACGTGCGAAGCAAGAGTCCGGTACGTACCCGAGAAGGTGACGCGGTCCAGCAAAGAGGCCGATCGACTCCATTCCCGGAATCGGTCGAATGCGGCGTATGAGTTCCTAACGTGGATCTTGCACGTCGCGCTGCACCGCGTGCTCGTCGCGGTTGTTAGACAGGTCGTGCTCGGCCTGTCCCGTTGGCTCTTCTTTGGCGATTCTGTACGAAGCCGATCACTGCTGGAGGAGCGTCGCCTCGACATACCCCGCCGCGTCTTTGGGGGCGCTCACGGAGATTTTGATTGGGAGGTCGCGATCTACTAAGAAGTCCTTCAGCCTGCTCGCGATGGAACGGATCGAACTCGTCTTTGCATCCTCGCTGCCCCAAACCGCCAGCTTCACTTCGGCCAAGTCGACCTTCCACTTGTCCAACGCCTTGGGGTTCTTTGACCAAAGGTAATTGGCAAGTTGCAATTGTCGGGTCTTCCACCCCAGGTCGGCGAGTTGGTCACTCCAAGGGGCAGAGTGTTGTGGGGCGCGTTCGAAATCTGCTGCGTCCCTGAGTTCGTGGACGATTTTGAGGAGTAACTCCTCGGGGTAAACCTCGTCGATGGTTGCGTCCTCAATCCGATTGGACAACTCCTCCAATTTGCGTCGGCAAAGTGAGTGGTTGTCGCCCGACATCGCCCTTATCAGTTTTTTGAGATACGCCGAATCCTGCTTGGCGTCCTCTGATGTACTGAGCTTGGTTTTGCCCTCCTGAAATTCTTCCTCCCATTCCGCCAGATCTTGCAGGGCTTTGCGTCTGCGGGAGGTCTCTTTAGGGGGCTGACTCTTCGAGCTCTTGATTGCCTTCAACTGATTCTTACCCATCGATTTGCCTTCTGTTCGTTTTTCACTGTTCTCCGGTGTTTTTCACCGGGCTCAATCGCGCAAGAATCGAACCTAAGCCAAGAAAGCGATTCGCCCTACACGGGTTTGAGCGGAAAACGGGCGATTTCAGAATTTTTTTCGGAGGTGCGGGCGGCGAGCGTGAACGGTGAAAACAACGCGTTTCCCTCGTCCGCGACTCGCTCGGCCCCGATCCGGATCGTTGTTGGGGTTGGGAGGCACGGCGTCTCGCCTTCGGCGGCTGAGTCGCTACTGACTACTCGGTAGCGAGGCTGCTCTCGACGCCCCGTAGGAGCGAGCGGAGCAGCTCGGGAAGATGCCGGAGCAACGCGACCCGCACCGCAGGACGGCAATCACGCAGCGGCACGCATCGCTTGAACGCCGCCTCGTACGCCTCGTCGCCTTCCTGCCACTCCTGGTAGTCGTCTGAGGACCAGACGACGGCGGAACAGCCGTGGTCCGTTGTGATGGCGGCCTGCACGAATTCGAGGCACTCGGGTGGACCGTCCGGTCCGTAGAGCCGGCGGATCGAGACCGGCCCCATGGCGAATTGCCGGTGGCAGAGCCCGAGTCGGTGTGCCCGTTGGATCGCCCGATCGACCGCGTCGATGGCTCGGTCCGCCGTGTCGACCTGGTCCGAGATCCGGTAGCAGGCGGCGTCGAGCTTGTCGGCCAACGCAAGCAGTTGGTCGGCCGCTCCGACGCTCTTGGGCGACGCGGTCGCGGGGCCAGTGGCGTCGCAGATCATTTCACCCAGCAGGGGTGAGTAAAAACAGTGAGTCATGGTTTCTCCGATTCGTGGTTTGGTTGTTGAGTGTCTTCGTGGGTAAGTGCTTCCTTGGTTTCCCGAAGTCGTCTTCGGGCGGCGAGTCTCGCGATCAGTTCGATCAACTCATCGAACGGGGCCGAAGGTGACGTTGCGTCTTCCTGCGGATCGTCCTGACGGACTCTTCCGTCCTTCGCGTTGGGGTGCCGAGTCATCGTCGCACCCCGTGTTGTCGATCCACACTTCGGGCAGTCCTGCCCTTCAGTTTCGACCGCTGCCGGCGCAGTTCGCGTCGGCCGATTTTCAGCGGGGCATTCTTTGCCTGATACCACTGCCACCAGGGCGGCAGCGGATTGAGACGGTGAGGCAACGCACCGTTCTGGTTCTGAGAACCGAATCGGCCAGTGGGCCGTGATCGGTTTGACATCGATTCCTCCTTGTGAATCATGGTCTCCGCGAAATCAACGAGAGACGTTGATCGCTTGTACTAGAAGTGTCCGTGTCCCCTTGCACGCGACTCGCGGTTCAGGCTGCAGCGGCAAGGCGGGACCGCATTACCGCGTGTCGCGAAGAACAGGCTAGCTGTCGATCGGACGAGGGACGTTTCGGTGGATGGTGGCTAACCTTCTTTCAACTATACGTAGCGCAATTTCAGGATAAATTCAGCATCAGTTATGCATTGTCGATATCGCAGCGAGAGCGAGCATGCGTACTCATGTAGTATTCCACTTGTTGGAATCACGATGCCTGGGGGAGGAAGTGGTTTGTGTATCTCAACGTGCGGTTTTGTGATGCACACTGGAGCGTGTTCGAGAGACCGCAAACACGCTCGTGAATGGCTTCAATGCGTCTGACGCTTTCGTGTTCGCAATAATATTGCTCGCATGTGTAGTTGCGCGGTTGAGTTACTTTCGGCGGACGAGTGACCAAACGTGTCACGGCAAGTGCTAAAATTTTGGCTTTCCTTGATCTGTTCTCTCGCCAGCTGCTATGTCCCGCTACGCGCACAGCCTTCCCTGCAATCCTGATCGTGATTTATGGGAGCCAATCGAAAATCATGAACAGGCGGTTGCTGCTCTTTCTGAAGGGTTTCTCAAACGCATTGATTCTGGGCTTGCTGCTTGGGGAGACCTGCTCGGCCGTTGGCATGACGTTGGCAAGTATAGCGACGAATTTCAAAACTACTTGGCTTGCGCCGGCGATGTTCACGGTTCAGAAGTTTCGGGCAAAGTCGATCATTCGACTGCTGGCGCTCAGCTCGCCATTGGTAGCCCTTCGCCTTTTGGGAAACTGATTGCTTATGCATTGGCAGGGCATCACACGGGTTTGCCCGATTGGGACGTCGCGACAGGGCGATCAGGATTGAAGCAAAGGCTCGAAAAACAGGTGCCGCGTTGGCAATCTGAAGCGACGAAGCACCTGGAATCCCTCAGGCTTCCGGCAACAATTCCTGTGCGACCGCCGGAAGCATATGAGACGTATTGTCGGCATCGTATCGCTTCGTTCCGAATCTGCTGTGTAATTCGTATGATGTTTTCCGCGTTGGTCGACGCTGACTTCTTGGCTACCGAAGCGTTTATGTCGCCGGAGCAGTCGGGAAATCGCCAGAGCGGTTCGGCGAGCATGGACGATTTGGCAGAAACGCTCGACGGGTATCTGAACCGTCTTCGATCTGGCGCTAAGCCGTCGCCGGTCAATCAGATTCGCGATCAAGTCAGCGAAGCGTGTATTGACGCGGCTGAACTTGTCCCCGGATTGTTTTCGCTCAACGTCCCCACCGGTGGCGGCAAAACGCTCTCGTCATTGCAATTCGCTCTGCGGCACTCCGTGCGTCACGGGCTGGATGGCGTTATCGTCGGCATCCCATTCACCAGCATTATCGAACAGAATGCGAAGGTGTATCGAGGTGTTTTCGAATCGCTCGGTGAGGGTGTGGTGCTCGAGCATCACAGCAATACCGATCCGGAACAAGAGACCACTCAAAGTCGCCTTCAGTCGGAGAATTGGGACGCACCGGTGGTGATTACCACCAACAATCAGCTCTTTGAATCTTTGTTTGCGTGCCGCACCTCTCGCTGTCGCAAACTCCACCGGATTGCTCGGCGGGTCATCATCTTAGACGAAGTGCAATCGCTACCTGTCGAATTGTTGACGCCTACCTTGTTGGCTATTCGCGAATTGGTCGAGTCGTTCGGTTGCACTGTAGTGCTTTGCACAGCCACTCAGCCCGCACTGCAATGGAAAGGCGACTTTGCAATCGGTTTGCGTGGCATCCGCGACATCATTCCAACGTCTGCCAAACTGCATGACCGCTTGCGTCGGACGACTGTTCGTGCGATCGGCAAACTGAACGATGAGGACCTCATTGCTCGGATCGAGGCCGAAAATCAGACCCTTTGCATCGTCAACACTCGGCCTCACGCGAGCAAACTGTTTGCCGCATTGGATGAGTCAGAAGCGAATTTCCACTTGAGTACCCGCATGTGCGCGGCCCACCGATTGGACGTACTCAATAGCCAGATTCGCCCGCGACTGGACAATGGAACGCCGTGTCGTGTCATTAGCACTCAGTTGATTGAAGCTGGCGTAGATGTCGACTTTCCGGTCGTGTTCCGCGATGCATGTGGAATTGATTCGTTAACGCAAGCTGCTGGACGCTGCAACCGTGAAGGGCGCGCTGCCATTGGCAACGTGTACTATTTCCAGGGCGAGCGACGACCGCCACCGGGGACGCTGCGGATGTCGGCCGATCATGGGCTGGAGATCGCTCGTCATTACGACGATTTGCTCAGTCCGGAAGCCATCGAAGCGTATTTTCGCATGCACTATTGGCAACAGAAAGATCGCTGGGATTTCCGCCAAGTGATGGACGCGATCGGTCGCGATCCAAGCCGAATGGAATTTCAGTTTCGTCAGATTGCCGATCGCTATCGCTTTATTGATGAGGAAGCCGAAACCCTGTATGTGCCGTGGGAGAAGGGGAAGCAGTTAATCCGCAGCTTAAGCGAATCGGACTATCCACCCGACCGAAAGCTGAGACGTCATTTGCAACGATATTCGATCAACCTACGTCGTCATGAATTAGTGCAACTTGATGCCGCCGGCGCGTTGTTGTCGTTTCACGGTTACCACACGCTAACGCAGCGACATTTGTACGATGACAAACTTGGCTTGATGCTCTTGAAAGCGGACGGCATTGTACCACCGGAGGACTACATGTGTTGAGGCATTGATCGGGCAAGAGATGAGATGGATCTAGATTGGGCATCCACGCCCTTGCAGTTCATTGGAAAGCCGCAGCGGCAATGCCGCTGCGGCTATCGATCTTTCCTGACGTACAGAACTAACGCGTTTCAATCCACGCTGGTGACCCAGCGACGTGGGATTCGGTTGCTCCCAACCAAAGAAAGGAAGCCGGTGCCACCAAAATGTGGAGGTCAGCCGGCTGCATTCTCGATGATGCGTTTAAGTCTCGCGACAAATTGTTTGGTTACAACCCTTGACACTGGGATTAGGTACATATAGAACTAACGCGAAGTTGCAAGTTACCAGGGGAACCGATGGATTTATCAAAAAACCGCGTTGCTTTACGAATTTGGGGCATCCTTGCCTGTTTCACCCGGCCCGAGATGAAGGTCGAGCGTGTGTCTTATGACGTGATCACACCTTCGGCGGCACGGGGGATACTGGAATCCATCTATTGGAAGCCGCAGATCGTTTGGGTGGTTGATCGCTTGCACGTTCTCAAACCGATTCGCTTTACGAACATTCGTCGAAACGAACTCGGCAGCGTTGGGCCGTCCGAACGGTCGCTCAAACCGTACTTAAACGGTTCGAAAACCGAACCGCTGATGCAAGTCATCGAAGACGATCGGCAACAACGTGCCGCGACACTTTTGCAAGATGTCGAGTATGTGATCGAAGCACACTACGAAGTCCGAAATGGAAACGAGTCGCCACAAAAGCACTTTGAGATGTTCAAGCGACGTGCATCGAAAGGTCAGTGCTTCCAACAACCCTATCTCGGTTGCCGAGAATTCGTCGCGGATTTTGCGTGGCACGAAGGCGATAGGGCATCGGTGGATGAATCGTTAATTGGTATACATGATCTGGGGTTCATGCTGCACGACATCGACTTTGATAATCAGATGACACCTCGCTTCTTTCGCGCGACCATGGTCGACGGCGTGATTGACGTTCCGCAGATTCAAAGTAACGAGGTGCGTTCATGATTCTGCAACGTTTGTGTGAGTACTACGACGTTATCGACGCGGACCCAGAAATCGAAATCGCTCAGCAAGGTTTTTCGCCGCAAAAAGTCACGTTTGAAATTGTACTCTCTCGCGATGGAAGTGTTGCCGCAATCAATGATCTGCGATCGATCGATGGAAAACGCAAGGTTCCGCGGTCACTTCAGTTGCCATTCGAAGGACGAACCAGCGGCGTCAAAGCAATGTTTCTGTGGGACAAAGCGGAGTATCTACTGGGGTACCTGTCACCGGAACTTCGTGATCCGCCCAACGATGAAAGTGATTCAGATCGAAAGAAGCGACTGAAGAAAGTCGATCGCGTTTTGAAATGTTTCGAAGCATCGAAGAAAACGCACTTGGCGTTTGCAGATTCGATTGATGATGATGACTACGCTGTTCTCTGCCAATTCTATTCAGCTTGGGAACCGGAAAAGCTGCCAGTTGAGCAACGGACGTTGATTGACGAATTAGGAACGGGATTTGGCGTTTTTCGGATTGACGGCGAGCGAGACTTTTTGCACGAATCTAGCGAACTGCGTCGGTTTTGGTCGCACTACCAGGCGAACCGCGATAGTGATGAGATATCAGGAATTTGCTTGGTTACTGGTGAGCGTACATCACTGGCTCGCTTGCACGGCAGTATAAAAGGGGTCCGCGACGCTCAATCTTCGGGTGCCTCGATTGTCTCGTTTAACAAATCGTCATTCGAAAGCTTCGGCAAAACCCAAAGTTTCAATTCACCGGTCGGCGAACAGGCCGCGTTCAAATATGCCACTGCACTGAATCACTTGCTCGATCGCAAGAACAGTCGGACCATCCAAGTCGGTGACGCGACGTGTGTATTCTGGTCCGAAGCGAAAGACCCAGTCGCCGAAGATGTCTTTTCGTTCGGGCTTGATCCCGGACGGTTTGAAGACGATTCGCGGGCCGCCGCGATTGGTAATGTGCTCAGCCAAGCCGTGAACGGCAACGCCGTCTTGCCGGAACCCGGTGCCGCGTTCCATGTACTCGGTTTGTCCCCGAACGCATCACGATTATCGATTCGGTTTTGGATTTCGGGCTCGGCGATCGAAATGGTCGGCCGTGTTGCCGAACATCAGCGAAGGCTTGAAATCGTTCGTAGCGGCAAGGATTCCGATTGGATTCCGCTGTGGATGATCCTCGCTCAAACGGCCCGAGAATCTAAAGAAGTGCCGCCGTTGTTGGGTGGTGCTTTACTTCGCAGTGTACTGACGGGCGGTCACTATCCCGAGGCTCTGCTCGCCGCGATCCTGCGTCGAATTCGCGCCGAACAGGAGATCCGGCACGTCAAGGCAGCCACGATCAAAGCGATATTGAACCATAACCATCAAAAGGAGATTTCCGTCATGCTCGACCCTGAACGTCCCGATCCGGCCTATCAACTCGGGCGTCTGTTCGCGTGCCTCGAGAGAGCGCAAGAAGATGCCCTGCCCGGCCTCAATGCTACGATCAAAGACCGCTACTTCGGTGCGGCATCCGCCACACCTGGAACGGTGTTCCCTCGACTCATCCGAATGAACCAGCACCACATCGGTAAGCTCGAAGGCGGCAAGAAGGTCGTCGCCGAAAAACGAATCCAAGAAATCATGGGACGACTGCATGACTTCCCGTCACATCTTGGCATCATCGACCAGGGTCTGTTTTCGATCGGTTATTACCACCAGCGGCAAGACTTCTTCACGAAGAAAGAATAACCGACGGAAGCCACTCAGTAGTCTTTTGCACCCTTTACTCAATTTTGATTCAACTTTCCAAGGATTCATCATGGACCACCGATACGATTTTGTTTTCTTGTTTGATGTCACTGACGGTAACCCCAACGGAGACCCGGACGCAGGCAACCTTCCACGTGTTGATCCCGAAACCGGACACGGGCTTGTTACCGATGTTTGTTTGAAACGCAAAATCCGTAACTTCGTGGCCAATGTGAAGGACGAGACGCCACCATTTGAAATCTATGTAAAAGAACGTGCGGTGTTGAACAACCAACACTCGCGAGCCTACGAAGCGTTGAAACTGGACGCGTCGAAGGCGAAACGCACTGAAGTTGATCAGTGTCGCGATTGGATGTGTCAAAATTTTTATGACGTTCGTGCGTTCGGTGCGGTGATGAGTACCAAAGTCAATTGTGGCCAAGTCCGTGGTCCGGTTCAAATGGCATTCTCACGAAGCATTGACCCGATCGTGTCGCTGGAACATTCAATTACGCGTTGCGCTGTTGCCACGGAGAAAGAGGCGGAAAAGCAAGACGGCGACAACCGAACGATGGGGCGGAAGTTTACGGTTCCTTATGGCCTGTATCGTTGCCACGGGTTCATCAATCCATTCTTCGCACGTCAAACTGGATTCGGCGAAGACGATTTGCAACTGTTTTGGAAGTCGCTTCAAAATATGTTCGAACTGGATCGTTCAGCCAGTCGTGGGCAGATGACGCCGCAAGCATTGGTCGTGTTTCAACACGACGACACCTTAGGCAACGCCCCGGCTCATCAGTTGCAAAAACGTGTCAGTGTTGTCCTAAGGGATGCCACAACGCCAGCACGTTCGAGCGATGACTATGACGTCCAGATCGACGAAGCCAACCTACCCGCAGGGATCTCAATTCATCGGATGTTTTGATTGATTTTGTTTGATCGAGACGCTTCAACGCGGTATTCAATCACTATGAGCGTCTTACGTTGAAGGCGCCGAGAATATGATCCGCTTTGATTCCGCTGAGTGGCTTTGGATGACTCCTACAGGAAAGCAATCCGACTGTCCGTCGATGATCGTCTCGACGACCGCTTCGCCGCCAACGATCGACTCGTGTTTGGTAAGGATGGCAAAGTCGCCGCCGACCTGCCCCAGTTCGTATCGTTTCCCGCCACAATGCAACCACAACTCAACTTCGGCTGATCGAGGAAGGTTCGAGGCGATCATGGATTTACCCGTTGGTTATGAAGAACAGATCGAAGAATACTGCCGAAAGCATGAGGCCGTGCTGCGGCGATCACTCGGCACCGGTACCCAGGGTACCGTTTTCACTGCAAAAAAGCCACGTCATCCCAGTGTTTATGCAGTCAAGTTTCATCTCCGTCAAATAGCTTACGATCGCGAAGTTGGCGTTTACCTCCGCCTGCAAGATCTGGAAGTATCCGAAGTTCGCGGGCATCAAGTCCCGCAATTGCTTGCGTACGACGACGATTTGCTTGTCATCGAGATGTCCACAGTCAAACCTCCATTCTGTCTCGATTTCGGAGGTGCCTATTTGGACTGCCCGCCAGACTACACGCCCGAAGTGTGGCGGGATTGGCGAGAGGAAAAATCGGAGGACTTTGAGGACAATTGGCCTGCCGTGGAAGAGATTCTTGAGGAATTTCGCTGGATGGGGATCCACATCGCCGACGTGAATCCAGGCAACATCCGATTTTAAGGCCGCGAGAACCATGACCTACCACGATGATGATTTGTTTCCCATTTCCGCGTTGCAACATTACCTGTTCTGCCCTCGGCAATGTGCGTTGATTCACCTCGAACAAGTTTGGGCTGAAAACCACCTGACGATGGAAGGTTTGTTGTTACACGAGAAGGCCGATTCGCCGACGCATGAGACACGCCCGCACGACGATGGCGTTCGTGTTCGTGTCGAACGCGCGTTACCAATTCGGTCGCTTGCATTGGGGTTGATCGGCAAGGCCGACATCGTCGAATTTCACCATTCGGCTGGCTCGCCCCCGTCCACGCGGATCGTCCCGGTCGAGTACAAGCGTGGCAAACCCAAGGCGAATGATTGCGACCGTGTTCAGCTATGTGCTCAAGCTTTGTGCTTGGAGGAAATGTGCTCCACCGAGGTGACCGAAGGTGCGCTCTTTTACGGCGTTCGACGGCGGCGAACTGACGTGGCTTTTGATGGCAAGCTTCGTCAACGCACGATGCAAACAATCGATGCCCTGCGGACGATGGTGGACGGTCGCATTACACCCCCCGCGATTCGCACGAAGGCCTGCGATAAGTGTTCACTAATTGAACTCTGTTTGCCTGACGCCACTGCCGGCAACCGTAGCGTTGCGAGGTTTATGAGCCGGCAGTTGTTGTCCAATCTTCGAGACGAAACGACGATTGAATGAAACGACATCTCAACACACTGTTCGTCACGACCGAAGGAAGCTATCTAGCGAAAGACGGTGCGGCCGTACAAGTGCGTTTCGAAAAGAAAACCTTGCTTCGGGTGCCATTACACAATCTGGATGGCATCGTATGCTTCGGTCGTGTCGGATTCAGCTCGCAGTTGGCCGCAGCTTGTGCCGATGCCGGTGTATCGATTTCATTGATGTCCCCGCATGGGCGATTCCGGGCCGCTGTGGTCGGGTTTTCCCCCGGCAACGTGTTGCTGCGACGTCAACAGTATCGGGCAGCTGATGATTCTGAGGTGACCGCACGGATCGCTCGTAATTGCATCTCCGGTAAGATCGCAAATTGCCGCAGTGTGCTGCTGCGAGCGGCTCGTGACGCCAATGAGGAGGAGCGATCAAGCCGGTTGAAGCTGGCTGCCAAACATCTCGCACCGATCCTACGTCGAGTTGCGAAGGCTGATGACGCGGATACGGTACGTGGTTATGAGGGCGAGTCGGCGTCAAAGTACTTTGCGGCGTTTGACGACTTGACATCCGTGGAGGGTTTTCAAATGAAAGGAAGGTCCAGACGACCTCCTTTGGACCCTATCAATGCATTGCTGTCGTTCTTGTACGCGATGTTGGCGCACGACGCCCGTAGTGCTTGCGAGGCATGCGGGCTCGACGCAGCGGTAGGATTTTTGCATCGAGACCGTCCCGGTCGACCTGGGTGTGCATTGGACTTGATGGAGGAATTCCGCCCTGTTTTGGCGGACCGTTTGGCATTCTCACTAATCAATCGAAAACAGGTTAGCACCAAGGGATTCGACGTGACTTCGTCGGGAGCGGTGCGAATGGATGATAAAACCCGCAAGACCGTATTGACGGCGTATCAAACTCGAAAGCAAGACACTATCGAACACCCGTTTTTGGGTGAGAAAACCACGATGGGGCTGTTGGTGCACCTGCAAGCTCGGTTGCTTGCCCGGCATCTGCGAGGGGACCTAGACGAATACCCGGCGTTCATTTGGAAGTAAATTTCGGTTGGCGATCCGAATAAAACGATCATGATTTAAAGGTGACTTCAATGGTGATGTTGGTGACGTATGATGTGAGCACGGCCAGCACTGCGGGAAAACGCCGTTTGCGCATGATCGCGAAAATTTGCTTGGACTATGGCCAGCGGGTTCAAAACAGCGTTTTCGAGCTGGACTTGGATCACGCAAAATGGGTGGAATGCCGAGCAAGGTTGGTGGAGGCGATGGAGCCGGACGAGGACAGTCTACGTTTCTACCGGCTGGGTAATCATTGGCGTGAACGGGTCGAACACATTGGTACGAACCCCTCGACAGACCTCAGCGGTGGGACGTTGTTGGCGTGACCGCGAACCCAAAGCGCACACGCGAAAGCAGGCGGGTTCGCGGAAGCCGTATTATCCCACTATGAACGGTATGTTGATCGGTTGCGACTGCCAAAGAAGCTGGGCAATACCGCACTACATCCCCGCTTCGCGAATTGCTACGCTGAAAAGCTGCTGTGGCTGCGTTGTGCGACCACCGCGGTCGCGTCCTTCACGGGACGCGTGGATTGAAACTGATCACTGATCGGCCACCGAGCATCGGCACCCGTCGCGTCCTTCACGGGACGCGTGGATTGAAACAACGGCGGATTCAACAGCGAAAGCGTGGTTGCGGGTCGCGTCCTTCACGGGACGCGTGGATTGAAACTATCCGAGTGCATCACCGTCGTCGTTGTTCGATGTCGCGTCCTTCACGGGACGCGTGGATTGAAACCGTACGGCACACCGTCGACTTTTTCGGACGCGTCGTCGCGTCCTTCACGGGACGCGTGGATTGAAACAAATTGCCCGATGTCACCTCGGATCGCCCCGGTGGTCGCGTCCTTCACGGGACGCGTGGATTGAAACTATTTCATACCCAAGACCGACCGAAAACTGGGTGGTCGCGTCCTTCACGGGACGCGTGGATTGAAACAAGACCATCCGCAACGCGTCTTCCGAATCGGTTTTGGTCGCGTCCTTCACGGGACGCGTGGATTGAAACATTAAAGGGTGTTTGGGAACAAAGACTGCTGGACGGTCGCGTCCTTCACGGGACGCGTGGATTGAAACAAGCTGAAGTCAGGGCCGTACTTGATCGTGACCAAGTCGCGTCCTTCACGGGACGCGTGGATTGAAACTTCACGACCGGCGAACTGAAATTCGATTTCTCGCCGTCGCGTCCTTCACGGGACGCGTGGATTGAAACTCGCCGGGCTATCCGTGCTGGCAAAACGACCGAGGGTCGCGTCCTTCACGGGACGCGTGGATTGAAACATGGACACGCGGCGGCTCGCCGAGCGATTCGCCTGTCGCGTCCTTCACGGGACGCGTGGATTGAAACCTCCTCGCGTCCGGATCGCTGATTGCGATTCGACGTCGCGTCCTTCACGGGACGCGTGGATTGAAACAAGTACGCGTCTGGCGAAAACGGATTCCACTGCTAGTCGCGTCCTTCACGGGACGCGTGGATTGAAACTGTTGTAAATAAACAAGCAGAGCAAACAATTGGGCCGTCGCGTCCTTCACGGGACGCGTGGATTGAAACTTCGGCTCCTCGGTTTCGGCTTCGTCGCCCTTGAGTCGCGTCCTTCACGGGACGCGTGGATTGAAACTCGCCTGCGTGCAGCATCCAACCATTCGTCTCGGTCGCGTCCTTCACGGGACGCGTGGATTGAAACGGTAACGGGCTCATCCCATACGCTGTCGTCGTCGGGTCGCGTCCTTCACGGGACGCGTGGATTGAAACTCGTTCGACAAAGAAGCCGTAATCAACGTCAATCGGTCGCGTCCTTCACGGGACGCGTGGATTGAAACACGGCGTGAATCGCGAATCGACGCCATAGCCGCAGTCGCGTCCTTCACGGGACGCGTGGATTGAAACGTCGGTTAATTCGCGCGTAACGGTGGCGAACATTTGTCGCGTCCTTCACGGGACGCGTGGATTGAAACCGTAACAGTCAATGTGCCTACCGCGGCTGAGATCGCGTCGCGTCCTTCACGGGACGCGTGGATTGAAACTCGTACGGTTTGCATGCCCCTGGCACCGCGGCAAGTCGCGTCCTTCACGGGACGCGTGGATTGAAACTCGAAGCGCACACGCTGAAAGGTTGCAGGCACACAGTCGCGTCCTTCACGGGACGCGTGGATTGAAACACGTAGAGCAAACATCTCAAAGTCAGTCAATGAAGTAGTCGCGTCCTTCACGGGACGCGTGGATTGAAACTAATTCGGATGTTGCAGGTTCAAATCCTGCCGGGGGGTCGCGTCCTTCACGGGACGCGTGGATTGAAACATGCCTTCGCGAGTTAACGCGGCTCGCCCGACATGTCGCGTCCTTCACGGGACGCGTGGATTGAAACGCCTAATCCGGCTCCAACCAGGATCTCAGCAAGCGTCGCGTCCTTCACGGGACGCGTGGATTGAAACCCGACAGGTGATGAAGACGACGAAGGCACACCGGTCGCGTCCTTCACGGGACGCGTGGATTGAAACACTCCGAAGGGATTCTTGACGGCTCACATGGCACGTCGCGTCCTTCACGGGACGCGTGGATTGAAACCACCTATTGTGGACTGAGTACAACCCGCGTTGTTGTCGCGTCCTTCACGGGACGCGTGGATTGAAACACGGACGCAGCAAAACTCGCTGGTGTGTCACACACGTCGCGTCCTTCACGGGACGCGTGGATTGAAACCCGTTGCTGTTAATTCATTGATCGTCTTTCTCAGGTCGCGTCCTTCACGGGACGCGTGGATTGAAACGGATAAGCTGGAGCCCCACGACCATGAATTTATTGTCGCGTCCTTCACGGGACGCGTGGATTGAAACCTCACAGCAGTGGGCAACAACAGCAAGTGTCTGAACGTCGCGTCCTTCACGGGACGCGTGGATTGAAACAATGGCCGGTTGGGTTACCGCGTGGATTGCTTCACGTCGCGTCCTTCACGGGACGCGTGGATTGAAACCATTGGTGCTGGCGACTGATACCGAGGCAAGAGTGGTCGCGTCCTTCACGGGACGCGTGGATTGAAACAACAGCGAAAATGTTGTTGCTGGACTTGGCACACCGGTCGCGTCCTTCACGGGACGCGTGGATTGAAACCTCCGCATCCTTCTTCAATTGCTCGGAAATTTCGGTCGCGTCCTTCACGGGACGCGTGGATTGAAACTCGCTGTTGAACCCACCGTTGAACGGAGTGGACGTCGCGTCCTTCACGGGACGCGTGGATTGAAACCGGCTGCTGGATTGTCGAGCGTAGATGACGGCCCGTCGCGTCCTTCACGGGACGCGTGGATTGAAACGGTCGACCGGTCGCCGAAATATGGCGGCACGGGGTCGCGTCCTTCACGGGACGCGTGGATTGAAACATTGAGGATTATCTGGAGGAAAACACGCACCTGGAGTCGCGTCCTTCACGGGACGCGTGGATTGAAACCGTAAGATCGAGCGGTCTTACAAACTCCCTAGGTCGCGTCCTTCACGGGACGCGTGGATTGAAACTGAAAGTGTCTCTAGGTTAGACCCCCAGTCGAGTGTCCTCAGAGCACTTGAGTTCGGCGCTCTGAGGCAGCACTTTCGACGAGCATTCCTATCCTGTTGTTTCGGACATCCGCTTCTTTTCATCGCGAACGGTCCAGGCACTTACTCCAGCTCGGCGGGCGATCTCTCGTTTGCTGAGGTTGCTGTTGGTGAGAAGGTCGCGGATCTGGTTGATCTTCTCCTCGGGGATCTTGCGGTGATTGGTGCCGGTGTTGAGGTTCTTACCCGCGTTGACGGCTTTGAGGTTCTCGGCGGAGTGAAACTGCTTGTAGGCTCGTGAGGCGGTTCCCTGGGAGGTATTCAGTCGCTTGGCGATCTCTACGAAGGATAAGCCTTCGTTTCGTAACCGTACGACCTCGGGACCGATCCTTTCCGTCTTGCTGTTGGGGTTCTTGCGTCGGACGCTGAAGTCGGCCGGTGGGATGAACCGAGTGTCGTTCTTTGCCCCCCACTCGATCGCACGTTTGACAGTCGATGGATCGATCTCCAGGGCCACGGCGATAGCGTTTATTGGCGAGCCCGCCTCGTGCATTTTCGATGCTTCGCCCGCAATCCGTTGGTAATTCGGGAAGTCGACGATCGTGACCGGCAGCTCTTCCCCCATTGTCCAACTACACACTTGAAGGAACTCGAGATGCAGAGCACTATCGCCTCATATTTGCTAGCACTGCCGGTTGTTGCCTGCTGGAGCAAAACCCACAGCATATTGATCGTGAAGGCTTACGCCCGTGCCATTCAGTTCAGGGGTGATTTCTTTCCCGGCGCGACTCAGAATCAAGGAGTGCCATCGGGAAGCTCCAACTCTCGTCGCAACTCGTACGGATCTCAAGTTCCCGGGGAAGAGCGAGTGACCGTTGTCTCTTGGGACATCGTATCGTACGCATTGCAGACTGTGCCGATTTGACGTGCGAATCGGGCATCTATCGACTCGACTTCTGCCGCGCACGGGATCACCAAATCAGTGCTACCAGACGTTTATCACTCGATCCATCAAAGCGGTTGATCAAAGAAATTACAGCGGACCACTACAACAGCCATGGCGGGTCGTTTATGAACGCCCCGCTAGGACTGTGTTCATGCGTGCACTGGTGAAAGCAAGAAAAGCTGGCTTGTCATCCAAAGAGAGGACAGACTAGGTGCTCGTAGTGGTATAACATTGAACTTTAACCAGCTGTCAATGGTTGCTACTGCAGCGATATCCGAACTCGTGTAGGCCGGTCATCAAGTCAGTGGGCCTTCTGTTTTCCATGCTGGTTGACTGTTTTGTACAGGTTCAATTTTTCTACTTAGAGGTGTATCCATGAATTACTCAAAAGGGCGACGCGCGTTCACGTTAGTTGAGCTGCTCGTCGTGATCGCCATTATCGGTGTTCTGGTGGGGTTGTTGCTGCCCGCCGTGCAGGCTGCCCGCGAGGCGGCACGCAGAATGAGTTGCAGCAACAACTTCAAGCAAATTGGGCTCGGAATTCACAACTATCACAGTGCTTACAAGAAGGTGCCGAAGCACGGGACTGGCAGTGACTACGTTTGGAAACCCAATTACTGGTGGAGAAGTAGTTGGAAAGGTAGCAGCATGCGTTTGAGTATGCTCGTATCCATCACACCCTTCGTTGAGCAACAGTCGCTATGGGAGACCATTTCCAATCCATCAATCGGTCGGACTGATGGGGATACGTCGGCTAATGGGGGCCATGTGGGCGCTCCCTGGCGAGAGATGGGCCCGTCCCCCGATAATATTCAATACAAGCCCTGGATTACTCGGATTCCGACCTTCCGCTGCCCTAGCGATCCAGGGCAGGGCTTGCCGGCCCTTGGCAGGACCAACTACGCAGCCTGTGTAGGCGACGCGATTGGGCAAATCCATACGGGTCCCTGGCAAAGGGCAGGCTCTCGCGTCATCATCAGTCAGACTAGAAGAGAGCAAGCAAGGGCCAGGAATCGTGGGTTCTTCAAGCCGCGTGACGAAGGGGCCTTCCGTGACTGTCTTGATGGCCTGGCCAACACCATTGCGATGGGCGAGATCATTACCTACCTGGGAGATCAGGATTCACGGGGTGTCCCTCCAGAGGCTGGATTGTCAGGCAACAATGTAATCAACAACCCCTCCAGGTGCACCGACGACAATCTGCTCGACGCAGCACGCCCACGATTCTGGAATGCCGCTTCAAGGCAGGTGGCCAACGATCTTAAGGGGCGGGGATTTGCGTGGGCTGATGCTATGAACCATATGTCCAGCGTCACAACGATTCTTCCTCCAAACCGAGAGGTCTGTGGCCCCGACAACTCGGGGGTGAGAGGTCAAGCGATCTTCACTGTCTCTAGCCAACACCAAGGCGGTGCTCACGTGCTCATGGCCGATGGTGCGGTTAAGTTCATCACGGACTCGATTGAAGCCGGAGACTCACGCGCGCGAATGATTCACAGTCTCAGCGATGGAGGCCGTCCAAGTCCGTACGGGCTCTGGGGCGCACTTGGAACTCGTGCTAACAAAGAAGTTATTGACCAGGATTTCTAAGGAGCCGAGGTTCTATCGAGCATGTTAGCATGCAAGATGAAAGTTTGGCGACCAAAGCCTCTCATTTGATGAGGGGCAGAGTGTTTGCGGAATTTCCTACCAAAACGTAGTGTTACTCCACAGGCTGTGATGCGACATTCGCGATTGATTAAGGCAGGAGAGTTTGGGTCGACTAGGCTTTCCTGTCTTCACTTCCGAAAATTGGTCGTCCCCGGTAAGTCGAATTGAACTAACAACCTTTTGAAAGATTTTGATTATGCAATTGCGTGTATGTATATTGGGCTTGGGTGCGGTTTTATTCTTTGCTGGCTGCGATGAGGGAAATAGTACTGCCATCGACACTAGCGATAAGGCGGCGATTCAGGATTACGAGGCGAAATTGAAGGCGATGGAAGATCGGTTGGTCGAGGAGGGGTTGTCGGACGACGGCCTATAGGTTGGCGAGCTTGGGCGATCAGCAGACATCTGGGTGCGATTTTCCGCAGCCAACGAAGTAATAATAGACGCGACACGTGCCACCTATGAGCGTCACCGTCGCTTCTATAATTACGAGATTAGGCTTGCCTACTTCCTTCGCCAGGTGTTTGTCGCGGGCCGTTGACACTGTCGGTGAGGGGACAATCCAGAACCCAGCATTCGATTCCCCTCGCTCAGAAACTGCTCGGCGAGTAGAGGCGCGAGCGAACGCCCAAACGGATGGCTTCCGCCGCTTCGAGGTAAACCGTAGCAGGCTGTGTATAGACGCAGACTTAAGGTGACACCATGGACTTGCCCAATGCGACCAAACAATTATCAGCAACTGAACAATTTGCCGCGCACCGTGCTGGTTGTGGCGCTCGGTACGCTTAGTTCGCAAGCCGATGAAGGCCAGATGGTCAAATTTTCGTTGCATGAAGCAGCCGATTCGGAGGTGAGTTCGTCGGGCCAATCAATATCGGCAATATCGGCAATATCGGCAAAGGAGGCGTGGGCGAAGCCTCCAGGTAGGTTCGTGACGCATCTTGAGTTTGAGTTTGTTGAAAACGATCCGGCCTTGTCCAATGTGCTGATCCATGGTGATTCGATCTCGATCATGTACACCGGGCGCGTCTGCGAATAGGCTCAATGGTGAAACAAATGTGTACAGACTGTATTGCCACGGCGGAGATTCGGGTTCCTTCATCGCCAAAATGAAAAATGCACGAGGCAATGAGAGACGAAAGCCTTGATCGACCTTGGGCGTTCGATTGGGACGTGATCCATTTCAACGTCGGTTTGCACGACTTGAAATCTCTCTCCGCCAGAAAGCTCGGCAAGAAGAACGGAGTGCAAGTTTCATCGCTTGGTGTCTACCAAAAGAAAGTTGGCGAGATCGCTAAATACATGAAGGCCCCCGCTCCCGACGCAAAGTTGATCATCGCAATGACGACGCCAGTCCCTGACGGTGAACCGGGCCGGGTAGCAGGTGACGCACAAAAGGACACCCAAGCGGCCAGACAGATCCTGCTTGGACACCCGGGAATCCCCATCAACGATCTCTACCGCTCTATTAAGCTGACTCAAACGAAATGGTGGACCGCACCGGGCAATGTTCACTTCAACAAATCAGGGTAGGAACGCCCAGAGCGGTGAAGTGGCGCGAACCATTCTTGGCTCGCTTTCCCACTGAAACCGCAATCGTCTTTTTCCGCACGATCATTGAGATCCGGGGCGCTCAGGAGCGTACCTATTGTCCCGCGACCAGCAGCATCTTCAACATGAGAATCAACAGGCACATGAAACGCCTCTTTCAAATTGCACTTTTAGTTTTGGTCGCTGTACCCTCGGTCTATTCTGACGATAAACGGCAACCCAACGTTGTCGTCGTCATCACGGATGACCAGGGTTACGGCGATCTGGCCTTCACCGGCAACCCCGCGATCAAGACGCCGAATATCGACAGGTTGGCCAAGCAAGGAACGTTGCTGAACAACTTTCACGTCGATCCCACCTGTGCCCCGACACGATCGGCGCTGATGACCGGGCGCTACTCCGATCGTGTTGGTGTCTGGCACACCGTTCAAGGGCGCAACATGTTGCGCCGTCGTGAAACTACCATGGCCGATGTCTTCAGCGCTAATGGTTATGCCACGGGGCTGTTTGGTAAATGGCACCTCGGCGACTGCTATCCCTATCGCCCACAAGACCGGGGCTTCCAGTACTGCGTTTACCATGAAGCCGGCGGAGTTGGCCAAGCACCCGATTACTGGGGCAACGACTACTTTGATGACACCTACATCGTCAACGGAAGGCACCAGCGATTTGAAGGTTTCTGTACCGACGTTTGGTTCGATGAGGGCATGAAATTTATCGAGACAAACAAAGACAAACCGTTTTTTGCTTATATCTCGACCAACGCCCCGCACAGCCCATATTTCTGTCCCGAGGAATATAGCAAGCCCTACGAAGGGAACCCGCAGGTCTCCGTCCCAGAGTTCTACGGCATGATCACCAACATCGACGACAACATGGCCAAACTCATGAAAATGCTCGATGACCAAGGCATCGCCGACAATACGATCTTGGTTTTCATGACCGACAACGGAACGGCAGGAGGCTTGAAAGGGGGACGCGGGTACGACGGTGGCATGCGTGGCATGAAAAACTCCGAATACGAAGGCGGTCACCGCGTCCCGTTCATCGTCCGCTGGCCCGATGGAAACATCGAGGCTGGGAAATCAATCGAAAATCTTACCGCCCACATCGATATCCTGCCGACCTTCATCGAACTATGCGATCTTGAGGCGCCCGAGATCGAATTTGACGGCCGCAGCATCGCGAACTTGCTGCATACCGATGGCAAGGGCTGGGCGGAACGATCCCTGGTGGTGGAATCGCAGCGGGTGGTCGACCCGATCAAATGGCGCAAGAGTGCCGTGATGGATAGCCGTTGGCGTTTGGTCAACGGCGAGGAACTCTTTGACCTGAAATCCGACCCCAAACAAGCCAACGATCTGGCCGCCAATCACCCGGAAGTACTAAAACGCCTGCGCGATCGATACGACGCTTTCTGGGACGACGTTTCGCAGGAACATGACCTGACCAGCTACATGGTCATCGGTTCGGACCGTTCACCCATCGTCTCGCTTTCCTCCCACGACTGGCTGATTGATAAACTTCCGCCATGGAACCAGAATCACATCAAGAACGGCGCCGTGGCAGAAGAATCGTTCTGGGCGATCGAGGTCGAGCAAGACGGCGAGTATGAAATTTCGCTCCGCCGCTGGCCGGTCGAAGCCGACAAGGGCATCAACGATGGCACCTACGGCAAAGCATTCAACTACAAGCAGGCACGTTTGCGGATTGGTGATATTGACCAGACGATCGACATCCCTGAGGGAGCGAAAGAGGTCACGTTCAAGGTTTCCTTGAAAAGAGGAATCACCGAGCTCGCGCCGGTTTTCATTGGCCCCAATCTGACGGCCACCCCATACTATGCCTACGTGACGCACCAACCCAAGACCGGTTGGCAAACGCCGCAAGGTATGGGCATTCCCGTTTACGACCCGTCCTATGGTCGGGTCCCGCCGCAAGCAACAGCGAGGAAAAGGTAGAGCCAGATGAAATACGCTTTTCTATTTGCCATCGCGTGGTTGTCTGTTTGGCCAGTGCAAGCAGCTGGGCCCAACGCCAGGCCGAATATTGTCTTTCTGATGTCCGATGACCAGAGCACCTACACCATGGGGTGCTACGGCAATCACGACGTGAAGACACCTAACCTCGATCGCCTCGCGGCCGCCGGGATGGTATTCGACAATCACTATGACACCACCGCCATCTGCATGGGCTCACGCGCCAATGTGATGACCGGCATGTATGAATACAAGCACGGCTGCAATTTCAAGCATGGCGAAATGCTTGCGGATATCTGGGGAAAATCTTATCCCATGCTGTTGCGTGATGCGGGGTACACCACCGCGTTTGCTGGGAAGTTCGGGTTCGATCTGCGGAGCACGCCCGACGGGCCGAAACTCGATTTGCCCAGCGATGATTTTGATCGCTGGGGCGGCGGCCCTGGACAGACCTTCTATGAAACAAAAATGAACGAATCGATGGCGGCCTACGCGAAGGAGTACCCGCACTCCACACTCTCGTACGGCGCGTTCGGACGCGACTTCATTCGCGATGTATCCAAGTCCGAAAAGCCGTTCTGCTTGTCGATCAGTTTTAAGGCGCCTCATCGGCCAACCACACCGGATCCCAAATTCGATGCGGTCTACGCCGGCAAAACCTTCAAGAAGCCGGACAACTATGGCCGTGAAAATGGCGAGCATTTCTCCCAGCAGAGCAAGCAGGGACGTCAGTACGTTCGTTTCGAAGAGTGGGGCTATCACAACGATTACGACAACGTCATGGCCACGTATCATCAACAGATCTATGCGATTGATGTCGCCGTGGGCATGATCCGCGACGCACTTCGAGAACAGGGCGCCGCAGACAACACCGTAATTATCTACACGTCCGACAATGGCTTCTTCTGCGGTTCGCACGGCTATGGCTCCAAGGTGCTGCCATACGAGGAGGCCTCGCGTGTTCCGTTGATCATCTACGACCCACGCCATCCAAACTCCGGTAACCAAGTGCGGTGTGATGCGCTGACGGGCAACATCGACTTTGCCCCAACGATTTTGAAGCTTGCGGGTCTATCTGTCCCTGAAAACATTGATGGCGCGGATCTGATGCAACTCTATGACGATCCGCAGGAATCGATCCATGAATCGCTCGCATTGATCAACGTTTACAACCAAGCAGGACCACCCATCACGCACGCGATGGCCGTTGTGACGAAGGAACTGAAATACATTTATTGGCCCTATGCAGCCGAAGGCTTTGAGCCAACCGAAGAACTTTATCAGCTTGGAAATGATCCGCTTGAGTTGAGAGAGCTGGCTCGCGTGCCCGACTACCACGTCGCCCTAAAGAAGATGCAGGCGGTTTATGACCGACACCTGGACCATTGGAAGTCGGAAGGTATTTCGTTCAACAACTACCGGCCTTACACCGCGCTTTTTGATCGAAACGTCGATTGGGCGGACAAAGTACCTCACCTCGAAAAGCTCAAGAAGAATACAAAAAGACGATGAATTACCTCACCAAAGTGATGGCCATTGCGGCAATCTGTTTGTGCACAGCTGTCGCGGCGGCAGATGATGCGAAAGTGGCTTGGACCGGAACAACATTCTTGGACGTCACCTACAAGCAGGTTGACGGACGACAGATCAAGCTAGACATCTATCTGCCTCCGGCTGGCAACTCGGGGGCGGTGCCCGTCCTCTACTACGTGCACGGCGGGGGATGGGCCGCCGGAAGCAAAGATAAGGGCGGGCTGCCCTTGATGTTGCCGGTGTTCCAGCAATTCGCCGAAGAAGGATTCGCTTGCGTTTCGATCAACTATCGGCTCTGCAAAAAGAATAGCGGCGTGCTGATGCGAGACTGCGTGACCGATGCCATGGATGGGTTGCGTTTCTTAAAGAAGAACGCGAAACGCTATGGCCTTGATCCCGATCGAATCGTGGTGTGGGGCGACTCGGCTGGCGGGCAACTTGCACAGATGCTCACGCTTGCCGATCCGGATGCCTTCATCGGTGACGAATCGCTCGCGGACGTTTCTGTGCGACCCATTGCCGGAATGTCCTGGTATGGCCCCACGGACTTCACCGATGTCGATCTCTTCAAGACCGATCTCTCCGATAAGAACCCGGATCGCTTTGGTGCCAGGATTACAGGATCAGCGGGAGGCTATGCGGAGAATCCGGAAGCCTACGAGGAGATGAGCCCCTACTACTGGATCAAAAAAGAGAGTCCGCCGCTCCTTCTCATTCAGGGCGATACGGATGCAACCATTCCGTTTGCCCACGCGTCTCATTTGAAAACAAAGGCCGACAAGATCGGGGCAGATGTCACAATGATCATTGTCAAGAACGCTGGTCACAACTGGCGAAAGGCTGGGGGAGATCCGAATCCCAGCGTGAAGGAGATCCAACGCATGACAGCGGAATTTGCGATCCGGCAGGTCCTCGAAACGAGAAACACAATCAAATGAAAAACCTATCGATTTGCCTGCTGTTGTTGATGATGACGATGATCGTCAGGTTCGGCGTCGCTGCCACACCAGACGCGGACTTTTATCTGTCGTCGAAGGGATCGGATCAATGGTCGGGCACGCTCGCCCAGCCCAATGCGGAGGGGACGGACGGCCCATTCGCTACGCTCACGCGGGCTCGCAATGCGGTGCGCATCCTGAAGCAGCATAAGAAGTCGGACATTCGAGTCCTGCTTCGTGAAGGCACGTACCCGCTGGCGGAAACAGTCGTCTTTGGCGTGGAAGATTCTGGCGAGAGCGACGCGACCGTGACCTACGCCGCCTATCCCGATGAGACTCCCGTGCTGAGTTCGGGCCGGGAGATCAAGGGCTGGCAGAAAGTGTCGGAAGATCTTCCTGGTTTGCCTGAGAATGCTCGCGGAAATGTGTGGGTAGCAAACACCTCTGATCGATTCCTCACTCTTTACGATGACGGGGGAATGCTGCCGCGCGCTCGGTCGGAGCGTTTTGTTCCCAAAGGCAACGCGACGGAGCTTCAGTATCCAGAAGGAAAATTGAAGAATTGGCCGAATGTGCAAGACGTCGAAATTGTGGTCCGCCCCACTCGGCTTTGGACCATGAATATCTTGCCCCTGGTTTCAGTGAATGAGAAGCAAAGAGTTGCTCATACTGCCATTCCTGCGACCTATGGAATGAACAAAATCGGTTGCTGGGTTGAGAATGTCGTGGAGGAAATCGACAAGCCAGGTGAATGGGCACTCAACACGAAAGAAGGGAAGGTCTACCTGTGGCCCCGGACTCCTTGGGACGCAGGGAATTCACCTGTCATCTCTCCGCGGTTAATTGAGTTCATCCGAGTCGAGGGGAGAATCGACAAGAAGGGGCCTAAAGATATTCCCGTTCGCAACCTGCGTTTTCGTGGTCTCACGTTCCAGCATGGGGAACGCTATACGCTGGCTGGCGACGATGCCGGCCTACAGCACGATTGGGACATGTTCGACAAGGGCAATGCACTCGTTCGTTTTCGCGGTGCCGAGAACTGTGCCATCGAGCAGTGTCATTTTCTTCATAGCGGAAGCGGCGCAATCCGCGTGGATCTGCATGGGCAGCACAACAAAATCACTGGCAACCGCATCGAACACCTGGGTGGCGGTGGCATTCTGCTTTGTGGTTACGGACCCGGTACGAAGGACGTGAACAAGAACAACATCGTCTACAACAACGACATTCATCACGTGGGACAAATCTACTGGCAGTCACCGGGGATTTTCCTTTCTCAGAGTGGCGAAAACCGTGTGGCACACAACCTGATCCATCACACCAACTATTCAGGGCTGATCGTTTCAGGCATCGTTCACCGCTTTATCACGCAGGGCAACAAACGCGAATCGCAGCGGACCGTCCGATGGCATGAGCTGGAAAACCTGCCGAAAAATCCTGAGCCAGACGAAGTTCGACCGTTTCTGCACACGCGTAATAACGTGATCGAGAACAACGAGATCCACCACGCAATGCAGATCCTGGGTGACGGCAATGGAATCTACATTCGCGGCTGCGGTCCGGGCAATGTGATTCGCCGAAACTACATCCACCATTTGGTGTCCGACATCCATGGCCAAAGCGCGATCCGGACCGACGGAGGACAGGAAGATACCATAATCGCCGAAAATTTGATGTACCAATGCAAGTCGCAGGGCGTGACTTTGAAGCTGAACAATCGCCTTGAAAACAACATCATTGCTGACGTGATTGCACCACGGGGCGTCTATCTGAAAATCGTCGAAGGACCGATGAAGGGCGCGAGAAACAAGCGGAACATTTTCTATTCTTCGCGGGCCGACTGTACGTTCATCTCCGAACCCGGAGGTGGTACCGGAAAAGTCGGTGAGGATCGCAGGGGACGGCTGCCGGCGCGGATGAAAGATATCGATTCCGACCACAACATCTACTTCTGCAAAGCCGAACCCCGACTGGGTGAAGAAACACTGGCGAGACTTCGACGTGATGGCGTCGATGCCAGCAGCCGGTCGGTCGACCCGATGTTCGTTGATCCGGAGAATGGCGACTTTCGATTCAAGCCGGGATCACCCGCGCTAGAAATGGGGATTGTCCCCATCAATGTTTCCGAAATTGGATTGCGAACCAAATCGGTTGGGAACGCGGACGTCGGGTCATGATGACACGACGATGCTATGCGACCCCCCAAAAAGCTATAGAAAGAGACAAAACATGAACCGACAAATTAGCAGCTTGGTATTGATGTGGCTCGGATACACATTTTCGGCTACGCCCCTGTATGCAATTGACAACCAAGCCCTGATCGCTGGAGCGAGGAAGGCGAATGAAGCGAAGGTCTTTAACATCAAGACATTCGGTGCCGTCGGCGATGGCGTCGCGATGGAAACCGAAGCGGTGCAACAGACCATCAATGCCTGTCACGATGCCGGTGGGGGTGTTGTTTGGGTGCCTGCTGGTGATTTTCAAATTGGAACGATTATTCTCAAAAGTAAAGTCACGCTCTCGTTGGATTACGGGGCCAGCTTGCTTGGAAGCACCAATGTGGCGGACTACCCAACTGAAAACCTCAGCAGACCAAGAGAGGGTGCTGCCCATTGCCTGATTTATGCTGAAAACGCAAACAACATCACGATCGAAGGACTCGGCGTGATCGATGGCAGAGGAACTCACGAGAACTTTCCCCGGAACCGGAACGGTGGTCGAAACAAAGGCATCCGCCCGCGCCTGATGCGGATGGAGAGTTGTGAGGATCTGACCTTTTCTGGTGTTACTTACAAGCGTCCAGCGTTTTGGGGGTTGCACCTGATCGACTGCAAGAACATTCATTTTAATGCAGTCACCTTGCGCTTTCGCAACAACAACTACAACAATGACGGTTTCGATCTGGATGGCTGTGAGAATGTGCTGATCGAGAACTGTGATCTTAGCACTGGAGACGACGCGATCTGTTTAAAAAGCTCGTTGAATCCCTGTAGGAATATCGTGGTGCGCGGGTGTCGGGCGGATAGCAATACGGCCGCGGTCAAATTTGGCTCGTCCTCCCGTGGCGGGTTTATCGATATCAGCATCACCAACTGCTATTTTCACGACTGCCCGATGGGCGCCATCAAGCTGCAGTCGGTGGACGGCGGGCGATTGGAAAACGTCAACATCTCCCGAGTGGTCATGAAAGATGTTGGCAATCCCCTATTCTTGTGTCTGGGAAATCGCGGCAGTCACTTTGGCGAAGCACGAGAAGATGCCTCGGTCGGCACGTTGAAGAATATACGAATCAGTGATGTGGTTGCCGAGGTCACTGTAGAGGACCGGGCCAAAGCTGCTGAAGCGGTTTATAAGAACCTCAAGGTGGATGAGACCCCAGGTGTGACTGACAAAGAGAAGTCGAAAGCCGGGCCAATTATGATCACGGGCATCCCAGGTCATTTCGTCGAAAACGTCATCTTGGAAAATATCAAGATCTCTTACCCAGGTCATGGCACCGAGGAAGATGCACAGCGGGTGGTGGCGGAGGACGAGAGTCGGTATCCAGAACAGTTTTTCTTTGGTGTGTTGCCAGCATGGGGTGCCTATCTCCGCCATGCCAAGAACATTGAGTTCAAGAATGTCGAATTGACGCTTCGAGGTGACGACGCGCGTCAAGAGATCGTCATGGATGATGTGGAAGGCTTTGTGAACGAGTGAATGGGAAATTCAAATGAGCACACACGGAGATGTGTAATGGCGAATAAGTTTAGCGTGACTACCCTGCTGACCTTGCTTGCGCTTTGCATGAACGCCCAGGCAGAGCAGGTGGGGCCGTGGGAACTCGACCAATTAACCAAGGTGCCGAAATGGGAAAAAACGGACAAGGCCGCCAAGGAGGGTATGACGGGGATTCTCTTCTCTTCCATTTCCTACAGGGGCAACCCCGTGCAGGTCTTTGCTTACTACAGTGCCCCCAAGGGAACCGCTCCCGCAGAGGGCTGGCCGGCGGTCGTCTGCATCCACGGCGGCGGCGGTACGGCGTTTGACGAATGGGTGAACTTGTGGAACGAACACGGTTACGCAGCGATCAGCATGGACCTGGAAGGGCATCTCCCGATTAGTAAAACCAAAGACAGCAGGAGGCCGCGTCTTTCAACGGACAATCCCGGGCCAAGTCGGGATGGAGTGTTCGGTGACTATGCCAAGCCGATTCAACAGCAGTGGTATTATCATGCCGTCGCGCAGGTCGTGATTGCCCACTCGTTGATACGGTCGTTTCCGGAGGTCAACGCTGAGAAGATTGGCGTGACCGGCATCAGTTGGGGCGGAACGCTGACCAGCACTGTGATGGGTGTCGACAACCGGTTTCAATTTGCCGTTCCCGTCTATGGCTGCGGGTTCTTGCCCGATTCAGACGGCCATCAGGGCGAAGCAATCAAGCCCGGCCAACAGACCGACGTGGTGAATGCGAGTTTTGACGGCTCGGCCTATTTCGAAAACGTCACCATCCCAACGCTGTGGGTCAACGGGACCAACGACAATCACTTCACCATGCCGATCACCCAGCTGTCGTCCCAAGCGGTGCAGGGGCCATCGATCTTACGCTATCAATTTGAAATGAGTCACGGTCACGGTTCCGGCTGGCGTCCGGAGGAAATCTACGCATTTGCCAATAGCGTGGTGAACGAAGGTAAGCCGTTGGTGCAGTTTGACAAACCAACGATTAAGAATGATCAGGCTACCGTGACGTATACCGCTTCCACGAAGATTACCAACGCCGAACTACTTTATACGGCGGACTGGACCAGTGCCTGGCCGAAACGAAAATGGCGCAAGGCACCGGCGACTATTTCAGAGGCAACGCTGATCGCAGACGTGCCGGAAGATGCTGTTGCCTTCTTTTTCTCTGCCACGGATGAGCGAAAGCTGATGACGACATCAGAGTTTATTTTGTCAAGGTAAATCGCGTTTTGCATCGAGCCATCATGAAGCCAATGAAGTTAAACGACGCAATGAAGACGGTGCGCAATTTGATGTGTGCCATCGTTTTTGCGTTGTTGGGACTGCCGCATCCGTCCTTTTCAGCATCGATTGAAGGTGAAAAGAATGATGACGGTAGTTTCAAGCAATGGCACCGCATCGAGTTGGTCTTCGATGGCCCGGAGGCGAATGAATCTTCCGCGACGTTCAGAGATTACCGACTGGATGTCACGCTTACCGCACCCAGCGGAAGAGAGTATGAGGTTCCAGGCTTTTTTGATGCCGATGGAGATCCGGCGAATACATCCGCGGTCAGCGGAAATAAATGGAAAGCGCGCTTCGCCGGTGGTGAGAAGGGCGAGTGGACGTACAAGACAAGTTTTGTCACCGGGAATGATGTTGCCGCAAACTTGGCAGGAGGAACCCGTGGCACTGCCCCGGATGGCGAAACAGGAAGACTGCGAATCGGCTCACAGGATAAATCAGGAAGTGATTTTCGAGCCAAGGGGAAGTTAGAATATGTTGGCGAGCATTACTTGCGTTTTGCCGATGGGGATCACTTTATCAAAGTGGGAGCCAACAGCCCGGAGGTGCTTTTGGAGTACGGTGAATTCGACGGAACCCCCGGGCATGCAAACGACCTCTACACGCCCAACATCACCGACTGGAATCCTGGAGATCCCACTTGGGCAGATGGAAAAGGCAAGGGCATCATCGGATTGATCAATTACCTTTCATCTCTGGGCGTGAACGGGCACTACTTCTTGTGCATGAACGCCTACGGGGATGGCAAAGAGGCTTGGCCTTGGACCGGTGCAGATCACATTGATGTTTATGATGTTTCCAAGCTCGCTCAATGGGAGGTGCTGTTTACCCATTTCGATCGAATGGGATTGATGGTGCATTTCCAACTATCAGAATCTGAGAACACAAATTATCTCGAGCAGCAGGATGGACATGGAGCGTTCTCCAATGCTCGGAAGATTCTCTACCGCGAAATGATTGCGAGGTTTGGTCATCACATGGCCATCACTTGGAATATCGGTGAAGAAAATCAGGCGAAGGGAACTGGCATCCAGACACCCAATACCCATTCCCAAAGAAAAGAGTTCGCAACTCGGATCAGGGAGCTCACGTACTACAACGATCACATTTCCGTTCACAATGGCCCTGCCGGCAAGTTTGCCGATATCTTCCCTCAGCTGATCGGACATGAGGACATCACGGGGCCCAGCCTGCAGACTTACCTCGTCAATCGCAAATTACCGAGCAACCACGACGAGGTGAAAGAGTGGTATGACAGAAGTGCCGCCAGCGGTCACAAATGGGTTGTTTCTGTCGATGAACCTTGGTGGGGCAGGAAGCGACCCAAAGGCTTCGTTGATGTGTTGCGCAAAGAGGTCATCTGGGGCGCTATTATGGCAGGGGGGCACATGGAGTTTTATGCCGGGAGTGACGACGTAAAGCACATCGACTATACGTCCTATGAAGATTGCTGGAAGGCAATGGGCCACGCAGCCAAGTTCATGAATGAAAACTTGGCCAAAGAGATTGTCAAAATGAAGCCGAACGACGCTTTGGCTATCGGTGACAACAATTGGGCCTTAGCAGACGAAGGGCAGTCCTACCTGCTGTATTTACAGAATGGTGGAGAGGCGATCGTAGATTTATCTGGGGCAAACGATCAGGCGTTCTCGGTTCGTTGGTTTAACCCGCGTAGCGGTGGAGTTTTGGTTGGCGGCACACGCGGCACCGTCGTCGGCGGCCCTGAAAAGGTGTCTCTCGGAGTGCCTCCAAATACAACCGATCAGGATTGGGTTGTCCTTATTCAAGCTCCAAGATGACGCAGGGCAGGCCCTTAAAAGAGCACGCACGGGCAACAGTCGCATGCCGACTCTCCTTGAGCTGCCAGGCGTGCAATCCCCGGTGACCTTTCATGACATTCAATCACTAAGCCAAGACTAAATCAAAAAGAAGCTATGAAGAACCGAATGATTGTTGCTGTTGGATTGCTCCTATGCATGGGGGCGACCCTGTTTGGGCAACAAAACTTGTTTGCGCAGTCCGAATCTTGGATGCCCGAGCCAGGTTTTAGCTCCCTATTCAACGGCAAGGATCTCAGCGGTTGGTGCTTCCGCGTCAAAACCCCCAGGCGCGAGACCAACGCCGGAGCGGTGATCGAAACGTTCGATGGAAAGACTAAGACGGACGAGGATCATCGCTATTCAGCCAACGACGGTGTTCTCACGGTCAGTTTTCCGGAAGAAAAGGATCGCCTCACCGGTCAGCTATATACGGTCGCGGAGTTTCCAGAAAACTTCGTGCTGAAACTCGAGTTTCGAGCATCGGTCAACGCGGATAGTGGCATCTTCATCCGCAAGCCACAACTTCAATGTCGTGACTATCTCGTTGCCGGCCCCTACAACGACTTGAAGTACTATAAGCCGCAAGACTGGAATCTGATCGAAGTCACTGTCAATGATGGCGTCGCGCATTGCACGTGTAACGGCGAAGTTCTCGAAGCTGCTCTCGAACTTCCGGAAACCGGTCCCATCGGGTTGGAGGGCGACCGCGGCAAGATGGAATATCGCCATTTGCAGCTCAAGAAGTTGCCGTAATGGGCACTCGTTGCCAATCCCACATCGATAACAATTCAGTGACCACAACGACAAGCGAGTTTTTAAGAACCATGTTGGCACGCAATCTACTGACGACTGTCTTGGCCGCGTCCACACTGTTCTGGACGGGTAGCCATTTCGCTCCGGAGGCTTCGGCGGTGGAGCAGCAATCTGGTTTGGTCGCAGACGGGGCGGGTAAGGCTCTGCGGCTCTGGTACGACGAGCCTGCGCCGGACAGCGATGCCGGCTGGGTCAACCGTTCCATCCCAATGGGCAATGGCTACATGGGTGCCAATGTGTTCGGTGGCACGACGAAGGAGCGAATTCAGATCACTGAAAACAGTCTGTACGACTGGGCGGCAAAGAACAGTGGATTTAAACGCCGCGGCGTGAATAACTTCGCCGAGGTCTATCTTGATTTCGGCCACGAGAACGTCAGTGACTACGAACGGGAGTTGAGCCTGAATGAAGGCGTTTCCTATGTGAAATATGTGCAGGAAGGTGTGGAGTACTCGAGGGAGTATTTCACGAGCTACCCCGACAAGGTGATGCTAATCCGCCTGAACGCGTCGAAGGCGGGGACTTTGTCGTTCACGCTGCGTCCCACCATTCCCTTCCTTGGCGATGGCAAATCAGGGTCCGTCTCGGCGGAGGGCGACACGGTCACGCTGTCCGGTGTCATGACGTACTTCAAGATCAAGTTTGAGGGTCAGTTCAAGGTCATTCCCACCGGTGGCAGGATGAACGCATCAAGCAGTGAAGGCACGATCACGGTCTCGGATGCTGACAGTGCGGTGATTCTGATCGCGGTCGGAACCAATTACCAGTTCGACCCCCAGGTGTTTCTGACCAAGGATCCCGCAGACAAGCTCGCCGGATTTCCCGATCCCCACGCTAAGGTAACGGGCTATCTGGCCGACGCAGCAGTGAAGTCCTATGAGGAGTTGTTGGCAAACCATCAGGCCGACTACACCGAACTTTACGACCGGGTCAGTTTGGATCTCGGCGCCACGGCACCGACGAATCCAACCGACGAGCTAGTCGATGCTTATCCTGATGGCACTTCCAGTCGATACCTGGAGGAACTCGCGTTTCAGTTCGGACGCTACATGCTGATCTGTTCCTCCAGAGCCGGCACACTTCCGCCCCACCTGCAAGGAATCTGGAACGTCTATGAACGACCGCCGTGGTCTTCTCAGTACTTGCACGATACGAACGTGCAGATGGCCTACGCACCGGCCTTTTCCGCCAACCTGCCTGAGCTGTTTGAGTCCTATGCGGACTTCTTCAATGTGTTCGTCCATCGGCAACGGGAATACGCCACGCAGTATATCGAGCAGTACAATCCCGCGCAGCTCGATCCGGACGGAGACAACGGTTGGTCCGGTCCCTTCTGGGCTAACCCGTATGATGTTCCCGGAAAAACCCCCATTGCTGGTTTCGGCACAGGTGGCTGGATTTCTCAAATGTTCTGGGACTACTACGACTACACACGCGACGAGACCCTGTTGGCCGAAACCGTCTATCCCGTGATGTATGAACAGGCCAACTTCGTTTCCCGGTTCGTTCAGGAAATCGATGGTGCGTTATTGGCCAAGCCTTCCTCATCCCCGGAACAATACCTGGAAGGAAAAAGGAAACGCGAGACAATCGGCACCACCTTCGACCAGCAGATGTTCTACGAAAACCATCACAACACACTGAAGGCCGCCAAAATCCTCGGCCGCATCGATGACCGATTGGAGCTGTATGAATCGCAGCTCCCGCGCTTGGACCCGATCCATGTTGGAAAATCCGGACAAATCAAGGAGTTCCGTGAGGAAGAATTCTACGGCGACGCCGGCAGTACCATCGACCCTCACCACCGGCACACCTCCATGCTGCTGGGATCGTACCCGGGTCAGTTAATTAACGACTCAACTCCGGCCTGGCTCGATGCCGTCAAAACAACCCTGACCCTGCGCACCCGCAGCTCCAACATTGGCTGGGCGCGCGCCGAGCGAATCGCCTTTTGGGCTCGTGTGCATGACGGCGATGAAGCGTATCTGTTCTATCGGGATTTGCTGGAAGGAAACTACATGCACAACTTGTTCAACGACCATCGTGGCGGCCAGCTGTTTCAGGCCGACGCCAACTACGGCGCCACGGCCGGAGTCGCGGAATTGCTCCTGCAGAGCCAGGATTACGTCGTGGCCCCGCTGCCCGCATTGCCCACAGTCTGGCCGGACGGCAGCTACCGCGGCCTGCTGGCGCGAGGCAATTTCGAGGTTTCCGCACAGTGGTCCAGCGGACAGGCCACTCGCCTGGAAGTATTGTCCAAGGTGGGCGGAACTTTGAAGCTCAGATACCCCAACATCGCCAAAGCCCTCATAAAAACCGCGGACGGCAAAACGGTAGACTTCTCGGCCAAGGGTACCGACCAAATCATTATTGAAACCACGAAGGGCCAGGCTTATGTCGTCGTGGACATCCCGCTATATCACCCTGTTGCCGCGCCCTCGAACTTGAAAATTGACAAAGGCGGCAGAAGTCAGATCGAGCTTTCATGGACCGGCAGCGCGGATGCGGTGTCGTACAACCTGTACCGCGCGGTAGGTAACGCGCCGGACTATGAGCCGATCGCGTCAGATATCGAGGGTACCCAGTTCATCTACCAAGCCCCCGACCTGACACAGATCGACCAGATGACGCTCAAGGTCACCGCAGTACGGGCCGACGGGCGCGAGAGCGACGAGGGTGCCACGTTGATCCGCCTATTGCCGGCAATGAAGCGGTAGAGAAAGAACCCTGTCGAAGGTTAATGCGAGGAAATCCACAATGAAGACTATTCTTGAATGCATCATTGTCGTCGGCCTGCTGTTGGCGGTGTTTGCGCCAGAGTCCTACGCTCAGTCGGAGTCTAGCAAGGGAAAGGTGGTCAATGACCAGCAGCGCGAAGAGGAGTTCATGGATTGGGGGCTTGGCATGTTCGTCCATTGGTCCCTGGATTCACAACTGGGATCCGTGATCAGTCACTCGATGGTGGGGGCGAACGAGCGGTATCTTGACCGCTACATCAACGAGCTTCCCCAAACGTTCAATCCAAAAAAGTACGACCCGGACGAGTGGATGGCGATCGCCAAACTTGCGGGTGCAAAGTACATGGTTCTGACCACCAAGCACCACAGTGGATTTTGTCTTTGGGATACCAAGACGACCGACTTTGGCATCATGAGTACACCCTATAAGAAGGACATTGTCCGCGAGTATGTCGATGCCTGTCGCAAAACAGGCCTCAAGGTTGGCTTCTATTTTTCTCCGGAGGATTTCTATTTCTTACGTCAACAGGGGCACGTGATTCGCCGGACCGGCGAAGCTACTCGGATCTCCGAAAACCAGGAGCTACTTGAATACGACAAGCGGCAGATCAAAGAGTTGCTGACCGATTACGGTCCAATCGATGTGGTTTTTCTGGATGCGTTTGATAGTGCCCAAATCCGAGATTACGTCCATGACCTGCAGCCGAAGTGCCTGGTGACTCGGGGCGAGATGGCCACGCCGGAACAAAAGATTCCAGATGCACCGATTCCCGGTCCTTGGGAATCGTGTTTTACATTGGGGACGCAGTGGCAATTCAAACCTACCAACGAGGATTACAAGAATGGCGGCAAACTCATTGACATGTTGATCGAGACTCGGGCCAAGGGTGGGAATCTGTTGATCAATATCGGTCCCGAGCCCTCCGGTATCATTCCCCCGGAACAGGAACGAATCTTCCGTGAGCTGGGCCTATGGATGTTCATCAACGACGAAGCCATACACGATGTTCGCCCCAGCAAGGTCATCCGCGAGAACAAGATTTGGTACACACAGTCCAAGGATGGAAAAACAGTCTATGTCTTCTTGACAGAATTCACTGGAAAGAATCGTTGGAATTACGGTGAGCGAAAAGAGATCGTGCTGAAAAGCTGGAAGGCGACGGAGCAGACACGCGTGTCGGTCCTGGGGCAAAACGACAAGGTGCTGGAATACAAACCTGACGCCGACCCCACGTCGCGGTTCAAGCAAACCGAGGCTGGTCTCGAACTCTCGGTAATGCGTGCCCAACGCATCTACAACGATAAGACCTGGCCCAATACTGTGGTCCTGAAGCTTGAGAATGTTGAATTTGTTGAGAATAGAAGACAGTGAATTTGTTGGCTCATGGAGAGGTTATTTTTGATGAATCGATCAAAGGACGTAACGCGACCGTTCAAAGCGAAACTGCTTTTGTGGACAACAGCCGTTTGTGCTGCCCTCATTCCCCAAAACCTCCATGCGCAGCCGGCGGGACCGGGCGACTGGTCCAAAGTGCGTCTTTTCGGTCATGCGTTTCGCAATGACGATTATACGCCTGAACAATACGATTTCATCCGGGACCATTACGCAATCTTTACGATCGAAAAGCGGCATGCAAAGAACATCTATGGTGCAACGAGCACCGAAAAAGCGGCAGCGGAAACCGCCAAGAAACTGCTAAAGAACAACCCGGAGATGCGTGTCCTGCTCTACTGGAGCACCAACACCGCATACAGTCAGTTCTATACCACCGTTCGAGATACGGTTGCACAGCATCCGGACTGGGTTGAAGAGGTTCGGAAAGGAACCGTGCGTTGGACCTATCCCAACGACGACGCCCGAAACTGGTGGGCCGACACGGCCGACCGGTTGGTCAACGATAGTGCCTTGAACGGAGTTTTCGGCGACGGCGCTCCGGGTGCCAACGCCCGGGGCCAATTGAAAAGTGTCGAGAGCTGCCTCGAGCGATTGTCCAGCTTCGTGATCTTCAACGGCTACCGCGTCCAAACCTCCAGCAGGTACGTAGCCGGGGCGAGTACACTTGTTCATGCCGACGGCGTCTTCTGCGAAGCCTTCTTTCGGTCCTCGGTTGAGACCGCTGACGAAGGCGTGAAGTTGATAGAGGAGCTGTTAGCCATTCCGTCTGACAAATACATCCTTTGCCGTGGAGCCGGGGATGGTGCCTTTGGGGCCACCCACGACTTTACGCTCGCCTGCTACTTGGTCATCGCCAACGATTACTCCTTTTACAGTTGGGGCGGCAACGAAAACTCCTATGCCGCCGACGACTCGCTCATTTACTGGTCCGACGACTTTGCTCAAAAGATCGGCAAGCCCTTGGGCATGGCCACCAGAGATGGCTACGCCTATCACCGGGATTTTGAGCACTGCAGTGTCGATGTCAACCTGAGAACCAAGACCTCGTCCATCATCTGGAAAACTGTGGATTGAGTAGACTGACAATCGAAAGAACAGAGTCCTGATATCCTCTCCCCAACTGAAAACGAAACCAAATTGGAAAACAAATGAAACCTTTAGCCTTGTCATTGATCGTTGTCGTATCGGCTATTTTGCCGATGCAAGCGCAAGAGGCTCCCAAAAAAATCGTTCCGGAACATCGTTTCGAATATCGCTTTGACGAGAACTTGAAACAGACAGACGATTCCATTGCACGACAGGAGAAATGGTTTCGCGATGCCAAGTTTGGTGCGTTCATTCACTTTGGCGTCTACTCCACGCTGGAAGGCGAATACCAGGGCCGTGGTTCGGAGCATCGCTACTCGGAATGGATCCAGATCTCTGGCAAGATGACGGCCGCTGAGTACCATCAGGTGGCGGCAAAGTTTAATCCTTCGGAATTCGATGCAGATGAATGGGCCAAAGTCTTCAAGGATTCCGGCATCCGCTATGTCGTAATTACTTCCAAGCACCACGATGGGTTTGCGCTCTTCAAGTCAATGGTCAGCGATTATAATATCGTTGACTACACGCCCTTCAAACGTGACATCATCAAGGAATTGAGCGAGGCCTGCCATCGCAACGGTCTAAAGTTCGGTGTCTACTATTCGCAGGCACAGGATTGGGACGAACCCGATGCGCCCTTCATCGCTCCACGCTTCGACGGAAGGTACAAGCTCATCCATCCCGACCTTCCGGACGATTTTCAACCCGATATGGATCGCTATATCAGCAAAAAGGGGCTTCCTCAGGTCGAGGAACTGGTGAAAAACTATGAACTCGATTTGATCTGGTTTGACACGCCACGGGACATGAACCGGGAACGCGTGAAGTTGTATAGCGACATGGTTCGAAAGCACCGTCGCGATTGCCTGATCAATTCTCGTATCATCCATTCCGGCAAGGGAAAGATCGAAGCTCAGTACCTGCCCTATTACGACTATGTTTCGATTGGTGACAAGGAAGTCCCCACGAAGAAACTTCCGCTATACGTCGAATCGCCCGACAGTGTGAGTTCTTCCTTTGGCTACAAGACCAAAGGCGATTGCTACTACCATAGCGAAAAGGAGATGATTGAACGTTTCGTGGGCACCGTTTGCGCCGGCGGAAACTATCTTCTGAACAACGGGCCGATGGGCAACGGACAGCTCGATCCCGAGGCGATCCGGCTGTATGGCGTGATCGGCGATTGGCTAAAAGTGAACGGTGAATCGATTTATGAAACCCGCCGCAATCCTTTGCAATCGCGACCGCAGTGGGGCGACATTTCCGCAAGCAAGGATGGCAAGACGCTGTACCTACATATTCTCCAGTGGCCCGAATCCGGGAGCATCACTGTCGATGGCCTGCCCATCCAAGTAGCCTCGGTTGTCTATCTGGCAGGCGGTGAGCAAGCCGACTTTGTCCAGGATGGCGACGTGCTGAATCTGAGGCTGCCCGCCAAGCCACTGAACGAATACGACACGGTCGTAAAAGTCATGCTCACCGACAAGCTTGGAGAATAAGCGATGCAGAAACGAATGACGATGCTGGTGTTGGCGGTGCTGCTTTCCGGAGTGACTGTGCTTGCCGTGGAGAGCACGAACCGGGCAGAGGATGCCTGGTACAAGCTGGTGGGTGAGAGGTTTTCAAAACGCCCGGAGTTTGCATTTGTAGAGAATGATCCAACCTTGCCCAATGTGCTGATCTATGGCGACTCGATATCGATCCATTACACGCAGCGCTTGCGGGAAAAACTGAACGGCCAGGCAAATGTGTACCGGCTGTTTCGCAATGGAGGCGACTCCAGCACGTTCATTGCCAATATGAGCAAGATGCACGACGCCATGCACGACGAACGTCTTGACCACCCCTGGGATTTTCAGTGGGACGTCATTCATTTCAACGTCGGTCTCCATGATCTCAAGTATCTTCGGGGCAGGAAGCTGGACAAAACCAACGGAAAACAGGTTTCTTCGCTGGAGACCTACCAGAAGAACCTTGGCGAGATCGTGGAATATCTACGGACGCTTGCACCTGATGCTAAACTCCTCTTCGCAACCACGACGCCGGTCGCGCCAGACGAACCAGGTCGCAAGGTTGGCGACTCGGCTAGGTTCAACGCTGCTGCCCGCGAGGTGTTAGCGGGATATCCCGACGTTTCGATCAATGATCTGCACTCGTTTACCAAGCCGCATCATTCCGAGTGGTGGGTTGCTCCAAACAACGTTCACTACAACGAAGCCGGCAGCAATGCGCAGGGGGATGAAGTGGCGAGAGTTATCCTTGAGTCGCTTGAGAACTAAGCTTTTTTGCAGAGTGATCCGTTTAAAAGTCAGAGTGCCGCAGTCGCAAGAAAGTTGAACATGAAGACAAATAAAATCAAAAACCAAATGCCTTGCCGAGCTTTGCGAACAATCGTTTTGCCTTGTTTGGTGGCGTCGTATTTGACTGCTGCGTCAACGTTTCTTGCTGCTGAAAATTTGTCCGGACCGTTAGATGACAAATCATTACATATCAGCGACGGAAGCCGGTTTGTGCCTCAAGAATTCTTTCCCGTGTTCAGCTGGGACACGGTACCAACGTATTACATGTTTGGAAACGAGCATCGGCTGTTGACGCGTGAGGAAGTCGAGTTCATTGCCCAGCAGACGGATTTTCTCTGTATCGAAAAGTCGCATGGAGTGAAAGAGCTCGGTGCCGCTGAATTGGGCGCTAAGCATGAAGCCGCTGCTTTGAAGAAGATCAATCCTGATATGAAGGTCCTGTTCTACTTCAATGCAGCCTATGCGTGGCCTTTTACCTCCTACAACAAAAACTTCACCAAGGATCGCATTGATGAACTTCCTGAGCTCAAGCAGTTCCTAATCCCGCACTCGAAAACCGGCAAGTTGGCCGACCAGTTTGGTGCTTTTTGTTTTGATGTGTTGAACCCCGATTTTCGTGACTGGTGGGTGCAGACGGTGACGAAGGGAGTGCGAGAATCGGGATGTGACGGAGCCTTTATCGATCAAATGCATGGCAATGTGAAGCTTCGCAAGAACAAGAGCGTGGAGATTCAGAGGGCCATGGGTGAGATGATGACCGATCTCAAGGAGAGTCTGGGACCTGACAAGATTCTTCTTGCGAACAATGCATACAGCGAGGATGCCAAGTATGTGTATCCCGCCAGCGACGCGATCATGTTTGAAAACTATGCAAGCACAAAATCTAGCAAGGAAAGTCTGCTGTCCGAGTGGATACAAATGCGAAGAAATGCCAAAAAGGGCAAGATCTCGGTTTTTCGCCTCGGCGTCGAGGGAACAGGCCGTAGAAACATCAAGCCGAATATGCCAGAACTCGCGAAGGAAAATGTGGAGTTCGCTTTGGCTTGCTATCTGATTGGTGCGCAGCCGTATTCTTATTTCTTATACAGTTGGGGTTGGAAGCTAGCATCGGGCGCATTAGTGGACTATCCCGAATTTCACAAACCGCTTGGTCCACCCAAGGGGGCCGCAAAGCGAACCACCCCCGGTGGCTGGGAGTTTACCCGCGAGTTTGAACACGCCAGCGTTTGGGTGAACACCGAAACCCGGCAATCCAAGATCACTTGGCACTAACGATCTCGGAGAACGTAGATCATCAAAATACTCAGAAGGGACAACTACATGACAACGATGACACTCTCCTCAGGCTGCAAATCACACCCCAGGTTTGGCTTATTGATGCTTTGCCTGCTTATTCTGGCTCCTGCCTCTCTCGCCTGTGGCGACGAGCCGATGAAGGAATCCGCCTTTGGAAAGTCGCTCGTTCCCGGGAAGTTCATCTTGCCGGCCAAGGATGGTTGGTGGAATTGGGGGATGGCGCCTATTTATGACGAGCAGGGTCAGCTGCACATCTTCAATTCATCGATTCCCTACAAGGGCGAGAACGGAATGGGATATTGGCAGTCAAAGAGCATCATCAACCACTATGTGGCGGATTCCGTTGAGGGACCTTATCAGTTGCTCGGCGCCGTGTTTTCAAGCGATCAGCGGACGTATCACAATCCACAGATTTCGAAGGTCGGAGATGCGTACGTGCTCGTGTTCTTGTGGAAGTCGGTGGAGAAAGGCAGCTTGCAGTCGATCGGGATGGCGACGGCCAAATCCCTTCACGGGCCTTGGACTGAAAATCCGAACAACCCAATCATCCGCCCGACCCCGGGCACGTCCAATTCCGCGCATGCCTCCAACCCCAGTTTCCTGGTTGACCGGGAAGGGAAATTCAGAATCTATTACAAGTCCATGTCGAAGGGATCCAAGTTCAGGGAGATTTCCGTGGCCATCGCGGACAAGCTCGAGGGGCCGTACATGGATAGCCCTGAGAATCCTTTGATCAGCTTCAAGCACATGCAGCGCGACATCGAAGATCCCTACGCGTTCTTCTACCGCAACACCTATTACATGATCACGGAAGATCGCATGGATGTTGCGAGTGCGCTAAGTGGAGAACCTTCGCTCGACGCAAAGCCTGGTGGGAATCGTCCTGGGCTGTTGTTCAAGTCCTCCGATGGCATTCACTGGGAGCGTCCCAAGTTCAGCTACAACACAGACGCGCACTACTTCGGAAAGGAACTCTCACGCACCGAACGCCCCCATATCCTTTGGAAAGACGGAAAACCGGAATACCTGTTTCTCGCCAATCATGGCAGCAAGGAGGCCGGTTTCTATCTCAAGATTGAGAATTGGAAATAGAATGAATCCAGTTTTGGGGGACAGAATGATCGTGCGTCGATCTTCCTGCAATGATGCGGGAACAAAGATGGGAACTAAAGAAACAGTCATGAAAAACTACGTTAGATCGAACATATGGAGCTACCTGCTGGCATCGGTGTTCATGTTGAGTATGACGACTTTTGTTTGTGCTCAGGAGGCGCGTGAAGAAAGGAATGAATCGAATACCGTGGACACCTTCCCGGATCCTTTGCTAGGTACCAGCGGCCGTCGACCCTGGTCTCGATCCGAGGTGTCAACGGAAAATCCCGCACCGGCTGCGGCTGCATGTTTGCTTCCTCGATCATGATGTACTCCGCCATGCTCGACGTTAGTAACGGGCCGACGCTGGCGTGATACAGAACCGCGAGTGATCCACCGGTGGCTTACTGAATGTAATTCATGTCCCCTTTGTTGCAGTAGGTTCTGTCATAGGCAGACACGGTTCGGAACCGCTACGCTTTCGCCATCCGTTTCTTCTCGTGGCGAACGGTCCAGGCACTTACTCCAGCTCGGCGGGCGATCTCTCGCATGCTGAGGTTGCTGTTGGTGAGAAGGTCGCGGATCTGGTTGATCTTCTCCTCGGGGATCTTGCGGCTTTTGGGGCCGGTGTTGAGGTTCTTACCTTGGCTGACCGCCTTGAGATTTTCGGCGGAGTGGAATTGTTTGTACGCTCGTGATACCGTGTTGCCGGTGGAGTCGAGTTTCTCTGCAATCTGTTCGAAAGTAAGGCCTTCTTCCTCTCGCAGTCGTGCGACCTCGGGACCGATCTTTGCCGTCTTGCTGTTGGGGTTCTTGCGTCGGATGCTGAAGTCGGCCGGTGGGATGAATCTCGGGTCGTTCTTTGCCCCCCACTCAATCGCCCTTTTGACGGTCGAGGGATCGATCTCTAGTGCTACCGCGATGCTGTTGCACGGCGACCCCGCTTTATGCATCTTGATCGCATCTGCCGCAATTCGTTGATAATTCGGAAAGTCCACAATGGTGATCGGCAATGCCTCACCCATTGTCCAACGTAACCGTTCACCAGAA
>NZ_JAMQBK010000074.1 GCF_023701485.1 Aporhodopirellula aestuarii
CAACGAATGGGACATCCCCAGACGCAGCTCCGGACGTACCAGTCGGAACATCCTGTCCTTGTGTTCGGTGCGGCGTTTCTCGTTTATGTCGTCGTCACTGGGCTATCTTTACCTGGTGCCGCCGTGCTGACACTGGTTTACGGATGGTACTTCGGGCTCCTTCGGGGCGTTGTGCTGGTCAGTTTCGCTTCCACGGCGGGAGCGACGATGGCATTTCTGCTCAGTCGATTCTTGTTTCGTGACGCGATTCAGAAGCGTTTTGGCGATCGTCTACAAAACTTCAATCAATCACTGGAGAAAGAGGGGCCATTCTTTCTGTTCACGCTGCGGCTGATCCCGGCAGTGCCGTTCTTCGTCATCAACGCCGTCATGGGGCTGACACCGATCCGCACCCGAACGTTCTGGTGGGTCAGCCAACTGGGGATGCTTGCCGGTACCGCTGTTTATGTTTACGCAGGATCCAGCGTTCCCGATCTGCAAACGCTTGCAGATAAAGGCATCGGTGCTGTCTTTACTCCGAGTCAACTCACGCAGATCGTGATTGCCTTTGTATTACTCGGTGTTTTTCCACTGATCGTACGATTCGCGACGAAGTTCATCCGTCGCAGGAACGAACTGCCAGCTATGGAAAACCCATCGCTCTAGTTTGCGATAACCCGTCGCATCATTCCATCCAGAAAGCTCTGACATGAACTCTCCAACTGAAACTATTCAACAGCTAGCCAAAACGGAAGGCACAGCAACCATGACATCCGAACTAATCCAGTTGCAGCCCAACGACGAGCACAACCAAGCTCTCGAAGCGAACGTTCACCCACCGCAGTGGTCCAGTCCAACGCCCATGCGTCCCTACCACTTGGTTGTGATCGGAGCCGGCACGGCTGGTCTGGTTACGGCCGCTGGTGCAGCGGGTCTGGGAGCACGCGTCGCGCTGGTCGAACGGGAATTGATGGGTGGCGACTGCCTGAACGTCGGTTGCGTCCCCTCCAAAGGGATCATCAGCGCCGCGAGAGTCGCAGCGGACGCAAAAGACGCCAGCGAATTCGGTATTGACGTACCAGAGGTCAACGTCGATTTCGCCGCCGTGATGCAGCGAATGAGAAAGCTGCGTGCTGGGATCAGTCATAACGACTCGGCAACTCGGTTCCGCGATCTTGGCGTCGATGTTTTTTTTGGCCAAGCCCGTTTTCTCGATTCCAGCACGATCGACGTGGGTGGCACCGAACTCCGTTTTAAAAAAGCGGTCATCGCCAGCGGTGCTCGGGCGGCCGCGCCACCCATTGCGGGCTTGAACGAAGTTGAATATCTGACCAACGAGTCGGTGTTCTCGTTGACCGAATTACCACGCCGGTTAGGGATCATCGGAGCGGGGCCGATCGGTTGTGAAATGGCACAATCGTTCGCTCAACTTGGCTCGGAAGTCTTTCTAGTCGAATCAGAACACGGCATTATGCCGCGCGAGGATCGAGAAGCCGCCGAAGTTGTCCAGAAAGAGATGGTGCGAAACGGAGTGAAATTGCTCTGCTGCGGTCGTAACCTTGTGATCAAGAACGACGGTGGAATTCGACTGACCGTCGAGTCCCATGGGCAAACCTATGACGAACCGGTTGACCAATTGCTGGTTGCCGTCGGTCGTGCACCAAACGTTGAAAACTTGAACCTGGAAGCAGTGGGTGTTGATTTCGACAAGAAGGGCGTCAAGGTCAACGACAACTTGCAGACTACGAATCCGCGCATTTACGCTGCCGGTGACATCTGCTCGAAGTACCAATTTACCCATGCTGCCGACTTCATGGCCCGCATCGTGATCCAGAATGCTCTCTTTGCGGTCGGACCGTTTGGCAAGAAAAAGGCGAGTGACTTGGTGATACCGTGGGCGACCTATACCTCGCCTGAGATCGCCCATGTTGGCATGTACGAAAATGAGGCCGAGCAGGCGGGAATCGAAGTCGACACCTACGTCCAACACTTCAGCGACATCGACCGAGCCATTCTAGAAGGCGCAGACGATGGGTTCGTGAAAGTTCACACCAAGAAAGGGACCGACCAGATCGTCGGCGCGACCATCGTTGCCGAAAACGCGGGCGACATGATTTCCGAAATCACGGTCGCCATGACCGGCGGGCTTGGACTCGGGAAGATCGGCAGCGCTATTCACCCCTATCCAACGCAAGCCGAAGCGATCCGCAAGCTGGGTGACCAGTTCAGCCGCACGAAGCTAACTCCGCTGAGCAAGAAAATTCTCGGCCTGTTGCAACGACTCAATGTCGGAAGTTAATACGCAGTCCCTCCCACGGAATGAATTCCAACTCGTCTTCGGAATCGCGGCTAAAATTGGTGAGTACATCCAATCACAAAACGCGGAGAGCCAAGATGTGGAATGATGCCTGCGAAGAAACAGAAGACTTTATGAGCGGACTTGAACGGCGGAATCCCGGTGAACTGGAGTTTCACCAAGCAGTACGGGAGTTCGCAGAAACCGTCATGCCTTTCGTTCAGGAAAACCGAAAATACAAGGATGCTCAAATACTCGAACGCATGACGGAACCGGACCGAATCGTCATTTTCCGGGTCGCGTGGGAAGACGAGAATGGGAACATCCGAGCCAACCGGGCGTGGCGCGTGAAATTCAATAATTCCATCGGACCGTACAAAGGCGGCATGCGGTTTGACCCCGACTTGACATTGAGCATTCTCAAATTCCTCGGCTTTGAACAGGTATTCAAGAACAGCCTGACCGGGCTGCCGATGGGCGGCGCAAAGGGCGGAGCCAATTTTAATCCCAAGGGCAAGAGTGATCGCGAGGTTATGCGGTTCTGCCAGTCGCTGATGACTGAACTTCATCGCCATATCGGTGAAGACACGGACGTTCCAGCTGGGGATATCGGAGTCGGGGGCCGCGAAATCAGCTACCTGTTCGGGCAGTACAAACGACTCGAAAATCGTTTTGTGGGAAGCCTGACCGGAAAGGGGTTAACTTTCGGAGGCAGTCTCATGCGCACCGAGGCCACCGGTTATGGTTGCGTTTACTTCTGCGAGAACATGCTCAACCACGCAGGCGATACCCTCAAGGGCAAGACGTGCGTCGTCTCTGGTTCGGGCAACGTCGCCATCTACACGGCTGAGAAGGCGACCGAGCTGGGCGCAAAAGTCGTCACGCTTTCCGACTCATCTGGTTTCGTTCATGACCCGGATGGCATTGATGCCGAAAAACTTGCCTTCATCAAGAACCTTAAGGAAGTTGCTCGCGGTCGAATTTCTGAGTATGCCGATCACTTCCGTGGAGCCACGTTTTATGCTGGTCATCGGCCCTGGAATGTTTCATGCGAAGTCGCGTTTCCATGTGCGACACAGAACGAACTGAATCTTGAGGACGCGAAAACTCTCATCGGCAACGGAGTCCGCGCAGTGGCTGAAGGCGCAAACATGCCGACCGAATTGGCGGGCGCTCACGCCTTCGTGAACTGCAAAGTTCTCTTTGGTCCCGCCAAAGCAGCCAATGCCGGTGGTGTTGCCGTATCGGGACTTGAACAAAGTCAAAACGCCTTGCGTCTGTCGTGGACCCATGAGGACGTGGACACGAAGCTCAAGTCCATCATGAGCGACATTCACAGAAAATGCGTCAAACATGGACAGGCAAATGGTTACGTGAATTATGTCCGTGGGGCCAACATCGCTGGCTTCATCAAAGTCGCCGACGCGATGTTGGCGTACGGTGTCGTTTGACCAAATGCACTGTGAGTTCGTCAATGATTCCGATTCCACTTTAAAGAAAAGTGGCCATGCCGCGACTCCACGTGATTACCCCGAACCAAGCAACCGGACCTCTCAATGAGACCTACGGCAGCATCGCAAATATGTTGGGAATGACGCAGTTTCAAGGTGTTCATTTGCCTCTCAAGTTTATGCTCGGTGTTTGCTATCGGAACATCAGCTTTGAGATGGAGAAAAATCTTTGACTCGCCGGGATCCAGCACATACCCGAACTCTGCCGTCTCGGTTCAGAACGAGCTGCCGAAGTTTTTGACACGATTAATCAAGGATTTTTTCAACTCAAATCGGTGCAATTCGAGCCATTCATTGCAGCAGATGGCGAAATCAACCGCCGATTGCGTGTTGCGTGGTGGTTGCTGTAATGACGCCAGCACCGGTCGAGTTTCTTACGACTATTAACTTGCTGACTTGAATATCAATCGACATCACGGTGGGCGTTTCAATCGCTTCGCCGGCATACAGATTTATAATGACTCCCGGCGACGGCGCTGCCGGAATGTCGAGTGCTTGGTGCAATTGCTTGGCTCGAAATAAGCACTTGCGCGGATAGTTGAGCGTAATGCACTCGCGTGATTCGCGATCTGGAATATCTGGCAAGAGTTCTTGCGAAACCGAGTCTTGGTCGGGATCGGCCAATCCTCACGTCAATCGTCGCCACAATTCTGGATTGTAAAAACCATAGGCTTGATCTGCGTTGTGAGCGTCGACAAGCGTCTGGTGGCGCCGACGCGGAAGCATTCGGGAAATCGACGGCATCTGTAAGCTGGTTGTTGACGAGCTAACTGATCAACGGCGGGCTGTGCGAGCGGATGCCTGATCGTTCAATCCCCAGTCGTAATCGAGATGGGAGACTGAAACCGAATTCGCGATCGCTGCATCGTAGGCTTCGCGTGAGGGCAAGTAGGGTGCGATCGTGCGAAGCTGGGCGGCTTGGTCGCGACCAAAATCCTCGCCGAACCAGTCAAGAATTGACGAGAGCTGGAACCTGTGTCCTGCGGCGTCGTATTGGAAGTTACCAGGCTTGGCGAAGAAGACTTTTGTGTTGGCGATCAACTGAGCATCCAGTTTCTCGGCCGTGTAGGCTTCGGACAACAGTCGCGGACAACTGCGTGAGGCACAAACAATGGCGAAGTGAATTCGTGGCTCGCCCATTTTTCGTAACACTTCGTGTTCCATCTGGTGCAACGAGTACGGTTTTCCGCCAACCGTCAGCAGCAGGTCGTCCCAAATGTTGTAGCCAATCAGTTTTGCGGTGTGATTGCGAATGCTGGTCGTGGGATACTCACGGAGAATCCCATGAACCGTCAGCGCGTTATAGGCGTTGATCCAAAAAGCGAATTTGGCAGCTTGACTCGCCTCTGCGTTGGGGTTTGCTGACGAAAGGTATCTCAAAAACGCTTCAAGAGCCTGTACGTCCGCAGCGGACTGTTTCCATCCCGCGTAATTTACGTTTCCGTTTTCGTCCACGTATCGCTTTAGCAAGGCATCCCAATTGCGCGGGTCAATCTGGTCCATCGAAACTTGCTCGTTCGCAGGGACACTGGCACAAACGGTAACCTTTGACCCAGCCAGACACGGGTTGATCGACAACACCGTGACGACACCCGTGGCCAACGCGATCATGATGGGGGTGGCAAAGCGGTTTCTCATTGGGTGTCTCCGTTCGTTCATTGAGGGAACTGAAAAGAATAGCTTCCGTTACGCCATTCGCTATTCAATGGCCATCGGAATAAATGTTCCGCCCCTGTGTGTCGGCTCACACTTCAAACGGACTTACCTAGCTGAAAGGAACCAGGCACGAAACCTCGTTCCAAGCTGAACATTACTGCGTTTTCGTAAGGATGCCCTCAATGTCTCATGGAATATTCGCCATGCCATCAGTTTTCGGCGTTGCTGCGTTTGGATATCTGCTGCTTGCCGGATGCCGCCAGCCCGAATCCTGTCAGAGCGGTAGTGGCTCCGCTTCCTCGGCCGGATAGGGATCACCCACCGATTCGGAGTCGCCTTCGTATTCGCAACCCGCGTGCCGAGGTTCTGGATTGAGCGATTCAATACCTTCGTTTTCTTCCACTGCCCTAATGCAAAGCTACGCCGCTCCCGGCGGGACTGGGACGCGTTCTGTGTTATCTGGCGGTTCGGGCACACGTTAAGTGACTGCAAAAAACAATTTCGAAATAGTGTAAGGATCATGTTGGTTTTCCGTCTTCCCTTGCGAACTGCCTCGCTTTTCAATGTGTGGCAAACCCAACTCGCATCCGAAAGGAAGTCGGTCCTATGGAGATAGCCTTGTCCAGTGATCAACAAGTCGCCGAGTCTTCGGTCTACCAGCGGTACGCCGCTGCCGCTCAGGCCGTCGAACCCGCGCTGTGCTGCCCGGTTGAATATTCGACCGATTTGCTGAAGGTGATCCCTGAAGAAATCATCGAGCGGGATTACGGATGCGGCGATCCCACGCCCTTCGTTCGCTCCGGCGAAACGGTGCTGGATTTGGGCAGCGGAGGTGGCAAGTTATGTTACATCGCGGCCCAAGTCGTTGGTCCCAAAGGGCGTGTCATCGGTGTCGATTGTAATCGTGAAATGCTCTTTCTCGCTCGCAAGCACTCGCCAGCGGTGGCAGAGCAACTCGGCTACGCAAACGTGGACTTTCGGTATGGCCTGATTCAGGATTTGGCGCTCGATCTGGATCTACTTGCGGGTGAATTGTCAGAACATCCCGTGAACGATCCAGCTGGCTATCTCTCGCTACGTCACACCGAGGAGAGGCTGCGTCGTGAACGACCACTCGTCGCTGACGATTCAGTCGACTGCGTTTTGTCCAACTGCGTCCTGAATCTCGTGCGGCAGCAAGATCGCCGACAATTGTTCGCCGAAATCTTTCGCGTCTTGAGACGCGGCGGCCGTGCGGCGATTAGTGATATCGTGAGTGACGAGAGAGTCCCGGAACGCTTGCAACAAGACCCGGAGCTTTGGTCGGGATGCATCACCGGTGCGTTTCGTGAAGATGAGTTTCTCAAAGCGTTCGAGGACGCAGGCTTTCACGGAATCGAAATCGTTAAGAGACAAGCTGAGCCATGGCGGATTGTCGAAGGAATCGAATTCCGCAGCGTGACGGTTGTTGCGCACAAAGGAAAGCAAGGTCCTTGCTTGGAACGCGGGCAAGCGGTGTCGTATCGCGGTCCATTCAAGAAGGTTCAGGATGACGACGGTCACACCTATTTCCGCGGTGAGCGGATGGCCGTTTGCGACAAGACGTTTAATCTCCTCCAGCAAGAACCGTACACCAACATGTTTGACGCGATTGAGCCGCGTGAAGTTGTATCATTAGAAGATGCAAAGCCGTTCGGTTGCCGGCGCAGCACGCGACGTCATCCTCGTGAAACGAAGGGGCTCGAATACGACGAGACTACCGGAGCGACTGATGGCTGCAGCGATGAAGGACCGTGTTGTTAGATCGTAGGCATCCAGACCAGGTATCATTTATGCATCTAATTGTCCTTGGCTGAAAGCCTAGGCTACGCAAAGAACCACCATGCAATTATCACTCCTAAGACAAAAAAGCGAACTCGCCAACGCAGCCATGCAGCGAGAAATTCTCGAGGCGGAAGCGAAGCCGAGGCTGCCTTACTTCGATCAAAAACTTTGCTCCAGCGGTCTGCCAACCCTTCGGGCAACTAGCATCGAGGTGCTGCAGATCAACGTCGGTAAGCTATGCAATCAAACGTGCACTCATTGCCACGTCGACGCCGGGCCGGACCGTCGCGAAAGCATGTCACGAGAAACGGCTGAGCAGATCATCGGTGTGCTGGCGAATAACGACATCCCGACGCTGGATATCACCGGTGGGGCACCCGAGATGAATCCCAATTTTCGTTGGCTTGTCGAGCAAGCTCGCAAACTTGGGCGCCGAGTGATTGACCGCTGCAACTTAACGATTTTGATGGCCAATGGATTTAAGGACCTGCCCGAGTTTCTTGCCGAACATGACGTCGAAGTCGTCGCCTCTTTGCCGTGCTACATGGAAGAAAATTGCGACAGCCAACGCGGCGACGGAGTTTTCAAGCGTTCCATCGGCGCTCTCAAGCGTTTGAACCAATTAGGATACGGGTACCCCGGTTCGGGACGAAAGCTGACACTCGTTTACAACCCCACTGGAACTTCGTTGCCGCCATCGCAACACGAACTCGAAGCGACCTACCGCGACGAGCTGAAATCTCGCTACGATATTGTATTTTCGGAACTGCACACGATCACCAATCTTCCGATCAGCCGGTTCCTCGATGATCTGCTCCGTAACGACCAACTCGATGAATACATGCAGAAGCTGATCGAAGCATTCAATCCGGTCACCGTCGAAGGTGTCATGTGTCGCACGATGGTCTCTGTTGATTGGCAGGGAAATCTGTTCGACTGTGATTTCAACCAAATGTTGAACATGAGTTTGCCTGCAGATCTCCCACGGCACATTTCGGATTTCGATCCCGCGAGACTTGGCGACCGCGTGATTCAAACCGGCCGACATTGCTTCGGCTGCACGGCCGGATGCGGCTCGAGTTGCCAGGGCGCAGTCGTTAAGGTCGGAGCGGCACAATGATCGTTCTTTTCGCCCTCGTTGCAGGCATTTTGCTGGCGTACGCCAATGGCGCGAACGACAACTTTAAAGGCGTCGCCACGTTGTACGGCAGTGATACAACGACGTACCGCCGAGCACTCGTGTGGGCGACGGTAACCACTGCAGCGGGTTCGCTGACGGCCGTTTGGCTGGCTCGCGAACTGCTAGAGCGATTCTCTGGCAAGGGAATCGTGCCTGACGCACTCGTCTCTCAGAATGAATTCGGCGTTGCCGTCGCGTTGGCTGCGGGCGTTACCGTGATGCTGGCAAGCCGCCTTGGGTTTCCGATTTCGACCACTCATGCTTTGGTGGGTTCGATGGTCGGAGCGGCGGGTGCGTCATCGTTCGCTGTCGATTGGAATGTTTTGTCGTCCAAACTGATGGCACCGTTGCTGCTGAGTCCACTGATTGCGATCCTCGTTACGGCAATCCTTTATTTGACGTTTCGTCGAACCCGGATTGCGATGGGGATTACAAAAGAAACATGTCTTTGCAGCGGTCGCGAAGTCGTCGAGGTTGTTCCGTTGGGATCGGGCGCGATGGCAATGACGCGTGCTGAGGAGCTTTCGGTCACGTTGGGGACAAACGTCAGCTGTCGAGATCATTATGCCGGTAACCTTGTGGGTGTCGATGCTCGTCAATCGCTCGATACCATGCATTTTCTTTCCGCCGGAATGGTGAGTTTCGCGCGTGGCTTGAATGACACGCCAAAAATCGCCGCGATTCTATTGATTGTCCCAGCCCTCAATTCGCTCACCGCGACCGTAGTCTGCGGTTTGGCGATTGCCATCGGTGGCTGGTTCGGTGCGAAGAAGATCGCCGAAAAGCTGAGCCACGGCATCACTGAAATGAACGCGGGTCAGGGCTTTTCCGCGAATCTCGTCACGTCGGTGTTGGTCGTGTTCGCGAGCCGCTGGGGGTTGCCCGTGTCCACCACCCATGTTTCCTGCGGCGCACTGTTTGGGATCGGAAGTGTGACTGGTCAAGCGAACTGGAAGTCGATCGGTCAGATCTTGCTCGCATGGGTGACGACACTACCCGCGGCTGCGTTGATCGCCTGGCTCGTTTTTAGCCTGTTAACGTAGCCTTGGCCACGCGCGACTATTCTCGAAACGACACGATGATGCCAGTAAACAATCGCGTTATCGTGTTCTCGAGGTATCCCGAACCAGGTGTGACGAAAACTCGCATGATTCCGGCGTTGGGAGCAGAACGCGCCGCACAACTTCAGCAGGCACTCACGAAGCGCACCCTTGCTGTTGTGAATGACTTCGGTGCAGACCATTCTTGTGACTTGGAAGTGCGGTTCGCTGGTGGCGAAGCTTCGCGAATGAGTCGGATGTTTGGAGCGGGCCTAACCTATCGTTCGCAGAGCGGCGGCGACTTGGGCCAGCGATTGACCGATGCCTTCGCGACCGCCTTCCACGAAGGGGCGACGCGAGTTGTGGTGATGGGTTCAGATTGCCCGGAAATCGACTCGGCGATTCTCGATGAAGCATTCAACGCTTTGTCACACGTCGACGTAGTGCTGGGGCCGGCGATTGACGGTGGTTATTACCTGATTGGGCTGAGCGCGAATCAGCCTCACCTCTTTGAAAAGATCGAGTGGGGGAGTGAAAACGTCTTGCGACAAACCGCCCGGAAGGCAAAGCAGTCGCGATGCAAAGTTCATTATTTGCAAACGCTTTCGGATGTCGACTATCCAGAGGACCTGGTCGTTTGTCGGCGATTTCCTGAGACATTTGACAACGTGCTTCCGCGGACTCGTGAGGGTATGTTGTCGGTAATTGTGCCGACGCTGAACGAAGAGCAATGTCTCGAACAGACGCTTCGCGGAATTGTTGGACTTCCAAATGTCGAAGTCATTGTCACCGACGGCGGCAGCGAGGATAGGACGATCGACATCGCTCGACACATGGGTGCGACGGTCGTCTTAGCTAATCCTGGGCGAGGGTGTCAGATGAATGCTGGCGCGGCGGTTGCGAGCGGCGACGTGCTGCTATTCCTGCACGCTGACACCCAACTGCCGGAATCCTTTCATCAGCACGTTCGGGCGACACTGCAGCGTGGCGTAATCGCGGCAGCCTTTTCGTTGCTGATCGACGGTGACCATTTCGGATTGAGATGGATTGAAAAGGGTGTGAATTTCAGGTCGCGATTCCTTGGGCGACCTTACGGGGACCAAGGTTTGTTTGTGTCGGCAAAATCGTTTTATAAATTGGGTGGTTTTCCGAACTGGCCGCTAATGGAAGATGTCGAGCTATGCCGCCGCTTGAGGAAGCGCGGAGCCATCTCGCTGGCCGAAGCCGCAGTCACGACATCGGCTCGCCGTTGGCTGCGACTTGGGATTCTAAAAACCACGCTCATCAACCAACTTTGCATCGCCAGCTATCACCTTGGTGTCTCGCCAGCGAAACTCGATCAGTGGTATCGGTCGCGACGTTGGGTTTCATAAGTTTCGAAACCAATGGTTGGGCAACGCGGAGGACAGCGTCAGCGACTCGCAATCTCGGTTTCGGGTCGAAACGCATACCACGCAAACCAAAACGTATTCATCCACTGAAGTTCAGCGTCCGCCTTAACGACTCGAATCGTTTGATCGTCGGCGTCGAAGGCCACAGTGAATTTTTTACTGCCGAGCGACTTTTCGATCTGCATCGTCTTCCCTCCAAACGCGGATGTGGGAATCGCCAAGGCGTTGGCATCATCCCAGACTCCCAACACACGTTCCTTTAAGGGCAACGCGTTGTTGATTGGCTTCGCCGGGAACATCAAATTCCGTTGCTTGAAATAACGCGCGTACGGGCTGCGTTGATAGTTTCGTCTATGGCCGGTTTCTGACGAGACGACGGTTGTGTTTGGATGGCGTTTTTGCCAGGCAGCCCACGTGGTCAGTTCCATCGGCAAAATGGTTAGCTTCATTCTGGCACCGGGGCCAGAAACGCCTTCGCCTTTCACCTGCGACCAGAGGCTTTCCGTATCGGATCGGTCGTACATCAACACGTTGCTGTTGTAGAGCAAACCCGAGACGCCGAATTCCCTTTCTCCGAGCGGAGTCCAACGATCAAAAACGACTGCCGAATCGCACAGCGGACAATAAGTAACCGCGATCGGTAGTTCGCCGATGCGATCATTGATGACCTCGTGATAGTTCAATATTGCGAGCGGGTAGGCACGTGATTCACCACCAGACTCAACGCCAATCACTCGATCGCCCGCTCGCAAGTACGTCGCTTCCGAGGCGGAAACCATCGTTGGATTCGACAGAGAGGGAATTCCGTCTTTGGGAGGGCCACCGGAGCGAATCTCTTGGACTGGAATGGTTGCTTGCCTCAACGCAAATCCGCTACCTCCCTGTCCTCGAAGCTGTACCGGCTGGACGATTAACGGATCACCGTAAAGACGATCAACGTGACGCTGCAACGACCATGACGCTGCAATCGCTAATGGAGTGAAAAACAGCAGACTGCGGATAAGGCCGAACTGAATACCCATTTTGGATCAACTCCCTTTCGAATGATCGACGTGTTGATGATTTCGATGTTTCTGTGAGATGCCTTCTGGACATGCCAATCTGAAGAAAGAGATGCTCTGTCCCGGTATATGTTTCTTGTTCAAGCTGCGATGGAGAAAACGATGTTCAAAAACATACGAGTGGCACTTTTGGCGATTCTTTTTTGCATCCCGTTCGTCGGATGCTCATCGAGTAGCTCAGCTGAACCACTCGATTCGCCGCCTGCTGCAAACACCGACGATCAACCGCGTACACCTTCCCAGGGTTCAGGCACGTCAAATTAGCTACGGCAACGACTGAAGGGTTGCCGCATGCATCCTTATGTCACTATCGCAGTAACGCGTTCGTTGGACTGTGAACTAACTCACAATTTGCAAAAAGAGGAGCAAAAGAATTCTCGTGCGATGAAGTGCCAAACGCAATGCCAAGGTCATTCTCTACGGGACGTCGATTTAATTACTGGGGAATTACTAATGTAAGGGAACGACGTAGGTCGTCCTGTAACGCGGGACCGGAAGGCTTGGGCCGTTCCGCTAAAAAGGGGCACTAAAGAAATCAACGTCTCATCGAGTAAACATGGGAAGCCAATGTGTTCCCGGTAAGTAAACCGCCAGCATCCCGGTCTGGCACGCTAATCAGCGTTGTGATTGGCCTCACAGACGAGAAAGGTTTTCAGGCGAAAAGTTTTGGTGTAAGGAAACCCCTTGCATTCCGTCTTCCCTCTGAAGTCAGCAAACCATTCCATTACTCGGACTTTCAAAGAGAGAAACGATGAACCGTCTCCTTTCCCAAGCACACCTGTTGGTCACCCGCCGCTTCGCGATTGTCGCGACCACCCTCCTGCTCGGCTCGCTCCTCGCAACCGCCGCTCATGCTCAATCAGGCACACGAACCACTCCATCAGCAAGTACGCCGTCTGCCCAGTCAGGTAGCGGAACCCGGGCAGGAAGCGGAACCAAGACCAACGCTGGCACGGTAGGACTGCAAGGCTATTGTCCTGTATGCATCATCAAAATGAAAAAATGGGTGAAGGGCGATGCGCAGTACTCAGCACAATACGATGGCAAGACGTACCTGTTCCCAAGCGAAGAACAGAAGCAAATGTTTGTGCAAGATCCCACAAAGTACACACCCATTCTCGGTGGCGACTGCATCGTCGCCTTGGTGGAAATGGGAAAGCGAGTCCCGGGAAGTCTTCAATTCGCGGCATTGCACGAAGACCATCTGTATCTATTCTCAAACGAGAAAGCGAAGAGCATGTTCCAAGCGAATAAGGAGAAATATGCTCACGCCGATATTGCACTCGGCGGCAAATGCACGGTTTGTCGTGTCGAGATGAATAAGGACGTTGACGGCGTCTCCGAGTTCACCAGCTTCTACAAAGGAATGCGATATCTGTTCCCAGGCCAAGAACAACAACAGATGTTCAATCAGAACCCGAGCAAGTACGAAGTGACCAAGTAGAGATCGAGTGAGGCACTCGATTGGACCGCAATGAAGAATTTGGTCGCGTTGCGTTGACCGGCAAATGGGTTACGAGATTTTGAGGGGGCGGAGGCTTCGACCCGCTGGCTCTTGGGACGGGGCCGGTAAACTGAGCCTTCGCCTCTAAATCGGCCTCTTCGCGGGCGATTAAATCTGTCGGAGATGTTGCCGGCTATTTCATCGGCCGTCCGCGAACTGACGATCGAGCGTGTGACCTGGAACATGGGAAATTCTGAATCGGGTGTCTGCGATGTTTGGGATGCGTCACAGACGCATGTGATCTTTTACACCGCCTGTTCGTGGAGATGGTTGAAGCGGATTGGGCGGTCCGGTGTTCGCGTTGATCTAGCCTTGCGACTGATGCTAAATCTCGTCGAGGGGCAAATCTGCGATCATTCGTGCTATGGACAAAACGGCTCGTACCCCTGCACGCCTTATGAATCAGATTCAAGGCGGAAGGAAACCGGTTGCGGAATGCTCCTGTCGGGCAACTCGGGCAACCGCTGCTGGAAATTGGCCGGCAGGACAACGTCAATGGGTACGAAGACACCGAGGCGACGATCGCCGACGTTGATACCCGCGTCGACTGCGACGTCGATTGGTTCGGTTGAGTTGCATCCTCGCCGAATGCGTAAAAGTCTCCTTTTCTTGACGCGAGTGCTTGGCTGAGTTTTTTGAACACACGCGGTTGAGAGGGGGCTAGTCGACTATCATTCAAGAATAGACTTTCGCTCCTATCTGCCCCGCCATCATGAATTCCCGCCTCGCAACACTGTTTCGTCTTGTCATTGGACTCTCACTTGGGATGTCCGCAATACAAGCGGCCGCCGCTGAATTGCAGGTCATTGTCCCTGGTTCCGAACCGGCAATCGATGGCAAGGAGGTCGATTGGATCTATGGTGACTATCTGCTGAAGAACGACCATGTATCGTTGACGATTGCGGCGGCGGTGCCTACTCGCGATGCCAACATGACGATCCGAAACATTGGTGGTTCGATCTTGGACCTCACACTCAATGAACCATCCAACGATCAACTTAGCGCTTACACGCCGACAGCGGGACGATATTTTTTTCATGACCCGTCTCAGGTAACTACCGGCCGTGATGGTGACGCAGTGTTTTGGCAATGCCGATCATCCCGAACGATCTCCAAAGACGGCACGACGGCGTTCGTGCAATATCGCTTGAAGGACGGCGACGCATTTGTCGAATCGATCGTGCAGATTGACGGCGATGCGGCGGAGAAGGTCGGAGCGTTTGATGGTGTGCGTGCCGATGGATGGTTTTCATTTGAGACATTTGGCAGCGTTGCCTACTGTGCCGATTCGTTTTTTCGACAAACAATTGGATTCAAAAACCCGTTTGTGCGGCAACCACCGAGCTGGAAAAAAGGACGGCCTAATCAATTGCGGTATTCGGACGCTCACGTCGAGCGGACCGATGGCAAACTGAAATGGACGGTACGACTTTATCCCGCGACCAGCCCAGCCGACCTTCGAACGGTCGCGGAACATTCCGACTTGTCACCAGCCATGTACAAATTCGTAGTTAGGCCGAAGACTCCTCCCGCTGACGGACTGGATGCAGTCAATCGTGCCAAAGTTGTTGTGCGGTCGGTTGGCGAGAACGGTGATGGCGTTCAGGATTCGTTTACTTTGCAGACGGACGACCAAGGAATCGCCCACACCAGGCTCATTCCCGGCAAATACGTCGCTGTTGCGTCCGCGATTGGATGCGACAGTAGTGAGGTCGCTTTTCAATCAGGTAAAGAGAATGGAACAGTGACTTTGCCTTTGACGGACGTCAGTGGCTTTGTTGCTGAGGTCAAAGATGACCAGGGCAATTTTATTCCCGTGAAGGCAACCATTTATGCGGCAGATGGAGACCACCCTAACTTTGGTCTCAGCAGCACAAGGACATTTGTTGAAAACCTCGTCTACTCGGTGCACGGCCGCATGCATTGCCCACTCGACCCGGGCAAGTATGAGATCTATTTCAGCCGTGGGCCAGAATACGACAGTGTCAGGAAAGAGGTTGAGATTATCGCCAAGGAGATGCAGCTAATCGCGGTGCAGCTTGATCGTGTTGTCGATACGACTGGCTGGGTCAGCGCTGACTTGCACAGCCACAGCAGTCCTTCGGGCGACAACACGTCCGACCAATACGGGCGAGTCGAGAACCTACTGTGCGAAAATGTTGAGTTTGCGCCCTGCACCGAACACAATCGAATCGACAGTTACACGCCACACCTGCAGCAGATGAATCTGACGCACTTGATGGCAACCTGCACTGGAATCGAATTGACGGGCTCTCCGACGCCGGTTAACCATCAAAATTCATTCCCGCTGCACTGGCACCCTCACACGCAAAATGGCGGTGGCCCACGAACCTCATCCAATCCGGTCGTGCAGATCGAACGTCTCGCCATGTGGGACGACGCATCGGACAAATTGGTGCAAATCAATCACCCGAATCTACATCAGATCTACGGTGACGTGGATACTGATGGAATTCCCGATTCAGGATTCCGCGGGATGCTGAAATGGACGGATGTCGTGGAAGTTCATCCGCTGGAAACAATTTTTCAGGACATCCCGAACAATCCGCCAAGTGTGCGTCGCATGCGGATTCCAATGTTTCAGTGGTTGCAACTACTCAATCAAGGTTACCGCATTCCGGGCGTCATCAACACCGATGCGCACTACAACCACCACGGCAGCGGCTGGCGAAGAAACTGGTTCGCCTGCAGCACGGACGATCCCGCAAAGATTTCAACCGACGAAATGGTTCGACAAGCTGAATCGGGACACATCGTCATGTCGACTGGACCATTCCTTTCCGTAGCAGGTCAATCTACTACTAGCCGGGACACAGCGATTCCTGGGGATTCACTCGTTGCGGCCGACGGGAAAGTGATGTTGAAAGTGACGGTGCAGTGCCCGAACTGGTTGGACGTCAATCGCGTGCAACTATTCATCAGCGGTCGACCGAGCAAAAAACACAACTACACGCGAAAGAATTCGCCCGACTTGTTCGGCAGCATGACTGCCGTTCGCAAATTTGATTCGTCAATCAGTTTGTCGCTCGATCAGGATGCGCACCTGATCGTGGCAACGATCGGCGAGGGAATGACGATGGAAAAGGTCATGGGAACGCGTTACGGAAAACGTCCGCCGATCGCCGTTAGCAATCCAATCTTCGTGGACGTTGACGGAAATGGTTTCCAACACAACGGCGACGAACTCGGTATGCCCCTTCCGAATGCCGCAGCACCGGCCACTCGCTAGACCTTTTGCAGAAAGAAAATATGAAACGTGGAAGATTGCAATTTGGCCTGCTGCTTGGATGCCTGATGCTGTGCCATTCAGCGTTTGCACAGGAAAAGGAATCCGCTCTTCCCAAGGGTTATTTGGAGGTCGGGACTGACAAAGAGGAAGCCTTGCGACAACTTTGCCAAGCAACCGCCGATACGGGTTTGTTCTCTGGTGCCGTGCTCGTCGCCGATGAAGGCAAGGTGATCTACAAGCAAGCGTTTGGCTTGGCAAATCGCGAATGGAACATCCCCAATACCACCGATACTAAATTTCGATTGGCGTCAGTAAGCAAACAGTTTTGCAGCATGCTCGTGATGCAACTGGTTCAAGAGGGTAAGGTCAAGCTTGACGACACCATCATTGATCACCTGCCCTACTATCGCAAAGACACCGGAGAACGGATCACGCTGCATCACTTGATGTCACATCAATCGGGCATCAAAGATTTCACATCGAGCTTTGACTACCGAGGAACGATCTCGCGACTGTCCTTCGATAAAGACGAGTTCATCAAATTGCATTGCAGTGGAGATCTCGCGAATGATCCCGGCACAATCTACAGCTACTGCAATGCAGGTTATTGCATCTTAGGCAGAATCATTGAAAAGGTGACGCGGAAGAGCTTCGAGCAGAATCTTCACGAGCGAATCTTCGATCCCTTGGGAATGAAGAACAGCGGGTACGACCGGAACCGAACCGTGATCGAAAAGCGAGCGAGCGGTTATACGCGGGGGCCGTTTGCGTTTGAGAACGCAGCTTACATCGATTTGGATTCGTCGCCCGGAGCCGCCGGAGCTTTGTATTCGACGGTGGAAGATATGTTTCGGTGGGATCGAGCCTTATATACCAACAAGCTTTTGAAGAAGAAACATCGCGACCTGATGTTCACTCCGAACCGAGACGTGCCGGAGGTGAAAGCGGCGGGCGGACGGCCACACAGTAATTATGGATACGGCTGGCAGATCGATACTCGCACTCATCCGGTGACGAAGCGGCGAACCAAGGTGATTAACCACGGGGGGGCGATCAATGGATTTAGGGCGATGGAAAGTCGACTGGTGGAGGATGATGCCTTCGTGATCGTGCTGTGCAATCAAGGTGACCCGATCGCATCGACTGACGTGTGGGATGCCGTTCAAAGGCTCAGTGCGGAATTGATCGCTGTCGTGACCGAACAACCCTACCGAATGCCGGGTAAACGTCGCCTCACCCAGGAGCAGCGGATGTACGAAATCGTCCAAGCCGATGGCGTCGAAGCAGCCATCGAATGGTTTCAGGCCAATGGATCGAAAGCGGGCTGGGGAGGCGCCAACTCAGCCGTTGCGACACAGCTGATTCAAGACGGACGCATCGATGATGGACTGCGGCTGATGGAATTCGACGTCGAGACGACGCCGGGAAAAGCGTGGTTGCTGAGAAAGACAGCTCTAGCCTTTCTGAACAACGCTCGCCCAGAGAAAGCCTTGGTCTTCGCCAACCAAGGATTGGAACTAAAGCCCGACGATGAAGCTCTCAAAAACATCAAGACTGAAGCGGAGCAGGACTTGAGAAGTGAAGACTAGCCGGACAGCGCCACTTTCTGGCGGACGTCTTGGAGTTTTCGACTTTCACGTTGCGGAGCCTTTCCGAGGCTCCGGAAGCGGGTAACGCCTGCAATTCTCGGTCTCGGGGGACGTCGATTGTTATAGTGCTCTTTTTAGCGGAACGGCGCGAGCCGTCCGGTAACGCGGGACCGGACGGCTCGCGCCGTTCCGCTACTTTTGAAATTCTTCAGTAATACAATCGACGTCCTGAGAGACCGAGCTACGTGAGAAGTGGCGCTGCCCAGCTAGAAGCGTGGTGGGAAAAAATACCGGAACGAATATTTCGGTCCGGTGAGTCCACATTGGCGTGGTCAGAAAAGGCGGAGATGGCATCGGAAATGGTATCTGCGGTGAGCAATCGTCAGAGCGAAGCCGGTCGGGAACCTCTCGGATTTGTGAACCAAATGCGAAGTTGTTTTATTTGAAGAGGCAAATGTTTCATCGAAGACGTTGCCTTGGCTTGCTGCAACCTCATCTGGAATCACAAAGGAGGCGGCTGCTACTGATTCGAAGTGAAGAGTGGAAAAACGGTCGCCGGCTCCGCGCCAATTTACTAATGCGGTGGTCATGAGGTGCTGCTAGACGCTTGGTTATCGCGAGTGAAACTGGGGCCGGGAGCTTACTGACTGTTCGAAGGTTGCAATTGCGGTCTACCACCGGCGACGACTGAATATCTTTTCCGCAGATGCTGAATGGCAGAGACTCCCCACAGAATGTTGCCCTCCTTTTAGCGGATGTGTTTTGCTCTGGAGAGTGGGTTGGTGGCATGTTGTTCTGTTCAGGTAGGAAGCGGGGACGCTGATTCGGACACATCTTGTCTCTGTTCCGGATGAGGTCAAGTGCGCAACGGAATCATCCGAAGGGGGCTATTAGGCGCCAGGCGGTAGCATTGATCCTTTCCAGGGAGACTTGAGCCGATCCGAATCGAAGGCGGTCACGATATCGATGCATTCCATGCGGGAGACGCCGAAATGAAAAAACAAGATTGTCTACGGGGGGGAGGATCGCTCGCCATTTTGTTGCTTGTCTTGTCCGCACACAGCGTTCACGCGACGGATTTCTTCGTCACGAATACGAACAACGATGGTGCCGGGTCGTTGCGACAAGCGATTGTCGATGCCAACGCGGACGTCTCGGGATCACATGACATCATTGTCGACAATGCCGTCACGGGCACGATCACTCTGCTCACTGATCTGCCCCCATTCGCTCGAACGACCAACGTGGTGATCACCGGATCGAATAGCATCACGATCACGGGCAACTCGGCGTCGATCAATTCGGGTATCACCACAACGTTGACAGTTGGTGCTGGGAATCCGACAGCCATCGAAACATCCATTTCGGGGGACGGCAACATCGAGAAACAAGGCGTTGGCACGGTCGTATTGAGCGGCACCAATAGTTATGTCGGTGGCACGACCGTCACGGCCGGGACGTTGCAGGGTAACACGTCCAGTTTGCAGGGTGACATCACCAACAACGCGAGCGTGGTGTTCGACCAGGCCGGTAACGGCACGTACGACGGGGACATGACCGGAACGGGTGCTTTGACGAAACAGGGCGCCGGCACCGTGACCCTGGATGGAACGAATGACTACACCGGCGGCACGACCGTCACGGCCGGGACGTTGCAGGGCAATACGTCCAGTTTGCAGGGTGACATCACCAACAACGCGAGCGTGGTGTTCGACCAGGCCGGTGACGGCACGTACGACGGGGACATGACCGGAACAGGTGCTTTGACGAAACAGGGCACCGGCACCGTGACCCTGGATGGAACGAATGACTACACCGGCGGCACGACGGTCACGGCCGGGACGTTGCAAGGCAACACGTCCAGTTTGCAGGGTGACATCACCAACAACGCGAGCGTGGTGTTCGACCAGGCCGGTAACGGCACGTATGACGGGGACATGACCGGAACAGGTGCTTTGACGAAACAGGGCGCCGGCACCGTGACCCTGGATGGAACGAATGACTACACCGGCGGCACGACCGTCACGGCCGGGACGTTGCAGGGCAACACGTCCAGTTTGCAGGGTGACATCACCAACAACGCGAGCGTGGTGTTCGACCAGGCCGGTGACGGCACGTACGACGGGGACATGACCGGAACGGGTGCTTTGACGAAACAGGGCACCGGCACCGTGACCCTGGATGGAACGAATGACTACACCGGCGGCACGACCGTCACGGCCGGGACGTTGCAGGGTAACACGTCCAGTTTGCAGGGTGACATCACCAACAACGCGAGCGTGGTGTTCGACCAGGCCGGTGACGGCACGTACGACGGGGACATGACCGGAACAGGTGCTTTGACGAAACAGGGCGCCGGCACCGTGACGCTGGATGGAACGAATACGTACGATGGCAACACCACGTTGAGTGCAGGGAATCTGATCATCAGCGGATCGATTACTAGTAGCCTGTCGACGGATGCTGGGACCGAGCTTCGTGGCTCCGGCGCCGCGGGCGCGACCACGGTATCTGGGCTAATTTCCCCCGGGGAGTTACTGGGGACCTTCACGGTCGATGGGACTTATACCCAAAACGTGGGTTCCACCTATCAAGTTGATTTGAACGCTGCGGGCACGGTTGCTGGAACCAACAATGACCTGATTGATGTCACTGGCACCCCTAGTACGGCAATCCTTCATGGCGGTACGGTGGATGTACAAGCGGCCGCTGGGACTTACCAACCGGGAACCACGTACACCATCTTACGTACGACCGGTGGAATCTCCGGCGCCGGATTTACGTCCGTGACCGATTACTTGCCAATGCGGGACTTTGTTTTAGTTTACGGCGTGAACGAACTGGAATTGATGGTGCAGCGTGCCCCTGCCGGATACACGGCCACGGCATTGACTCGAAATCAGTCGGCGGTAGGAGCGTCGTTGGACTTACTCAGCCCCCTCGCCGTGGGCGATATGGGTGATGTGCTTGATGAACTAATGGTCCAATCGGCGTCCCAGCAGCAGTTCGCAATGTCTCATATGAGCGGCGAAGTGTACGGCAGTCTTGCATCGGTCGGGTTACAGCACACCTCCCAATGGAATCAAATCCTGGGACGTCGATTGAGAAATGCGAGCGCGTCGGGACGCTTCTCTACCCCGAGGGCGGTTGCCCAAACTCGCGCGCTCCCGCAGTCGGATATCCAATTGGTCAGCTACCGAGAAAGCGGCTGCGCAGATCTCATTTCACAACCGGCCCGCTGCCGGCCGAGGCAATGGGATGGGTGGTTAACGGGATACGGTCTGGGCGGTGACGCCGACGGGGATGGCAACGCAGCGGGGCTTGATTATTCACTCGGCGGCACCTTGTTTGGACTTCAGCGATGGTGCAACGAGCACACCCTGCTGGGCATTTACGGCGGTTATGGCCATGCTCATCTGGAAACGGTCTCGTCCCTTCAAACTGCGCGAGTCGATGCGGTTCAATTGGGGGCCTACTTCCGACACACCGATGGCTGGGGGTATTGGCAAGGGACCAGCGGATTTGGTTACGACGCCTATGAGTCCTCGCGAACGGTGGCGTTTGGCGGAGTCAATCGAGTGGCCCGTGGGGACTATTCAGGTCAGCAAGCGATTGTGAGCCTTGAGCGGGGCAGGCAAGCGGAATGGGGGCAGTTTGCGGTCAGGCCCTTCGCAACACTGCAGTACATTTATCATCACCAAAATGATTTCTCGGAGACGGGCGCGGGCGCGATGAACCTCAACGTCGACGATGTCGACACGCATTCGTTGCGCAGCATGTTGGGCGTGGATATCGCACGCTCTGCAGTGTGGAGTCAACGCGTGCCGATCGCACATCGTGCTCGTGCTCTCTGGATGCATGAATTTCTCGACACCGCAGGAGTGGTTCAGTCAAGATTCAGTGCGCCGAATGCGACCAATTTCGCGGTCCAAGGATTGGATCTAGGGCGTGACTGGGCCGTGGCCGGTTATGGATTGACTGTTCAGCCACGCTCCAACGTCAGCTTGTCTTGTGGCTATGACGTCCAATTCAACGAGCACCAAGTGTTCCACGTCGGCAACGGCGGAATGCAGTTAACGTGGTAACAATGCCCCACGCGGTACAAAAAAATGCGACTGTCTAACGCGTCCTATCGACTTATTCGAACGAACGTCAGACTCCTGTTTTCCAGCGACGATTGTTAAATCGGGCGATCCGAATCTCGGCTGAAACCAAGGGTGGCCTTCTTCAATTCCGTAGGTACAGCCACGAAAAGGGAGGTCTTCACCGCGGAGAACGAATCGCCGAATCGATCTTTCTCCGTTTGGTCATTCACAATACGGGCTCATGCTTCAAAGTCACTCAGGCGGTGCGGCGGTAGCACTTGGCAGTCCGCCGATGCGGGGCAAAACGGTTCGCTCTCGCTCGATCGGGTGGGATGACAGGAAAGCAGCGTTCTGAAGCGGCCTCCCGAAACCGACCGACGAATTTGTCGGACTCTCTCTCTGGTAACATGTCCGCCCCAGTGAACACAAATCAGGCCGGGGAGGGTGTTTTCCAGATGTCGACCATAACTTCAGACGCAGTTCATCCGACGCGAGTTTGAGCCGATCTTGGTAGACCGAGCTTAGTAGAATCATTGAGCCGGATTAGCGGAGAAGTTTTCATATCGACCGGGCCGGCACACTGCTGGAATGGAATTGAACCAATGCAATCGATGACGTATCTCACACCGAACGGAACCCGATCGAAAACGTCGAGTTGCCGAGACAAATGGTCAAAACTCGTATCCCAGCCAACCCGAACGAGGAGAAGTCGTCGCGATGAATCAACCCCAGCCAAACAAGCCCCAGCCAAACAAGCCCCAGCCGAACAATCCGCTGCACGGCGTCACGCTCAAGGCGATGCTCGAATACCTGGTCGCGGAGTACGGATGGCAGCGACTGGGTGAGCGGATCAATATCCATTGCTTCAACTACGAGCCGAGCATCAACAGCAGTTTAAAATTTCTTCGCAAGACCGACTGGGCTCGGGCCAAAGTCGAGAGGTTGTACCTCGACTCGATCAGTTACGACGAGCGGAAAGGCAAGAACAACTCACACGACGGTGAACTGCCGAGCGACATCGGCAGCATTTGGGATCGGGCACGCCGAGACGGGTGAAATGTTGTCCCCGGCGGTGGCAGAGGCCAATGGTATTGGTATGGATTTCCTCCGATGGATATTTCATGCTCAACTTCAAATGCCACTGCTCGTTGTTGTTATCGCGTTCGAGCTTGCTGGGGAGGTGAACCATTTAACGCCACGCGTTTAGCCCATTCCCTGAGTGCGTTTTAAATTGGCCTCGAACATCCCTTTCCATAGCTTTAGCGTGCCATTGTTTCGCTCAACCTGGCAAATCCCCCAGGTGTTATTGATCTTGCGGTTGTCTTGTTCCCACGGTCGATTGGATTGGATGAAGAGTGTCTCGCGGACGAGTGTGTGTTTGTTTTGGGGGCCATCCAGACCTCGGAGAAATCATCGCTGTCGTTGGCCTGATCGTTGGGAATCGAGACGCCGACGATGGTGGTGAGCGTCGCATAGACATCGTGCAGTGCAATCACCTGGTCTTGAATCCTGCGTCCTGCCGGAATCCCCATTGTCCCAACGCACGATGAACGGAATTCGGTGCCCACCTTTGTAGAGGAATCCTCTTTCGCCTCGCAATGGACTACCATCGACTGCGACGCCCTGGGCATTCCGATGGACGCGCTCTGCATTCGTCGTGCTGGCCTCCAGACGATCACCGCCGACTGTGCGACTTCAGATGCGAAGGTAAAGTTGTACGGTCGTCGGTGATTTACGCGGGGCGTAATAGGCGAGCACTTCTTTCTTCAGTTACCAACGCCATGGAGACCGTCCGGTCAGCAATCCGTATCGCGTGGGTGTGCAGACGGACGAAGGCGTGTGCGCGTTCATAAACCGAATTCCCTCATTGGCGATGCGGTCGATGTGGGGCGTCTGTATCGGCGAATACGCGTTGTTGCAACTGGCGTCGACCCAGCCAACGTCGTCCGCCGAAATCAGGACGACGTTCGGGTGTGTCGCTTCAACGCCGATCGTATCGCCGCAGCGACGACTGCAAATGGAAGCAGTTTTGCGTTCAAACTTACGTTCGTTGGTTGATTGTGATTACCAATAAGTGAGCTGACGGCGAGCGCTCAATGCCATCTACTTTGATCGCGGTGCGGCGTAAGCCGCTCGGTCGCAGCGATTAAGATGTTCGAAATTTACCGGGCGGTTCGCGCCGCTCCGCTATAAAAACACCCTGTTAGTGCGGACGAAGCTGGCATTGGGTTAACGCCGTCGGCTCATTCCGGTTTCTCAGGTGACCCTTTTATCACGTTTTAAGGCGTTGGTGCGGCAATTCGAACGTTGCGGAGCCAGAAATCGAGGCCATGATCTTGGAACCCGATGAAGCCTATTGCCGGGCGATCCGAGAGCGGCGTCTTCGACAGATCGATGTCATGAATTTGTAGACCATTGAGGTAGGCACGCATCCGGTTTCGTTCGACATGGACAATCGCCCGATTCCACTCTCCGGCCTTCTTGCCTGCATTAACGGCGGCGGGGTGTGCTCTGAGTAGGCCACCCATGTCGTGGTGATTGATTTCGTCGCCCTTGGCATGGGTGTCGTTGAGTTGCAATTCGCAGCCTCCCTCGACGGGGTCATTCTGATCACCGACGCGAAAGTAGAATCCGCTGTTCCCATCGGTTTCGAATTTGAATTCAAAGTCGATCACAAAGTCGCGGTACGGTTTGTCCGACCACAGATAGGCTGAATACCGTTTCCATCCTTCTTCGCCTTCTCGTGGGTGAAGAAACAACTCCTTTCCGTCGCCCTGCAATTTCCAGTTGCCTGTCGTCGTCGTGCCTTTCAGTTCCGAGCCTTCAAAGAAAGGATGAAACTCGAAGCTTTTGACAACGTTGTCCATATCAACACGCAGCTCGTCGATCTCTTTGCCGGTCAACGCCGAAGCTTCCGGCGATGTCGGAGCGACCCGTTTCTTCTTCAGCTTTTTCTCTTGAGCTGTGCAGGGAAAGGCCGTGCTGATAAGTAGTAAAACCGTCAGTGCAATCATTGGACGGCAAGTAAAGTAGTTCATGATCGGTTCCGATTCTTTGTTGTCTTGGATTTTGTAGTCACGGCAGATTGCCTCAGACGGTTGGTCCATTTTCTCGATGTAGTCATAAAACGCATCGAACGAGCGGTCGTTTGTATCGAGGAACTTGGCCGAGAGTCGGTAGGAGCCAGCCGTGAGTTCCGCTTGGAATACGGCTGCCTTCGTCTCCTTGTCGATGCTTGTTCTGGGAAGCGTCCAAATAATGAAAGTTGAAAGGATGGTCTCCCGGAGGGCAGAATCTGCCCTCCGCAACTTTCCAATTTTCGTCGGCGGCAACCGACGGGGAGACCATCTTGAATGAAGTTAGTCGTTTACAATCTCTTGGGCAAGTTTTAGCGTCAGAAACCGGGGAAGTCTTGCGAGACTTCATCCGTGGCCACGTCCGCGAGATGATCAGTGAAGTGATGGCTGCTGAAGTCATGCAGCTCTGTGGTCCTAAGCACGCACCGCACCAAGGTGATCATTATCGAGCCGGAACCAGTCCCGGCCGCCTTCTTTACGAGGGCGAGCGAGAAGAGGTCGTTCGGCCTCGTGTACGTCGTAGGGACGACGATGGGGCCAGTCACGAATTCGAAGTGGCCACTTATCGAGTGGCGAAGGATCCCAGTCAGTGGCAGACGCAGATCATTCAGGCGATCGATCGAGGGCATCAGTCCGACCTCCAGGGAGTCAGCCGCTCGAAAATCGCGATCTGTCTGAAAAAAAGCACATTCTTGAGGCAGGTTTTGTCAGAATAGCTGACTAACGAACATTACCACTTTTCTGCAAAACAATTTTCATGAACCGGGTTCACCTAATCTGCGTGGTAGCTGCTGTTTTTGCGGGCCTCGTCTTCGAGACGATTACGTCGGCGCAGGTCACTCGCGAGCGAGACGTCATTTACTTGCGCACCGAGGGCGTTGCGATGACATTTGATGTTTTCAAGCCAGCGAATCCCAACGGCATTGGGATCATCAAGGTCGTTAGCGGCGGCTGGAAATCCAAATACGAAAAGGTCACCGACGACTACGGGGTTCCGTATACCGATCATGGCTACACGGTCTTTGCCGTGATGCATGGATCGCAACCACGCTATCAAGTTCGTGACATCATGGGCTTCATGCACCGTGCCGTAAGGTTCATTCGCACTCATGCGGATCGTTGGGATATCGATCCGGACCGCATGGGGGTAACTGGAGCGAGCGCCGGTGGGCATCTGAGTCTGATACTAGCAACCAAGGGCGGCCCAGGGGATCCAGACGCAAAAGATCCCATTGATCGCGCGAGTAGCGCCGTGCAAGCCGCAGGTGTGTTCTTTCCGCCGACCGACTATCTCAATTGGAGCGAACCGGGTGACGATTGCGTTGGCGTAGGAAAACAGGAGCGTTGGCAACCCGCATTCGGTGAGGAATCGAAGACTGCGGAAACAAGACAAATTCTCGGCCGTCACATGTCGTCGATCTACCACGTGAGTGAGACGACGCCTCCAGTTTCCATCATTCACGGTGATGCCGACCCGATCGTGCCATTGTTTCAATCGACGAGTTTCAAAATGGTCGCCGAGGCGAAGGGCGTACCGATTGAACTGACCATTAAAAAAGGACTTCAGCACGGTTGGCCGAACAAGCAGGCGGATGAGGTCCGATTCGTCAAATGGTTTGACCAACACCTGCTCGCCGCGAGAGCTAACACCTATCGAATCGGCACGTGCGATTGGTCCATCAAAATGCAGGTCTCGGAAGAGTCATTCGAGTTCGCGAAAGCGAATGGCCTTGATGGAATCCAGTATTCATTCGATGCCAAAGGGAACGGGCTTGATCTGCGGACTCGCGAGAACCGTGACAAGGTCCGTGCGATCGTGAAAGAAACAGGTGTCGCGATCTCTTCATTGGGAATCGGCCTATTGAACCGAGTTCCCCTCGCCACAACCGACGAAGCCGATCGACTCGTCGCCGATTGTCTGGAAGCGATGGTCATGCTGAAAGAGGAAGCGGCCGATCTAGAGGATCGCGAACTGGCTGAGAAAGTTTCTCCCAAGATTGTTCTTTTGGCTTTCTTTGGCAAAGCCGACCTCAACGGCGATGAAGAGCGGATGAATACGGTCATTCGAAAACTGAAACGCTTTGCGCCGATCGCCGAGAAACATGGATTTATTCTTGGGATCGAGTCCTTGCTCAGCGAAGCCGATCACCGACGCATCATGGAAGGCGTTGGTTCACCGGCAGTCAAGGTTTATTACGACACTGCGAACTCTGCCCGCATGGGATACGACATTTACCGCGAGATCGAGAGCCTTGGGACCGAAAATATTTGTGAAGTTCACATCAAGCAAGATGCCGCACTTCTCGGGCAGGGCGACATCGACTTCCCGAGGATCAGGCTTCTCTTGGACTCGATGGGTTACAACGGATGGTTGATCATCGAGGGATCGAAACCCAAAGGGATGAGCCACGCCGATGCGACCAAAGCGAACACCAAGTTCGCGCGAGACTGTTTCAACGCTTCCCCGTAACCTGCGTCACGAGGTTCCGGGCACTCCAACACGCAGTGTCCCCGTTGACCGGTCACGGCTTAGGTACGACACGTCAACGCTTACCAAAACAATGTCCGTTTGTCGCGGATCGCTCCGTCGATCCAACGTATTATCCCGCACCGATCCACGACAATCAGTCATCGCCCGTTTATTTGTTCTCCCCTATTCGACTGAGGAATCCCGACGGTGAGAGTTTTTAATACTGGCCGAAGACCGAGTAACCGAAGGCCCAGTTTGGAGGCAAAACCTACGGTCCTGATGTCGAGCTTGATTCTTTCGGATTTCATGGACAGCGAATCTCAGGAAGCGAGCCCTTTTTCGTTCATCTTACGTCTCACTTGAGGCCTGAATCGTACGACTGGCTGTTCTTGGCCTAGTTGCCATCAGGGCTGCGAGTAAACAGGTTGATACGAGAATCGTCCCATCGGACGAACTGAATCTCTCAAACTCCCTTCCAATACGATCGGTGGGTCTTGGTGTCCTGGCGTGGTCGCGGGTTACTGCCTCTGTAGAGACAATCGAATTAGTGAACCAACAACGACGCAATCAAGAACCAGATGGACGCGGTGCAGCAAGGTTTTGCTGGAACCTTGCATGAATCCCGATTTGCAAGGAACGTTGAAGCGAACTACGAATCGGCATCAATGTCGTGAAGCTTGTAAATCAATGCACGTCGGCTGATGCCGAGCTTCTTCGCCGCTTGTGTTCGATTTTCGTCGCATTCTTCGAGTGTTGCGAGAATCGTTGCTCTTTCGACTTGTGACAAACGCCCGGTGTCGGATACTTCGACCGTTGCATCGGTAGCAATGTGTGCGGGGAGGTGTTCCGGTAAAATGACATCGCCTTGGCATAGCAAGCAGGCACGCTGAATTGCGTTTCGCAGCTCACGAACGTTGCCTGTCCATGAGTGAGTGAGAATCGCTTGGGATGCCTGCGGTGACATGCGTACTTGCCGATTGGCGAACTGACTCGCGAAGTGTCTTGCCAGCGGAATGATGTCCTCGCGACGATCGGCAAGTGGCGGGACGATCAACTCGACGACGCTCATTCGGTAAAAAAGGTCTTCCCGAAAGCGGCCCTCTTTGATTTCGTCCATCAGATTGCGATTGGTGGCGGCCACGAGTCGCGTATCGACATTGACGTGCCGATCAGAACCGACTGGTGTGACTTGATTGGTTTCCAAAGCACGCAACAGCTTTGGTTGCATCTCCAGCGGCATCTCACCGATCTCATCCAGGAACAGACTGCCGCCGCTGGCAGTCCGAAACAAGCCTTTTCTATCTTCCGACGCGCCGGTAAATGCACCCTTCACGTGTCCGAACAGTTCACTTTCAATGAGCGTTGCCGAGAGTCCTGCGCAGTTCGTGGTTACGATCGGATGCGATGCACGGGGGCTCCATTGGTGAATCAATTGTGCAATCAACTCTTTCCCCGCCCCGCTTGGGCCTTGAATCAAGATCGGAGCCTCTGACGGTGCGACGACGGCGACGGTCTCGATCAATTGACGCATCGCGCGGCTCTTGAAGATGAATTCTGCAGGCAGATCGGGCAACGCAATCTTGTTTTCCGCGTCATCTGACGTTGGGATGGCTAACGCATCGTAGACGGCAACCTTCAGTTCTTCGAGGTCGATCGGCTTTGATAGGTAATCGTCTGCACCACTTTTAACCGCCGCAACTGCTTGCCGCACATCTGCGTACGCGGTGATGAGTACGACAGGAACGGTCGGCAATCGTTCCCGAATTTTGGGCAGTGCGTCGATACCACTCATCTTTGGCAGACGCACGTCCAGCAAGATCATGTCGGGGGCATGTTGAGCGAGCAAATCGAGCATCGCTTCGGCAGATTCCGCTTCGATGATTGTGAAGCCAAAGGTAGCGAAAAAACCACCGAGCAGCTTTCGCTGTGACGGCTCGTCATCGACGATCATCAGGGTCGGCTTGGTGGGTTTGGTTTTCACGATGTGAGCTTGGACTACTTGAAGAGAAGGTGAAGGCTTACGCCACAGTTAACTAACATCACGATGGATTCCGTCTATCGAAAAGACACTTCCGGATGGACTGCCGGGCTGGTAACCGACTTCCCAGCCGTGTGCGATAGCGATGCGCCGAACAATCGACAGACCTAAGCCTGTTCCACCGATCCGCCGGGTAACATAAGGCTCAAACAGCGAGTCAACGATTTCTTCCGGCACGCCAGGACCTTGGTCGGCAATCTCTAAACGCAGGGGCCCGCGACGACCCTCGCACATCGAGATTGTAATCGAGCTGTCCCGTGGCGCCAGGGCGATGGCGTTTTGAAGCAGATTGAACAGCACTTGCCGTAGCTGGTCACGATCAGCTTGTATCGCAGGTGGCTGATTGAGTCGAATCGTCTCCAGCTTCAGCCCGCCTGCATCCAGGTCCGACTGCAGTAGTGTTCGCAGTTCTTGGACCAAGTCCTCGACAACCACTGGTTCAATGTTTATTTCTGCCTGCCTGGCGAACGCCAGGAACTGATTGATGCGCGCGGTTACTCGGTCGCATTCTTCCAATATTGCCTCGGCTTGCTCCTGTTGGTCATCACTTGGTAAACCTGCTTTGACCAGTCGTTGTGTCCAGCCACGAATGAGGCCCAACGGGTTGCGAGTTTCGTGCGCCAGCCCAGCCGCTGCTTGTCCCAATTCACGAAGGTGTCTTGTTTCCGCCTGTAGGACGCGGGTCGTCCCTTCCGACTGCGCTAGTCTCACCGTGAATTGCCAAACCGCGCCCGCAGCAAGTAGCACGAGGGTTCCCAATGCAAAAATCAGTACTCGGTTCCGTGCCTCGCGATAGACCTGGGCCATCATGGTGGTGCGATCGAGCACGACAATGGCATGGAAATCAACGGACGCTGGCGCGTCTCTGAACTCCCCCGTACCTCCATGTACCGGAGGATTATTGCGCATCGAAAAGCTACTGACGACGACAAGCGTATCATCGCGAACATGTTCGCCAACGGGCAGAGCCACGTCGACTTTCGTTTCTTCTCCAGCAAAGTAGACGCGGTCATTGCCATCCTTCAATACGACCGCGATCGCAACCACATTTTTGGACCTGGCAAGAACCTCCAAAGTCTCTGGTAATTGCTGCTGAACAAAGGGGCTGAACCACCTATGAGATTGAACGCCGCTGCTAACGGCACTAGACAAAGATTCGGCTTGCGACGAGAGCGAATCATGGATCAACGCGCATTGGTGGACATGTTCAGTTCGCTGCCACACGGCAAACAAAATCCATAGGAGGAAAAGAACGGTGACTCCAACGGTCCTCTGTTTCGGCATGCGATTGAGTCTCGGTTCCTGCATCGTTTCACTTGCTAGCGGTTGATCGCTGAGTCATCACTAGCTTCCTCGCCTCCGAGTGTCGCCACCCGTCGGCCACCTACATTCTGACCTCGGAATCCAAACAGTCGTCCGTTGCCTCGATTCGCGGGACCTAGCTGGACAACGCCACTTTTCACGTAGCTCGGTCTCGAGAGGCTCCGCTATGTGAATGTCGAACGCTACTTGAGTTTGAAAGTCGGCATTGTAACTCAGACCCTGCTGCAAGATCTGTGACGCGAACGCCCGCAAGTGGTTTTGGGAGCCCCGCATCAAGTGCTCCAGCACCTGTCGATCTTCACAAGCAAAGGAAATGCCGTGTCCTGTCTCGCAAGCCAGCAATCGAGCGTTGCAAGGAAAAATTCAGCCAAACCCAACGATTCGGCCAAAGCTCCGTGGGGAATGAGCGTCGGCATGACGGCGTGACGGGCCGCTCGCTATCTTGATCCTGCAACTCTTGCACACGCCACCCATCTTAGCGCTGCAAATATTGCGCGCTCCCGGTGGAAGCATTTCTCGACAGCCGGGACGCTGAGCAAATTAACGAAATCAAAATTATCGGCGAGACTTGGAAACTACGTTGATTTGGGATCGGCGACGCAGAACCGGAACCGAATTTTGCCGAGTTGAGACGCATCGGCACGGCCATTGCGAAAGGGCTTGGCAGAATCAACTCACACTGGCTCCGTATCGGGCCAACGCACAAAGGAAAGACTTATGAAGAAATTCGTTTTACTTGCAATTATGTTTGCCGCCGTCGCTGTACTCGGGACGGCGTTGGCAGGCGCCGCCAACGATGATTCGTCATCGTCGGAAAACTCAGCAGCAAAATCAACCAAGCAATGCTGCCAATATAAATCTGCGGACGAGGATGCGAGTGTTGCAGAATCGCCGAAACCTGCGTGTTGCTTTGAGGCCAAGACGCAAGCAAATTTGGCCGCGAAAACAGAGGGATGCAGCAGCGAATCTTGCAAGGCTGGGAAACAAGGGGCGGGAAAACAAGCGGCGGGCACATACAAACACTGTGCTCGTGACACCGCAGCAGGAACTAGCAACGAGAGTTTGTGCCCGGCCGGAAAGGCCGGTCAATGTGCGGGCAAGTGTGTTTCCGACAACGAGGAAACAACAGTGGTATCGACGGTGGCCGACGTCCAACCATGTGGTAACTGCAAAGGAGCCTGCAAGGAGGAATGCAGCAGTTGCGCTGAAGCTCGAATAGAGGCTGCCGCAACCGAGCAATCCATTTCGACCACCGCCAAGGAAAGTGGATCAGGTATGGGGCATGGTCGCGCGGGCGATTCACAACACGCGAAAGACCATCAGGACTTCTTCTACTTGATCGAGCATCGGGACGACATTCGCCGCACGGTGAAGAATCTTCCTAACGGCGTCGAGACGCTGACAGAGTCAGACGTGGAGGATGTTGCGAGCATGATCCAAATGCATGTTGAAGCAATGTACGATCGGATGGAAAATGCGAATCCGATTCGAATGCGAGACCCCATTTTCCGCGAAGTCTTCGCCAACGCAAAGAAGATCCAATTGGATATCGAGCACACCGATCTTGGCGTTCGCGTGAAAGAAACTTCCAGCGACCCCTATGCTGTTAAGCTGGTCCAGGAGCACGCGAAAGTTGTCTCGCTTTGGATCAAGAATGGCTACTCGGAGTTGCCAAAGAACCACCCCGCACCAAATCACTAAGCACGTAGGCTGGAGTTTTTCGGTATATCGGTCGTTTGATGCTAACCATGGTTGCTACGTTCAACCAAGGCTATCACCGGACTGCCGAGAATTCGTTCTGGACAAGA
>NZ_JAMQBK010000075.1 GCF_023701485.1 Aporhodopirellula aestuarii
ATCCTTCAGTAATACAATCACCCTCCCTCTGGGAGGGTCGGACGCGAAAGCGGCCGGGGAGGGCTCCGTACTACTCACCTAGGCTGTGAATTTATCCACGTGGCCGTTCGCTCCCGCGAACGAGCGCACCTTTAATCTCCGCTTGCGGAGCATACGGCCACGTTGATTCGCCGCTGGCGAATAAATTCACAGCCTAACCGCAAAGAACTGACACCCAACCCTCCCCGCTCGTTCCTCGCGACCCTCCCAAGGGGAGGGTGAACGCCCTGTTCAACTCCCAACTCCCAACTCCCAACTCCCAACTCCCAACTACATGCCCTCTCAGCCCAAAACCGCTCTCATCACCGGAATAACCGGTCAGGATGGCTCGTATCTGACCGAACTTTTGCTGTCGAAGGGATACGTGGTTCACGGACTCGTGCGCCGGACCAGTAACACGGTCCGTTCGCGGTTGGATTCGCTGTTTCGTGACAAAAGCATCTACGATCATTCGTTGTTCCTGCACTACGCTGACCTCGATGACGCCACAACAATTCGGCGTATCCTGCTCAAAACGGAGCCCGATGAGATCTACCACTTGGCCGGTCAAAGTCACGTGGGCGTTAGTTTTGAAATTCCCGAATCGACGTGCCAGTTCACCGCCATGGGCACGCTGCGTTTGCTCGAAATGATCCGGGATCTCGACAAGCGTCCGCGTCTGGCGCACATCAGCAGTAGTGAGATTTTTGGTCGGCCGGATGTCTCACCACAGAACGAACTCACCCCGATGCGTCCCGTCACACCTTACGGTGTGGCGAAAGCCTTCGCGACGCAGATGGTCCAGGTCTATCGTCAATCGTTCGACTGCTTCGCTTGCAACGCGATCTGTTACAACCACGAATCCCCACGCCGAGGTGAATCATTCGTCACACGTAAGATCACCCGCGCCGCCGCAGCCATTTCATTGGGGCAACAGTCCGAACTGCGTCTCGGTGCGTTGGACGCCCGTCGCGACTGGGGCGATGCACAGAGTTACGTTGTCGCCATGTGGATGATGCTCCAACAAGACACTCCTGACGACTACGTGATCGCCACCGGTCGCACCCACAGCATCCAGGATTTTCTTGAGTTTTCATTCAATCACGTCGGACTCAACTGGCGTGACTACGTTGTCACGGACCCCAAATTCATCCGTCCCAACGACGTTGCCGACCTCTGTGGTGATCCCTCGAGAGCCATCGAGAAACTCGGCTGGACGCCAGCGGAAAGTTGCGAGAAACTTGCACAGCGAATGGTCGATCACGACCTCAAACTCCTCAACGAAAAACCCGCACCCATCAATTCCTAACCCACCCCACGTGGCCGATCGCTCCGCCGATCGAGCAACGAGGAATGAAGGAGTCTGGGAGGTCAAGGAGTCGGAATCACGCAATTTCACAGTCCAATCTTCGTGTCTTTCGCACTTTTCGTGGTAAAAAAACTCCCAACTCCCAATTCCTAACTCCCATGAATTACCAAAAAATCTTCGTCGCCGGGCACCGGGGTATGGTCGGTAGCGCACTGCTGCGTCAACTCTCCGCACTGAATGGTCCTCAACCCGAAGTGTTGACCCGTACCCGCGACCAACTCGATCTGTGTGATCAAGCCGCAGTGGAAGATTTCTTCGCGACCGAAAAACCCGACTGCGTGCTCTTTGCAGCCGCCAAAGTCGGGGGGATTCATGCCAACGCGACCTACCCGGCCGAATTTGGCTATCAAAACACCGCGATGGCGATGAATTGCATCCACTCCGCTTACCGGCACGCAACGAAACGGTTTTTGTTTTTAGGCAGTACCTGCATCTATCCCCGCAACGCTCCGCAGCCGATCCCCGAAAGCAGCCTCCTGTCTAGCCCATTGGAGCAAACCAACGAAGCCTACGCGCTCGCAAAAATCATGGGGCTCAAACTCTGCCAGTATTACCGCGAGCAGTACGGCGTCATGTTTCATTCGGCGATGCCGACCAACCTCTACGGCCCCGGCGACAATTACCATCCCGAGAATTCACACGTGATCCCCGGTTTGATCCGGCGGATCCACGAAGCCAAACAGAGCGGTGCCGATTCCGTTTCGGTTTGGGGATCGGGCAATCCGAGACGCGAATTTCTCTACGTCGACGATCTCGCCGCCGCCATCATGCACCTGATCACGCTGTCGAATCCGCCACATTGGGTCAACGTCGGCACCGGAACCGACCTCCGAATCGCCGACTTGGCCACCAAAATCGCTGAGGTAGTCGGCTTTGAAGGCGAAATCCATCAAGATACCTCCAAACCCGACGGCACACCCGTCAAACGCACCGACATCACGTTGATCAAAGCGACCGGCTGGCACCCGACCGTCGATCTCGACGAAGGCCTGGAAAAAACCTACGCCGATTTCCAAAACCACTACGAAACCTGCTCGAGATAACGCCCCATGCCATCTGCTTTCGCACTAACCGAATGGTTCTCATAGCGGAGCGGCGCGAGCCGCCCGGTGAATTCCGAACATCTTACTCCCTTCAACCGAGCGTCTTACGCCGCAAGGCTACCAAAGTAGATGGCATTGAGCTAACGCTCGTATTTGGAATCATCAGCACAACCAGACCAACCGACCAAGTCATCGCGTGGTGTCCGATTTAGGTATGCTTGGACCGTACGGAACACCTGGCTACGATCACACACTGTTGATCGTCGCGTCCCTGACACCATGCCCCTCGGCGATTTCATTTTCGGCCGTTAATCCCGTCTCCGCTTAATAACTTTTCTTATGTCGTCAACGCCCAACACATCGTCATCGAAATCAGCCCTGATCACCGGAATCACTGGCCAAGATGGATCATACCTCGCCGAACTTTTGCTTGAGAAAGGCTACACGGTTCACGGGATCGTCCGCCGATCGAGCACGTTCAATACCGACCGCATCGACCATATCTATCGCGACCCGCACGAAGCCGGCACGAGATTGCTCCTGCATTATGGCGACCTCACCGATGGGCAAAACCTGACCAACCTCGTGCTCGATGTCCAGCCAGACGAGATCTACAACCTCGGCGCGCAATCACACGTCCGTGTCTCCTTTGACGCCCCCGCTTACACCGTCCAGACCGTTGGAATCGGCGCTCTCAACGTGCTCGAAGCCGCCCGGCAGCTCAATAAATCCAAACCGACCCGGGTTTATCAAGCCAGCAGCAGCGAAATGTACGGCGAAGTCGTCGAAACGCCGCAACGCGAGACCACCCCGTTTAGTCCCCAGAGCCCGTACGCGTGTGCCAAGGTTTACGCGTTTCACCAAACTGTGAACTATCGCAAATCGTATGGTTTGTTCGCTAGCAATGGGATCCTGTTCAACCATGAATCACCCCGCCGGGGTGAAACTTTCGTTACGCGAAAAATCACCCGCGCCGCCACGCGCATCAAGCTCGGGTTGCAGAAAAAACTCTATCTCGGCAACCTCGACGCCAAACGCGACTGGGGTTATGCCAAAGACTATGTCGAAGGCATGTGGCGGATGCTTCAACACGACGAGCCCGACGATTTCGTCCTCGCCACCGGAGAGACGCAAACCATTCGCACGTTCCTCGATTACTCGTTCGGCTCGCTCGACCTCGACTGGAACGACTATGTCGAAATCGACCCGCGATATTTCCGTCCCGCCGAAGTAGACTTGTTATTGGGCGACAGTTCCAAAGCCAAAGAGAAATTGGGCTGGGAACCCAAGACCAGTTGCAAAGAGCTCGCCGAACTCATGGTCCAACACGACCTCGTCCTAGCCCAGCAAGAACTAGCCCAAAAAGCCACCTCCTAGCATTAACCCACAGTCGCCCACACCGTCGCCCGATCGCTCCGCCGATTGGACTCCAAGAATTACGAACTGACGGAGCAGTTCGGCGACAATCCCAACACCCAACTCCCAGCTCGCATGAAACTTCTCATCACCGGTGGCGCCGGTTTCATCGGCAGCAACCTCGTCCGACTCGCTCTCTCGCGTGGTCACGAGGTGCTCAACCTCGACGCACTCACTTACGCGGGGAACCTCACGTCCCTCAGTGACATCGAAGACAACCCGAACTACCGATTCGCCCAAGTCGACATCACTGATGCGGAGGTGGTCGACTCAGCCATCAGCGGTTACGAACCCGACGCCGTCATGCATCTTGCGGCCGAGAGCCACGTGGATCGTTCGATCGACGGTCCTGGCCAGTTTATCCAGACCAATGTCATCGGCACGTTTAATCTGCTGAAATCAAGCCTCAAACACTACCGCAGCTTATCCGCCGAAAACGCCGCTAAGTTTCGATTCCTGCACGTGTCTACCGATGAAGTCTATGGCAGCCTCGGCGAGTCCGGGCTCTTCACTGAAACCACGCCCTACGACCCGCACTCGCCGTACTCGGCCAGCAAAGCTTCGTCGGACCACCTCGCCCGGGCATGGAATGACACCTACGGCCTGCCCGTCTTGGTCACCAACTGCAGCAACAACTACGGCCCGTATCAATTCCCGGAAAAGTTGATCCCCGTGGTCGTCCTCAAATGCCTGCGGGGCGAACCGATTCCGGTGTACGGGAAAGGTGAGAACATCCGCGACTGGCTCTACGTCGAAGACCACTGCCGCGCCCTCCTCGACGTCGTCGAGCGAGGCACTCTCGGCGAAACCTACAACATTGGCGGCAACAACGAACGCACCAACCTCGAACTCGTCCAAACGCTCTGCAGTCTAATGGATGAACTCTGCCCAAGGGCAGAGAGCGGCGAGTCACGAGTGACTAGCAACGAGGAAAAACTTTACCCTCCCTCTGGGAGGGGCGAGCGAAGCGAGGGGAGGGTTTTACAAAGTCTCGAGCCTCGAGCCTCGAGCAGCGAGAACGAGCGGATCAAAAAAAAGCCAGTTCCCAATTCATCACCCTCCCGTCGGGAGGGACGAGCGAAGCGAGGGGAGGGCTACTCCTCCCTCATCACCTTCGTCACCGACCGCCCCGGCCACGATCTCCGCTACGCGATCGACGCCAGCAAAATAAAACGGGAACTAGGCTGGGAACCGCAAGAAAATTTCGAAAGCGGATTCCGCAAAACGGTCCAGTGGTACCTAGACAACGAATCCTGGTGGCAAAACATCCTTTCCGGCGACTACCAACTCGATCGGTTGGGGAAAAAGTAGTGAGAAACGAGAAACGAGAAACGAGAGACGAGAGACGAGAGACGAGAGACGAGCGTCAAAACGTCTGCAACCGGCCAATACCACCAACCACACGAAACCCAGTCCGCTTTTTTGTATCCTTAGAACATCTCGCAGCTGAGAACTTCCCCTCCGTCGCCCAATCGCTCAATACAGTCGCCCGATCGCTCCGCCGATCGGATTAGCCATTAGCCATTAGCCATTAGTATCTCGCATCTCCTATCTCGTATCTCTCCCCCAATAAAACTTGATCCTTCTACTCGGCCATACCGGATACGTCGGCAGCGCGTTCTCTCGCGAGTTCCAACGTCGCGACATCACCTTCCGTGGCATTTCCCGGCGTGATTCGGACTACACCCGCCTCGATCCGCTGATCGATTTGATCCGCGACTCGAAGGCGGATTTTCTTGTTAACGCTGCCGGCTACACCGGCAAACCCAACGTCGATGCATGCGAAATCCATAAATCCGAGTGCCTCCACGGCAACGCAGTGCTACCAGGAACGATCCGCGAAGCGTGTGAGGCGATCGGGACCCCGTGGGGGCATGTTTCCTCGGGCTGCATCTACACCGGACGACGTGAAGACGGCCTAGGATTTACGGAAAATGACACCCCCAATTTTTGTTTCCGCACCGATAACTGCAGCTGGTACTCAGGATGCAAAGCATTAGGGGAAGAAATTCTGGCTGACAGCGAAAGCACCTACGTCTGGCGACTCAGAATTCCATTCAATCGCGAAGACACCGCCCGCAACTACCTCTCAAAAATACTCCGCTACGATCGACTCCTCCAAGCCGAAAACTCGATTGCGCATTTAGACGAATTCGTGTCCGCATGTCTCGATTGCTGGATCAAGCGAGTTCCATTTGGGACCTACAACGTCACCAACACCGGCAGCGTCACGACCAAGCGGATCACCGAGCTGATTCAGAAACACCTGTCCCCCGAAAAACAATTCAACTTCTTCGCCGATGAAGCGGAGTTCATGCAAATCGCCGCCAAAACACCACGATCCAATTGTGTGATGGACAACAGCAAGCTCCTCGCCACCGGCATCCCGATGCGAAATGTCGAAGACGCGATCGTTCGCAGCCTTCAAGGCTGGCGAACTGAGAAGCGAGAGGCTAGGAGCGAGAAGCGAGAAGATGTCGTTTGAAGATCTTGATATTTGGAAGCGTTCGGCACGTTTGTCAGCGACTCTCTATCAAATGTTTCGCGATCTAAAGGACTGGGGGTTCCGAGATCAAATCACACGCAGTGGGCTTTCAATTCCATCGAACATTGCCGAAGGTTTCGAGCGGGAAAGCCCCGCTGAGATTGCAAGGTTTCTAACCATTGCCAAAGGGTCCGCGGGCGAACTGATCACACAGATCTATATCGGAATCGAGGCCGGGTATATCGACAAAGCCATTGGCCGAGCATGGGTCACAGAGTTAAAAGAGCTATCAGCGATGATGGCGTCACTAATCCGTAAACACCGAAATCCGCAAATTTAACTTCTAGTGTCTAGCTTCTCTCTCTCTCCGCCGAAGGGCATCATCCTCGCTGGCGGCTCCGGCACCCGGCTGCATCCCATCACGCGTGCGGTCAGCAAGCAGTTGGTTCCGGTTTATGACAAACCGATGATCAACTACCCCCTCAGCACGTTGATGCTGGCGGGGATCAAAGACATTTTGATCATCTCAACCCCCCACGATCTCCCCGCGTTTGAGCGTCTTTTTGGTGACGGCAGTGAACTGGGGCTAATTTTCAGCTTCGCCGAACAAGCAAAACCGGAGGGGCTTGCACAAGCCTTCATTATCGGTGCCGATTTTGTGGGCGATGATCGAGTCGCGTTGGTATTGGGCGATAACATTTTCTACGGGCAAGGATTCCGCAAGATTCTCATCAGTGCCGCGGATCGAACCTCTGGGGCGACGGTGTTCGGCTACCGGGTCACCGACCCCAGCGCGTACGGGGTGGTGGAGTTCGATAAGACCGGCAAGGCGATCAGTATCGAAGAGAAACCCAAGCGACCCAGATCCAATTACGCCGTACCCGGCCTGTATTTCTACGACAATGACGTTTTGAGCATCGCGGCAGGCCTGAAACCATCGGCGCGCGGTGAGCTTGAGATTACTGACGTCAATCGAGCGTACATGGATCGTGGCGATCTGCATGTCGAACTGTTCAGCCGCGGATTTGCCTGGCTTGACACCGGGACGAAGGACAGTCTGCTGGACGCGTGCAACTTTGTCGCGGCGGTTGAAAAGCGGCAAGGCCTCAAAATCGCGTGTCTCGAAGAAATCGCCTACAGCCAAGGCTTCATCGACCGAAATCAGCTCCTCTCGCTAGCCGCAGCCTATCGCAACGATTACGGGGAATATTTGGAGCGAGTAGCGAGTAGCGAGTAGCGAGTAGCGAGATTCGAGATTCGAGATTCGAGATTCGAGATTCGAGATTCGAGAAATTCTGCGGTTTGGGGGGCGTCGAGTGCCATATCTCATCCATCCTTCTCCCTCAATAGTCGCCCGATCGCTCCGTCGATCGGCTCCCCTCAATCTCACCGCTCGTCCCTGCCTACTCTTCTCTTCGTGGAGAGTCGAGCGAAGCGAGGAGAGGGCCCCGGGCACACAAAAACACAACGCTCAGGCGGCCGCACCGCCCCCTGCTTTACTGGCCGGCAGGTCCCCACCATCGTCGCCCGATCGCTCCGCCGATCGGATCCCCCAAAAACTTCACCGCTCGTTTCTCGCAGCTCGCGTCTCTTCCCCATTCTCCCCCAGGGAGAGTCGAGCGTAGCGAGGAGAGGGCTATAATCGCGTCAAAACTCAATTCGCAGGCGTCCATCGCCTTCCCTCGCTCGTGCGGCTGGCAGGTCCCCACCGTCGCCCGATCGCTCCGCCGACCGGATTTCCCACTAGCCACTAGCTTCTAGCTCCTCCAATTACGCAGATTGCGCAACTTATCCGATGAAGATCAAATAACCCCCCCAATCTCTCCGCCTCTGTCATTGCAAAATCGCCCTCCGCGAACGATGCTTTGACCATCTAGGCGGAATCTTTTAACTTGCCCTCAAACGCAAGCCATTTCGCCCATTCCTACCCTCGACGTAGGTGCCACCCCAGCGGAATTGAAAGCCTGGAACGTGTCACCCAAAGGGACAAAGTCCGCGCTAATTTTGCGTGCACAGAGATCGTCACCGGGCGGAGCATTTGCTCAAACTCGCCCTTTACCCTCGGTCTTTCGCATTACGTGAGAACGGCCGGCAACCCTACGCACGCCTGCGTTGCCAAGAAACCAACGCAGGCCTGTGTCCAGCAACGCCCCTCAACTTTGACTCGTCACCATGGCTGCACTCGTGAATTCTGATCAGACATCCCATTCGTCCGAATTCATTTCGAAGGTCAATACGCGATCAGCGACAATCGGTGTCGTGGGGCTCGGGTATGTCGGGCTTCCGCTGACGCTGGCGTACGCCGGCGGCGGTTTCGAGACACTCGGTTTTGACATCGACGCAGTAAAATCAGATGCAATCAATGCCGGCAGAAGCTATATCAAGCACATTGCCGCGGATTCGATTGCCGCGCAAGTCAAAGCCGGCAACCTCAAGGCGACCACGGAGTTCAAGCAACTCAAGGATGTCGATGCGATCATCCTCTGCGTTCCAACGCCACTGGACGAGCATTTTGAGCCTGACCTCTCCTACGTCGTCAGCACGATCGAGGCGATTCTGCCCCACTTGCGTGCCGGCCAAACGATTAGTCTCGAAAGCACCACGTATCCGGGAACGACTGAGGAAGAACTCGTCTCGCGAATCGAAGCCGCAGGTTTCGAGGTTGGCAAAGACATTTTCGTCGTCTACTCGCCCGAACGTGAAGACCCCGGTAACCCCGAGTTCGCTGCCACCAACATCCCAAAGGTCGTCGGTGGTCACACGCCTGCCTGTCTAGGAGCGGGTAAGGCACTTTACGGCAGCGTATTCGATCAAGTTGTCCCCGTGAGTAGCACCAAGGTCGCTGAGCTGACCAAGTTGCTCGAGAACATCTACCGCAGCGTCAACATCGGCCTTGTTAACGAACTCAAGCTTGTTGCCGACCAAATGGGCATCGATATTTGGGAAGTTATCGCCGCCGCCAGCACCAAACCTTTTGGCTTCAAAGCATTCTACCCCGGCCCCGGGCTAGGCGGCCACTGCATCCCGATCGACCCTTTCTATCTCACCTGGAAAGCACGCGAATTCGGCGTTCACACCCGTTTTATCGAACTTGCCGGCGAGGTCAACCGAGCCATGCCTGCTCATGTGGTTTATCGCTGTGCCGAGGCGCTCAATCGTCAAAAGAAGTCAGTCAACGGCAGCAAGGTTTTGCTCATTGGTTTAGCCTACAAGCCCAATGTGGACGATGATCGCGAGTCGCCTTCCTACGAACTGATAGATCGCCTCGCTAAGCAAGGCGCGGAGGTCAATTACTACGACCCGTATGTCCCGATGATTGGTATGACCAGAGGGCACGCTCACTTGGCGGGTACCCCTAGCGTATCTTGGGACAAGAAGACGATCACATCCTACGACTTGGCGCTTATCTCGACGTGGCACGCGTGCCTCAACATTGAAGAGCTGGTGAGTTGGTCGAAGTGCATTGTCGACACACGCAACGCGACAGCGTCGCTGCCTGAGGAGGTTCGCCAGGCCAAAGTCCTGAAGGCTTAGGGCCGGTTCCAAGTGATAAAGCGGCTTCGATGGCAGGCTCGACAATAATCGTAGAAGTGCGTGTTGTTAGAGCATTTTCCTTTTTGATATAGGTCGATTCAAACCTCGGCGATAAACTGCGTACTTCTGGCTCAAGGAGGTGCACAGATGAGAGCGTTGAGTATGGGTTTGCGAGAACGGATCTTGGCTGCTGTTCTAGAAGGCAATGAGAGTATGCCGAAAATCGCTGCCCGGTTTTCGGTCAGTCACAAGATGGTGCAAAAGCTGAAGTATCAATGGCGTGACCTGGGAACGCTTGAGCCCCAGACTCACAAAGTGGGGCGAAAACGCCTGTTGAGCGAAAAACAGTGCAAGCGGCTCGATCAGCTTGTGTGCAAGGATTCCAGTCTCACGCTTGAGCAGCTTCGTTCGAAATTGCGAGTATACTGCTGCCTGAAGACGATCTGGATGGAACTACATCGTCAGCGACATACGCATAAAAAAGTCGCTGCATGCCAGCGAGCAAGAGCGAAGTGACGTCAACGAACGAAGGATACTGAAGCAGGTACGGGCGAGCTGGCTGCGGACGCAGTTCGTCGTTACTGGTATCGAATGGGACAGTCACGCTACTCAGGGGTCGGGGGGATTTTAGTACTGGCTGATTGTGGTGGCAGCAACGGATACCGAGTTCCACTGTATCGAGAACGACTTCATCGAGTGGCCCAGCTGCTGGGCATTCCAATCCGAGTCGCTCACCTCCCGCCGTACTGCAGCAAATACAATCCGATTGATCACCGCCTGTTCTGTCATCTGACACAAGCCATCAGCGGTCGCTTGCTCGAGTCACTTTCCTGGATGCAGTTGCTGTTCTCCAAAGTCAGCACGCGAACCGGACTCAGAGTCATTTGCGAATTAGCTCGCAAAACCTATCAAACCGGCATCAAAGCGGAAGCGGAATTTCGTCAAAACGAACCGACAGAACGTGATGAAACTCTCGGTCAATTCAACTATGTTCTACCAGCATGAAATCCCGAAGTTATTTCCGAACGGCTCCTAAGCAATCCCTTGGCGCAATCTACAATCCTCCGGCTCTCGCGTGTCGGCCGTCGACACACAATTAATACAGTAGAGGCTCCCTGAGAATGGTCTTGTTATACCTTGCCGATAGTGTCTACGCACGTTGTGGGGACGATGTTTATGGCCTTCGCGTATTCGGAAAAGAATTCTTCGAGGACTACTTGAAGGTGTTTGACTCCGTGGTCATCTGCGCTCGCGAGGAAATAGTCGACAGGCCACCTGCGGGCCGCCCGCAGGTAACCTCTGACCGTATTCGTTTTATTGGGATTCCAAATGTCCACGGCTGGAAGTGGATGATGGGTATTAACCAGCAATCAAGGAAAACGTTAGAAGAGTCATTGGCAATCGCTGACGCCGTGGTTGCTCGTGTTCCTTCGAGCTTAGGCGAAGCTGGGATGTACGCTGCACGACGTGTCGGGAAACCATTCTTGGGAGAGGTTGTTGGGGATCCTTGGGATTCGATTTCAAACTACGGTTCTAATCCAATCTACAAATTGTTCGCGCTCTGGTATTTCTATCGATTTCAACGGTTTGTAAAGGGTCTCGACATGGCGTCCTATGTTAGCCGTCGCGTTCTTGAACGTCGTTATCCAGCCCATGCAGACGCTGCGACAGAGGAGTACAGTTCGATTCGGCTCCCTGGCGATTTCATTTTGTCGCCAAGAACTTACAAAAATTCGCCTCGCCCAATTGCCATGTTATGCCTCTCCAGTTTCTTGGGGTATAAACGACACGTCGACCTCATTAATGCGTGCAGCGTTCTCAAGCAACGCTCGATACCTTTTACACTGCACTTGGTGGGAGACGGGCCAACCCAGTCGCAGATCAGGAAGAAAGTTGCTTACCTAGGAATCACTGAGGACGTAGTCTTCCATGGGTACATCGCCGACCCGAGGCTATTGTTGGAAAAGATCGATGCTTGCCATGTGACTGTTGTTCCATCTGCACAGGAAGGACTGCCTCGTTCGATGCTTGAAGGAATGGCACGCGGCCTCGGTGCGATCGGTTCCGATGTCGGAGGAATTCCCGACTTGACTAGAGACAGTGAGTCATTTGCAACCGGAGACTACGAGCGTCTAGCAGACATCCTTACCGAGGTCGCAACGGACCCGGGCAGGCTCTCGGAAATGAGTGCCCATGCGATTGGCATAAGCCAAAATTACACGAGCCGAATTCTATCGCCTCGAAGGGTCCGGATGTACACATTGCTGCGTGATCGGGTTTCAAGGCCTTAGTGCTGCGGTTCATCCGACGGATGTGTGCGAGAGTTTGGATGACATTGAAAGTGCGGCGTATGGATAAAGCATCGCGAACATACTGTTTTCCAAGGGGAGTTCTCGCGTCTGCTTTGGGTAATGGTAATTGTTCGCCGTTTTATAAGGGGTGTTCTTTGACTTAATTTTTTTGGATAGGCTTGTTTTCCGTAAGCACGGGAAATCGATGTCCGGATCGTGGGCGCTGAGAGCGACGCGAAATGACTCGACGGGGCGAATGCTTGGCTGGTCGAGTCGATTCTCGAGCGTTCGGCGTTGTTGATCGACGTGACGCGTTGGGTGGGCGCTTCGGTGGCGAGTTGGGAGATGCGGCGATGGAGGTGCTCGTGCGAGCGAGGTTCCGCGTTCCCGATGACAGGAAAGCCCGTGACTGTTCGAGGCGTTTTGCCAGCGACGGCGAGAGCTATCTTAAGTTTCTGGTGCCTGCCGACCGGGAGTTGGCTAGCAGTCTCACCGAATAAGCGGTTCGTTTCTTGGTGATTGATCGCGAGGTGACCAAGGGCAGCAAGAGTGAAGGCGGGCAATGTTTGTTCGAAAAAATTTGGGCGACATTAGAGATCTGCTCGGGGCAAAACAAATCGCTCGTGGGTGTTCTGCAGGCATCGCTAGAGCGCTCGGAAGCGTCCCAATAATTGTTGAAAGATGGTCTCCCGGAGGGCGGAATCTGCCCTTCACAATTTTCCAATTTTCGTCG
>NZ_JAMQBK010000076.1 GCF_023701485.1 Aporhodopirellula aestuarii
GAGGCGTTCGTCTACTTGGCTACTGGAGCAGATACGGGCGAGTTGGCTGCGGACGCAGTTCGTCGTTACTGGTATCGAATGGGACAGTCACGCTACTCTGGGGTCGAGGGAATTTTAGTACTGGCTGATTGTGGTGGCAGCAACGGATACCGAGTTCCACTGTATCGAGAACGACTTCATCGAGTGGCCCAGCTGCTGGGCATTCCAATCCGAGTCGCTCACCTCCCGCCGTACTGCAGCAAATACAATCCGATTGATCACCGCCTGTTCTGTCATCTGACACAGGCGATCAGCGGTCGCTTGGTCGAGTCACTTTCCTGGATGCAGTTGCTGTTCTCCAACGTCAGCACGCGAACCGGACTCCGAGTCATATGCGAATTAGCTCGCAAAACCTATCAAGCCGGCATTAAAGCGGCAGCCGAATTTCGTCAAAACGAACCGACAGAGCGTGATGAAACCCTCGGTAAATTCAACTATGTTCTACCAGCATGAAATCCCGAAGTTATTTCCGAACAGCTCCTTAGATGGGCAAGATCGCGAAATGGGCATGGTGCCCGCCAAGGCGTATCACATCGATGGATGCAGCCAAGCGGCGGCTTCCATCATTGAACGCTACAAAGATGATCCGTTCTTTCTGTATGTGGCTTTCCGAGCTCCCCATGTCCCGTTAGACGCAACGAAGAAGTATCTCGACCGCTTTCCCGGTGAGATGCCGGAACGACGCCGTCAAGCACTCGCCATGCTGTCGGCCGTGGATGATGGTGTCGGGCTGATCACAAGCACGCTGGCAGAACACAACCTGACCGAAAAAACACTGGTTTTCTACATTGGTGACAACGGGGCACCCTTAAAAATTCACAAGCGAGATTTGCCGGGCGGTGGCCCGGGTTGGGACGGTTCGCTTAACGATCCACTCAATGGTGAAAAGGGAATGTTGGCCGAAGGTGGCATGCACGTGCCCTTCGTCGTCTCGTGGCCCGGTACGATTCCAGCGGGCCAGATTTACGACCATCCGATCAGCGCCTTGGATGTCGCAGCGACGTAACCGTTCACCAGAA
>NZ_JAMQBK010000077.1 GCF_023701485.1 Aporhodopirellula aestuarii
AGTTATTTCCGAACGGCTCCATAGCAGGACTCTTAAAAGGTGGGATTTTGGCTCAATCATCAAGAATGAGCGGTTCGTCGTTTTCGGCAGGGTTCTCAAGAGCTTCGATAAGCCGCCAATCGTCTGGCGTGACTATCAAGACAACACCGCGATCAGGCAGGGCGGCCCCCACATCGACTCGTGCCGATCGGGTGGATGTCCGGATGGGCCACGCCTGAATGCGGTCAATGGTTGGATCGATGATCTGTGTAAGTGCATTCATGACCTCGTCGAGTTCCCGCCGCGTGCCGGTAAAACAAAACACGGATTTTTGCACCCGTCGGCCTACCTTCTCGAGTTCCTTGGCAATGCGTTGCAACCGTTTCGGGTCGGCGATGTCATAGCAAACCAGGAAATTCATGCTCGGATCGGGCCATCGGCTTGGGCGAGTCGGCGACATGTTGCATCTTGAGTAACGAGGTTGTGTTCCACAGACGAAGACTTGGGACGGAAGCAGCGACGAACCACCACGACCGCGATCACGATTACCGATATCCACGCTAAAAAGGTCAGTGGCAATCGCACCGCGTCGTTGATAGTTTCACCTATGGGAGCCGACAACTGCTCGACACCATCGATAAATGGATCGGGATCGGTGAGAAAAGCTGCGAGGACAGTCGCGGTAGTCAACGCACCTTTGTTACGCCAAATGAAGTCGGCGGCTTCATCACCGCGCGCAATCACTTGTTTCCACAGTAAGGGCGATTGCTCGGTTGCCGAAAAGACCCCTTCACGTGAAAGCATATCGAGGCGACGAGCATTGCGGCTGGAGACACGCGTCAGCGCATCAGCGGCTTGCACCCCGTGCCGATTGACCAAACCGACGGCAAGCTCGCCATGTTTGATGACGGCAACCGCAACGTCGTCGCCATACTGAGTGACTATCTCCATGGCGTTTGTGTTGGCAATGATGCGGTGGGCATCGTCACCATAGCGACCGTATAGCTTTCCGACCCATTCGGCCTGTTGCCCCACGATCTCGTCCGCAACGACGATCGTGCCGTCGCCAACTCGAATCGCCTCGTCGACTTCTTCCCCGCACCTTGAGACGGATCTCGGATGATGTTCCACGACCTCCCCGGCAGAACGGCTTGCGGTACCTCGAGCTCCACGGGCGAGATCGAGCAGCACATCAAGACGTCCGGCGGTTGCAATCAGTGGGAAGAGAATCTGGATTGCAAAAACAACAGTGATAAGTAACGGGTTTTTCAGGTAGGTAGCCATGATCATTGAGCTTGAGAACGGAAAAACAAAAAGGGACAGCAATCGGGAATGCTCGCAACGTACAGCGGTCATGCGGGCTCGTTATTGCTTCGCAATAGGCGATGAATTTCCTCATTGCGAGCTTCATTTCTCTGCGACGCCCATCCCTTCAGGGTCTCAAAGACACCAGGATGAATGCGGCCGGATTGGCGATCAAAAACACCAACGAGAACGGTTGATTCGAAGTCGCGCAACTCGTCGCGAATTCGCTGGATCAACTTTCCACGGGGATCCGCCCACCAATCCCATAGACGATCAACGAGATAGTCGATGATGAGCCCCGCGAGTAGCGTGATTCCGCACGAAACTACTGCTCCAGAACTCCCGGCAGCCAGAATCCCACCTCGCGTGGCGAGGGTGCGACCAAGTTGAATTGCGAGACTGGCGATCGCTTCGGATGTCGCAAACTGCACGCTGCTTCGCACCACCCCATCTGTTGTTGCCTCTTGACCGAGTGAGAACACATCCCGCGCATCTAACTCAGATCGCCCTGATCGGCAAAGGACTTCGGTGACATGTGCGGGTAGTTCCATGTCAGTCGACAGATCGACCAGCAAACGATTCTCAATGTCTTCGATCTCGTTGTGCCACTGAGAGACAGTCTGGGCGACCCCCACTCGTAAAACGTGAGGACTCAACACCGACTTACGAAAGTGGAACTTCAAATACTCACGATGCGTATGGGTTTGATTCCACGGCAAGGCGTCATAACACCAACGATATCGACTACTCCATCCGTCAACGGCATCAACGAATGAGGGAATGCCTTGGCGAGCATCGCCGAAGACCGCTCGAATGGGATCGATGACCGTTTGCGAAACGGCTTGACATGCATGATCTGCAAGATTCAGCCTTTGATTGAGACGGGCAAGTTGCTTGTTTGACCAAAGTGGTGCGTCACCCAATGCGATGTTGGTCTTTTTGACTTGAGGTGTACGGTGAGTGTCCCGTGCCCCAGAGGACATGATTGGAAACAGACGATTACTGGCTCCCGCCACACCCCCAACGGCCAATGCAATGGCTGACCGTACGCAATCGCGTCGATTGATCATCTTGGCCATTCCAGGGTGTTCTTGAAACATCTTTTTACACGCTTTTGTTCAGTGGGACATTGCTTTACCAACAAGCAAACGCCACTCAAGCAAACGTGTGACAGGACGATTCTCGAAACGGCCCAAGGGAAAACAATATCGAGACGACGAGATCGCCAACTACAGCGACAGTAGAGAGCCGACTGTATGCGCGGGATCGTGAGAGATCGCAACCACATACGCTCTCAGCTTTGGGTCATGGATACCAACGACGCCATAGCGATGAGCAACGATGTGAGCGACGGCGAACGCGACGGGCAGCGACATGGGGCCAGAAAACAGAATCATTGGCCCGCCGGTGAGTTGCAACTTCTCGACGACAGAAACGGCAGCCGGCACAATTTTGTCATTCGTCGCTGGTTCCCCGAAGGCGACTTCAACCACAAGGCGATCAGGTGTGTTTTCGACGATTTTGGCTTCGTAGAGCGACATGCCTATGCTTCCGCTTCGGGAGTCTGCTTAGCGTCGTCAGCAGCGATCGGTTGGTTCGGTATCGCCGCGGAAAAATCAATACGAGGGTCTTGGTCCCAGGGCACAACCAGTTCGTCGGGACCGGTTGTCGACATGACCTGTTCGAGTGAATCGTTTTCTAGAATCGACAGCATTGCCTTGGGATCGAATCGCCCTTTGCCATGGTACAGTCCCAAGATCCCCTGTAACTCGCCTCGAGAAAGCTGGTGTCTCGGAGGCTGGTAAGGCAAAAGCAGGCGGACGAATTGCCCCGGCGATTCGGAATCGGGACCCTGCAGAATGATTCGAATGGGTGTCAGTAAACGAGTTTCACGACGCTCGATGAAATGTTGCTTGAACAGGATTACGAGCTGAGTCAATATCACGACTAGACTCAGCATCCATTCGAAGTTGGCAAAAAAGTCAATAAGCTCCGTCATGATCTACCTTTGAATCGTGTGCCATAGGGAATGTTCGGAAACAACTTCGGCATTTCCAATTTTAGCGGAAGGGCGCGAGCGGGCTGTTGATTTATGAGCCCGCCTGATCCACTAGCCCGCAGCAGTCAAATTCGCCCAAATCCACAGCCCGCGAGCCCTCCGGAGCCACACCGGGCAGTTCGCGTCGCACCGCTAACAACGAACTTGTTTCCGAACGTGTCCATAGGGTTCCGCACTCGGTAATGATTGTTGGATCGACTGCGGTTTTTCGTCGCCGGATTTGACGCAATTTTGAGTTCTGTCGGATTGCCAAGCAGAAACCTCGCTGCAAAGGTGCTCAGTTTGTCGTAGAAACGCTCTCGCGGCAGATGCTGTGACAGGCGTTAGGCGAAATTTCGATCAAGCAGGACTCTTCTCGCAACACAGCTTGATTACGATTCCATAAAATTCGTTTCAGAAATCACAGCCAACCTTGGGTCTGTTCTCGGAGCGAGATGGGATGAACAAAGATCAAGAGCAGCCAATACAGGTTGAAGACACAAGAATGTCAGGGGCAGCGACCGGTAGTGACGTCGATCGAATCGCTCGACAAGCGGGTCAATTCAGCCGCCAACTCTCTGGCCTTCCTGCTGAGCAGGTTGAACAACGCAAAGAGCTCGAAGAAAAGATCTTCTCCGAGTTAACATTGCTCGAAGGCACTCTACAAGAACTATTTCGATCTGTGGGAAGACGGAAGGGGCTGAGCTTGGCGGATGTCGATGACGTTTGCCAACGTTTTCTTCTACAATTTACTCGAAAAATTCGCCACTTTCAGGGTGGCTGTTTTCGCGCCTGGTTAAGCCGTTGCGCCGAGAACGCGATCAAGGATTACCATCGATCTCAGAATCGTCAGCCAACGGCAACGGAGCCCTACAAACTTCGTGATTTTGACTCGGACGGTCGTTCCCTCGGTCATCACAAAGAAGACGACATGGGCGAACGCCTTCGCAATGTAGATCTCGATGTGTTGCGTAGCGAGGTGACTCAGTGGATGCACCAGAGCGGGCCGCCCCATGCGACGTGGCGCCGTTTCTTTGTTATTGCATCCGGATTGTCGTTTTGCTTGCCTGACCACCCGCAGCCGCTTTCCGGATCGAATGAGTGGCCGAGTCACGATTGTATCTGGCATGCCAATCGCTCCCTGATTGAAATGACGGAGGAATCATTTGTCGATCAACCGGCGACCGACGCCGTCACGTTGCACGATCACGAGAAAGAATTTGAGCGGCGACTCAAAGCTGTTCGTAGCACAGCCACACAAAACCTAAATCGGCACTACTGGCGATTCCTGCAATTCCCCACGGTTTGGAATTGGGTGCTGCGTTTCGTACCACCTCTGGAATTCGACCCGGATCCCGTTCCGGATGAAGACTCCATGCGCATGCTGCTCTATTTTGGAGGATGGTTGGCTTTAGATAGCCCGTTGCTTTGGCACCGTTGGTTGGATAGACACGGATTGAAGAACGCAACGAACCAGAATTACATCCGTTGCTTGGTGCCCTCGGCGGGCTTTGATCCGGCGCAAACCGCATCTGCGACGCTGCATCCCCGCTGGGTCAAACTAATCGATCAATGGTTCGAATCGGCGGCATCAGTTCCGATTCCAGAGCAAACTCGAAACGTGAAGGAAATGTTCCCTCTGCTGCAACACGCGAGTCGCATGGGGCACCTTAAAGATTTACCGGTACCCTTTCGTTCGGAGGCGATCGATGCGCCAACAGTTTAAGATGGACGCGGAAACGCGGCGAAAGATAGTCAGGAAACACGTTTGTAACAATAGCGAACCTTGGCATCGATTTGATCAAAAGTTACCCAAACGGGCCCGCACCGCAGAAGCGGGTAACGAGAAAACAAAGAGTGTGTTTCGAAAGGAGGTCGAGACGATCGTGGCAGGCGAAGCGACTGCGGCACTTCAGTGGCCTTTGTATATCGAGTTGCGAGCACACCGCTATGTTGGCGGACGACCAGACACCTCCACCGATCGTTTGTATATCGGCCCCAGTGGATTGATGATTGTGACGGTCCGTGAATCACCTGAACGAATACGATCCGCTTACTTTCCGACTCGAATTTCGAATTGGACTCAATCTTGTCGCAAACTGCTGAACATCTATTGTCGTTTTGGTTCGGCGAGCTATCGCGTGCCTGACAAATCCAATTCGCTTCAGCGGTATTCTCAATGCAGCAAACACAAAGAAGACCGACGTGTCGATCGTGTTTCGTTGCACATTGCAGAGCATTTCGGGATTCGTCGGCTTGGTGTCACACAGCGGTCACAACTTTCGTTTCCCAGGTGGCCTGAGGCCGAACAACGAGGATTTGATAAAAAAGCAAGTCCGGCGGTCGAGGCAGTTCGTATGGTTCGGACACGCAACCTAAAGCGGCCAAGAAACTTAGATTCGCCCACGCGGTAATGTGCATGTGCCTCCAGAGATTTGTTGTCCATCTGCGATCCGATAGGCGCCGGAACCGACCCCACTAACCGGGGCCTTGCGTCTTGCCGATCACCATGACATTTGGCCAAACGGACGAAATCAACAAGGCGCAAGCCACGGTTCCATCCGGTTTCTCGAGTGATCTTGATTCTTGAATACTTAATCCAACAACTTGGCTTAGCGAGCGCACACTTCAAAACGGAGTGGTCTCAATGGCGATCCCCGCTCGCTTTCATGAAGTCTGAACTTGAAATCTACGTAGCAACGTCCTATGGACCTCCCCCACCCAATCGATGAACGCCGGGGACTGAGTGACCGTGTTATGTCGGCGGCCACTTATCCGCCGCTCATTGCATGGCAGGATGGAAAAACGGTAGAGGGGATTACCGGAGCTTTCGAACTGCTCGCCGCGATGGGTCAGTTCCCGCTCTTTGGTGTTCCGTCGGAGTTGCCCATTGTGGACGCTGTTCTAGAGCCGTCTATGTTGGATTTGGCTCTTCGAGAAGCGATCGAATCGGTCGAATCCGCGCAACAGAGTTTAAAAGAGATTGAATCTGCAATCGCTACCACGACGTCTGAATTTGAAGAGGATCATCTACTCGTCACCACTTTGGAACATCGTGTCGATTGGCAGGCTGCGAGCGTCGCTGCCGACCGCATGCTCGATGATTTGGAGGGCGAGGCACCCGAGTCGCTCGGCGAAGACGATGAAGTCGAGCCCGTCACTCGGCAACGCCTTGAGGTTTTGCGTGACCGCGTCGAAACGTTCGACGAAACGATCGATCTGTTGATTGACGTATTTGCTCCGGTTGCAAGGACCTACTGGCTCGACAACCTGATGAGTGACCTTGATCTGACTGTGTGGTGGGACCGGCCAAGTTATCTCGATGGAACGTTGGAAGCGACGTGGGAACGTCTGCAGAACATGCAAGAAGTCTTGGCGATGTCGAATAGCCAGACTGAAGCCGTCGCGCATGAGACCCCAACAGATGACGAACCGTATCTTCGCTTGGCATCGACGGACGAACAGAATGAGGTATCGGACTCAAATCAGTTTGCACTCGCCGCGGATGACTCAGAAATCGAGTTTGAGATCGCCCATGAGTTCGCGGTCACACTCGATGATGCCAACCTGGTTATTACGGTCGAGCTGTCAAAGTCGGTTCAGGGATCGCACATCGACCAGATCGCCGACACCGATCCGGTTCGGCTAGCACTCGATGCCACGGTGCCCGTACAACCAGACAATGTCTCAGAAACAGGACTCCTCGAGCGGGAGTATCACTTGCGTTGGGGGACGTTTGGTCACAGCGTTTTGGTCCGCCGCAAGATACCCGCGCAGCCCACCACCAGCGCAACGCTAATTGGCTCGGTGACGCTTTCGTTTTCTGATATCCGGATGTTGCTATCCGCTTCGAATCGACGCTTTTTCGTCAGACGACAGCGCTGAATCGCATGACCAACTCCTCGAGCAGCATCTCATGGAATACGGTTCGACAATCGTTGCAGCAAGATTGGCGATCACTCGGACGTCGAGAACGTCGACGGTTTGAACGCCTGCGTCACGTTCTGCCTTGGCTCGCTGATCCAAGCATCTGGTCGGACTCTGACTTCGTAGAAGACGTCAAGTGGAAACGTCCGGCCGCCATGCTAAGAGTGGCCACGGGACTGGCGAGCGTTCCCGTCGTGATGAATCAGATGCGTCAGTTGGAATCAGCCTCCGATGCCGCCGTGTTGCCACTGCGTTGGACGACGAGCCCTCACCACCACGCCGGAGTGCCTGCTCCTATCGTTCAGATCGCAGAACGCATTCGCGATCGCTTCGAGGAGGATCCCGAAACGTCATCTCGTCTGAACGGTCAGGATCTCGATGCCTTTCACCTGCAGTGGTCACCTGAGGGGTGGGAAGATGTCGACTTTCGCGACGTTGACATCTCAGCAGAGTCCGCCGCCGCTGCGTTGATGATCGGCCTGGCTTCCGCGATCGAGCGGGTACCGATGGAGAACGTTTTTATCGCGAGCGGTTCTCTAAGCGATCGTTCAGTCGATGGTCATTCGACCCAGACCTGGACAGCCGAAGGCATCGAAAGGAAATGCCGTTATGCGTTAGACATTGGGTTTCAACGATTTGCGTTACCCGAAAATGGCATTGCCGTCTTCGATCGAACAGCAGGGTCCAAAGATCAAACCATTCCATCCGATTCTCTGCTTCGGCTTCCCATCGAGCCAATTACTCAATCAGCCGGGGTATGGCCGCCACTTGATTCCCTGAAAGTCCTTACCGGCGCACCACCGAACCGTGCTTCCCGCAGAGAGGATCGTGTCGCGTGGTACCATTCGCTGACTTCGGCACATGCGGCCGAAGCATTCTATGCCGATTGCCTCTTGCAGGATGTGGCTGATCACCTACGTCAGTGCATTGGGAAGTTTGGTGACAACGCCCAGGCGGGATCGATCTGCGGTGTCTACAGCCACGCGATCGGATTGCTGCCGCTGTTTGTTGCGGTACATCGTCCGCTGCATCTGCACGTCTTGATTGGTCAGGATGTACCACCTGGCAAACGGGATGAATTTCGAAGACGTGTGGAATCAATCTGCCAACGGGTCGAAGTCCGGTTCCATGACGTTCCTACAGACGATCCGATCGGATCGATCGAGGAAGTGGTGGCTAACCTGGACCGACAGCAGCCGGTGATTCTCGAGGCGTTGCCAGGCTATCGAAATTGGTCACTCGCGATGGTATTGGCAGCTCGCCCGGGTGACCGCATTTTGAATTGGCAAAGTGAAACGAGAGGTCATTCGCGGCGTGCCGAGCCATTCAGCCTGAAACCGACGCTTTGGCGAGCCAACGAGCAGGGACGTCCCGAGAGAATCATCCCTGGCTAACGGCGCCCCACACCGAAGACAGCAACTTGCGACGGAGAGAAAACTTGCTTCAGACAAAAATTCCTCAGACATCTACGCCGACAATGGGTATCCCAATCGAGGTGATCGAGTCCGAGCTCGTGTTCCTGGATGAAGGTCGCATGCCCGCTTGGCCCGGTCCGATTGTTCGTGGAACCATGTTGCGTCCGCTGCGCAATCGCCTGTGCGTGCTTGAGCAGGACATGCCTGATTACTGCCGCGGTTGCCAATTCAATGCCACGTGTCGATACGGGCGAGTGCTCGAACCGGATCGACTCATGATTGACGGACACGTGCGGATGGGATGCCGCGATGGCGTTCGCGGCCTGACTTTTGGCACCGGAAGGCTTGATTCGCCTGGGGGTCGCGTGCAACCTGGAAATCGATTGCCCGTACGCTTTCTGTTTGTTGGTCGCGCGGCAATCGATTTGAAGATGACCGTCTTCGAGACACTGCGCGATGTTTCGCAAACCGCGACGTTGGGTGCTGATCACATTCGCTTCGGAGTGGACCGCAATAGCATACGTCGCGATTCGATGAACATTATCCCTGATGGATTCGAGGTGTCACCGTCGCAAAGGGACGAGCGGGTGTCTCTTCGGTTACGGCTTCACAGTCCGCTGTGCCTCAAATCCCGTTCTGGACAGCCGCGACGCGAGACCAGCCGATCATCTTCACGTGATTTTTCGCATCGTCGACGGTACGGGAGTGACGCGGCATCGATCGTGACCGTACCTCGGCTTATCCGCGAATCGTTGCGAATCGTCCGTCGGGTCTTCGACGAGATCGATCCTGACGTCAAATGGAATGACACTGCGATGTTCCTCGACGAATGCTTGACACTTGCCGAGCGGAGCGAAATCGACGTTTCCGGATTGCGAGCAACGCGACAAACTCGAGGCAGCGCGAGAAAAAAAGCGAGGTGGGAATTAGCCGGGTGGATCGGCGAGGCGACCCTGCACGACGTCCCAGTGATCGCGATCCCTTGGCTAATTTGGGCAGGGGTGTTGGGCGTTGGCGACAGTCGCAATTGTGGTGCAGGCTTGTGGACAATCACGCAACTCGAAATGAATCAGAACTAGCTACCACTGGCTAATGGTGCGTCAGTATCTAGTTTTAAAGTAGTGGACGAGGTTACGAGNNNNCTCGTAACCTCGTCCACTACAATCAATCGTCTTCCTGATCATGTCGCACCACTAGCCCGGATGATTCATCAAAATGGCAAGACGTATCAAGTAAATGCTGACTCCGGCGGAACTTCGGTCGCAAATCACGAGCTTGGTGACAGGCAGAGTGTTTCACACTCTGGGACAACATTGATACGAATACGGCAAGGCTAAAGAGCTTGTTACCGGCCTAGATGATTAATCTGGGCCACCGATCGCTGTCAGGGCGACAAAGATTCCTTCTCCGGGATTCTAGATGGCTCCGTTTCGTCTTCCCTTAAATTTTGCGAAGCGATCGCTACCGAAATCGCTGTCCCCACCGTATACGATAAGATCGCTGCCGCAGCAATCATCCCGAAGGGAGGAATTCCTGTTGCGATGATCGCCGCAGGTCCCAGAGAAATAGCGATACGTCCAGTCATGTTCACGCTCCGACATGCAGTGAGGTTGGTCTTATTGGTTTCACTACATTGACGATACAAGCGGCCTACTGGTGACAGACTCCCGATCGCGGGAGGCATAGGAAACATGCCGGGCAAGAACGGGCGCGCCGCCTGAGACCAGGATTTTTTGTGAATGATCTCAACAAAATACCGTGATCGTGGGGCGGAATTCAGACAAACCATGGACCTGCAGACCCCGCCCATCCGGGTGGAAAAACCCGTTCATCTCTGCAACTTTCGTAAGTTGTTGGCTATGCGAACTTTACGTCTACAAAAAGGCATTCAATCGGCGTCCGCGACAAAGCTTTTGTTTGACAATTTTCGGAAGCTCTGCAAAAATCGTCGTAAGTCATTAGGTGACCAACACTTCTGCGAGGGTGAGTGACAGTGACATCGGCCAATAACAGGCCATTGAAACCAAGATTTTCGAATGAGCGGAAGCGTTTCAAAGGGGAAGTGACAGTGACATCGGCCAATAACAGGCCATTGAAACGCCAATCAATAAATTTGACGTTAGCATTACACTCCCCGTGACAGTGACATCGGCCAATAACAGGCCATTGAAACAACCGCTGCGGCGTAGAACATGAAACGCGCATGGTCGGTAAGTGACAGTGACATCGGCCAATAACAGGCCATTGAAACGCTTAGCGTAACGCTCGAGCAATTGAGCCGCGACTCCTGGTGACAGTGACATCGGCCAATAACAGGCCATTGAAACCGAGCAGTTGCTGAACGAGGATCGTTTCGCCGTGTGACAGTGACATCGGCCAATAACAGGCCATTGAAACTGATAACGCTCGGTATCTGCAGGTCGAGGGTCTTGGGTGACAGTGACATCGGCCAATAACAGGCCATTGAAACTTCCAGTTCTGAAATCCGTTTGGCGTCGAATCCAAGTGACAGTGACATCGGCCAATAACAGGCCATTGAAACTTTTTTGACGGACTTTGGCTCCTCTAGCTCCTCAGTTTGTGACAGTGACATCGGCCAATAACAGGCCATTGAAACGCTAAATGCTTTCTCTTCGTCGATCTCTGTCCATTCGGGTGACAGTGACATCGGCCAATAACAGGCCATTGAAACGAATTTGGGTCAAGGGTGATGTGGATTTGGTGAGGTGACAGTGACATCGGCCAATAACAGGTCATTGAAACATGATCGGACGGACACGCGACTGGATTTCCAGCATGACGGTCACAGTGACATCGGCCAATAACAGGCCATTGAAACCCGAGGTTTCCTCGTAAACCTCCCTACACTCCGATCCTTCCGTCACAGTGACATCGACCAGTAATAAGTTATTGACACCCAGTGGTGTACGCTGGAGCCCAGTCCTATCCCGGACGATTCTTATAGGCCGGTAGCAAGGTCGCTAGCCTTGCCGTATTCGCGTCAATGCTGTCCAAGAGTTAAAACACTCTGCATTTCGCCCTCCCTGGTGATTGGCGACCGAAGTTCCGGCGGGGCCAGCATTGACTCGATACGGCCTCCCATCGTGGTGAAACACCAGGCTAACCCTGCTCGGATCCGGATGCCTGCAATCGTCTCTTACCTTCGGTGAGCATCTCAAGCACACAGCCATCCAATCGGTCGTTCACACCCAACAGCCCCTAAACAACTTTTTCGGCCCAATCAAAATACTCACGCTGTCTCCCGAGACTCCAGTCCGTCGGCGGGTCCGTCAGGATCGATGCCAGATTGCGCGTTTTGTCGGCAAGCTTGACGCATTTGGCCTCAGGTGACTTGTGGGGAGCGTTGACAATCTGCAGACGTTTGCGTTCCGACTTTTCAAGACTTGCGTCGTCGGTGCATTCTTCCACGATCGCTGCAACACGTGAACCAAAACCGGTTGCAATCTCCTCCAACGTTGTTTCCGTGTCTTCAACGGTGTCATGCAGAAGTGCAGCAACCAAGACTTCTTCGTCAGTAATTTGGCCAACCCTTGCTAGATGCTCCGCGACTTCAATCGGGTGATTGATATAGGGCGTTGCCTCCGCGTTCTTTCGGCGTTGTCGGGAGTGCTTTTCAGCGGCAAACTTGACCGCCTACAACATTTTTTCCATGGTCATTCAGATTACTACAGTTCAAACATCATCAGATGCCTACGGGCGTGGTCTCTGTAATCATACGTCTTGTGCAAACGGATGTCCTCCCCGTTTGCCGCAGTCACCCCAGGTTCATCGCCCAACCTTGGAGGCGTAGATCAATCGACGAACGACGCCAACACGACCCTCGTGCGTGAGAGCATGACAACGATTAACAGGCTGATGAGGCGGTCTCGAGCGTCCGTTGTTTTGCACAAAACAATGGGCAATCATCGAATCCGCGCAGCGTGAAGAATGAGATCGTTGATGCATCCGTTACGGACGTATTGGACAATCGAGTGGCCTGTCTTGGCATACCAAGACAGTTCGGCTTCTCCCCTATCGATCAAACGCTGAGCAACCAATTGATTCTCTCGATGCCCGCAAACTCGATCCTCTCGCCCGGCATAAAGTTGTAGCTTTGATTGCCAATGATCGGGACAACGGAATGTGCCGGCCAAGCCATCCCAAGCGATCGCCGCACCCCCGAAGCAACCCTGGCGATCGTGGACTCCGTTAAACGCCAACGGTGCGCCACCTGAGAAAGAACTGAGGAAGATGGGCGCGTTATGCCAATGCGACAACAATTCAGTCCACACATGCGCCGTCCATGCTTGCAACGCCTCTGGGAATTCACCAAAGCGAGCAAACGGGACGTCGTAAGGAGCAGTGATGTAGATGAGCGTTGTCGGGATGGATCGGATCGGCGAAGCCGCAAAAATGCTATCGAAGCACGTCACAACACTCTTTGAGCGTCGAGCGTATTCCGCTTGGTCGATTCCGGAACCACCGAACATCACGATTACGAAGCGAGGCTCAGACGAAATCTCGAAGACATCCAAATGCGCTTCGCGATCCAAGATAACGCTATTGATCAATTTCTTCTTTGCATTCATATGTTCCCCCTCGCTACACCGGCGGTTTTCCGTGTTGAAACCACTCGCAACACCATCCATTCTACCTCGATGACATTGTCAAAGAGCGATTCACGACGGCACCCCTATTCGCGCCGCCTGCGATCGAGAGCAACCCTTCAGCGCTAAGCAACGTTTCCAGCGAGAAATTTGACATCAACGGTCCGCGTGTCGGGAAAAACGAAGAGTGCTGTTCTCGTGTGACAGGATAAGAACAGGCAGATCGATAGCAGGAGCGTAGTCTCTTGCGTTCATTGCTATTGATGTGTGCCGACTGCAAGAGACGCGAGATACTCGCTTGAAACTCGCATGCGTCTCGATTTCGTAAAGATCTCGAACAGGGTGCGACTCGGCGAACACATCGATGACAAGAACAAATCAGGCCAACTGAATAATCTTTTGCAGATACTCCGACCGCTTCAGCTAAAATAAGACGGCGAGTTTCGATGGAAAGATCGGTATATACTCGACACGAATATCATTCGTATTGCCTCGTTTGCTGGCTCTCAAATGCCAGAAACTGACCGTCAAGTTGCATACAGACTCAACCCCAATCGACTTCAATGGCTGCCTACTTTGAACTCCAGTACAGTTGGGAACGCAAAATCGGTGGCGTGTGGGAACGATTTGATCCGGGCGAGGCTGCCAGCCTGGACCTTTACAAACACGAGGAACGCAATCAGTCAGTGGATACGCTGTGGTTCCACGTTGTCAAAGAAATTGAAGGCCAATTTTGTTTCCGATATCGTGACATGAAGCCACCGGGACTTCCGGATGACATTTCGAGCGAAAGTCGCCGTTTGATCGAAGGTGAAGCGTTCTACTCCTTGGAGGAGGCTCTACCGATGGTGCGTGGTTTTGGTTGGTTTGATCGAGAGGAACTGCTGTTACACGATTGGACGCGAGTCGATGGCTGCCGAAAAAAATGGCAGCAAGAATGGATTGCAGATTTTCTCGCAGAACTCAAGATGATCGAGCCGACGGCACCCGTGCGAGTGATCTATTGGCTGCGATGGAATGACTAACTGAGCTGTTCGGAAGGGCACAGCGGCAAGAGCCCGTTATCGACGGTGACTTTCCACAGCAGTGGGGTAAGGTTGGTAACCGGGATAGCGCGGCGGGTCCGAACGGAGGTATCCTGCCACCAACAGAGTACTCGATCAGATTGACGCGCCGATTGCAGCATCGCCATCTGCATCGCACGGCGACCGGGAGTGACATCGATCAAAATATCACCCTGGCCCCGAGTGATTCCGGCGACCACGCGGCTAATATCCTGTAGCGAAGCAGCAGAGTCTCGGACGGCATGTGGCACCGGCCTGAACCCCAATTTGGCAAGGTGCAGTGCAACCCTTTCATAGCGTGATCGCATACTACCCGTTTCCCCACCGGTGAAAATCAGATGGCAGGTATGTGGACGAAACACCTTGGCTGCAAGAATAGCCAATTCATCGGAGTTGCTAACGATCGACACCATTTCAGTTGGCCTCCAAGCAGACTGCCCGTTGTTCGCCAGAACAGTGCAGGCCGACTCGACTGCCGAATCAAGTAGATGGGTCTCGTAAAACTCCCGTGCCTTTTGATTGGAGTGGATAGAGTCGTACCAAGCTTCGCGTCGGGCGAGGGGCGATCGCGGATCAGGTTGATGCCCGGCAATTTCGCATGCCGCTTCCGTACCTTGATACGGGTCTGAATGATCAAGCAGAGAGCACTGTTGAATGGAGCCGCCAGCGGACGTCTGAGGCAACCCGGTCAACGTTCTCGTCAGCACCGGCTCGCTCGATTTGGGAACCGCAAAACGCCGGAACCCCAGCCGGAATGCGGTTGTAATCTTCTTCCCCAAAGTGTCGTTATTGACCCTCCAAGATCCACCGTGATACTCGCCCGTGGCAAAAAAGTCGGACGCCAAAGGGATCGCGCAGAGCGCCGATCGAAGTGCAACGGTCAACGGCGCAAAGGCGGAGTCCGCAGTTAATGGCAGGTCATGAAACTCAACCCCTTCCCATTCAGGGTGGGCCCAGTCGATACACCATGGCTGATCCAGCATCTCTTTCAGATCAGAAGCACTCGAAGCCGTTCGCATTTCGCCCAAAACGAGTTGCCCACATCGAACGAGCGATTGCGGCAGTCGATTCTTCTCCTGTGGGTCGAGACACCACTTCACCGGTAATATTGCGGCATCGTCAGCAAACGGAAACTTCGCGGTCCGATGCAAAAACACGCCGACTCCACAAACGCCTGGCTGCACCGGCATTTGCGGAAGCGCAGACCACGCCTTGCTCAAATTTGAGTTTTCACGAAGCTCGTCCCAACCCTCCGGGCGAACAAACCATTGAAGCACAGCGGACTGTTCAGCCACTCGGTTTAAATCAGAACGAGCGCATGTGAGCGGAAGGGCCAGCAACTCCAACAGCAATCGGCTATTCACTCACGTTCTCCTAGGGGTGCGACAAAATCAGGAGGTACGGCTAATCGTAGTGGACGAGGTTACGAG
>NZ_JAMQBK010000078.1 GCF_023701485.1 Aporhodopirellula aestuarii
AAAATGCGACTAAACCTAAGCGCTAGCTGCGGGCCTCCAACGGGCACGTACTAGCCGTTAGGCCCGCGGCTAGCGCCGTCGGCTCACAAAAACAACAGCCCGCGAGCCGTCCGGTCCCGAGTCACCGGACGGCTCGCGCCGTTCCGTTACTTTTGATATCCCGTACTAATTAAGTCGACGCCCCCAGACGTTTTACCGGCCTGAGCATTTCCGTTCTTCACGTAGTGGTGTCTTGCAGATGCCACTGGAAGACCGATGGCGGCTGGAAGCCACCACTACTGGTTCGCACCACGTGTCCCATTTGAAATTGCTTTAATCAGGAGGTGCTCTCCGCTAGGTTAGAACTTCAAATTCTCACGCGGTTTAAACGCCGTCTCGCTCTCGAGTTGTTTGATCAATTCGATCGCCGAATCTGAAATTTCACTCGGCAGTTGGATCATCAACTCCACGATCAAATCGCCAGGAGTTCCGCTGGCGGACTGGACACCGTGTCCTTTGACCCGCAGGCGTTTGCCACTTTGACTCCGTGGTGGAACCGACAGCGTGACCGTGCCCTTGGGCGTTGGCACGTCGACTTTGGCCCCCATCACTGCTTCACCGATGGTAATCGGCAATTCCAGCTCGAGGTTTTTGCCTTTGCGTTCGAAGAATGGGTGCTGGTCGATTTTGATTGTCAGGATCAAGTCGCCAGGCGAGCCACCGGGAACGACTTGGCCCTGTTCGCGCAAACGGATCTTGGCTCCGTCATCGACTCCCGCGGGGATCGTGACAGAGAGCTTTTCGTTCTTCCCGGTACCGGTCGGGTAGAACTCAGCCTTCCCGCCCAACACCGCTTTCTCAAACGGGATTGACAATTCATAGCGAATGTTTGCTCCGCGTTGGGGAGGTGCAGGCTGAGCCGATCGCCCGCCGCGACCACCACCGCCGCCTCCGAATCCAGCACCACCGCCGAGGATCTGCTCGAAGAAGTCGTTGAATCCATTTTCGAATCCACCGCCTCCCCCGCCACCTCGTCCGGCTGCGCGAAAGATCTGCTCCATATCGAGTCCGTCGAACGTGGGACCGCCGCCTGCGCTGCCGGCACCGGGCTGGTACCCGCCACGGATCTTTTCAAAATCGGGGCCATAGCGATCGTAAGCTGCCCGTTTTTGCTCGTCCCCCAAAACCTCGTACGCTTCCTGGACACGCTTAAATTTTTCTTGAGCCGCTTTGTCATCCGGATTCATGTCCGGGTGGTATTTGCGTGCCAGTTTGCGATAGGCTTTTTGCAGATCGGATTTGTCCGCGTCGCGAGAAACTCCAAGCGTTTGATAAAGGTCTTCGGCCACAGTGAATCATCAACAAGGTAGGAAACGTCGCAGGTGCGAAAAAACAGTTCAATGCCGCGAGGTTCTGCGTGAGCGTCAAAACGGCAGTCCTAGCGGCAGCGAGGACACTGTAGCAAACGCCAAACCAATTACCGAGTGGACTGCCGGACTGAAATGCCGACGACGTCCCTGGTGCATTGATGCATTCGTATTTCTGCTTGTATTTTTTTCTGTCGCCGATGCCGCAGAAGGGACGTTGACCTTCTCGGCGATCGATGAAGCCAGCGGAATGCCCACAATCGCACGCATCGAGCTAACTCGACCACAAATGGTTCGCGGAGACGGGAGGGCGACCACCCGCCGAACCTCAATCCGCACCGCTAGACCGTTGCCCGGCCGCACCGCCGTCGACACCGGATTCGGCTTCGTCATCGACGGCCGCGCGGAGGTGAATCTGCATGAAGGCCCTTACGAGTTTCGAATTTTTCGCGGCCCAGAATACCGGGTGATCAACGGCAATTTCACGATCGAGAAAACGAGCGAAGACGAAAGCACGCTAATCCTTCCCCGCATCCTCTCAATGCGGCAACAAGGCTGGACAAGTGGCGACTGCTTCGTACCACCCTCGCTCGAAAATTTGCCGATTCGAATGTCCGCCGAAGATCTTCACTTGGCAATGGTCGGCAATGACGCGGCATCCGTGCCAACCGAAACCACCGAGCAGTTACGTGTCCGCAGGCAGCGGAAAGAGCAACCCGATCTCAGCGATCCGATGTTCATCGGCCGCGGCGCCGAATCGATCGCGGGCTTAGCGTTCTATCACTCAAACGGGTCGTTTGATTCCGCTGGAGACTCTGAAACGCAACCAAACACGGACCCTCAACTCGATGCCTTCCGGCGAATCGCGAGACTAGCCCACACACGTCGGGAAAACAAACAAGTCGCTGCACTAAACGACGATGACGATCCTTCCGCGGTCACGTCCCCTCAGAAAACTTCGTCAGCCCCAAAAACGTCGCCCCCAGGAACACTGCCCGCGAAAATGGCGATCGAGGATCCGTTTGCCTGGTCGCTGCCGGTGTCACTCGCCAGTGGTCAAGTCGACGGGTATTTCATTTTGGGTGATTGGTTGCGACTCGACAAAGCGACGCTGCAAACCAAGACGGGCCGCCCGTTCTCGACCGCATCGGGTCGCACGCCGACAACGCTCGGACGCGAAGCCGAACAGATCTATTGGGAAACCCTCAATGCGGGATTCCGACTCGCTCCACTTGCCGGCACCGGTGATGAAGGAACGCTTCATCCGGTCGGATACAACCGTCTTTACGTCGGCGGGCCTCCCGAAGCAAACGCGTCCTACGACGACCCACGTCAATCCCCAACGCCGGTGACGACAGAAGAAGAGTGGTGGTCACGGGCTTGGTCCGGATGCAGTTTTGCAACCAACGGACCGTTATTGCAAGCGACTATCGGGGGCAAATTGGCGGGGCATGTTTTCGAAACTTCGTCCGGTATCCCACTGTCATTGACACCGGAGCTCACACTGACCGTCCGCGACCCGGTCGATTACCTCGAAGTAATCCTCAACGGCAAAATCCATTACTCGGCGAAGCTTGACGAATACGCCAAAGCCGGGGGCAAGATCCCGCCGCTCAACATCAAAGAATCAGGCTGGGCGTTGATCCGAGTCGTCACTCTTTACGAGGGTCACTTCCGCGCCGCCACGACCGCCCCGTGGTACTTCGACGTCGACGACCAACCCCGAATTTCACGAGCCAGCGTTGAGTTATTCCAAAAGTGGTTGGCCGACTTCGAGTCCCACCTCACTTCACAACCAAATGTGGACCTCGCCGCCTACGCCCCCTTCATTCGAGCAACGCGGAGCTTTTGGCAATCACGCCTCGAACAAGCGAACGCGCGCTGAGCACAAGACTACGTCCGGATCAGCCGCCTCGAACATCGTGAAGTTCGACTTTGAAGTGCAGCGTTGCATTCGGTGGGATCGAGCCCGGCATTCCCATGGGTCCGTAGCCGAGTTCCGACGGTATTTCGAGTTCGATCATGCCGCCTTCGCTGACCAATTGCAGCCCTTCGGTCCATCCCGGAATGACACTGCTGAGATTGAATTTCGTCGGTTCGCGTCGGCTATAGGAACTGTCGAATTCCTCTCCGCTATCGAGCCATCCGGCATAGTCCACCGTCACGAAACTCTGCGGTCTTGGCTGGTCGCCACTGCCACGACGCAAAATTCGGTATTTCAATCCCGACTCGGTGGTCGTGAATTCTTTTGGCGCGTCAGCGTCTTCGGGACCAGGCCGGCCACCACGCTGCGACGGGGAACACCCCACTGATAGAACGAGCATCAGAGTAACGATGAGCGAGAAAGGACGATTCATAATTCCGATCGCGGACAGAGGAACAAAATGACGTGATATGTCGAAGTCTAACACAGATGCCCCGCAGACGACCATTGGACGGGGTGCGGGGCGAACCGAAAGCCTCACCAACCGCTCGGGCAACCGCCTTTCGCCGACGCCAATACGCGGATCTTTATGAGCTCGCGCTGCGATAACTGCCCAACGCGGTTCGGAAAACCCAGCGACTCGCCAGAACACTCATCACCGTTGCGATCAACGCCCATCCGATCAACCACCATTCGCCATCGCCGCTCGGTTCCACCGGACGGGCCAAGATCCTCGCGGGCACGTTCACCACCACCAACACCGGAATCACAAACGTGAACAAGCCATACAACGGCTGGCCCCACCCGCGGTTGTAGATCTCCATCGGATAGCGGCTGAAGTTCGTGATATAGAACCAAAAGTTGTACAGCGTCTGGTTGCGTCCGAGCCAAATACTCGTCGCCGACAAACAAATCATCAGGCTGTACATGATCGCGACGCCGCAACCGCAGAACAACACATACAGGACGCACGAAAGCGCTGACGGCACATACGGATCCACCTCCCGCGTGGCGAGCTGCCATAGCGAGACCGCCGCGATCACGATCCCCGCCCCGAAGTTCGCCAGCGAACTCCAACTGACCCGGCGAAACGAGATCAGAAACTGAGTATCGATCGGTTTCAAAAGTGCGAAATCTAAACCACCGGTGCGAATCAATTCACTGAACTCTTCCGCGTTGGGCATGAAGAATGCTTGCACAAGTGAATTGATAAACCAGGTCGTGGCAAGAAACAGAAAGAACTTTTCACGATCCCAACCGCTGTCGGCACCAATCGATTTGGTGTGTTCGAAAATGATCAGGTAAAAACCGACGTTCATCAACGTCCATCCCAAACTGCTCAAACATTCGATTACGAAATTGGTGCGAAACGTCATGTCCCGCACCAAACTGTTCTGTGCAAACGTCAAGAAGACGCGTCGATAGCGATTCAATTCAGCCAACATCCGTTCAGCCTCCATAACCGCTGTAACGAGCCACGCCGCGCGAATAGGCGAACCGGCAAAGCACGATAAAGAAAACCAACCACGCGGCTTGAATCCCCATTTCCATCCACAACTCATCTTCGGGAATTTTGCCGAGGAAAACCGCGGCGGGGAAATACGCGAGGTATTTCAAAGGCAAGAAATTCACAAACGGTTCGATCCAATCGGGCAACAACGTGAGCGGGAACATGTGTCCGGACAGAAAGAAGCTGAACAACATGTACAGGAACAGTAGAGATGAGACTTCGAGAAACCAAAAACCGATCATCCCGATCGCGGCTTCCAAAAAGAATCCGATCAAAAACCCCATCACCAATGAGGCGACGAAAGCGATGAACAGATGCGGAGGCGGAAACCCGTCGACGAAGTAGTCACGACACAAGTAGAACACGAGTGCAAACGGAGCGATCGCGACCGCGTAGTAAGCACACTTGTGCGCGATACGATTCAGCAGCAAGAAACCGATCAGATCGACCGGTTGAATCATGTATCGCTTGATTTCGCCTTCGCGAATTTGCAACGCAATCCCGGAGGCGAGTCCCGGCATGCTCGAGAACGCCCGGGCGATCATCGTGAGCAGGTAATACGCCACCATCTCGCGAAACCCGTAGCCACCGATCGTGACCGGCTCGTCCGGGTTGCCCGTTGCATCGCCCGCCGAGACTACTCCCGAATGAGCTATCGAATCGAAGATCGCCCACCATAAAAAGATCTGTGTGATGATTGGCAGGAACCGCATCAACGTTCCCAGCGCGAAATCACCGCGATAAACCAACCGCTCGGAGAAAGCGGTCGAAAAGATCATCTTCCAAATCCGGATCCGTCCCCACAGTCCGATAGGTGCATGACGCGAGGTCGAGGTATCGGAGACCGGAATGGATGACATAGAAAACGAAATCGCAGGAACGCTGAGAGAGTAAAAAATCGACCGGGACTACAACTCGATCGTTTTGCCGGTCCGGGCACTTTCGTAGATCGCGCAGATCAACTCGATACTGCGACGTCCTTCAACGCCGTTGACAAGTGGCTCGCGGTCGCTTTGAATCGCCTCGAGGAAATCGTTGAAGACTTCAGTGTGCCCGTGATGTCCAATGGCGGCGGGATCCGAAGCTCCGCCACCGGTCTCGGTTTTGCCGGCCATGCGGTCGCGGATCGATGCGTCCTCGTCGCTTTCTTTGGCAAACGTCCACTGCGTCAGGTCTTCTTCCTCGAGCACCGCACTGCCTTCGCTACCTGCGATTTCGACTCGCTTGAGAGCCCCCGGGAAAGCCGTCGTGGTGGCTTCGACGACACCCAACGCACCGTTTTCGAATTGGATGTTGGCGATCACGATGTCTTCGACTTCAATCCGCTCGTGAGTGAGCGTGTCCATCATGGCGTGAACTCGTTTAGCCGGTCCCATCAACCACAACAACAAATCGACGCTGTGGATCGCTTGGTTCATCAACGCACCGCCGCCATCGAGGGCCCAGGTTCCCCGCCACGCGCCGCTGTCGTAGTACTCTTGGCTGCGGTACCACTTCACATAGGCGTCGCCCATCGTGATCTTGCCGAACCGCCCCGCGTCGACGGCGGACTTCATCAGTTGCGATGACTCGTGAAAACGACTCTGGAAAGTGGCGGCCAACTTCACGTTTGCCGCATCGCACGCGGCGATGATCGCGTCACATTTTTCGGTGGTGACCTCGAGCGGCTTTTCCACCATCACGTGCTTACCGGCATTGGCAGCTGCAACGGCGGGTTCGAGGTGGGCACCGCTGGGCGTGCAGATCGCGACCGCTTGAACATCAGGATCGGCCAACATGTCTTCGAGTGTTGCGTATGATTTGCAGTCGTTGGCCGACGCAAACTGCTCGGCACGCTCGACACTCCGGTCGTAGCAGCCGATGAGTTTTCCGTCACGTGTGTCCGCGATCGCTTTGGCATGAAAATTGGAGATCATTCCTGCTCCGACGATACCGATTCCGATGCTCATGAATTCTTTCAATGCGAGTTGTGTAAACGAGCTGAACTAGGCGAGTTCGAGCGATCAAGATACGTTTTCAGCTTGCCCACCGCCACCGCCGACCGCATTCGAAGGCTGCCCCACGTGCCACCAGACACGAAACCTCAGTCGAAATCGCAATCGAAAGCCCGTAAAACAGGCCCGTCGAAGCGAAAACTCCAATTGCGATCACTGCACGACGTCCCCGAGGTGCTCGACAAGCACGCCGGTGTCGGCAAAGCGATCAAGCAGACCGGTCGCGACACGCCACTGGCGTTTTCCGGAGTATGGGGAGGCATCCGTGGTCTGCTAGCCGCCACGCTGACCCGTCACACGCCACACGTCCTCGTGCTGCTGCCGCAAGCCGTCGACGCCGACATCGTGGCCGGCGATGTCCGTGCTTTTGGCGTGAAAGATGTCGTCGCATTACCATTGTCGGCGGGCGACGGAACCGGTTCGTCGATTCGCGACGCGGACTACGCCGCCCGTTTGCAAGTCCTGCAATCGCTGCGGGGGCGTGACAACGACTCCCCCGAACCGCTCGTGGTGACCGCTTATATCGGGGCCGCAATCCAGCGTGTGCCCTCAGTCGATCGATTGTCGCGTGCAACTCGGAAAATCAGCGTCGGCGATGAAATCGCCCCCGAAGAACTGCGTCGTTGGTTGAGCGAAGCAGGATTCGCCGCCACCACGGCGGTCCATGTGCCCGGCGAGTTCGCCAGCCGCGGGGGGCTACTCGACATCCATTCACCAGACCAAACCACGCCGATCCGGATCGAGTGGTTCGGCGACGAGATCGAATCGATCCGCCGCTTTGACGCCGCCACCCAACGCAGCAACGAAACGCTCGATCATGTTGAAATCGCGGCGATCGGTGCCGACGGTGTCTCCAGCGACATGATTCTCGGCACGCTCGTCGACGACGACTTCGATCCCGACGCCGAGACCGACGACGAACCGACACCGAAAAAACCCCGCGGACGAGGCAGATCGAAAAAGACATCCGACGACTTCGACGCCGAACTCGCCCCGGTGGACGACACCGTTGGCGCCGAAGCCACCGTGGTCGACTACCTCCCCAGTGACACGGTCGTTCTGGTCGTCGATCCGGCCGAGTGCGCCGCAACGAGTGCCGCGTTGCTAGCCCGCGTCGCACGTACCGATCGATTCGTGACGATGGAGGAACTGCTCGCGGAACTTCGCGGACATCGTGTCGTCACCGGCACGCAGATCGCCGATGCAGCCGATTCCGATCACGTGGACCTGCACACCGCAGGCGCCGACAGTTTCGCGGCTTCACTTGACGAAACCAAATCCCGTGTCGACAGCGTCGCGGCGGGACATGAAGTCATCGTCGTCGGTGACACCCCCGCCGACGGACAACGTCTGACCGAATTGCTCAGCGACACCGACGCGGCGAGGTCGGGACGTTTGCACATGACCGTTGCGGCGTTGAGTGGCGGGTTCCGTTTGTCTGGCGCCGAAGTATTAGTGCTGACCGGTGCCGAGTTGTTCCACCGCAGTCCCGTGCGACGGGTCAGCTCGCGGGTTCGCGGCAAACCGATCGACAGTTTCTTGCAACTGACGCCCGGCGACCTCGTGATCCACCTGTCGCACGGCATCGGACTGTATCGTGGCCTCAACTCGATCGAAAAAAACGGGCTGCACCAAGAGCATCTGACGATCGAATTCGATGGCGGCACCAAGATTCATGTGCCGGCGACTCGGATCCAATTGATCCAGCGTTACGTCGGCGGCACCAAAACTCGTCCGCGGCTAGCCAAGATCGGCGGCATCTCGTGGACCAACCAACGTAAGGCGGCCGAGTCGGCGGTCACCGACATGGCCGACGAACTGCTCGAACTGCAAGCCAAACGGGCGACTCGTCGCGGGATCGCGTTTGATCCTGATAACGAATGGCAACGTCAATTCGACGCGAGCTTTCCCTATCTCGAGACCCCAGACCAACTCACCGCCATCGAAGCCATCAAGGCTGACATGGAATCACACCAACCGATGGACCGTTTGATCTGTGGTGACGTCGGTTTTGGAAAAACCGAAGTGGCCATGCGGGCCGCTTTCAAAGCCGTCTCGTCAGGTTATCAAGTCGCGGTGTTGGTACCCACCACGGTCCTCGCCGAGCAACACTATCACTCGTTTTGCGACCGAATGGCGGAGTTCCCGGTCGAGATCCGCAAGATGTCGCGGTTTTGCTCTCCCGCCGATCAACGTCAAACGGTGAAGGACATTCGTCGCGGTAAAGTCGACATCGTCGTGGGCACGCACCGCGTCGCCAGCAAAGACGTTGACTTCCACAATCTCGGATTGGTCGTCATCGATGAGGAACAACGGTTTGGGGTTGCGGTTAAAGAACGTTTAAAGACCCGACATACCAACGTGGACGTGTTGACCTTGTCGGCAACGCCGATCCCGCGCACCCTGCACATGGCCCTCGTTGGCGCCCGCGACATCAGCAACCTCGAAACACCACCCGCCGAACGGATGCCGGTCGAGACCAAGGTCACGCGTTGGGATCCCAAGCTGATCCGATCGTCAATCGTGCGTGAACTTAACCGGGGCGGCCAAATGTACTTCGTCCATAACCGCATCGGAGACATGCATGACCTCGCGGCAAAGATCAAGGAAGTCGTTCCCGAAGTTCGCGTCGGCATCGGTCACGGCCAGATGGGCGAAGGCGAACTCGAACAGGTAATGATCGACTTCATCGACCACAAGTTCGACATGCTGCTCGCCACGACAATCATCGAGAGCGGTCTGGATATCCCGAACGCCAACACGATGTTCATCGACGAGGGCAATCGCTACGGCTTGAGCGATTTGCACCAACTGCGCGGTCGTGTCGGACGATACAAACACCAAGCGTATTGCTATCTGCTCGTCTCACCGACCAAGCATCTCACCCCGGAAGCGAGTAAGCGATTGCGTGCGATCGAAGAGTACTCGCAGATGGGAGCCGGTTTCGCGATCTCGATGCGAGACTTAGAAATCCGTGGCGCCGGGAACTTGCTCGGCAGCCAACAGAGCGGCCACATCGCCGCGGTCGGGTATGAACTGTATTGCCAACTGCTCGAAGAAGCCGTGCGGCAAGCGAAAAAGCTGCCGCCCAAACTATCCGCCGATGTCGACATCGATCTGCCGATCGAAGCCTACCTGCCCGACGACTACGTCCCAGACCTACGACACAAAATCGATCTCTACCGCCGCATGACTCGGATCAATCACGCTGCCGAGATCGGACAATTCCAAGAGGAACTCAAAGATCGCTTTGGTCCGATCCCAGACGCGGCAAAACGAATGATCCAACTGTGTGAACTGCGACTCGACGCGGCCGCATGGAGCATCCAGTCCATCACTAACAATGATCGCTTCATCGTATTGCAGTATGCCAACCGACGACGTATCGAACAGTTGGTGGCGAACGCTTCGGTTCCCGTTCGCATTGTCGATACTCGCAAAGCCTATATACCAACCAAAGGCTTTGACATGAGCAACCCCACCGGCGAAGCATGGCTGCAACTCGCCCGCGCGGCGTTGTGGATCGGTTAGCGAAATGACGCGCAGTCCGGCGTTTCATCCGTAACGTTTTTCAATTTCAATAATGTCATGTCCCGTGGCTTCACGGAGCAGTCCACGTTCGATGATGTCACGTAAGATGCGTTTGTCTTCTTCGAGCGACTCTTCGCACAGACGACTGGGGTCGATCGGCCGTGTCGCTTGTTGTGCAAGCAGGCGGCGGTGACGTTCGAGCAGTTTCTCGAATGACTTCGTTCGCATTCTTGTCACATTCTGCCACGAGCAGGGCCGCGGTTCGGGCATCGCCTTCGTCGTGATCAAACTGCGGCCACCAGCCAAGCGACTATAAAAACCCTGACGCGTCTCGTCCAAACGCACCGTTCCGTCGCGGCACAGTAAACGATGAAACGTCAATTGAATGCGTCCATCCGGCGTGGTCATTAACATCTCGATGCCCAACCGCGGCCCCACCGTCGGCGACGTGAGGTAACACGGGTTCACAAATCCGAGAGTGATCGCGAGTTCGCGGGCGTTTCGAAAATCCTCGGTGAACTGGTCAGGAATCTCTTGCTCACTGATCTCTCGCAGATCGAGCAACGCGGCCGCCCAGGAAGGACGATTGGGAACACGAAACACTTTGAAGATGAGAAAGGCCAGCGAGAACTCGAGCACGTTGCGGGTCATCGACCACAATTCGCGAGTCGGCAGATGTTTAATCGACACCACCGTCCAAAGTCGTTCGTCGCCTCCGGGAAGCAACAGGTCGTCTGGTGACGGCAACGGCGACGACGCCTGCGACGATGGATGCGACCAAACCGTCTCGCGCGAAACCGGTGGACTCGCGTAAGGGTTGGACGTCACGTCGCGTGAGAAATCGCTCACTGGATCTCGCGAATCACTCGGTGGCATGGGCACTGCGGCAGGCAAGAGTAATGGGCGTCTGCGTCATGCCGAAGCGAAACTACGCTAAGTACCGCCGACATGCACCTGGACCCCGTGGTTTTCGTTCGCCCTCACCCGCATACGGGTGTCGCTCAACCGAAGCCCTGCCGGACAGGCCAGGACAAACGGGGATCGCCTTCTACTCTACTCGGTTTCACGGACCGGCGCGGGCAACTCAAGCGATTCTTCGACCGGAGCGACCAGAACGGGACCGGGCAGTTCGAGGACTTCGGCAGTGTTCAGATCGAGTTCGGCTTCGAGTTCCGCTTCCGCCGCTTGATCAATCGCGTCTCCATCCTGCCAACGCATCGGAGGTTCGTCCACTTCTACCGCTTCCGTGACACGGGTGCGATCCCGACGAGGCCCCACCGTTAGAACTTCCCAAGGTTTGGGGTAGAAATAGTGTTGTTCAACACGTTGGGGCGCACAATGTTTTCCGGCGAGCGCGCCTTTGATTCCATTGTTGTCGTACAGCCCAAGCTCTTCTGCACGATGAAACGCCATCGCCTCTTGGCTGGACGGTTCAATTTTCGCCGCTAGCTTGCCGCCCAAGTAAGTGGGGCGGTTGTACTGACGACGATACGACTCGGGCAATCGATTCCCGACCGGTCCGATCACATCCACACGTGGAGTGCCCTCGTAGCGGGACCAGGGCCAAGGACCAACCCACGGCGAACCGGCGTCGGCGTGGGAGGCGATCGCTCCCACCGCGAGAATCAAAAAGGTCAGACCGGCTCGAAACTGTTTGATCGTCATCCGTTGCATCCTGCAGGTGCTCCCATCGTGTTACCACGGCACGAGAGCGGCATCCTTCCGCCCTCCATGTTCTCATCGGCGGTGAAGGCGCAGATGTGTCAGAAAAAGCGAATGATACGGAGTTGCATGTGCATCGCGTCGTCGTGGTCGTTCCGATTGCGCAAACCGTATCGGTTCAGTCAACCACCATGACGGATTTGACCAACGAAGCCATCTCACGTCCGGCGCAACACGAATGCTCGTAATAGCGTTTTTCGCTGTGATGATTCCCAACCGTTGACGAGCAATCATGCGCACGAATGAGCAAAGGCGTGCCGTCATGACGAGGTGCAAAATAACGCGGCCCGGTGTATCCGAGTGCCTGCGACATCGGGTTTTTCGAAATCAGCTTGAAATACTTCAGGGCGATGTCGCGGTGATTGTAAAACAACACCAACCGATTCATGTTCTGTGTCGCCAACCCATGTTCGGCGCCTGAACAAAGCCATCTCGAATCAACTGCCGGAGCGAGTAAACCGACGTCGATATTGGCCCCCGTGATCGCAGGTTCACCGATCGTGCGGCGACCGAGGGAACCGCCCGCCAACGCGTGCAGTGATCCCGTGACGATTCGTCCGCCAAAGCTGAATCCGATCAACCCGGACGGTTGCGACCTCATGAGATGTTCTCTCAATAGCCAGGCGACATAGAGACCTTGCGAGTTGGTCCGCTGGGCTTTGTCACGGACGTCAGAAAGGAAAATCGAACTTGCGTCACTTGGCCAACTCCAAATCACCCAGTCGATTGGTTGATCGACGGGTCGATTTCTTGCCACTTGATGATAGACAAACAAACCTTGCGAGATTGCGGTCGATGCATCGCGGCGATTGCCGTGAATATAGATAATCCGTGGACGCGTCGAATCCATGGAGGAAAGATAATCCTCCATACTCGAAGGCAGGCGCTGACCACACCGATTCAATCGACTGACGTGAAAATTGGGTTGATTAAGATTCATGCGGCAGGTGTTGCAAGTCAGATGCCGCGTGTTGATCAACCAGAACCGATCACACTGCAAATCAGCAGATAGAGACTGTGGCATTCCCGGCATCGAAGGAATTTCGCTCGTCGAATGCGTGATATCGTCTGACGCAATGACGTCTTGATCGAACTGTGGCAACGCCTCGCGGTGAGCAACGGTGGCTGCGCCGGGTTCAAACAGCGAACTCGGCGTGGCCAGGAAACCACTCGGCGAACTCATCCAATCATCAGACACGCCCGCAGGCTCCGCTCGCAGCGATGTCGCCGAAACGATTGCAACGATTAGGCACGTTGCAGAGATCACAGTTCCTCTCGCTATCCGAGTGTGCTGCCAAAATACAGTCATCAAGGAAATCCGTGACTCGTCGTTTCGGGTCAGAAGGTGCATCATGGCGACGATCAGACGTTCGTTAGGGAAGGGTAAGGAAGACAACATGTTTCATAAAGCTGGCACAGACACGTGATGCAAATTGTCACACAGGCATCTCTATCGGCGCATCGCGAGCGGGGGGCGTGCGTGTTGCACCCCAACAACCAATTGTTGCAGAAAAAAAACGATGTTGCGTTTGCACAACACGAAACGCGCACTACTTTTCAGTGGTCACCCGTCGGAGACCAACGTTTACGCTTGCTTTGCTTTTGAAGGAAACTTTGATGACTATCCGATCTTTCACACTTGTAACGCTCGTGATGGTCATGGGCAGCGCAACCGGTTGCGGTGGAATGCGAAACTTTTTCTTTGGTCGTGGCGCACGTTGCGGGTTATGCAGCCGTGCAGGCGCCGTGGGCACCGCGATCAACCCACTTGCCCCGCCACCGAACACCGTTCCCGTCGCGCCAGCGGCGCCCCTTTTTAATGCCCCTCGTTGCCGTCTATTTGGACGCAACGCGGCTCCAACCTACGCACCTCCGGTTGCGGTAGCTCCCATGGCGCCCTGCCAAGGCGTTTGCCAAGACGGTTATGCGGGCGGTGCCTACGTTGATGACTGCTATTCTGCAGGAATGGCCGGCGATTGCGGATCGCCCTGCGGCGGACAATGTGGCGGTTCGTCCTACGGCGGTGTTCAATACGATGGTGGTGTCGTGGACCCATACTTGGGTAGCGGCGTCTACGACGGTGGCTACACCAATGGCGGCGTCATCCAAAGTGATGATTTTCAGCCACGCACTTACGAATCAAGACGCTACTCTCCCGGCCAATACGATGCACAAGGCGATCGCATCATCAGTGTCGATCCGCTGCCACCGGGATCGCAAATTTTGAACTGAGCGTGGCTGGTTGTGCTGGGTCGCAAGAATCGGGATGATGGGAGTTCTCACATCTTGATTACCAGCTCCCCTCATCACTCAAATCAGGCAACGCATGTGAATCGTCGCATGCCACCTGGAGTTATCGCCCCTTCATGTTTCCGCTCCGCCGCTCAACGAAAGAACCGGAGATCGATTGGCCGGCGTTGCTCGCACTGCTTGAGGACGATGACCGGCGCGCGGCAATCGCCCGGTTGGCTCCAGCGCCGGGCCGGGAAAGCTATCTGATGGCGCTGCGGAGGATGCAATCCTCCGTCGTCGCCGAAACACTCACAGCCGGTCGTCGACTCGATACCGCCGGCCGGTTAGTCAATCGGCCCACGATCGCGGTCGCGGGGATGCTCAACAGCGGCAAAACGAGTTTGGTGAGTTCGTTCCTCAGTCCCGCCGGACAGGCCCGGACACTGCGTGGGACGAGCAACCGCGAGGGCACTCACCGGTTCGTCCTATGGTTGCCCCAGTCGTGGCGCAACGACGTGGAATTGTGGAGTCTTTTGGTTTCCCGAATCGGCGATTCACTCGGACACCCTCCCGAGGATCTGGCGGAAGATCCGGCTGAGGCTGCGGCTCAATACAACAACCGGGCAGGTGACGAGTCACAATTATCGGTCGCTCTGCTCGCGACCGATCCCGCGCTCGATGAGATCGGCGTCGGATTGTTGGATTGTCCCGACATTGTTTCTGATGAGGAACTCGGTTTGGGCTCGCCCCAACAGCGCAAAGACCTGCTCGGACGTGCCGCCACCCTCTGCTCCGCATTCTTGATCGTGACCGACGCGGCATCGTCACGTGACACCACGCTCGCGGACCTGATGCGGATCGCTTCGGACCTCATGCCGGGCGTGCCACGCATGTTGGCAGTCAATAAGGTGCGTCCTCGACAATCGCCTGACCAAGTCCTCGAGACATTCTCTCCGCTGAGTCAAAAACACGGCGTCGCGACAATCTATGCCGCCTACGATTACGACGTTCCGGCGAGCCGTCCGTTTATCCCGCAGCGCAGCGACGACGACTCCGAACGTCGATTGCCGGCGTCGGTCGATTCGGCAAGTGGGAAGCTCGCTACCGATGCGGCGTCCAATGAAACCGAACCCTTACCGGTATTCTTTGAAGTCTCTGCGAACCCCGACGAAAACCCACCCGCTTCGATTGACGAACAACGCTTCTTAATGTCGCTGCCTTTGAAACTCGATCGTGGCGTTCTCTTTTCGCAGTTGCACCGGGCGCTGCGGATCAACCTCGAAAAAGTCATCTGGGATCGCGGTCTGGAATCGATCCGCAAAAACGCCGAAGCGTCGTTTGCGAAAACTCGTGACTGCCACCGGGTGCTGTTGGATGCATCACTTGAATTCTTTGCCCATCGAAAGATCGGCGGCGAAGTCATGGAGTTGCGTTTGCACCAAAGCGAACGGATCCTGCGACAGTTATCCGAATCGTTCGCGGCGACCGCACCCTGGTACGCACGCTGGGGCGTTCGATTGAACTCCACGATTCGGCGGTTTGTTGGCGGTGCCGGCGATCTGGTTCGTTCCCTGACTCCATCGGCACTTTCACAAAAAGCCGCTGACGACATCAAAGGCCGCTTTCGCAGCGGAGAGTACGGCGGCCTGATCGCTCCGAGCGGACTGCTCGCCGAAATCGAACGACATGGCGGCACCGTGGTTCTTTCGCATTACCGCGATCATCAAGCCGAAGCCCGATCACCGTCGCAACAGGTGGACGATTCGGGTCTTTCACTCGAAGAACCGAGCGCCGACAAACCGGTCCCAAAGGCCACACGTGCGAACTTAATCGACGACGAAGCCTTGTTGATGCCGCCCATCGAACGCGCGGTGTTACGATTTGAGCAAGACGATTTCACGACGCTGGATCCTCGTCGACTCGATGAGGCGATTCGGATCATGTGGTCGGAAATTCCGATGCACAAGAAACTCGCGCACGGCCTCACGCCGCTGGCCACCATCCTGGCCGCGTTCGGCGCCGCGTTGATGATCCCGATCGACTTCGGGCACAGTTTCATACTCGCCGCATCGATCCCCGAGTTGCTCGCCGCAGCAGGACTGGGGGCGTTGGCGGCCATGTGGGCCGGTAACCAGGGTGCTCGCGAAGTCGGCCAACAAGCCGCCCGGCAGCAACTCTCGGACTTCCTCGCTGTACTCTGTGATGAACTCGGTGTTGCTCGGCCCGACCCTCCAATGAAGGTCCGAGTCGCCGGCCATGATGTCGCGCTACCGACCTCACGAATCAGCCGGAGCGAAACCAACGGACCGACCATGCCGGTCTATCGCGTACGAGACGAATTCGTGAGCGAACTCAACAAACTGCTGCCGCGATCCTCGGGGAAACAGAAATGAGCGGTAATGATTCCCAGTCAAACACGGTGCCGCGTCTTAGCGGCACGGACGCGGGTGAGAAGTTCGCACGCCGTGTCCAACGCGCTGCCACCCATGTTCTTGGCGATAGCGAAGCGGGCATTGAGATCGTCGAACTCTGCCGACACCATCAAGAAGCCCGTTCGATGGTCATCGCCGATCGCGCCGACAACGCAACCGTTGTCGCGATCGTCGGTACAACAGGCCAAGGAAAATCTTGGTTGGCACGGCAACTGATTTCAGATCCCGCGATTGCCGCAGCCATCCGCAGTGGCAACAATCTTGACGAAGCGACCGAGAAACTCACATGGATCGGCCCCCGCCCACCGTCCGACCTCGATTCTCGCCACGAGCGATACTTGGCGTGCGACGCCGCCAACATGCGCTCGATCGGTGGCCCCTATTTGATCGTCGATGCTCCCGGTGCGAGCGACGACCGACGTGCCATCGCGGGGGTTGCTGAGCGAGCTTTGTCTCTCGCCTCGGTGCTCGTGCTCGTCGTCCGACGTGATCAACTTCGCAGCCAACGTGTTACCGGTCTCGCCTCGGCATCCGACGGCACCATTGTGATACCCGTCATCAACATGGTGACCGCCGACGAGTATTCTCCGGCGCAGAGCGATGTTGGTCAGCCTCAGATCGACGGCGACTTGGTGGCCGATATTGAAACGTTGGTATCCCGATTGCGCACCGTTGCGCCGCAAAGCAACATTGCCCAGGCGGTAATGATACGTGACTTCGAAATTGATCCTCGTGGCGAAGAAGCGATCGGTAAGGACGCCGCCGAAAGCGTTGCCGCCGCGATTTCAGCAGCATTGGTAGAGTCCGGTGGCGGAGACCATCGTCGCTCCACTCGATTGTCCGCGCTCGATGCCAGATTCACCGCTGCGGTCGCCTCGGTGCTAACAAGTCAGCTGCCCGACCTAACCACGGCCGTCGATCGACTTGACGCCGAAGCCCGCAAATTGCCAACCCAGATCGCAGGCACATTGCTCGGCGGTGAAACCCCGCTGAAGGCGGCGATCCGAAGCCGACTGCGTCTATCACTGCTTTCCAACACCGCCGCGATTTGGTTTCCCTATCGAACGGTGCTCTCGGTATTGAACCTCACCCACGGTGCTTGGGACCGCGTGTTGTTATCGTTCTCCGGTTCGATCCCATCGCTCGTCGGTGCCGTTTACACCAGCGTGCAGAATATTCGTGGCGGACACGAGACGGCGTTAGATTTACGAAACGGTCTACGCCAACGTGCATCCACCGCCGTGAGCGAACGACTCGGACCGATGGCAGCCCGTTTCCGCCGCGAACTACGAGGGCTCAATCGTACGAACGCGTCATTCAGCAACCCGGCGGACGACGATGACTCACCAATCGCGACGCTGGCCGGAATCGACGCGTTGCAAGAAGGATCGCAAGCCGCCTTCGACGAAACGATCGAGAACGACAGCGTATCGGGAACATTTGCAGTCGTGACCGGGTTGATCGGCACCGCGATATTCTGGGCGTTGATGGCTGGTCCGTTGGTTGCGTTGTATCGCGGATATCTCGATGCGAGTTTTTTCGCCATCGGAGACGTCGTTGGCGTCTACGAGCCGCATGCACCGGAACCGGCACCTCTCGGATCGGAGTCGCCGGCGCTAACACACAGCAACGATCGACTCGAAAGATTCCCGCACCCGAGCGCCGCGATGTTATTGACCAGCGTCCTGTTGTCGCTGCTACCGATGGCGATCTTTGCGATGATCGTGTTGTCGATCTGCCAAGGCCGGCGACGGATCGACAACATCGCCCGTTCGCTGCGACACCAACACGATACGATGATCGAACGGTTACAACGTGATGGTGTGTTGCGGTTGCGATGGAGTGACCCGTTATTGGCGGACGCTGAATTCCTGTTATCGATCGGCCGATCCGCCACCGTATCAGAAGCCGCGCATCAACCTAGCCACTCCTCGGGAGAAGACACCCGCTAATGCTCTCTCTCGCTGTCAAGCTGCTCGCCCAAAACGACACCACGCTGCCCCCACCCGAGACGACATCGATGTGGGACATCGTTACCAGCGGTGGCTGGCCAGGAATGGTCATCCTATTGGTGTTGGTGTCGCTCAGCATTGCGGCGGTGTACCTCGTCATCGATCAATTCATTTCGCTGCGGCGTGCGGACATCATTCCAGACGGACTGACCAATGAAGTCGCCACGGCGCTTCGCGAGTCACGCTGGTCGGATGCCGAGACGGCGCTCCGCAATCGCCCCAGTGTTCTGGCGGGTGTGATTTCACTGGCACTCTCCAACCGCGAGTTCGGATGGTCTGAGATGGAAAAAGCCGTCGAAGATTCGCTCGTCGATCGGTCCGCACAAATGCACCGACGGATCGATTATCTCTCGATGATTGCCAACCTGTCGCCGATGGTCGGGCTACTCGGTACTGTGACAGGCATGATTTTTGCGTTTCGCCAAGTTGCTGCGACGCGTGGTGCGGCCGGCGCCGGCGATTTGGCTGAAGGGATTTATCAAGCACTTGTCACCACCGTGGGTGGACTGATTGTCGCGATTCCTGCATTGGCGGCGTCGGGAATCCTACGAGCTCGTGTTGACGAACTATTATCGGAAGTCACCCGACACACCGAACGGGCCCTTTCGCCTCTTCGACGACGAACCGCTCCCGGAGCATCTGCCTCAGGTTCACCGAGCCGCGTCGTCCCGGTCGCTCCGGCACAAATGAAAGGGACTAAAATCAGTTCGATCGACAACACCGCAGGCCCCCCGCCCGCGGTTCCATCCGACCCATCAACCACTCACCCGCCTCGAACCCGATCACGCAAATCGACATGAATGGATTCCACCGCGGTTTAGCCGGCCGCCACTTACGAAACGGATTGCTCGTCTTCGTTTCGGTCGCCTCAGTTGGCATAGCCGGAGCCCAACCGCCGTCGACGGTCCCCACGATTCCCGGAACAATCCCGCTCTCTGAAATCCCTGAACCGATTACGCCGGAACCGGATCCCGCCGCGGCCGACAAGATTCAGCAAGCCCTGCAAGGCGAGACGCCTCCGACGCCGCCCGGCGTACTCAGCGACGTGATCGACATCATTCGCCAACAAGGCAGCGTTCTGGACGGATCGAGCCTCGACCCTCGTTACGGCGATCCGCTCGTCCCGGGAGAAAATCCGACCGACAACGCCCCGAAGGCGACGAGACAACCAACCCAAACGGCGAGCCCGTTCGTAGTGACAGCCGAATCGTTGTTACAGTCGGCGCGGATGCTCGAATCCCTTCCCACCGCGGCGTTCGCCCCCGCAACTCTTCAATCCATCCCCACCACCGTCCCCGACCAGACCCCACCAAAACGTCGCCGAGACTCGGCACTCCCGATCGCCGAACTCGTCCGCCAAATGCGACTTCACGCGACACGATTGTTGGTGCGTGAGTTCCCTGAAGCGGTCAATCCCCAGTAAAAACCTACATGCCCGATCATTCAACTCGTTCATTCATCGCTCGCAGGCCTTGGACTGTGGCGGCGGTCGCCGTCAGTGTGCTCATCGCCGGTGGAGTGATGGCGGACTACTTTCGCGGACTTCCCCCCGACGCGGTCGCTACATTTGTCGGCCGTGACACCTGCGTGCAATGCCACGAGACCGAAATGCACGCGTTCACCGGGTCGCATCACGACCTCGCGATGGACGTCGCCACCGACGAAACCGTGCTCGGCGATTTCAATAACGTCACGTTTGTAAACGATGGCATTAGAAGTCGCCTGTATCGCGATGGCGATCGGTTCATGATTTACACCGAAGGACCGAGCGGTGAAATGGAAGACTTCGAAGTCAAATACGTCTTTGGCGTCGATCCGCTTCAACAATACATGGTGGAGTTCGACCGAGATAAAAACACCGCCGAAGACGAAGTCGGTCGCGTTCAGGTGCTGAGAATCAGCTGGGACGTTCACCGCAAAGAATGGTTCTACTTGCGTCCGCCAGACGTCAAGGAAAAACTCAAACCCGATGATCCGTTGCATTGGACCGGCGTGGCACAACGTTGGCAAACCATGTGCGCCGAATGCCATAGCACGAATCTCAAACGGAACTATGACGTCGCAACTCAGCGATATCACACCACGTTCTCCGAAATCGACGTCAGTTGCGAAGCCTGCCACGGGCCCGCAAGTTTGCATGTCGAGATGGCGAACAGCAACTCGCTATTCTGGGATCGACATCGCGGCTACGGGCTCGTCAATCTCAAGACCGTCGACACCACACCGCAAATTGAAACATGCGCCCCCTGCCACAGTCGTCGTGGTGTGCTCGATGGCACGATGACTCCAGGAGCATCTTATTGCAATCATTACAGCCTGGAACTCCTGCGCAGCGACACGTACCACGATGATGGTCAGATCAAGGATGAGGTTTACGTGTATGGCTCGTTCATCCAGAGCAAGATGTATCACAATGGCATCCGGTGCACCGATTGCCATGATCCACACTCACTCGATCTCAAACACCCCGGCAACGAAACTTGCACCTCCTGCCACCAACACGCCGCAGGAAAATATGACGTTCCCTCGCACCACCATCATGCCGTGGGTACTGAAGGGGCGATGTGTGTGAACTGCCACATGCCACACACAACATACATGGCCGTTGACCCACGTCGTGATCATAGCTTCCGAGTACCAAGGCCTGACTTATCGGTTGAACTCAAAACCCCAAATGCGTGCAGCGGTTGCCATGTCGAAGACCAACGCGAATCGCTTCCCGCCGAGGTCGCCGAAGAACTCAAACTCTATCAAGACTGGTTGCTCGCCGCCGCGGAAGGCAATGAGGCAGTGGCCGAAGCGATCCGCAAAACCGATCGATGGTGCGATGAAGCCTGTGACAAGTGGTACGGTCCCGAGAGATTGAAGCCGCCTCATTACGCAGAGGCTCTCGCCGCACTTCGTTCGGGTGATCGTTCGGGAGTCACCAAAGCCCTCCGATTGGTCGCGGGTTCCAGCGCCCCCGCTAAAGAGGCGTTGACTCCCGTCATCGCGCGTGCCACCGCGCTCGATGAATTGGTGCAACGAGGTCATGTCGAAGCTGCGCAGGCGGCTAAACAATTGATTGTTGAAAACGAGCAATCGCCTGACTCGGTTCACCCGATTTTGCTGGCCACCGCCGCTCGAACCATCGGAATGTTAGGCGGAAACGTTATCGATCCGGTTGAGGTCGAGAAAACACTCTATCCGTTGATCAAAGATCCTTCACGACTCGTCCGCAGCGAAGCCGCACGTGGAATCGTCAATGGTGGCGCCTACACAAGAGTGTCGGGTAAGAAACGCCAAGACCTGGACCAGGTGCTCGCCGACGTCAAAGACGAACTGATGTTTGCGTCGGATCGTGCCGGCGCGCACATGGGTTGGGCGATGCTCAGCGAACAGCGTGGGCAATGGGCCGAAGCGATCCGCTCCTACAGCAATGCGATGCGAGTGGAACCCGGGACCACGGGCCCGCGCACCAACCTCGCCGCGTTGCTGGATCGATTAGTCGAAATGGCGGCCGAAAACAATACGGCTCGAGAAGTACTGCAGGCCGTCGGCGGAGAAGAAGGGATCGAGGGTGTGCAGAAAAAAATCTCACAACTGCGACGCGAAGAATTACCCCTTCTCGCCCGTGATGCGGAACTCGCCCCCGACATTGCGGACCTGCAGTATCGATATGGCCTAGCGTTGTATCTGTCGGGTGATTTGCCCGCAGCTCGAAAACAATTACAACGTGCTGCTGAGTTAGCCCCTGATGTGGAACTTTTTGGCACCGCATTAAGGATGCTCGACGAACATATGAAGAATCAGTAACGATTCTAATAGGCTTCGATTTCTTACCTTCAAGCGATACACTGCGACTCATGCTTCACGCGATCATCATGGCAGGCGGCAGCGGCACCCGTTTCTGGCCCGCTTCCCGCCGAGCGACCCCTAAGCAATTACTGCCTCTTGCAGGCGATTGCTCGATGATACAAGCCACCCGTGCTCGACTCGGCGCGGTCACGCCCGCTGAGCGGACGTACGTGATCACGTCCAAATCCTTGGTCGCCCCGATCGCCGAACAACTGCCTGAACTGCGTGAAGCGAACATTGTCGGTGAACCTTGCCGACGCGACACCGCTCCTTGTGTCGGATTGGCTGCGGTATTAGTCGCCGCTGAAGACCCTGACGCCATGATGCTGGTCTGCCCCTCCGATCACGTGATCGAGCAGCACGATCGGTTTGCCGAAGCGATCCAACGCGGCGAAGCGGTTTTGAACGAACACCCTGACGCGATCATCACGTTTGGGATCCGACCGTCTTACCCAGCGGAATCGTTTGGGTATATCCAACAAGGAAAACAACTCGCCCGTCACGACGCATTCGCGGTCGAGTGTTTTCGCGAAAAACCAAACGCAGAGACAGCGAAGGAATATGTCGATGCGGGAACGTTTTTGTGGAACTCGGGAATCTTCCTGTGGCGTGCCCAAACGATCCTGGATGCGCTCGCCAAGCACGAACCAGAAATGCACGCCCATCTGCAGAACATCGCCAATGCGATCGGAACCCCGGATTACGACGAAACGCTGCAACGCGAATTTGAAGCGATCGACGGAAAATCCGTCGATTACGCCGTGATGGAGCGTCACTCCGAAGTCGTCGTCATCGAAGCACCGTTCGACTGGGACGATGTCGGAAGCTGGCAGGCGGTCTCGCGACTGCACCCGCACGACGATCACGGCAACGCGGTCGTCGGCTCCCACATCGGAATCGATTCCAAAAACTGCATCATCCACGCGACCCCGGGACACACGATCGTGACGATCGACACTGAAGACCTGATCGTGGTGCAAACCGCGGACGCGACTTTGGTTGCCCCCCGCACCAGCGAAGAGCGGGTTCGCGAGGCCGTTGCTCAACTCAATCGCCGCGAAATGACGGATTTGATGTAGCGCGTGCCTTGGTGAGCTGGTGCCTTGGTGACACAATCCACGCATCCGATACACTTAGCTATTCCAAATCGCCCCGAGCACACCTGCGGGGAGCGATCATTTAGTCCAAATTAGATTTAAAAGCACGTTCGAATTGTCTGATCACCCCCCCGAAGAACCGGCTACGCCCGACGACTCTACCGCTGATGAACGCGCCGCTGCGGCGGAAAAATACTCCCCTCGTGGCAACCCCATGGAAACGGCGAGTCGCGCCATCCGGCCGCACGGACTCGACGACGCGAAGAAACTCGCAACCGAGGCAGCCCGCGTTGCCATCGAGAACAACGGCCAAGACGTACTCGTTCTCGATATCAGCGGGCAGTCCGCCGAATTCGATTTCTTTGTCATCGCCACCGGAACCAGCCGCCGGCAATTGCACGCGATTAGCGAACAAATCGATGATGCCCTGGAAAAAGGCATGGGCGACCACCGGATGGGCATCGAAGGCTACCAAGAAAGTAGCTGGATCGTGCTCGATTACGGGAGCCTCGTCGTCCATCTCTTCGATGAAGAAACGCGTGAATATTATGACCTTGAGTCATTGTGGGCCGACGGAATCGTGATCCCACTCGAGGATCTGGGCCTGACGCCGAACGAATAGTCATTCGGCGAGCACCGCCTCGCATTTGGTTTGAGTTGAACATCCGTACCGCGGATGCTCTGTCATCGACCGGCCTCACCAATGAATGAGACTTGGGTCGACCGGCCACCTTTCTAACCTTCTCACCGCAATCACATAACTTCGATGAATCTATCCGCGTTACTTCGGAAGCGGTTCCACGCCGCGCTCACAGAACTTACCGATCAACCGGACGAGTACGCGGGCATGATCCGTGTCGCAGCGGATCCGAAGTTTGGCGATTACCAATCTAACGCCTGCATGCCTCTGGGCAAAAAGGTCGGCCAATCCCCCCGCGATGTCGCCGCCAAACTCGTCGACACGCTGCAGGCCGACGACATCTGCGAAGCACCCGAGATCGCCGGTCCGGGATTCATTAACCTCAAACTGCGTGATGAGTTCCTATCCAAAACGCTGGCCGATATGCTCAGCGATGACCGCGTGGGTGTCAGCGTCACGTCGGATCCCGAAACGATCGTCATCGATTACTCGAGTCCCAATGTCGCCAAACCGATGCACGTCGGGCACATTCGCAGCACCGTCATCGGCAACGCATTGGCCGAAACACTCCGTTTCGTCGGCCACAACGTCATCACCGATAATCACCTCGGCGATTGGGGCACCCAATTCGGCATCATCATCTATGGCTACAAACATTTTGGTGATCCAGATGTCGTCGCCGCCAACCCAGTCCCTGAGCTGGCGAGCCTCTATCGACTTACGAATCAGTTGATTGAGTATCAAAAAGCCAAAGCATCGCTACCCAAACTCAGCGAAAAACTAGCTGAAGCGGAATCGAACGCGAAAACAGAAGCGGATGCCGCCGCCGCAATTGAGTCGGACGAAAAGGCATCCCCAAAAGACAAGAAAAAGGCACGCAAGTCCGCCGAAGCGGCACTGCGTCGCGTCGAATCCGCCAAAGCCGATATCCAATCAACTCAGGCCAAAATCGCCGAAGTTGATAACGACTCCAAACTTGCCGCACTCGCCGCTGAACACCAAGATGTCCCCGCCGCAGTCCTGCGAGAAACCGCGAAACTGCATGAAGGTGATGCCGAAAACCGTGAGTTATGGGAGAAGTTTCTTCCGCACTGCAAGGACGAAATCAACCGGATCTATGATCGACTCGGCGTTACGTTTGATCACACGCTCGGTGAAAGCTTCTATCACGATCGACTGCCAGGCGTGGTCGAAATGCTCGACCGACTTGGCTTGACCACCAAGAGCGACGGCGCCGTGTGCGTGTTTCTGGATGGTTTTGATAGCCCGATGATCATTCAAAAGCGAGACGGGGCTTACTTATATGCGACCACCGACTTGGCAACCTTGCAGTATCGACATGAGGTATTCGGGTGCGACCGAATTCTTTATGTGGTCGACTCTCGGCAAAGCGAACACTTTGATAAGTTTTTCGCCATGGCGGGTCCGCTCGGCATGGAAAATATAGAGCTGGTGCACGTTTCATTTGGTACCGTTTTAGGTAAAGACGGCCGGCCCATGAAAACCCGTAGTGGGTCATTGATCGGCTTGGAAAGCTTGCTAAATGACGCTGTCGCACGGGCAAAAGACGTTGTCTGCAATCCAGAACGCCTTGCCACCATGTCCCCGCCCATGGGGGAAGATGAACAGAATAGTATCGCCGAAGTGGTGGGTATGGGGGCGATCAAGTACGCGGACTTGTCCCATCATCGAACCAGCGACTACCGTTTTGATGTTGATAAGATGGTCGCGTTAGAAGGAAATACGGCGACCTACATGCAGTATTCTTACGCTCGAACGCAAAGTATTTTGCGACGGGTCGCGGAAGAACAAAATATCGACAGCATTGAGGATTGGATTACAGAGAACATCACGGTTGATGATCTGCAACTGCGGGAGCCCGCAGAACGAGCACTCTCGATCGCACTCATCCGATTTGAGGAAGCCCTGGAAGGCGTGGTTGCTGGCTACACCCCAAACCAACTATGCGATTACCTGTTTGATACTGCAAAGGCATACAGCACCTTTAACGAAGCGTGTCGGGTTCTTGGAAACACAGACCCTGTGATCCTTAAAACCCGACTCGCCTTAGTGGTACTCACCGGACGTGTTATCAAACAAGGTTTACGATTGCTCGGAATCGGCGTTTGTGATCGCATGTAACTGCGCTGATTAGGCTTGGTTTATATATAAGGCAATTGACAAACATCGCGTTTTGCCTATTTTTACCCTAGTCCTTCCTGTACAAAGGGAATATTACGCAACGGCACGAATGCTATGACAGCGTAAACCCTTGCAAAAACTACTGACTGAAAGAAAACATGGCCAAAAAGAAAAGCGACGGCGTTAATAAGTCACAAGCGATCCGTGATTACTACGCCGCCAACCCTAAAGCGAAGCCGATGGAAGTTGCCGAAGCGATGAAGGCTCAAGGCATCAATGTCACGGCTCAATTCGTTAGCACCGTAAAATCGAACTCGAAGAAGAGCAAAACCACCCGCGGGCGTGCATCGGCCAAAAAGTCCGTTGCGAAGAAACCTGCAAAGCGTGCAACACGCGCCAGCAAAGCGACGAGCGAAGTTTCGCTCGATTCACTCCTGAACGCCAAGAAGTTGGTTGAAGAAATGGGCGGCGTCGAAGGCGCCCGCAACGCGTTGAGCGTTCTCGAACAATTAATGGACTGAATTCGGCTGAAGCTAATGCCGAATCGATCACGATTGAAAAGCGGAGATAAACATCTCCGCTTTTTTTATGGAATCATCAATCCTGCAATCGCACCGGTCATACAACAGGCCAACGTACCGCCAAACATCGCCCGCAATCCGAGTTGTGCGAGCTCCGCTTTCCGCTTCGGTGCCAAACCGCCAACACCGCCAACCTGAATCCCGATGGCGGCGAAATTGCTAAAACCGGCCAACGCATACGTCAACACACAAGCCGTTCGTGGACTGATGGGTGGCTCATCAGATTTCATCATCTCACCGAGTTGTTGATAGGCAACAAACTCATTGGCAACCGTTTTGAGTCCAATCAAACGCCCCGCTGTCATGCATTCATCGGCCGGAATCCCCAGCAACCATGCGATCGGCCAACCCATGTAACCAAGGATCACGCCCAAGCTGATCATGGCATCTCCGGTTGATGAAACCCAGCCGATCGCTTCACACAGGACGGCCAACATCGTATCCACGAGCGCGATCAACGCCAAAAACGCGATCAACATCGCCGCAACATTGATCGCGAGCTTCATCCCTTCACTCGCACCTTCGACCGCCGCACCGATCAGATTGACATTCTCGCGTTCGATCTCAATGCTCAGACGACTCACCGAAGCCGGCGTGGTTCCCTCAGATTCACTATCAAGATCGCTCGAGATTACCTGCGGCTGATCCGATTCGGGAACCATCACTTTCGCTATCAATAATGCCGCCGGTGCGCTGATTACGGATGCCGTTAGCAGGTGACTGATTTCGATTCCCATTCCCGCATACGCCCCGAGAAGCCCACCTGTCACTGTTGCGAATCCACCCGTCATCATCGCGCACAGTTCACTGCGGCTCATCTGATTGAGATAAGGGCGAACGACCAATGGTGCTTCGGTGTGCCCAACGAACACGTTGGCCGCTGCCGCCAGCGTTTCGGGTCCGCTCGTGCCAAGCGTGAATCTCATCACCCAGGCCATCGCCCCAACGAGACGTTGCATCACACCGAGATAATACAACACGCTCATTAAAGATGAAAAAAAGATCACGGTGGGTAGCACGCCAAAGGCAAATGTTTGGATCAACAACCCATTGATCGGCGGCTCATGGCCTCCCGCCGAAAAGAGAAACCCACTGCCCACGTCGACGTTGCCCATCACCGCTTCGAACCCGTCGCCTATCTTTCGAAACAACCATTCGCCTGTCGATGTCTGCAGGATCAAATAGGCCAGCAGCAACTGGAGCATCATGCCGCCGGCAACGACTCGAACTGGAAACCGCTTACGGTCCGTGCTGATCACCCAAGCGATACCGACGAACGCTGCGATCCCCAATAGGCAAGTCAGGCGTGATGGGATATCGCTCAAATGTCCTGCCTAGCTGGAGTGTCTCATAGATGGAGCGAATTCGCCTGTGGGTATATTAAGCCGTCTCGTCCTCGCTGAGTCCAGCAATGAACTCGTTGACTACCGCCCGCTCGGTCAGCCGAGGATTGATATGAGGACGCTTACTCAACAGAAGAGCCTGCGCATCGGCGGCCGTCAAACCACGATGTTGGATTAACCAGCAGATGGCCACCGTCGCACTGCGAGCACGCCCGGCTTTGCAATGAATGTAGACGACTTCGCCTTGGCTGGCGTGCTCCTGCACAAAATCCACACCTTGGCGGACGCTGTCGATCGTGGGGTGCGTGAAGTCGACCGTAGGGATGTGCAGTTGCACGATGCCGTATCGACCATACTCCTCAACGGGCCCGCCGTACTCCTCGCAAGTGTTGACCACCGCGCGAACGCCCAATGCCGCCAAAGCCTCGACGTCACGGGTAAATGGGCGGGCGCCCACAATCACATTGTCATCAATGAAGTCCCACCAATTACGGACCTTAAACACGCGTCCAAGCATCATGTTCCATGCCAATGTTGGATAGAACACGGTGCCCGCATACGCACGATCGTAGAATGAACGCTTCTTCATAAGATTCGATTATCAATCAGTCGTGTGTTTCCGACCCGCGCGGCGATCAATGCCACCGAAGACTGATCGAGTCGTCGAACCGGTTGCAAGGAGTTGGCATCCACAACAACCGCGTAATCCACTTTGTCGCAAGCGGATAATTCCGCATACATCGTGCGTTCAAGTTCGTCCGCACGATCTTCTCCGCCCTGAACCAATTCAGCCGCTTTTACGAGGGCACGCGATAACGACAACGCGGTTACTCGTTCGCTTTCGCTGAGGTAACGGTTGCGACTACTCATCGCCAAGCCATCTTTTTCGCGAACGATTTCACAAGGCACGATCTCGACCGGAACGTTTAGGTCGCGAACCATATGCTCGATCACGCGCAATTGTTGAAAGTCCTTTTGACCAAAGAACGCCGCGTTTGCCGGGATGATCTGAAACAACTTCATCACAACCGTCGTCACGCCACGAAAGTGTTCCGGACGCGATTGTCCTTCGAGCGGCAGCGAGACAGGTGGCGGATTCACATAAGTTCCAAATCCATCGGGATACATGACCGCATCCGTTGGCAGAAACACCGCGTCGGCGCCTTCCTCACGCAGCAGTTCGAGATCTTGCTCGAGCGGACGGGGATAGCGACTCAAGTCTTCCCCCTCGGCGAACTGAGTCGGATTCACAAAGATCGTCGCAACGCACAGATCACACTGCGATTTTGCCCGACGCACTAGAGATAAATGGCCTTCGTGCAACGCCCCCATCGTGGGCACGATACCGATGGTTTGAGCGCGAGATTGTTGGTCACGACACCACGCCCGCATCGCTGCAATTTCAGAAAAAGTTTTCAAAACGATTCGCGATCAGGAAGCCAGTAATTGTCGGATGAAATGAGAGTTGAGAATCTACCTCAGTTGACGCCCGATGTTGAGCCCGCCACTATCCATTCCTGGCTGAGACTCAATGCCCGATCACGCTCAACGCCCAATCAACCGACCGCGCGTCATATCGATTCGCCGCCATCCACGGACGTTCCGGTTGCGTCCGCCAAAACTTCTTCGGAAACAAAGATCGGCAGCGGCGGATCATACGTCACCGCGACCGCAATCGCATCGCTAGGCCGCGCGTCCACTTCGATCGTTTCACCCGACGCGGTGAGCAGGTGCAGTTGAGCGAAATAGGTATGTTCGGACAAATCACTGATCACAACCCGCTCGATCACGGCACCGAGAGACTCGGCTACCGAAACGATCAAGTCATGCGTCAGCGGTCGGGGTGGGACGTAATCGTGTTTGACTCGGCGGTCAATGTTCGTCGCTTCGAAGATTCCAATCATGATCGGAAACTGACGCTCGCCGTCAACTTCTTTGAGATAAATGACTTGATTGTCCGTCAGCTCGGAGATGATGATCCGAGCGAGTTGCATTTCGACGCTCATTAAATATTCCGTCAAAGGATAGCGGCCGGAAATAAATTGCTGCACTCTCACAGTATACTGAAACTTCGGGGGCACGTATTTGAACGGCCAACCCGCGAAAGAGTTTTCACTCCTGTTTCTCGCTCTCACCTAGCAATTTTTGCACCAAAGGGCGGATATCATTTTGGTAGTTGAAACCACTTCCGGCCGCGTTCTCAGTGAACCGCGCCGCAAGCTTCCCGTCACGGTCGAAAACCATCACCGAGGGTAGTGACGCGATCTTGGCGGATCGAAACACTTCTTCGCTCGGCGTTTGCGACATGTAGTTGGGGAACGTCGCTCCGACGGCTTTGAGAAACGCTTGGGCACGATCCGCGTACGATTCCGCTGGGTAGCGCTCCCGGCCGTCGAAATCCAGATTCACGCCGATTGCTCGCACTCGATCAGGATACCGCTGCTGCAACGCCACCAATTGCGGATACTCCTTGAGACAGGGCATGCATGCGAGCGACCAGAAATCAACAACGGTCACGGCGCCCGTCTTGCCGATTTCGGCATTGATCTCATCCCATGTGCCGTAACGAAGATCGATCGCAGCCGGCTGTGCTTTGGTGCTAACCAGTCTCACCCCGCCCCGATCGCTTGGCCGCACCATCACGGATGGCTGGATATCGTCAGGGAGATGAAGCCCTTTGACGTCATCGTTAGCATCCGACGCGTCAGCATCGGCCGGATTATCTGCCGGCAGGACCATGTCTTCGGGCAACAGCAAGCCCTCAGTCAGTGTCTTAACCGGCCCCTCGGCAGCGGCATTCACTGGCGCCACAACGTTTCCGGCCGCCGCGGGCGGCGTGTTTTCGCGATCCCCACCACCACATCCGACGACCGCGGTCAACACCATGACGGCTGCTATCGTTTTGAGGACATACGTTTCCATCGCACAACTGTGTGTTGTTTGCAAAAATCGATCCATCGTTTGACTCGGTTAGAAAAGAGAAGCTGGTGGGGATACCAGCCATGAAATATAAACGATCTGCCGCGTTTTTGGCTAACGCAAGATGAGCACTTACGAACCATTCTCTCAGGGAATCCACACCGCTCAGTCGACCGGGGCTCACGGCTCGGAAACCGACTATTTCTTTCGCAGGATGAAGACCGCGTCCGTGAGATCTTCGTCGAATTGACGCTCACTTTCGATATCGCAGTCGAAATCGAAGATACCTGCGATCTCGAAGACGTCTTTGACACTCGCTAACAACGCGCGTGCCTGCGAAGGTGTATAGAGTCGAAGCGGAAATTCGCTACGAATTCGCTCGACCTGACCACTCGGTTTGGTGGCTTTAATCGAAACACGCAACGTCTCAACTCGCTTGCGTCGTTGAAAATCAATCACTCGCAACGTGACGCTCACGTTCGTTCCCGCGTGAGACGCTTTCCAGCGTTCCATGCAGTCAGGGTCGGCATCCATCGGAATACAGTGAAAGCCGAGGATGTAAATGCCATCTTGTCGAAGCGACGCAGCGACCGAGCGGAGGTGCCGCTCGGCAGAGGCACCATCGGTCAAATGCCGAAACGTGTTAAACGTACACATCGCCGCGTCGACTTGAGGCGAGCACACGTAGGTGGTCATGTCATCTAGAACAAGCTCGCCGGCCAATCCACGCCGTGACAATCGTTTGCGAAGGTACGCCAACATCGCCGCGTTGTTATCAACGGCGACCAAGTCATAGCCCCTCGCCGCCATCGCAGCCACCAACCGGCCGCTACCGCAACCAGGCTCATACAACCGTTTCACCTTCCGCTTGCAATAACGCTCGAAAACATCTTCGAAGAACTCAACCTCGTCGGCTGTCTCGTCACGGAAGACCATGTCGAAGTATTGAGGATGGTCGTACCACGATTTTTCCTCCGCCGACTTGGACGACGCTTTCGACGTCGTTGTCTTTGTTGGCTTTATCGCAGCAGGTTGTTTTTTCGCCATCAGTTCGCCGCCGCACGGGCTTCGAGCTCTTCCCAACGCTCGAAGGAGGTTTCCAACTCGGATTCCGCTTGCCGCAACACCTTAGAGGTCGCCGCGATTTTCTCACCACCGGACTGGTAGAACGACGGCTCGGCCATCTCAGCGTGCAACTGTTCGATCTTGGCTTCGAGTGATTCGATCTTGCTAGGCAACTGCTTCAATTCCCGTTGCTCGTTGTAACTCAATCGCGCCGGCTTGGTATCGCTGGACGTATCTCGAGACGAAGACGGTGATTGAATCTTGGCCTTTGAAATACGATTGGACGTCTCGTTGCTCGCAGTAGCGTTTGCCCGGTTGGCTCTCGCCGCCTCCCATTCGTCATAGCCGCCACTGTATTCGTTGACGGTACCGGGAGCTTCATCGTGCTCGAACACGATCGTGCTGGTAACGACGTTGTTGAGAAATGTCCGGTCGTGACTGACCATCAACAACGTGCCATCAAAATTAACGAGCTGCTCCTCGAGCATCTCGAGCGTTTCGGCATCGAGGTCGTTCGTCGGTTCGTCGAGCACGATCACGTTTGCGGGCTGCGTCATGAGCTTGGCCAACAACGCGCGGTTTCGCTCACCGCCCGAAAGATACTTGACCAACGTTCGTGCCCGTTCGGGCGTGAACAGGTAATCTTGCAGGTAGCCGACGATGTGCTTGGTTTTGTCTCCAACGACAACCTTGTCACTGCCTCCGCCGACGTTTTCGGTAACGGTCAACTCGGGATCGAGCGTATCGCGTAATTGATCGAAGTACGCAACCTTCAAGTTCGTTCCGAGCTTGATGTTCCCTTCGGTAGGTTCGAGATTGCCTAAGATGAGCTTGAGCAGCGTCGTTTTTCCCGCACCGTTGGGCCCAATGATGCCGATCTTGTCGCCTCGCATCACAAGCGTACTAAAGTCTCGCACGATCGGTTGATCGCCATACGAAAACGAAACGTCTTCGAGTTTGGCAACGAGTGCCCCGCCACGTGCCGCACTTTGCAGATTGAGTTTCGCGGTCGCTTCAGTCGACTGCCGTTCGCTTCGCTGAACCCGCAGTTCCTTGAGCGCCCGGACACGGCCCTCGTTTCGGGTACGACGTGCTTTGATCCCCTGGCGTATCCACGCTTCCTCCTCGGCAAGCCGTTTGTCGAAGAGTGCGTTCTGTTTTTCTTCTGCTTCAAGCGCCGCCGCCTTGCGTTTGAGAAACGTCGGGTAATCGCACGTCCAGTCAAACAAACGGCCACGATCGACTTCCCAAATCCGGTCAGCGAGCGTTTGCAAAAACGAACGGTCGTGCGTGATGAACATCAACGTGCCGGGCCAGCTCTTCAAGAACTTTTCGAGCCACAGGATCGAGTGAATGTCGAGGTGGTTCGTCGGTTCGTCGAGCAACAACAAATCGGGCTTGGCCGCAATCGTTCGCGCTAACAAGACACGGCGTTTCATACCGCTCGACAAAGAACCAAAGCCGTCCTCACCCGACAAGTCCATCCGAGACAAAGTTTCCTCGACGAGTTGTTCGATCTCCCAATCTTCGCGGGTTGCGTGGTCGGCCGGGCCAATCGATCCAGCCAGACCGGGGATCTCATCCCCTTTGGCCATCATCAGATCATGAACGTTGCAATGGATGTCGCGTGGCACATCCTGGGTCAATCGGGCAACACGGAGATTCGCTCCCGAATCAGCGACGACGTTCCCGTGATCGGGACTAATATCGCCGGCGAGGATCTTCAACAGCGTCGTCTTGCCAGCCCCATTTCGCCCGAGCAGACCGATCCGATCTCCTCGCGAAATTCGAACAGTGACATCGTCGAGCAATTGGGGACCGCGGAAACCGATCGAGATATTTTCGAGAGTGATCATAAAGTGGAAGAAGAAGTGGATTTGGATTCGTCGCTCTGCATCGACTCGCGGAACAATTCCGCAATAACGTCTTCGAGCGGTGGGTCTTCGACAACGACGTCTTCGATCGCGTGGTCGCGAAGAGTTTCAGCGAGCAATCGTGGCACATCACCACGCGGCACTCGGTATTGGATCTTGGGCCAATTCTCGTTCACGATCGAACCGAGAGTTTTGGGCAAGGTGAGTGATTCCGAAGCAGCAAACTGCAGCGTGACGAGTTTGTCGCCGCTGAACTTGTCCACGATCCCGGATAACGATCCGTCGTACTGGATCGAGCCGCGAGCCACCACCACGACGCGCCGGCAGAGGGCAGCGACGTCTTTCATGTAGTGGCTCGTTAACAGAATCGTGATTTGACGTTTTTCTTGGTAGTACCGCAAGAAGTTTTGAATGTTGTGCTGGGCGATCACATCGAGGCCGATCGTCGGCTCATCGAGGAACAACACCTCGGGGCTGTGCAGCAACGCAGCGATCAGTTCCATCTTCATGCGTTCGCCGAGCGACAATTCGCGAACCGGCTGGTCGAGCAAACGAGTCACGTCGAGCAGATCACTCAGTTCGTCGAGTCGCGCGGCAAACGCTTTTGGATCGACACCATAAATGTGCTGGTGCAACCGATAGGACTCACGAGCGGGCAAATCCCACCACAACTGGTTCTTCTGCCCCATCACGAGCGCGAACCGGCGGCGATATTCGTTTTGACGCAGCCAGGGGACATATCCCATCACCGTCGCCGTGCCGCTGGTCGGCTGGATCACCCCCGAAAGCAATTTCAGCGTGGTCGTTTTCCCCGCCCCGTTGGGCCCGAGAAACGCAACGAACTCTCCCTGTTCGACCCGCAGATTGATGCCCTCGACCGCGTGAACGTCGCGATACTCGCGGCTAAACAGGCCCCGGATACTGCCACCGAGTCCCTCACGCTTTTGATACACACGGTAATGCTTGGTCAGCTCGTTGACTTCGATAATCGGCATCACTTCCAACCCGTCGGGAGAAAACCGAGCATTGTAGCGCCGCGAGTCGATTGTTCGCAGTGGGGGTGACGCCTTATGGGCCACTTGGCTGTTTGCTTTTGATCAAACCAGCCTTCACCGCCTTTTCGATTTCGGCCCGCATGTCGACATACACCGGCTCGGGCAGCTCCTCTCCTCGGCGGATGATTTCTGCCGAGAGAATCGCATCAGGCGGCAATTGAATCTGGTTTTTCTCTTTCTTCTCCGTCGGATCGACTCGCCGCAAACGCGAGACATTGTCCATTCCGTCAATCACGCGTCCGAAGATGGTTTGATTGCTCGCGATCGCCACGATCGGCAGATACAAAATTGCGAACTGCGAACTCCCCGAATTTTCAACAAATTCTCCATTGCCGAGGGGAATCTTTGCCATCGCCAACGAACCACGCAGTCCCGGGCGTGAACCTTCTCGCCCATGTTCATCGACCAAGAACTGGCCAGCATTGCCCCGTCCATCTCCCGATACGTCACCCGAAAGTGCCAGGACATTTTCGGAGACGACCGAAAAGTCCATCCCGTCGTAAAAGCCGTCTTCGACTAGCTTGAGGAAGTGAGCCACCGCGGACGGCGCCGCATCCGGAAACAACTCGACGACGAAGTCGCCCTTGGTCGTTTCAAATCGGACCTGCGGCAGCTTATCAGGATCCGTTTTGGCGATCGCTTCCTGTTCCTGCTTGAACTGCTCCTCGAGCTTGTCGAGTTGGTACAACAACATCTTATCGGCCTTCTCGAGGTCTTCTTCGGTGAGCGATTCATAGACCTGTTTTGCGGTATCGAATCGCCCCGTTACCACCGCCGATCGGCCCAACGCCAGAAAGAGAAACCGAAAATTCTGGCCAATATCAAGCAACCGAGCAGCTGCTTCATAGGTGTGCTCGTCATAAATGTCGTTTTCGAAGTGATGCTGCACCATCGTGACGACGTAACTGACCGCCTCGACGCTGGGCAGGTATCGCATCAAGTCCAACGCGGCAACAAATTGCTCCTGCATCAGATTCCAAGTCTTGTTGCGTTGCTCGCGGTACTCGATGACGGCTGATGGCGTTTGGTCGTAGCCATTGCGATAGTGAATCTGAATGCGGCGAAGGTCCAACATGGCCGCCTCAAGCTCTTTGTCTAGCGTTTTGTAGCGATCCCATGCTTTCTGGGCGTCTGGTTGAATCTCTTCGGGCAGCGTCTTGAGCGCCATCTTGAGCTGCTCCGGGTCGTCGTGAAGCGGTGCTTCCGGCGCGGGGGCATCGTGCGAATGCCCTTCGTGCCCGTGCCCCTCATGCGACTCGCCCGCCCCAGGCACTTTCGAGGTCGTGGGCTCTGACGGCAAAGATGTCGATGGCTCGCCTGACAATGGCCCGAAAAACTCTGACGTTGAGACATCACTGTCCGCTTGAGCCCCAATTGCCGTCGCGTCCTGAGCCGAGACGCGGCTCGTCATGATCGCGGCACCCCCGAAAGTCACGGCAAAAACGGCCGTCACGGCGAGCAGACCGCTGATCCGCTTGCTGCGAAACGATCGAACCGGCATGCGTGACAACGAGGAGACAAAAGCGGGCATATCAACGGTCCAACAGCACGAACAAAAAAGAAAACATCGGCCCGCTCATACGCACCGTCGCCCAAAATGGTTTGGTCGCCGCTAGCTCAACCGCCGCAGCCCGTCTTCGGTCATCGGATTGGGAATTTCGACCTCGATCTCGTCGATCCGCGACAACGTTTCGTCGTCGAGAATGAGGTCGTCTGCCGCCAAACTCTCTTTCAATTGCTCGATCGAGGTGGCTCCGATGATCGTCGAGGCGACGAAATCATGCTGCTTGCTCCACGCCACCGCGAGCGCCGTCACGCTGACACCGATCGAGTCGGCGACTTCCATCAAGCGGCGTGTCGTCTCAATCGTCCGATCGTTAACAAATCGCTGGGCCATCCGTTTTTGACGCTCTGCCCCCGTGAGGAGGTAGTCGGTAAAGCGGGCCCCCGGCGGCGGTCCGTCGTTGTACTTCCCAGTCAACACACCGCCGCCGAGCGGCGAGTACGGCAGCAAACTGACTTTCTCGCGGCGGCAAACTTGCGCCAATTCGTTCTCACAGCGTCGATTGATCAAGCTGAAATTATTTTGCACGGTCTGATATCGCTCCACGTCGTGCAAATCAGCCGCCCACAAGCTCTTCATCAGCCCCCAGCAGGTTTCGTTGCTGCATCCGATCACCCGGACTTTGCCGGATCGTTTGAGATGCGTGAGTCCTTCGAGCACCTCCTCGTAAGGCATTCCGTGATCGGGCCAGTGCGTTTGGTAGAGGTCAATGTAATCGGTTTGGAGCCGCCGCAGCGAATCTTCGCAGGAGCGAATGATCTGATGTCGATCGAGGGTTGTCCGCCCATGTCGAACCGGGGGCGTGAACCAACCGTGCCCAGGCCCGGTGATCTTGGTCGCTACCGTGATCGCATCGCGAGGCTGGTCCTTGAGCCACGACCCAAAGATTTCCTCCGTCAAACCGACGGTTTCCTTTCGGGGAGGCACTGGGTAAATCTCAGCCGCATCAAAGAAATTGATCCCCGATTCCAACGCCACGTTGCAAATTTCGTGCGACAGCGACTGATCGCAGGAACTGCCAAAAGTCATTGTTCCCATGCAAATGTCGGAAACCGTCAGTCCGCTACCGCCTAGTCGTCGTTGTTGCATTGCCGTGTGTTCCCTGGGAACGAGTTGAATTGCGGTTACAATGATTCGATGCAGGTTTGTAGCGTTCTGACGCTGAGCATCAATCCCCACCCCGACGGCCTGAACTGAACACCACTACTTGACGATCAACCTCCCGACCAAAGCCGGGGATTCACGCACAGGCCGTGGAATCCAACCTTGTCACCTCAAAACTCCTCGCCGTCCCGGCCCTCTAAGCCACTCGCCCGCCCCGCCTCGTTCCCCACCCTCAACCTGACCTCCCGCCGCATGCCCCGCTTCCCTGATCCTGATGCCTCTACCTCGCGGGCTTGGTTCCCGCGAACAACCTGGACCGCGCACGGGACGCGAACAAAGACCGCCGAGATATCACACACGGACATCTCGCTGTGAGTGATATTGATGTCCCCTTTACCGTGTCGTTCACCCATCGCCTCCGTCACACGGCGGATATCTGCGACGCCGATTTCCATGTGCTGACGGATCTCCTGGCGACCGATCCTCAACAACGCGCCAAGGTGCAATTGTGGGTCGACTCCAATTTGCATTCTTCTGAGTCGGGACAGCAGAGCTTTGCCTCGCGACTCGGTGAGCAACTCGCTCAATCGGGTCGTGTCGACCTCGCCGGGAACCCGCACAGCATCCCGGGAGGCGAAACCTGCAAGAACTCCGACGAGGTGCTGCAACAACTACTGTCCCTGATCCATGAACACGACATGGACCGACGCAGCTATGTCATCGTCGCGGGTGGTGGCGCGGTTCTGGATGTTGCCGGATACGCTGCCGCAATCGCACACCGGGGCATCCGGCTGATTCGATTGCCGTCCACAACGCTGGCCCAATCCGATTCGGGAGTCGGCGTCAAAAACGCAATCAATTACTTTGGTAAAAAGAATTGGATCGGCACCTTCGCCGTCCCTTGGGCTGTGATCAACGATGCCGCGATCCTGCAAAGCCTACCCGACCGCGACTTCCGATCAGGGTTAACCGAAGCGATCAAGGTGTCGTTACTGAAGGACGCGCCGTTCTTCGAATTCATCCGAACCAACGCCGATGCCATCCGACAGCGTGACCCCGCCATCAGTTCAGCGGTGATCGCTCGTTCGTGTCGATTACACCTCGATCACATCACCCTCGGGGGTGATCCCTTCGAATCACTCGAAGCACGTCCGCTCGATTTCGGTCACTGGTCCGCCCACCGTCTTGAACCCATGACCGATTATCAGCTGCGACATGGCGAAGCCGTCGGGATCGGGGTAGCTCTGGACACGCTGTACTCAGCGAGAATGTTTGGGCTGAGCCATGAAACGGCGATCGAAGTTTGTCATACGATCGCCGCCATTGGTTCATCAACATGGTGTGATGCGATCAACGATAGCGACGCGGTGCTGCGTGGTCTCGAAGAGTTCCGCCAACACCTCGGTGGACGCTTAACCGTTACCATGCTGAAAGACATCGGTCGCAGCATCAACGTTCACGAAATCGACATTAAGGTCATGAAATCGTGTATCGAAGAACTGCGTGAACTAAGCAAAGAGACAAACGGAGTCGCTGCGGGCGAGTGAGATGCCAAGCCCATCCTCGCGTTTGATTGGGCACTTTCAGAAACATCACCCCCACACGAAACACCTATGCGGATCGTCTCATTACTCCCCAGTGCCACGGAAATCATTTGTGGCCTCGGATTACGCGACCAACTGGTAGGCGTCACGCATGAATGCGACTACCCGCCAAGCGTGGCCGACCTCCCCAAGGTGACACGCACGCTCATCCCGCATGACGCCACGAGCGGCGAGATCGACGGGCTCGTTCGCGAACGATTGAAGACGAACGCCGCGTTGTATTCGCTCGACATGCCGACGCTCGAGCGATTGAATCCAGACCTCATCGTCACCCAAGCCTTGTGCGACGTTTGTGCCGTCGCGGAAGACGAAGTCAACGCCGCCGCGTGTTCTCTGCCGGGTAAACCTCGCGTCATCAATCTAGAACCCACCTGCCTCGACGACGTGCTGGAATGCATTCGCCGCGTCGGCAGCGCCGCAAATTGTGCGGCGGTGGCGACCGATTACGTTCAATCGCTGCAACAAAGAATCGATGCGGTAGCCAAACGCAGCGATACCATCGCGACGCGCCCCACCGTGATGCTGCTCGAATGGATCGATCCTCCATTCAGCGCCGGCCACTGGAGCCCAGAACTCGTATCGATCGCTGGAGGCCGCGAAGTGATCGGCACTGCCGGACAACGTTCCGTCACAACGCCCTGGGAATCGATCGTTGCCGGCGATCCAGACGTCATGATGATCGCGTGCTGCGGCTTCGGCGTTGATCGCACTTGCGAAGACTTGCCAATCTTGCGTTCGTATCCGGGTTGGGAGAGGCTCTCCTGCGTGCAGTCAGGTCGCGTTCACATCGTCGATGGATCTGCCTATTTCAGCCGGCCCGGCCCCCGGCTCGTTGATAGTCTCGAGATCCTCGCCCATACGCTGCACCCCGAAACCCATCCCTTACCAGACGGCCTCCCGGCCGCGTTCGACGTGACGATGGTCTAGCACGCTCCGACGCGGCTAGGCAAGAATCATTGGGCGGAAACCTACTGGCCGTTTGGGCGCTGGCTTGGGCGGCTAAAGCTTTGCGAAAACGAGTGGATTGAGGCGGCGCAAGTTTCGCTTCGATTCTTAGTCGCGATAGCGATGGCAGGTGATAGTCCCGGACGCGAGTCCGGGTTCGACGTCGCCCCCACCTACGCCAAGTCGCGAAGCGATGACAGGTGCCGCTCTCGGTGGTTCATTCGTGCGCACACCCGTGTTTTGTGTCGTCACATTGCGACTTGCTTCGCTTGTTTTCCCACGCGGCTGGCTCACGTCTGTGGCTTATGGATGTCGTCACTATCGTGACTAACCATTCACGAAATCCTGGATCCAGCCAAACGCAAAAGTGATAGGGACACGTCTTGTTCAGAGCGAATTTTTGGCAGTCCAGTGATAGCCTTGGTTGAACGTAGGAACCATGGTTAGCATCAAATGACCAATATCCCGAAAAACTTCAGCCTACCTGCTTAACAGAGTTCGGAAATTGCAACCGATTGGACTTCCCGACTGACCTGATGCCCTCAAACTCGATGAGCGAACGTTTGCCGAGCGAGCATACCATTGATTTTTGAGAATCGCTCACGCCGCTCGGAATAGGACGCGATTGCGTGGGGTGTTCTGGAGAACTTCGTCACAATGTCTGACCATGGTCGCATCGGCGACTTCATATCCGTGGCGAAACAGCAGACTGAATTCGGTGTGCGATAGCCGACGCAGCGTCGTTTCCATCTGCGACGCTTGACTCACTTCACCGTCAGTCAAGACTGGCTGGCCGCCGACTTGACTGCGTGCGTAGACTCCCTTGGTTTTCAACCCGAGACGCAAATACGCGCCGCTGCCCGGATTCTGTTTGAAGTAGTCGATTAACATCCTCGCCCGCAAACTGCGAACCTGGTCCGTTGCCACGTCGACCAATCGCATCGATGCCTCCAGGTAGCCCGGTGTCCAACTCGACTGTCCGTTCCCTACCGACAACGGCCGCGACGCATCGCATACGATCAAAAAGTCCGTTCCCTCTCGCAAACCTTCGCCGGGTTTGAACAAAGCCTCAACGCCCAAATTGTCATACACGCCGCCGTCCCACAGATTCAAGCGTTTGTATTTGGCGCTGATCGGTTTCCACTGGTCGTCCTCAAACTCACACCACCGGTAGTTTCGCGTTTTGACAACCAACGGGCCGATCAATCCCGGAACCGCCGCTGACGCTGCCATGGCATGCGACAGTTTGAAGTCGGGATCGTTGACATACTTGGTTTGGTAGTCGCCCATCAAGTCACGCTGGAAACGCCAGTTCTTACCCGTCTGATAACAGGTCGCGTTAATGATCCAACGCGGCGAGATCGGCAGGTCAGCGAGTTTTCCATCGATCTGCCACTGTCGCTGCAATTCGTCTCCCAGCACGGAGGCTCGCCCGCGTGCGATTCGCCACGGGAAGATCAGTGATTTCAGCACGAACGATCGCTGCAAGTTCCGCGTCGTCAACAGCCAGTGAATATGCGGAACCACGTCGTGCAAATACTCTTCGCTGGACGGCCAACGATACCCGGCCCGTGCAAAGACCAGCCCCGCTGCCAAGCTGCCCCCCGAAACGCTCGAAAGGATCTTCACGTTCCCCAGCAAATCCTGCCGAGCCAAACGGGCAAGCACACCGAGGTGAAACACCGTGGCACGCACGCCACCACCGGAAAAAGCCAGGGCGATCTTCATAGGGGCAAAACGATTTTCATGACACGGTGCAGACAGTGGGGCGGCAAGGGACGTGGATTGGTTGAGTGCTATTTGCAGCGGAACAACACGAGCTGCCGGAGAGTCAAGTTCACCCCGCAGGTGCCGGGCCGACAGGCAGGGTAGCCATTATCGAGCCTTCAAATCCACGGCAAAACCGAACCCGCAACGAATTTCCGGTGTCGATGCAGCCGAACCGCTCCATCACGGAAATGATCGGATCGCCGCGCAAATTTTTTGTGACGAAAACGCGATCCGACGAAACATCCGCCCGCGGTTCACGCTGGGAAAATCTACCATTCCGCATCACCGCGATGACTCCATCGTTCCTTCCTAAATTCCCCACCTTTACAGGAATAGCCAACATGTGCAACGCCTGCCAAATCAAAGTCGACAATCTCGACAACGCCACCGAAGCGTTCGCTGGTGAACTGCTCGAAACCCTTAACCGTTCCGCCGTCGGACAGGGCATCTCGCTCGGCCACCGAACTGGACTGTTCGACGTCATGAGCGAAATGAACCGATGGGCTACCTCAGACGAAATCGCCGACACCGCTCAGTGCAACGAACGCTACGTCCGTGAGTGGCTTGGCATCATGGTGACCGGTGGCATCGTCGCGTACGACAAGTCAACCAAAACTTACCTGCTGCCCGAACATCATGCCGCGTTGCTGACGCGTGCCGCAGTGAGCAACAACTTCGCGAGAACGTTTCAGTTTTTCCCGGTGATGGCGGAAGTGGAAACGGACATCGTGGAGTGCTTTAAAAAGGGTGGCGGTGTACCGTATGAAAAGTTCACTCGCTTCCACGAAGTCATGGCCGAAGACTCCGATGGGAACGTTGTGGCGGCTTTGTTCGACACCATCTTGCCACTGGTGCCCGGGTTAATCGAGAAACTGGAAAGAGGCATCGACGTGCTCGATATCGGCTGTGGACTCGGCCATGCCCTGACCGCGATGGCAGAACGATTCCCAAACAGTCGCTTCGTCGGACGAGACATGTGTGACACTCCCATCGAGTCCGCAAAACAGGAAGTTGCTAGGCGAGGGTTGACCAACATCCGATTCGAAGTCGCCGATGTTGCCAAACCCGCCCAACCAGAATCCTTCGATTTAATCACAGCGTTTGACGTGATTCACGACCAACGTGATCCTGCTACGGTGTTGTCACAAGTCCGAAGGGCTCTTCGTTCCGGCGGAACGTTTCTGATGCAGGACCTACAAGCCTCATCGGAATTGCACGAGAACATCGATCACCCACTCGGGAGCTTTCTCTACACGGTTTCAACCATGCACTGCATGACCGTTTCGTTGGCTCAAGGCGGCGCCGGGCTGGGAACGGTTTGGGGAGAACAGTTGGCGGTGAAGATGCTCGGTGAAGCCGGATTCGAAAACGTCACCGTGCGACGACTTGAACATGACATCCAAAACAACTGGTATGTCTCGCAACTTTCCGAATGATCCCGTTTGCAGTCACCGCAAACAGATCGCCTCTTGATCTAAAAATCGCAACCACCGACCGGCCAATCGCACGGAAGCGAAGGGCCCCTCGTCTCGCGTCTTTCCAAACGTTCCTCAATCTCATCGAGACGCTAAACGATCCCAACAAGTGGACAATCGAAAGTTGATCCGCAAGAAACAGCGGTTTGCGGGTTTCGGAAGTCGTCAAGACGAACGCCACTACTTCGGCAAATCCGCCATCGGTTTGGGATCGAGTCCGTGTTTCCCGAAATAAGACACTCCAAATCCGCTGCGATAACGAGGATCGTAGAGTTTTGTCGGAATCCTCACGTTGGTATAAAACTCCGGCACTGGTTTCTCGTATTGATTTCGCAGCGACTCAACGGTTTGGCCTTCGGTCAGACGCAGCGAACTGGGCAACGCCCCTACCGTGCCTGAGCCCCACAAGAACTCCTCACCACGTCGGATCGTCAAATTGGAACGGTACGATTGACGTGTCACGTGTTCAGCGTTGGCGAGCTGTTCGCGTGTGGGTCCGAAGACCGACATCCCACCAAAGCCAAACCGAGAATTGCTTTTGACATAGAGCGACTGTTCCGGCTCATCACGACTCATTTTCGCGAATAATTTAATCGTCGCGTCTGGATCGTATCGCCATTGGTTTTCTTCGATGTGGCGCATCAAATCGGCGCGAACTCGGTCGTTGTACTGGCCACAGTCCACCTCCAAACCGACCGCGATACCAGGCTCCAAAACAAATAACTCGTCACGGTTCATTCCCGCGACGGTCTCACGGACACCCGGCCCGGGCAATTCGACCGCGCCAATGACGAGCCCCAAGACGCTGCGCGAGTCATAATCGTTGCCAATCCGCACCCCGTAACACAAGCGGCTCGAAGCGATTGCGACCACATTGGGTTCGTCTCGTTCGTTGACGACGTCGCCCTGTGGACGATAGCTCCAAACAGGCACCTCTTGATCGAGGCTGAACAACACACTTCCGCCAACGAGCAGATGATTGTCGTCCACCCACGCTAAACGCGAGGCGGAACTAAGCAAGTCGGCGCGAACACGACGTGGCGGTGAGCCCGAACCCAGCGTCCAAACCGCCATCTCATTGGAACTGAGAACCGCGAGCTTTTCGCCCATCGGATCAAACGCGACGCTCGAAACCGAACCACCTTCTACGGGCAAACTGACGAGCACCTCACCGGAGGTCGGCTCAATCAGTCGCACCGAATTTCCCTCAGGGATCGCGAGGTATTTGCGTCCGGGGGACAAAACCGGTTCAGGACTATTCCGCGAATCCTGCCCAAACTTATAGACCGTCTTTTTGGCAACAAAATCGTAGACCGCGTATTCGCCTTTGTTCATCCGGTGCAGCACGGTTCGCCCGTCAATGAACTGACCCCAACGATTCTCCGTTTCAAAGGTACGTTGTTTGCCACTCGCCCAGCGGACGAGCGGTTCGGCTTCTGTGAGCTTGGGACTTGATCTCCAAATCGTCAGCGTTGCCACGCCGTTGTCCACCTCCCCAAGGCTCATGATTTGTTGCGAACTCGGGTCCACCGCGATCGTACGCTCGCCGGGCTCAATCAAATGTTGCACCGCGACTTTACCGTCATCCAAGGTAGCCCAAATCAGACGCGACGGAGCATTGCGGTTGGACGCAAACCGCTTCGGCAACGTCGCCCCCATAATCCAGCCGCGAGAGGATCCGATCGGAAAGACTCCGATCAAGGATTCGTCACGATAGGCTCGTTCGAATGCCGCTCCGCCCATCGGAATCGCTACCCGAATCGCCGGCGGATCGGGAGCGAGTCCGGCAAGTGAGGTGGGCGCCCCCAACGCGGCCCCGACTAATTGCTGCGACTGGGCAAATTCTTCCAGCGGCGGAACCTGTGCGACTCGCGGCGGCGCCAAGCGAATCAAGATTTGAATCCGCCGTTTTTCGATGGACCCAAGGTTGTCGATCGGGAGCGTGATTTTCTTACCGTCATCGCGACGAATCAACGTCACGGTATCGGCCTCTTCGTCGATCGACTCAACGGCCGCTTCCACCGAATGTTTCCCGGTCGAGTCTTTCCAAATATAGACAGGGCTGATCACTGACGCCTGCCACGGATATCGCACGTCTTTGATCTTGAACGTCCGTTTGTTGGATCGTCCCGAGTAAGTGAAATCGACATCAGCGTCCACTTTGTCGGCGCCCAAGACGACCCCGGGAACCCACTTTCCGAGATAGGAAACTTCTACCTTGTCGCCGGCTTTCGGAACCAGCATGACAGGGACGCCTGGTAGCTCTTGGCCGCTTGCAACAACCGGCAACATCCCAAACACAAACAGCCCGACACAAAAACACAACGCCCTTGCCGGAATGCGCAGCCGTCCCTTCATCCGATGCCCCTACTCTTCGTCAGCTCGATTTTTTTAGGTTTTGAAAACGAGTAGTCTAATCCATTTGCCCGGCTGTGTTGACACTGGAACACGCCCCCGTCGTTCAAACGCTTGCGAGACGCCAGCGAGTCAACTGGACTACCGATCTACTTCCGCCACACACGCACGCGATGGTTTTCGCTATCGCCAATGAAGATCGAACCATCATGGTCAACGAAGACACCGTGAGGACGCGCCAGTTGACAAGCCAATGGGTCGTCACCATCAGGCCCATCACCTTTGCGGCCGTTTCCAACGAGAACTTCAATCGTGCCCTTCTTGACATCGAGATAACGAATCGAGTGTGACTCGGTGTCGGCAAGATAGACATTGCCCTCCGCATCAAGGCTCACACACTTCGGTCCTGAAAGTGTCGCTTGCAGTGCAGGTCCACCATTTCCCTGGAACCCTTTTTTGCCGGTTCCGGCGACTCGTTGGATCGTGTTAGCCTTGGGATCAAGCAGCAACAACGCGTTTCCTTCACGAAGGGCGAGATAGCATTTGCCGTCGGGGCCAAACGCGAGTGCTCGTGGACCGTTGAGTGATGATCCGGTGATGGGCGACCCGTCCGACGAAGTCTTCCGTTCACCCGTGCCGCTCCACGTCGAAATTACCCCGGTTGTCATGTCAATTTTACGAATACGATGATTCAGGATATCGCACACATAAAGGTCACCAGCCGCATCAAAAGCGAGGCTGTGCGGTTGGTTGAACGTTGCAGCTGTTGCTGGTCCACCGTCACCACCAAAACCCGATTTCCCTGTGCCGGCAATCGTCGTGATGACACGCGTCTTCGCATCGACACGTCTCACATCGTGATTTCCTAGCTCGACAATGAACAGGTTTCCGTCGCTATCCCAGGCCAGTTCGTAAGGTAAGTTCAGCAACGCTTTATCGGCAGGTCCTCCGTCGCCGGCGTGTCCTTGCTCTTGGCTCCCCGCATAGGTCTCGACCGTGCCGTCGCGTCCCACACGGCGGACGCGGTGATTGTCCGCGTCACAAAAATACAAAAATCCATCGGGGCCTCGGGCAACCGCAAACACGTTATTCAGCTCCGCTTCATCCGCGGGCCCACCGTCGCCCGAATCCCCTTTGGCACCGGTGCCTGCGAAAGTCGACACGGTGGCGGCATGACAGGTCGCCGTGCCCACGAGACATAACACCAACAACAGGGATAGAAATTTCACGAACACTCCGATCTCGTATTCAATTAATAAGTTAGTGGTTTGTCAGTATCAAAAAGGTGAATGAAATGGGTTCACTCGCGGTGTTCCGTGAGGCTTCTTAGCGGAAGCCTGCGAGCCCTCTTGCGGAAGCAACCCATAGCTAAAGTACGACGAAGCACAGGAAACGATCGCCATTCATGACGCTCTAATGCGTCCATCCGAATTCGGTTTCCGTGGACGCAACAACGCAGCGGCTAATCGGGCGTATCGACTGTTATTAGTTCTCAACCCTCTCAACAAAACCAACCGTATCGAGTTGATAGTTGGTGTAAGTTTGGAAATCACCTCGATTCCACAACACCACCCGTCGATCGCCATCGCGTACGATCACGGGTCGAATGTTTCGAACCGGTGAGTCCTTTGTGACGGCATTCCACTCAATGGACTCGATGCCGTCGGACGCTTCAACACGTGCACGAAAAATTTCATGCACACCGCTTTGCTGCGCGCCACTCCGCTTCTCGCCGGTCGTTGGATTCACATCCGTCGATATCACGACCGTCGATGGGTCAGCCGGATCCAGCGTGATCAATCCCGTGTAGCTCGACTCTCTGTCATAGAGACACGTCCCGGCGTACGCGACTTCTCGATCATTCCATTTCGTTCCATCCCAGGACGCGATCCGGTACCGGTGATCAGCATTGCTGTTGTAAACCGTGTATGCGATATGCGGATGGCCATTTTGGTCAACCGCAATGGAACTCGTCCATGCGGCACCGATTGCGCTGAGATCCATACCTCGCCCAGGTTGACCGCTCCCAGCATAGACCTGATCCGCTTCGCTGGGACGCAGCGGTCCATCGGCAGCGAGTGCTTTGATCGGCGTCTGATCCGCTCGAAAGTACTTGCCGTTTCGGAATTCAAAATAGTAGATCCCATTGCCAAAGTTGCGGGGATGCGCGTCTGTAATCGCGACATATACGGTGTCCTTGCCATTGCTGGCATAACGTGCATAAGGACGGTGCCGTCCACCAACCTCGTTCTCAAAGAAGTGAACGGGTTCACTCCATGTTTTTCCATGGTCACGAGAAGTTACGAACGTGGGATTGAAATTGATTCCTCGAAAGAAAAGGTAAAGATTTCCTTCATCCTTCAGTTCGTAGAGATTCATGTAGGTGACGTTGTCGAGCGGATTCGTCATCACACGCTCGTGCTGCACTTCCTCGCTCCACTGCAGCGGTTCTCCGGGTTGCGAATATCTCGAGAAGTGAAAGCGGTCCCTGCTGTGTCTCGCATACACAGTCAGAACACGTCCATCAGGGCAAACATGGAACACCGGTGAGTTGTGATCATCCCTATCAAACTGAGGACTTACGATCACGCTCCCGAGCGGTTCGTCTGCGTCCAAATCGGAGACACCGACCAACGCTTCGCCGTTACCATTGCCACGCACCGACCCCACAAATAGTTTTCCGTCGTGCACGATCGCGCGCGGATCTTGAAACCAGCACCAACCGCCTTCTCGCATGAAGACTGTGAATTCGTGCGGATCGGCGAGACGGTTGTACGAAGCTGGTAGTTCGGCGTGGCTAGATGCTGCCGTCGCGAGCAGCAAAACAAGAATCCAGATTGTTTTCATCGATCGAAATCACAATCACCGTGTGGCAGCGAAGAGCGGAAGGAGTACGCAAACGAACAGAGGAAACACCGGTACACCTCTCGATAGAACCAAACCATTCGTTCGGCAAGGTAAATCACCGATGCGAACGTTACTCAGCGGTTTCCTATTGTCCGAAAAGTATACTCGCTTTGACGAAGCGACTGCAGCGGAGCGTTCCGACCGCGGGACCTCACCGTCATTCGAACGCAGCGATGATCTGTAGAAAACGACGCTACGCCTCTATAGCCTTTGCCACAGATCGAAAACGAACGGAACGTTGGCCACCCGGCGGGGTTACAGCTAATTGTTCAGCAAGACTCTTCACAATAGCTCGATTTCAGGAATTGATATGCAGGTTCGACGCACGACGTTTGGTTTGATGGCGTTACTGTCGTTGGTGGTTTTTTCCGCGACAGGTGCCGCCCAAGGACGACGTCAATTAGAACCGGGGAAAGAACCACCGCATCCTCCCAACGTTGGCGAGGAAGCCCCCAACTTCGAGCTTCAGAATTTGGATGGCGAGATCGTCTCACTCAAAAAACTGACCGAACAATCACCTGTCGTGATCCTGGTGCTACGCGGTTGGCCCGGCTATCAGTGCCCGATTTGCAACCGACAAGTCGGCGAATTCCTCACCAAGAAAGCTGATTTGGCGGATGTCCAATTGGTGATGATTTATCCAGGGCCGGCAGACCTGTTGGAAGAACATGCCAAGGAGTTCCAGGGCGACAAATCTTTCCCTGATAACTACCATTATGTTATCGATCCCGATTACGAATTCACCAACGAATGGGGTCTGCGATGGGAAGCGCCTCGAGAAACCGCATACCCCTCCACCTTTGTCGTCGGGACGGATGGAAAAATACTTTTCGGGCAAACCGTCGTCTCGCATCGTGACCGCGTCGACGTCGCAACCGTTTTGAAAGTACTGGCAAACCAGAAGAACTAGCGAACTTTTGAACACGCCCCGCGGAAGTTTTGCGGCACGCGTACCGGTAGACAGATGATGAGCCAGTCATCTCCAAAACATCCGTTATCAACACCAACCATGCCGTTTCCAAAACACGCTATGAAAAACATCGTTCTCGTTCTCGCGGTCCTGGCAACGGCGAGCTCGGTTCGCGCCGACGATATTGAATCGTCCGCGGAACCTGCGAAGCCGTTCATCCATCCAGGAATCCTTCACAACCGCACTGAACTCGCGTTCATCCGACAAAAGATCGACGTGAATGAAGAACCATGGGCGTCGGCATGGAAACAACTACAAACCCCTGCTCCGCCGAGGTCACGTTCGAGGTCACGCTCGCGACCAAGTTCAAACTCACGTCGTCGTTCTTCCCAGACGATCAATGTTTCGTCGCTTGACTACACCCCGAGCCCGCGAGCCGAAGTCGTGCGTGGAGCCAGCAACAATCCGAACATCGGAAGTTCTGACTTTTCGAACGATTCGATCGCAGCTTACTCTCACGCATTGCAATGGTGTTTGACGGGTAAGAAAGAGCACGCGGCGAAGTCGATCGAAATCCTGAACGCTTGGTCGGAAACATTGACGGCAATTTCCGGTCACGACGCGAAACTGTTGATCGGAATGGCGGGTATGGGCTATTGCAATGCTGCCGAACTGCTGCGGCACACCGATGCGGGATGGAAAACGGAGGACCAAGCAAAGTTTGAACAGATGCTTCGCGAGATTTTCTATCCCACGATCGAGGACTTCTATCCGTCGGCCAATGGCAATTGGGACGCGTCGATGATCCAAACGATGATGGCGATGGGAGTCTTTCTCGATGACCGCAACATGTTTGATCGCGCGGCCGAATACTTCCTCCACGGCGAAGGCAACGGCGCAATCGAGAACTACTTCAATGAGTTCGGTGAATGCCAGGAGAGCGGCCGAGATCAAGCTCACACGCAAATGGGCTTGGGCTTTCTCGCCTGTGCCTGCGAGATTGCCTGGAAACAAGGCGTCGACCTCTATGGCGCATCTAAAAATCGACTGGCGTTAGGCTATGAGTACACCGCCAAATACAATCTCGGGGAGGAGGTCCCCTACGAACCCTACGAGAGCTTCCAAGGCCGATACCACTATCGCAATATCTCATCGAACTCTCGCGGGCGTTTTGCACCGATCTACGAGCGGGTTGTCAATCACTATCAGAACCGCATCGGCTTTCCGATGCCGTACAGCAGCCAAGTGGCGAAAGAACAACGTCCCGAGGGCTTTTCGACCACGTTCATTCCTTGGGGAACGTTGACGTGCTACGCAATGCCCAACGAATTCGACAACGGCGACGTCACTCCCTAGGTGGACAGCGATACTTTCTGGCTGGCGAATTGGAGTTTTCGTTTCCCACGTAGCTGAATCTCGCCGAGGCTCCGAATGCGAGGGACTCCCACAATTCTCGGTCTCGGACAGGCTGTGAAGTTATTCGTGTGGCCGTTCGCTCCGCGAACGAGCGTTTTCGTGAGCTTCGCTTGCGGGGGACGTCGATTTAATTGCTGCGTGATTCCAAAAGTAGCGGAACGGCGCGAGCCGTCCGGTGACTCGGGACCGGACGGCTTGCGCCATTCCGCTAAAAAGAATACTCATTCAATCAATGTCCCGAGAGACCGAGCTACGTGAATAGTGACGCTATCCAGCGAGTCGGTCGGACGGAAGGTTTGGGTAATTTGAATCGGTGCCGGCTGGCCAACCTGCATTACGAATCACCTTCTCCCGGTCCGCCATATCGCTGGGCCATCTCGCCAATCAGAGAATCTATTTCGGGCTGAGCCGTCGCCAGTCGCTCGGATCGTTCGGTCGAATAAGACAACCGTCCGCGCCCCAAATCCCAACCGCGAGCGAGGGCGCCCGCTCGAAATCCATCGGGGAACTCGCCCAAACCGAGCATGCGATCAAAAAGGGTCAACAGGTGATATTGCATCTTCATCGCCGCGTCGATATCGCCGGCGAGAACGGTGCGATGGACCGCCCGCGTCAACTCGGGAACAATCCCGCTGGTCGCATTCGTGCCCCCGTCGACACCCGCGACCAACATCGGAACGAGCGAGGCGTCCCATCCGGTCAAGAATGAAAAGTCATCGCGGATCGGACGAATCGCCGCCATCATCCGCAACATATTCGCCACATCCCCGGTGCTGTCTTTAATCCCGATGATGCGCGGCTGCTCGCTCGCCAATCGGTAGACCGTGTCAACGTCGATCGGTGACGCAAACATGGGGATGTTGTAGAGCGTCACGTCGACATCGACGTGCTCGGCGATCTCGGTGAAATAAGCGTGCACCGCGTCACCGCTTAGCCGGTAATAGAAGGGTGCCACAATTGCGACCGCAACCACGCCCATCTCGCCGTACGCATTGCATGCTGCAATCGTTTCGGCCGCGTTGGCTTCCGCCGCCCCCGCCAACACGGGAACGCGTCCCGCGGTTTCGTCGATCACGATACGGACGACGCGTCTTCGCTCCTCAGGTGTGAAGCGGACAAACTCACCCGTACTGCCATTGGGATACAACCCATCGACACCACGCTGAATCAACCAATCCACATACCCACGCAGTTGCTCTTCGTCGACACGGCCTTTTTCATCGACCGGGGTGATGTTCGGACAAAAGATTCCGGAGAGACGACGCGGATCTGAAGACGCTTGATTCATTGTTGCAGCTGATTTCCAAAATGAAAAAGGAAAAGCTGCATCTTACTAACAGATCCGCCCTACGTCTCTCACCGTTGACATACTGTGATAGAACGTATTGCTCAAATCTCTCGCGTCAATTGTCAACAATTCGCTGTTAGCGAATCGCAACAGAATCGTCGACGGGAGCGACTTCGCTGAGCATCTCGTGGAATTTCTCAACCGGTTGATAACCGATCCGATGTACCATCACTTTTCCTCGCGGGTGAGCCACCAGGGTAGTCGGATAAGCTGGGATGCTGATACGAGATAGCACTTTGTTGTTGGCGTCGGGCCGCAATCGAATCGGTACGAATCGAGAGAGTAGTCTCTGACGGACGGACGCATCACTCAACGTATCACGTTTCATCGCGTCGCAATAAATGCACTGGTCACTTGTGATAAAGATGACCATCGGTCGGCCGGTCGCCTTGGCCTCCTTCCAACCGCTTTCGAGATTGTCGTGCCATTTCAGTTCATGGGAGGCGATCGTGCGACTCGACGTCAGCTCGGACGCGGCCACCGGCATTTCACCGCGAACGACTGCGGGCGTCATCAGAGAGAGTGCCGCGAACAAAGCCACGCTGCACATCGAGAGGGATTTGAATGGAAAGAGTCCACCTTCGTGACTGCATCCCGCAGTCTTGAGACGTTTCGACAAGGTAATAATCCTCAAAGAAGAGTGCCGCGACTGCATGTCTGAATCGGGCACAGACGGGGCGGCGCAAGGGAAGATCATCGACCATCGAGCCGCCGTAACGAAAAGACGCGTGTTAAAATAGAACGACTACAACGACTGAGCAAGTGTCCAGTTGTCTCTCACCCAGCTAGCTGCCTACCTTCTCCCCGATGGAAAGATAGGCGGGTTGACGAACCTGAGCAAAAACCAAAGCCTCCGTAGTCACCCCAGGCTGCCGCGCCGCCGCGACACTGGACTCGCAAAAACCCACGAAAACCGGTTTTTTACCCCAATATCTCCGACTCAACCGTGTCCGCAAACAACAGCCCGCGAGCGGTGAGGCGGACGTGGTTGTCGCGACGTCGAAGGATGCCGCTTTTCTCAAAGGAGTCGAGCGTGGGGCGAATCAATGCGGAAAATTCATACCCGACCCGCCTGTCAATTTCGCTCAAATCAATCCCGTCGATCTGGCGAATGCCAAAGGCTGCGATCTCACGAGCGTGTTGATCCAGCGAAATCCGTTCACATTCGGCAGTCGCCTCACCCTGCTCGATCATCCGTTTGATGTACGTCGTCGGGCTGCGGTGGTTGACGTCCCGTTGGCCGTCGACAAATCGAGCGGCGCTCGGTCCCACGGCGAACCATCCATGCCCGTTCCAGTAGACCGCGTTGTGACGGCTGCGCGAGCGAGGCTTGGCAAAGCTGCTGATCTCGTAGTGCTCGAATCCCGCTTCGCCGAGTAACTTTCGTGACCAGCGATACATCTTGATGTCAGTATCCTCGTCGATTGGCGTTAGCCCGCCCCGCCGCCGCTGCGACCAAAATTGAGTCCCCTTTTCGTACGTCAACGAGTAGGTGGAAACGTGTCGGATTGGCAACGAGAGGGCAGTGCTCAAGTCATCCTGCCACTGCGCGAGCGTTTCGCCTGGCACGGCGAAGATCAGATCGATCGAGATGTTTTTGATAGAATCGCTCGCCAATTGGATCGCCGCGACTGCTTCTTCTCCCCGATGCGACCGCTGCAGTGTTTCCAGCTTCTCATTGTGAAACGACTGCACGCCGAGGCTGAGTCGATTCACTCCCGCGTCAGATAGAACCGCCAGCGTTTCCGGATTGACGTCTTCCGGATTGGCTTCGCAAGTCATCTCATAATCACTCGAAAGCGTCACATGCTCGGACAAGCAACCAAGCAATCGCTGTAGCCGCGGCAGCGTTAACTGAGTCGGCGTTCCGCCACCGAGATACAACGTTTCCAATTCAATTCGGTCGTCCCCATAGTGCTCTGACCGAATTCGTCTCAGTTCAATCTCGACAGCATTTAGGAAACGATCTTGTAAGTCGTCTCGCCCGGCGAGCACGCTGAAGTTGCAATAGCCGCAGCGATGCCGGCAAAAGGGGACATGCAGATAAAGCGCGCGTGGCTTCGGCCATCCGCCTGGCGGGGCGTCAGTGGGAAGTTTGGCGATCTCACGCGCATCCGTCATTCGCTCAGATCCACAACTTCAACCGGTTATCGAGCATACCGGGCAAGGCCTTCTTGACGAATCGTTTGATCTGCGCGTCGGTGTAACGCGTTGACGCGTGCGAACCGATGATCAATTCGTTCTTAAAGTTATCTTGGCGTTCGCGGTAGTCGTCGACGTGCATGTGCCCGTGCTTGTGGATCTTTTCGCGACGATGTTCAGGTGCCGCAAATGTCAACTCGCTGATGAGCACTTTGGCGTCGTAGAACTCAGGGTTATCGTCGAGACCTTTGGGAGCCGTGTCTCCGGTGTAAGCAAACACCGGCACGCGACGCTCGGTTGTGATTTCGGTTCCCGCCAATCGGAGATTACGAATTTCTTCGCCAGAAAGCTCAAAATACTCTGGTTTGAGTTTGTGACGGCGTTGATAGACGATGAACCCGAGTGCGTCGATCGTGTGTTTGACATCGACACTTTTGATCATGTACTCCCGGCCGATAGGAGTTTCGTCGCCGCCGAGCAAGCCGACCAATTCGCACGGCATCGCACCGCGGTCTAGCGAACGAAATAGCTGCAACATTTTCCAGGCGGTATCGACAGCCGAATCCGGCATGTAGATAACCGGCGGGTCCATCTTCATCATTCGCCGACGAGACACGTACGCCGGCAACGCCGCAATATGATCCAGGTGTGCGTGCGAGATAAACATGGTCGGTGTTCCCATGAAATCCCATGGTTGAATACCGGCATCGAACAGCAATTTTAATTCGTTGACGCGCCAACAAGTTTGCACAGCGGCTCGCGAATACCCTTCAATGGTCATTCCATCATGAACGTGTGATAGCAGCGGAACGTTTTCAGTCATGAACGGGATAAAGGGTGAAGTGTGGGGACAAATAAAGAGGTGAGAGAACAGGGAGAGTTCCCTGCCTTTAAAAGAGAACCACCGGGCGGCAACGCTATCTCATTCGGATAGGCATGTTGCTGTTGTCGATCGCCTTGGTGCCGTAATTGTCAACTTGGTTGACGTTGAGTTCCGCACGATATTCACCCGTGCGGACGACCTCAATGTCACCGTTTTCGTTTTCGGTGACAGCGGCCCCGTGGTGGCGGGTGAGTTCCAGCATGGCGAGGAACCAGCCGATGTAGGCTGATTTGTGCATGCCTGGTTCGACAAGATCAACCAATTCGACGCGTTCCCTATCGCGGAGCGCCTCGTGAATACGCTGCATGTAGACGTGGATCGGGGTGTCGTCGTAGATCACCTCGGTCGCTGGCGGGCCAGCGGATTCTCGCATGATCCGCCCAAAAGCAGACACGAGATCCCAGATTTCGAGTTCGACGATCGGCTGGTCAGCGGGATCGTTTCGCCGCGAAGGCAAATCGTCTACGAGCCGTTCGAACCGGGTCTGCCACCGCGTCGACATCTCGTCGAGCACCGAGGCGGCATCGCGGATTTCTTTGTACTCGAGCAATTTTTGAACGAGTTGGTCGTGCGTTTCCTCGATGACGTCCTCTTCCGCCTCGTCTTCGATCTTCGGCAAGACCGCGAGGCTCTTCATTTCGACGAGCGTCGCGGCTAATTCGAGAAAGTCACCAACTTCGCCCAAATCCAATTCTTCCAACACATCGATGTACTCGACGTATTGCGACACGACCTTCGCCAGCGACATCTCCGACAACGACAGTTCTTGCCGCCGAACGAGATACAGAAGCAAGTCGATCGGGCCACGATAGACCGGCAGGTCGATGCGAAAACTCATGAATTGCTACGTGGCGTAGGATTTGAAATCGGGATTGGAGGGGAATCGGTCATCGAAAGGGAGGCGTTGAAATCGTACAGGTTCACCGCTCAAGTTGACCAGTTCGGCGGCGATTTTCAAGTCGTCCGGGCCAGAACGAGGTGAACAACGGGCACCGGATCAATAAAATGAGTAGTCAATCGTCGATTCAAATGCCGCCTCATAGTGCTCGATTTTGGTCGGTCTGGCCTCGTCGGTCGGCCACCACACGGCGATCACATCAAATCGGCAGGCGATACCGAGCATTTTCTTACGTTTGAGATATCGCAGCGCCGCTCGACTGATGCGGGCCTGTTTGTTCTCGTCGACCCGGTCGGCGGGGTGGCCGGGCCGACGGGTCGCGAGCGTTTTGACTTCGACAAAAACGAGGGTCCGGCCCCGGACATCCATTGCGATCAGATCGATTTCCCCTGCCCGGTCAGACTCGCTCTCAGCGATTACGCGGAGACCTTTGCGGCGTAATTCAACCGCGGCAACCTGTTCGCCCCGTTTCCCCAATGCCGCCTGCGGATCAAAAGTGCCATACCGCCATTCTTCGAAGCGATGGCGAAGGTTCGTCGGTGAGAATAACGCTCGCAGCCGCGGCTTCATCGCAATTGACCACACCGCGCCGGGGAAAACTCATTGTTGCAACGCATACAAGATCACTCCCGCGATGATTTTTCCGGCGTCGCCCGTGGGATAGCCGGGGCACTGGATCGAATTCTGACTTTCGAGTGCGCAACTCAGATCGAGCGGAGAATAGAAAATCGTATCGACCCCATTCACTTCGATCACCTCCATCACCGGCGTCCCCGTTCGCTGAGCGACGACCAGCGAGGGATCGCCCACCCGCTTCTGATTCGGGGTACGGATTTCGACATTGGTAAGGTCGAAGCCGCCAAAACGCGTCGTCCAGGCAGGATGATCGCTCGGCATGGTTCGGAATTCGCCACCGGGCGTTAGGGCAGTTAGCTCTCGACGGACCGACGATGCGAACGCGGCGTTTCCGCAGATCGGCGTCGCGATCACAATGCCTTCTCGATCGATGTAGTCTTTCAATGCTCGACGCGACTCGTCGCTTAGTTCGAATTCGGTTTGACCGGTTAAATAGAGCACGCCGACGCGGGCCAGCGATTGCTCCGTCAACGCGATCGGTTCGTCGACCGCAATGACCTCGACGGTGAGCTTCTCGCGAATGATCAACGCCGCATTGGGCAACGCCCGCTGCACCTGTTCTTCCCCGGCACCGAGTGCGCCGGCGGCGATCGGGATCGCTCCACGAGTCGGTTCGGGAGCTTCACCGGCGACAATCACACTGGCACCATCCAGTTTGTCCTTCAACTCACGTCCAGTGGCGTAGGCGAGGATATTTTCGCCGATCGTGATCCCCGCGACCACTTCGCGTCCGATCTTGCCCGGCAAATCCACCCCCCGAAGCAACGGAGCCCCTCGCGACCAACGGCACGTCAGGCTGCGAGGGGAATAAAACACCGGAGTTCGACAACACGCGCCGACACCATAGATCCAATAATCGCTGGCGATCGCGGCGGGATCCACGGGTGCCTCAGCAAACCAAACGGGATGCGACGTCGGTAATCGGTCGAGCCTTGATTGCGGGAACCATTCGCTGCACAGAGAAACGACACTGCGTTCAAACGCTTTGCCGTCACCGCACCCGTCGCCGGCAAGTGAATCGAACAGAATCGTGCCGCCTTGGTCGAGATACTGTTTCAAATTCTCTCGCAGTTTAACGCTGAAGTCCAACGTCCCCGATCCGGTGATGACCAGCACCGGTGATTTCAACAAGTCCTGAGCGGTTGCTTGATCAGCCACGATCGTCTGCCACGTGAGTTCTTTGGACCAATCGCGTTCAACATGCCGGACGAGTTCTCGCAACGCACCCGAATGCGGGAGCGAATCAGACTCTTTGTCGTTGACTCGCACGACCACATCACCGCGTCGGGCGGCATCGGCAGTTCGCAGCGACGGATGATCGAGCCGTCCGACGACAACTTGACGTTTCCCTTTTGCGAGAAACAGCAGCGCGAACGCGGTAGCAATGTCACGGTTCGATTCGACTACGCCCCCGCCTTTCCAAAACCCTTGAAACGCGTCCTGCAAACTGACCAAACGTTCGGCGCCTTCTCGATACCAATCGCGGTTCCCGATCAGCCGCCGGCCTGACAAACGCCCGACGCGTTCGACGGCATAGAGGTAGTAGTAATAGCTCAGCATTTCGTTGCCGGGATTGGCCCGGATCGTGAAGATTTCGCTGAGGAAATCCAATCCCCGTTCGAGTGCCTGATCCGTCGCGCCGCCGCCACAGCATTCGAGTCGATCGGCGTTTTTCGAATCGTCGAGATCATTCAGGCTGCTGCCACAAATCAGCAGCGACGCGATTCCGGCACACGTCATCGAACCGCTCGGCGTTGGCCCACCGTACGACCATCCCCCTCGCCGCAACTGAATTTTCCGCCAATACGCCGCCGCCGATTCGAACACTTCGGGAGCGACTTCGATCCCACGTTCCGCGGCCGCCCCTAGGGCGAGGACCGCGAACTGGGCGTTGGACGGATCACCGTTGCCGTGACCAATCCCATAAGTCCAGGCACCTTGATTTCGTTCATTTGGTCCCTTTTGTTGCTCAGTCAACCAAGCGACGTTGCGTCGAATGCGGGGCAAATCCTCCAACGCACCGACGGCACAAAACACGAGAGTTTGCAGCGATATGGAATACGTCTGTTGCGGTTCGAAGGTCCGCAAGTACTCGATCGCTCGGATCAGATCAGGATCTTGGCGTGAGACGCCGGCGTTCACCCAAGCGAGCGTACAGAGTGCCGAAAGCCCACACGATTGGCCCCCGTATTCGTCCCAGCCGCCACGTTCGGTTTGTGACTTCCGCAAATACTCGATCCCGCGATCAATCGAACGCTGCACCGTGATCGCATCGATTTCCGCGGTGGCGGGAGACAGACCGCTCATCGCGACGAGCAAGATGATTGCGATCCGTAACGCGGCCCCCCCAGCATGCCACGACGGGGTCACACCACTGGCACATGCCGGTTCGGTATCCTGATGCCTCACGTCGATTTCCTCATCCATGTCGCTGCGTCTACTCATTGTCGTCAACTTCGTGCGAGAACCCGATTTTGATTTTCACTGGTAACGCCTAGACTGATAACGTTACCCTGCACCGTGCAGCTGAACTCGGCTGTTTTCGAAATTCCAATCGCTCCACGAGCCCAAGCTCCCCCGATGACAGATCCGTCTTCGCCCACCCCACCGCCCGTGGTGAACCAACCTGCGACGCCTCCAGTGTCCCCGAAAACCGCAGCGTCTGCAAATCCGCCTGCGGCGAACACGGCACCGTCAACGCCCAACGCGGCCGCATCGGGGAAACCTCGCAACTTCGCCGATGTGTTACGTGAATTCGCCGAACATCAACAGCGGATGCGTGACGAACTCGGCAAAGTCATCGTGGGCCAAAGCGACACCATCGAACAATTGCTGGCAGCGATTTTTACCCGCGGCCACTGTTTACTAGAGGGGGTCCCAGGGCTAGCCAAAACGTTGATGGTCAGCACGCTGTCGGAAATCCTTGACGTCACCTTCAAACGGGTGCAGTTCACGCCCGATTTGATGCCGTCGGACATTACCGGAACGCAGGTTCTCGAGGAAGACGAATCGGGTCGGAGATTGTTCCGTTTCGTCGAAGGGCCCATTTTCACCAACATTCTGCTAGCCGACGAAATCAACCGGACGCCTCCGAAAACCCAAGCGGCGTTACTCGAAGCGATGCAAGAACGGCAGGTTTCGATCGGTCGCGACACCCACGCGTTGCCCGATCCGTTCTTTACCATCGCCACCCAAAACCCGGTCGAACAGGAGGGCACCTATCCGTTGCCCGAAGCCCAACTCGACCGGTTCATGTTCAACATCAGAATCGACTACCCGACGGCCGATGAAGAAGAACGCATCCTCACCGCGACGACACGTGGGGAGGCACCAACGGTCAATAAGGTGTTGTCGGCCAGAGCGATTTTGACGTGTCAAAAACTCGTCTCTAGCATTGCGGCCGGACCGCTGGTGATCCGCTACGCTTCCCAACTCGTTCGTGCCACCCGCCCGAGCGATGAATCGGCGCCGGATTACGTTCGTGAACTCGTCGATTGGGGCGCCGGCCCCCGTGCGGGACAAAACCTGATCGCCGGCGCCAAAGCGATCGCGGCGATGAACGGCCGATTTAATATCGAACCAGGAGATATCCAACGCATCGCACTGCCCGTCCTTCGGCACCGCATCGCGACCAATTTCCAGGCTCAAGCCGAAGGGATGGACACCGACGCAATCGTCAAACGGTTGCTCAAAGACATCGCAGTCCCCGAGCCACCCAAGATGACCAAATCGTAAGGCGACTAAGGACCGGGCTGGAAATGCCGGCCCGATCGGGTCGTGGAGATCGCCAAATTCGCTCCACCGAGGATTTCCGGCGAAATTGACATGTCATTTGGCTGTTTACTCGGCAGCGAACAGCCCGACTGTTCTTGAGCGTGCCAGTCGCTTGCGTTTCCAACACCTCCGTCACGTCGGGACCTGGACGGCTACGCGTTTCCGGCTAGCTCGGTGGCTCGTTTGACTCTTGAGATGCCGATCATGTAGGCGGCCGTTCGCAGCGACACGTCGTGCTGAGCCGACATTTGCCACACGTCTTCGAACGCTTCATTCATCGTGTGGTCGAGTTCCTGACGGACGCGATCGAGTGACCAGCGATAATGCTGGCGATTTTGAACCCATTCAAAGTAACTGACCGTCACCCCGCCGGCATTGGCGAGGATGTCAGGCAAAATGGTGACGCCGCGTTCATTGAGGATTTTGTCCGCCGCCGGATTCGTGGGTCCGTTGGCAGCCTCGACGATTACCGTCGCCTTGATTGCATCGGCGTTCTTCTCCGTAATCACACCGCCCAGCGCCGCGGGAATCAGCACGTCCATATGTTCGAGCTTCATTAACGCATCCAACGGCAAATGCTCGGCACCATCAAAGCCTTCGAGCAACCCTTTCGGATGCGCCAATTTATGACGGAGCAATTTAGGAAGGTTCAATCCTTCCTCATTGAAGTAGGTCCCCGTGATGTCCGAAACGGCAACGATCGGGAACTGCCCCTCGTGCAAGAACTTCGCCGCATGCGATCCCACGTTTCCAAAACCCTGGATTGCGATCCGCGTTTTCTCTGGTGCCATCCCGAGGCGTTTGATCAGTTTCTGAGTCAGCGTACCGACGCCCCGCCCGGTGGCCTCTTCACGCCCTTTGGCACCGTATTCCTCAACCGGCTTGCCCGTGATCACGGCGGGATTGAATCCGTGATATTTTTCCCATTGGTTACGGAACCAGCTCATCACTTGGTGATCGGTGCCCATGTCGGGAGCCGGGATGTCCGTATCGGGGCCGACGATATCGTGAATCTGATCCACAAACGCACGGGTTAGCCGTTCGATTTCGTTTTTTGACAACTGCGCCGGATCAACCCCGATTCCGCCTTTGGCACCACCGTAGGGCAAATTCACGACGGCGGTTTTCCAAGTCATCAGACTGGCAAGAGCTCGCGATTCATCCAAGTCGACTTCCTGGTGGTATCGCAACCCGCCTTTCATCGGTCCGCGAACGTGATCATGTTGGACACGAAAACCTACGAAATTGGCGAGTTTGCCGTCGTCACGGCGAATGGTCACCTGCACCTGGATTTCACGATCAGGCATCAGCAACAATTCTCGAAGCTCTTCACTGATATCGAGCTGATCGGCCGCTTCGTTGAAAAAGTACCGCGTGGCTTCGAACGCTTTCATGATGAACTTTCATGCGAAAAGGAAGAGACGAGAAACGACGAGCATGCAGAGAATTGTAGCGTGAGAACAGGTGACCTCGACACTCCATTCACAACCTCCCACTGACTACCACGATACGCCGTCGGCGCGGTGGAAGCGACCACGATGAAACCGGATCGCGATGTGCAAATTTTTTCCGATTTGCCTTCGGCATCCCCCGGTCGAAACGTTCGTATTCGCTGGCGAGCCGTCGTCTCATACGCGAACCAAACGACATCCCCAGCTGCCGACCAGCGTACCCACGGCCGGCGCCGAAAGGTACACCCACAAATTTGTCAAATACCCCGACGCATTGGCGTTGAAGCGACACGAGCACTACAAGTATCCCAATAGAAAACTCTGCAACCCCACCAAGGTTTTGGAATCGCGAATTTCATGTTCGCGCACCAATCGTACGACTTCCTCACGCGTCACGATACGCGTCGCGATTCGCTCAGTCGGTTCGAGTCGCTGTTCCCCCGCCGTCAGATCGCGTGCGACAATCATGTGCATCATTTCGTTGCCAAGCCCTGGCGCTGAATAGAACTCACAGATGACATCGAATTGCTGGGCGGTGTAACCGGTCTCCTCCGTCAGTTCGCGGGCGGCGGTTTCCAGCGGCGGTTCGCCCGGATCACGTGTCCCGGCGGGTAATTCGAGCAGCGTTTCCCCCACTCCGGTGCGTTCATTTTCAATCATCACGATCGTGTCTTCGTCGAGCAACGGTAGGAGCACGACCGCCCCCGGGTGTCGAACGTACGCCCGACGATGGACCTGACCATCTCGCGACGGCAACTCCATTTCGACAACATCAAAACGGCTGGTCTGCAAAAGCAGATTGAAATCAGACACGGTGGATCAATTCCTCACGGTTGCGATTCTCGGGCGGCAAAGCCCAAAACCGACACGGGCGACAGGCTGGCCCAAAGAGTAGAAAAAACCGACGCGGCCTAACACTCCCCTGCCGTCAGTTTCAGTCGCACCGCAGACTTGACACAGGCATGGATCTGTCGGGGGAACAAAAAACCCTCCCGCGACCGAAGCCGAGGAGGGTCAAGATAGGTAACTTATAGCCAGTCAACGCCCGCACAACAGGCGTCCGCCATGGGCGACATCCTAAGCGGCTTACCTTCGGATCAGTCGCCCACTTTCATCTCGTGGCTTTCACTATGACTGTTGTACTGCGGGGCATACATCGATTCGATCGTCGCGAGACCGGACTGATAACGCCCGCGTAACTGCACACGACTTCGCGACTCGAGCACGTAGGTTCCCTTCGGGAGATAGTCGATAAAGAAATGCTCGGCGGCATCACGTGTGCTTTGGTAATACCCCAGCCCATCTCGCCATCGATATCCCGACAAGACGTTCGTCGGTTCCGTTCCGCTGCCACGAGAATCCTTGAGGTGAATAAACTCCATCGCTCGTGAACTGCGAACGATCAAGCGAGAAACGAGTTCGTCACCGACCTTGATAGGTGTTCCGTCAACGTCGACGTTGTCCGTACCGTCGCCGGCAACGAGCCCACCGACCACCGGTCGCAGAACCTCGCCAGACGGCGTGCTCCGCACTACAAACAGTTGCTTTTGAATTTCCAGTGGAGTGCCTTCGTGCGGCGTGACCTCATCGATGTTCTGAAAATACTTCCAGTGAACACCACCCCAGGCGATTCCCGGTGTGGTCTTGGTCACGGTGATCGCCCCCATTTCCGGCGTGATCTCGGATCCTTCGAAACGTTGCTGGAAGAATCCTGTCCCCGCTTCGACGTTTTCTTGCACCACTTCCGTCTCGCCGACCTTCACATCAACAAGCGTTTGATCAGCAAGCAGCCCGGCACCTCGCAACAACAACGCGTACACCGCATCCGCTGTCGCTTTGGTGGTCTCCCAAGAGCGAGTTTCTTTTTGACGCAGCAACCATCCTTTGCACGATTCGACCGATTCCTGATCCGATGCGACTTCGTCGAACATCTCGATCATCATCGCTTGGGTTTCGATATCGGCTTGATACCAGAACCAACCATGGACTTCGTCGTTCCAATGCATCCCGGTTTCGTCCGTCACGCTGCGTTCCTTCAACGAAGCGACGATCGCCATCGCGTCATCACCACGTCCGAATCGTTTGAGGGCCACCGCGAGGTGAGCCTGACTCATCCGGGGCTGCGTCAACCAATGTTTCGCAGCTTGATCAAGCCAATACTCCAATGCCGGACGAGATGCCGCGTCAATGTCGGCATCACGCAAGAAGAAACTGCGTCCGTAAAGATACATCGCGATCGTCGTCGACAGATGGTTCGTGTTTCGATCCTTCGATTTGATCTCCGTGTAGACCTTCTTCGAGTAAGCATCCAAATGCGAAAGCGATTCGATCGCCGACGAAACATCGACATCCACACCCAAATGTCGCAGCCTGCCGTAACCGGTCGCAAGATACAGCGTGATGAACGGATTTGAACGACCGCCCGGGAACCAAGGCCAGCTGCCGTCGTCGAGCTGCAGGTCTTCGAGCCGTTTGGTCAGCCGGGCGACTTGCTCGTTGACGCGATTTTGGTCGAACAAGATCCCCACGTTGCGGCGTGCTTCGGACTCCGATTCCGCTTCGATCACCCACGGCGTTTCCGTCAACGCGATCGAGGCGAGATCTTCGTTCTGTTGCAGCGGCGACTCGAGCGCGTCACGCCCAGCGGGCTGGCCTTTGATCGCTCGAGGTTGGTTTCGCCAAATCTCGAACACGCGTTCGATCTTCGGGTCCGACGTCGCGATGTGCCGTGCCAACAGGTTCGCATATAACCGGTTGAACGTCTGCTCGCTGCACTCGTGCGGGTAGTCCATCAGGTAAGGCAGCGCCATCACGGCGTACCACGCCGGGTTGGACGTCATCTGAACCGTCAACGATTCGTTGCGAATCGAATTGGGATCCAGCGACGCGAGCTTGTCGAGCGTGAACGTTTTGGTTTCCTTGCCGTCGATCGGAAGAGCGATCGATTCGTGCACCAAAATCTTTCGTGACAGAACCGGCAGGTAGCCTTCCTCGCCGTCGGAAAGCCGGCCCGTCGACGCGACCGCTTTGTAAACCAGGAAACCGAGACCGTCTGGAACCTGGATCGGCCAAGAGAACGTCTGCGACCGGCCCGCCGCTACCTCAAACGATTGTCGGACCTGTGCATTACCGATCTTTGCGTCAACGCTTTCTCCGGTGCGTGCATCGGTGAATTCAAACGCAACGGTTCCTGTTTGGATCGTCGCGGATTGGTTGCTGACCTTGACCGTCAATTCGATCTCATCACCCTCACGCAGGATGCGTGGCGGATTCGGTTGAACCATTAACTCTTTGCTGGTGACTGCCGTATCGGTGATCAATCCGCCCGCCAGATCCGCGGTGTGTGCGAACCCGAGCAATTTCCAACGAGTCAACGCTTCGGGCATCGTAAAACTCATCGTGACGACACCGTTCTCGTCGGCGGTCAATTCCGGGAAAAAGAACGCGGTCTCGTTGAGATTTTTCCGTGGCGAAACATCCGACAAATCGATGTCGCTGCCGGGTTTATCGGTTGGAGGCGGTGCCGAATCCGCCATATCAGCACTTTCCGCTTCGTCCATTGCGAGCGCACTGTCGGCCATCATCATCGGCGCGGCTGAGGGCATTGGCATGCCTTCCTCAGCAATCATCCCTTTCTGCATCATCCGGCCGCCAAAAGCTCGACTTCGCATCATCCCGAACCTCATTACGGCGGCACCTTGCAGTTCTGGCGGATAGTCTCGATAGGTAGGCGTCGCCGAGGGAATCGGAATCGAGCGATGCACCGAAATCTGCTGCAGCCCCTCCCATCGATTCTGGTCGTTCACCGAAACGCGCGAGTAATCGGTGTAAAACAAACCAAACCCTGACAGAAAATCATGAGGAGCGAACGCATCGAGCGACGCGTCATATAACGTCGCGACCATCTCCGCCGCCCGCTTCATCGCCGCATCGGTGCTACCGGATTTGTCTTCGATGATCGCAGTCCAAGTTTCCTGTTGGCCCGGTTTAAGTTTGGACAAGAACCGTTCCCAACGGACGGTGAGTTCTTTATTGCTCCACGGTACATCAATCCGCTGCTCGTTGAGATAGAACCGGTTCTCTCGCACCATCCAGACACGCACGGTGAATCCGCCTCGCAGACTCTCATCGATATCGAGCGTGATTTGTGACTGCGTGCGATTTTTCGGTGTCCAGTATCGTTGCAGGGCTTTTCCGCGATGCGAAATTTCAACGAGTGCACGCGCCGACTCATAGCCGCTGCCCCAAACGGCCCGGAACGTATCACCAGGCTCGACACTGGCACTTTGCACGGCGAACAAATCGGCAATTTTGAGCTCACACTCTTCCGCATCCGGGTCGATCACCCGCAACGGCAAGATTGCCGAGACAGACTGGCCAGCGGAATCGACCGCGGACAACACGGCGCGGAAGTGCCCCGCCTCGAGTTCGACTTCCAAGCTCGCATTACCGGATTCGTCAGTCGTTAACTCAACCGTTTTGATGGTTCCATCGATCGGCCAAGAGTTCGGCTCTTCCGGGCGAACGACATCCTTGGGGGCATCATCGGCGTCTCCGCGAGGAGCCCAGTAGGGAACCGGATAACCAATTTGTCGGCGTCCGATTTTGTCGGGCGATTGGAGCGAGTGAATCTTCACGGTCACTTTGCTCGACACCGGGCCGCCTTGGAGCGTCCGCGTGGCGACCTTGATCTCGATCGGCTCCTCGTCGGTCAACCACTGTGGCGTCGCCGTGCTCAACGTCGCTTCCATCATCGTGTAGCCGACCAACACGGTCGTCGATCCTTCGCGAGTCTCGCCTGTCGTATCGATCACGTCCGCTTCGATTTTGTAGCGAAATTTCGGCTCACTTTCGCGGTCCACCGTACGATCCGGAATCGCTTCGAATGAGACCGAGAACTTACCCGCATCGTCGGTTTTGGTTTCCCCTTCGGCGATCGTTTGCGGCGGCATCGGCGACGGCGGCATCCACCAACATCGGTACCACCACCACGGCGGCAATTCCGTTTCACGAACGACGCGGTAGCGAACCGTCGCTCCGTCAATCGCGGCTCCGGTGTACGCGGTGGCAGTTCCTGTCACCGTGACGGATTCGCCGAGACGCACCGGGGCGGTTGGAGATTCCACCTTCACTTCGAACTTGGGACGTTTGTATTCTTCCACGCGAATCCTCTGGGAACCCTGGTAGGCCCCTCGCGTTCGCAGCATCATCTGGCCGGTCAGTCCACCCGAAGGAAGATTAAAGCTGCCATGGCAACTGCCGAGTTCATTGCACCGCAGTTCAGCCGTCTCAACCACCTTGCCGTTTGCGTCGAGCAGCTCGACACTGATTTTTTCGTCGGGAGCAACCGCGTATTCGCCCTTGGCTTGATTGGAACGCGTGCAGATCAGTTTGTATCGGACGATTTGCCCCGGCCGGTACAACGCACGATCGGTGAAGAAATGGCTCCGCGTGACGTCATGCGACGGGCGACTGCGTTGATGATAAATGTGGTACTCGTCCGACCACAGCTGATCCTTGCCACGTGAGGCGAGAAAATTGATGTTGTGCAACGACTCGCCCGAAAACTCGAACCGCCCCTCTTTTGTCGTCTTGAGTGTTTCCCTTAATTGTGGCTCGCTGATTCCGCGCCGTGGTTGACTCTTCCTTGCCCAGACGTCGACACTCACGCCCGCGAGTGGTTCCCCGGTCAAGGAATCGAGCACATAGCCGGTGAGCACGCCTTCTTCATGACGAGACTCCACCACCATCGACAAACCACTGACCCACACATCCGTGATCGCGGTATAGCTGTCGCCCAACGGAAAATCTTCCGATGTACTGGCGAGCAAGTAATAGGCGCCGCGTGGAACATCGACCCGCGAGGCAACGTCCTCGGTTCGTTCGCGATAGTCGTCTGTCTCAGGTAAGGCTTCCGTCCACGCGATAACGGGAGTCCGCTTGGTCAACATTTGACGCCCGACTTCGGTCAAATTACCTGGACGACGCCCCGACTTCCGCAGCGATTCGAAATCGAGTTGGACGAGGCGGAAGTGGACCTTGGTGACGTTGCGGTACCTGACCGTAATCACGGGACGCGACGAATCGTCTAGCTGCGGGTTCCAAACCTGTTCGGTTGAAAGGTCGATCGAAGGAGCTTCGATTTGTTTCACCAACGCGCGACACGCTGCTGCTCCCCGACTATTCGGATGTGCTTTGATCGCTGCGAGTGCGATTTCACGAGCAAGAGCGGGATCATCGTCTTCGCGTGCTAATTGGGCGAGTTTGAATTGGGCTCGTGTCGAGATTTCGCTCTTAGCATTTCGCATGACAAACGATCGCAACGCCTCTTTCATCCCATCGCCCACCGCGTGCTCATCGGCAAACTCAAGCCGGTGCAAGTCGGTGTCGATCAACGCGGCTGAGTTTGCGTCGTTGCGATGAAAAGCGAGCCATTCCTGATACAGCGTCGTGGCGCGGTACAGCGGCGAACGCAAATCGGTTTCCGGAACCTGCCACGAGATGAACTGGTCCACGTCTGCGAAAATCGGCGTTCCCACTTCCAATTCGAAACGGTCGGCCGGGCCGCTGTAGGTTTCGTTCGCGTCAGAGTAAAAATCGATCGCATCAGCGACGATAAAATCGTAAAGCGTTGGGCGATACTCATCAGGAGCGTTTCCCCCCACCAACAAGTCCGAATAATCTTCGATCGCGGTTTCTTGTAATGTCTGCTTACTGCCGTCGTCGTTAAGGGCGGATTCGAACAGAGCCGCCGATTGGGCAACAATCCGCTGCCGCGTCCAGGTCGAGATGTCTTCGAACGATTTGATCACGACCGGCTTCTCGGCGTCGACAATCCCCGGATCGACCTCCGTTCGGTCGCGAAAACGCCATTGGTTTTGGGAGTAGTAGCCCCAAAACCAATTTGCCAACAAACCGCGAATCACCGGACGGGTTGCCGGTGGGGCGGTTTCCAAATCGGCTTGCAATCGGACGATTCGATGCACTTCATCGCGTCCCTCGAGTTGTCCGTCGAGCGTCGCCCGGGTGGCCAACAAGCGAACAACGAGATCATGATCGCCCTTTTCAATCGCCCCAGGCAATTGTTTTTCGATTTCCGAGATTGCCGTTTTAGGTAACCCTTTGTTGATTGCCGCTTGAATCGGCTCCCACGAACGCGGTTGCGGGTTATTAGGTGGCGCAGCAGGCATGTCGGTCATCGTTTGGCCAGCAAGCAACAGGACTAGGAAGGCAAGAACGCCGATTAGACCATAGCGAGAGTTCATGGGAGTTTCGTGGGGAGAAGAGTGTCGAAGCAGTTTTTAACCAGAGGGTGCACACTTGCAATGAAGATAACGAACGAACCATAACTTCATTAGGCGGATTTCCATAAGAAATTGTGAGTCCCCGTCGCGGGGCATCTTCCGGGAAATGGTCAGGGCAGTATCATCGTTTCGTAACCGGTTCCGCCACGAGTAATTGCGTCGACCCATGCCAACACCTGAACACCAACGATTGCGACAGGATTCCGCGAGGGAAAAGAACTGGAAGCGTTGGGGACCGTATCTTTCGGAGCGGCAATGGGGGACGGTTCGCGAGGATTATTCCCCGGGTGGCGATTCGTGGAGCGATTTCCCTCACGATCATGCCCGCTCGCGTGCCTACCGGTGGGGTGAGGACGGACTGCTGGGGTTTACCGATCGCCAATGCCGGCTGTGTTTTTCGATCGCGTTGTGGAACGGCAATGACACGATTTTGAAAGAACGCCTGTTTGGTTTGACGGGCCCCGAGGGCAACCACGGCGAAGACGTCAAAGAGATCTATTACTACCTGGATTCCACACCGACGCATTCGTTCGCCCGCGCGATGTATCGTTATCCACACGCGAGATACCCGTATCGCGAACTGGTCAAAACCAACGCACAACGCGGTTATCTTGATCCAGAATACGAAATCGTCGACACGGGGCTGTTTCATGAAAATCGGTTTTTCGATGTCACGGCGACTTATGCGAAAGCGGACGCGGACGATCTATTAATCGAAATCTCGGTGACCAATCAAGGCCCTGATGCAGCGCCGATCACGCTCTTGCCCACGCTCTGGTTTCGAAACACCTGGGTCTGGGGGTGCCGACACGAAGGCTGCTCCGCCAAACCGCGTATCGAAAAACGACGAAACGCAACTGGACACGTTGTCCAAACGAAACACGACACGCTCGAACCGTTCACGTGCGTTTTTGAATCGCAAGACACCAGCGAATTGTTGTTCACCGAAAACGAAACCAACTTCGCCAAACTATTTGACGGCAAGAATTTTTCGGCCTACACCAAAGACGCGTTTCATCGCTATGTGGTCAATGGCGAGACCGAAGCGGTCAACCCGAAACACTATGGCACCAAAGTCGCAACGGCTTATCAATGGAATTTGGCGCCTGGCGAATCCCGCCGAGCACGGGTGCGGTTGACGAAGAGTTCCCCCGGCCCGACACCTGATCTTACGGACGGCTTTTCGGATGTGCTGCGTCTGCGGAGCAACGAGGCGGACGACTTTTACGCTCACGTCATTCCCGAAAAAGAAACCGACGCGCAGCGTCATATTTCAAGGTCAGCCTACGCGGGGCTGATGTGGACGAAACAGTTCTATCACTACATCGTCTCCGATTGGCTCGACGGGGATAAGGACGTGATGACGCCGCCGGAAGCTCGCAAGAGCGGCCGCAATCGTGATTGGCGACATCTCTACGCCCGAGACATTTTGTCGATGCCCGACAAATGGGAATACCCGTGGTTCGCCGCGTGGGATTTAGCATTTCATATGATTCCCGCCGCTCGGATTGACCCCGAGTTTGCCAAACGCCAATTGATGTTGCTGTTGCGGGAATGGTACATGCATCCCAATGGCCAACTTCCCGCGTACGAATTCTACTTCGACGATGTCAACCCACCCGTGCACGCGTGGGCATGCTTGCGTGTGTACCAAATGGAAGCCGAAGCGGGTCGGCGCGACACCATGTTTCTGAAACAAACCTTCCAGCGTCTGTTGCTGAACTTCACGTGGTGGGTCAACCGCGTCGATAGCAACGGGGACAATGTTTTCGCAGGCGGATTCCTTGGCTTGGACAACATCGGTGTGTTTGATCGCAGCAAAGGGCTCCCCGAAGGCGCCCAGCTCGAACAAGCCGACGGCACCGCGTGGATGGCGTTCTACTGCGGCACGATGATGTCGATGGCCCTCGAATTGGCGCGCGAAGATAAATCCTATTCCGACATGGCGTCCAAGTTCCTCGATCACTTCATTCGCATCATCGACGCGATGAATGGCCGCGGCGAAGGCGGTTTGTGGGATGAGGAAGACGGATTCTATTACGACCATTTGCAAATCGACGGCGAAACGATGCCGATGCGAGTGAAGTCACTCGTCGGGTTGTTGCCTCTGATTGCGATCGAAGTCCTCGATGACGAACTGCTCGATGAACTGCCCGGGTTCCGCAACCGGCTCACGTGGTTCATCAACAACCGCCTGATACTTGCCACCCACCTGCTATTTGGCGAGAACGATAAAGGGCATCGCGAAATATTGATCGCGATCCCCAGTCGCGAGCGTCTCGAACGAGTCCTCAAGGTAATGCTCGATGAAAACGAATTCCTCTCAGACTTTGGAATCCGTTCCCTCTCGAAAGCACACGAAGCCAACCCGTACAAAGTTACGGTCCGTGGCCAAGAGAGCACGGTCGCGTACGTCCCGGGCGAATCCGACAGTTGGATGTTTGGCGGCAACAGCAACTGGCGAGGCCCGATCTGGTTCCCGACGAACTATCTGCTGATCGAAGCGCTCCATCGCTACCATGAATTCTTCGGCGACGACTTCCAAATTGAATGCCCCACCGGATCGGGTGTGATGATGAATTTGAAAGAGGTCGCCAGCGAAATCAACCGTCGATTGTCATGCATCTTCCTATCGCCCGAAGGCGGCGGTGCCCGGCCCTGCTTGATCGGCAGCGGTATGATCGGTGACGAGAAATTGTGGCAGGACCACGTGCTGTTCTACGAGTACTTTCACGGTGACACCGGCGAGGGCCTCGGCGCGTCTCACCAAACCGGATGGACCGCTCTCATCGCGACCTGCATCGAACAGCTCCACGGACGCATCTACGAAGGTGCCCCCACGGAAACGCAGATGCCAGACAAGTAAGCAACGCGAAATCGATTCACGTAGACGCGTCAGCCGATCCCATACCAAGTCGACAACATGATCATCGTGGTCACAAACACGATCACACTCAACGGAAACCCGAACACGAGATAATCCTTCAACTGATAGCCGCCGACTCCATAAACCATCGTGTTGGTTTGGTATCCAAACGGCGTCAGAAAACTCGCAGACGCTGCGATCATCACGCATACAATTAATGGCGTCGGATCCATGTGCGTTGTTGCCGCGGCCGACCATGCAATGTGAAACATGATCACCGCGGCAGCGCTATTGGTGACCAGTTCGGTGCAGATCACCGTCGCGATGTAGATCGCCGCGAGTATCCACAACGGGTTGTCCCCCGCCAACTGCAACAGACCACTGGCAATCGCTTCGGCGGCACCACTTTGACGCATCGCTTCGCCAATGCCGATTGCGGCGCCCACGATGATCAGCACGGACCAATCGACGCTTCGCCTCGCTTCACCGGTCGTGCAGCAACGGAATGCGATCATGGCGACCGCAGCGAGCATGGCGGAAGTGAGAATCTCCATCAATCCGAGTGCCGCGACCAACACCATCGCGATCGTGATGACGAGCGACAGCGTCGCCTTTTCGTGCCTGCGCACCTCGCCATGCTCAACGCGGCTGACCAGATAAAAATCGCTCGAACCACGTTGGCGATGCAAGAACGACGGCGACGCTTCGATCAGCAACACATCCCCCGGCTCGATCCGCACGTCACCGAGTTTCCCCATCAAGCGTTGGCCCCCACGGGCGACCGCGACAACCGCTGCGTTGTAATTGGATCGAAACTTTCCTTCTCTGATCGTTTTCCCGATCAGTGAACAACGTGGGCTCACGACGGCTTCGATCAACGTCCGTTGCCACGCGGGCACTTCGAGTTTTCGAGACTGTCCGTCGGGCGTCGTTAAACCTCGAATCTTGCGAAGGTCCACAACGCTGTCCAACGCTCCGACCAAGATCAAAATATCGTGCCCATAAACCCGCTGTTCAGGCTTAGCCGCTTCGATACGCCCATCGGCTCGCTGGATTTCCGCGACGTAGAGCCCGGGCAGTGCCCGCAACCCTGCCTGCTGGATCGTCTTGCCGACCAACGGTCCGGTCGGATCGACCTGCATTTCGACCGTATATTTCTGTGGGTCGTCCGAAACGGAAATCGCCGCTTTGCGTTCGGGCAAAAGCCAGCGCGATGCAAAGATCATGTAGACCAAACCGAGTATCGTCGCGGGAATTCCAACGATCGCGGGGGTAAAGAACCCCAGGGCTTCGCCGTCAAAGTGCTTTTCGGTGTACAGATCTCGTACGATCAAATTGGTGCTTGTCCCCATCAGCGTGCACATCCCACCGAGGATCGCAGTGTAGGACAACGGCAGCAACAGCCGGCTCGGCGAGACGCCGATCCGCTTGCTGACGTCATTGATGACGGGCAGTAACGCCGCAACCACTGGTGTGTTGTTGAGAAACCCGGACACGACGGCGACCGGGCCCAGAATCCGCACCAGCGCACTGCGCAGCCCCTTGACTCCGCCGAGCAGCCATCCGGTTGCAAACTCGGTTCCGCCGGTGAGTTCCAGCCCCGAAACGATCGCAAAGAGCAGCCCGATCGTGACGAGCCCCTTGTTACCGAATCCGGCAGCCGCCTCGCTAGGCGAAGGCAACTTGTCCGTGCCCGTCAAATTCTGAGCCAAAACGAGTACCGACAAGGCACCCAGCGCGAGCAAATCCGTTGCCGCCAAACGCATCGCGAGACTCAATAGCAAACCGCCGGCCACCGCGAGCGTGAGCCACATCTGCCAATCAGCCGGAATCATCATGAAGGTTGAATATGAAAAGACAATAAAAGGAGGTAATGCACCCGAACGTATGCCATTCCCCACGAAACTGCCGCCCCTGCGGCTACCCACGGCGGAACTCGCTCCGCAGCTAGGCGGCGTGGACGAAGAATCGTAGCGAACGAAACACTTGCCATCCTGCAAAGTTTATAAAGACGAAGCATGATACTCGGTGGCCAATTTTTTTGCTGGTTAACGCCCGGTCAGGTCTGCGACGGCGTATATGAACGCCCCCGGGGCCGACAATGCGATGAGCCCAGCGTAATTGAAAGCACCGATATCGTCGCCCCCGTTAAGACACTAAACTACTTCCCGCGTTCGCAATTCCCGTGTGGACGCCCCGCCATTTCCTCTCCTCTCGCCTCGATACCTGCCCTATGCCGGACACGCCTGAATCCCCACGCACTCCTGATGCGTCTGTGAATCTTTCTCGTTCTTCCTCGTCAGGGGGCAGTTCCCACACTGGACTCTGGATCGTCGCAGGGCTCGTCGTGGTGCTGCTGGTGTTACACCAAGACAATTGGTTCTGGACCGACGGACGGTTGGTGTTCGGATTCATTCCGATCGGCCTGTTTTGGCACGCGTGTCTGTCCGTGGGTGCGTCGTTGACGTGGTTTCTCGCCACTAAAATCGCGTGGCCGGTGGAACAGGAATTTGAGGCCCGGGTCGCACCGGGATCGCATGTCGATGCCGCCACCAGCGAAAAGGAGGCGGGACAATGAATTCACTTCCAATCATCGCGTCGTTCTTGGCGCAGGCCCCAGCGGCCGAAGGTGGATTGCTCAACCATCCTGGATTGCCGCAGTTCGTCATCATCCTCATTTACCTCTCGCTGTTGCTCGCACTTGGAGTTTTTTCCAGTCGGCTGTTTAGCGGAACCAAAGAGGACTACCAAGTTGCGAGCCATTCGATCGGCCCGTTCCTGCTGCTGATGAGCATCTTCGGCACGACAATGACCGCGTTCGCACTGGTTGGCAGTAGCGGTGAGGCATTTAAGGAAGGCGTGGGGGTCTACGGAATGTTGGCCAGCAGCAGCGGCATCATTCACTCACTGTGTTTCTTCCTGATCGGCGTCAAAGTCTGGAAGTTCGCACGTGTTCATGGCTACACGACGCAAATCGAATTCTTTCGCGACCGCTTGGATAGCGACTTCATCGGCCTGCTGTTGTTCCCGATCCTCGTCGGGCTCGTGATCCCATATCTGCTCGTCGGTGTGATCGGCGGTGGTACCGTCGTCCAAACGCTCACCGCAGGTCTGTCCCCGGATTGGTTTCCGGTTTTGATGCCGGACGGGTCACCCAATCGCGGTCTGCACGGCGGGATTCCCCCGTGGCTCGGTGCACTGATGATCTGCAGCGTGGTGCTGATCTATGTTTTCATGGGCGGCATGCGTGGCACGACTTGGGCAAACACCTTTCAAACGATCGTCTTCATGATCCTCGGTGTGGTTACGTTTGTGATGATTGCCAATCGTTTAGGCGGCCAAGACGGACTGTTCGCAAACTTGAAGGTGCTCGGTGAATCGATTCCCGAAAACAGGGCCACACGTTCGGAAATGAGCAAGAGTCTGTTCTTCACCTATCTCCTGATTCCGTTGTCGGTCGGGATGTTCCCGCACCTATTCCAACACTGGATGACGGCCAAGAGCGCGGCATCTTTCAAGATTCCTGTGATATGCCACCCGCTCTTCATCATGATCGTTTGGGTTCCCTGTGTGTTGGTGGGTGTTTGGGCCACCGGAGATTTTGCGCCTCGTTTGCCGCGGATTCCGGGAACAGACATTGTGAACGCGAATGCGGTACTGCCGTTTTTGGTCAAGACGCAAACGGGCCCGATTATCGGCGGACTGCTCGCGGCGGGAATTTTGGCCGCCATCATGTCGAGCTTGGATAGCCAGTTTCTGTGTATCGGCACGATTTTCAGTAACGACATCTACACGCACTACCGAGGTGCGGAAAACGTCAGCGACAAACAACAGGTTTTCACGACCCGGATGTTCATCATCGGAATTGTCGCGGTCACGTACTTCCTAAGCCTTGGCAACCCGACGAGCGTCTTCGCCCTGGGAGTGTGGTGCTTTAGTGGATTCAGTGCGTTGTTCCCGATTGTCTTTCTAGCGTTGTACTGGCGCGGTCTGAGTGCAGCGGGTGCCATCAGCGGCGTGTTCGCGGCGATCATCAGTTGGAGCATTCTGTTCTATCACGGCATCCACTCTCCGAAGGGGCTTCGTGAATTTCAGTTCCCGATTTCGTGGGGAGGTGAGGAGTTCGAGATCATGCCCGTCGTGGTCATGTTCCTGGCCTGCCTGATCACGACCGTTGTCGTCTCATTGGTGACACCTAAACCGAAACCAGAAACGCTGGCGAAGTTTTTCTAGGTCGCCATGGCGACCTGAAAATGCGACTCCTCGCACCGGAATCACGTTGATATCCGGTGTGGGGCACGCCGAGAGCACCAAACACTCCTACTCGACCGACGGCTTATTGCCCGCTACAGTTTTCGAGCACAGCCCACTCCACTCGACCGTCGGGAAATCTGGCAGGTGAACTACGAATCAATCACGACTCACTCGCATTTAGTTGAGTTCTGCAACAAGATCTCCACCGAGAGCGTGATCGGGTTCGACACCGAATTTGTCTCGGAAGACTGTTATCGACCGGAGCTGTGTCTCGTCCAAGTTGCGGCGGGAGAACACCTGGCAATCATCGACCCTTACCCGGTCGGGGACACCCAACCATTTTGGGATTTGTTGGTCACGCCCGGTCGCACGGTGATCGCACACGCGGCACGTGAAGAAATCCGGTTTGCATACCGCTACACAGGCAAACCGATCGCCGGATTGTTCGACACGCAGCTCGCCGCCGGCTTTGTCGGGATCGAGTATCCCGCGTCCCTCGGCACCCTTGTCCATCGTTTGGTCGGGACGACGTTACCTAAAGGCGAGACACGAACCAATTGGCGACACCGACCGCTAACGAACGATCAATTGACCTACGCCTTGCATGACGTCACTACGTTGCATGAGATGTACGAAAAGTTGTCGGTCGATATCAACGGTCTCAATCGCCGTTCGTGGGTCGAAGAAGAAACCGCACGACTACAAAACAAAGTGATCGAAGCTGAAGAGGCTGAGAACTGGCATCGCGTCAGCGGTAGTTCAGGATTGAAACCTCGGCAACTCGAAATCGTGCGTCAAATCTGGCTGTGGCGGGAAGAGATTGCCAAGACCAAAGACCGACTGCCGCGACGTGTTATGCGAGACGACTTGATCGTCGAGCTGGCCAAACGAGGTTCCTCGGACCCCAAGAAGATTCGCAGCATCCGGGGACTCGAACGTCGAAACTACGTCGATCAATACGAGGCGATTGCGGCGGCAATCGAAACGGCGCTCAATACTCCTGACGAAGATCTCCCGCGCCGCACACGAGGCCGCTCACGCACAGCTTCGCCAATGCTGAGCCAATTCCTTTCCACTTCGATCGCCTGCATCAGTCGACAACACAAATTGTCGCCCGCGATCGTAGGTAATTCGGATGACGTCAAAGATTTGCTGGCGTACGAATTAACTCCACGCCGCGGCTCGCCTACTCCGGCCTTACTCGAAGGTTGGCGCGGCGAAATCGTGGGCAAAAGTTTTCGCAAAATCCTCGAAGGCAAACTGGCAATTCGCGTTGCCGATGTGAGCGAGGATCAACCGCTCGAATTCTTCGATTGCGAAACGTCGGTGTAAACGATCGCCGACAACCAGACCAAACAGATCACTTGGCCGACGAGAGCGGCAATCGCGATCGCAACCGCTCCCTGAGATTCGAGTAATGCGGCGACGACGATGATCATTGCGATCACCGCAACGATACGACATCGAATGGAAGCCAACGGTCGACCACGCCCTTTGACGTAGCTGTCGAGTCCCTGCAAGATTCCTTTGATTGCAGAAACCGGTGCCAGCCATAAGGCAAACTTCACCGCCGGATCAAACTCGGCGCCGTACACCAGATTCACCAACGGCCCGATCACCATCATGAATGCAATCGTGGAAACCGTCTGAATCGCGATCGAACCGCCGAGAATCCGATGCACATCACGCGTGGTCAGCGACCTGGATTCATCCGCCCCCGCATTGAACAGGAAAATGCCCAGCGTGTTGGGGATCACGGTCAACGGATAAACAACAGGCACCATCGCGGCATAGAAACCTTGCGTGACTAAAGGGATCAGCCACATCACCAACAGCAGGTCAATTCGCTCAAAAAAATCCGACGCGAGCATCGAGATCCCGTACGGGCGACTTTCGCTGAGCAGCTGTTTCACCGGCGGCTCGCTCGGACCGGAAAGAGGCTGCTTCAGCCCCACCAAACATGCGGCCATTCCGATCAACGTGGACGCAACAAACAAGACGCAGGCTAATTCCAGCGTGACCTCGGTAACGATCGCAGCGATCAACAGCAGCGTCGGGAACGCCGCCGCAGATACGAAACGCAGGACGTTGTAGGCGACGAACTTTCCGGCGCCGCGATCCACCGCCGTCATGATCAACATCACGTGTTGGCCGATCACACTGATCGCGCACAACCAACCGAGCGGCATCAGAAATCGCTTTTCGTCCGGCAGCGCGAACGCGTTGCAGGCGATGACAAGGACCGTGGTGATCGCTCCAGTCGTAATCCCCAACCACATCGCAGCCCGGCGAAGATGATGGAGTTCGGTTTTACCCTCCGCCGCATAACGACAGATCACCTCTAAGCCGCCGAACAGACCGACGTAGAGCAACATCTGGACGTAGAGCACGGTCGTCGCATATTGCCCCCGTCCCTCGGGACCGAGCAACCGGGCCAACAAAATGCCCTGCGTCATCTGCAGGGCAACGATCGCGAACGCAAACCCGACAGTTTGAACAAACGATCCGAACTTGCCGAGCTTGTCAGCTCGGCTCCGCAGCCTACCGACCGTCGTTGAAGTCGAAATGTCGTCCGGCACGATATCCACAGGATGCGGACGATCACTCACCGCAGCGGAAACGCTATCGTTCATTGTGGAAGCGGACTCCGGCAGGCAAGCCTCCATTGGGGACGAGGCAGCGGAAGTGGTTTGGGAGGACGGCATTGGCTGTCAGAGTATACTCGCCGATAGCCAAATTCGTCACGATCCCCCCGCAAAACGCCTAAGTCGACTTAGGTACAAGGGTATTAATCGATACCATCGATAACACGCGCGGGCGGTCCAGAACGAAACTGGATGACTTGGTAAACGCCAAATCCCAGCACGGCGACGGTGAGAGCTACCGCCAGGACCAGTTTCACCTTTGCTATCACTGGATTTTCGCCATCCATGGCGGCACTCCGCTTGGCCGATTCAACCCGGAGGGCGGTCCGCTTCTGATTTGCCTTCTGTCTTTTCTGTTCACGTTTGGCGCGAGCGGCCTCGGCCTTTTTCTCAGCCGGACTCAGGATTTTTGCCGCTGGCACGTCTGTGACCGTGGACGACGCCCCGCGCGGAACCTCCGCAAGCGTGTCGCTAGTCGATAGATTCAATCCCGACGCCGCTGAATCCAAGAACGGTGCGTCTTCGTCGAAGCTCTCTTCGTCTTCGAGAACCCCCGATTCGTCACTTTGCAGTTTGGTGCTCGCTCGGATTTTTTCATATCGAACCTCTCGGTCGGCCTCATCGTGTGCCGCTAAGAACGCAGCCACGTCGGCGCCCTGCCAAGCGTCCCCCGACAGCATCTTTTCGGATCCCTCGGGACTCGTTGGCGTTGCCGAAGCGGGACTCAATGTCGCTCTCACAACCTTTTTGGGGCCTGAATCAGCCTGTGAATCCGCCTTTGAGGCTGACCTTGGCTTCGGTTCGAGGACGACCTGCCAGGCAATTTTTCCGCAGCGAAGCTCGCTTCCGTCGACAACCTCGACCCACTGGCGGGGCGGGATCCGCTCGCAATTGATTTTCGTCCCCGAAGTGCTTCCGAGGTCCACGACATGAAATCGGCCCGTCGATTCGGAGCCGGGACCGTCCGGAGACAACAGCTCGCCATCTATGGCGTCCAGCGATACCGGCGTTTCACATCCGAAATAGAGCAGACAGTGAACGCGAGACACCGAACGCGTTTTGGGGCGGATCTGACAATTCTTGTCCCGACCGATCAAATAGAACCCCGGACGGATCGGCGCGATCAGCCCTGCGCGACTGCCAGTCGAAAGTACGAGCCGGGCTTGGTTGATCACAGGTGCGGTCAAAGGGGAACTACTCATCTGGAGAACGCTCGACACCGCATACGAAAAACACGTCCCGCCTCGCAAATCAATGGGAAGCAGGAGGTTCTAGCGGAGAGCGGGGATTGTAACGGAACCATCTGGACTTGCCTAATCGCCCGGAGAAACACACGGAAAATTCAATATTCACGCAAAAGTGCAAGGTTGCAGACCAAACCGTCCCCTTGGCGTGTGTCTCTGGCGGGTTGCTGGCAGTCGACTGCAATCAAACGGCTCCGCGACACGTTGCGGCGCCGGCGAACGTGAAATCCTGCCCCCCTGTGGTCGCCTGCGACCGACGCTCCCCGGCTCGCCACCACGATCAACATTCCGCCATCCAAATCGGACGCGTGAGACGACACCTTTGGGGGGGACGCGTCGGAGCGTGGGCGCGTCAAGAGTGTGCGACGCGCAAACACCATGGAACTTTTGTCACATTGAAGGCGTCAGATCGCCGGTACGAACGTCGCGACCGGTGCAATCGTTTTGTCCGGTCGCAAGAGGCGCAAACCCTGCCCAGAACGTGTTTTTCGTTGCTATGCCGGACGTCCCGACTACACTCGCAACGTGAGAGAGAGCACATCCTGCGCAGGTCCCTCATCTTATCCAGACTCACATTCTCAACCCACTCACGTTTTCAGGCCTCTCGCGAGGCAGGCTTCCACGTATTGATGGGCTTTGAGGGTGTTATTGCAACATGAATTTCAGCTTCCTGTCCCCCAATCACGCATCCACTTCGGAACGCGGATCCTGGGGGCGGTATCACGAGGCCACTGATGACGATCGGTAAACCGGGCAAACATTCCTCAGGACGTAGTTTCCGCGAAAATCTCGCCACTCGGCTGGGATTGGGCGGCAATGAAGCCACGCAACGACGACGCGGAAAACGCACCTCCAGTGTGCGCGAGCGACGGGCATCCATCGAGCGTCGATTGCATTCGCAATCCCTCGAGCCACGGCAGTTGTTGGCTGGGCCTGAACTCATCGGAATCCAACCCAACAGCGGCGAACTGATCCGTGGTGGCACGTCGATCGAGTCGACACCGCTGTTCGGAACCGATCTGCTACAGACGGCCCCCAACGAGCTGCGATTGCGATTCGACAGCAACTCATCCATCGACGTGGCAACGTTGCTCAACCCGGCCACGGCGAACGACGACACGTTGTTGCCACTGGGACTGAGCATCACCCGCGCGGGCAGCGACAGCCGATTTGAGACCGCGACCGCCCTGACCGACTTCGGTACCAGCGTCAACTCGAACGTCAACAATCGCGTTGAAGTTGAATTCCGCGCCGCAGCCCCTGGCGTGTCTGGAAACGACACCGTCGTCCGAATCACGAGCGCGAGCGTCGCCGGCAGTGCCGCGCCGGTTGTGATCGCCTCGGTCGATCCTGATCTGAAAACGATCGACATCCGCTTGAACACCAACGCGCCTCGTGCTGCGACCGTTCGCGACCTGATCGAAACACTGAACAATCACCCCACCGCCGACCAGGTTGTCACAGCATTCTCGGTCCACGGTTCGACGCTGACCGCGATCAACAACCGGCTACCGGCCGGCGGTCTGACTTTGACTCTCGACGGTGCCAACACCGCCCGCGCGACCACGGACTTGGGTCTCGGCGACGCCACCCAAGTGCGTTTCCTGGCCAATCAGTCGGGAGCCTCAGGCCGAGACATCAGCGTCAAAATCGTTCCGACGAACCTGGGCTCATCATCAACACCGTTGGTCAGCGTCTCGAACAATGTGATCACGGTCCGGATCAACTCATCGGCCAGCGCCCCAACGTCGGTTGGTCAATTAGTAACAGCCATCAATAATTCGGCGACCGCGTCGAACCTCGTGACCGCGTCGCTGCAACGGGGCAGCACGGCGAGTCTCATCCCGACGACATTCACTACCGTGACCACGGCCACCCCATCGGGCCTGGCTCTCTCTGGCGCGAGTGACACAGTCGTGTCCCCCGGGTACGTAGGCATTGGCGATACGCCTAACGAAGTCGTGTTCCGATTTGCCGAACCGTTGCCTGATGACACCTACCAAATCGAAATCTACGGCGAAGGCGAACGAGCACTTACCAACACGGCAGGTGAAGCCTTTAACGACGGCGTGGATTTCGCCGTGCAGTTCGCGATCAATGCCCCGCCACAAGTCTTGGCTGTTGTTCCGGAACCCATTACCAGACAGTCGGATGGTCGACTGATTTCGGAACCCAACGTCATCGAGGTTTACTTTACCAGTGACGTCAACGACTCGGTCTTCAACCCTGAGTATTACACCGCTGTCTTCACGCGCGACACCGTCACCGGTGGCGACGACGAAGCGATCAAACCGTTTGCCGTCGAAGCACTCGATGGCCGCACCGATGCAGTCCGAGTGATCTTCAACTCGCCGTTTTCACGCACACCGGATCCCGACAACCCGGGATCTTCGATCGAGGGTTCGGTGCGTTTCCGAATCGGCGACGACACCGCCTTGCCAGCGTCTCCGATCGAAACTCCGGTCACCGAAGCTCAATCGGGTGACAGCATTTTCCGCAACGCGGCATCGCCGATCAGTGAACCGGGGCCGATGGTCCTGACGAATTTCACCGGTGTCAATCTCACGCAGACAAGCGCGATCCGTCTGACCGGTGGCAGTATCGAAAACACCCTCGGTGAGATCCTGCAATTCCCGGGCGGCACGAGTTACGAAGGCGTCCGCGACATCCGTCCCGATGATCCGACCGCCAACGACCGCGTCGTGCCTTTAGGAATTTGGCGTACCGAAGGAGATACGACCCCCGGCATCAGCACGATCTATTACAACTTCCCAAACGAGTGGCAAGGCGAAGACTACGGGACGCAAACCACAGACCTGAACGAGACCTACAGCAACGCGATCACCGAACAGCAAAAAGAACGCGTTCGCGAAGTCGCTTCCTTGTTCAGTGAATACCTCGGCATTCAATTTATCGAAGTCGGACAAGACGCTGCTGCCGCAATCACCAGTCCTGCTTTCACCGGCGAAGTCGGGCCTGTCTACAGCATCGGTGTGGGTGAATTGTCGAGCACCTTCGACGGAACCACCGCACGCGTTAACAGCGAAGCCGGCGGTGTCACGGTGGCGACCCGAGAACTCGATGATTTGGGCAACACGTTCTTGCCGCTGCTTGCTGATACGCTCCCGGTTAACGGAAACCAACTGATCGTTCTCGACGGTCAAGACTTTGATCAGAGCACCGATGACTTCACCGGCGGTGAATTCTTCCGCGGCGTGTTCTTGGGCATTGGCCAGTTGCTCGGCTACGGTTATGCCGATCACCTTCCCCAGCCCATTACCCAGTCGACCGACTCGGTTCTCGATCCTGTTCAACCGGTTCAAGATGAAGTCCCGGCGACGACAGCCGAACTGTTGCAACCCAACGAATCATCGTTCCCAAGTCCAGCAGATATAGTCAACGGGCAGTTCTTGTATCGCCCCGAGAGCAATGACATTGACCTGTATCAGTTCACGCTCGCCAACGCCGGGACGCTGAACATTTCGACGATCGCCGAACGATTGGCTTCGTCGAGCACGCTCGACACGATGCTGCGTCTGTACAAGATTGAAGGCGGCGTGCCGATCGAAATCGCTGCTAACGATGACTACTTCAGCAACGACTCGATGATCGAAATCGAAGTCGAGAAGGGAACCTACGTCGTTGGCGTGAGTGCCTCGGGCAACGATCAATATGATCCGATCATTGCCGGCACCGGTATCGGTGGCGTCAGTGAAGGCGACTACGAAGTCGCGATGACATTCACCCCAACCACGACCGCCGCATCGGCCATTTCGGACGGATTGAATGTCCTCGACGGCGACGCCGATGGCGAAGCGGGCGGTTTGTTCCAATATTGGTTCGAACCCAATGACGCCAACAACACCGTTTACGTTGACAACTCGGGTACCACCAGCGGAACCGGGATTCTCGGTTCGCTGACGAACCCATACCGAACCCTCGCACAAGCGTTCAGTGGCGTTGAAAGCCGACGTAGCACAGCGAACCCGGTCGAAGTGATTCGCGTCGTCAGCGACGGCACCTACAAGATCGGCCGGACTCAGCTCGGTTCGGCGTTGAGCAACGGTGAATTGACCACAATCGACGTTCCCAAAGACGTCAACCTGATTCTCGATGCCGGCGTTCGTTTTGAAATGTCAGGCAGCCGAATCGGCATCGGCAGCACGTCAGCGTCGGTCGACCGCAGCGGCTCGTCGATCCAAATTCTCGGTACCCCGGACAATCCTGTCGAACTGGTCGGCTTCGGAACCAACCCGCAAAAGGGCACCTGGGGCGGCATCGAAATCCGTGGCGATATCGACTTTGCCGACGACAGCCGCACCAACATGGAAGAAAATGGCGTCTTCCTCAACCACATCCAATACGCTGACATTCGAAACGCCGGTGGACCGGTTCGAGTGGATGGAGCGACGCGGACGGTCTCCGCGATCGAGTTGGCGGAATCTCGCGCGACGATCATCAACAGCATGATCACGCAGTCCGGTGACGCCGCAATCGCAGCGACGCCAAACACGTTCGCCGAAACGCGTTTCGATGAATCCCGCTTCCAGAACGAAATTGCTGCCGGTGCGGGTCTGTCGGACTACTTCACCAGCGACTTCGTCCGCATCGGACCACACATTCGTGGCAACACGATCACGGACAACACCTACAACGGCTTGCTCATCCGGATCAACACTCCGAGTGGTGGTAGCACCGAAACGCTCGACCTCAACGCGCGGTTCGATGACACCGATATCGTTCACATCCTGATCGAAAACCTTCTCATCGAAGGCAACCCGGGCGGTCCGGTCAGTTTGAGCGAGAGCCCAAGTCTGTTGCTCACCCAAGCGACGGCCCGTGTGAACACGCCCACGATCGACTTCGGTGACATCCCTCAAGGGCAATATGCCTACCGGATGACCTACGTCACCCGCGACGGATTTGAAAGCACCGCGAGTGACGCCAGTCTAACGGTCACGTTGTCGGCAACCGGCGCCATCGCCCTGTCCAACTTGCCGACCGTTGCCTCAGGTGCGGAATACACGGGACGTCGTTTGTACCGTGCTCCTGTCACCGGAACCGATGCGAACGGACAGCCGATCTACGGCGAATTCACACGAGTCGGTCGACTCAACACGTCTGATACTTCGTTCACCGACACGATCGCAATCGGCCTGACTGCGTTGGATCCCGATCGCGTCGGCCCCGCCAGCCTCGCTTTGTCGGGCCGACTCGATCCAGGCCTGACGATCGATCCAGGTACGATTGTCAAACTCAACGACGCACGTATCGAAGTGACCTTCGGTTCGCGACTGTTCGCCGAAGGTACCGACACGGCACCCGTCGTGCTGACGAGTTTAAACGATCGTCGTTACGGAACTGGCGGAACGTTTAATACCAACGGTCTCGCCCAAGATTCCACACCGGGCGCGTTATCCGCCGGCGAAGCAGGCGATTGGGCAGGCATTTACGCCGCGTTCGGCGCGGATATTTCGATCGACCACGCTGTGATCGCGGGCGGTGGTGGCGTGTCGCGAGTTGAGGGCGGCTTCGCCAGCTTCAACGTCATCGAGGCACACCAAAGCGATCTGCGAATCGCCAACACGCGTTTCGAAAACAACGATGACGGTCGCTCGTTCGTCAACGACAGCAGCAACAGCAACAACAATCCCGACGACCCACTCGAATCACGTGTCGGCCGCGTGAACAACGCCAGCGGCACGATCTTCGTTCGCGGATCACAACCGGTGATCATTGGCAACACGTTCATCGACGGCAATGGTCCGACGATGACCTTCGACGTCAACAGCTTCACCTGGCAAGAGCAAACCGACTATGGACGTTCGACCGGTGCGATCGACGCGATGGAACTACGAGGCAACAGCGGTCCGTTGATCAAGGGCAACCTGATCGACAACAACAGCAACAGTCTCGCTGGACTCGAAGTCCGCGGCGGTACCGTCGCCACTGAAGTCGTGTGGGACGATACCGATATCGTTCACATCGTTCGAGATACCATCGAGATCCCGAACCAACACATCTACGGCGGCCTTCGCATCGAGAGCGATGCACGTGCCTCTTTGGTCGTGAAATTCGACACGCTCGGTGACATTCCCGAGCAAACGGTCTTCATTTCCGCGAGCAACACCGCCACCGAACCGGCGGACCTTCCAGTTCCGGGTGATGCTGCTTTCGTATCACTGGGTTCACTCGACGAACCGGGCGAATTTCAGTCCGTCACCCCCGCAGACGCTACCGATATCGATTTCGGGATCGAACTCGGCGACGATTACGTCGAATTGACGATTTTAGAAACGGTCAGTGCACAGATCACCGACAATACCTTCAACGGCATTCAGATCAGCCCCGAATTTGACCTGGGAGCCTTCGATAACGCGACACTCAATATCGGCGGAACGACTCTCTCCGGTTTCAACAACAGCCGTCTGATCGTCATCGACGGCGTCATGTTCCTCAATCTCGCAGGTTTGACGTTCCAACCGAATGATGTCGTTCGCATCAACACCGGAACGATCTTCCCCGAGAGCGACGTTCCTTTCCAAGAAGACGCGTTGCTGCGGCGGCAAGCGGGAATCGTTGTTGGTGGTAACACCTACACGGCCGAAGACGAGCTGATCGGAATCGCTGATCGCATCGGCGGCAGCCTGCAAGTCATCGGACAACCGGACTTCCCCGTCGTCATGACATCGCTCGCCGACGACAGCGTGGGTGCCGGATTCACGCCTTCGGGCCTGGCAAACCTGAATACCGACGGAGCCGACAACAGCCCGACGGCGGGTGGATGGGACGGCATCGTGATCCGCGAAGCGGCCTCCGATTCCAACGCATCGATTACGTCCGAAAATGAACCATCTAACGTGGGCCTCAGCGACACGAATGCGGTCGCTAGCCGTGCACAGTTCCTCGGCGAGATCGCTCCGGACAGCGCTTCGGGTGATGAAAGTCGTCGTCTCGGTTTGATCGTCGACGGTGAGTTGTCCAGTTCGAGTGACGTCGACGTCTATTCGTTCGTCGCCGAAGCCGGCACGCAAGTTTGGCTGGATATCGACCGTACCAATCTGAGCGTTGATACCGTTATCGAACTGGTCAACGCCAACGGCCAAACGTTGGTCCTTTCTGACGACGCGATGGCGGAAGCCGCGTTGATCGAAGAACTGCTGAGCCTCGACGCCGCTGACCCCACCACAGCCGCTCGACGTGAAGAGCTGCGAACGCTGATCAGCGCACGCACAGGCCGTGGCAATCAAGCACTCGATATCGACTCAATCTTTGGATTGGCAACCGGTCAAATCGACGCCAGTGCAGGCTTGGCCGCCTTCCAAGACAACTATTCGATCAACAGCCGCGATGCCGGTCTGCGGGTGATCCTGCCGGGTTCCGTCGGCCAACGCACGCTCTATCACGTTCGTGTCCGCAGTGCATTGTCGACCAGCTCCAAAGGCAACCTCACCAGCGACGGCAAGAGCCCGATGGTTGTCGGCGATACCAGCAACGTTGCCGACAACGAAGAATCGCTGTTGAATCAAACCGGTGGTCTGCGAGCGGGTCTGACCAAGGGCTCGTACCAGTTGCAAATTCGGATCCAAGAATCCGACGTTACTCCAGGGACGCAGATCCGTTACAGCGACGTGATGTATGCCGACAACGGCGTGCAGATCATCGGCGGTCCGTTGCACAGCCCACTCGCCGGAGAAGATTTCGAAACCGCCAGCGACAACGGCACCTTCGGCAATGCTCAACGTCTCGGTCTTTACGACACTCAATTCACCGGCGACCCGGCACTCGATCCGGCAGCCGTCGTGCAGCCTGATGGATCGATCTTGATCTCGCGTGACTCCGGCACCATCGACCGAGTTGATGTTCAGCTCAACAACGGAGCCGGCCCACTGTCGTCGGACCGCTTGGCCAAGAACATCTCCGGCTTCATCGACGACATCAACGATGTCGATTGGTTCGAATTCGAGATCGAGTATCAACAACTCACTCGCGACGATGCCGAAATGTATCTCGCGACCGTGTTCGACATCGATTACGCCGACGGTGCATCCCGCGCCGACCTTTCGCTGTATGTCTTTGACGCGGCAGGTAACCTCGTGTTGATCGGGGGCGACTCGAATATCGCCGACGACCTCAATTCGTCTGGCTCGGCGAACACCTCGGATCTGTCACGTGGTTCGTACGGCACCGCTGACCCTTACATCGGCTCGGCGGAACTCCCCGAAGGCACGTATTACGTTGCCATTTCCAACAAGTTCCAAGCACCGGCGCAGTTGGATCAATTCACGACTCGCAACCCAACCAACCCGTTGATTCGCCTCGAACCGATCGACAGCACTCGACGGATTGCCGAAGAAGGCTTCGAAAACCTCGGCCTCCCTTCGGATTACACGCAAGTCGCCGAAGGCCCGGTCGTGCCTGTCTTGTTCGATAACAATTCGATCATCGATCACACGCTCGACGACGTCTTCCTGTACGTCAACAGCGGCACGCAACTGTTCCTCGTCAACCCATTCACGGGTGCCCGGTACGCAACCCTCGGCGGATTCGGAACCACCATCCGCGACGTCGCCTTCACCGCCAATGGTGAATTGTTCGGTTACACGGTCCCACAACAACTTGACGACGCGAATTACTTTTACGCCCGCATCGACACGGCAAACGCGACATTAACACTGCTCGAAAACACGGGCATCGCAACGTCTCACGATCAGGAAATCGAGACCGACGCCGTTCAAGTTCTCGACCAAGACAGCGATGATGGTTTGATCGTGGAAGCGATCACGATTCGCGACCGCTTCGGTTCAGAGACTGGTTACTTCGTGGCCGACCGGCCACAAGTTCGCCAGGGATTAACGCCGTCTGCTACGTTCAACCGTCAAGGTTACACCACCAACATCCTGTACGCGTTTGATGAAGAAACCGGTGAAGCCACCGGCCCTGACTTCAACCTCACGCTGGCCAACGCCGGTGCCGGTACGGACATTCGCGAAGTCGGCCAGATCGACACGAGCGAGGATCCGGATGACGGACAACCCGATCAAGCCAACGTGCTCGGAATTTCATCGGCAACTGCGGTCAATTCGGCCGGTGTCGCGGTCCCACAATTGTTCGACGGCGACAACTTCACGCTGACCAACGGTACGCAGTTCGTCACCTTCGAACTCAACCAGGGCTACACGCTGATTTCGTCAAGCCCGGCGACAATTCCTAACGGCACGACCCTCTCCGTGTCTCTACCCGGTCGCACGCCGGTTACATTCGAGTTAACCAATGCTCCCGATCCGACAACGCCGGGTAACATCGTCGTCAACATCGACCGAACGGCGAGCAACACGGTGTTTATCGAGCAGCTCGCTGCAGCAATTCGGGCACAAACACCAAGCATTCCGGTCTCATTCAAGGGAACCCAGTTGGCATTCCCGACCGCGACCGCGGTCACGCTGACCCCGCCAAACGCCAACCCGGTGACGGGCATCTCGCTCAGCGGAAGCAATCTGGTGCAGACCGGTAACGTGGCGGTCACCCTGTTGCCAACCGACTCCGCCGAAACGATCGCCAACCGCATCGTGCAAGCCATCGCGACGCAAAACGCGAGCGGTGCTTTGCCGACGGTCATTGGCACTTCGCTCGGCCGCGCCGTGCAAATCACCGGTGTCGTGGTAAGTGCCAACTCCGCTGCCGGAAACCTTCGTTTGGGCGGCTTCGCCAACGGTGGATCCATCACCGGTATCGAATTGGTCGGCAACAATCTGTATGCCGTCTCCGATGCGGGTGGACTCTACGTCGTCCCGTCGGGACGACTCGGCGTCAACGGAAGTGCGGGTAGCAATGCCAATGTCGGCCAATACATCTCCTCGTCGACCGACCTGATCGGCATCAATTTCTCCGGTCTTCGGGCAGGCCCGAATAGCCTGCGAGATGCCGAAGGACGACAAATCCTGTTCGGCATCACGAGCAACGGTGACATCCACGCGTTCAACCTCGATGGCGAATTGCAAGCGGTATTTGCTGGCGGACGCACGTCGATCAGCACCGGTATCGGAAACGCGCAAGGTCTCGACTTTGCGACGCTCGATTACAACCTGTGGCACGTCACCGACGCCCGCGACTCGGACGATGGTCACGGCATCAACGAAGCCTTCCATGGTGCTCGTCCCGACCAGGGCAACGCAAACAGTTCGCTCGTGTTCAACTACACCGCACAAGCGTTCAACGGCAACTACCTCGCCGGTGAAGCTCCCGTGCAAAACCTCAACACGGCAGCCGAAAACGTCCGTCAGGACGGACAAGCGGTTCAGAACACGTACAACTTCCCCGGTGGTGCACGCGGAACGGTTCAGTCCAACGCGTTCTCTTTGGCGGGATACTCGGCAGCAGATTTGCCGACGATGTACTTCAATTATTTCCTCGGAACCGACGGCGTCGACGAAGACACCGCAAGCACCAACGATTCGGATTTGTTCGCCGAAGACCAAGACACGCTTCGCGTTTACGTCGTGGATCAATTCGGCGTCGAGCATCTCGTCGCGACCAACAACGAGTCGCGTCGTGACGGCCTCTTCGACGATGAGTTTGACGACCCGTTCCCATCCGGCATTTACGACGACTCGATTGACGTCGATGTGCAGCAGCTTTACGACAACACCGGAACATGGCGTCAAGCACGCGTGCCGTTGGGCGAGTTCGCCGGTCAGAGCGGCTTGTCGTTGCGAATCGAATTCTCAACAGCGGGAACAACTTCGACGCTGACAGACGAGATCCGAACTGTTGCGGCGAGCGAGTTAATCGATGGCGAAACGCTAGTCATCAACGGTGAGACTTTCTCAATCGACCTGGCCCCCGTGGTCACGTTCTCCTCGGGAATCTCGCTCCAACAGCTCTACCAAGACCAAACCGCGACGTCCACGTTTACCATCGACGGCCAGACCTATCTGCTCAACGATGGCACCCGTACCGTGCCAGCCGGAGTGATCTCGATCAACTTGCTCGCCGATCGCCCCATCGGTACGACACTCGCCGCTCTAACCGCAGGTGACATCGCCCGCACGGTCGCCGACACGTTCGATCGCCAAGTGGACTTGAATCGAATCCTGCCAACGGGAACCGAGATCGAAGAGTTTTACGACAACAATCCGATTCCGATCGGTTCTGATCCGGACACCTATTACGCGCAAAACCCAGACAAACTCTTCACCGTCTATCTCAACGGTACCGAGTTCGTTCTTCTGGACACCGACACCCAACGAAGCGACTTGACACTCGGCTTCAACAACGACTTGTTCGCCCGTCGCCAACAAGTCGATGTGCTCTCGTTGTTCCAACTCTTGTCTGCCGATGGTGCGGACATCACATCGCTTGACGATTTGTCTGCGGACGACGTCGCATTGGTTATCGGAAACTTGATTGGCGAAACCGACTTTGCGGTCGACTACAGCCAACTCGTTCCGAGTGCCACGATTCTCGACAATTACTACACCAATAGCGATGTCGTTTTCATCGTCACGATCGACGATATCGAGTTCGTGCTCAACGATGGGCTACGAACCGTTACCGGGACGCAAGTATCGGTGCCGTTGGGTACCGACGTCACCCAAGCCGACATCGCAGGCGAACTGCAAGCGATCGTGGAGTCCACCTTCGGCATCCAAACGCCGGTCTACACTTCGATCGACCAGTTTGATTTCAGCGACCCATCGGACCCGACCGATCCATTCGGCAACCCCAATCCGGCTGGCGAAACCGGCCGCAACGACCTGACATATGAAGCCACCCCGATCGATTACGAGGGCGGCAACTTGGTCGTCAACGGTCGAGGAACGCTGGGCACGATCACCTCGACGTTGATCACCAACCGTGGTGACATCGACCTGGTGAGCATCGACAACCTCGTTGCCGGAACGACCGTGAGCGTCAGCGTGACTTCGGATCAGCCGGGCGTCGACAACAATGTACGATTCTTTGACGAGTCGGGTATCGAACTGCTCGCCACCGGCGGTGGGGTTCTCGCGGTGGAAAACATCGCCGACGGAACGATTTCGGTGGTCATCCCGAGCGACGGGTTGTACTACATCGGCATCAGTGGGCCAGAAAACTCGACCTACGATCCGCGGATTTCGGGCACCGCTGACGCCGCACAAACCGGCGGTTACGCGGCGACCATCTCGATCGAAGCCGACATGAACATCACCGCGGATGGCGCGAGCGTCGAGTTCGGCGGTGCCGGTCTGGTGAGCGTTGGTGCCGCCCAAGTGACCAACGGTGCCGCGGACGGATTGTCGGCGAGCAACCAAAACCCACTGACCGGAACTCCAATCGTGGTCAGCCGCAGTGATACCGCCGCAGAGGTGGCAGTCGCGTTGCAAGCCGCCTTGGCAAAACGATTCGCCGGTGGTGACACGACTTTGATCCCGGTTGCTGGCTCGGCAGTTCGCTTGCCGCAACTGACTTTCGACGATGACCTACTCGGACCGTTCGTCTCCACGGCAGAGCGATACGGCGATCAGTTCGGTGGGAACTATCAAGCCGGAGCCTCGGCCAACGACGCCGAGGGTGCCTACATTGACGACATCATCATCGGTTTCGCCGAACGCGGTGAAATGGTCACCGCGGCGACTCCGATCGGTGCCGAGGAAGGGTTCGTTGACTCGGGCGAACTATCGCTGACGTCGCCTGCGGAATCACCGCGTCCGACCTCATCGGGTTCCTACCAACTCGAAATCCGCGACGCGTCGGAATACATCGCTTCGGGTTCGGTGCTCACCGACTTCCCGAACTTGACCGATGCCCGGTTCCGTGCGTTCGACACGAACGAGCGATTGGTCTCCTCGAGCGTTTCGTTGGTCACCAACCCCGCGTCTGAAATCCTGGACGGATCGACCTTCACGATCGCCGGCGATAACAACCGCGTGACGTTTGAGTTTGACATCCTTGATGCAGCCGGAAACAGTAACGGCTTTGCTCAAAATGCGAACCGCGTGCTCGTTCAAATCGCCGCCGACGCGACTGCGGAAGTGGTCGCCGACACGATCATCGGCCGCATCAATTCGCAACAGGTCAGCACCGTTCTGGGCGTCTCCGCGACGCGTGGCAACTTGACCCGAATCAACACGCCAGGCAGTGTTGCAGACACTCGCATCAACCTCAACGGCGCGACCTCGATTCGCACCAACGCGATCGGAGCTACCGCGTTCGTCTCGACCACGACTGAGGATCTTCGCGGGGATACCAACCGTGATCGCACCGAACAGGGCGTGATCATGATCGAGAACAGCCGGTTCATATACAACGAAGACGCCGGCGTGCAGATCTCGCGTGATTCTTCCGAGTCCGTGATTTCGAACGCCCCGATCGACGCGACTCCATCGTTGGTGACTTACGCCCGCAACTTCTTGGAACTCAACACCGAGAACTTGATTCCAGGCGTGGTTATCCGCAACAACACCTTCGCGTTTAACGAAAACGTCGGCATCGACATCAGCGGACTGGAAAACGGTGGCTTTGCGGCACAAAACCCTGTCGGCTTTGACCGGATATTGAACAACACTTTGATCGGTGGATCGATCGAACAAACCGCGAATCTCGGTTCGCAAATCTTCGAATCGACGTTCTTCCCACACGGTGCGATTTCGTTCGCCGATCGTGTGCTCGACGAAGAAACCGTCGCGGGCCCTGACGTCGAAGAATCGTTCACGGATAGCGAAGCCGCGCTCGGTTCGCCTGACTGCTTCGGCGTCTCGACAACCGACCCAGAGAACGGTCTGTTCACCTTCTCGCTCGGTTCGGGCGGAAGTGCAGTCTTCGCGTTCGACGACAACTTGCTGACGGGCAGTTCGAGCAATCCTTCTGCGGTGATGGGCGTCGGTGACGGCATCGATGACCTCGTGATTTTCGAAACGGGTATTCCGGAACGCGTTCGCGTCGAAATCAGCCGTGACAATATCACCTACTTCAACGTCGGCGAGATCTTCGGACTCGAAAACAAAATTGACCTCGACGCGTTCGGCTTTGGTTTGAGCGATCGATTCTCGTACGTACGCTTGACCGACCTCTCGCCTTCGGGAACGAACAACTTCGGTGCCGGCGGTGCTGACATCGATGCCATAGGTGCGATCTCAACCGTCCCGCGTGACCAGTACATTGCCGGCCAAACGGGCATTCAGATCCAAGACAACTCCGCGCCGACGTTGCTCAACAACGTGGTCAGCAATTTCCAAGTCGGTCTGGCGGTTGCCCCAACCCCAACCCTCGCGAGTGGTCTAGTTGACGTCTCGGCCAGCCTCACGGTGATCGGCGGAACAACATACTATCGAAATGATCAGGCGTCTCTGATCGGCGGTATCGCTGGAATTGGCCAATCGGCCCAGTTCATTGACGCCAGTGACTCAGTCTTTGTTGATGCGTTCAACTTGATCTTCACGCCTCAGTCGCGGACGCCGATCATTGACAGCGGTATCGCGTCACTCGAAGATCGCGCATCGTTGATTTCGCTGCGTAGTTCGCTCGGACTTCCTTCGAGCCCGATCCTGGCACCGATCTTCGACGCCAACGGTCAACTCCGTGTCGATGACCCGAACTTCGATACCTCCTTCGGTGTCGGACTGAGCGGTTTCATTGATCGCGGTGCCGAAGAGCGGACCGACAACGAAGGACCACGTTTTGTCCTCACGTCACCACGCGGCCAAGACCTGATCTTCGACGCAACACGCAATTTGTTCGGTCGCTCGATCACGCAAGGCACGATTTACGACGCCTTTGAGATCCAATTGATTGACGGGATTATCCCCGCCGACACAGGCTACGGTGTGGGTGTGAATGACAACACCGTTACCAGTGAAAATTTGTTGGTGACCCGGTTGGTTGTCGGCAGCACGAGGGTCGAGTTGCTCGAAGAAGGCCAAGACTACAAGTTCTCGTACGAGCCTTCTGACAACACGATCCGGATCACACCGATCGCCGGCATCTGGGCCGACAACGCGGTTTACACGATCGAATTCCTCGGAACCGAAACCGGTAGTGCCGACGGATACAACGCCGTCCTCAAGGCCGAAACCGGGATCGACTACGCCGACGGCGAGAAGACATTTATCGATGGCCAAATCCTCGAGACGGAACTCGGCATCCAACTCGCCGTTCCAGCGTTCGCGTTGACGGAAACGGACTTGCTCACTGGATTGACCGTCTCCGCCATTAACGGCCAAACGATCACCGTCTTTGATGGGATTAATCCTGAAGTCACGTTTGAGTTTGTCACCGACATCACAGAAGAAGTGATTAACGGCATCGTCACCTCGACGGGCAACTACGCGATCCGTTTGCCATCAACCGCGTCGGCTCAGCGAGTTGCGTTGTTGCTGACGCAAGCGATCAACAACCTGTCAGCATCGCAACCGAACGTGTTGAACATCGAAGCGGTTTACTTGGAGGACGATGGCACCAGCACCACGGGTCGACTGCAACTACTCGGCACGCATGCTAACAGCAGGCTGGCGTACATCAGCGTCGAAGAAGACTCGTTGGTCCGTCAAGTCAATCAAGAACTCGATGTGCAATTGTTGCCACAAATCGACATCGACATCGATGGATCACGACTTACCAACTACAACGAAACGATTGTTGTGTTCGACGGCACCCGTGAGGTTGCATTCGAATTCGACACCGATGGTATCGTCGCCGTGGCCAATCCCGATGAAGATCGAGTCGTGTTGGCGGTTGCCGCAGACGCCTCGCTTCGCGAGTTAGTCCAAACGCTGCTGCAAGGGTTCCAGGCCGAAGGTCTTAACCTTCAAGCATCGGGTGCCTCGGGTGTCTTCCGTGTTCGCGGAACCGACGGACCGATCTCGCTGACCGCGGAAGGCGGCGGTGCGTTAGTCACCGGCAACAGCAGCATTGGCGTATCGCTCGGTTTCGGCCTGCAAATCCCCACGACCGAAGGCGAAATCTCCGATGCGGTTCAGGACGGCCAAACCTTCACGATCGCGAACGGCCTGAGCACCCCTGTCACGTTTGAGCTCGACTTCGATGGTGAAATGCTCGACGCAAGTGCTACACCGGTCACGCTCTTTGGTGGCGGTTTCGGGGGCTCACCCGACGCACTCGCCACCGCAATTGTGACTGCCGTATCGACCGCATTCCCAACTTTGACACCGGTTAATCGCGGTGGCGGAACGATTACCCTCGGCGGCGATTCAGACTTCCGCGTCAGTACCGCAGGAACTGTGATCGAACAAGTCGGTTCGCCTGGCGACCCGGCATCCCAAGCGGTTGAAATTCGCTACAACGACGATGCCAACACCGTTGCCGAAGCGTTCGGTGACGCAGCCGTGGCCGCGGGTCTCGGCGGTAGCGACGGAACCGGTGTTCGTCAGATCGATAACCGCGTGTTGTTGAAGACCATTGCGACGCCTATCGGTGACGCCGTGGTGACCGAATTCATCGCTGACAAAGCGGGCAACCGTCTGCAACCGGCCAGCGAACAGGTCAGCTCGCGTGTCGAGATCCTCGTCGGTGAACTTTCCGACTACGGTGACGCATCATTGACATTCGGCGGTGGCCAAAACTACCCGACGACGATCCAGACCGGCGGACCGAGCCACACGATCGTCGACAACGACGAAGACGCGCTGTTCCTCGGAGCTTCGGTTACGGCCGACGTCAATGGATCCAACGACGACCTCGATATCGATGACGGTGTCGTCCAACTGGGAACGCTGCAGCCCGGATTCAGCAGTGACTTTGAAGTCTCTCTGAACCAACGTGCCGGAGCACCATCTCCGTCGCAAACCAGCTACCTCGACGTTTGGTTCGACTGGGACGGAGACGGCTCGTTTGAAGAAGCCGCTGGGGAAGTGCAACGCTTTACGTTCCCCGCCAACACACCATTCCTGGTCAACACGCTGACGGTCCAAGTACCGGCAATGGCCCAGCTCGGTGACGTTCAGGCTCGATTCCGCCTCAGCTACGAAGCGGATCTCGGTCCACTCGGGGCAACTAACGCCGGTGAAGTCGAAGACTACGTGTACACGGTGGTCAACAATCCGTTCACGGCACGAACTCAAGTCGAAGACGTCAACGACAGCGGTGCGGTCACGCCTCTTGATGCGTTGTTGATCATCAACGTGCTCAACGCCAACGGCGGTGCCATTGATCTGTCGAATATCCCACCTGGACTGTCACTGCCGACATATCCCGACGTCAACGGCGATGGCATGATTTCGGCAATCGATGCCCTCCGGGTCATCAATTTCCTCAATGCCAACAACCGCCCTGGTCAGGTCCCAGGCTCCGAACCGCTCGCCGAAGCATCGACCCAGTCGGTTGCTTATTCACCCGTCGCCGACGGGGTCCTGGCAACCAACTCGACGATCATGTTCGATCCGACCGTTGTGTCGCCTACGCAAAGCGTTTCGACACCGGCGGGTGAACCGCTACCGACCGTGGCCGACGCACCGTCGATCGAGGAATCGATCAGCGAATCGTCCAAGACGAGCGTCTTTGACTCGCCCGCGTCGATGCAGCTCGACGGTATCGTCGACTCGCTCGCTCAAGACCTGCAGGACGTACAATCGTCGCGATCGGATGAGAGCGTCTCGGTGCTCGACGATTTTTTCGCCGAGCTGGGGTGAATTGGAGAGAGTTCGAATCAGACTAGGAGATAGACGACTGACGGAAGGTTGACCATTCACGTCACGAGCCCCCCATCGGGAGAGCATTTCTCTTCGAAACGGGGGTCGTGTCGCCGGACGTATCAACCGTGACCGTCGTCAAATCGATGCGTCCAGGCCCGTTCCCGGGTTCCCTGCTCCCGTTTCGGAGCTGGGACGTGCCGATTTGAGGAAACTCTTGCCGGGTTTCTCGCGTCTAACCACCTACTGGCACCGCCTGCGCGTTCCAACACGCGCAGATCGCTGGTTTCTAGTCTCCTAACTCCCCCGATCTGCCCGTGCCGCGTCCCGATCGCAATCGAAAGCGTCCTCGTCGCCCGAAACTCGAAATTCTCGAGAATCGGCGGGTGATGGCGGCTGAATTGCCTTTCGGAGCGACGCCTCAGGATACGGCCGAATTCCTTCTTGGAACGGTCACCGTGACACCGATTTTCTTGGAATCGGATGGCTCGATCGACACCAACACTCAGAATTGGACCGCCGGGGAAATCGACGCCGTATTGGCCAACATCACAGCAGGCGTGAACTGGTGGAAAGACGCACTGGATGAACTCGATACGGTTCATTCCCTCGAATTCATTATCGACGACACTTACGCCAAAACCCCCGTCGCGACCGGTTACGAGCCCATCGCCCGAAACAGCAACAACTACAACAAATACGTCAACGAATTTTTAGACTTCGCTGAAATCGATGCCTCGCTGCAACTCGATGACGGCATGTTCGCGTTCAACAACGCTCAACGGGAGAAATTCGGAACCGACTGGGCATTCTCAATTTTCATCGCCGACTCGTCGGAAGATAGCGACGGCTTTTTCCCAAGTGGCGGCTCTTTCCGAGGTGCCTTTGCGTTCGCCGGCGGGCTGTACATGGTCTCCCCTTCGACGCGCCCCTCGAGCACCTTCGCTCACGAGATGGGGCACATTTTCTGGGCACTAGACGAGTATTCCGGCGGTGGGAACTACGCCAGCTCGCGTGGTTACTACAACACTCAGAATGAAAACGCCTGGGACAACCCAACGGAGGGATTCCAGCAAGAGGACAGCATCATGGCGGGTTACGATCGCCTCGTTGCTTCCTACGTCTCGCATACTTCGGCGGCATCGACGCTAGCCCTCGTCGGATGGCAAGATAGCGACGGGGACGGCATTTTCGACGTGCTCGACGTGCCACTGAATCTGCAAGGCAGCGGAGGATTTAATCCCTCGACGTCCCAGTTTGAGTTTGTCGGCGAAGCCTCTGTCGCCACACTTGAGAATCTCAATCCATCCGGGCACCAGAGCGACATCACGCTCAACCGAGTCAGTCGTCTGGAGGCATCAATCGATAACGGCCCTTGGCAGGTCATCGCAGAGCCGAACTCGTACACCGCGACATTCGATCTCGACATCAGTGTCCCTTCGAATTTCACACGAATCGACTTGCGAGTCGTTGACGCCCAAACCGGCATCACGAGTGAGATACTCTCGGCAACGCCAACCACGCCGCTGCTGCCAAGCACCGCGGGCGTGTCCGGCTACGCGTTTCTTGATCTCGATCGAAACAGCGTCATGTCGGCAAACGAAGCACTCCTCAGCGGTGTGACACTCACCCTGCAAACCGCAGACGGCAATGACTTGCCGCAAGGAGATTTTTCTGCCGCCGCTGCGCCGCTGGCTACCGAACTGGGCAAGGTCGATGGGATCACGTTACAGGGCAACATCATCGCCACCACGGCCGATGTCGAAGCCCGAACGGTCGCCACATTGGACGACCAAGCCCTCTTTCATGTCTTCGACCCGCAACTTCAATTTTGGACGTCGCGGTTGGGGCAACGGGTCAGCATTCAAGCTTTGCTTGACGAACCGACCAGCTACGTCGAAGTCGATGTGGTCGGTATGGAGAGTGGTGATTTCGCCTACGCGCGAATCGAAGGCTACGACGCTGCGGGCAATCTGATTGACCGAGCGACCACCGATCTCAGTAACGACACCGATGGCAAACTCGGATTCGCAGAGACACAAACGCTACGGTTAAGCGACCCGAACAATTTGATCGCGTCGGTTCGCATCGCCGGCCACGCTGACACGTCCGTCGCAATGACGGCGATCCGCACGGGCATTCCAGATGTTTTGACAACCGATGCGTATGGCGGCTTCTCGATCGACGATCTTCCCGCGGGCGCGTATCGCATCACAGCGATGGCGGACAACGTGACGTACGGTTTCGATCCGATCGAAATCAATCCGGCTGCCACCGGACCGGTTCTTTTGGCGGCCACCGTCGTCAACAGCCCTCGCTATAACACGTTGGACCCGTTCGACGTGAGTGAGGACGGAACCGTCACGGCCGTCGACGCGTTGCAGATCATCAACGACCTCAACCTCAACGGCTCCCGAACGCTGACTTGGAATGAGGCGACGGGTAACAAGATCGATGTGACCAATGACGGTGTGATCACGGCACTCGATGCTCTCCGAGTGATCAATCATCTCAACGAACGAAGCAACTTATCGGCCAACAGCGAACCGGCGACAGCGTCCCGTGACACTTCGATTGTTAGTCATCAAGCCGCGGCTTTGATGCCTCAGCAGGTTCAATCGACGAGGGTGAGTGACGCCAGCGTGGCCACGGAGACCGAGGTTGCCGGCATCGACGAGGTGCTCGCAGAACCTATCAAATGGATCAGTCGCCCCGAATCGGAACCGTTTGACACCTCAACCGGCCTCGTATTCAACGATACCGTCGAATCGTGATTTACCGCGATCATCGATCGCAAATCTCAACACGACGCCTTCCGTCGACATTCAGCCCGGCCGGTGATGCCGCCCCCGACCGAATCACTGCCATCGGGAATTCGCTACTCGAGCGTGACGTTCTCTACGATCCATTCCGGGCGAAGTAAGAAGACCAAGAGCGCCTTCTGCGCGTGCATGCGATTGCCGGCCTGGTTGATCACGTCACTCTGCGGTCCGTCGATCACGCTATCGGTAATCTCTTCACCGCGAACCGCCGGGAGGCAGTGCAGCACGCGTGCCGTGGGCGGCGCCGCCGCCATCAATTCATCGTTGAGCTGGTAATCCGCAAACGCCTTGCGGCGCACTTTCGACTCGGCTTCCTGCCCCATGCTGGTCCACACATCGGTATAGATCGCATCGGCATCTTTGACCGCCAATTTAGGATCCGTCACCTGTCGAATCTGAGATTTCGGGTAACGTTTCGCAATGCGTGTGAGCCATTCGTCGTCCAGTTCGTACCCTTCAGGGCAAGCGAGCGTGAACCGCAGTCCGAGCATTGCACATGCGAGAGCGAGCGACCGAGAAACGTTGTTGCCGTCACCGACGAAAACCAAATGCTTCCCGTCGAGGCTACCAAACGCCTCCTGAATCGTCATCACGTCGGCGATCGCTTGGCAGGGATGTGAGAGATCCGTCAAACTGTTGATGACGGGAACGGCATCGAAGCTGGCCAGTTGCTCGACGCAATCATGACTCTTGGCACGACACGCCACCACATCAACAAATTGGCCAAGGACTTTGGTGAAATCCGAAGGTGACTCGCGTTTGCCCCAGCCGACATCCTCGCCCAAAAAGAGGCTGTTGCCACCGAGCTGGGTCATCCCGGTTTCGAAACTCACCCGCGTCCGCAGGCTCGGTTTCTCAAACAACAGAGCCAACGTATAGCGAGCCAAGATCGGCGGCCGCAGACCCTGACGCAAATCTCGCTTGAGATAGCATGCCGTCGTCAGAATGGTATTGAGTTCGTCCGTTGTCAGATCGAACAGCGTTAACAGATGTCTCATAATTGGGTCTCCGGATCGGTTTTCGAATCCGAGTCGTCAGCGTCATCGCCCGAAGGCTCGCCGTCGATTTGGGATCGTTTCGCGTCATCTTCTTCTAATTCGTCATCGTCTTCTTCCGATTCGCCTTCTTCGGATTCATCTTCTTCGGACTCGACGTATTCGTCTTCATCCAGATCCGCCTCGTCTTCGTCATTGACGTCATCATCTTCGTCGAAGTCATCGTCATCGTCATCGACTTCCTCATCAGCGTCGTCAGTGTACTCTGCGTCTACTGCGACTTCTTCCTCATATTCATCGTCTTCGTCTTCGTCTTCACTGTCGTCTTCGTCAACAAACTCGTCCGCTTCGTCGTATTCACCCTCTTCTTCGAAGTCTTCGTCGCCCTCTTCACTCCCGTCCTCGACTTCGTCAGCCTCGGACTCTTCAGCTTCGAAATCGTCGCTCTCGAGATCGTCATCCGCGCCCGACTCTTCGCTGGCACTTTCATCGATCACCAGGGCAGTTTCCGATTCCACATCCGGCTCCGAAATCTCATCCGATGCGTCTACCGCGGCGGGCTCGTCGGATCTTTGCTCTTCGGCTTCGATGGCTTTAAAAACCATGTCGATTCGATCGAGCAAATCGGCTTGCGCGTCTGCATCCAAGATCAATGGCGGCTGCAAACGAACGGCAAAATCGCCCGCGGTCGCGACAACCAGTCCCAGACCTGCTGCCACCTGTACCCATTGTAGCGAGGGCAGATCAAGCTCGATGCCGATCGTACGTCCCACGACGTGTAAATCGCGGACACTTTCTCGCGCCGCTAGTCGTTCCGCCAAAGACGTTGCGAATGAGTCCACCTCTACCGACTGCCACGACTGAGTGAGCCATTGATCGAGCGTTGCGTTCACCGTCTCGGCAACATAGGCACTCACCGGCATTTCTCGTTCACCGATGTTCGAGCCGGAGCCCGATCGCTCGCCGCCTGCAAGGTGCGGCCACAGGGTCGAATTCAGCACCAGGACGCCACCCTCGCCGCCGCCGGTCAAACCGGCGGACATCAACACGGCGTCCGCGGCGATTTCCGCAATGGAATCGTGGACCCAAAAATGACCGCCACCCATCGGTGGCAGACAACGATGATCGATCACGAGGCACGCATGATGTTGATCACACGCTTGGCGGATTGCGGTCAGCTGCTCGCCAGTGACCGGCTGCATTCGATCATGCAGATCCAGCGGCGAAATCAGCACCATGGCGACGCGATCATCGATCCGGGATGGCAAGGAATCGAACGGCGCGTGGACGAAACCGGGCACCAACGGCCAACCGGCTTCTCTAAGATCGGCCCGCCCGCTCGCCATTCGTCCGACCATTCCGCGGCCGTGATCGCTGCCCACGGCACATAAGATTTGTCCACCATCATCGCCCGCCGAATCGGAATCGGACGCGTCAGTCGCGGTGAGCTGATGATGTCGACGGCAGAGCACGATCGCCCATTGCAACAGATCTTCTTGTGATCCAGCAGCCAGACACCCCGCGATCGCCGCGTCATCATTCCCAGTGACCTGACGCATCCGCTCGCAAAGTCGCACCGCTGATGCCCGACCGTTGTCGGACTCCGCCGACCAATGCGTGAGTGCCCACTGCGACATCGCCTCGGCGAGATAGTCTCCCATCCGTCCCGTCGGTGAGATCAAACCCGCGAGGGCGTCGAGCTCACGATCACCGTTTTGAGATTGGTTCATGCGTGAATCTCAGTACCGACTCCATCGGTGGTGAAAATTTCGAGCAGCAAGGAGTGTCGCAATCGGCCGTCGATGATGTGGACTTTTTGGACGCCGCGATCGAGCGTCTCCAAACAGGCTTCGACTTTCGGAATCATCCCACCACGAATCACGCCGCTGGAGATCAGTTCTCTGGCCTCCTCTGCGGACATTGCCGGGATAATCGACTTGGGGTCGTTCTCGTCACTCCGGACGCCGTTGACATCAGAAAGGAAAACCAACTTATCAGCGCCAAGTGATTGCGCGACCGCCATCGCTGCGGTGTCGGCGTTCACATTGTAGAGCTGCCCTCCGTCGTCATAGCACAGTGACGGGATCACAGCGACCTGATCGGTGTATGCGAGCCCCTCGATCACATCGCGATCGACCGACGTGACTTCACCAACGAAACCTAAATCCCCGTATTCGGGGTCAAGCAACTTTTGTCCATGCAGCACACAAGTCGTCCGCGGCGACAGGTTGATCGCACGCCCGCCCAAGCGTTCCATCATCTCGGTCAGTTCGATGTTGAGTTCCCCGGCGAGGACCTGCTCAACCACTTTCAGCGACGACTCATCGGTCACCCGACGGCCTCGAATGAACTGGGCAACGATCCCGGCATCCGCCATCGCTTGCGTGATCGCCTTGCCGCCACCGTGCACCACCACCGGGCGCAGTCCGACGGTTTCCATGAAGATCACGTCGAGCAATAGGTGATGCAGCGCCGTCTGATCTTCGAGCAGACTACCACCGAGTTTGATCACCGTGGTCTTCCCCCGAAATCGGCGGATCCACCCCATTGCCTCGATCAGTGTATCCGCTTTTGCGATCGCTTGATTCATTTCGAATTGCCGAGAAAGAAAAGGGGAAAAGTCTAAGGTTCCTCCGTTCTCGGGTCAATTCGGCTTGTTTTTCTACGCTATCGGTATTTCCCGAACTTCTGCGGTTAAGAATCCTTCATTTTGAACGCCCGCCTGCCGAAAACCCCATTGCAAGGCTTGACCACAGCCGGACTCTCTGTTTATTTTGATGCCATGCGAAATCAACTAGCTCTACGACTTATTCTCGACCTCGGCCTGCTTTCCGGCAGCTCGAGCCGATTCGTCGTGGGTACGTAGAGCCAAGCTTTTCCGAACACCACCGAAAAACGAATTAGCCCGAGCCGCCTTGATTGTGCGTCTCGGGCTTTTTTTTTGCTCATTACTCGTCTGTCTCACACTTCCTATCCCAGCACCTTCAGTCACCTAGATTCTCATGTCTGAAACCACGACCGTCACGGACCAAGCAGCCTCCGAACCGACGCCCGACGCACCGATGCGTCACATTCGAATTTTCGACACCACCCTTCGCGACGGCGAACAATCGCCCGGTGCGAGTATGAATCTGTCGGAAAAGCTCGAAGTCGCTACGGCTCTTTCGGACATGGGCGTCGATGTGATCGAAGCCGGGTTCCCGATCGCCTCTCCCGGTGACTTCGAAGCCGTGCGTCAAATCGCGATGACGGTCCGCGGGTCGACAATTTGCGGATTGGCCCGTTGCAATGAAAAAGACATCGATCGAGCTTGGGAGGCACTCAAGGTTGCTTCGAGCAGCCGCATCCACGTGTTCTTGGCCACTAGCGCCATCCATCGTCAATTTAAATTGAGAATGACGACAGACGAAATCGTCGAACGTGCGATCGCCGGTGTGAAACGGGCGGCGTCCTACTGCGACGACGTCGAGTTTTCCCCCGAAGACGCCTGCCGCACCGAGCACGACTTCCTGTGCCGCGTCGTCGAAGCGGCGATTGATGCGGGTGCCACCACGATCAACGTTCCCGACACGGTGGGCTATGCGACGCCGGGCGAAGTCTATGACCGATTCGATATGCTGCGAAACCGCGTACCGAACATCGACAAAGCCATTCTCAGCACGCACTGTCACGACGACTTGGGCATGGCCGTCGCCAACTCGATGGCCGCCGTGGCGGCCGGTGCCGGACAGATCGAATGCACTATCAACGGCATTGGGGAACGCGCGGGCAACGCGGCTTTGGAGGAAATCGTGATGGCGATCAAGACCCGCCAAGACTACTTCCACCTGACCACCGGAATCGATTCGAAACGACTTGTTCCTGTCAGCCGATTGGTGAGCAAGACGACCGGCATCAACGTCCAACGCAACAAAGCCATTGTTGGCCGCAACGCATTCGCGCACGAATCCGGCATTCACCAAGACGGCATGCTGAAGGAACGCAGCACGTACGAAATCATGTCCCCCGAAGAAGTCGGATTCTCAAAAACCGATCTCGTGTTGGGCAAACACAGCGGCCGCGCCGCATTGGCCGATCGCGCCAGACAACTCGGCTTCACACTCAACGGCGAACAATTGCAGTCCGTCTTTGACCGATTCAAAGTGCTCGCCGACAAGAAAAAAGAGATCTACGACGGAGACATCGTCGCCCTCGTCCAACAACAAATCAGCGGCACGGCAACGTCAGAATGGACCTTGCTCGATTACGAAGTCAGCAGCGGGCGGAACCAGGCTCCGCGAGTACGCTTGACTCTCCAACATGGCGACAAAGAGTTCACCGAACAAGTCGAACAGGGAGACGGTCCGATTGATGCCGCGTTTTGGGCGGTCGAAAAGATCACCGGCATCGAACTGGTCTGCAAAGACTTCACTGTCCGGAGCGCGACTCTCGGCCGTGATGCAATTGGCGAAGTCAACTTGGAGGTCGAACACAAAGGCCGCAGCTACCGCGGCGTCGGCGTGAGCACCGATAGCGTCGAAAGCACGATCCTCGCCATCCTCAACGCGATCGATCGGATCGCAGCCGGAAACCCTGCACAAGCCGAACCGGAACTTCCGCAACCCTAAGGCAACCGAGCAATCGCCTCACGGCCCCGATTCTGAAACGCTGCCTGCCGAATCGCAACTTCGGCAGGCAGAAACGGGCCACACACGTTTATTGATGACGATCACCTTCCAATGGAACCGGCAATGGATTGGGACTGGGAACCCGATGAAGATGAAACCCATACTGCCTATCACGAAGCCGGACACGCGATCGTCGGCTGCGCACTGGGCGCCCAAATCGATCGCGTCTCCCTCTCTCAGGCATCCGCGTACGATGATCTCGATGACGGACTACCGTCTCGATTTGGCGATTGCTTAGTGAACTGGGGGCGAGTCGATCCGAACCAAGCCTGGCAACAACAGCGAGAACTGCTCACGATCCTAGCCGGGCCGATCGCTGAGCTGATCTATCGCGCCGAAGATGCAGACCAAATCGATTTGGCGGCTTGGGAATTGGATTGGCAGCAAGCTCAGCAATGTGTGCGGCAGATGCATGCCCAGCGTGAAATGCAAAACCGTATCCTGCGCGACGCCGTCTCGCGTCTCAAACAATTGATTGGCAATCCGCCGGTGTGGCCGGCGGTGGCGGCGTTGGCCGACGAACTGGCTATCGGCGATGAGATCGACGGCGAACGAGTCGCCGAGTTGGTGCGTTTTTGGTGGCGACGCGCGGGATACTGATCCCTACACCCCAGCCTACAATTGATACTGCTTCAATTCTTCCAGGCTGGCAAACTCCAGCGCCGAGATATGCGTCGCCTCCAAATGCACGCGAGGTGCCGCCCCCGCGTCGTAGGCCTCTTTCCAACGTGCCGCGCAAAGACACCAGCGGTCGCCCGGTTTCAACCCAGGAAATTCATACATCGGCATCGGAGTGGACAGGTCGTTGCCACGATCGCGGCTGAACTCAAGAAACTCAGCCGTCATCTCGCAGCACACCACGTGTAGCCCCACGTCCTGTCCCCCCGTGTTGCAACATCCATCGCGATAGAATCCGGTCATCGGATCCGTACTGCAAACCTCTAGCTCCGTTCCGAGAACATTCTTCGCACCGGATTTTCGAGCAGGCATGATATTTTTTCACCAGTAAAGAAGATATTCAACACAACGAATCCCAACACTCCGCGATAGCAGTGATGGCGACAGGAAACTGAACGTTACAGCGTAATCCACTTACCGTTCTCGGCATCACTCCGCCGCAAACCGTCTAGGACGCGTTGCGTTTTGATCGCGATATCGCGCGCACGGTCGTTTGACTTTCCATTCAAAATCGCATCGCCAAAACTACGGATCATGCGAACTTCCTGTGAGTCCGCTTCACCGGAGGCATGCTCGGCAACGGCACCATAGGTGGTGTGCCGCCCAAAATTCCAACGGCAATTATCGACCTGCAGTTCGTGCGAATGCAACTGCCATTTCGATTCCGCATCCACGAAGGGCAGAACAAAATCGTCGATGGTAAGATACCCGCGATCGCCCGTCACCGTTGCGGTTTGTTGATTGACGCAGCGGAACGAACAAAAGAAACCGGCCGTCAGATCGTTTTTGAATTTGAGTTCGCCTTGAAATTCCGACGGAACACTGCCGTCGTCGTACACCGATACCGCGCGACCTGAAACGGCAATCGGTAGCTCATCGTTGGCCGCCCCAAGACTAAACCGGATGCAGTACCACCCCAGATCGCCAAGACAACCGTGCGGTTCGAGCTCCGCACTCGCCCGGATATTTCCCGATTCAAACGAATCATCGGCACAGAACGAAAAATGCGTTTGGATCCGCCGCATCTTCCCGAACCGCTGAGCATCGGCGAACACCTCTTTGACGGACGGCAAGCGTGCGGAGTGATCGAACATCACGCCGTCCATGAACTCGACACCGTTGTCACGACAGGCCGCAATCATTTCCTCGGCGTCATCGGCATGAACGGCCATCGGTTTTTCGCACAGCACGTGCTTGCCCGCTTTCGCAGCCGCGATCACCCATTGCTTTCGCACCGCAGTCGGAAGGGCGACATAGACGGCATCGACATCATCGCGATCGAGCAACGCCTGGTAGTCGCCAAACGCGACCGGCCTAGCCAACGTCGCCTCGCCATCCTTCCCAATGACGACGGGAGGAACTTCCATCGAACAATCATGAATGAACGCTTCCGCTCGTGCGGCATCCCGACTCGCGACCGCGGCGACGACGCCGTTGCCACTCATCCGCACGGCCTTCCAATTTTTGCGAGCGATTTGGGCGGCGCCGATGAACCCCCATCGGACAACTTTCGAGTCAGGTGTCGACTGTGTCATTCAGTTTGCTTTCATCAACCGTAGTGGGAGTGTCCGAGAGCCCTGAAAGGTCTCTTTCAGTTTGATCGAATTGGTTTTCAACGGTCTCGTTGGCGCTGTTGTTTTTCGGTGGGTTTTCCGTCCGTTCGATAATCACCATGCACATATCATCGAATTGACTAGCATCGCCCATGTGGTCGAAGACAGCGTCGATGATACGTTGCTTCACAACAACTGCGGCGACTTCCTCACCGCCGGGCATCACGAGCGTTTCGCGGACGATTTTCCGAAGGGGATCGGTCCCCCATTCTTCGTCATCGATGTCCATCGCCTCGTTGATCCCATCGGTATACATCACCGCGAGATCGCCTTCTCGGAACGGGAATTTAGTGACGGCGTACTCCATGCCTTCATCGATCGCGATCGGCAATCCGGAATCTTCATCCCCCGGCTCGACGATTTCTCCGGTGGCGGCCACGCGAATGATCGGAGGCATGTGACCGGCGTTGACGATCGAAATCGAATCGCTGTTGGGATCAATCACGACGAGCAGGTAAGTCACAAATCGCTCGACGTGAAGGCCACTCATTAAATCGTTGAGCCGCTCGATCGCGCGGGCGTGATCCGGCTCACTGGCGAGGCAAAAACGAGTCTCCGCGGCCAGCTTCGCCATATACATCGCCGCCGCAACGCCATGGCCGACCACGTCCGCGACAACGACCGCGACCCGACCATCAGACAATTCGACGTAATCAAAGTAGTCGCCGCCGATATGGTTGGCCGCCTGGTAATAGCTTTCTAGCCGATACGTCGGGACCTCAGGCGGGTGCGATGGCAAGAACGCACGCTGCACCTCGGTAGCGAGCTTGAGATCGGTCTCGACTTCTTTCTGTCGCAACGATTGCTCGTGCAGCCGAGCATTGTTAATCACGACGCTGGCCTGCGCGGCAACCCCGGTGAGCAAGTCGATGTCTTCGTCACGAAACTGCCCACGGCCCTGGGTCGAGTCGATTTGCAGTGCGCCAATCGCTTCGCCGTCCGCGTTGTGCAGCGGGGCACACATCATGGAACGGATGGAAAAGTCCGCGATCGACTCACTACTGTCGAACCGGCTGTCGTCCATCGCATCGAGCGAGAGGATCGTCTCACCGCTCTCCATCGTTTTGCGGATGATCGTGCGACTGATCCGCACCGTCTCGGTTTCGTCCACCTTCGTCCGTGTTTTGACCCAGCGTGGCACCAATGCTCCATCAGGCGACTCCATCACGACGAACCCACGGTCCGCCGATGGAAAGACTTCGAAGAGACTTCCGAGCACCTTGGGCAACACCTCGTCGAGCGAAATCGCACCGGTCAAATTACGATTGATTGCAATCAGCGCCGCGAGTTTCGCCTCAGGCGTCGCGGTCATTTTGAGACCTTGATCGCTGCTGCGAAATTCGATCTTCGAACTCGCGACGACCTTGGTGTCGGTTTCGTCGACCATCTGGATACCGAAATTGGTACCGTCAAAGGTCATTTCGCTGGTGCCGCCGCGGGCAAATTCGGGAACCTCGTCGCCGTGGAACAACAACTCCACTTCGCTGATCCGAATCCGGTCGCCTTGCGCGAGGGAATGAGGCCGAGTGAGCAATTGGCCGTTGACGAAGGTTCCGTTTCGGCTGCCCAGGTCCTCGACCACCCAGGCCTCACCGACGCGCCGGACCTTGGCATGGTACCGACTCACTGCCCCGGCATCGACAACGATGTCGCACTCCGGGTGCCGACCGATTTTCATTTCGTCGCGATCGAGCTCGAATTGGTCCGATGGCGTGCCGTTGATGGTGGACGTTACGTATGCCATGACAACTGCAGGTCCGATTTCGAGAGTTAGCAGAAAAACCAATCCCGCCGCGACGTACGTAGCGTTCGGCGTTTAGCCTTTCGCCCGATAAATTTCGGGGTTCAACGACGGATCATTGTACATCTTCATCTGGCGATACGTCTTGTGCTGCTTGCGACCGGCGAACAAATCATCCACCAGCGTTTGCAGGCTATGTGACAAATCGGCATGCTGCACTCGGCATAACTCGATCCGCTGGCTGACTTTCTCGCGATGCTCGTCGGTCGCATCTTCACGATCGCGTTGCTCCGCATAATGGTACAACCGCAGCGACATGATGGACAAACGATCAATGGCGCTGCCGGAGGTTTCGGTATTGATCGGCAACGCCGATGTATCTCCAACTCCGGCCGCCGCCAAAAGTTCAGTGATCGCATCGTCAATCTTTTCGATCATATCGTTGCGAGCCTGGTTCAGCTTGTCGATCGACCTTTTGACTCCGGCGATTCGCTCATCGGTGGCCTCGGGACTACGGGCGATGTCTTCCTCGTGCCAAAGCCGATAATTGAATTCGTGTTGGCGACAAACCAATTCCTCAAATCCGGAATACGGGTTTGAAATCGGTTCGTTGTGCCATTTCTCGACGCAGTCAATTTGCAACTGCGTCAGTTGAGATACCGGAGGTAAGGTTGTCACTGAATCAAACCTCTTTCTCGTCGATCCAGCTCATCATGCGGCGAAGGCCCATGCCGACCTGCTCGACTTCGTGCAATCGCTCACGACGACGGGTCGCCTTGAAGAATGGTGCTCCCGCACGGTTTTCGCTGATCCATTTCCGGGCAAACTCGCCGCACTGAATCTCTTCGAGGATTTTCTTCATTTCCGCCTTGGTTTCAGGCGTGATGATCCGCGGGCCCGAAACGTAATCGCCGTACTCGGCGGTGTTGCTGATGCTGTAACGCATGTAGCTCAGACCGCCTTGGTACAACAAGTCGACGATCAGCTTGAGTTCGTGCATGCACTCGAAGTAAGCCATTTCGGGTTGGTAACCGGCTTCGACGAGAGTTTCAAAACCGGCCTTCACCAATTCGCTGACGCCACCGCACAACACAACTTGTTCGCCGAACAGGTCCGTTTCGGTTTCTTCGGCGAAGGTGGTTTCGATAACACCACCACGGGTTCCGCCGATGCCCTTGGCGTAGGCCAATCCGATTTGCTTCGTTGTTTCCGAAGCGCCTTCACCGAGAGCGATCAAGGCAGGCACGCCGCCGCCCTTTTCATACTCGCTGCGGACCAAGTGGCCGGGGCCCTTGGGAGCGACGAGCAGTGTATCGATGCCCTTGGATGGCTCGATTTGGCCGAAGTGGATGTTAAAACCGTGCGAGCACATCAACACGTTGCCCGGCGACATGTTGTCACGAATTTCATTGCGATAGATGTCGCCCTGAACTTCATCGGGAAGCAGGACGTTGACCACGTCGGCAGCCTTGGTGGCTTCGGCGATCGACATGGGTTTGAACTTGTGCGACACGGCGAGATCGTAGTTTGCCGATCCCGGACGTTGGCCGATGACAACATCGACACCACTGTCGCGAAGGTTCTGTGCCTGCGCGTGACCTTGGGAACCGTAGCCCAAAATCGCGACTTTCTTTCCCTTCAGATGGGAAAGGTCAGCGTCGTTGTCGTAGTAAATCGTTGCAGCCATCAGAGTCGAAACCTTCGAAGGGTACGGGGGAGGATATAGGGTGACGTATATAACTGTGTGAGATATTCAAACGCCGCGGAGGGCGTTCTCATTGGCGAGCAGCATCCCGATCACGCGAGATCACCGCATTCGTCGTTTGCGGACGTTGAAACTAGGCTCGCAACGCTTCCGCACCGGTCGTTGCTGGCGAATCCGATACACCGTCGCTGCGAACCATGGCGATCCGGCCGGTGCGGACTAGCTCACGGATACCGTACGGACGAACGCGTTCGATGAAGGCTTGCACCTTGCTTTCGCGACCGCTGATTTCGATCATGACCTCATCGGGGCCGACATCCACGATCTGGCCGCGGAAAATATCAACCAGTTCACGGACTTCCGAACGAACGCTGCCTGCCGGCGCGCTAATCTTGACCAACAACAGATCTCGCTCGACGAAATCGTTCGAGCTGATATCGAGAACACGGACGACCGTGACAATTTTTTCGAGTTGTTTGCGTACCTGCTCGAGTACTCGCTCATCGCCCACGACAACGAACGTCATCCGGGAAAGCGTCGGGTCCTCGGTTTCGCCGACGGCGAGCGAGTCAATGTTGAATCCACGCGATGCGAGCATTCCGGAAATGTGAGCCAACACCCCGGGCACGTTTTGGACGAGTGCCGAGAGGAGGTGGCGGTAGTTCGAGTTGGACATGACGCAAATACACAGCTTCTGAGCTGTCAAAGAGGGTGCGGGTCGCGACGAATTGGAGCGGCATGATAATTTTGTCACGGTTAGCTGCCAAGGGCGGCAAAGCCCACCGATTCGAAGCCGGTAAGGAAAATTCAATGCTGATCGGCCCGGACTGCCCGCCAGCCTTCCTGAGCGTCAAAAAAGGTGGACTCGCCCTGAGGTGCCGATGTTTCCTATACTCCCGGAGTAGCTTGCCTCCGATTTTCCCTCCAATTTCTCATGTGAAACGATGAGTTCGATCGCCACCTCCCCCGCTCTCGCTGACAAAAACGTTGAATCTCGGCCCTCCATCCGGGTTTACAACACGCTCAGCAAGACGAAGGAACCATTCTCTCCACTGCGTCCGCCCCGCGTGGGAATGTATCTGTGCGGCCCCACCGTTTACGCCGAATCGCACATCGGGCACATGGTCGGGCCCGTGATTTTTGACACGATAAAGCGTTTCCTCACGTACTGTGGGTACGACGTGACGTTTGTGGTCAATATCACCGACGTGGACGACAAATTGATCGCCAAGAGCAAGGAACGCGGCATCCCGATGAGTCAGATCGCATCGGAAATGACCGCGGATTACCTCGCAAACCTCAAAGAACTCGGCGTCAACCAGATCAATCACCTGCCTCGCGCCACCGACCACATGAACCAAATCATTGCGTTCATCGGCTCGCTTGAGGAAAAAGGGTTCGCTTACGCGATCGACGGCGATGTGTTTTTTGACGTCACGAAGGACCCGAATTACGGACAATTGTCCAACCGCAGCGTCGAGTCTCAACAGGGCGAAGGCGGTGGTGCGGCAGCTAAAAAACGCAACCCTGGCGATTTCGCACTCTGGAAATCGGCCCGCCCGGGCGAACCGAGTTGGGAGAGCCCATGGGGCGACGGACGCCCCGGCTGGCACATCGAATGCTCGGCGATGAGCCACGAAATCCTCGGCGAAACGTTCGATATCCATGGCGGGGGCCTGGACCTGATGTTCCCCCACCACGAAAACGAGCGGGCCCAAAGCACGTGCCGGCACGACTCCCCGATGGTGAAGTACTGGATGCACAACGGCCTAATGCGGGCGGGTGAAAAAGGCAAAATCGGGGGCAAGAGCGATCGTGAAAACTCCGCCGCCGAATCCGCTGAATCGGTCGAAGAAGCCGCCTCAGGCAAAATCAGCCGCAGCAAGGGTGCAGGCGGATTGGCCGAGCTGATCCGCACCCAAACCGGCGAACGCATCCGATTCTTCCTGCTGCGAACCCACTACCGCAGCACGATCGTGTTCAACGACGAGACGCTCGCCGAAGCCGGCACGTCACTCGAAGCGTTCTATCGCTTCTTCGAACGGTTCTCCGAAATCAGCGGCAAATCGTTCTACGCGCTCGAAACGCCTCGCCTCCGCAGCGAAGGTGACCTTGACGCTGGCAAAGATCCGTTGCTCAACGAGATCAAATCGATTCGCACGAAGTTCCTCGCCGCCATGGACGACGACTTCAACACCGGGCTCGCGATCAGCGTGCTGTTCGATTCCTTGCGGACGCTCAACCGTTACATCGATTCCGAAAAACTTGCCCCCGGCAGCGACCCACAATCGCCCGCGGTCGAGAAACTGGTCACCGCCACGACCGTGATCGCTGAACTGTCTCGCGTGCTGGGCCTGTTTGTCCGCCCACCCGTCGCCGCCGGTGGCGACGATTCAGCGGCCGAGTTGCTCGACGGTGTCATTCGTTTGCTAATCGACCTTCGCAAAGAAGCACGCGAACGAAAAGATTACGCGACCGGCGATGCGATCCGTGACCGCCTGTCCGCCCTCGGCGTCGCCCTACTCGACAAAAAAGAAGGAACGTCTTGGGAACGCAGCTCGTAGTCGACCGTCCCGACGTCGCCCAATGCATTTTGGGGATCGACCCGGGACTCAACACGACCGGTTACGCAGTCATCCGCCGCGATGGCGGAAGCCTGCGTCTGATCGAGGCGGGCATCGTCCGCAGCCGAGCGCGAGATCCGTTGGCGACCCGTTTGAAAGAACTCAGCGACGGTATTCGTGAAGTCATCGCGTCACATCCGATCGACGCGATGGCCCTGGAACAGTTGTTTTCACACTACGAGCGACCGCGGACAGCCATCCTGATGGGCCACGCCCGTGGTGTGATCTGCCTCGCCGCTGGCGAAGCCGGCTTGCCGGTCTCGAACTACGAGCCGACGCGGGTCAAAAAAGTCCTCACGGGCAACGGCCGCGCGTCGAAAACCCAAATGCAGCTCGCCGTGAAGCTGCAACTCGGACTCGAAAACGTCCCCGAACCCAACGACGTCGCTGATGCGATGGCGATCGCGCTGACCGGGCATTACCTCGCCGGCAATCCGCTCGGCGTTTGAGCCGGTCTGGGCCGTTTCGGCTGGGAGCCATTCTCACGATCGTCACCGCGCGAATGAGCCCGCCACACTCCTTTTCATCGAGTCGGGCTCGGCATTCATTGCGACTCGCCCCGATTCTTCTGCGAAAGCGTTCGCCGCTTAAAACACTCCGGTTTTGCAAGATCCCTCGCGCCGTTGCTCGCGATCTAAATGGAAGGTCAGGTTTCTCGGTGCCAGTGTTCGGAATCTCCCGACGCTCCTCCGCAACGCAACTCAGGAACGCCTGAACGTTAGCCCGGTCAATGTGCCCGCAAGCACACGTTCCCCATCAAGTTGTCACGTCCAACGACACCAAACCTTCTTCTGCGACGAGACTGAGGACATGCCAACCGGTGCCGCTGGCCACAAGGTACACAGAACCTGTTTATCCGGATGGCGTCTCGCAATTGATGGATACCGCAGCATTCCATCTCGAAACATTTCAAAACTCACAAAAAATTTTCCGGACGGGCCGACGGTTTTTCGTTTTAAATTGCGTTCGCAAATCCGGGCAAACAACAACACTCCGTCGACTCGATCACAGCGACTTTTAGTAGGCGTCTGTTTTGACGGATTGTGTTCAGGCCACTCAGACCTCGCTGCCAAATTCCTGGCATGCGCCCCCCCCGCTGACGACAGAATCAGGTACATTTGCACACCCCTCTACTTAATGGGCTCAGGTTGTCGTGCGATGTGCCTTCCGCCGTTGTATGGCTGCCGAGTCCCCGTCTCCAAACACAACACCATGTCCGTAAAACGTCCCGAACCGGGAACGATCACGCTGTTACTCCAGGAATTGGAAACGAGCCAAGACGATGACGAAATTCTGAAACAACAGCTCTATGATCGTATTCAAACCCACTTCCGCACGGTCGCAACACGCTTGCTCGGCAGTTACCCCGCACATCAATCGCCGCCGGTCACCCAGATCACCGACGACGCCTTTCTAAAACTGCTCGACAGGGCTGATTTTCGGTACTCCGATCGAAGGCATTTCTTGCGTTCGGCGGCGATCACGATGCGAGGTCTCGTGGTGGATCACTTCCGGGCGGTCGCCGCGGAGAAGCGGCGAGTCGACCACGAGGCCATCCCGCTGTCAGGAGATTTCCTGGTCGACTTACGGGCGGGACTGCCCGAGCAAATTGTGGAGCTAAGCGACCTGATGCAGTCGTTATCAACCAAATACCCCAAGGCGATGGAGGCGTTGGACTACTCTCGCTTCGCTGGCATGACCTACGCCGAGATCGCGGAGCACATGGGAATCACGGTGAACCAAGTCGACTCGCTGATCCGGCTCGCTAAAGCAAAAATTCGGCGGGCAATCACACATGGCTGATAAACCGAACGCGGACCAACCAAGCCTCAATGAATCGCGAATCATCGAGCTAACCGAACAAGCGAAGAAGCTACCGGTTGAGCAGCGAGATGAGTTTTTGCATTCGCAGCTCGACGGTGATCCCGACGCTCAATCGCTCGTGCGGGAAATGCTTGCCAACACGAACGGCGATGATCCGTTTGCATCTGTTTGGCGTTTCCTCGAACAGAAACCAACGTGCCGTGCCGACGATCAGCCCACTCAGGATTTCAACACACCCGCAGCGAACGATGACACAACCGAGTTCTCAACCGGTTCGAAGTTTTCGCCGTTGACATTGACGAAGGACGCAACAACACTCCCCAAAATCAAAGGGCATCGATTGGATGCTATTTTGGGAAGTGGTGGGATGGGCGTGGTGGTCAAGGCGTTCGACGAAGGGCTCGAAATCGATGTGGCGATCAAATTGATGCAGCCCGCGAAGATGCAGTCCGAGCGGGCACGAACCCGTTTTCTGCAAGAGGCCCGCAACGTTGCCAAGTTGCGGCACCCGCACATCGTTGGAGTTTTGCGTGAGGGGCAAACGGCCAACAATACGCTGTGGTTTTCAATGGAGTTGGTTGATGGAAAACCGCTGAGTGAATTGGTCCCCGAACGCGGCATGGACTGCGACGAAGCTGCGAGAATTATCGGCCAAGTCGCACAGGCACTTGCGACTGCACACCAAGCCAAGATTTTCCACCGCGATATCAAGCCGGCCAACGTGCTGATCGATCAAAATGGTCAAGCGAGAGTGGTCGATTTTGGACTCGCCAAAAACGTTCAATCGGACTTGTCGCAAACCATCGACGGTCACGTTCTCGGCACGCCACAGTACATGGCCCCGGAGCAGATTGATTCATCGGTCGGCGAGATCGGTGCAGTGACGGACCTGTATGCCCTCGGTGGGTTATTGTATTTCCTGCTGACGGGTCAACCGCCGCACGGAAAGTCGAATCAGTATGAACAATTCCAAGCGGTGCTAAATCAGGACGTCCTCTCACCATGTCGGCGACGGGCGGACGTTGACAAAGACCTCGCCGCGATCTGCTTGAAATGCCTGCAACGGGAACCCGGTCGACGGTATGCCAGCGCCGATGCCTTAATCGCAGACTTGCAGCGTTACGCCGATGGGCGTCCGGTGACCGCGAGATCGATTGGGCCGATCGGTCGGTCAATCCGCTGGGCCAAACGAAACCCGATCGCAGTCGGTGTGGTTGGGATGCTGTCGACGCTGCTACTTCTCGCTGGCTATTTCTGGTATCGAGCGGGTGAACATGCTGCAATCGCCTCACAGCGGGCCAAACAACTCGACGAGCAGAAAACTGAAATTTCCAACAAGGCTCATTCACTCGCACAAACCAATGCGGTGATGAGGCGACAGGTATACGGAGCAGACATTCGAGACGCTTTTCAGCGACTCACCGACGATGATTTTGCGGGGGCATTCCACCTCGCGTGTAAGCTGATCCCGGAGCCGGGGGAAGAAGACTTTCGTGGCATCGAATGGCGACTGTTGTGGCATCGCTTAGTTGGTCCCTATCGAATGCTGCATTCGCCGGGGTCTTATTTTGGCCACAACCAAAAGCACTTTTCGATCAGTCCGGACAACGAATCACTGGCCTACACCGCCATCTTGGGAGGAACCTTCGTTTGGAATTACGCCGAAGGCAAATTGCTTGCCCACTATCCTGAGATTCAGATTCCACGGCACCTCTTAGATAACCGATCCGTCGTCTGTCTTGTTAATGACGAGTTGGCGATCTGTGACGCATCGAGTTTCAAACCGCGAATGACCCAACCGATCGATGGCGAAATGCGCGACGCTTTCTCATCGCCCGACGGCAAGAAGTTTGGCGTGGTGATTCGTGACGGGGACGGCAACTACATCAACGTGTACGAAACCTCGACGTTTGAGAAACTCTTTACAACCGCTCGACAAGAAGCGGTCATTCGCAAAGCATGCTTTTCTCCAGACGGCGACGAATTGGCCGTCGCGCACGACGATTACACGTTTCGAATTACAGATCTGACTGACGGATCCATCACAACGATCAAAACGCAATTCAAACCAATTGGCGTCGACTACTCATCCGACGGTCACTTCTTCGTCGCTTGTCCGCTTGGATATCGTGCGCAAATTTGGGAAACCAAAAACTGGACTGAGATCGCAAGCCTTGGAGGCAACGACAAGGCTTGGAGAATGGCGAAATTCACGCCAGACGATCGTTATCTCATCATGGCTGGTTTCGACGGGCGGATTTGGCAGTATGAAACGGAGAACTGGACACTCGTCAGCCAACACGATGCGGACCTCACCGTATGGTGGGGCGACATTTCCGAAGATGGCCACACATTGATCCTGGGGGGAGTGACAGGGAAGCGAAATCGCTCTGAAGGTTCGAGTGATGGTGGGACCGGGCTGCGTCTGTTTCATCTCGATCGAGATTTTGAATCCGGATTTAAGTGGCATGATTGGGGACGCCATATCGGGCTTTCCAACACCGGCGGAGACCGGATCGATTCTTCGCCGGCGAGCGTCCTGACTCATCTCTCTCAGTTGGAAAATGGGAACAAACAAATCGAACAAATCACATGCGACGACGCAGGAGGCTCCCGTTCGAAGACGATCTCATTAGAGAATGAGGCGATCGCGGTTCAGGATTTCTTCGGAGGACGTTTTACAGGGGTCCTCTTTGCCGACGGCACGGTCGGATACGTCGACTGGGAAACGCTGGCGATTCATATGGTCGAAACTCCAGCGGATGCGCGAATTCTTTACCGCGATCACACTCACCCCGATGCACTGTGGATCGTCAACGACAATAGCGTGACGCGGTTTGTGCCCAGTTCGGAGGCGGAGCGTGAGCAGTTGAAAACGGCCGAGTTTGATAGTCTGCCCAACGTCATGGCGATCGACCGCATGGGAGGACAGACCTTCATCGCAAACACCGAGACGGTGGTCGCGTTGGATTCGAAGTTGCAAGAACGTTGGCGACATTCGGTGAAGGCGGGCACGCTACTCGCGATGGCGGCAATCGACAAGGATTCCGTCATGATCTCGACGGATCAACAAAAACTACAGGTCGTCGAGCGTGATGGCGTCATGGACTGGGCGAACCTGCTCAAAAGTGCAACCCACATCGGATTCACTGATCAGGGCACGCGACTTCTACTCCGTGACAATCAACGATCAATTGACGCGTGGGATGTCAACACCCGGCACCGCATCGCGAAATTTGCCACTGCTGATAGAAACCAGGGTTTCGAGGTGGATTGGGATGGAAAGTGGCTCATGGTCCACACTTCTCGCACACGGATCTTTCAATCTCCCACGGAACAAGCCGTTCTCGATGATCTCTTAGCGATGGCGGAAACCGAGAACGCGAACGATATCGTGCTAAACGGTCTTGAACGTCAACTCCGTTGGATAGGACTGGATGACGTCGACGTCAACGCGGGCCTTCGATTGGCGAAGCAAAGATCCCGTAACGTCAATTCTCAGCGTCAACTGGACGCCTCATCGGAGGTTACATGGACTGTCCGCACGCCCGATCCAGCCTCATTGAGCCAGCATCAAACTGCCGCGAAAGATGTCGTTCAAAAAGGGATTGCCGAAATGCAATCGAAGATACCCGATGGTTCGATAGAATCGCTGTGGCTAGGGCAACGATTACACGTAGACGAACTCCAGAAGGAGCAGTACGCGCGGGGGCGTCGCCGAGAGATATTCGATGAGTTCGTTGAGCAAATCGAACCCGGTACGAGGCAACCGCTATCCAATCTTCGCTATCACCGAATCGCCTGGATCGACGATCGAACGCTATTGGCATTCGATCGCAACGCAATTTTTCGTTTGGATCTGCTTACGGGTGAGCGAAGTCTTGTTGCGACGGTTCCGGATTATGTCTGGTGTGCGGTAAGTGACTTAGAACGCGGATGCGTGTATGTCGGGACGGGAGGTACCTGGACAGCAGAGACGAAAAGTGTCGTTTCCAACTATCCCGTTCAATTGCTCCGGTTCGACACCGCGACTTGGGAGCGTGAGACGCTCTATCAATTTGACGAGGGAAAGATCCTCTTTTTGGCACTCGCTCAAGACAAAGGCTCTCTCATAGCAACCGGAATAGGCACGAAAGGCGTGCGTGTTGACCTCGATTCGGGCGAAGTAACAACCGTGGATGCGATGGTCAACCGAAGTGCGATCAGTCCGATTCCGGAGACGAACCTCGTCGTCTGTTCCAATAACTTGTGGCATCCAATTAAATTAGTGGATATGTCTAGCGGGCAAGTCTTGCGAACCATGAAAGATCCCCATAAGGGAAATGTCGAATACGTTCACCCTCTCAACGGAGGTCGATTCTTTGGATTCGTCGTGCCTACCAAACTCATTGCCCTCATGGATGGGGAAACCGGTAAATTCATCGCTAAGCACGAGATCAAGATGCAGTATGAAACGCACTCGACGGGCACCGATGATTACTTACTCGCAGGCATTCACGATGGCCGCTTATTCCAAATGTTTGCTGATCCAAACATGCCGACGCGAATATTTCAAATCGGAGGGAATCGCTGCGCGGGAGTGGCCATGCTTCCAGGCCATCCTGACACCGTTGTGCTGTCCACCGATCAAGGCATCAGCCTGATGCGTCTCCCACCGGTCGATTGATCCCGTCCTAAGCAGTTATGCAGGAATCATCTGGCGAAACTGCCGCGAACAGTAGGCCGGACCGAGGCTTTGCGANNTCACGATCAGCGGAATTGTCGTTACACCGAATCACTTCTATGTACCTGCCTAAAAGCAGTCTTTTCAAAATTAGACGGCAATGTCCGGTTCAGTCGCGCGTCCAAAGGATCAGCCGGCATCACCAATGATTGGCACGTTAGTCAACCGGTTCTCAGATGGGTAACCCAAGCGTCCCGTGTGCAAACTGACTTCATCGAATTCAATTTGGCGGTTACCGACAGTCAGGCAAACCGTGCGGCGTTCGAACCGCCGTCCGTCAGCTCGACTGCACGGTGTCGTCGGTCTTTCGATGCACGATTTTGGCTTTGGGTTTTTCGTTAACCGTACCGGGAACCAGCCACGGGCCTGCGCTGTGTTCGCGGATCAACCGCATCAGTTCCTCGCTGTCGATCGCTTCGACTTCGAGCAGCCTCTGCGTGACAGCCTCGAGGACCTCGCGCCGTTGCTGCAAAATCTCCCGCGTTTGAACGAGCATGTCTTCAACGATTCGCGACACTTCCTTGTCGATCATCTTGGCCATCTCTTCGCTGTGCATGATCTGGTAATCACCCATGCCACCGCTATTCAAAAACGGTGACCGCGTGCTGCGCCGGAGATTGATTCGACCGAGCCGACTCATCCCGTAATCCATCACCATGCCGCGTGCCGTTTCGGTGCACCGCTCGAGGTCGTTTTGGGCACCTGTGCTGATATCTTGGAAGATCATTTCCTCAGCGAGCGTTCCCGCCAACATGACTTTCATCTGACTTTCCAGCTCGCTCTTGGTCATCAAGAATCGCTCCGACTCAGGACGCTGCATCATGTAGCCGAGCGCGGCGAGCCCGCGAGGGATGATGCTGACCTTGTGCACCGGATCGGTGTTCGGCAACGCCGCGGCAACGATCGCGTGCCCCGATTCGTGATACGCGACGCGAATTTTCTCGTCTTCGTTCATCACGCGGTTCTTCTTTTCGAGTCCCGCGGTAACCCGTTCAACGGCGTCGTTGAACTCCTCCATGCCGACTGCAGGACGCTCGTTGCGAGCCGCCAACAAGGCGGCTTCATTGACGAGGTTTGCCAGGTCGGCACCAACAAATCCGCTGGTGATCGACGCGATACTGCGGAGCTCGACCGATTCGTCGAGCTTGACGTTCTTGACGTGCACCGACAGGATCTGCTCACGCCCGGCAACGTCGGGACGATCGACAAGCACGTGGCGATCGAAGCGACCAGGTCGCAACAACGCCGGGTCGAGTGTTTCGGGGCGGTTGGTCGCGGCGACCACGATCACTCCCGAGTTGGATCCGAATCCGTCCATCTCGACGAGCAATGCGTTAAGCGTTTGCTCGCGTTCATCGTGTCCACCCACGGTACTGCCGCTACGGCTCTTGCCGAGTGCGTCGAGCTCGTCGATGAAAATGATGCATGGCGCACGATTGGTCGCTTGGGTGAACATGTCACGCACTCGCGCCGCGCCGACACCGACAAACATCTCAACAAAGTCACTCCCCGAGAGGCTGAAGAACGGCACTCCCGCTTCGCCGGCGATCGCTCGGGCGAGCAACGTTTTCCCGGTTCCTGGAGGGCCAACCAACAGAACACCTTTGGGAATGCGTCCACCGAGTGATTGATATTTCTCACTATTGCGGAGGAAATCGACGACTTCGCGAACTTCATCGACAGCCTCCTCGATGCCCGCGACGTCCTCAAACGTGGTCGGCAAATCATCTTCGCTGTACAGTTTCCCACGGCTGCGTGAGAACGACATCGGCGACCCGACACCGCCCATCCGCCGCAGCATCACGATCCCAAGCGCGATCAGCACCCCGATCATCAACAGCTCGGGCCAGTGATTTTCAAGGAAACGGCTCGGCCGATCGTTGTCCCAGGAAACACCAGACTTTTCGAGCAGACTGATGAAGTCCGCGGCAATAGCGTCGTTGGGGTAACCACGAATCGTGATGAACTCCACCGTCGTGGGCTCGACCTTGGCATCGCTGGCACGACCGGTGAGCACGCGGTATTTGACCTTACCGGTGATCCGATCGTCCGCGACTCGAATCTCGGACGGACTGCTGTATTCGTAGGCGACTTTCCCGTCGACACCGGCGACCACGATTTTGGGCACCGCGGCGGTGGTCCGCCGGGTAACCGTTTGAATCGGTGCCGTCTCGGACTCGGACGCGTCGCCTTCGTCCGCTGAATCGGCCGAGGACACTTGGGCAACAGACTCGGTCGATGAATCGGAGGACGACGGGGACTCCGCCGGCGATTGCGATGCGTCTACTGACGATGCGTTTTCAGCGGACTCACGCAGATTGGCGGCCTGGGTAAGCAACTCCTTGAGTTGCGGGTAGGCGAGTCGTTTGCGGTTATCAGAAACGAGGAACGCGCTCACCAGCACGGCGACGGTGATCACGATCAAGACGAACCAAATGTTGCCGCCACCTCGATGTTCGGAAGATCCACGTGAAGATTTCGGGTTGTCACTCATTCGAAAAGCTTGAAGAGGCGAAGGGAGGAAAAGGCTAAAGTTAACCGGCAGGGGCGATTTTTGGGCATCAGGAGCCGGAACGCGACCGTCCAGTCGTCATCCGCCGTGACACTGAAACGGTTATCCGGATTGTGATTCCGCGGCCGCTTGTGCATCATACGGGCCGCACAGGGTTTTGGTTAGAAATAAACAAGGTGGAAAAATGAGGGACGGACGCCGGATCGCGATCCTGGGAGCGACCGGCAGCATCGGGGCGGCCACGCTCGATGTCGTCGCTAGTCTTCAGAAACATGCGCCAACCGAGAACTGGGAGGTGCTCTCGGTTTCCGGACATAGCCGAGTCGACAAGCTCGTCGAGTCGGCGCGCGCCGCGCAGCCGGTGCCGCGAACGATCGTCGTCTCTGATGAACAAAACGCCACCCTCGCACGCGAGGAAATCGCTCGCCACCAGTTGACCCGGCACTGCGAACTCGACGTAGGGCCCGACGCTTTGGTTCGCGCGGCCACCGATGTGGATGTCGACACCGTCGTGGCGGGGATCGTGGGTAGGGCGGGGCTGGAATCCACCCTCGCGGCTGTCGAAGCTGGTAAACGCGTAGGTCTGGCAAACAAGGAAACGCTGGTAATCGCTGGCCCTGTGGTTACCGCCGCGGCCGCTCGCAGTGGATCGGAATTGCTTCCGATCGACAGCGAGCATTCTGCGATCTACCAGTGCCTCGCCGAAGCACGCTGTCTGGCTGCGCACCGATCGCAGCCCAAGAATCCGCCAACTTCATCGATCAATCCGGCCGAGGCAACAACTGCCCCGCAAAGAATCGAATTCGGGTCCGCCGATCACTCGCTGCCCGGTGTCCGCCGTCTGATTCTGACCGCGAGCGGCGGCCCCTTCCTGGATTCGACGCGGGAAGAGATGGAAGCCGCCACGCCGAAAGAAGCGCTCAACCATCCCACTTGGGACATGGGCGAGAAAATCACGATCGACTCAGCCACGATGATGAACAAGAGCCTTGAGATCATCGAAGCGAAATGGTTGTTCGATGTGCCGGCTGATCGGATCGAAGTCGTGATTCATCCGCAATCGATTATCCATTCCCTCGTCGAGTTTGAAGACGGCAGCGTGATCGCGCAGCTCAGCCCACCCGACATGCGGCTGCCGATTCAGTATGCTTTGACGTATCCCGATCGCCTGCCGTGCCCGGCGCCGCCGCTCGAACGCACCCAGCGATGGGACATGAGCCTGATCCCGGTCGACCACGAGCGATTCCCAGCTTTGGAGCTCGGATTCGAAGTCGCACGGGTTGGCGGAACGGCCGGCGTCGTGCTCAATGGAGCTAACGAAACGGCGGTTCCTCTGTTCCTGAGCGGAAAAATTCGCTTTACTGACATCGCTCGTTTGTGCAAACAGACGCTCCTCGACCACAATCACGAGACTTCACCGAGCCTCACGCGGTTGCTCGAACTCGACACTTGGTCCCGCAAACGGGCCGCTCAACTCGCCGAAACCATTTCTGTGGCGTAGTCGTAGTTTGACTTCGCCCTCCTGAATTCTTGCCTTTCCGATTTTTGCCGTAGCCCCACTTATGTCATTGCTGTCTGATTTTTCCTGCCTCGCCACACTCTTGGCGGCCACGGATGAACCCGGTTTCCTCGCCTCGCTGTTGGGCGGAACCTGGCTGTGGACGAAGGTACTCGTCGGCATCGGATTGGTCATTTTCGTTCACGAACTCGGTCACTTCCTGGCCGCAAAACTTTTCGGCGTGAAATGCGAAAAGTTCTACGTGGGGTTCGACGTGCCGTTGCAAATCGGCCCGATCAAATTCCCCCGAACGCTAGGCAAATTCACCTACGGTGAAACCGAATACGGCATCGGCATCATCCCGCTCGGCGGCTACGTCAAGATGCTCGGCCAAGACGACGATCCCCGCAAAGCCGAAGAAGAGGCCAAACGGATCCGCGAAGGTGGTGAAGGCGACGAGCCCGGCAAGCTCGATCCACGCAGCTATCCCGCGAAAACGGTATGGCAACGCATGATCATCATCAGCGCGGGCGTCGTGATGAACGTCATCACCGGGATCCTGTTCGCCGCGATCGCTTACTTTTACGGCGTTCCCTACACCCCAGCGATCGTCGGCGGTGTGACCCCCGGCGGGGCAGCTTGGACCGCGGGCGTTCAACCGGGCGGGTTGGTGACCTCGATCGCTGACTCCGAAGACGACGACCAAATGCATTTCACCAAAATGCAAACGGCCATCATGACCGAAGGCATGGACAAGCCCGATGAGCCGATCGACGTGCGATTTTCCTACGGCTCCGAGACCCGCGAATATTCACTGATGCCCCAACCGCACCCGCTCGAACCGAGCCTGCGGATGATCGGCATTCACGGCCCGATCAGCTCCAACTTGTTGCCAACAATCTACGCGATGCCGGGCAGTGTCGCTGCCAACGCGCTGACCGACGATGACGCCGGTGCCAAGGTTGTCGCCTGGAACGGCAGGGAAACCGATCCTGAATCGATGATGCCGATCGCTCCCTTTCTGAACCAACTCTACAGCCAACCGACCAAGCCGATTGAGATCACTCTCGTGCGGCGTGATGGCGAAAAACACACGGTCACGCTCCCACCTCAAGCCGAAAAGGATTTTGGTATCCGCTTCCGGATCGGAAAGATCACCTCGATGATCAAGGACGGCCCCGCCGATAAAGCAGGGATGAAAGTCGGTGACCAGATCGTCGCCATCAATGGCGATGAGGACATCGACGCCTACACGTTGCTGCTGCAATCCTGGCCAGCGGGCGAGGCCGTTGAAATCACCGTAGAACGCGGCAGCGGCAACTCAGCCGAAACGAAAACGCTCACAATCATCCCGAATGACGGGTTCCAAACCAAACCGCCCGTCTCCGAACTCGGCGAATCGATGGCCAGCACTCCGCTCGGATTGGCCTACAACCCGACCACAACCATCCAAGCTGTCACTCAAACCGACACCGACCTGCAGCCCGGTGATGAGGTGCGAGAGGTCCGAATTCGGTTCCCTGACCCAGCCGCCCGCGAAGCACTCGCACGTCAACTCGGCGAACCCACCATGGTCAAACTGACCGAAGGCTGGGAACTCGGCGCGACCATGCCGCTGGGTGTGTTAATGGAAACGGTCCAGGTGCTGCCCGTCGGCGCCGAAGTCCTCGTCAAAGCCACGCGTCCGCCTGAAGGCTCCGTCATCGAAGCGGCCATGAAGGTCCAAACGTCTGACCGAGACTGGTACGAACGCGGCTTAAATTTCAGCGAAATTGAACAGATCCAAACCGCTGATTCATTCGGAAACGCGCTGGCACTCGGTCTTCGCGAAGGCATCCGCGGACTCGAAAACGTCGGTCGTTTCCTGGGAATGTTGGTTTCAGGCAAGGTCCAAGCGAAATTCTTGGGCGGCCCGATTCGAATCGCACAAATGGCGAGCTACGAAGCCGAACGTGGCATCTCGGCCCAGCTGTTGTTCCTCACAATGCTGAGCATGAACCTCGCGATCCTGAACTTCCTACCGATCCCGGCTCTCGATGGCGGTCACATGTTGTTCCTCATCGCCGAAGCGATCCGAGGTAAAAAACTGGACGAAGCGTTGGAGATGCGACTGACTTTTGCGGGTGTATTGGCGCTGCTCGCGCTGATGATCTTTGTCTTCGCCAACGACATTCTGCATCTCTAGACCTGACACGGCACTACTGCGTGCCACACCCCTCACGCGTCGAAACCGACCGTGGGGTGCGGTCCCTGTCCGACATAAGCCGAGTCGGGTTGCTAAGTCGGTGTGTGGAAACGCCAGCCTGAAGGCGGAACGGCGTTCTCGACCGGGCAAAAAAAATTGCTTTTTGTTCACCCCACCAACGGGACGCGGCGTCCCTCTAACCTAAGAAAACGCCCTTTTTTCAGCGAAATCGCGTGAAACTCAAGGGCTTGCGGGTCCGTTCCAGTTTCACGATTTAGGTCTTTCGGAAAAATCCCACTTTCGACTAAAGTTCGCCCTGGAAATAACCCCGGCGCGGGAACCCGCTCTGTGCAGGACTGCCCAGAACCCTCGCCACTGTCGGTCGGCCCCTGTTAGGCGTCGACCGCTCGCACCCAAGGAATGGAGCGTTAGCACGATGTTGTTGGATCGCATTGAAATCGACAGTCACGGCCCGTTGAACCGAGTCGAACTGGGTCCCCTCTCTCACCACCTAAACGTGCTCGTCGGTGCTCCAGGGTCTGGAAAGACCGCCATCGGCCGCTTTATCCGTGATTCGCTGATCGACCGCGAATACCCAAGAGGAATGCTCAGTGGTTCCGCAGGCCGCGTCGTGTGGGTCGACAACAACGGCTGGATCCATTGCCGCCGCGAACAAGACGGCACGCCTGGCGGTCGCCGCAGCGTTGAATTTGAACCACGCAGCGAAACGGCAGGCATCTGGGACGGATACACCGAAGGTTGGTTCGACGGTCCGCACGCCAACGCCATTCACCGTGACGCCTACGGCTCCGAGATCGCATCGCAAACCGCCTCCGCCTATCGATCTTCGCTCGCATCGCGAACCCTCGGCGGAATCCGAATCCCCGAGTCGATCGTCGATGGCGTGATGGTCGACACGACCGTAAGCAGCGTCTCGCGAGTCGTCGCCTCGTGCGTTTCCGCAGGTCTCGATCGCGAAGATCTTGCCCGCCTGCCGTTCGAAAACGAAACCGCCCAATTCGCTCAGCAAGGATTCACCGACGCTCCCGTCCGTGATCGCGACGACCGTCAACGCCGCGCCCTCCGCAGCGAACTCGCCGACGTCGAAGCGGAACTCAGCAAACTCAGTGCCCTCGCCGATCGCAATCCAACCGAGGAAGCCGCGTCGCCCCTGACCAATGTCGACTACGATCGCCTCACCCGCGAACGTGACCAATGCGTTCGTCGCCGCGATGAACTGATCGCCCGGCGTGAAGAATCCATCCGTATCCGCGGTAGTCGCTACCGCGCCCCGGTCGCAAACTACACGAGTCCTTGGGGACCAATCGACTCGCGGTACGCTTCCACGAACTGGGATGCAAACACCGCCCAACTACGTGCTCTCCATCAGCGTGCGGACTCACTGCGTTCACGCGCCGCGGAACTCCAACGCTGGATCGCCGAACTCGATTCGCAGTCCCACGCCCGCTCGGCTGTCGATGTGCCGTTTGCCGGTTACGACGTGCAACCACGATACAGTGCTGACTACACGCTGCCACGTCACTGGCAATCCACCTCAACGGAACACCTGCAAAATAAGATCCGCCAAGCCGATCGTGAAATCGTCTCGCTCCGCCGCGTGCTCGCTGACGTCCGCGGACTGCGTGAGATGATCGGCACAACGATGCGGTCAACCACCCCGTACACCGAATCATACGATTGGCTCGACGACAGTTGGATGCAGGGCCGACGCTACGACCACTTCGTCCGTGCGATGGACCATTACCGCAGCGATCGACCGTGGGTCGACTTCTACGACCGGGCCTACCAACCACTACGACCGGTCGACGACCTTGCGATGCGAATCGAAGCCACCACTCGTCACCTCGATTGGTTGTTGTCGCGATTTGACGTTCCCGGATCGACAGTCGACTCCCGCCCATCGGACCCTTACACGTGGCTCCATGAAAGCGAACGAGCTGGATTCATTGAAGAATCACTCCGCCGCGTCCGCAACCAACTCCGCCAACGAGACTTCTTCAACACCGCGCACCTGGACGCGATCGTTGTGGAATTGACCCGTTCGCTCGATCATCTGATGTTGCAGCGTCGCCGTGTCGTGGAATCGCTCGCCGCACAGCACACCAATTCGAATCGTGATTTCACCGGCCTTTCGGGTCATCAGCTCGACTGGGTCAACGAACGCCGTTCCGCCAACGAAGAGCTTGCGAGCATCGAGAGTGAACTTCGCCGCGTGCTCGACCAAACCGCGACGCTTCGCCATTCGCAACGTTACCTTCCGATCGTCGACCGCGCTTATCCGATCGGCACGGGCATCTACGACAGCCCGATCGGATCAACCTACGGAACCTACACCGGTCTGGATCAGGGCCAGTCCGAATCGCTGCGTGCGGAAGTTCGCTCGATGGATGCCGAAATCGCACGTTTCAACCAACGCCTCAGTGACCTCGACCTTCGAATCCGCGCGCTGCGTGCACGTCCGGCTGTCGCTCCAACGCCTTATGGCGACATCGCTCGCCTTCGCCGTCGCCGCGACGAACTGATCAGCCTGCTGAACCGACATCGCCCTGTCGCGCGCCGTGAATCATCACTCTGCGAGCTCGCGAGCCGATGGTTAATTCGACTTTCGGGCGGACGTCATCGGGTCGTGACTTGGTCCGTTTCCCCGACTGCGGTCGATCCCTACACAACACTCGAAACCGCGTCGGCGGATCGCGACAGCGCACCCAACGGGCGCATCGAAGGTCGCCGCATTGGCGTCACCATCGATAACGTTGACGAACGCAACGTTCCCGCCGCCACCCGCGCAATTGCCTGCTTAGCCGTTCGCATGGCCGCCGGTGAATTGCTTGGACGGATGGGTCACGCCATCCCGCTCGTTCTCGAAACACACCGCGAACTATTCACCGCTGGCGAGCCGCAAACCGCAGCTACAGACGGCTACGTGCCCGCGAGAGAAGCGGACGCGTATTCGCACTGGACTCGCGAAGGACTCTGCGGTGATTCGATCGCATCGGCGTTTGCAGACTACGCTGCGGCAGGTCGCCAAGTACTCGTGTTGACCGAGCACGCCCCACTCGCCGATGTGTTGCGTCGATCCGGTGCCCGTTTCTTCCAACTGCATACGCAGCGAATCGTCCACCCACACCGACCGCTTTGGCGCAACGGTGAACGAAACGATCGCTACACCGGCCCTCATACGATCAACGTCGACGGACTCCCCGCCTCCAATGGCCACGAAACAATGGACTGGGCGGATGCCGGTTCGATCAACCGTGAATTTGATCACGCCTGGCGTGAAAGCGCCGGACTGCGAGACGAGGCATCGTATTGTGCCACCGCAACGGACGCCCCGGGCGCTGGTGCGGCACACCGTGACGGCTACTACTACGCCGACAAAAGCTCAACGTATCCGGTCGCATCGAACGTCAACGAAGTTTGCAGCGGCAACGCTGGCCAAATGGTTTCTCAAAGCCTCACCGCCCGGCACAACACTCCGGCAGATACGAACGACGTGCCATTTTTCCTCACGGTCGACAGCCCCATCGATGCCGCCCCTTCGATCGACGCCGTCGCCGCACAACGACTGCGTCGGATCGGCATTTCACACATCACTCACCTGATGAACCAAGACAGCAACCGTCTCGCCGACACGCTCGGCCTAGCCGGTGTCGATGCCAAGACGGTTCGTCGTTGGCAAGCCGAATGCCGGTTGATGTGCCGTGTCCCACAACTGCGTGGTTTTGATGCCCGCGTCCTCGTCGGGTGCGGAATCACCGACCCGGCTCAACTCGCCGCCATCCACCCGACCGATCTGCTCGAACGCGTCAAGACATTCCTGGCGACCGAACGAGGTCAACGCATTCTGTTGTCCGGCACGAGCTACGAGTTGTCACGCATCACGAGCTGGATCGCATCGGCCAATCAAAGCGTTCACACCCACACCCGGGCTCGCACCGTCGAAGGCCGCCGAGTCCGCACCCGCGTCATCCGTGAAGACGGCGACGACACCATTCAAACAGCGTCACGACACAAAACGACGCCGCGCACCCGCTACGTCGAGAACGACGACGTCTACTTGACCGACGATGACTTCGACCAAGAACGATACGAAGTCGAAGTTGAACGTCGTGCCGATCGTATCGTCGATGACCTCGACGAACTCGCCCGCGACTATGACGGCGGACGAGACCGAGATGCACACGCCAGCGGCGACAGCCGAAATTCAGGAACCGATTCGTCCTCACGATCAAGCCGAACTTCGCGTGGAAATCGGTCGAGTGACAACGGTTCATCGAGTCGCTCATCGAGCCATTCCTCCGGCACATACTCGTCTGATCGCGAAAGTAATCGCGGCGAACGCAACTCCCGACGACGACGCGAGCGATCAAGCGAATCTGACCGCAGCCGATCGGCTCGCGGCGAACGTGAGAGTCGCCGCACTCGCCGAAGCGATTCGGACCATCGCGGCTCCAACCGTTCGGGCATTCACACCGTCGCCTCGGACACCACTCGCACAGACCGGGACTCGTCTTCGCGAAATGGTTCGTACGATCGAGAGTATCGTGAGCGAACCACAAACAGCGAACGGCAAACCACACGTTCGAGCGAACGCAACGAATCCAGTGAACGCGTTCTCAAGTTCTATCTTGAGCGGGCCAGTGATGTGGTGGACGCCCCATCGATCGGTCCTCGCATGGCAGAACGATTGAACAAGATCGGCATCGAGACGGTCGATGACTTGCTCAACGCCGATCCGGCCGAAGTTGCCGCCGGACTCAAAAATCGTCGTATCGACGAGTCGACAGTGCTGGAATGGCAACAACAAGCGACGCTGGTTTGCCGGGTTCCAATGATGCGAGGCCATGACGCTCAATTCCTCGTCGCCGCAGGCGTCACCACCCCAGAGGAACTCGCTGATTGCGATCCAGTTTCTCTTTTCGCCACCGTCGAAGCCATCGCCAACTCAAACGAAGGCAAGCGGATCGTTCGTGGTGGCAAAGCACCTGACCTCGAAGAGGTTACTGAATGGATCGAATTCGCTGCGGACCACCGCCCACTCAAAGCGGCCTAAGCGACAACCGTTCGCGTGAGCACGCGAGCAACCTAACATGACGCCCAATGACAGGGGCGAGGAACCGGTGGTTCTTCGTCCCTGGCCTCGTTTGGAGCCAGCACTGGAAATCGCAATCGGTTTCGCCACCGACCCTCGCCTCGGCGAGCCTACGCCAGCAGTCGATCTTTGATCCGGTGAACCGGTTCGGCCCAATTACCAAACTCGGATTGGCGACTGATCACGGTGTTGGGGTACCACGCCGTCGACACGCCACTCATCAGCCATCGCCAATCCGGCACGCGGCCAAGCAATAAGTGCGTTCGCACGCCGAGGGCTCCGGCTAAGTGGGCGATGGCGGTGTCCGTGGTGACGATCGCGTCGAGGTTGCACAGGACCGCGGCGGTATCCATGAATTGCCCCGTCGATTGGTCGAGCGTTTCTGGCAACCGGATGATCGAGTCTGAGAAATCGACTTGATCCAATTGCTCGATGCCATGGCCGAACTGCATATTGACGACATCAAACTCACCCGACTCGACAATCGGCCTGAGCACTTCCAACTCCACGCTGCGATAAACGTCGGCGTGGTGTTCACGGTTCCCCTGCCAATTGATCCCGATGATCGGCTTGGCAAGCGCATCGCCCGTTTGCGACGCTGATGCACGCGCCGAGGTCAGCCAATCGGCCCACTTGCCAATCGCCGTATCCGAAACATTGAGATAGCCCGGCACACGCGATGGATTCGAACTCGCGACCTGAGCGGCATCACCTTGGAACAACGACTCGCCGAAGTACATGGTTTGATCGCGCTGATACAAACCGTCGAGTATTTCCAGAAACGATCCCTGGTAGTCTGCCTGAGTCATGCTGCCATGCAACATCGACATTCCCGCCGCCAAGACATCGCCTCCACGATCCGCCGGGACCACCTCCGCGACGAATTCGTCGATGCCCGGGGCTGAGGAAAACAGCGGAATGAGCTTTTCACTGCAAGTCACGATCACGGTCGCGCCGCCCGCTTTCAATGCCGCCGCGACGCGGATGAAATGGATTGCGTCGCCGAGGCCCTGCTCGGGATAGATCACCACGACTCGGTTTTCGAGCGACTGGCCGGTCCACACGGGAACATGAATCCCGGTCGCTCGCCATGCCTCGGTGACGGCGGACCGTGCCACACCAGGCATTCGCCATCGCCATCGAAACTCTTCAAACCCACGGCGGTAATCGCCCATCAGCAACGAGATCACGCCGAGGTTACGGTGCAGCTCCGCGTTATTCGGATCGATCTCCAAACCACGCGCATACCACTGCAGCCCACGTTCGACATCGCCATTCCACACCCACAGCGTGCCGCGATTTTTCAGCGCCGAAAGATATCCCGGCTGCAGGTCGAGAGCTTTCGCGAAGCACTGCTCGGCTTCGTCAATTTCACCCCGCATCCTCAACGAGTTGCCGAGGTTGTTCCACGCGATGGGGAATTGGCTTTTGATCTCCAAGGCTCGCCGGTACGACTCGATCGAACCGGCGAAATCCCTCAGATCAAATTGGGCGATCCCAAGATAAACCCACGCTTCGGCGGAGTTTGGAATTTGAGCTAAAACGCCGCGATACAACTGCATCGCGGCGGGAACATTGCCACTCTGGTGAACCTGCCAGCCCTGCTGGAGAACTTCGCCAATCGATGGCATTAATCCAAGAACCCAACCAAATCTTGGCTACGGCTAGGCTGCTGAAGCTTACGAACCGCCTTGGCTTCGATTTGCCGGATCCGCTCGCGGGTGACCTTGAAGATATGGCCAACTTCCTCGAGCGTGTAGCTGTAACCGTCACCCAAACCGTAACGCAGTTTAATGATCTCACGCTCACGATAGGACAACGACTTCAGCACACCGGTGATCCGCTGGCGAAGCATTTCCTGAGTCGCACCGATTTGCGGGCTCTCAGCGGTTCCATCGGGGAGCAAGTCACCGAATTGGCTGTCTTCACTGTTACCGACCGGGCGATCCAACGAGATCGGGAATCGACTCATCGTGAGCACACGACGGGCTTCTTCCACCGTCACGTCGGCACAACGGGCGGTCTCTTCGATCGAAGGCTCGCGGCCGAGTTCTTGCAACAACGCACGAGCGACGTTGCGAACGCGGCTCATCGTTTCAACCATGTGAACCGGAATCCGAATCGTCCGGCTTTGATCGGCAACCGCACGGGTGATCGCCTGACGAATCCACCAAGTCGCATAGGTGCAGAACTTGAATCCACGGCGATATTCGAACTTGTCAACGGCCCGCATCAAACCTGCGTTGCCTTCTTGGATCAAATCGAGGAACGACAAACCACGGTTGCGATACTTTTTGGCGATCGAAACGACGAGTCGCAAGTTACCTTCGCTCAGTTCACGTTTGGCTTGTTGGTATTCGCTGTACACACGGCCGAGCATTTGGCATCGGTTACGCAGCGACGTCGGTGTTTCTTGGCACGCGGTCAAGATCTGACGACGTTCATGCAGCAGCTGATCGCGAACTTCGCGGCCATGCTTGGTACGTTTTTGATCTGCGATCAGGGCGTCGATCTCGTCGAGACGGCGTGAAAACTTTTCGAGCATCGCGATTCGAGTCTCGATCCGCTGAGTCCGCAGACCGAGTTCCTCGATCAAACGAACGGCGCGACGACGACGACGTGCCAGAGCCCGCCACGCTTCGGCACGACGACGTGCAGGCGTGCTCTTGCTCATCGCAACCTTCCAGTCGTGCCGGTTACGGCTCAGGAGGGTTTGCAGGGTACGAAGGTTGTGTGGCAAACGGCCGACGATCTGGTCTTTCTCAAGACGATCGGTCACGCTGACCTGGACGGTGCGATCAAACGGCAACTGCCCGCGGTAGACTTTCTTGAGCGTCTTGTACGCTTCGACGAGAACGTAGTGGTTCTCGAGCAATTTCGTGCGGAAGCGTCGACGGGTCTCTTCGATCCGCTTTGCCAGTTCGATCTCTTCGCGGCGCGTCAGCAATGGGATCTCACCCATTTGCGTCAGGTACATGCGGACAGGATCGTCCGACCAGGTTTCCGATTCATCGATCGCGATCAACTCATCGGGGCTCTCCAACTGCACCTGCCCGTCGCCAACGTCACTGACGTTAACGCCCGTGTCGTCCTCGTTGTCATCAACAGGAAGTTTACGGAAGCCACCTGAGACGACATCGGTGTTTGTTGCCGAAACATCGTCAAAATCATCCATTAACGGATCGAACAAAGTATCAACTCCTTCAAGGTTGTGTGTCTATTTCTTATCGCTGAGGGATCCGTGCCAGGATTCCACCTGGACTCGTCCACCAATCGTGTTGAGCCGTTTGCAAACGAACTCTGCGTTATTTTTTGTCTACGTGCGGGTTAATCGAGTCCGAGTGTAATTCGACGAAACGTCAAAACGAGACGTGTTGCGACAGTTTGTTGGCGTTGACGAAGCGAAGCACATCAACACGGATCATCTTGCCTTTAAATTCTTATTGCGTTTCGTTAATCAATCTTCTGGTACTGTCAATCTAGCACCCACATGCGAGCCCGCCGGAACGACCTCCTCAATTGGAAAAACATTCCGATTGGCTAAATTCCCCGATCTTGCCGAACGTAACATCTCCGAAAGCTGTGCCTTCGATTTGATAGAATGATAGCCCTATGGATAACTTGCTTCGACGGACGAAGCGGACGGAGAAAACGACCCTTTTTCTTGAAAACCTTACCCCCTCATCCGAGTGTGGATGTGGATGTTCGAGCGTCAATTGCACCTTCTGATGCAACCAACGGTCGGTCTTCAAATACCATCCTGGCTAATCTGAGGAACCACGCACCGTAGGGTGGCGCGAACCCAATCCCGTTGGGTTGCGAAGACGAACGATAGTTCGTTGTGGTGGTTGTCGCGAATCATCGGTGAATGTCCGGCCAAATCCCCGCAATGCGGACACCTGACGGGAGCGACTGGTCGTGTGTTAACCTCAGCACACGGCAATGTTAGTCTGTCGGAGCGACTGGTCTACCCGTGCAGCACACGAATTGTGAGCGTATCCGGGGGGGACGATCGACCTTCCAGTTCAACTTACCTTCATTACTTACTCCTTCTTTCTCGATTTTGTTCAGGCCCGACGATGTATCAATTGACATGCCCCCACTGTGAGACGGCCAACCAGGTGTCAACGGCCAAAGCGGGCGGGCAGATCGAATGCTCAGCATGTCAGGGAACCATCCAGGTCCCCAAACTCGGCGAATTGCGAAGCCTACCCACCGCCGAACCGAGCCCCCAAGAACGCGCCGCATCGACCGCTGCGGGCCTCTCGGGGGGGCGTTCAATGGCTTTCGCGGCACTCGGTCTGGTATGCCTGCTGAGCCTCCTTGGTGCCGCATTTTGTGGCGTCAATTGGTCCAATATCGAAGTCCCACTGACCACCGAACGGCACTTGGAAATGCTCGAAGAGTCGTACGCCCAAGCCAACGCGGCGCAGATGATTCGCGAATTCGAAGACATCACGAAATATGGCGTCGACATTCCCAATCCGCTGGAATACCGGACGATCGAAATGAGGAAGCAAGCCTGGGGTCAAAAGACGATGGCCTTCGCCGTAGCCGCCCTCGTCGCTTTCTTGCTCGCGCTTTTCGTGGGCCGTAAACCTCGGACCGCGGCCTGAGAAACGCCCCGGCATCGCCTCATTAACAACCGTCAATTGGCTATCCGAAATGCCGGAAGTTAGTGAGGTTTTGCCCACCCCGTCCGACGACGGCTACAGGACACTTGGGGATCAGCTCATCTGACGCGTTTCGTGACAAAGCAACGGCGTGATTTGGATGCCTCTCGAGCTCATCGGTTGCCATCGCCAAACTAAACCCGACTTATCAATCCCAACAAAAAAACCTCGCGTGAATCTCATCACGCGAGGTTTCGTTTTGGTGTGCTCTCGAATGACGAGAGTGGGGATTAGATGTCGGTTGCGGCATCTGGTGTTGGAGCTGGAGGAGCTGGCGGTGCAGCTTCTTCAGCGTCGCTGCTGCTCGGTACCGCATCAGCTGCAGGAGCGTCAGGGGCGGCGTCGGCAGCGGGAGCGGCCGGAGCTGCGTCAGCAGTTGGAGCTTCGGCTGGAGCTGGAGGTGCCGAAGGAGCTGGAGGTGCGGAAGGAGCTGCGGCCTCGGCCGATTCGCCACCTACCGTCTCAACGCTACCAGGAACAAGAGTTTCACCCGGAGCAAGTTCGATACCTTCGCTACTGACCGAAGCACCAGCTTCAACAGTTGCCGAACCTCCGCATCCGCAGCCAGCGCCTACTTCAACAGTCGCCGAACCACCGCATCCGCAGCCAGCGGCTACTTCAACAACGGCTTCGCCACAACAAGGAGCCGGGGCTGGCTCGCAGCAAGGCACTGGTTCGCAGCATGGTGCTGGTTCGCAGCAAGGGGCTGGTTCGCAGCATGGAGCTGGTTCGCAGCAAGGAGCTGGTTCGCAGCAGCAAACGGGCTCGCAGCAATCGTTCGCCTTCAAAGCACGCAGCTTGGCGAACAAGCCACCGCCACCGCAACGAGTTGGCTGGCAACAATCATTCTTTGCGAAAAGAGAGCTGAACAGACCACCAGCTTGTACCGGTGCGCTCAACGTCAACGTGGCGGCCATGACCAATGCGAAGGCGGCCGTTCCTTTCACCAAATTCCGAGTCATCTAATTCTCCCAAAAGGTTTCGGAGTTTTCGGTGCGATCCGAGTTCGCACACACAAAACAAACGAAGTGCTATCTAGCACCTCTGTGATTTCTGTCACGGGACGCGAACGCACGCTGCGGACGAGTCCAAACTCAGGAACAGCTTCTTTTTCTTCCCCTCGACGAGGAAGATGTGGACGGCACGACAGCAATACCACTGAGATTCTGCTCCCAATTCGTGCCTACAGTAACTTCAGCGTCACCGATGTCAATTACCCAAACCTCCTAATTAGACAACTCAGCACGCCCAAAAGCCCTGCTCTGAGTCCTCGAATTGCTCTTCACCGAACGCCCGCTGCGAATCGACAACAATCCCCGCAATCCGGCTGGGCAGGATGCGGCAGCAAAGCGAACTGGGGTGGGCCATCTCGATGACGACCGGCCGTCACCTCGCATCGCGGCCAAAAGAAACGACTCGCGACACCGCAAAACGTGTCATCGAGCCGCAAAAGACGGCATTTTAGCCATTCAGAAAAAGACGTAGGCGTTCAGTAGGTAGCACGTTCGCCTGAACGTGAGCCACCGTCTGGCGACGGTAGCTACCGTTAAAACTAAATATGCTCTCGAGCGGTCGCGCCGCCGCATGACCTGATCGGCACCTGCGACCAACGCTTCTACCACTGATCAGCCCGGTGTGCCGGATGATTCGAAAAACATGGCGGCGATTTGGAATCCGTCGCCTCGGGACGACCTCAGCGGACCGGATTGGCTTCCGCGGAAGCGGGCGAGGTAGCGGTTTGGGTGCTCGGTTCGCCGCCGAGAATTTTCGCCATGTGCTCACCATTTTCGAAGTCGAGAACCAACGGCGGCTCGTCAGCACTCATTTCGAGAATCAAACCGGAAATCTTCCAATTGTTGTCCTGCAACACCACCGACCACACGACTTGGTAGCTCTGTGGCGGAGAAACGGGAGCTCCCGCGGCGTTCAGAGCCGCCGGTTCGGTCCAAATGCAGTGCACCAATCGTCCGGTGAAACCTTCGGCGGCAACCGTCTCGTCGACCGGCATCGGCGTGCTGCGGGTGATTTTGAAATGAGCGTCAGGCGACCCGATCGGTTGGACAACTTGACCGATTCGGTTCAATTCGGATTGCGCCCGGTCAGTTAGCAATGCCATCGCATTATGGTTTTCGCCACCGCGGCGAATTCGATCTAGGAAATGGCTAACAACGGCTTCCGCCTCGGAGGCTTGCGGAGCGTTCTGACGGGTCGCCGTTGAACTCGCGTTGGTCGCCACCGCTTGCGTCGCATCTTGCTTGCTACAGCCGGCCTGCAAGACGACAAAAGTGAGGGCGAGCACGCATCCGGTACTAAGAATATGACGCTTCATTTGATTGGTAACCGCTCTGAGTCCGTTCATTTGGTTGGGAAAGCACGATCGAATCGGGCGATCGTTCCATCCCTGTACGTGGACCAGCGGTTGGACGTCAAGACGATCCCAACGGTTTCTACACCGTGTTCGCTGCGAGCAGACCCAGCTCCGAACATCTCAATAATCACAAATTGCCCATGCATCCCGTCCGGCGGCGGTTCGAAAGGGCAATGACGCTACCAAGCTGCGTTCGCAACACGCTTACACCAACGCGAACAATTAACCATTGACTGAACCGTGATCAGTTTGATCCAACCGGTTGCTCAGGTTGGCATTGCAGCTCTCGTGAAACGCTGTTTACTAGTGTCTAGCTAGTGTACACTGCAGGGGGTTCTGAACCGGTACGATTCAGCTGCGGGTTTCCCCCCAATTCGATCATTCGATCCCTTCACTTTCCATATTTCTTGCCCGCATGCTCCCAGTGAAAGAGTTTCTTGGAACGAAACGATACGAACTCAGGGGCGTGATCGGCCGCGGCGGAATGGGCGTCGTTTACCGAGCTTACGATCGTGAGCGAGGCGACTTTGTTGCCCTTAAGACGATTCGAGAAATCGATCCGTCATCGATCTACCATTTTAAAAATGAATTCCGCTCGCTCGCTGAGTTGGTGCACCCCAACCTGCTGCCGCTCTATGAACTGGAGTCTGACGGTGAGCATTGGTTCTTCACCATGGAGCTGGCGGAAGACGCAATCGACTTCTACACGCACGTGCGCGCGATCAAGAGTTTGGCGTTTGGCATGACCGAACGCTACGACAGTGCCCCTCCAATCAACCACTCCGCCCCAACCGGCAGCGACAAATCCTCAGGCTCCAACGAAACTTTCCTGGATCCAATTACGTCTCCGGTTAGCCAGGACACGCAAGCGTGTCATGAAGATACGGACAGCGAATCGCGGGAGAGCTGTCCTCCGCGAACCACACCGTCCCCCCTACCCGATGAAATCTACGACCGCATTCGAGATGCGATGCGACAACTCGTCGATGGTGTGTGTGCCCTACATGATGCGGGAAATCTGCACCGCGACTTGAAACCGGCAAATGTATTCGTCCGCGCAAATGGGCGTGTCGTCTTGTTAGACTTCGGATTGGTCGCGGAGTTGGCCAGCATTCCCCGATCCGATCCGAACGATGAAAAAGCCCCCGAGTCATCGAACGATCCGCAGCCCCTCTCCCATCAGTCACTCAGTGGCCGGATTACGGGAACGGCCAAATACATGGCGCCCGAGCAAGCGGCGGCGGGACGGTTGACGACGAGCAGCGATTGGTACGCCGTCGGAGTGATGTTGTTCCAAGCCATCACGGGCCAACTTCCGTTCGACGGCTCGCGAAACGAAGTGCTTTACAACAAGCAAAACCTCGACGCCCCCGCGCCGTCGGATCTGATGCCGGGCGTCCCCGACGATCTCAACAGCCTCTGCATCGATCTCTTGCGACGAGACCCTAACGATCGTCCGACGGGGCCCGAGATTGCAGCCCGACTGTCGCCCGACAAGCCCCCGGCAGAGGCGTCGATTGAAAACTCGCACCCTGTTGAACTCCCCTTTGTCGGACGCGTCGAGCACCTTGCCAAACTGCGAGGGGCGTTTGAACAAACGCGACAAGGTTCCACTGCGGTGGTCCGTGTTCACGGACGTTCCGGAGCGGGCAAATCGGCCCTCGTCCAACACTTCTTGGACAAGGTACAGTTCGATCCGGACACCGTCGTGCTATCTGGTCGGTGTTATGAACAAGAATCGGTGCCGTATAAAGCGGTCGATAACCTGATCGACGCATTGGCTCGCTATCTGATGCAATTGCCCGCCGCTGAAGTCAGGTCATGGTTACCCGATTCCATTGCCGCGTTGGCTCGCATCTTTCCTGTGCTGCAGCGAGTCGACTTAATCGCAGCGGCAGACCCTTCGGCCGCAAATGTGCCTGACCTTCGTGAACTGCGTCGGCGGGCCTTCCATGCACTGGCGCAATTACTTCGGGCAATCAGCAGTCAAAACAACCTCATCTTGTCGATCGATGATTTGCAATGGGGCGATGTCGACAGTGCGTACTTACTCGCGGAATTGCTGCAACCCGCCAACGCGCCGAGGATGTTGGTCGTTCTGAGTTACCGGAGCGAGTACATCGTCTCGAGCCCCTGCTTGATCGCGTTAGACGAACAGATCGGACCGACGTTGCAACAAACCGAATTGCCCGTCGCGGAGTTAACGAAAGACGAAACACGTGCGTTAGCGGAAGAACTGCTCAATCACGCATCGTCATCGAACCCTGATTCGATCGATTGGATCATCCGCGAGTCACAGGGCAGCCCTTTATTCGTTTACGAACTCGTTGGATACGTTGCCGGGGGCAGCAACCTCGGCAACGATTCACGTGAACTCAACCTCGACGATGTGCTCTGGAATCGCATCAAGGAATTGCCCGAAGCGTCCCGAAAATTGTTGGAAATCATTTCGGTAGCGGGACAACCCATTCCCGCCTGCGACGCACATGCTGCGGTCGGCTCGCGCACCCCGTTAATTGCATCCCTCCGCAACCTGCGCGGAGAACGTTTGATCCGCAGCACCGGACCACGTGTCATCGACCAAGTCGAAACCTTTCACGACCGGATCCGCGAAAGCGTTGTCTCGCATTTACCGAGCCCCGATCGTAAGAACTGCCACGCTTCGCTCGCCAAGACACTCAGGGAATCTCGCAGCGCAGACACGGAAACCATCGCCGTCCATCTCCACAAATCGGATCAGTACGAAGAAGCGGCTAAGTTTTACGCATCCGCGGCGGACGAATCCGCCCGCGCACTTGCGTTCGACCGAGCAGCCAACCTGTACCGACTGTCATTGACCGCCCGCGCACCGAACGGTGAGGCAGCCTGTTCGCTGTACACCAAATACGGAGACACGCTCGCCAACGCCGGGCGCCCGCATCCCTCCGCGTCGCAGTACCTCATCGCTGCGGAGTTATCCGATGGAGCGACACGGATCGACCTGGAACGAAAAGCCGCTTACCAACTTTGTGCCGGCGGCCACCTTGACCAAGGCCGTGAAGTGCTCGGTCGCGTCCTCGGACGCGTCGGAATGCAGCTGCCCAACTCACAGAAAAAGGCTCTCGCGCTGTTGCTGTGGCGACGTTTGAAACTCCGCGTGCGTGGCACACAATACAGCACCGAATCCGCGATCACGGCCGATCAAAAAGACAAGATCAACGTCACTTGGTCAGCTTCCGCTGGAATGGGGACAAAGAACATTGTTGTGTCTCCCGCGTTCCAAACGCTGAACCTGTTACTGTCTCTCAAAAGCGGTGACCAGTTCAGCATCGCTCGCGCGTTGTGCTGGGAAGCGGTCTACACGGCTCACGATGGTGTCGGTGCAATGCGTTATTCACGCAAGCTGATTGACCAAGCCGCCGAAATTGCCGCCCAACTCGAGTTGCCCTACATCAACGCGATGGTCGAACTGGCCGAAGGAGCATGCGGTTTCTTAACCGGCCGATGGCATACCGGCAGCACCCGCTGCGACCGCGCCAGCAGCATCCTGACCGAACGCTGCACCGGCACCTCTTGGGAACTCGGCCAAGCCGCCACCTACATGCTATGGTGCATGTCATGGGAAGGTCGTTTCGGCGAAATGTCGCGTCGTTCGGCAACGATTCTCGAAGACGTGCGCGACCGCGGTGACTTAACCACCGCCGCGAATCTCAATTCGTACATGACGCCGTTATCCCATCTCACCGCAGGGGACGTCGACGCGGCTCGAGCGAGTTTGGCCGAATCACTCGCCCAGTGGTCTCGCAAGGAATACAACATTCAGAACATGACCGCATTGATGGGCGGCGCGTGCGTTCACCTCTACGCCGGCGAATACGCTCAGGCACACGAACGGATGGTCAATGAATGGAACGACCTCAAACGCAGCCTGATCCTGCAAGCACAAGTTTGCGCGGTCGTGCTCCCTGAACTTCGCATCCGCAGTGCCCTGGGAAGCTACGTTCACCAAACCGAAGATCCGAAACTACTACGCGACGCGGAACTCTTTCTTCGTAAGATGAACCGCAAACGCGTCCCGTATGCCGCCGCCATGTCAGCGCCGCTGTACGCGGCATTGAGCTATATCACAGGCGATCGATCGCGAGCGATCTCCCAACTACGCGAAGGGATCGAACTCCTTCAGGCCCAAGACATGAACCTGTTTGCCGCTGCCACGCGGTTCCGCTACGGGCAGCTACTTGGCCCGGGCAACGGCGGAGATCATCAGGAGGAAGCCGTGACTTGGATGCGATCTGTCGGCGTCCAAGATCCGATCGCAATGATCACGGCTTACACCCCCGCGTTCCCGAAGTTCTAGCCCACCCCTAATCAGGCAACTGCACCCCACCACAGAAGCGACATGCGTTATGCTGGTCGTCTCCAACGAGTCGCCTCCTGTCTTCCGGCACAAAGACAGATCGCACCGTCTTTAAGACGTTGAAGTCAGACACGCGACCAAACGACTATCAATTACCTCTTTTGGTCAGGAACGCAGAATGGGAAAGCAAAAGATTGCGGTACTGGGCGGCGGGCTAGGTGCGTTGAGCACCGTTTACGGACTGACCCAGACGCCGAATTGGCAAGACCAATACGATATCACCGTTTACCAAGTCGGATGGCGATTGGGTGGCAAGGGTGCCAGCGGCCGCAATTTGGATGAAGGCAAAGGCGCACGAATCGAGGAGCACGGGCTCCACATCTGGTTCGGTTTCTACAACAACGCCTTTCGGATGATGATCGACACCTATCGTGAATTTCATCAGAAACAACTCGCCCCCGATTCGCCCTATCAAACCGTCAACGAAGACTTCCCGGCGTTCAAACCGCTGAACATGGTCACCGTGATGGAAAACGTTTCCTCCGGGTGGCAACCGTGGACGAATTACATCCCCACCAACGACGAACCGCTCGGTAGCGACAACGAAGAGTGGTCGCCATGGACACTAATGAAAACTCTCGCGGCGTGGCTCCGCCGGATCTTTGACGATTTCATTTCGAACAATGATCTTTCCGCCGTCGTCGCGAAAACGGACGCCAGCAAGGTTTCGCTGGAAGGTTGGGTCAAAGCAGAAATACGCAGCCTCGACTCGTCTTTGCAACGAACCGAAGACCTTGCCGGGGTCAGCCTGCTGCATCTATCTGAACGTTTGATTCATCGGATGAGCGATGATCCTCAGCAGCATTCGGCACACCAATACAATCTGATCGATTGGCTCTTGACCAAACTTCGCGACGAGATCGAGCACCTTCTCAATGGTGCATTGGCCAGCAATACCGAACTGCGGCGTCTCTTCATCGCACTCGATCTCGGGTCGTCGGTATTCCGGGGCGCCGTCCGCGATGGAGTCTTCCGACACGGTTGGGACGTGATCGACAAATATGACTTTCGCGAATGGCTCAATCTCAACGGTTGCCATTCGTCTGACTCAGCGCCGGTGCGTGCCGCCTACTCACTCGTCTTCGCATACGTCGGTGGCGACACCGAGAAACCGAACTTTGCCGCCGGCGCATGCACACGTGCCTTCGCCCGGATTTTGCTGACCTACAAATCCGCAATTCTTTGGAAGATGCAAGCTGGCATGGGCGACATCGTCTTCTCGCCGCTGTACCTCGTCCTCAAAGAGAAAGGCGTGAAGTTTGAGTTCTTCCATAAAGTATCCGATCTCAAACTCAACGCCGATAAAACCGCGATCAGCGAAATCGAAATGGAGATCCAAGGCACCCTCAAACCCGAATGCAAGGGAACTTACGACCCGTTTGTGTGGGTGCACGGCTGTCCGTGTTGGCCGAGCACGCCGCGATACGACCAGATCGAACAAGGCGAGCAATGGAAAGCCAAAGGCCTGAACCCGGAATCGTTTTGGTGCGGGCCACCTGCGGTCAAAACACGCTCGTTGGTGGCGGGACAGGATTTCGATCAAGTCGTTCTCGGGATTTCGATCGCCGCGTTGCCACACGTCGCGGGGGAACTAATCGCCCACGACAAACGATGGAAAAACATGGTCGATAAAGTCCTGACTGTGCAAACCCAGGCCTGCCAACTTTGGTTCAACGAAACGACCGACCAGATGGGCTGGGAACCGTGGTATCCGGCGCCGGGGCAAGGAGAGAATCCGCCACGCGAACAAGCCCTGGTCGGTGCGTTCGAAGAACCGCTCGACACATGGTCGGACATGTCACAAGTGATCCCGGCAGAGCGGTGGGCACCGGAAGATCAAGTGCAGAGCATTGCCTATTTCTGCGGTGCGATGAAAGACGCGGACACCTTTCCACCAACACCGCCACCGAACGACTGCGGGTTTGTGCAACAGCAAACCGAGATCGTGAAAGACAACACTCGAACAATGTTGTCGCAACACGCGAGACCCTTCTGGCCTGCGGCAACCCAACCGACGAATCCCGATGCGTTGAACTGGGACGTCTTGGTGGATTCATCCGGTGGCGTCGGCGAGGCGCGGCTCGATGCCCAGTACGTTCGAGCAAATATTGCTCCGACGGAGCGTTATGTTTTGTCGGTAAAAGGCAGCACCGAGTATCGACTGCGGCCCGACGAGAGCGGCTACACAAATCTCGTGATCGCGGGTACGTGGACCTACAACGGACTCAATGTCGGCTGCGTCGAAGCGGCCGTGATGTCGGGTCTGGCTGCAGCCGCGGCGATCGAAAGTTCTGAAAAATGCAGCCTTACCAGCACCGATCACTCTAACGCTCAACCTTCGAAACCGAACTACGTCGTCCGCGGTGGAGAAATCGCTTTCCCGGGGGCTTACGATTTCCCAAACGTCACGCTCAGCGCGTTTGCGATGCAATCAACATGGTCGGCGTTACAGAAACTCTGCGACCAATCACTCAACGGTCCGACCGGCAGCGACGGGATATACCAACCCTTGCTCCCGGGATTCATCATGATGGCGGCCGACTTTCCCGTCATTCGAGTCAACCCCGGGCAAGCCAACGAATTCGGATCCCCAGAGGTCGACATCAACCTCGCGTTTCCAGTCGTGAAGCTAAAGAAACGCGGCCCGATCCAGTTGGTCGAACAAATCGCTTGGTTCTTTCCCTACGTGTTCGTGAACAACTCGTGGGCGACGGTCTCGGGTCGTGAGGCATACGGCTTTCCCAAACAGGATGCCCGACTGACGGTTCCGCGCACGCCCTCCGACCCGGCGGTCTATCGCGTGGAAGCCCGGTACGTCGAAACTTTTGGCCCGACGGCGATGACGCAACAAGGCGTGCTTCTGGAAATGAAACGACAAGGCGACCAGCTGTTCGGTTCACCTTCGGCGGATCTCGGCAATTTCGCGGGCGCGATGCAGGCTCTGCTGCAACCGTTGCTTTCGGCAACCGGCGAGATCACGCTACCCGGTATCGGCATCATCGTTCAAGCCTTAGAGATGCTCGTCGACCCAACCGTCCCATTCATCTTCCTGAAACAATTCGCGGAAGTCGACAGCCGCGAAAAAGCGTGCTTCCAATCGATCGTCGAAGCGCCGCTGAAGATTAAACGGTTCCACAGTGCGGGAATCCTACCCGGGAAATATCAACTCACCGCGTGCGATTACGCCAGCCATCCGATCGTCAGCGATCTGGGAATGCAAGCGGTGTCGCAGGAAAGTCTCGCAGCTGTCACAATGACGGTCGATGCTGAGTTACAACTTGGACGGACCGTATGCCACTAATTCATCAATCCCCCAAACGACTGCGTAGGATTCAATCATGATCGACTACAAAATGGAGCCCCTTTTTTCCTATACCGCGACGGTCGGTAATCCGGAGATCGTCGGCCCCGTGCCCGGTGGAGTGCGTGTGAACTTTAACGTGACCGGCGGTGTGGTTTGCGGCGATAAAATTTCGGGCAAAATCCTGCCCGCCGGAGGGGATTGGTTATTGATGCGAAACGACGGAGTCGCCGATGTCGACGTTCGCCTGACCATTCGCACCGAAGATGACGCATTGATCAATGTGCATTATCACGGCATGGCCGACTTGGGCGAAAACGGGTTCGAAGAGTTCATGGCTGGGCGAGCCCCGGTACCCGGCACACCGCTTCGGATTTTTCCTCGATTCCATGTCGCCGCCGAGAAGTACAGCTGGCTCAATCGCCTCGCGTGCATCGGCGTCGGTGAAGCCCACGTGGATTTCGCGACGGAATCGAAAATGATCTTCGACATTTACGCGGTGAACTGACCGCGGGTCGGGATGTAACGATTGCATCGGTCACGCGGCGGAAAATCCGTTCAGTAGTGCATAAAACACGAAACAGCCGGTAATGCGCGACCGAACAGGACGATTGATCCTCTTGAGTGGCGCAATCGTTTATCAAGGGCGATTGCCCACAACCGTCGCAACTGTTGCGGCGAGCTGTGGACAAAGGATTGTCTGCAGGGGCATGATTGCAGGCGCCGTCCAGGAGGGACTCCACATGTCGACTATCCAGCGACTCACGATTTTTTTGACACTCGCGACTGGAATTGCCGCCACGGCGTTTTTCCCGTCCGGCACCGTCAACGCTCAAGGCATCTACTTGACCGGGGTTGGTCCGGTGAACCGTTCGATGGCAGGCGCCGGAACCGCAGCCCCGCTTGACGCGGTCGGTGCTTTGGCTTGGAACCCGGCTTCGATCTCCGGCTTGGCCAATAACGAAGTCGGTTTCGGCGTCGAACTTTTGTTGGCCGACGTTGAGCTTACGTCGAGCCTCGGTGGTGGCACCGAGGGAGACGCCGGTGCCGCGGCGGTCCCATCGATCGGATGGGTCCACCGCATGGATGATTCTCGTTGGACGGTCGGTCTCGGGCTCGCCGGTGTCGCGGGTTTCACCAACAACCAACCTGCCGGTAACCCGATTCTGGGTGGAACCCCCGCGTACGCGATGTCGGAATTCCTGCAGATCGCACCGACGGTTTCCTATCTGGTTACCGACAAACTCTCAATCGGTTTTGCGCCGCTGATCAACCTGGGTGAAGTCGGATTTGACCCGATCGGCCCCTCGGTCATCACACCGACCGCCGAAACATCCCAAGGTAACCGCAAACATTGGGGCATCGGATTCCAGGCAGGTGTGTATTACATCACCGACAATCATTTTCATTTCGGAGCGAGTTTCCGCAGCCCGCAGTGGATGGAGGATTTCCGCTTCTTCACTCCGAGCGGCCTCGTCAAATTTGACCTCGACCTGCCGATGATCGTTTCGCTGGGCACGGCCTACACAGGATGGGAAGATTGGACGTTTGCCGCCGACTTCCGCTACATCGGATACGATGACGCGGACGGTTTCAGCGAATTGGGGTGGAGCAATTTGTTCGCCGCCGCGTTCGGCGTTCAGAAACAGGTTTCCGACCGCATCTATCTACGCAGCGGAATCAACTTCAATCAATCACCGATTCATGAAAGCGATGTCGCCCTCAACGTGATCAGTCCGTTGATTCAGCAATACAACATCGCTACGGGCGGCTCGTACCGTTTCGCTAAGAATGTCGATCTCAACCTGTCGTACGTCTATCTCGGCAAAAACGATGTGACGGGAACCGTACCGACGGGCGGCGGTCCGGTCACCGTGACCAACGAGGTTTCCGCTCACTCGCTGATCGCGGGCGTGACGGTTCGCTATTAAGCCCCGTGCGATCGTCGTCTTCGGGTGACTGCAAAAAAACGGCACACGAACCCAAATGCCGGGTTCGTGTGCCGATCGGTGAACACGATTGGCGGCCGTCATGAAATCATGGCGGCGAAACGACTAATTCTGGAAGTCGTTCGCGATCTGACCTTCTTTGACCACAATGCTGATGCCGTCGCGAATTTGCAGCGGATCGTCTTCGCCCTGATGGTCCACACCGGCCGCGTTGGTGATGCGAACATTGGTTCCGATCCGACAGTTCTTGTCGAGAATCGCACCAGAGATATAACTGCCCGCGCCTACTCCGAGAGGCAGCTTGCCTTCACGTTGAGTTCCACGCATCTCGATGAAGTCAGCTCCCATCACAACGCTGTCCTTGATCGTGACGTTGTCGCCGATCACGGTTCGCAGACCGATGACGCTGTTTTCGATCGTAACATTGTCACCGATACAACATCCGTCGGCGATGAGGCTGCCGGTGATGGTCGCGTTACCCATGATTGTGGGCGGCAAGAAACGCGGGCGGCTGTAAATGGGTGCGTTTCGGTTGCGAATATCAAATGGCGGATTCTTGCTGGCCAGCGAGAGGTTCGCTTCGTAGAACGAACGGATCGTTCCAATGTCTTCCCAGTAGCCATCGAACAAGTGCAACTGGACTTTGTGCGTGTTAATCGCTTCCGGGAATACCTCTTTTCCGAAGTCACTGTGCAGACTGTTTTCGAGCAGGTCGACCATCAAATCTTTGTCGAAAATGTACAACCCCATGCTGGCGAGCAGATCACGACCTTGGCTTGGGATACCGCGTGCATCGATCCAGCTTGGCTCCATGCGAACCTTCGCGATTTCTTCTTCGGTTTGCGGCTTTTCGACGAATCCGCGGACCTGCCCGGAATCATCGACCTGCATGATTCCCAGCGCCGAAGCGTCTTTGCGTGTGACAGGGATTCCCGCGATGGTCGCTGCCGCGCCGGATTCGATGTGCGTTTTCATCATGTCCCGGAAATCCATCCGGTAGAGCTGATCGCCCGACAGAATCAAAACGTGCTTGATCCAACTTTCACGCAGGTGCACGAGATTCTTTCGCACCGCGTCGGCGGTTCCCTGATACCAATCCGTTCCCGAATTGACGGTTTGCTGGGCGGCGAGCAGTTCGACAAATCCGCCACTGAAGTGGTCGAAGGTGTAGGTTTGCCGGAGGTGCCGGTGCAAACTCTCCGAGAGGAACTGCGTCAACACGTAAGCCCGATTCAAGCCGCTGTTAATGCAGTTACTGATCGGGATGTCGATCAATCGATACTTCGCCGCCAAGGGCACAGCAGGCTTGGCCCGGATCTTGGTAAGCGGAAAGAGCCGGGTGCCGCGTCCGCCACCAAGAATCAACGCGATCGTGTTACTGAGGTCCATGTTGTCTACCCTGTGAGGAAGGTGTGCTTACCAATACTTTTCAAAACGAATCGTCCCCGCCCGATGTTCCTGTACATCATCGCGGAATCCTGCCGCTCGCAATAACGGTAGCATACCAGGATTCTCGGGTGTATCAGCACCGGGGGGAATGTATCCAATCATGTCGGGATTCCCGCAAAGGAACACATGAGTGTTTGATGGCTCGAGCGGGTCTTCGGCAATCTCGGACAGTTTGCCGCTCGTGAACATCGACTGCAAATATTGCTTGCCGACAAAATTCGGATGATCGGGTTGAAGGTTTTCCGGTTCACGAGTGGTCAGCGGAAGATACAGATAGTTGGGGTACTGCCGCATCAGCACTTCGTGCTCATTCTTGTAAGCACAGTCATGATGATATCTCACACTCGTGGCGATGATCACGCGGCCACGGTGCCCCGTCGCGAGCAGCTTCGCCGCCATCGCGTTGTGCGGCGCTTCGCCCGTTCCGGTACCAAGAAACAACATCGTGTCGTCGGGCTTGTATTCACCGAGTTGGTACTTGCCAGTAATCTTCCGCTCCATCACAACGCGGTCGCCGACTGATTTCCCAAACAATCGCGGCGTCAATGCGGGCGGTTTGCTGACCACGGTGGCCCCACGACGAACCAACGTGATGTAGAACTCGAGGTAATCCACCGAATCCTGAGTCGCCAGCATCCCGTGTTCGTCCAACATTGGACACGAAATCGAATAAGCTCGTCGCACGATCTTACGTGCTTTGTTGATCGGAACGTCTTCCGGTTGGGTGCCGATCAGTCGAGGCTCCCAGTTCCCCAACCCGAGCGCGACATATTGTCCCGGTTCGAATTTCGGGATCGGGGCATCGGGACGGATCCGAAATTTGGCCAAATCCTCGGTCGCATCGATGCGGCCGATAATCGTCGCGTTGTAAAACCGTTCCCGTAATAGTCGCTGCTCCTCAGCATTGGGCGGCTTCTCGAGCGGTCCAACACCGGAGCCCTCCTCCGCCGCGATCCTCGTTCGTGTTTGCTCGCCTACAGGTGCACGAACACCTGAGGGAGTTTGATCGTCGTTCGGGTTGGGATTGTCGGAAGCACTCACGAAGCTCATTCCTTTCGCGATTCATGGCGCGGGCGGGGGCACGAACCGGTTACTATAATGCAATGAGACGGCGTGATGGGGAGTCGGCCGCGAGGATTCTGTCTCCCCTGGAACAAAAACCGTCTTGGCAAACCTAGCCATTCATTGCCGCATTTCTTCGTTCTTTTTGGAGCTTCGATCATGCTCTCCTGTTTTCACTTCGAATGTTCTACGCCACACCAGCGGGAAAAGCTGCTCGTGGCGACAAAACGACTCATCCCCTCGCTCGGTACGATGCGATGCCGCCACGGAAGAACGCTGCTGCTTTTCTTGAGCGTATCGATCTTGCTCGGCACGAACGCGTGCGTCGCCGAAACGTGGACCAGCCTCAGCGGTGACCGCTCGATCGAAGCTGAAATGGTCGGCATGTGGGACAACCAAGTCGTGCTGCTCTTGTCCAGCGGACAACGCATCAACGTTCCCCTAAACAGCTTTGAAGCGACCAGCCGTATCCAAGCGGGCAAGATCGCTGAACGACTTGAGCAACAACGCGCGGCGCTGACCGAAGAGATCAAACGTGTCGCGGCCGCCGAAGCCGCACCGGCCCCCGAGCCGATCCCGACGCCGCCCGACGCCCCGCCGTACTCGCCGCCCAACGCGAACATGGCGCCCGACCAAGCCTTCGACACAATCGCCCAACAAATTCGCAACGGACATCTCGTAGTCGTGTACGACGCACTGCCGCCAAAGTATCGCCGACAAATTGACCAACTGGCCCAACTCACCACCACCAAACTCGACCCAAACGCAATCACCGAACCGCTCGGCCAGCTCTACCAACTCGCTGATCTGATCGTCACGCGGCAAAATTGGATTCTCTCGCACCCCCGTCTTCGTGATCCCGCAGGCGACGCCGACGATTTGACTCTGGCAGGCGAAACTTTCACCAAACTCGTCTTGCCCGCCGCGGGCTTGCTACAGTCCGGTTTGACCCCCGACGGTGTCTCAATCGACACGATCCGCAGCAACGGCTTCGGCGAATGGCTGCACGAACGAGACGCGGCGATCGCACCGTATCTCGCCGTGCTGTTGGAAACGTACAGCATGCCGAAATCCCAATGGAGGCTGCTCAAAGCAACCGAAGACACCGCGATCCTCGAAACTGAAGGCCCGGTGAGCAACAACCAATCACCTGCAGGTTCCAACAGCAGACGGATCGAGTTGACCAAAGTTGACGGCTTTTGGATCCCGGCGGCAGTTGCCAAAGGATTCGAAGATTGGATCACGCAACAAACCGAAATGCTCACGGCCTATGACGACGCCAGCATGAGCCTCTCGGATTGGATAGGGGGCAGCTACGTCAGCGTCCCCACGACACCGACCCGGCCACAATCCAATCCGTACGATGACTCGGGCTATGGCCCTGACGATTACGACATGTCACAGTACGATGAGGGTCCCGACGAGTACATGGACTCTTACGAAGATGATGATTTCGGGTACTCCGGTGGCCCAGGCTACTCCAGCTCAGTCAAAGCGAGAATGATTGAACCACCAGCGATCACGCCCGAGATGATCGGCAGCATTTTGCAATCGGTCGGTGGGTTCGCATCGATCGCCGCGCCGCTTCAATCCGCTACCGACGCGGCATCCTTCCATCAAGCAGCCGACCAGATCGTCGGATCGATCGAAGGAATCTTGGCGATGGTCAGCGGCGGGTGAGCATGACGGTTCCCCGAATCGCCATCATCGGCGGCGGGCTCTCTGGGCTCGCCGTGGCAACACACCTTCGTCTACTTTCGGCGGCTGAGGCTGCGCCTGTCGCGATAACAGTATTCGAAGCCTCCGATCGCATCGGAGGTGTGATCCACACCGAACGGATCGTCACCGAAAGCGGTGAGGAATTCATCGTCGATCACGGCGCCGACATGTTCGCAATGCAGCCGCCCGCAGCGATCGAGCTTTGTCGCCGACTCGGTGTGGAAGATCGCCTGTTGCGTCCCAACCCGGAGGGCCGCGGTGCGATGATCGCGCGGGGTAACGGACTGATTCCGATCCCCGAAGGCTTCGTGCTGATGCGTCCGACCAAACTCATGTCGATGCTGACAACGCCTCTGCTTTCACCGATCGGAAAAATCCGCTTGCTGGCCGAACGCTTCGTTCGCCGCCGGGCAGCCAACGTGTCCGACGAAAGCGTCGGTTCTTTCGTTAAACGTCGGCTCGGAAGTGAATGCCTCGACAATATCGTGGCTCCCCTGGTTGCTGGGATTTATACCGCGGACGTGCATCGGCTCAGCATGGCAGCGACGATGAAGCCGATTTGGGACATGGAATCCAACGACGGTTCGCTCGCTCGCGCGACGATGAGACGGATCCGTGCAGGCGACGACTCGACCGAGCGCGGCAGCAGTGGTGCGCGTTACGAACAATTCCGTGCGTTCCCCGGGGGTATGATTGAACTGATCCAAACGCTCGCCGAGGCGGTCGGCCCCGAACACATTCGCACCCAATCAAAAATTGAATCGATGTGCCATACCGATGCCGGTATCCGCCTCGACCCGTGCGGCGAGCTGTTCGACGCGGTCGTGCTGACCGCGCCGGCACCGGTGTCCGCCCATCTGCTCACGCAATTGCAGCCGTCGCTCGGCGTAACCGCCCAATCCGACGCCGTTGCTGAAGTCGCCGATAACTTGCTCGGGATTCCGTATGCGTCGACGGCAATCGTCGTGATGGCGATTCCCCGAACGCGAATCTCGCGGATGCCCAAAACCTTTGGGATCGTTGTCCCACCTCGTGAAAACCGTTCGGTGCTCGCGGTGAGTTTCGCGAGCGAAAAGTACGCCGGCCGCGCGCCACAAGATTACGTCATCGTCCGCGCCTTCGTCGGCGGAATGCTTCATCCGGAAATCCTCGCTAACGAAGACGACGCGATTATTGAGATCGTTGCCCAGGAACTCGGTGACCTGATTGGCCTCGACACGTCGCAACGAATGCAACAATTCGCCGCGTTCGTCAAAGTCGTCCGGTGGAACAACGCGATGCCTCAATACGAAGTCGGCCATCTCGACCGAGCCGCCGCGATCCAATCGGGCATGAGCAAAATTCCCGGCGTTGAACTGATGACAAACGCCATCGGCGGAGTCGGCATCGCCCCTGTGATCGGCGCTGCCCAGCGGACAGCCCAAAAGCTTCTCGCCAGCTTCGCCGCAGCGGATTGACCCGCCCGGAGCAACCTTCGTTTCTCTCGCTCAGCGACACAGAAAACCGATAACACGTTAAATAGCAGGTTTTCGCTCGAATCTGCGGTCGGGACAGAACACGTGACGGCTCGAAAAAATCTCACGAATCCCGCTCGATTCCGTCGCGAACCCACTAGGCTCAGACGGCTCGGATGTCTAAACTGTTCCTAACGAGAATCATTCTCAACTAGAAACGCAGCGTCATTCGCCCCGATTCCATTGGCAGCCCCACGCTTATGTTCAGCGAAATCACTTTGGATCACTTCATCGGTACCGCCGGTGAAATCGCACGCTTGGATCTTCCCGAGGCGTGCGCGATTCGTTTGAAATCACTCGGCTTGTTCGAAGGGCAGTATGTCCAACTCGCCCGCAGCGGCAATCCGATGATCGTGAAAGCGGCTGGCGGCAAAATCGCCGTCGCTGGTGATATCGCCAAAGGCATCTACATGCGAGTGGCTCATTCATGAGCACTTCGGTCGACTCGACCGAATCGGATCACTTAGGCACGTCGGGACAAAAGAAATCAGGCGACAAAGTCGTCGCGATGTTGGGCAATCCCAACGTCGGCAAGACGTCGATATTTAATCGCCTTACCAACCTGCTCGCGAAAACGTCGAATTTTCCTGGCACGACGATCGATCGCCGGATTGGGCGGGTCGAGCTGAGCGACAAAAAATCGATCACGCTGGTCGACCTGCCTGGGATGTATTCGCTCGAGGCTACTTCCCCGGAAGAAGAAGTCGCTCGCGATTTCGTGCTCGGTCAATCCGATGAAGCCCCCGACGCGGTCTTGATCGTCGTCGATGCAACCAATCTGCAGCGGACTTTGTTCGTCGCCCGACAAGCGTTACAGCAAAGTCGTCCGACGGTGGTTGCGGTTAATTTCATTGAGGCGGCGCGGCGTCGTGGAATCGAGATCGACCTCAACATTCTCAGCCGCAAATTGGGCTGTCCCGTCGTCGGCGTCTCGGCAAGAACAGGCGAAGGGTTCGACCGTCTAAAGTCCCAACTCGCGATCGTACTGGCCGGCCCCGCACTGCCGCTTCTGATCCAAGGCGGCTCTCCCGAATGCCCGCCTACGCCTGCCGAAAATGTTCTGACGGTTATCTCCGATGACGAATCGTGTGGGTCCTGCCGTGTGTGTCCGTTTGCCGACGGACACTTGTGGGCGGCCGCGTTGGCTCGCGAAAGTATCCGTGATGGGTCAGTTGTCTCCGATGAAACCGCTGACCGCGTTGACCAATTTTTGACCCATCGATTCATTGGTCCGGTCGTGTTTGCCATCGTGATGGTGTTGGCATTTTCGCTCGTATTCTCATTCGCCCAAGTCCCAATGGAATGGCTCGACAACGGGTTCGGGATGTTGGCGACTTGGGTCAGCCGTTTTCTGCCCGAAGGCGATTTCCAGAGTCTCGTCGTTGACGGGATCATCGGCGGTGTCGGCGGAGTGATGGTCTTCCTGCCACAGATCTTCATCCTGTTCTTCATGCTGGCGATCTTGGAAGATTCCGGCTACCTCGCTCGCGCCGTCGTGGTCGTCGATCGCTGGATGCGGCGGGTCGGCCTGCCGGGACAAGCATTCGTGCCCTTGCTAGCCGCTCACGCCTGCGCGATTCCCGCCATCATGGCGACGAAAGTGATCGAGAATCGCCGCGATCGTTTGGCCGCGATCATGGTCATCCCCTTGATGACCTGCTCCGCCCGATTGCCCGTTTACACGATGATCGCCGCGATGCTGTTCCCGAGCAATCCGATGTACGCTGCGATCTTGTTTGCATCGGCCTACGTGCTCGGCATGGTAGCCGCGTTTGCGATCGCATTCCTTTTGAAACTCACGATCCTGCCAGGCGAACCTTCTCCGTTGATCCTGGATCTGCCTCCCTATCGGGCGCCGTCGATCCGCAACGCTCTTCGTTACGCATACGAACGAGGCTGGACGTTCTTGCGAGATGCGGGCACCGTCATCCTGATGATTTCGATTGTCATTTGGGCTCTGTCGACCTACCCCAAACTCTCCGACGAACGCTTCGCTGATGAAATGGCTTCCCGCAGCGTCGCGGTCGAACAACTCAGCGAATCGGAACTCGATGGTGTTCGCGCAGCCGCTGATCAAGAGCACGCGATCATCGGTCGGTTGGGCCGCGTGGTCGCCCCCGTATTCGAGCCGCTCGGATTCGACTGGAAGATTAGCGTCGGCGTGATGACGAGTTTTGCGGCGCGAGAAGTCGTCGTGTCCACACTCTCGATCCTTTACGGGCTCGGCCCCGAACCCGAAGAAGAGTCCAGCCTGCAAAACCGCTTGCAAGCGGCGAAGTATCCTGACGGAAGTCCCGTGTTCACCACGGCAACCTGCGTCAGCTTGCTGGTTTTCTTCGTGCTGGCGATGCAGTGCTTGCCGACCCAAGCCGTGACCAAGAAAGAGACCGGGTCGTGGAAATGGGCGGCATTTCAATTTGTCTACATGACAATGCTCGCCTACGCCGCGGCATTCGTCGCGTACCAAACCATCTCGCTGGTGAGCTAGCAATCGCGTCGGTCATGCCGCTCGCATTCGCATCGACATGGCGGGGCAATCCATGGGTAGCGAATGCGAAGCAGCAATCCGAACGCGTCTTTAATCAGTCAAAAATGAGCTCGTCCGCAGGGCTCCAACGCATCGTCTCCATCAGTTCCCGGGGCAAACGGGCTTGGTTACGAGAAGGATCCGCCACCGGCTGAATCATCGCTTCGGTTTCCATCGACAAATCGATGCGGGTACCGTCTTCGCATTGCAAGACCGGATTCGCATAACCTTCGAGCGGTCGACGAATCACTTCAGCGACACGATCTTCGTTCAGTTGAACGCGGCTCCCCAACGGGAACAACGATTCAACTCGAAGGAACGCCCGCACCACCTCAGGATCAAAGATCTGATATCGGGCCTGATACAAAATGATGCCGAGCGCGTCATGAGGAACCAATGCGCTCCGGAAGCTTGTGCCGGTTGTCAGCCGAAGAAATGTATCGCAAACGTTGAGAATCCGGGCATACAGGTTGGCGCGTTTGCCTTCGATGCCGAATGGGTATCCCGATCCGTCAAATTGTTCGTGAACTTGTTCAATCGCGATCAAAACTGAGTGCGGAATCTCGGAGACCTCACGCAAGCAGTTCGACGAATTGATCGGATGCTTGCGGTACTCCCACATTTCTTCATCGTTGAGCGGCCCACGGCCGGGGATAACGAGTGCTGGGTTCATCGTATATAGGCCGATGTCGTGCAGCAGTCCCGTCGTTCCGATTTCGAGAATGGTCGGGCCGTCGAGACCGAGTTCAGTCCCAACCGCCATTCCTAATACGCTCAGCCTGACGCTGCGGTCGGTCAAAGACATCGCTTCTTTTGCCGTCACAATATCGGCTACGGTTTGATCGTGATCGTCGACGATCGCGCTGGCGAATGCGGCGGATAGATTATTGAGCGCCTCAATAGTTTGCAATTTACGCTCGGTGATATCCAAACGTATCTGCTCAAACTCGTCCCGCGCCAATTTCACATGGCCCCGAAGCAACTCGCGACGAGACAGGTTGATGGGTTCGTGATGCCGATTTACCAGATTTTCCTTCAACGGCACACCTTTGGGCCATCGCGAAGGATGTTCGGGACGAAACGCTTGTTCCTTTTGATTTGGACTACTCGACACACGTCGTTTCTGGGACGAACCTGTGGGATCCTGTCGTCGCAGCGCATCGACTTCGTCAACGCTGACGGCGAGCTCCTCGATTTGGCGATCGATCAGACCTTGAATCAGTTCAGCAGTGATCGTCGTACCGGCTCCGAGAAGAAGCAGGCCGTTGTCGTCTTCGAGCGGAAAGCGACAGATTGCGCCGACGTGTAGCTCGTCTACCGGCACCATCACCATGTCGCTTTTCCCTTTCGCAGCTTTCACCGCGTTAATCATCGTTTGCCCCGATAATAAGGAAATGGACCCGTCGTTGCCCGAGAAATGCCATCATCTCGCGCGCATCGCCGTCTAGATAAACGGTAGGTTTCTTCTCCCGCGAAATTTGCGCACTTAACAATTCTGCCCCAACAATCACGCAATCGGCCGGAGATCCGATTCCGAAAGTAGTGGTCCTGCCGACTAAAGGAGTGCGTCTCCCCTCCCGCCATGCACCGCCCGCGACCCAATCAACATGGACTCCTCGCCCCCCGATCGCTTACAAGCAGGGCTGTCGTGTTAATGACGACATCTGGAATGCAACAATACGGCGTTTTGAGAGCACGCAATGGACTGGCGCATCAATCAAATGTGGCTTGCAGGGGCTGTGATCGTTTTAGTCGGGGGATGCACGCGCGCCCCCGCGCCGATGGCGGAGAACAGTTCGTCCGCCCACGAAATCGAGCTTCCCTCCGAATTTTCGACACCGCATCAATTCGGCGAGTCGAATTCGCTGACCATTGATCAACCGCCGACCGTGGAAGAACCGCCAGCGGCCGAAAATTCACCGCCCGCCGAGGCCCTCCCACAGCAACACCCGTCCCTTCGACCGGATGTCGAAGTCGGCCCGGTATCCCCGAGACAGGTAACGAATTCCGGCTACGACTCGTCCTTTCAATCCGACTCCACGCCAGATATCGCTTCGGATCCCAAACGCGAAAGCAACCCGTACCACAAGAAATCCAGAGGCCCCTACTCCTCGAAATCGTCCGAGTCACTCGGATGGGCACTGCCGTCCGAGCAATCCCATCCGCAAGCCGTATCCCGTGAACCTGCCGCATCCCACACAGCCGCGGCAACATCCGCTCCTGACATAAGTAACAACGGGGTCGGCTACGGTTCGATGGACAACGTGGCGACCGGAAGTGCCAACAAGATGATCTCTGGCGAGACAGCCCGCATCGAAATGGCGTTCGAAGAGGCTGCCGCTGGAGAGATGGCAATGGACCAACTCGGCCCCGCCGGTATGGCTGCCGACGAAGCCGAACTTGCCACCGGTGCAAGTGTCTCGAACGAAGACGACCTCCCGTTTCAGAGCATCAACGTGCTCTACGCGACCGACCGAAAACAAGACACCCGTCCGCTCGCGGCCTATCAACTCACCGGACAACGACAACTCGTGAGTCTTCTCGGGATTGGTGTTGCCGTCACCGCAGCACTGAGTTTGCTCGCCTGGCTGCTGCGTCGTCCTGCCACCGCGAAACTTTCGGCCGGGCTCACGTGCGTCATGTCCGCCGCCGCGGCGGGCGTGTTTTTCACCGGCGCCGCAACGATCGAAAAACACGGCGTCACCTATACCGGTGACCGCGGCCAATTAGTCCGCGGCGTGTGCCGCGTGACGATCCCCAAAACGCATACGCGTGGGACCGTCGAACGTCCAAGCCTGCTCAAATTCGAAGTCTCCGAAAACCAATCCAAACACGTCGTATTGACGAGTGTTGACGAACTCGACGGTGACGCGTTCACCCGACGGATGAGCGAAGAACTCGAAGCGGCCGAGCAACCTGACCTGATGGTGTTCATTCACGGCTACAACGTCGACTTCGAATCCGCCGTTTTGCGAACCGCTCAAATCGCCGTCGACCTTCCCTTTCGCGGCGTGCCGGTTTGTTATAGCTGGCCAAGCCAAGGGACGTTGCTCGGCTACCCCGTCGACGAGAACAACGCCGCTTGGACCGTCGGGCATCTCAAAGAATTTTTGAACGAATTGGTCGACGAGAGCGGAGCCAAATCGATTCACGTCGTCGCGCACAGCATGGGCAACCGCGCGATGACGGCAGCGATGCAGCAAATGTCGCTGTCGCGCCAGGACGACGAACCGATCTTCGACCGCGTCGTACTCGCCGCTCCCGACGTCGACGCCGATCTGTTTCGCAAAGATCTCGCCGGTGCACTGACTGAAGTCGCCGAGCAGGTCACCCTGTACGCTTCATCCGACGATCAAGCGCTTGTGGCATCCAAAGCCGTCCACGGTTATCCCCGAGCCGGGGAGACAGGCGAATTTCTCGTCGTCGTTCCTGGAGTCGACACCATTGACGTTTCCGGGATCGATCTGAGTTTGCTCGGGCATAGCTATTACGGTGATAGCGAACCGATCTTGCGAGACCTCTACGAAGTCTTGCTCTCGCGACTGCCCGCCTACAAACGCAGCTCGCTGATTTCGAAGGATTATCAATCTCAAGTTTATTGGCAACTCGCCCACGGCGGCACGTTAGCGAGTGGCGTTACCCAGTGAGCAACGGGCGCAGAAATCCCTGCGTTTATACCGCCTGGTGGCCAATCAACGCGAAAAACCGCGTTTTGCAGGCCCGAATTCCGCGAACCTTCCCCCACCAGCTTACGTCTGATAGAATACCCTGAGAGTACGAGCGGCGGTGAAACGCCGTTTGTGTTCTCCCAAGCAAAGGGGGCGACTTGGAATCGACCGGATGACAAGAAGCGAATACCTGCGTGTCGTGGTTGATCAGAAGGCCACGTAAAAATCTGATCAAAAATTTTAGTTGCAGAAGAAAACTTTGCACTCGCCGCCTAAGAACAGGTAGCGCGGACTGAGGGGGATCGCCAGAGTCGCCCGAATGTCCGTCACAATTCTGGATCGTCCGCCGTCCTACTCGAGACGCGGTGGATTAAAAAAGATTCGAGTTAGCCGATCGGGGAGCCTGTCAGGTAGCGCCTCGTGAAGCGAAATGCTCGCAAGAGCACAAATAGCTTGACTACACATGTAGACGGTGTCGTGGATGCATCGCGGGACGGGAGTTCAATCCTCCCCGCCTCCACTCTCAAGAGCCTGCTCTTCCCTGCGAAGAGCAGGCTTTTTTTGTGGCTTGCCGGCATCGGGTTCGTCTAATCTGGACCACCCGTTGACGTTCCGGCAGCTCTTGCAATTTGATCCCACAACCGCATTCGTGAAAGACTGCTGGAAATCGCGGAGTCAGCCAGTCGATTGCTTCACAGCATCCCCCAGAGAAAAATGTCTCAATCTGGGTCGTGGCGGACAGCGACTCAATTGAAAAACAGATCGAATCGGGACGGGACACGACGTATGAAGATCTCTGCAGTTACGTTGCCGACAAATTGCATGTCAGACTCAGTGCGATTTTACCAACGGTCGGGATTCGAACTTCAACGTGGTGGCGCCCACGCTTCGTTCAGCACGTTTCGCGTCGGTGAACAACATATCAATCTCAGGTTGGTCAATCGTGAGACGCCAACTCAAAATGAGTCGCTTGTCATCTTTTTCGTCGATGATGTCGATGCCAAGTATCAATCGTTCCTGGACGCCGGTTTGATGCCTGACTTCGAACCGCGAGACGCCCCCTGGGGCGAACGATACTTTCACATTTGTGATCCCTACGGGAATACACTCAGTTTCGCCCGTCCGATTGCGAGCTAGCAAAACTCTCGTTCGCGAGTGTCCCCCCAACTGTCAATTGAATCGCGTTTCGCGATTTGGGACGTCGACACGAAGACTCGCCCCGGTCTGCTCCATGTTGCTAGGCTGCTGGCCCCCCACCGACTTCTTCTGGCTCTCGTGTCGGACGGTAACTTTGGCATACGGAGTGCATGCGGTAGCAAACACATTTGCGTGATTACTTAACGCTCCAGGATGCAAGTATGTCCACAGGTCTTAAACCAACCTCCTTTGCCGCGACCGACATCGGGGTGACACGAGACACCAATGAAGATCGTTTCTTATGCGATGATTCGTTGAAGCTGTACGTCGTCGCGGACGGGATGGGTGGTCATGCCTGCGGTGACATCGCCGCAGAATTGGCGGTCGATGCGGTGGCCGAATTTGTTCGCTCGGGTGAAAAAATGCTGGCCAGTTCCATCGACCCGAAGGACGACGTTGCCTTCCGCACGGAATTGGTCGAAGCGGCCGTCGAACACGCCGCAGCGGCGGTTCATCATGCTCGCAACAATCAACCGGGGTGCGAAGACATGGGAACGACACTGACCCTGCTGCTACTCGTCGATCAAGACGCCTTCATCGCGCATATCGGCGACAGCCGAGCGTATCGGATTCGCAAGGGCCAGGTGGAACGTCTTACCAACGATCACACGCTACAAGCAACGTTAGTTGCCGACGGCGTCGCCCCTGAAACGATCAGCGACCGCTACGGTCACATGCTTGTCCGTTCGATCGGCGGCGACCCGAGCCCTAAAGTCGACGTGCGTGTCGAAACACTACGCACCGGCGATCGGTTCCTCTTATGCACCGATGGACTGAGCAACCAATTCACCGATGAAGAACTCGCGGTGATGGTCGATGAGGAGCAAACCTTGGAAACGATCGTCGAAAATTTAATCTACGTCGGCAAACTGCTGGGAGGACGCGACAATCTCACCGCAGTATTGGTCGAAACCAAATCGCAAGCCACTCCCGAGTCGCCCTGCCCGCTCGTAGACCACGTCGCCCAATGGTTCCATCGTGCAATCCATATGATGGATTGATTCATCGAGCGTCGAATGACGAACAGCATACGGTTTCGATATCGATGCGGCGGTCCCGTAGAAATTGGCCGGGTCGCTCGAGCACGACAAATGTAGCGGCGTTCTTTAGCCACCGCGACGAATCACTATCCGATGAGCTTCATTCAGGCTGCCGTCCCCGGGTGCACCTCGCGATACGGCAACAGGCGGCTGATCAACAACCGCTCAAGCGGGATCGATCCCAGACCGTTTTGGACAACTGTTTGCAAGTCATGCGTCCGCACGATCGCGACCGCTTCGCCATGACGTGAGACAAGAAACTCGTCCTCCAACACACCTGACAACTGACCCAACGCATTGCCCGCGTCCCACTGGTCACTGATCACCGGCAACGGGCTCGCGGGTATGGCGCCGATCACGTTCCCTCTCGCATCCAGCAGTGTCGCCTTGCTGGACCTTGCAACCCGCTCGGCTCCCGCAGTTTGCATCGCGAGTTCCGCACTGCCGGCTAAGAACACGAATCCGGCGACGAGGACGAGGATCAAGTTCCCCGTCATGATGCCGAGAAAACCTAATGCGACGGCTGCGACCCGGCCTACTCCGACGGCAACTCGTGTGGCTTTTGAATAAGGCAACGCCATCGCGAGGATCGCACGCAGAACACGCCCGCCATCCATCGGGAATGCCGGAATCATGTTGAACACCACCAACGCTCCATTGACCCAGGCGAGATCGAAAAGGAAATCCGCGACCGCAATCGGAAGCACCGAAGATCCGCCCAAAATGGTTAGGCCGACAACCAAGAGCGTTGCAATCACGACGTTAACCGCCGGCCCCGCCACCGCGATCGCGAGTTCTTGTCGGGGGTTTCTCGGCATGCGTTCCAGGCTGGCAACCCCGCCGATAGGCAGCAGCGTGATGTCGCGAGTGTGAATTCCGTAATGACGTGCGGTGAGAGCGTGGCCGTATTCGTGGAGCACGACACATGCGAAAATAGCGAGCACGAACAAGACTGCCACGACGGCAGCGAGAGTACCGCTACCGGCAGCCATCTGTGAAAAATAGATCCAGATAGGCAAAAGTAAAAACGTCCAGTGAATTCGCACGTCAATGCCGGCGAATCGTCCCAAATGCCACGAGTTATTCATCTACAAAGCCTTCCTAATACGAGTAGTGAAAGACCTCCAGTGCACTGCACGTGCCAATTGCGATTCGCCTGGATTTTGAAACGAGCCTTGATGGAGGCATCACCGCGACATTATTGGGACCGGCCCAGCACCTGAACGAGGGAGTCGCTTGCGAGTTCGACCCGAAATCCCAACCGCAGACAATCGTTATCAATCAACTTGCCGGTTTGGAATTGGCGCGGTCCAGTTAGTGCTTTGTCAGCGTTAAAATTCCGTGTGGAACCGGACGATTTGCGACGTTCCGCTAAGACTTTTAGGCGTACGACACGAACCCTCCGGTGCAGGCAACGCCGAGTTCAGGTTGGAAGAAGCATTAGGAACCGAGTGGGATCCGTTTTCATCAATGGATCACCCAAGTCTGACTACCACGCGTCAACTCATACGAGAATTTCGGATGAATCACCAAGAGATACTGGCCCACAATCGTGATGCATGGAACAGGAACGTCGAAGACGGCGATCGATGGACGAGTCCAGTGAGTACCGAAACGATTGCAAAAGCTCGCTTGGGTGATTTCCGCATTGTTTTGACGCCTACCAAACCGGTTCCCGCAAATTGGTTCCCTCGGCTTAAGCAGACGAAAACTCTCTGTCTTGCATCTGGCGGAGGACAGCAGGCTCCGATTCTGGCAGCGGCAGGGGCGATCGTCACCGTGCTGGACAATTCGCCCCGACAACTGGATCAAGACCGTTTTGTTGCCAGTCGAGACAAACTCGAACTGCAGTTTATCGAAGGCGACATGGCGGACCTCTCTCGATTCCCCAGCGAATCGTTCGACATGATCTTTCACCCATGCTCGAATTCGTTTGTGCGACGGGTTCGACCGGTCTGGCAAGAGTGCTTTCGGGTGTTGCGAACCGGTGGCGTGTTGATGGCGGGGTTCACCAACGCGGTGCGATACATTTTCGACGATGAGCGGAAAGAGAATGGGAATCTCGAAGTTTGCTATTCGCTGCCCTATTCAGACTGCGATCATCTGGAGGAACCTCACATCCAGGCGTCAATCAAAGCAGGCAAACCACTCGAGTTTGGCCACACACTGACCGATCAAATCGGTGGACAATTGGAGGCTGGTTTTATGTTGAACGGGTTCTATGAAGACCGGTTCGCGTCTACCGATCAAGATCCGCTGTCGCGGTTTCTCGATACGTTTATCGCAACCCGTGCGATCAAGCCGTGATCCAAACTCGCGCGATCGAATTACCGACATCGGGCAAATGCGCTCATCAGCCCGGCGTGTACAGAAGGACGCCAGTACAAAGAATTCGTTTTGCCGGACGTGCCATCTGTGGACAGAATCTGTCCATCGTAGTGGTGAATGTCTTTCTCTTCGGAAGCTGTATTGATATCGCGCTGCGTCATCGAATCCGTTAAACACGGCAAAAACCTAGTCGTGGGGTGAACGGTACGGATCGTGCATTTGCAGTCTGGAGACCCAAGGACGACTCCCCTTTGCACAACGGCCCGAGATGAGCATCAAGACCACCGCCCCTGCCGAAGCCGATCACGTGAAGCCAGGGGTGATGCAGTCGTTAACCCGATTCGGCCCTACGCTCTTTGTCCTGGCCGTGATGGGAGTCGGGTGGTTGGCGGTGCATGAAATCAATACCAGCGGTGTTTCGGATGAAGAGCCCGCAGAAGCGGAGGCTTCCTCACCGAATGTGATCGTATTGCCCGCAGGAAAATTGAATGCAGCCAAGCTTGTGTCCATGCCCGCGGGGATTCATCCAGTCAAACACGTCCATACGATTCCCGGACGTATTCGCTACGACGAAACCAAACACGTCGACGTGAAAGCGCCGATGGATGGAATTTTGGCAGAAGTCTTGATCACACCGGGCGAAGACGTCGAGTGCGGCCAGTTGATCGCCGTGCTGCGCAGCACCGAGATAGGGCGAGCACGTGCCGAAATCCTGAAACGTCAGAAACAACTCGAGATCGCCCAACAGGTTTTGCAACGTGAAGTCACTCTCGCGAGAAACATGAGTGATCTATCTGTGAGGTTGGACGAAGGACAACCGGTCGAGGTGATCGAGGAAGCCTTCCGCGGCCTTTCGCTGGGACGCTATCGACAGGACATCTTGTCCGCCTACGGTAAAAAGCAACTGGCTGCGGAATTGCTCGACAAGATCCAACCTCTCGCTGATTCGGGTTCGGTATCAGGGCGAACGATTCGGGAGCGTCAGGCGGAACGCCAGTTAGCGGAAACTGAGTTTCGGACCGCTCGTGATCAAGCAACCTATGAGGTCAACCAAGCCTTGATGATTGCGGAGGGTGACGTGGCGGAGGCGAATCGGCAACTCGATCTTGCCTGGCAGGCTGTCGAATCGTTGCTCGGATACAAGGAAGACCGATCGTCGGTAGTTTTGAACGACGTCGAGTCGTTGTCGCGTCTCGAGGTTCGCGCACCTCTCTCCGGTACGGTCGAATCACGTGCGTTTGCCAACAACGAGCGAGTCTCTCGAGGCGATTCGCTGATTGTGCTCGCCGACACCAAATCGCTGTACGTCGCGGCCAACATACGCGAGAGCGATTGGTCGGCCGTGTCTCTCGCCGAAGGAACGCCGGTGAGCGTGATGATCCCTGCGTTGAATGACCGTGTCTTTGAAGCACGCATTCGCTACTTCGGTCGCGAGGTGCAAGCCGATACCAATTCGGTACCGCTGATTGCCACGATTCAAAACAACGAGCATCTTCTGCGGCCGGGGATGTTCGTGCGGGTCACGATTCCGATCGGAGAGAGTCGAGAAGCACTTTCGGTGAAACCCGAATCGGTTGTCCAACACGAGAATCAGTCGTTTGTCTTTGTGACCACGGACGATCGTGCGTTCCAGCGAGTGGATGTTTCAACGGGCCAAGCTTCCGACGATTGGGTGGAAGTGACCGAGGGACTGCGTCCCGGTCAACTCGTCGTGACCGAAGGTGCTTTCCTGCTGAAGTCGGAGTTGTTGCTGCAAGGCGAGGGCGACTAACGAGGGCGATCGCTCTGCGATCCGATTTCAGCCGCTATTTGCAATGTTCGAACGCCCCCGCGTTCGGTCGCTCCCTCGATTAACAACATGCTCACAAAACTCATTGAATTTTCGGTCGTTAACCGCGGCCTCGTCATCATCCTGACGCTGTTGATGGCCGGTGCCGGCGTCTACTCGGCACTCAAATTGCCAATCGACGCGGTGCCGGATATGACGAACGTCCAGGTCCAAGTCGTCACCGATGCTGGTTCGTTGTCACCGGTCGAGGTGGAACGGTACGTAACCTATCCGGTCGAGAACACGATGGGCGGTTTGCCTGACGTGGAGGAACTCCGCAGCGTTTCCAAGTTTGGCATTTCCGTCGTCACGATCGTTTTCGAGGAAGGCACCGATATCTATCGCGCCCGTCAACTCGTGGCAGAGCGATTGCCGGACGCCGCCGCGGTCATTCCGCCGGGATACGGAACTCCGACGGTCGGTCCGCTAACAACAGCTCTCGGTGAGATCCTGCAGTTCGAAGTTCGTAGCGAACGGCACTCGCCGATGGAGCTGCGGACGATCTTGGAATGGGATATCTCGCCGCGTTTGCGTGAAGTCGCCGGGGTGACGGAAATCAACACCCACGGAGGCTACTACAAGACGTTCGAGGTGCAGCCGGATCCAGATCGGATGACGAGTTATGGCATTCCGATGGATCTGCTGTTTTCGCGTTTGCAAAATAACAACAACACGTCAGGCGGCGGGTACGTCATCCACCACGGCGAGCAACGGTTCATCCGAGGCGTTTCGCTATTGAAGTGCGCCGCCGACATCGAATCGGTGGTGATCCGTCGTGAACCCGATGGCAATCCGATTTTGGTACGTGATATCGCCACAGTCAGCATCCAACCGATGACCCGCCAAGGTGCCGTGACACGAGATGGCCGGGGCGAAATCGTCACGGGGTTGGTGATGATGCTGATCGGCGAGAATTCACGCGAAGTCGTCACTGCGGCGAAGCAACGTTTGAAGCAAATCGAAGCGACGTTGCCCGATGGCGTGCGATTGGAAGTCACCTATGACCGTGCGGCACTGATCGGTCGCACGCTCAAAACCGTGCTGACCAACCTGACCGAAGGCGGCATGCTCGTCATCATCGTGCTGTTGTTCATGCTCGGAAACCTACGTGCCGGGATCATTGTCGCCTTGGCGATCCCGCTGTCGATGTTGTTCGCGACCAATGTGATGCTAGCCGGAGGTGTGACCGCCAGTTTGATGAGCCTCGGCGCGATCGACTTCGGTTTGATCGTCGACAGTAGCGTCATCATGGTCGAAAACTGCATTCGCAAACTGTCGCACGACAATGGCGAATCGAAACACGAAGACATCATTCGCGATGCGGCCGTCGAGGTTCGCAAGCCGACCATGTTCGGCGAATTGATCATCGCAGTCGTCTTTTTGCCGATTTTGCTGCTAGAGGGAACCGAAGGCAAATTATTCCGTCCGATGGCATTGACGGTGCTATTTGCGTTGGGCGGGTCGATGATCCTATCGTTGACGTTCATGCCCGCGATGGCATCAATCTTCTTGCCGAAGAAAATGCGAGAGGATGAAGTTTTTCTCGTCCGCATCGTCAAATGGATCTATGAACCGATCGTGACCCGAGCAATCAGGCACCCGGTCGTGACCATCGCCACAACACTCACGCTGTTTTCGGTGAGCTTGCCGATGGGGCGTCATCTTGGGGCCGAGTTCATGCCGCGATTGGAAGAAGGCGATCTGTTGGTCGAAGCCTTGCGACTCCCCAGCGCGACGCTGGAGGGTTCGGTCACGATGTCGACGCAGATCGAGAACATTCTGAAGAAGTACCCCGAAGTGAAAACGGTGTTTTCAAAGACCGGCCGTCCCGAAATTGCAAACGACGTGATGGGCGTTCATCAAACCGATGTGTGGGTATTGTTGAATCCGGTCGCCGATTGGCCAACGCCGAAGACCAGAAATGAACTCATCAACGAGATGTCGGAGGAACTGAACGCAAACGTTCCAGGCGTCGCGTTCGGTTTCACCCAACCGATCGAGATGCGAGTGGACGAGTTGGTCGCGGGAGTGAAAGCCGACGTAGCGGTATTGCTCTATGGCGATGCCCTGGAGGTATTGGCGAGCAAGGGCAAGGAGATCGAAGCGGCCTTGAAGGCAATCGACGGGGCCGTCGATGTGAAAGCGGACTATCAAGCGAACTTGTCGACGTTAACGCTCGAGACGAAACCGGAGGCGCTGGCTCAATATGGAATCGACGCGCAAGTCGTGTTGGACGTCGTGTCTTCGCTCGGAGGACATCAAGTGGGGCAGATTTTCGAGGGACGGGCACGCTATCCGATTCTGGTCCGTGTGCCGCAACAATGGCGCGAAAATCTGTCGCTGCTCGAACAGGTCCCCGTGACGGATTCCAACGGCAATGCCGTTCCACTGAAAGAACTGACAGAGATCCGCCTCGAGGAAACCCCGCCAACGATCGAACATGAAGGAAACCGTCGTCGCACGTTCATCTCCGCGAATGTCCGCGGCCGAGATGTCGCGACGTTTGTTACCGAAGCACAACGTGTTATCCCTGCGAAAGTTGACATCCCGGCAGGCTATGAAATTCGCTGGGGTGGCGATTTTGAAAACCTGCAATCAGCCAGCCGTCGACTCGCAATCATCACACCGATCGTGCTCATCGTGATCATGCTGTTATTGCACACGAGTCTGGGATCATTGCGGCTCGCGTTCCTGATCTTCTTGGCCGTGCCGATGGCCGCGTCGGGTGGTGTGATCGCACTGTATGTTCGTGAGATGCCGTTCAGCATCTCCGCCGGGGTGGGCTTCATCGCCTTGTTCGGTGTAGCCGTGCTCAATGGTTTGGTGTGGGTCAGCGCGGCCGAACATCTTCGTGCGACCGGCATACCTCTTGGGGACGTCGCACATGAAACGGCATTGGTCCGTTTGCGGCCCGTGCTGATGACGGCGTTGGTCGCCAGCCTCGGATTCCTGCCGATGGCGATGTCGACCAGCGACGGTGCCGAGATGCAGCGTCCCTTGGCGACGGTCGTGATCGGCGGATTGATCACCTCCACGCTGCTGACATCGCTCTTCGTACCAACGGTTTATCCCTGGTTCGCGAGTGGACTCAAACCGATCAAACTCACGCACCACGGTGAACCAGAACCCACGCTGCACTAATGCTTGATCCGCATTGAAAAATAGCGGTGAACCCCGACGGCTGGCGTTATCTCGCGATAGGGCGGAAGAGATCCGGTTCAGGTCCGCCACAAGTGCAGTTTAGACGAAGCTCTCACTGGACAGCGACACCTCTCACGTAGCTCGGTCTCGGGGACGGTGATTGTTCTAGTACTTTTTATATCGGAACGGCGCGAGCCGTCCGGTCCCGAGTTACCGGACGGCTCGCGTCGTTCCGCTACATTTGAAATCCCGCAGTAATTAAATCGATGTCCCGAGGGACCGAGCTACGTGAGAGACGAAAGCTTCAATACGTGTGCTAAAAAGCGGCATTGTCAAGACGAAAGCATTTTGGAACAGGAGTAGGTTCTTGATACGTCGCTGCGTTCGCCAGAACCTGGTCCACCGACTGGCGACGGTGGCTACAGCGCTAATATCAATGCACTAGGCGTAGTCGGTGGCGTCGATGCCGAGTGATTTAAGCTTGCTGCGAAGCGTGACACGAGAGATGCCTAGCAACGTGGCGGCTTTGAGTTGATTCCCGGCGGTATGCCGGAGGACTTGCCGAAACAATTGCCCTTCCACTTTGGCGATCGCCTCGGCGTGCAGATTGTCGGTGCCTCTTTCGAGCCTGTCGGCGATGAACGAGCGGCTCAACAACTCGTCCCCGCTATCGCTGTCAAAAAGTTTGGTGTCCGCTTCGGCGAGAGGCGGCACAAATTCCGGCAGCAGCACGTTTCCACGTGCGACGAGCAACGATTGCTTCATCACACTCTCAAGCTCACGCACGTTGCCGGGCCAATGATAGCGTTGCAAGACTTCGAGCGTTCCGGGAGCCAATCCACGGATATCTTTTCCGAACTCTTCGCTGTATTTGCGAAGGAAGTATTCGGCTAAGACCCTCAGATCATCATCCCGCTCTCGCAGTGGCGGGAGATGGATGGTCACGACGCTCAGCCGGAAGTACAGGTCTGATCGAAACAGCCCTTCGGTGACCAATCGTTTCAAATCGTGATTAGTTGCCGCAATGATTCGTGCGTCAACTTTGATCGGCGTATTTCCGCCCACCCGCTCGAACGTTTGATCTTGCAGCACGCGCAGCAACTTGCCCTGCGTCATCGGGGACATATCGCCGACTTCGTCCAAGAACAACGTACCGTTATCGGCTTGCTCCAATTTTCCGATACGTTGCCGATGGGCGTCGGTGAAGGCACCTTTTTCATGGCCAAAGATTTCACTTTCGAGGAGTGCGTCCGGGATCGCGGCACAGTTGATCGCCTGGAACGGACCGTTCGCGCGGCCGCTATGATGATAGATCGCTTGTGCGACGACCTCCTTGCCGGTGCCACTTTCTCCTTGCAAGAGTACGGTCAGATTTTGCGATGCCACACGCCCGATCGCCTTGTAGACCTCCTTCATCGCGTTGCAGCGACCGACGATCGCATCGGCTACGGTATCTTCTTCATCGGCAAGTACCGGTTGAACACGTATCATGCGGCTGAGATTGAACGCTTTGTCGAGCAACGTCCGGATTTCGGCCAGTTCGAGCGGCTTGAACAAATAGTCGTATGCGCCGAGTTTCGTCGCTTCGATGGCTGATTCAACGGTGCCGTGCCCGGTGATAAAAATAACCGGAACACGCGAGTCGATTTCCCGCAGGCGTTTGAAACAATCGAGCCCGGAAGCATCGGGAAGGCTGAGATCGATCACGACGACATCCGGTTTGGCTTCCGTAAAGGTCGCTTCGCCGGTCGCGGCATCTTTCGCCGTCAGCACCGTTGTCGAGTCGCTCGTGAAGGCTCGTTCGAACGCTTTGAGAATGGGGACTTCATCATCAATGACTAGAAGCGTTTGCATTATTGTTCCATCGTGGGAGTCGCCAGCGTTCGCTTAGCGGCGTCCGAATGAGAAGTGGATGGATATTCGTTTGCCATACTTGGTTGAGTGGGCCGTTTAGCGAGGGGGAGCATCAGCTCAAATTTGGCCCCGCCGGTCATTCGATTCACGCCCGTCAGTTTGCCTTGGTGAGCCTCCGCGATTCGGCGACAAATGCCCAATCCTAAACCCACGCCGCCGGCCTTGGTCGTCACGAACGGGGTGAACAACCTTCCCAATACGCTCTCGCAAATTCCGCTGCCGTCATCGCAGACTGAAATCACCACGTCTGCTTCCCGTTGGGCGATCGCAATGGAAAGCTCGCCTCCGTCTGGCATCGCATCGAGTGCGTTAAGAGCCAAATTTAAGAACAGCTGCTGGATCTGGGCTGCGTCACCGTTAACACAGATAGCTTGATCAGGCACGTCCATCTTCAGTGTCACCTTCTGTTTGACGCATCGACCTTCGATCAGTTGAATTGTTCGACGAAGAGCATCCTGAATCGCAAAGTCTTTGAACTCACTCGTTTCGGGACGGGCGTAATCGAGCAGGCTATTGACGGAACGTTCCATCCGTCGGATTTCTTGTTCGACTAATTGCAGATCGTCCGTTGGCAATCCTTCGTCAGCGAATTTGGTGCGATTGACTTGGATCAGCATCTTGATTGAAGTCAGCGGGTTACGAATTTCGTGAGCGACGCCGGTTGCGAGTTGGGCAAGCGTTGCCATCTGCTGGGCCCGCAACGCCTCCGTCTGTCGTGCCATGTTGATGCGTTCTCGTTCGGCGTGTTCGGCTTGGGTTAAATCACGCACGATGGCGATACGAGTGGACCCGCTAGCTGACGGGTACTCGCTGACTGACACTTGAGCAGGAAATGATTCGCCGTCGATACGCTGAGCGTCGAGTCTAAAGTCCGAAGGCAATTCATCAATCGCTGCTGGAATGCTCGGAATCAACGATCGTATCGAAAGCTCCATCAAAGCTTCAGCGTCAACGCCAAACAATTCCGTCGCGGCACGATTACACGACAAAATTTGGCCCTGCGGATCGAACGTCAAAATGCTCTCGCCGGCATTGGCGACAATGGTTTCACTGCGTTCGTGTTCTTGGATCGCGATTCGCCGCAGCGGCCCGATAATCACCATCCACAAGACGGGGGCGCACACCAACGTCAACAAGACGGCATCAACGACCGCTTCGAAGGCGTAGCTGAGTTCGCCCGGCATGAGGTATGGCAAGGCCAGCATCACTGCGACTTCGCCGGCGAAAAACAACGTCAGCACCAAACCCAAAATCCGCATTGGAGAACGCAGGATCGTTGTCAGGGCCAAGATTCGATTGGGCATAAGCAGGAATTGATGCAGACGCGGAAATGGGCTCCCTGGCGGATGCCCGGTTCGCGGTAGGGCATGATTGTCTCGAGGCCGAATCGTCCTCCCGCATTTGTAGTTTAACACTGGCTCGGCCATTTGGAGTCCCGTCGCGCATCGGGGTAAGAACCATCGCAAAATCGATGGTCCCCTCGTGGCTACGGCAAGCAAGAGTTGTGCCACGTCCGTATTGTGCCGTTTCGCCCCGAATGTGGTGCGGACAGATACACCGGTGGATAGATACTATCCATCAGGTGGCAAGATCATTTCCGCGAACGGGTACCGCGGAGGTTCCCATTGCCCGTTGACGACACGACGAGCGTAGCAGGAAATCGTTAACACTCGACGTCCAAACCAACGATGCGTCATTCGGCCTCAGTTGCCGCGTCTCGAGAGTTGCGTGTCAGTCGCTGTCGGACATCCATTCATGAACATGCACCCGATTTTCGAACGCTTCGAAATCTCGCACGTGGACGTCAAACGCATTATGCAACGCGCGTGCGGTCCACGATGGCCAGGGTGACCAATCGCTTCGATTCGATGCCATCACATTGGTCGGCAACCAAACCTGTTGCACCAACGCGACCACCACGACGAGGCAAATGGTCGCGAGGATGGGCCGACGCGATTTGGCTTTTCTTGGTTTTTGCGCCAACTCGACCAAGCGGTCACATCGCTTGACGAGGGTGCTCTTCCGATTGCCAAACGCCAGCGTTCCGCGGGGAACGTTCGTGCACGATGCGCTGCCGCAACGTTCGGAAACTTTGGCGAGCGTCCGTAAGTACGCACCAAATTTGCCGCATGCCGTTGCCGCCACCTCGTCACACAAGAACTCACGGGTCAATTCCGCGTCTCGTGCCGCGATCCAAACGGCAGGATGAAACCAAAACACCGTCGAGCAAACGCCCTGCAAAAAATGCTGCATCGGATGCTGCGTCCGAAGATGCTCAATCTCGTGCAGCAAAACATGCCTGAGCGTCGTGTCGTCTTCCGACATCAAAGTCTCCGGAATCACGATCGTCGGACGATGCAACTGCCAGCAAAAAGGTCCTTGGATATCGGATGATGTCAGCACACACAGGTGGGGATTGGACGGAAGCTGCAAACGAGCAAGCAACTCCTCTTGATCGATGGATTCGCAACGATGATTCAAGAAGCGAACTAATTGGCCGCATAAGATCGCTTTGCGGGCCAGCGAGAGAGCAGCTCCAATCGCCCAAACCGTGAGCAGTCCGATGGCGAGTCGGCCTTGCCAAGTAACGAACGCAACCGTGACCTCCCGCGGACCGAGATCAGGAAAATGAAACAGGCGTCGGTGTGGCAGCAAGACTCCGGCAGCAATCATCGCGATGATCGAAACAAAGCAGCACGTCCACAAGCGACTTGCCGAGCGAACGTTGCCGACCCATCGTTGAAGGCCAACACACACCGCAACGACGATGGCGGTTTGGACACAGAGCGTCGATGCGACTTCGAACAAGAGGGAGGTATTCATTACGAATCGCCGAGTTTCGCGGCGGCCTGTTTAACCGCGTCGATGTCTTCCGGAGAAACCGCTTCGGACTGCAGCAGGCTGAGAACGAGTGATCTCGCGGAGCCGCCGAACAGTTGGTCTGTCAGTGACTTCAGCATTCCTTCACGCACTTGATCGCGACTGACTCGGGCCGTGTAGGTAAAGGCTCGACCGATTTTCTTGCCGCGACGGATGACTTTCTTGTCTTCGAGAATTTTCATCGTCGTCATCACTGTCGTGTACGCCAGATCGCGGTCGATCGCACCGACGACGTCGTTAACCGTGACGGGTTCGCGGTCCCAGACCACGTCCATCACTTCGGCTTCACATTTGGTCAATTCAACGAGTTTTTTGGATCGTGGCATATTCGAGAAAGAGATGACGGAACGCGGAGAGATGAATTGGAAGGGTGAATCGGATCGGTGAGGAGACGTTGCCCGCTCGCTCAATCGTACCATTAGTTTTCTCGTAGTTTGGCCCAATGGTGATATTCCCAGGGGCTGACATCTTCGTTGACGAAAGTCACGTGGCCATCACCCCACAGGAAATTCGCACCCCCGGGATGTCGACTGGAGTGATCGCATTCGTCCGCCAGCGGATTGTTGATACCTTCGAGTGCCGAGCCGACCAGACGGGCGGCGGCATCTTCACCCGCGAGCATGACGCCCAACCAAGTCGAAGGAACTTGCGCCATCGTCCGTTCGCCAACGATGATTGTGTTTGAGAGCCCACGCTGGAAGTCGCGAAATCGTACCGCTCGATTTTCCAAAAACGCTCCGTCACCGATTTGCGCGGGGATCGTATCATCCGCTTCGAGCGTACCGAACATCCCGACATAGTTCGCCGTCGGCAATTGGAGCAACGCGGTCGGTTCCGGCGAGACACTTTGTGCCATTGCTGCGCGACCGAGATTATCATCCTCCTCGTCTTCGCTACCTTCGAATAACGTGAACATCGGCTCGGTAATGTCCGACGGGCAAAGCATCATCGCAAGGCTGGTCGTGCGAGCGATGTCGTGACGCGAATGATTGACGGTCAACGTAACATCAATTTGGCTGGCCAATGCATTTTCTTCAATGTATGGCAGCAGAGCGACGGCCCAACCGTAGGCGGATGTCTTGCTTTTGTCGAACGTCCATCCGGGAGGTAACTGCCGTTTCGCCGAATGGTGGTTGTGGAGGGCCATCCCCAATTCACGCAGATGGTCTGTGCACTGCACGCGACGCGCGGCTTCACGAGCCGTACCAAGTGCCGGCAAGATCAACGCTAGCAGGATGCCGATCATGGACACCGTCACGAGCAGTTCAAGCACCGTGAATCCGTGGCGTTTGTTCACGAGTTCGCGTTTAGCGTTCACCGACCATCCTGTTCGTAGAGAGTTCACATCAGTGTGATGCGAGTCAAGATACGAAGGACTTAGTTTTTTGGCAAGGTCAGTCGACGACCGTAAAACCATCGTTTTAGGCTGCCCTAACTACGCAATCCACCGTAGTTGGGTCTGGATCTGCCAACAATCGAGACTTCGCGGCAGAGCCAAACGCAACCCGAGGCGATAAATCGCCACAAAGACGACACGATGAAACGCCGCCTACGAAAATCGCGACTCACCGCGTCTACTTTCCGCGACGTTTGGTCGGCTTCAGTTTCTTCCAGACCTTTTTGCCGCAACGGTGGTCCAAAAGAACGAGCTGCCGACGTCTCGTGTCGATGGTCACAACGTCGCCGCGGCAGTTCTTTACATACACAAACGGCAGGCAGACCTCGAGCACCTTCAGGGGCACACCAGCGTTCGATGGCATGTACCGGAACTGCACCGGTTCGTCCGGAGCAAGCGAGATCGGCGAGCAACTCCACATGAAGGAAGGTAGCTCGACCATCTCATGGAAGACGGTGACAAAATCACCGCGTGTGATGTCCTCACCAGCAATGCGGGCAGCGACGGTGGTGTCATACCCACGTTGGGATGCAACTTTCATAACAACTCTATGGAACAAAAAACAGGAAGCGTGTTTCAAAGCAATGAGACAGCGGGAGCGACAAATCGCTCCCACCAGCAATTACGAATTGATTTGATAAAACACACGCATCGTTCGTTCTCAGATTGAAAGTGAAGCCGGTGCAAGCAGAGAGAGAGGCACCGGCGGTGACATTCGCCTATGCCACTTAGACATCTCGTGAGCCGAGATGTTCGCAGGCAAATGTTTCTTTTTCACACCCCGCATCGAGCTATGCGGAGTCGTCAGCTTCGGATGGAGACGACGAGTCGGTCGTCTCGATAGCGACTGCCGCTTCTGTGGTAGAAGCGTGTTCCGGGGCGGGAGCGGGTTGCGGCAGGATGGTCATGCCAAGATTCTCGATCGTCCCGTCTTCCGCGATCTCTCGCACGTGAAAAGCGACTTGGTCAAAACTGACTTCCGCACCAGGCTTGACGTCCGCTTCCTTCAATCGCCCAAGGATCAGTTCACTGAGCGTCTCGTCGGCATCACGGCCGAGTTGCAGACCATAACATTGCTCGAGGTCACTCACCCGGATACTGCCACGCAGTGGAAACTCCATTTGATGAGGTAAACTCACGACTGTGCTGTCATGACTCGCAAAGAGCCGATCGACCATCGCCCGCACTTGCGGACGCAGCACCACGATCACGTGATCACCGTTGTGGATGCGTGTCCGACCTTGTGGCAGGATCGTTTGCTCCTCACGCACAATCAACGCGATCACGACGCCTTCGGGGATCGCGAGATCACGGATCAGGCAACCTTCCGCTTTGCAACCTTTGTCGACGAAATAGTCGACGATGTCACCATCGACGTTTCGTAGTGAGCTGATCTCAAGGGTGACCGGAGGCGGTCGTCGACTCGGTATATCCACTTTCAAATAGCGAGCCACCGCGGGAAGCGTCCAACCTTGGACGAGGGCGGAGACCAAGACGACGAAAAATACCGTGTCGAAAATCACTTCCGCCGCCGGCATTCCGGCCAGCATCGGGAACGTCGCCAAGGTGATCGGGACGGCTCCCTTGAGCCCCACCCATGAAAGGAACGTCAGTTCTCGGGCGGAGAAACGAAACGCCCAACCGCACAGGAAGACGGCGATCGGCCGCGCGACGAAAAAAAGGACCATGGATATTAAAAGTGCCGGGATCGCGACTGCGAACAGGCGGCTCGGAAACGAGAGGATGCCCAACGCGGTAAACATCAGGATTTGGCAGATCCAGGCAAGCGCGTCGTGGAAGAGCAAGATGCCGCGGTGGAAGACCGGCCGCCGGTTCCCGATCACAATTCCCGTCAGGTAGACGGCCAAAAATCCGCTGCCACCAAACGCTGCCGCGAATCCGAATGAAAACAGCCCCAAACCCGTCGCCATCACCGGATACAGACCGGCCGCGTGGAGCTGGATGTGATTGAGCATCCACGATCCCGCCCACCCGACGAGCAAACCGACAATCGTTCCGACCACAATTTGGTTTAAGAACAAAACCAACAAACCGGCGCCGATCGGCACCGCCCCCGTCAACACTTGGATCAGCCCGACGGTCAAAAAGATCGCCATCGGATCGTTCGATCCGCTCTCCACTTCCAGCGTATTGGCCAATCGCGGACGGATATTCACGCCACCTCCTCGCAGCACCGCGAACACGACCGACGCGTCCGTCGATCCGACAATGCTCCCCAGGAGCAAGCCTTGCATCAGCGAAAGTCCGAGGATCCACGACGCTGCCAATCCCGTCACCACCGCAGTGATGAAAACGCCAAGCGTGGCTAGCAAACTGGCGGGCTTCCAAGCCGACCGAATCGAGTGGTACGGCGTCCGGACCCCGCCATCAAAAAGGATGAGGCACAACGCGACGGTCCCGATCCCGTACGCGATCGAGTAGTTTTCGAACTCGATGCCGCCGATGCCTTCGGATCCCGCAAGCATCCCGATCACCAAGAACACGAACAAAACGGGCACACCCATCCGTGCTGAAAACTTGTTCGAGGCGATCCCGAGTAAAAGCAACGTGCCGGTAATCAGGATCAGTGTTTCAATACTTAGCATCGGCAGATCACCTCGCAAACGAACGCTAACCTTCTTCGCTCAAAATAGAGCGACTCGGTCAAAAAACAACACGTCTCAAACTGCGCGAATTCCATGTCACGCACCGGACACCGGTGAACAAAACCAAACTTCCATGTGTGGTTCGCCGCTGTCAGCGAACTTGGGATCCGATGGATTCCGTTCCAAGCAAGAGTTAATCAGGTCTGCTTCGTTACGTTCCGCTGCTCCCGTTTGCCACCCGAACTGATTCACCGCTCAGGGATTCAACCACTCGCTGTTGTAGGCAACTGACGCATCAATTCACAACGGGTCGTGCCCTGATGGGTGCTCAAGTGTGGTTGTCGTTCCACACGGTCACGCCTAGCCAAGTAACTTGCGCACTAGACACAGAGCGACTCGCGGTTCAATGCATTGACCGCGGGAATGTCAGCGGGACGATGCTCGGGTTCTTTTGTCCGAGCTTCATCGGCGAGATCAACGTCGCCGGAATCGGATGTGTTCGAAAAAGTTGAACTCGATCAACAGTCTCAATACAAACAGAAATAGCACCGAGCCAAAATCGCGACTGTGCCAAACGCGTGCTACCAGCGTATTTCCATCTGGCTGACGATGCGTCCTGCGAGATCTTCGATCGCTTGTTGCATCGCCATGTCAACGCTTTGGCCCGCCTCGGGGACAAACCGCTCGTCTTGGCTGAACAGGATCGTCAGGTCGTCGGTCGGCACCACCGAGTTATTGAGCAGTAACCGCCCGGCACGGTCAGACCACGACGCACGGACTTGAATCGCCGCATCGAGGGCCCGAGGGTAGTCGGCGTCGGTTTCCGTAAGGACGCGTTTGGTTTCCCCGATGATTTCGCACTTCAACGTCGTGTCGGCAAACGGATCCGCGGTCACTTTATACGGCGTTCGCAATTCGATTTCGCGAATCAACGCTTCGGTCAGACGCAGCCCCAAGTCGTGGCGGAAGGTCGCGTCGCGGACCACGGGGACGTGGACGGTTTGGATACCGGGCGGAAACAAAGCTGCGTTCCCGAACTGGTACGGCGCACAACCGACGACGACCGTGAGAACAAGCAACACGATCGCGATCGATCTCGAACCCCATTTTGCAGTCGCCAAGTGAGCAATCTCTATGAGGTTCACCGGAGCATCGTTCCATTGTCGTCACCGGACTGCGATTCGAACTTGGTCACCAAGGGTGGTGAACGGCGAGAATCGGGGAACACGGCCTTGAGCCAGCCCAATCGTTGCTGTGGAATGGGCGGGCGAGTGGTTGTTTTTTCGAGACGTTCACGAGCCTTGTCGGCGATCGGCGTGCTCGGATAGTCGTCGAGGATTTTTTGGTAGTACTCCGAGGCGGCGCGGTTCTCGCCTTTCTTCTCTCGGTATTGTGCCCGAGCGTACAAGTGTTCGCTGCGGCGGTAGGCCACTTCGGCGGACGCCCGAGCGATCATGTCGGCGGTTTCTTGCTCTCGCATCTTGTCAGGAAAACGTTGGCGAGTCTGGTTGACCAGTTTTTCGGCCTCCTCGAGCATCAATCCGCTGTATTGCGGGCCTGCGTAGACCTCGAGTTTCGCCCGGATGCCCAACAAATGAGCGACGAAGAAGTGTTCGCTGTCGGGGAATGTTTCGCGAAGGTCGGTGAGGAACTCATCGGCCATCTCGTAATTGCCTTGACGAATGTATTCTGCAGCCGCGGCCATTGTCGCGTCGTCAGCCAATCGTCCGGTCGGATCGTCGTAACGGATTTGGTCGAGCACGCGGATCGCGTGCCCATCCACGTCGAGCCGTGGCCGGGTCGGATCGAACAAATTGATCGACCACCAGCTACGCGTGTTTGCTTTTTCGGTGTCGATCCAATACTGCGTGATCTCAAACAGACGGGCGGCTACCCGGTCGTTGTGACGGTTGCGGGGATATTCTTTTTGTAGTTTTTGATAAACGTCCGTCGCCGCCACCAGTTTATCTGCAAAGAACAGACTTTCCGCTTGCATGAACATGGCGTCTTGCGAGAGCGCGGAACCTGGCTCGGCATCAGCGGCGCGAGCAAAGAGTTTTGCAGCCCGGGCGAATTCGGCTTTCTCGAGCCCCTCGGCTTCACCGTCACGGGCAACCGTTTTGACTTCGTTCGCGGCAGCTCGAAAGATCCCGTCTGCTTCCTGATACAAATCACGAGCCTTCGCCGCATCGGGCTGTTCACGCCCGGTGATAAATCGGCCGAATCGATCGGCGGTCTTTTGGGTGGACTCCCACAACGAGTCGTCACTCTCTTGGGCGTGCATTGAGGACAACGACACCACCGCAAGCAGCCCGGTTAAACATACGGTGAGGATTCGAACGCCGGTCCTCGGAGCTGGAATGCTGAGAAACGTCGCGGTCGTCGCTGGGATGTTATTGGGGTCAGGCATCGATGTTCCATCATCATTGTCGAGTCGTCAGCACGCGTGTTCCTACCGCCCGCGAATCGACGCTGGGAGGAAGGCTTGCATTCGGAGAGATCGACCGAGCAAGGTTTGCATATACCGACTGATTAAACCACGCAGTTCGGGATACGAAGTTTCGCTCACCCGTGGCAACAGCGAACCAAGCGGAAAAACCGTTTCTTTCTCAATCGGTCGGCCCGTAGAATCGCTGTTATCACTTTCATCGGCAGAGTGCCCGAGAGGCTGTAGCAAACCATCGAGACATTCGAGAGTCGCTGTCGAAACCAAAACGAGAGACGATTGTCGGACTCGGCAAGTTTCACAGACGACGCCTCCACCATCGAGCGAGAACGCGATCTTTGGTTTTCTCCGCGATCGGCGATGACTTGCCGCACCGGAGGACGGATCGAATGCGTCGAGTTTCACGCCGCAAACCGTACAGGCTCGCGTCGCCGGTGCGTGTCCGAGCAAACGCAGACATTGACAATCGTATGCCAACAACGTTTCGGCGATCGGTCCGTCACCATCGATCAGCCCCAAGGTCGCCAGGGTCAAATCGAACAGTTCTTCGTGCTTCTCATCATCGTCGAGCCACCACCTGAGCGTTTCGGCGACATAGTATCCCGCATAAGTTCGGGCCAAAGATCGTTCACCCGCTCGAAATCGTCTCCGAAGCTTGGATTCCGTCAGCAAATCGAGCGTGTCACCGGCCTTCGCGATCAGCGTGATCCGACATACAGACAGCAGGTCCAAAGAACCTTCGAACGGCCCCTTGAGCCGCCGGGCACCTTTGGCGAGCGCCGAAATGCGTCCTAGATCGCGAGTCAGCAACGTGACCACGAGACTCGTCTCGCTGAATTCGACCAGTCGTATAACGATGGCGGTGGTCGAATGATGGTGAGAGGCGGTTGTTTTCAAAGATCGTCGTCTTCGTCCACACCGTTGTCGGCTGATTCGCCCCGGCTGCCCAGCGACGCCAGCAATTCGCTCATCTCCGCCGCCGCGTGTGAATTGCCTTGCCGGCGGGCTTCGTCGATCCCATCCCGCAACATCGTGCGGGCTTCGTTGATTCGCCCCAATTCGACGAGTTGTTGTCCGGCCATGAAAAAGGCGGGCACGTACGGCTCGGAGTCACGCGTTAGCTCGCCCAATTTCTCCAAACTCTTCTCGTGGTTTCCTTCGCTACGGTGTTCCATCGCCAGCGAATAACGCAGGAACGTGTCGGTGGGATCGTCCAGGAGCATCGCTTCGATTTTTTCGCGTCGAGACATTTGGCGTTCGAGGGAAGGCGTGATTTTGAAAAGTCAAACGGGCAGCGGGCTGTCGAGATCGGCGAGAACGGCCGTCAAACGGCTGCACGGTCGTGGTTATGCCTGACTTTCATTGCCGTCACAACCAGGTTTCTTTGTCAAATCCGTACAGTCCGCAAGATTGATTCAAAAAGGACGACCGATTCGGCCGATATCACGATGGAACACCCCTTTCGTGCCTCGAGGCGAGAATCTAATGAACCGCAACGCCCTTTTGTCTTATTTGAGCCCGCCCAGGCGATCACGCGGTATGGCCGCGTTGCTCGCAGCCGCGGTCGTAACCAGCTCTGTCGGTTTGGGAAACGCGAGCGTCGCCTCCGCTCAAACTTTTGAGAACTCGTCCCAGATTCAGCAGGTCGTCGGCAAGCAATTGTCCACCACCCGCCGGTCGGGCAATTCCAACTACGCCCGCGCCGGCGGATTGCTAGGCAACCTGTTCGGTGGCGGCTCGTCGAGCAGCAGCTCCAGCAGCAGCAAGAGCGACGAGCCGTATCGTCACGCAACACCCGTACCGAACGATCGGAACGTCGATTGGAGCGGTATTCCATACCACGATCCCAACGGCGGACGCACTGCTGCGAGCCAACCGGCGCCGATTCGCGACCCTGGCGCCAGCAGTCGCCAACTCGCTCAGCCTCAACGCACACCTGCCTCGAGCGCTGACGTTGCCCGCAGCACCCGCACATCGGTGCCAACACCACAACCGATCACCCAAACGACGCCTCGCAAGCTGAGCAGCACCGATACGGCACAAAGCACCAGCAGCAGCCGTCCCGCCCCGCTGTCGGCTTCGCGTAGCAGCCGTCGCCCGATTAGCGTTCAGCCCACCACTTCGGAACCGACTCGCATCGACGCGAACACTCCCGAGTTGGTCAAGAGCGTGACGCCGCGGGTTCTCAACACCACGCCTGATAACGTCGAGCTGGTCCCGCGGGTAAGCCGCAAGATCGTCAAGAACACCACACCAACGCTTCCAGCGGCTCCAGCCAAATCGGAAACGAAAACCGAAGCCGTACCGGCTAAGGAATCCGTCGCGAAGAGCGAAAGTGGTTCTTCACGTCGCGCTTCGACCCCAGAAGCGGCTCCGAAGAAAGTCGAAACGCCGGAAGCCAAAGCTCCTCGCGTTGCCAGCCGCGAAGTCGCGCAAGTCGCTCCTCGCGTGGCTGCAACTGCGCCTGCCCCAGTCGCTGAGAAGCCGGCCGCCGAGAAACCCGCCGCTGCACCGGAGCAGAAACCAGCGATTGCTGCCAGCCCAGCCGTCGTCGAAGAAAAGGTCGCCAAAGAAACGGTCGCCGCTACAGTTCCTGCGGCACCCGCACCTGTGGCCCCCACCGCACCTGCCGTACCCAAGACGCAGATCTCCTCGATTACACTCGGTGAAGCACGTCAAGCCAACATCGCTTCGATCAACCCACCGGCATCGCTCGGAACACCGACGACTGCCGCCGACAATTCGGCTGGCATGAGCTTGCCCGGCGAAACAAGCGTGCACTCGGCATCGAGCCGCCCGCAAGCACCAAGTACCCAAGCCGCAGCAGCACCTCAGCCGCAGTACAACCGGATGAACACGTTCGGGAACAACCAAGACGGTGGGCGTTCAGCCGGCGCCTTGGCCAGCACCAATCCTAACGGTGTGGCTCTGCACCCGATCAGTGATCGCTTGCCAATCGAAGTCGAAAACGAATCACCTGAAGCCATGCGGGCACAGCACGACTCCCAGTTCATGGCACACCACGATGCGTTTGCACCTCGCAATCCAACGATGACCAGCCCCACCACACCGAACTATCGCAGTGCCGGTTTTGGTCAAGGCAGCAACTCGTTCGGCCCACCGATGGCCACGCAGTCGACGGTCGCACAACAGCATCCTAATGCGATGCGAAACCAACTCGGAACTCCTGCTCCGACCGCTAACGCGATGACCACGCCGCAAACTCCGGCGATCAACGTCATGCCTAATTCGAACATGACCGAAATGGAATTGCCCGTGATCCGCATCCTGACCGCTGGCCCACGCCGCGTCATGATTCGCCAAACGCATCCCTATGAAATTCGTGTCGAGAACCGTGGTTCGGTCGACGCCGAAGGTTTGGTTGTCCGTGCACATATCCCCGATTGGGCCGATGTTGTTGGACAACAGGTCACCCGCGGTGACGTGCAAGCGGCCACCGAAGAACAAATCCGAAACTTGGACTGGCGGATCGAAACACTCCCCGCCGGTCAAAGCGAAACGATGTACGTTCGGTTGAAAGCCGCTCGCTCGGGAACGCATGATCTCGACGTCGACTGGACACTCGCACCGCAAAAGAAAGTCGTGCAAGTGACGGTCCAAGAGCCACAACTCGCGTTGACGATCGACGGCCCCGATGAAGTCATCTATGGTCAATCGAAGACCTACCAAATCCGCGTGCTTAACCCCGGCGACGGAATCGCACCGGCAGTGGTCTTCACGCTGAGCCCTGAATCGAGCTCGCCGCAAAGCCAACGCATCGGCGACATCCCAGCGGGCAAGGAAGCTCAATTCGAAGTCGAGCTGACCGCTCAAGACCTCGGTGAATTAAAGATCCACGGTCTCGCCGTCGGTGACCTCGAACTGCGGGCCGAAGCCGGCAAGAACGTTCGCGTGCTCGCCGCCGACCTCGAAGCGATCTTGAGTGGCCCTGAAGCCAAGTACCAAGGTGCCGAAGCGTTGTACCAGTTGGAATTAACCAACCACGGTACCACCGCGAGCGAAGATGTGATCGCCAACCTGCAACTGCCGATGGGCGTCTCCTATCTGGGTGGTATGGAAGGTGCGACGATGATCGACAACCAATTGCGTTGGAAGATCGCTTCGCTGTCGCCCGGTTCGGTTCGCAAGTATCAATTCCAATGCCGCATGGATTCCACCGGAACGCATCAGTTCGCGTTCGACTGCAAAGGCAGCGCGGCTGGACAAACCAACGTGAGCTTGGACACCAACGTCGAAGCGATCGCTGACCTCGTGCTGTCGGTCGTTGACCCATCCGCACCCGCTCCGATCGGTGAAGACGTTTCCTACCAAATCGTGATTCGCAACCGCGGCAGCAAGCCCGCCTTCGACGTCAAAGCGGTCGCTCAGTTCAGTCATGGTATTGAACCGAAACAGATCAGCGGACATGTCGGCAAGGTGATCACCGGTCAAGTTTTGATCGATCCGATCTCACGCATCGAGCCTGGACAAGAAGTTCGCATGACGATCGTCGCACGAGCGGAAACAGGTGGACACCATCGCTTCCGCACGGAAGTCCGCAGCGGCGACACGGTGTTGGTCGCCGAAGAAGCGACACACTACCTGGCACCGCAAAACGAGCGTATCACGCGTCGCAGCGGCCCCGGCGGCAACGAATTCTCACTGCCACTGCGGTAATGTTCACCCCGGCCAAATACCGGCCGGTTGAACAACACGCATGGAGAATGCATCAAGCGACATGCCCCTCGCACCGGAAAAAAACGGTCGAGGCGGCATGTCGCTTTTTTCGTTCGAGGTGTTTCTGCTAGATTGGCGGGTTCTCAGTTGCTGTTGGGCATCTCACTTGCCTGCCCGATTTCCTGTCCCCAAGAGTGGTCTCCACCCAATGCGTCACACCAAGTTTCTCCCGTCCTGGTTTGCTTTCTTGTTTTTAGGACTCGCGTTTTTCGGAGGCTTCACTCCGATTTCAACGGCACGGGTTGATGCCGCTGACAATGCCTCGCCGCTGAAGATCCTGCTTATCGATGGGCAGAACAACCACAAGTGGAAAGAGACCACTCCGTTGATCGTCGAAATTCTCGAATCAGGCGGATTCGGTGAAGTGACGGTGGCGACATCACCCGGCAAAGGTGGTGATTTTTCCGAATTCTCGCCAGCATTCTCTGACTACGACGTCGTCGTCTCTAATTACAACGGCGAATCGTGGGGCGACCAGACGCAGAAAGCATTCGAAGAATACATGGCTGGCGGTGGCGGATTCGTCAGCGTCCACGCCGCCGACAATTCGTTCCCTGCTTGGGACGCCTACAACCGCATGATCGGAGTCGGCGGATGGGGCGGACGCAACGAAAAAGACGGCCCGTACGTTCGCTGGAAAGAAGACCTACAAAAGTTCACTCGTGACATGTCCAAGGGAGGCGGCGGGACACATGGCCGCCGCGTCCCGTTCCAAATCGTCGTTCGCGATGCGGAACATCCAATCACAAAAGGCTTACCACGTTCATTCATGCAAGTCGCAGACGAGTTGTACGGACGACTTCGCGGCCCCGCTGAAAACATGGACGTGCTCGCGACCGCGTACAGCGATCCGGCGACTCGCGGCACCGGCGAACATGAACCGATCCTGATGACGATTCGATTTGGCGAAGGACGCATCTTCCACACCACGCTCGGCCACGACGTTGCCGCCATGAATGGGCTCGCGTTTCAAACCACGCTTCGCCGCGGTACCGATTGGGCTGCCGACGGCAAAGTCGATCTGCCAGCCGTCGACGGCAGCGTTTTGACATCAAAAGAGGCTGCCTCGGGCGAACCGGCAAACGCCGCTGCTGCCGAAGCACAGCCCAAGGCCTCCACATCCGACAAAGCCGCTTCACTCGAAACGCCCCCCGCACTTGACGGCGAAGGATGGCAATCGCTGTTCGATGGCGAATCGCTGGTCGGATGGACACAGAAAAACGGAACCGCGTCGTACCGTGTCGAAGACGGAGTGATCGTCGGCAAGACCGCCACCGGGAGCCCCAATTCGTTTCTCTGTACCGACCGGACCTTCCGCGATTTCGAATTGACGTTCGAAGTTAACGTCGACGAAGGACTCAACAGCGGTGTGCAAATCCGTTCCAAAACGCGTGACGACAGCGGTCGCGTTTATGGCCCGCAAGTCGAAATCGAATCGTCACCCGGCGAATCAGGTTACGTCTATGGCGAAGCCACCGGTCGGGGATGGATCACGAAAGAGCAACCGATCAAGGACGCCTATCAAAACGGAACGTTCAACCGCTACCGCGTGCGTGCGATCGGCGACCGCATCCAAACTTGGATCGGCGATACCAAGATCGCGGATATCGTCGACCCCGAATCGGCGAGCGAAGGATTCATCGGTCTGCAAGTCCACGGGATCGGCAAGAAAACGGAAACTTACGAAGTCCGTTGGCGCGATATCCGAGTCCGCCCGATCGCGAACTCAGGACTTTAGTTCACGCACGAAATCGATTCGTGGTGAACCTTTGCCGAGTCGATCGCAGCGAAAAAACTCGCTCACGTAGCGAACGATCTGACGCTGTTCAGGAACTTTGAATCGATCGCCCTTTTGCAGAATCGGGCGCTCTTCTTGCATCTCGCCGAATTGCTCCGTCCCTGCCGCCTGGCAGGGATACCAGCATCCTGAGTCGTTCCCGCCGCCATCGCGTTCGAGATAGAATTCCGGATAACAGTGTCCGGGAATCCACACCATTCTTGCGGGAATCTGTGCGTTGCGACAAAGCGCGACGAACAAGCTCGTCATGTCTTCGCAGTCACCCTTGCCGTCTTTCAATGCTTCCGACGCATTGCGAATCGGGCCTTCGGTGTAGGCGACCTTTTCGCGAACACAGTCGTAGATGCGGCGAACGGTCTGCCATGCGGACTCGTCACCTTCGGCTTCGCTGGCGAGTTGCCGCGAGAGGCTGCGAATCAGCGTGTGAGTCGAGTCGATCATCGGACTGGTGCCCAAATAGGATCGCATCTCGCGGGGAGCACGCGTGGGGATCACCAATGACCCGGTGTCGGTCGGTGCGATGATGTTTCGTTTTTCGATTCGGTAGTTGAGCAGCACGTTGAGCGAACTGTTGGCGGTCATCCGCGCGATGCCCACCACAACTTGGCGGGCGCCGCCGGGCAGGTCGCGAACCTGGAGGTGGGAAACTTGCTGCGAAACATCGCGAGTCCCGATCGTGACGGTCTGTTCCGGCCAATCCATCGGAATCGGAAAAGTCGCCAAACCGTTGGTAAAGGTGACCGGCGTGCGGAGCGTCATCCCGAATTGCCAATCGAATGATTTCGATTCGCTGTACGTCGGCTCGTGCGAGTTTTCAGTAGCGGCTGAGTCGGAGACGGCAGATCCGGTTTGTGCAAACGCTCCGTTTGGGTTCAGCAAAGCTGCAGCCATCGTGCCGCCAGATGCCGCGAGCCATTGGCGACGAGAAAACGATGCAGCAGCCATACGAGCGAACTCCCCTGAAAGAACCACACCTTCGAAAAGGCGAAACTGGATTCGATAGTGCAAACCAACCCCGAGCTTAGTTGGACGATTTGCAGTGGTCCAGAAATCGCGGCACCAGCCCCCCCACGAATGCGTCCCCCTTAACGATTATAGGAATCAGAACACTCCTGCTCCTTCGAGCCCCTCGATTCACACGCCCCGTCGAAAGAATGCATCGGGAAAACGAGCCCCCATCGAACAAACGTCTTCGCATCCGCATCAAGTCGACTTCGACCGCGAAACCCACGCATGCCCTCAGCGGCAAGCATTTCTTTCTTCGATCAGCAGCGAGACCACTAAGGCCCCCGCGTCGCCTGCCAGGGAGTAGATCGAATATGCACCGGCGTCGAAATCAACAGGTTCCCGTTACGGCCATGGATTGCCAGCCATGCGATCTACAAAAGCGTTCGACGCCCAAAGACGCCCCCCAACCCAAAGGAGTGCATGCAGCGGAAGACGCCTTCGCCCCATGGATGAACTATCGCCACTGGAACCGTGCCCCATCCGCGACCGCATCGACAACGCGCAAAGCAGGTTCGCATGGTGGCGACCAGGCAAACGACTAGGCTCTGCCGCCGGCGGTGCAGCGAGCATTCTGCCGTGGCTGTACGTCCTCGATCAAGTGGACAACAGCGTTCGCTGACAGCCGGACAGAGCAAAATTCACAAGCACACCGAACTCGGAGGACGAAACGCCGTCAATCCTAAGCTCGACTTTTTCCGT
>NZ_JAMQBK010000079.1:0-46179 GCF_023701485.1 Aporhodopirellula aestuarii
TTCGGCGTAGGCCGGACCAAGGAGCCTAAGCGACGCAGTTCCGACACGACTGAGCAAGTGAATGCCGGAACTCGCAAAGCCTCGGTCCGGCCTACAGTTCGCGGCAGTTTCGCCAGATGATTCCTGCAGACCTGCTTAACAGGCATTCCTCACTGGAGGTCATAGACCATCGCCCGCAAAGTTTTTGGTCTCGACGGACGTGGATTGTTTTAGTGCTCTTTTTAGCGGTACGGCGCAAGCCGTCCGGTCCACTCACCGGACGGCTCGCGCCGTTCCGCTACATTTGAAATCCCGCACTAAAACAATCGACATCCCAAGAGACCGAGCTACGTCAACAGTGGCACTACCCAGCTACTCCCCACACCTTTTATTCAGTTAAGTTCCAATGCAATTCTTCATCCGACTCACATTGCTATTCTTTTCCGTCACCATGGCGGGCAGCTATTCAAATCACAGCTTCGCTCAAACACTCAGCAAAGAAGGTCAGGATCAAAAGGCGATCCATGACTACCTGTTTGACTCTTTCGTCGCTGGACGCGAAACTAAATTCGTCGGGTCTGGACGAGATCACGGCTTAAAAGAAGTCACGGTCATGGCGGAAACAAGGGAGATCCGGCACGGGGATGAGGTCTTACTCCCCAAAGGTACCGAGCGGGTTGCTGGGTTGTTTCGCCATTTCGCGTTTCACGGCAACCACCTTGATCGCATTAAAGAAGTTCACGTTTTTCCATTCTCACCTGACAAATCTCCACCTCGCAGCCAGCAGGTCACGGATTTTTACCGAGTCCAAATGCCTTCCATTCCGCTGAGCGACGTGCCACCGGATCGCATGAAGATTCGCTTTCTAATGAAAGACGAAGAGGCCACCTGTCGGATCGACGACCTGGTATTCATTGCCCAAAAACAAATACCGCCCGAGTTCGACACCATTCCGTATCGCGACCTCGGCTCGGAGTTCCCACGCGAGCGGGTTGAAATCAACATCGACACTAACAATGAACTGTCAATCGGAGGATCGTCGCAGTTGCAGCGAGAGCGTTGGTTCCGTATGCACGAAACGCCGGGCGTCGTCGATCAGTCATTTGAACGTTGGGCGTTGGAGCGAAATTTCTATCCCGGTCGTGGCGCTTTTAAATTTAATCCCGGCATCACGCGCGCCTGGGGAAACTGGGAACCACTGAAAGAGCGAGCGGATAAGCCCGGCGCCGCTGACTTGTCCTTCTTCGACCAATACGACGCGGGTGTGAGGCACCGAAACACCATCCCGGAGTTCAAGAAAATTCCATTCGCGTATTGTTTCAACGATTGGCCCGATTTCTTGTCGGTGCCGTTGGTCGGTCGTGGAACACCCAAGCCGGAGTATTTCGACGACGCCGCTGAACTTGCCGCAGCTTATGTCGAGGATCAAATCAACGACGGTGGATTCACCTCCGAATGGTGGGAGGTCAAAAACGAGAGCAGTGTGCAGTCCGAGTGGGCTCATCACTGGAAAGAAAATCAGGGAATCGATGGTTGGGGTTTGCTCGCGGACTTTCACAACCGCGTTGCCGATGCGGTGCACCAGCGGGCCTCAGAAGTGAAAGTTGGCGGTCCATCGTCGGCTTACATGCAAGTACAAATCAAAGATTTTGACCTCTATCGAAATCAAGCTCGCTTCATCGAAGAGACTCGTGGGCATATCGATTTTTTCTCGCATCACTTCTACGAAAATGCATTGATGCTCGGGGCCCATGAGCGTCGTGGTCAGGGCTATTCCAACTACTTGCTTGGGAGATACGAAGCGATCCTCGACATGCTGCGTGCCCACATGCACAAAGCAGACAACGTTCTTCCGATCCTGATTACCGAGTGCGGATCTCTGCAAAACGGTCGACAGCCTTCAGACAATTGGCTGCGTCTGCTTGCCTGGAACGCTTACCTGACTAAGTCCATGCAGCGTCCTGATCAGATCGACCTGTTCGTGCCGTTCGTATTCCTGCACATGTCGTGGAACCCATACAGCGGTGACGCGGCTTTCACGCCGAAGTCGGATCGCAAGAAACACAAGACTATCGATGATTTCGAACCCACCACGATCGCAAACTATTTCGAACTCTGGCGTGACTTTGACGGCAGACGTTTGCCGGTTGCATTCGATCAAGAGTGGCTCGACGTGGTTGCGGTGCATGACGGGAATCGAATCTCGATCGCGGTAACGAACATGGGCGGCCGTCAGATCGCTGTCGATCTCTCCGAGGTGTCCTCACGACTGGGGATCGGCAAAGCCACTCAGACGCGATTGAACTACCACAAGGGCGAGGTTGTTTTTGAGCCGGAACACACCGTCGATGCGACCGCCATTCCCGTCGACGTTAATGAAACAACCGTCATCCGACTGGTTGCCAACAAACCGTTCGCACCGGCGGGAGTATTGCGACAGGATCGCTGGTACGCGACGAATACTGCCGTCAAAAGCGATGGCGGCGACAAGTCATTCATCGTCAACACGGACAACGCTGAAACTGTCCAGCATGCCCGCCTCATCATCGGCGTTCATCGTCAGGGCGGTGTGAAGGAGCCACTGGTCGTGAACTTCAACGGAACCCCAATTCCCGTTGAAACCGGCGATGCGAACGAGTTTTCTGAATTCTTCGCACCGCTGGACGCATCCGTTCCTCCTTCATTGCTTCAGAACAGCAATCAAATAACGATCCAATCACAAAATGGAACGACAATTACATCTGTGCAATTGCTGACACACAGCAAGTGAACCGTAGTCGGTAAGGCAGCATGCGCCCCGCGGCGAGAGACGGGGCGTGTGACAAGTCAAGTCGGCAAATTGTTGCATGCCTGTACCTTCGCACACGGGGCTTCGTTCCAATTCGGTGTGAATTCCGCGAAACGCCAGTACTATGCTGAGTTGGCTTCCAAGGGTGCTACAATGCGCCCCCACTCAATAGCTTCCCCACACTGGCGTCCCGGAATGAGTTTATTGCGAAACGCTCCATCAACAATATTCCGTTTGATCTTGATCGGGACCGCACTTTCATCGGTCGTGCCGTTTGCCCGCGAAGCCCTTGCGGGTGACTGGCCACAGATCCTTGGCCCTGGACGTGACGGGCAGGCGGTGGACGAAAGCGTGTCACCATGGACGACGACGCCTCCGATCAAATGGCGGGTTCCCTGCGGTGCAGGCTACGCTGGCGTGGCGGTTTCCGATGGGAAAGTCTTCCTCTGGTATCGCGCCGACGACCAAGAGTTGCTCGACTGTTTGTCCACCGAGGACGGACACCTGCTGTGGCAAGCAAAATTCCCTGCCGTCTATCGGGGAGGGGTGGATGCCGATCGGGGCCCACGTTGTGTTCCCCTGGTTGGCGGCGAACAAGTGTTTGTTTACGGAGCCGCCGGTGACCTAAGTGCCGTCGCGATTGCCGATGGCAAAACACAGTGGTCTCGGCAATTGCGAACCGACTACGATGCCGAGGACGGATACTTTGGAGTCGGTAGTACCCCGCTCCTCGTTGGCTCGGCATTGATCGTCCCCGTGGGTGGTAGCGACCGGTCAGGACTGGTCGCGGTGAATATCGCTGATGGGAAAACGCGTTGGGCCACCGTCGACCAAGAGGCGTCGTATGCGTCACCGGTCACGATGCAGATCGACGGTCAAACACGCGTCATCGCGGTACTTCGCTTGCAAACCGTCATGATCGATCCTGAGACGGGCAACGTACTCAGTGAGTTTCCTTTCGGACAACGTGGGCCAACCGTCAATGCAGCCACGCCGCTCGTTGACAGTGAAAAACTCTTTGTGACCGCGTCCTACGGCGTCGGATGCCGAATGCTAGACATGACATCGAACCCGCCCAGAAATCTGTGGAGGGAGGGCGACGTGATCAGTAGCCAATACGCCACGCCTGTCCTAATCGACCAGTGGCTCTACGCGATCACCGGTCGCGAAGACTTTGGAACCGGCGAATTGCTGTGCGTGCGATGGTCCGATGGAGAAGTCGCTTGGCGACGCCCGGATTTCCAAACCGCTCATCTGATCGGCGTCGGCGACCGAGTCTTGGCTCAGCGTGTGAGTGGTCAACTCGAACTCTTTGCCGCCGACCCAAAAGAGTTCCGCTCGCTCGCGAAAACGGATCTGCCGGAAGGCACCTACCGAGCACTCCCGGCGCTATCAAATGGAACAATCTATTGCCGCCGAAACGTTTCGCCCACGCAAGGTGAACTTCTCGCGATTGAACTTGATTGAACAAGGCGGCAACTTGGACGATCTGATCCCCCGATGCGTTGGTCGATCAGCGGCTCGCTGACGAGTAATATTAACATTGCATTTCTGAGATCAACCGCGTCACGAGCGGGCATGACACCTCAGCACGATGCCCCGTGACACCTTTGTAATTCGCATTCACCCGGCAATCGATGACGCCTTTTTTGAGTCAAGCTCTTGCGAACGGTTGGGGACTCCTCCTTCCCGCCCTGTTCGTCCTGTTGCAATTGTTCGCAGCATTATCTGCACTGCACGCAATCCGGAACGTGCGAACGAGCCAAGCGGCGGTCGCGTGGACGGTTGGTTTGCTCACGTTGCCGTATGCCTTCGTGCCCGCCTACTGGATTTTGGCTCGCAATCGATTTGCCGGTTATCGTGAAGCCGTTCGCAGCGTCGGACGCCAACACCGGGAATCGCTCAGCAGTATCGAGCAGGAACTGTTAACACCGGTGGACACGAGGACCACATCGCTCGTCTCGCCGCTCGAACAAGTTGCCGATGTCCTGGATACTCCGATCAGCACGAACAATCAGTTCAGCTTGCTGGTCGACGGTCAACAATTCTTGGATGCCTTGCTAGAACAGATTGCATCCGCAGAGCACTATATCTATGCCGAATTCTATATCATCCGCGATGATAAGTTTGGCAATCGTTTTGCAGACGCACTGATCGCCCAAGCCGAATCGGGAAAGGTCGTTCGCCTGCTCTATGACGAGGTCGGGTGTATAGGACTGTCTGCTTCTTACATCCGTCGACTTACTGAAGCTGGCGTCGACGCGATACCATTCAACACCCGACAGGGATGGGTGAATCGGTTTCAACTGAATTTTCGAAACCACCGAAAATTGCTCGTCGTTGACGGGCAACGTGCCGTGACAGGTGGATTGAATATCGGTGACGAATACCTCGGCAATCATGACTGGGTAACACGGTGGCGTGACACTGCCATCGCCATACAAGGCCCTTTGGTGAGAAAAATCCAAGCCGTTTTTGCGGCGGACTATTACTGGGCCAAACGTCACGGGCTCCCCGAGGCAAAGTGGCAAGATCGCGATCCCAAAAGCGACAATTCAACAACCGAGTCAACCAGCTATTCTGCCATCTGCGCTACCGGGCCTGCTGATAATCGTGCCCGCGCGACAATGATGTTCGCCGCCGCAGCCAATGCGGCCACGGAACGTTTGTGGATCAGTACGCCGTACCTCGTCCCGGATGAAAGCACGGTCACCGCACTCTCCATGGCGCGTGCCAAGGGCGTCGACGTTCGGTTGCTAATCCCTAATCAGGCCGACCTATGGCTCGTCTACCTTGCGGGCTTTTATTACGAAGCGGAACTGAAATCGCTCGGCATTGAGGTCCATCGCTATACCGATGGTTTCTTGCACCAAAAATGTGTTTTAGTAGACGACAAGCTTGCGATTATCGGTTCAACCAATCTCGACAACCGTTCTCTGTATCTGAACTTTGAGATGATGGTGGCCATCGATCAGCCTGATTTCGTTCGTGAGGTCGCCGAAATGCTTCGCAAAGACTTCGCCTCTTCCACGGTCGCGAAGGTACCTGGCCCTCATTTGCAGCCTTGGTACGGTCGATTCGGTACCGTGGTCGCTCGACTATTCAGCCCGATACTGTAGCACACCAGCGACCTCACCTTTCATGGGACGTCGATTTAATCACTGCGGGATTTCAAACGTAGAGGAACGGCGCGAACCGTCCAGTAAAGCGGGACCGGACGGTTCGCGCCGTTCCGCTAAAAAAAGCACTAGAACAATCGACGTCCCTCGGCATGACGCCCCCGCGGACGGTCGTTCCGATGTTCAGCGAGGCTTTACCTTTTTGGTCCCAAGCCCGATCTGATGTAGGTGCGCGAGCAGTTCGGGATCATGCCGATACCGCTCAACGACCCGCGTCAAATTCTTTTTCCACGTACTAAAGCGAGGTGGCTTTCGATTTCCGTAACACGCGAAGAGTGATTCGCCGAGTGACGTTTCGTGATCTGATTCCATCACCGTACAAATCACACGATGAATTGTTTCGCGGTCAGAAAAATCTTGGCTGTTTCCGCTTTCGGAAATCACATGCCAATAACTCAGGAAATCACTTCGCTGCCGTGGCGGGAGTTGCTGCGCGATTTCGGTAATCGCTTCCGGTGTCGAGAACCGTACCGACGAGAGCGGATCGCCTACACGACTCGCAATCTGAACTCCTTCCGCGTTCACGATGTGATCGGCAAAGACGAGCCACTGGAACCGGAGCGATGCGGACTGCAACACCGCGGCAACGCGATCGCACTCACAATCATGTTGCAACAACTGGCTGGCGTCCCAAACCGCCAAACGTTCGCCCAGGTGCTGGACCAGCATCTCCAAGTGCCGAGACCAAACCCGATCGGAACCGTCGCGAGACGCCGACAACAGCTCTCCAAAAAGCGTTTTCCACTGCAACAAATCCGACGGCGATGAGCCTTCGCCGCACAGCGAAATTGCGGATACCAAACACTCTTCGTCTGGCGGATTCTTTTGTCTGATAAACCGCTCCATGTACCGCATCAATTCCTCCATGACACACGGATCAGCCAAAAAATCCGTACCGATCCGAGGACGCCTTCGCACCACGCTCGCAATCGCGTCCAACGTGACACGATCACTCTGTAGCAACGCGTTCAACGTCAATCGAGATAGAAACCGCTGCTTGCGTTGCATTTCTTCGTACGACCGCCTTGAGACGTTCTGACAATACGCCTCCAATGCGAGCCTCCGGTCGCGAACATTGGCGTCCTTGACGATCATTCTTTCGAGCCACTTGCGGTCTAACCAAACCGAGCGATCCGCTGACAACCGCAAAAGAGCGTTCGCAACGAGTGACTTTTGCGGAAGATTAGCGAGGTTTGCCAACGATTCGACTGGTCCCCGCACCGGGGTCGAGACAAGAGCCTCAATCGCGGCGGCGCGTACACGAGATCCCAAATCGGCCAAACAGGCGATTGATGCAACGACCGATGCACCATAGTAAAATGGCTGTCCCTCTAAAGACTTCAACAACGCCAACATGTCAGGATGAGAGGGATCGGTCAATGCGACTCGGCGGAGCAAGCGATCTCGCTCGTGAGGTGCCAATAGGGAACACGCTTTCGCATTTTCAGCCGAGCAATGATCCGCACCGGACAGATCATCACAACGATCCGTGTGCTCGGAAATCCATTCGTTCAACCCATATTCGCACACCAAATCGAACGGCGTGTGTCGCACCACCATCCGTAGCGTCGGCACATCGAAGTCTTGACGGACGCTCGCCGCTCGCAACAGGAAGTGGGCGTCCAAGTCAGCGAGAGTTTTGATTAACCTGACTCGCATTGGCGACGGTGGTCTACGAAGTACCGCCCGCAACAGACGGTCACAGATTGCCGCGATGAGACTGCGGGATTGATCATGTTTCCATCCCGCCACGATGGCAATTTGGGCCAGCCGGATAGTAACTTGATGATAGCGATCGTCTTGCCCGAACCAGCGTTCCGCCGATCGGTAACACACTTCACGGAACGCCCCCGGTAGCGCAGCGGCATATTGCAAAATCGCAAATTGACTTGCCGACAAAATCGATTGATCAAAAAAAGCGACCTGCTCCGTTTCGCTAAGTTCTTCGATCACATGCAATGCGACAAAAAACTTTTGAAATGAGTTGTGTAGAAATCGATACTCGTCGACGACCGTGTCCGCGCGATTGAGAAATCGACTTCGGAGAATCGGGGCTTCGGTCAAGCCAACCTTCTCGACCCGCCACTCCAGGTCACATCCGAAATAAATGTCGCCACCCGATCGCGACTTAAACCATGTGTCGTACGCCATCCGGCTGATCGCCCGGACATGCTCCGTCGACATCGTTGAGCACGTCCCCGGTTTGGAATTCTCGCGTTTGCGAATCCAGGCAACAATTTGCTGCAGCACGGTCCCCATGTTGATCCGTTGCGTATGATCGGCATGGTCGGCCAAGTACATCACCAACATGGCTAGCAAATACGGGTTGGTCGTCAACTCCCGCAGCTCCGATGTCGACTCGAGCACGCCAATGATTGCCCGCACCGATCGATCTGGAAAACGACTACGCAGCAAATTGCCAATCAGCGTTTCGGATTCTTCCGGCATTAAACTGTCTAACCGATAGACTCCGACCTGTCGCTCGCCGCAAAGAAGTCGCGGCAATCCCGCCGGACGTGAAGTGGTGAGAGTGACACAGTTTCGCGACTCGTCCTCGATTCGTTCAGCAATGATCGAACGCAAAGATTCCGGGACTTCATCCCAACCATCGAGTAACAACACGCACCGGGTTTGCTCCGACGCCAATTCTCGCAGACCTTCGGCAGCAAGCGAGGCATCCAGCCTCGGTTGGTCAAGAGTGTTGAAGAAGTACTCAAAGATCGAACGATCGGGATGTTCCTCCAGAGCGAGTGCATACGCGCCGAGATCGACCACGATCGGGATATCGAAATCGCGAACGCGTCCGCGAGTGACTTCTGCTGCTAACCATTGAATCAGCGTCGTCTTTCCGCTTCCCGGACCTCCGATGAGAACGCTCCGGCGAAACGTACGCGAGAGGACCGTCGACGCCGCCACCCTTGGTCGCGGACATTTGGGATCGGCTCCCTCGATCTCTTCGCGGACAAAAAGTTCGACGTACATCCGCTCAAGAGGCACGGCCAACTCACCCGGGACCGATGAAGGCAGATGGGTCCAACGACGACTCGTACACAACTGTTCTAACCAGCGTTTGATCCCATCCTCAAGATGTCGTTTCAACGACAGATCGGTCGACAGTCGTGAGGGGGTTTTGTGTTCGCTAGCAGAGGAAGCAGCGGAGGATTCGCCACCAAGAAACCGGGCGATCGCAGCGTGCACCTCGACGGCCGATCGGCGGGCAAACTTTTTCCGCAGATAGGCCCGGGCGCTCGACCGCAATGCTTCGACCGTTGGTGGTTGGGCCGCAGCAAATTGTTCTGACCAGCACGCCGCGATGGCGTCAATTTCATCACGGCAGCGATCTGGCACGACGTCGAGAAGAATCGCCAGACACTCGACGCGATCACGCAGCGCGGCGGGCTCATCCGGTCCCTGCCAACTCGGTGAAGTTCCCGATTCGACACCTGCCAGGAATAAGAATGCCTGTCTCAGTACGGAAGTTCGATCGGTAGTCATGGCAATCGAGGCACGACGAACGAGAGCCTGCGTCGACACCGAATCGTGCTGGGACGCCGAATCGAAGGAAGCCTCCTAAACGATCGACATCAGTTCGTCGACACGATGCTCTGCAAATCCAGAAGCGGCCAAATCCTTTTGCTACGTGTCATGGACAATGAAACGATCCCTCAGCCCCTCGTCCATCGTGGACGGTGCCCCACCGACCGTGTGGTTGCTGCAGCACAGCAATTACCGGTGATGCGTCTCAGAATACGCATACGTCACCTCCGTGTATGGCCCTGGTACGAATGTCCAGCTAGATTAAACATCCCATTTTGCACAATCCCCCCGAAGTCCAATTACATTGGATGAGCCTCCGGTGGAGAGGGCGTTTGCAGCTAGACGGTTGACCTCGGTTGGGTAAAAAACAGGGATACCGAACGGTTGAGAAGATGCCCCGAGTTGTCAAAAACACGTCTTGAGAACGTGTGATCGACCCGTCTCAAGCCGTCCGGCTCCCTGGTCGGAAAAGTTAATGGTATCGTGAAAACGATGTGCGCAAAAAAAGCGCAACCACGGTTATTTCCTGTCGCAAATTCTTAAAAATGGATCGTCGATGCCTCGGGGCAGCAGCAAAATTCGTCTAGCGAGAAAGAAACTCGGTCAATCGCAGCTTCAATTTGCTCTCAACGCAGGTGTTGGTGTACGCACGCTGCAGTTAGCTGAAGGCGGTAAGGACGAAGTTTCCGCCAAGACCCTCAAGCGAATCGCGAAAGCGGCGGGGCTGTCCCCAGACGCGGCCTGCTACCACGACGATGCACTTATCGACGACGACTTCGACAAACTGCCATGGTCGATGTCTCGGTTTATTCGCAAAAGGGTTGGTCCGGACAATAATTCGTTTTGCCGAGACGAAGCGGATGCCCAAGCCGTCATTGGCCAGATGCGGGAAAACTGGATCGTCCACCTCCAGAACACCAAACCAGAAGAAGACGAGACATTCTTTTTCGAGGCAGACAACAAGCTCAACGAGCACTATTTTTCCTACGAACAGCGTTACCTTTCAATTTGGGAAAAGAACCCCGCGACGCTAATGCTCGCATCTCATGGCGAAGAACGCCGTGGTGTGAGCGTTGTTCTGCCGGTCACCGACGAAGCCTACGAGCGATTCCATCGTGGTGAGATTTCGTTCATGGAACTGAGCGAAGATGACATTTTATTCGAGAGCCAAAATCTCGTTCTCGATTCGGCGGTTGAGTTTTGTGGAACGGGTAACCCGGCGTGGTACCGGTTCACCGAGAGCCTGAGCTATTCCGTCTTTTGCCAAATCGCGATGTTGTCGATTGATCCGACCGCCGAGGATTTCCGAATGATTTCCTTCGGGGCGAGTCCATTGAACTTCAAACGCTTGCTGTCGATCGGATTCCAAGATTCCGGCAGTGTCATGCCGGAGTTTCAGTACCCGATCTGTCATTTCGCAGCCCACGACAGTGAACTGACAGACAGATCCTACGTGCAGGCGACCACGACCACCCACTACGCCCATCTCTTCAAACGTTTTTGCAAAACGCCCTCGCGCGTCAGTGCAACACGTCACGTCGTCACCCGACTGCTGCGTGCGATGCAGCCGGCCGTCAAGCCGACGCGGATTGCTTCTCTTGGTGATTCGCAAAGGAGAATCGCTTGATCGGGTCTCGGTGCCATTGCGGTTTGCACTGCACCGAGCCTCCGAATTGCTCCCAGAAGCGGTGGTATCGGATTTCCTGCGTTGACGCGTTCGGATCCACCGACTCTCGGAGCTGGTACACCGTTCTTCTTGCGTCGGCATGTAGATAGCCGGTTCGTCGTCGCCACGCCGACGGCGACCAAGATTCCAAGTCACGGAACACCTCGGGACACATCCGTTCGCTCCCGTTTCGAATCTTCCAATCGCCATCAACCACCTCGGCCAGATCCTCGGTCGTCAGGACGCGATCCTCACGTCTCAATTGCAGTCGTCCACTACCACGTTCGATCGAAGTGAAGACATCGTCGGCGATCAATTGGTAGCGTGGTTCGCCGGATTCGAACCGGTTCATCGCGGCGAAACAGGTATGCCCGATTTCGGCAACGCCATAGCAATGCAGCACCTCGAGATCACATCCACACTCCGCGAGTTCTTCTGCAATGAACGACTCGAGTGAATGCGGCAGGTAATACCCACCGACCGCCCACAACACCGCTTTGGGCATTTCCAATCCGGCCGCAATGGTCTGCAAGATCATTTCGGCCCCCAGAAGTGGTTGCGCCGCCATGACGACTGGCCGCATATCCAACGCCGCCAACCGCATCGCTCGGATGAAGGTCGGCGGGTGCAAATACGTATCGACAAACGGCGCCATCCCCTGCAGCCCTAATGAGGCGGGGTAGGCGCTGATGATCAGCGAATCCGGGTTCAACCATCCCAACAACGACGGAAAAGCGCCGGTCAACTGCTGCAATCGTTGGCGATCGGATTCGCCCAGGATGCGAAACCCGTCGGGCGTCAGTGAAGACGAACCGGCGGCGTAGGACAACTGATTTGCGCCCAGATCGAAATGGCTACCACCGACTCGAATCATCGAACTTTCCCGTAGAGAATTTCGAACGGTGGCTCGGAACGCAAGTTAGGCAATCGGCCTTCTCGCACGAGCGTTGCTTTCACATCCCAAGTTGAAAGATCAAACCACGGGCTGAACGTTCGCAGCAAAAAGAACGGCTGCCAAATCTTCGTGCGGATCCACGTATCGTCGTAGGCAAACACTCCCTCGGTTGCCTCGGGCTGCTCGTGCGTCCATGCCTGATTCCACTGAAAGTCTTCGCGAGCGATGTCCTGAATGCGACGTGACGTGAAGGCGTCTCCCGGGACGACAAAGGAAACGAACCCACCAGGACGCAACAGCGACTTGATCTTCTTCGCCGCGCTGATCAGCCCTTCTTCGGTATGCACATGATTCCAATACCAGGCCGCGCTCACCAAATCAAACGAGCCTTCGGCCGCCTCAAAGTCTTCGAACGTCGAACAGTAATATTGGGTTCGCGGGTGTTCGTTTTGCGCGATTGCAATGTCGATCAGATCGTCCGAACTATCGACGCCGACGATCGAATGCGCGTAGGTCTCCAAAATCTTGGTCGACTCACCGTGACCGCACGCGATATCCAACGCCGCCTCGCAGGGTTCGGCCGACAATTCTTGGAGTGCGAGTTCGTGACAACGATGAACCGAATCATAGTAGTCGCGAACTTGATTCGCCTCGGATTTGTATTGATTGTAGTTCTTCCATTGATAGACAGTCATTTAATAATTCCTTGCGGTGACGAGGGGAGAGATGGCCAAACTGCGTTCGCTTGATCTTGGGTCGACGTTGGGGAAGAGATTGCGTTTTGATGGCAATGCTCCAAGACGATTTCCAACCACAGCGGATCACATAGGTCTTCGAACAGGTCGGAGAAAAAAGAACGGCGTGTCGGATCGGCAGACATCATCAAAGCGACACTTTGAGTCTCCAAAACGGGGTGAACAAAATCGGAGCCGGCAATAACATGGAAGCCCATGCGTCGGTAAAAGGGGACCAGGTTTTTCTCAGCGTTGATCAGCACCAATCGCGAACCCAAGCTGAGTTGATCTCGCCAAACGGCGCGGACCATCATGCGGAGAGTCTTCATCGACGAACAGCGACTGCGATGAATCCGAAACTTGCAGGTCGAATAGATCTCGTCCGCAAACGTCCGCAACACGCCGGGCGGGTAGGCATGTGCACAATCGATCTGCCCATCGGCGAGCCGCGTGGCGGTCATGGTTCCTACCGGTTGGTCGTCAACGAAGAGGCCGTAGTGATAGCTGTACCGATCGAACTCAAACTCGGCTCGTTCACCTTCGGCGCCGAGTCGCACGGTCGCGATCTGCTCATACAATGCGTTCCCGGTGCCAAAATCTCGTTGGATCGAAAGACAATCCTCGGGATCATGCGCGAGTAGACGAAACGAGGGCGAGTTGGCTGCAGTTCCGTTGCACATTTGATTGCCGCGTTGCAATGTCCCTCCGTTCTCAGTCGATCCTGAGCAGACGTTTGATCCCGATCAAAGTCGTGGGGCCATCGACACGGAAGGATGATCGATCGCCGCTCATCTCATGCAGACAATGACACGGCGAGACATCGCGGGGACATGCAGATGTCCCGCTCACGAGTTGCTCATCCTCGGTCACCACCGAAGCCGCAAAACGCAGAATAAAACGACCCATCGACACTCAGATGCTGCCCGCAACGTGCGTGTCGGGCGCACTAGAGCCCTCTATCGGGGCGGGAAAAAAACGGACATTTTTTTGACCACGTCTATCAAATGTCTCGTGTCCCTCTTTGGCCGACCTCGGCGTTTTTTGCGGGTTACCCCGCATAGCGACTAACGACCGGTTTGCTAGAATGAGGGGGCTGTTTCAGGGGTCAGGCTTCGGCCCGGATCGGGAAATGCCCCTTTCGATCCCCCCTGGAACAGCTCTCTTTACGATTGGCTCTGCTGGCCTACCGAGCGAGAAGCCGTGTCCCGTACGCTCCAGCCGGACGCGGACTGAATGGTTGGGAAGCACGACGGTGATTTCTCAGATCACGCTGTCATCTCAGTACGCGATCCGACGCGCATACCGGTTCCTCAAAACCGAAAAGGCAATTGAGCAAGTCGACTTGCTCGTTAAGACAGCGTCGCACCGCGATAGGTAATCTGTTGTCGCTTGAGCGTGTGAGCCGCACAGAGGGCGGCAAGATCGTCGCGGTGTCCGACAACGATCACCTTGTCACCTGCCAATAATTTGCGGGTGCCGACCGGATTCATGTCCACATGTTCGTCGGCCGAACGGACCGCGACAATGAGGAAGCCGCGATTGCCACGCACCTCGATGTCTTGAAGACTTTTCCCGACCAAGACGGAAGCGGGACCGATCAACAACTCATCCATCTGCAATCCGATCGTGGACAACTCGTCTTTGAGCTGGTGAGTGGCATCATCCGACTTCAACAGACTCTCGGCGGTTGGATGCACTAACAATTGCGTGGCCCTTTTTGCGCCGATCGCCGCCGCCATCACGACATGATCGGCACCACAGCGTCGCAATCGTTTTTCTGCGGACTGCGATTCGCCACGAGAGACGACCTCCACGCTGCGGTTGAGGTCGCGAACGGTGACACAGATGAACGCGTTGAGAGCATCATCAGGCAACATCGTCGCCAGCGATTTGGCATGCTCGATACCCGCCTCTTTTAGCGTGTCTTCCTCAGTCGCGTTGCCGACCATCGCGAGCATGCCCGCTTCGTGCGCCTCGGCGACCCGCGACGGGTTTTCATCGATCACGAGAAAAGGATGACCACGTTCTTTGAGTTCGTTGGCGACGATTGATCCCATCCGGCCATAACCACAGAGGATGGTGTGCTGCCGCAACTTCGCGATGCCCTGGCTCACTTTACGACTCCGATAGGCGTTGTGTAATTCACCGTCAATCAAGAACTGCATGAAGCCACCGACGGTATAAATGGCGGCACCATAACCGAACACGATCACCAAGATCGTCAAGACCCGCAGGGAGGTCGTTTCGACGGGGTGAACTTCACCGTACCCGACGCCAAAGATGGTGATGACGACCATGTAGAACGCATCGTCGAGCGTCCATCCCTCGCGCACATATCCAAATGACGCGACGACGCAGATTAAAACGAAGACGAATAATCCGGCTAGGATTCGGCGGAAAGGTGAAGGCGTCATCGTCGAGACATTGCTTTCGACTGTCGGGCGTGGATTTCAGGACTCCGCCTTCTCAACGAGGCGGGTGCCTCATCGAACGCGTGCGACTCCGTTCAAGCGTATTTACGCGATTTTCCGCCTATCGCCGCATCTAAAATGGTCCAAATCATCGCGGCACGCTAGCAGGGGGACATGCGAATTGCTCGCCGCACCATCCGGCGACAGATCCCCGTCCATCCGGCCGCCTGAACAGCGACTAGCCGGCAATCTCCAGCACGCGGGTCAGATCCATCACGCCATCGTACAGCGAACGGCCGATGATCGCGGCCGGCATCTTCATCGCAACGAGCTTCTCGACGTCCTCATACGTGGTCACTCCGCCGCTGGCCACCAACGGGATATCCGTCGCCGCTGCCATCTCAGCGAGGCCTTCAAAGTTTGGGCCCTGCATCATGCCGTCACGGGCGATGTCGGTATAAATAATCGCCGCAATATTGGCTGTTTTCTCCCTGAGCGTTTGGGCCAGTTCGATGGCGGTCACCGAACTGGTTTCGAGCCACCCCTGGGTCGCAACGAGGCCATCCCGGGCATCGATTCCGGCTGCCAGCTTGCCCGGATACGCGTCGCACATGGCCGTGAACCATTCAGGATCCTTCAACGCCCGGGAGCCGACGACCAACCGGGAAACGCCCGCGTCGATTAACGCGACGATCGTGGCTTCATCGCGGACCCCGCCGCCCATTTGACAGGGCAGCCCGGTCGCCTCGACGATCCGCCGGACGGCCGTCCGGTTGGCTTCGGGGTCGTCCCCCCGCGCCGCGTCCAAGTCAACCAAGTGCAATCGGTCGGCTCCCGCCTCCTGCCATCGACGTGCGAACTCAACCGGATCATCGCCAAACGTGGTCTGCTGGTCATAATCGCCCTGGCGCAGCCTCACGGGTTTGCCATGGCGTAGATCGATCGCGGGCCAAATTTCCATTCAACGGTTCCGATGAGAGAATGATTCTTGCAAAAACGCACTGTTGCGGTACGAACAGTTTGCACGGAACCATGATCCAAAGCGGACAAAATTTCAAGTCACATGAAATTCCGCCCCGCTCACCCGGAGCCGACCTACTCACCCCCACCGCAGCAGCCTATCCGCAGCAGCAACGGTTCAGGGACGCGAGTCGGCGAAGTGTCTCAGCCGCCGCGAAATCTCACCTTTGGGATCGACCGGAAAGCTGAATTCGAACGCGTCGGGATCGATCGGGTAGTCACTCGTGCCGTTGGCGTGAATGAACGCGGCGATGTTCAACACCTGCAACGCTTCGACTTCATCTTGGCTTCGTTTGACACTTCGGATCAGCACATCTCGCGGATCAACCTTGCCAAGAATCGCAAGGAACTCGACCGCGCGAGCGGCAACGAGCGGTTCAGAATCGAGCGTTTGCCGTGACGCCAACTTCAGCAGCGATTCATCCGCCATCGCTGCTGTTCGGGCGGCACTATCACCGGCCACCTTGGAACTGGCGGCGCAGAACGCCCAATACCGAACCCACGGGTCGCCCGAGTTCATCGCCGCAATCAATGGCGTTGTGCTCTGTCCCCAAGGCATCAAAGCGATGTTTACGGTGTCGATATACTTTGCGATCGTCGCAGCATTCTCGGCGCCAAACTCAACAGGGTTCTGGCGACCCTCTCTCAAGAAAATCGCTTCGGGAAAGAAACTCAGATCATTCGTTGACTTCAGATGATCCATGAGTCGCTTTCGCATCTCCATCAACCGACTGCCATGCTCGGCTGACGAAGCGAGGTTTTCGACTTCGTCAGGATCATTTGATAAATCAAACAACGCTTCGACCGGTCGTGTGCGAAAGAACGCAAGTTGCGCCGGCGCGAGGTTGGCCTCGGAGGCCAATCGTTGCCACTGCTGATAGGCCAACATGTTGTACCGGTACTCATTATCGAGCGCATTCGGATACTGTGCCTCGAAGTACCGGATGTATTTCCAATTTCCCACACGGACCGCTCGCACGAGATCGTACTTTTCGTCCATCCGGTCGGCATAGCTGAACGTCGAATCGCGGGTGTCGACACTCGCCGGCGAGACACCCCGTCCAAGAAACGCGATCCCGTCCATCGCCTCGGGTGCTTCCACACCCGCAAGGCTGAGCACGGTTGGGGCAAAGTCGATGAAAGAGACAAAACCGTTCGTGCGTGATCCCAATTCTCGTCCGGTGAGTTCACGATATTTTTCTGGTACACGAACCACGAATGGCACATGCAATCCCGCCTCGAACAGATAGCCCTTCGAACGCGGCAACACACCGCCATGATCACCGAAGTAAAACACGAAGGTGTTCTCGAGTTCGCCTGCCTGCTTCAGTTCCTCCAGCGTTTGTGCGACTTTGGCATCGATCGCGCTGATCCGATCTCGGTAATACGCGGCGGTAAATCGAACGAGTTTGGTATCGGGCAAATACGGCGGCACGTGAACGTCATCTTGAGAAAACGCAGTCGGCTTGCTCGTCGCGGCCTCACCAAAATGCAATCGACTTTCATGCGAATCCGCGTGCGTTTCGACGTGAAAAAAAGGTGTCCCGGGTTCGGGTCGATTTTTCCATGAAGCCTTCTTACTCGATTCATCCCACGGTTTTTCACCAGCGATTGCGTTGTAGTCCGTCTTGCTGTTGTTGGTCGTGTAATAGCCAACGTCTCTCAAGTAGACCGGAAACATTTCCAGCCCTTCAGGAAGCGGTACCGGCTGGCTACGGCGATGAAACTGAGCACCGATGCGTGGACCATAGCAACCGGTAATCAAGGTGGAGCGTGCGACCGAGCAGACCGGTGCGTTCGAAAACGCTCGATCAAACGTGATGCCATGCGCCGCCATCGACTCGATTGCAGGCGTTTCCACCCCGTTGATATCGAAATGTTTGAGATAGTGCTTGGAATTGTCTTCGGACATGATCCAAACAATGTTGGGTCGAGTCGCGTTTGCGTGATTGCTCTGGGCAATGGCAGGCATCGCCAATACGGTGGCGAACAAACTTACCGCGAATGCCGTGCACCGGACTGGGGTGGCAGACGCCAAAAACAACACAGACTGTTTGACAAACACTTCGTCACCGCTTGGGGAGTGGGGGATCTTTGGTGGGACCGTCGGAAAACGGTGGCCGGTGAGGAACACGCCGCGGGGGACGGCCGATATCGTCAACGGCACAAATCACGTTCCGTCGCATTGAGAGTTTTGGGCAGGAACTCAGGGCATCCCGACCCTCTTCTCGGCAAAAACCTTCGTTCAGGTGAGGTCGTAAGGACGACTTGGAGCGTCCACTCCAGTCGCAGATCGGATCTTTCGCCGGCACGAACATCGACCTGGACGACAGTCTACGATGAAGCTGCGCTGGCGGAAACGGAGAGCGGGCGTTTTTGCGAGTGAAACGTGTTTTTTCACCGCTGCGAAACGTGCCATCACATCCGCTAGCGGCCATCATCGAATGTCAGGTGGGCTTGCATAAAAACAACCAAACTGAAACTTTAGGCAGCGGCGAACGCGGTGAGTCGCCGGCCAGCCAATCCTCGCTCGACAATTCTGATCACTTGCATGTCATCGAATTCGCCCTCCACGTCGCCCGAACCAGGTTCGCCTGAAAGCGGCTCATCTCTTTCGGCTCCGGTTCGAAACGACCGTCCGCCTATCGCCGCGTCGCGTTACGTACTCTTCGGATGTCTTGCGGTTATCGGCGCGGGGCTCGACCTTTGGTCAAAGGCAGCCATTTTTGCGTGGCGAGGCCTTCCCGGCCGCAGCGACGTCTACTGGATCATCGAAGGCTATTTTGGCATCGAGACGGCAGTCAATATCGGGGCGGTTTTTGGGATTGGTGCGGGCAAAGGATTGATCTTTGCCGCGATCTCGGTTGTCGCGTTGTTCGCGATCATCGTGTGGCTGTTCCGTTTTCGCGCTGCCGAATCGGCGTGGCTGACGTTTGCACTGGGCTGCATCACCGGCGGGATCATCGGCAATCTATACGATCGATTGGGCATGTGGTGGCAACCGGGCTATCCCGAGCAATGGAGCAGCGGGGTCCGAGATTGGATCTTGTGGCAAGCATCGGATCAATGGAAATGGCCGAACTTCAACATCGCCGATTCACTATTGGTGACCGGTGCCATCATGCTGTTCGTTCAATCGATTTTCTTTCCGCCAGAAGCTTTGATGCCCACACCGGCTGAAGAGAAATCGCAAGAGGGATCCCACGACGAAGATTAACGAGCCCCCACTGCCCTCGAGGAGGAGTCTCTCCCTGCTCGCCCGTTCGCTCGAACGTTTTGCCCAACGACTCGTGCGAACGCGTTTGCTATGGTTGTTCGTAGGCGTTCTGAGTTTTTTGCCCCTGGCGTACTTTCAGTCGGGGCTGACGATGAACCGGTCGCTGGCGTCGATGTTCGCCGCCGACGATCCAACCCTCATCGCCTATCAAGATTTGCAGTCGACCTTCGGCGGCAATCTCGTGGTCATGTTGGTCTACGACGATGACGACCTGATGACGACCCAAGGGTTGGTTCGCAACCGCCAATGGACCGAACACGTCGAACAGATGCCGGGGGTCGAAGGTGTCTTGTCGGTTGCCAAGCTGGTCGACGCGTTTAAGTATTTGCGACCCGAATTCTCGTTCTCATTGATGACATCGTCGGATGAGAATCCGGTCGCCTTGTTCCGCGACGAGGACCCGATCGCCAACCAATTCCGTGAACTGTTTTCGGGCTACACACACAGTCGTGACGAAACGACGGCTGCGATCGTCGTGATGCTCAAACCGGCCACCGATGGAGCGTCCGATCACGTCAGTCGAACCGTAGGACGATTGCGACGTTTCGCGCAAGGGCTGCCCGAACAATACCAAGCGATGTTGGTGGGCGAACCGGTCCTGCTCGACGACGCATTCGACTTGATCATCGCCGATGGACGGCGATTGGCTATCGGGACGATCGGACTGCTTTGCTTGGTGATCCTGATCACGTTGCGAGATCTTCGCATCGTCGTCTTGGCGGCCGTTTGCATCGTCTGGTCGACCGTCGCGACACGGTCGGTCATGGTCGCGTCCGGCGTCGAACTGTCACTCGTTTCCGCGATCCTGCTGGCTCTGGTCGCGGTGATCGTGGTCTCGGCGATCATGCACCTCGCCGTCCGCTGCCACCTACCCGGCGTCAGTTTGGTCAGGACGATCTCAACCCTTGCGATACCGATTACGTGCACCTGCCTGACCGACATGGCGGGCTTTGCCTCATTGATGGTTTCGGAAGTCCGACCGGTCGTCGAATTCGGTTTCATGACCGCAACGGCGGCGGGCTGCGTCCTGCTTTCGCTGGTTTTATTCTCACCGATGGTCCTGAGTTTGCCCGAACGTTTCTTGCGGATTCGGCCGTCTCGGACACGCGCGGAATACTCGCAATCACCACGGCTGAGTCGGTTGGCTCGTGGCAGCGTGCGACATCGCATGGCATTGGGAATCGCTTCGATTATCGCCTTAGTAGGCACCGGCGCGTACGTCATGCGGTTAGAAACCAACTCAAGCTTCCTCGACAACTTTCGCGAAAACAGCTCCATCGTCCAAGCTTATTCGAGAGTCGAAGAACGCTTGGGTGGAGCAGGCGTGTGGGACGTGACCCTGCCGGCACCGACAGCAATTACGCCGGCTTATTTCGAAAGTGTTCGTGAACTCGAGGAACGACTGCGTCAAATCGAAGTCGACGTTGCCGCCCCATCCCCAAAGTCCAACGCCACGCCACCTGTCACGAGAGTCAGGCTGAGCAAAGTTCTCAGTCTCGCTGATGCCGACGCGGTAGCCAGCCAAGTGACGATGCTTTCCTTCGTGACACCCGATGTGCGATTGGCGGGAATGCGTGCAGCGATCCCGACGTTTGCCGAAGCGTTGCTGACGTTCCCGGACACGGCGGCAAACGATTCATCAACTCCCACGGCCCCCCGACGTTTGCGAATCATGCTCCGCAGCGACGAGTCTTTACCCGGACCAGCCAAAACCGCGCTGATGAGCGAAGTGCGTCGTACGGTGCAATCATGGCCGGGCGGTGCGGAGTTGACACGCGCCGAGCTGGACAACGGCGGCAACGATAAAGTCGTGACAGGCTATTCAGTCTTGATGTCTCGCTTGGTCGCGAGCTTGATTCGCGATCAATGGAAAGCGTTAGCCGTCGCCCTCCTTGCCGTGGGGCTGTTGATCTGGCTCGTAACCGGGCGTCTGTCGTTGACGATTGCGGCATTGATCGTCAACGCTTTGCCGATTTTGGCGGTCTTGTCGTTGATGGGAATCTTCGGCGGTCAATTGGATTTGGGGTCCGCGATGATCGGTGCCGTTTCGATCGGATTATCGATTGACGGTTCGATTCACTTCCTCAGCGGATACCAACGTCGACTCTTGATCGATTCATCAACATCGGAAGCGGCGGTTGATTCGGCCGCTGACTTAGGTGCACCGATTTTGCTCGCCAGCGCTGCGCTTGTGATCGGGTTCGCGGTCTTGGTGAGCAGCCCATTTGTTCCGACGGCAACGTTCGGGTTGCTCGTTGCGGCGACGCTCGCGCTCTCGGCGATCACCAATCTGACATTGCTGCCGGCGCTCGTCGTGTGGATGGATTCAGAGAAACCCGCAGAACCTGCGGCGGGATAACCCACAACCCGTCGTGATTAACCGAAGGGATCTAATGAACTTTCGATTCGGTTAATTGATCGAGGTAACGGCGGGTGTGGTCGAGCACCATTTCATATTCGAGCGGCTCGACATCTTCGCCGATCACTTCCGCTTCGATCGGCCCTTGATAACCATGATCGAGGAGCGTGTGGACGATCGCGTTAATCGGCACACAACCTTCGCCAAGCAGGCAACGGTTCATCTCACCGAGCGGGCTGTGCCGTCCATCACCGAGTTGCAACAGGTGAACGTGATCGCAAACGTGCGGCAACCATCTCAACACATCATCGTCCATCCCGACGTGATAGGTGTCGAGCACCAAGCCGAGGTTGGGACTGCCAACCATGTCGATGATTTGCATGGTCGATTCGAGATCGTTGACGAACGACCATTCGTTTCCACATCCCGGATGAAACGGTTCGAGCGCAATCTGCACGCCGAACTCTTCGGCAAAGACTGCGATCTTAGCGAGCGCCTCGCACAGCGTGCGTCGTGCGTGGCGACGGATGTGGTTGTTGCGTCCGCCGGCTAAGACCACCAGTGTCTCGGCACGTAAGTTGGCCGCGTCGGTCACGGCGGACATCGCGTCTCGAAGTGCGTCAATAAATCCGCGTCCATCACTCCCGGTAAAACCGCCCGCCCAACTCAGCGACGTTACCGACAGATTCAATTCGGCGAGCAGTTCGATGCATCGTTCGATTCCGAAGTCATCGAGTTTGGGCCGAAACAAGCCAATGCCAGCAAACCCATGGGCGGCGTACGCCTGCGCGTCTTCTTCGAGATCCCACCGATACGTCGACAACTGATTGACCGCGAGGGTGTTCATTATCAATTCGGATCACGTGAAATGAAGCAACAACAAAGACACAGCCGCGACAAAAAAAGCCGCTCCATTTCGGGCGGCAGACGCGATGCACTGAGATGTTCGGGAGTATGCCGAGAAGTTCGTTGCGTGTAAAGATTCGTTTTGAAATCGGCAATTCGACAATTCCGGGGATTGTTGCGTTGACGCTTGGCAATCGTTTGGTGAAACTAGCAAACCGTCGTCGGAATGGACGAGGCAATTTGGGCGCCCGCCACACTTGCCCATCCCTCCGTTCTCCAACGCCCGTCTGTGCGCGTCTTCCTCCTCGAAGGCGTCAGCACATCGTGGCGACGACACTAACCGAACCAGGCAAGCGTTTTGCAATTGCCACTTCTCCCTCCGATACTTTTGCATGATCACCTTGGACAAACAACGCCGTAAAAAACTGCAAGCCGTCGTCGACAAGGATTACTCCTATCGCTCCTATTGGGACGATGACGTGGAAGTGCGTTCGACGGGCAAATGCGGATACGGGGTCTACGCCGTCCGCCAGTTCCTGCCTGGCGAATTGGTCATGGAAGTCACCGGCCAATTAATCAGTAAGAAGGGCTACGAGGGCAGCGAGTACGTCATGGACCTGGATACCAAATGGTATCTCGAACCGAGCACCCCGGGGGCGTTCATGAACCATTCCTGCAGCCCGAATTGTGAATTGATCCAATTGACGAAGACTTCGCTGGGCGTGGTGGCGATCTGCAACATCGAAGCCGAAACGCAATTAACGTTCGATTACGCGTGGGAAGCCTTCGATTGGAACCCTCGCTGCCAGTGTGGTGCGAGAAATTGCCGCGGCTGGGTCGTGGCCAAAGACGAAGTCAAGAAGATGAAGCGGCTCGCAAAGAACGGAAAAAAGAAGCCTCGTTAACAAACATCCGGCTGGAACAAAGACGCGGCGGAGTTAATCTGGGCACCTTAGGCTCCCATTCCCGAATCCGCTTTGCAAATCGCCCGTGTCGCTGATCTACCTCGACTTCAACCGAACGACGCCCGTGGCCCCTTCGGTCATCGAGTCGATGCAGGCCTTTTGGGCAACGCACTTCATGCTGCCTTCGCAGTCACACGTGCATGCTTCGGCGGTCAGCGAAGCGATCGAAAATGCCCGTGAGGGCGTCTCGATGTTGCTCGGGTGCGACCCTTTTGAGGTCGTTTTCACCAGCGGAGGCACCGAAGCGAACAATCTCGGCGTGCTCGGTGCCGCGATGCTGTGCCACGCCGGCGGCGAGCCGCACGCATTGCTGCCCTCGTACCCCTGCAACCGGGAAGTGCCGCCACCACACGCGTTGATTTCCGAAATCGAAGACGAAGCCGTCATGGCGGCCGCAAAACACCTCCGTTTACTTGGCTGGAAAGTCGATTTGGTCCCCTGTGATTCGCAGGGTGTTGTCTCCGTTGATGAATTCGAATCGCGGTTCGAACTCACCACGCGACTGGCGTGCTTGCAGCTGGCCAATTCCGTCGTGGGGACGATCCAACCGGTGCGAGAACTGGCCGACCGATGCCATCACCATGGTATCCGTGTGCACTGCGACGCGACCGCGGCGGTCGGCCGGCTACCGATCGACATCAACCAATTGCGAGTCGACACGTTGTCCTTGTCGGCACACAAATTCTATGGACCGAAGGGCGTCGGCGCGTTATTTGTTCGACGCGGCTTGGATTTGCACCCCATTTCATACGGCGAATCGCGAGAGATGGGGCTGCGGGCGGGCAGCGAGAACGTACCGGGCATCGTCGGTCTCGGTGCAGCGGCCTCGCTGACGGCGAGGTGCGTCGACGAAGCCCAAACCACTCTGCAGGAGCTGTGCGAGCGTCTAGCGAACGGGCTGCGTTCGACACTCGGCAGCCAACTCACGGTTTTGTCCGAGCACGCCGAGCGGCTCCCCAACACGGTTGCCATCGAATTGGGGTGCGACGCCAAACGGATTCAAAAAGCGGCCCGCCAACTCGTCGTCGCAAGCGCCCAATCCGAGAGCCCTCCGGATGAAATGACGAGAGTTCTCCGAGCAATCGGGCGGACCGACAAACAGATCGGCCGGACTCTGCGATTCTCCGTCGGCTGGACGACCAGCCGCGAACAAATCGATCGGGCCGTCGACATGATCGCCGAAGCCTGTGAGTGTGCGTCGCCGTAGAACAGCGGGCAGGACCAGCGGGCAAGGCAGATCTGTGGGCAACCCAGGCCCGCTACCGGGGAGTTTATTTCAGCGGCGTGTCGGGATACTCGACGATTATGTTGCTGTTGAGCCCGCCACGGGGAGTCCAGCGACTCTCCACCCGAACGCGGCGAGGCTGGACGACGGCGACAAAGTCGTCCAGAATCCGGTTCGTGATGGCTTCATAAAAGATGCCTTCGTTACGAAACCGCTGGAGGTACATTTTCAAACTCTTCAGCTCCACACAAACTTTGTCGGCCACGTAGGTGAATACAATCGTGCCGTAGTCTGGCTGGCCGGTTTTCGGGCAAACGGACGTAAATTCAGGGCAGTGATGCTCGATCGTAAAATTACGCTGAGGGGCCGGGTTATCGAAGACTTCGAGAATGTCTCGGAACTCAGAAGGGTTGGAATTCACTAGATTGATAGTCAAACGGTTCGAAATTTTGAAAGAACGAGAACAGGGAACGCCCGCGTTGTTGTACCCGGACGCTTCCTCGCGAAAAGGGGACGCTGCACCGGCCGGGCTGCACCTCGTCGAACCGGCCACACGACTACGGATCGCTGAAACCTTTACCAGTCGGCAAGGCGAAGGGCGTCTGACCGGAATCCCGAGCTTCTTCGTCCGCACCAGCGGCTGCAACTTGCGGTGTTGGTTCTGCGACACGCCGTACGCGTCGTGGAACCCAGAAGGCGAGCGTTTTTCAATCGATTCCCTCGTCGAACAGGCCGTCAACGCCCGCCTTCCCGCGTCGACTGAAACAGACTCCCAGGCCGCCCTCCACGGCGATTCGGCATCCGTTCACACCACGACCTCCCCCGTCCGCCACGTCGTCCTGACCGGCGGGGAACCACTGATTGCCGCCGGTTTCTCCGAATTAGCAACCGCCCTCCGAGACGCCGGCATGCACGTGACTGTGGAAACCGCGGGCACGGTCGACGTCGAATTCCCCTCCGATCTGCTGTCGCTGAGCCCGAAACTCCGCGCCAGCACCCCGGACGCGGCCCAACATCCGAAATGGTCGCAGTTGCACGAGCGGCGACGGATGCCGGTCCACACCATGCGAAACCTGATCTCGCGATCGCCCGCGGTCCAAGTGAAATTTGTGGTGGATTCGGCCGACGAATTTGACGAAATTCTTCGAGTCGTCGACGACCTTCAAGTGCCCGCCAACGACGTGTGGATCATGCCCCAAGGCATCACCGTCGAACAACTCGACGCGGCCGCGGACTGGCTCACGCCCTGGGCGGAGCAAAACGGTTTTCAGTACTGCGACCGCATGCAAATTCGATGGTACGGTAACCGGCGGGGCACATGAGTTCGATCGAACCGTCGCGACCCATCTCAAAACCTCCACCAACCGTCGCAGACGAAATTGACACGGTGGATTCCGTCGCCCCGGTGGTCGTCGATGCGGAACCCGTTGAGACGGAAACGGTAGACGAAACCCCCGTATACGCTGAGCTAGTCGATCCCGATCCGATTGTCGGCGAAGTTCCGCCCGGGCAACTGCGGCTCCGCGTGGCCGCGTTGTTGGTCATGCTGGTCACGCTGACGCCGCTCGGGGTCGCCCGCACGTTAACGCCGGCCACGCAAGGTCTCGGCACTCACCAGCAACTCGGTTTGCCGCCGTGTTCGATGCGGGTGCTTTTCAGCATCCGATGCCCGGCCTGTGGGATGACGACGTCCTGGAGCCACTGGACGCGTGGTCAGTGGATTTCGAGTTTTCAGTCCAACACCGGAGGGACGTTGCTCGCGTTTCTGGTACCCGTTATCGCGTTTCTGGCAGGGCGAGTTCTCTGGACGGGTCGCCTTCCTTCGACGACCACGTCCTATCGAATCGGGTGGGCGATCGTGGCCATCGGGGCGATCACACTCAGCGATTGGTTCATCCGGCTAACTCTTTAGAGCGAGCTGAATCCCAGGGAATATCCACAAAAAGTCGCCAAATCGGCTTGGTAGCCTCAAAAATAGAGGACTTACCCCCTACACCGAACCGGCCGACACGTGTGACAATACCGCTAATCAGGTCCGCGTCCATTGAGAACGCGGCCGACATTTCCATGCCCTATCGTCCCAGCTCAGCCTTCCATGAGTGACACCTTCGATCCCGATCTTCCAAACATCGATGCACCCGCAATCGGTTCTCCGACAACCGATCCGGTACCTCACCCTTTCGAGGTGAAGTTCGCCTCGCGGGTCGATCGTTTGCCCCCGTACATGTTCGGCCGGATCAACAATTCGCTCTATCAGAAACGGCGCGCCGGCGACGACGTCATCGATCTCGGTATGGGCAACCCATCGGATCCGCCGGACCCCGTCGTGATCCAAAAGCTCAACGACGCTGCAGCCGACGTCACCAACCACGGTTACAGCAAATCCAACGGGATCACGAACCTTCGTCGCGAAGTGGCGAGCAAGTACTACCGCAAGTACGGCGTGCGGCTCGATCCCGAGTCGGAAATCATTGCCTGCTTGGGCAGCAAGGAAGGCTTCTCTCACATGTGCTTGGCCCTGATGGGCCCCGGCGACACCGCGATCATCCCGTCGCCGTATTTCCCGGTTCACATGTACGGAGTCATTCTGGCGTCGGGCAACGTGGTGGCTCTCGAAGTCGCCGACCCGGACAAATTCCTCCGCAACGTGGCCTACACCTGCGAAAACCTGACGCCGTCACCGAAGGTGCTGATCGTCAACTATCCACACAACCCCTCTTCTGCCGTAATCGAACCGGACTTCTTTGTGGAGGTCGTTCGACTCGCCAAGAAGTACGGCCTGTTGGTTATTCATGACTTCGCATACGCCGATGTCGCTTTTGACGGTTACATGCCGCCGAGTTTCCTGGCCGCTCCAGGTGCCAAAGACGTCGGCGTGGAATTCACGACGATGAGCAAAGGCTACAACATGGCCGGATGGCGAGTCGGATTCTGCGCGGGCAACTCCGAAATGGTTCGCGGCCTGGGAACCATCAAAGGCTATTACGATTATGGCATGTTCCAAGCGATCCAGATCGCGGCGATCGTAGCCCTGCGAGACACCGAAGCCTACGTGCTCCAGCAATCGGAGATTTACCAGGGCCGCCGCGATGTCTTGGTCAGCGGCCTACGTCGACTCGGCTGGGAAGTCACGCCGCCAAAGGCCGGTATGTTCGTGTGGGCGCAAGTCCCCGAACCTTGGCGGAGCAAGATGAGCACGATGGATTTCGCGATGAAGTTGCTCGAAGAGGGCAACGTCGCGGTGAGCCCTGGCAGCGGATTCGGCGCCGCCGGTGAGGGATACCTGCGAATGTCGTTGGTCGAAAACGAACACCGTTTGCGGCAAGCCGTCCGGCAGATCGGTAAGTGCTTGTCCGCATCAAAATCGACCACCGAACCGATCGGCACCTAGTCGAACGGCCATCATCAAACTCGCGTCGAGTTTGAATTTCCCGTAAGCGGCCGAAGCCGTTCGCGACTTCGGCATACTTCTCACACAACAGGAAACGCGATGCGTTTTGGCTTGGCACTGCGAGCATTCTGGAAAGCACTCTTCGATCAAGCGTCCGCCGAACGGATAGCGGTGGCACTCGACGAGCATGCCGTACCGCGACTCGAAAAAGCGTCTGCGGAACTATCCGAATCGACCAAAAAGACGCAGCCCATTCGCAAACTATCACCGGCCCAAAATCCCGCAATCACACTGCTTGCGACGCTGCAGCGTGACGCCAGACTGATCGACTTGATCCACGAAGACCTCGATCAGTATCAGGACGCCCAAGTGGGTGCGGCGGCGCGTCCGTGCTTAAAACAATGCCGACAATCACTCGACCGGATCCTCAAGATCGAAAAACTCGTCGACGCCAAAGAGAACGAAACCGTCACGGTTCCCGCGGGCGCCACCGCGGCCCGCTATCGCTGGATCGGTGAATCATCGGCAAACGGCGAGGCAACCGCCAAACTCGTTCACCCCGGATGGCGAGCCGCGTCGGTCGAGTTGCCCCAGTGGAGCGGCAACGAAGAGGACGCCCAAGTGATCGCGCCGGCGCAGGTCAGCGCGCCGTAATCGACGCTCCGTTTGGCAACCCGTTCGCCCCGAGATCGTGTTGGACAATCAACCGGCCAGAAACCGAGCTAGGCGCGGACGTCGATGTGGCCTTGAGAAATTTGCGTCTGCACGTCAACGACTTCGCGGATCATCTGATTGATCGCGTCACCGGTTTGCTGCTGCACATCGAGCTGTTTCCCTAGCAACGCGACATCGATCTTGGTTTGAGTCGCGTCTTGACGTGCTTGCAGAACCTGTTGGACGGGAGCCGAGATTGCACTCATAATGTCTGCCTTGCGGAGAAACCTCACACCGGAAAACCTCATCCGGCTATCGCAACTCTTGCTCCATTTTCGCCCATCGGCCGGGAAGTCTTTCTCGCTTTTCCGACCATCCAAACGACTTTACCCAAACCACACGCGAATGTAACGGTGGTAACGATTCTATGAGTGACGTCCCCATCCGAGACGAACTCGAAGAAATCTGCGACCGGTTTGAAACTGCTTATCAAACCGGACAAGAACCCGCGATCGAAGCATTTCTCAGCCAAGCCACCACCGTCGATCCGCAGCGGCTGCTCACCGAACTATTGCAGATTGATCTGCACTGGAAACAGAAAGCCGCCATTTTGCCGGATGCGAGGCATTACCTCGAACGCTTTCCTGACCATCTCGACACGGTCGATGCCGCCTATCGCGAGTTTGCCGCCAAGACCCTTCCGCCCGACTCCGATAGGACTCGCCTATCTGAAAAACGATCCAAGGACGGCGTTCAGGGCCAATCCCTTATTCCCGAATCGTTGCGGAAAACCGGACGGTTCGAATTCAACCACCAACTCGGACACGGCGGGTTCGGTGTCGTTTGGCGTGCCTACGACACGCAGCTGCGTCGGACGGTGGCACTCAAAATCCCACATGCCAAATTCTTTAACGGAAATATCCGTGAACGTTTCACTCGCGAATCGCAAGCCGCCGCGAGACTGTGCCACGACGGCATCGTTTCGGTCTACGACATTTGCCTGATCGACGGCGACCTTCCCGTCATCGTCTCGCAGTTCATCGATGGCCCGAGCCTGGCTGAGGTCAAAAAGGAACAACGCGTTTTTTCCTGCATCGAAGCCGCAGCGGTATGCGCTGATTTGGCCGACGCACTGCACCATGCCCACGGCAAAGGAATCGTTCACCGCGATCTTAAACCCGGCAACATCCTGACCGACATGGAAGGCAAGGCGTATATCACCGACTTCGGCCTCGCCAAAGATCTCGAAAACGAAGTCGCGGTCACGTCAGAGGGAGACGTGTTGGGAACGGCCGCTTACATGGCTCCCGAACAAGCCGCCGGGTTAGGCCGCGAAGCCGATTCGCGATGCGACATCTATTCGCTCGGCGTCATCCTCTATGAAATGGTCACGGGCGAACGACCGTTTCGCGGAACCGTTCAAATGCTCTTGCTGCAGGTCATGAACGATCCACCGCCGCCTCCCCAACGTCTCAACGCAGCGGTCGATCTCGACCTGCAAACGATCATCCTGAAATGCATGGAGAAGCAACCTGAGTATCGATACCAAACCGCTGCCGATCTACGCGACGACCTGTTGCGATTTGTGAACTACGAACCGATCTTGGCGCGTCCGCCAACTCCGCTGGAACGTTTCGTCAAATGGTATCCCTCACACGCGACCGAAATGCTGGGGACTTACTTCATCATCACGCCAATGACATGGATCTTCTTCATCGCCGGTGGAGCCTTCGATGCCCAACAAACCGACGGTTATCAGTTGTCATCAGCCGCATTCCTGCCTTGGGCAGTCGCGTGGATCGGAGTCGGATGCATGATTCTCAAAAAGGGATTTTGGTTCGAAGTGGCCAACATACCGCTGCTCATCGCATTCATCAGTTTGCCGTTATGGATACGCGATGACATGCAGGCGATCTCGCTGATCGGTCTCATCAGCTGCTTCGGATTGCTGCTACAGATCGGTGCGTTCTGGGCGCGACGTTTTCGTCAACGCAAAACCGCAACCGGAAATTTCACCTCGCGATTGAGCTCGAGCGAGACCGGATCGAGCTAAGCCACGGCTGCCTTCGCTGCTATTTGGACTTCCGTCGCATGTGAGGCAACCGGCGGCCTTGCGTGGACGCGGTCGCGAGTTGCGTGCGCAGTTCGTCGAGCGTCAGCGGGCTGACAGGAATCGTGATCAGATCCTGCAAATCGATCTCACTCGCCAGATTTCGCTTGCCGATTTTCTCGACCTCTTTATCCAACGCACTCAGCCATGGCGGCAAGTCCAAGCCGACACCGACAGGGGTCCGCGAAAGCAGCGTGGCTTCGTGTTCGAGCATTTCAAACGCCATGCTGTGATCGCGGTTTGCTTCCGCATCGGCCATGGCAGGAGCGATGAAGGCTCGCATTCGATCGATCGTCATCGGCTGCACGAATCGTTCTTCCAAGCGATCCGCCACGGTTGGCATTCGCATCGAATAACGTTTTTGCAGTTCTCGCAATCGCTTGACATACAACTCCGCTTCCGCCGCGATCCGTTCATTGAGACTATGCCGCCACGCCAACGCAGCTTCATCGAGCCCCATTCGCACGAGCACTTGATGCGTCCACATGATCGGCTTGAGATTCCACGCAACACGTTCGTATCGGGCTCGCAGCCTGAGGAAATCGAGGAACGTATAAATCATTTCCCCGCGATCGCTCTGCGTCGTCGTGCTGTTGTAGTCCTGATACTCCGCGTGGTGATCCATCAACGACTCGAACACCAACGTGACACAGTGAGCCGCTTCGGAAAGCTCGATCCGTCCCTCCGTAATCGCACGCATCAGCTCAGTGTCGTCGAGCAAATCGTCACCGTCTTCGAGCGCCCGACTGAGCCAATTCTCAACACCTTGGTGCAAGACCGCACGAATGTTGCTGAGCTGCAGAAAGCCTTGCGTGAAAAGGGGGTCACCAAACGTTTGGATAAAACTCACCAAACGTTTCCACTTGGTCGCATCACTGACCGATTCGAGCGGCGAGAGTCGCAACGTCTGGCTGTGGGCGAGCCAACTGCCGAGCATCACTTCGGTCAACTTTTCGAGCAATGGGATCAGCGTCTGCGAGATCTGATGTTGATCCGTCGCCGTGAGCTGCCTTCCGCCGGCGCAAGCCACCACCGAGATACCAAATGGCTTCTCCGCCCTCGCTGCCTTCGGCGAAGCCGCCCCAGTCGGATCTGATTTCGACCCGCCCGACGCCTCGCGAGACATGCAATTCAACACTGACTCCGAGAACGAGCCGACGAGCGAACGGTACCCGGCCCGGTACAAACCGTCGAACTCCGTCACGGCGCCCGCGCCGATCGGATTGCGTTGTTCCATCTGCCGCGCCGTCTCGATCAATCGGCACGTTTCGGTGATCAGCCCGCGACGAGGCATCCAATGCAGCAAATGCCGTAGCACCCGCTCACGAAGCCGAGCCACATAAATCTTGACCGGATCGCCGCCTCGAGATAGCGGAATGTAAAGCAAATTGCGTTGGATGATCGAATCGACAAACCCCGGGAAAGTCGCCCGAGCCCGTTTGGAATCGCCACCGATCAACGCCGCAAACAACTCGATCGCGCCGGCGTCATCTTCAACAAATTCTTCGCCGAGATCCGCCGACAACTCTCCCTGCAAGGCACACAACGCGCTGCTGATCAGTCGCCGGGCGTCGGACATCTCGACGGCGGTTTCGATCACCCGCTCCATCAGTCCGTCACGAAGAACACGACGTCGATCATACGACCGCATCGATTCGTTATCGGTGCCAGCCGGCTTGATCTTATAAGCCCGCACATCGCTCAGAAGCTTCAATAAACCGATTCGGTTTTCGACCGCTCGGCGGGCCCACGCTTTCAACGATTCGATTTGTTGTTCACGATGAGCCGCATCGAGCTGCCCCTCCGCGTCGGCGGCATCTGCGGAGCTTGCGTCGGAGCCGGCACACTCTTTACTAAACTGCTGATGCGTGATCGCGACGTCGGCACCAACGGCCCACATTCTCGCAAGGGCTTGCAGGAAATCGAGACGATCGCCGAGTCGTTTGACCTCGGTTTCTAACTCGTCGACACTTTCGGATTCGCCACTCGTATCGAAGATCGCTCCCTCGTTGCCATCATCCGTCGTGTCGCGATAGATCATCCCTTCGTAGGCCGCGTCAAAGAGCCCTTCTTCCGACTCGTCTTCATCGCCGGGGGAAAACAAATCGTCCGTAGCAGTCGCGAGTTCTTGTTCCCAATCGTCAGCCGAATGATTGGTCATCGAACCGTCGCCCACTTCGAAGCGAGGCGCCGACCAAAATGATTCCGCGTTGGCTTCGAGGTAATCGAAGAACCGATTCACCCGCGGCCACAACTCAGAGGGGACGTCACGCATGTGAGCACGAAGCTGCAACAGCCAACGTTCGGCGAGCCGAGGCAGCGAACTCGCGCCGCTCCGCAGCCCCACACGATCGGCTTGTCCGAGCCAGTGAATCAACAACGCTTGTGCGGGCACAAAGTCCTTGCGTTCGAGCAGCGCCGAGATCACCAACATGTAAGCACGAGGCGAATCGAACAAATCCGCATGCGGTGCCCAGAACGCGATGTCGCCATGCCGTGCGCCGCCGCGATGCCACAACCGAAGTGCCTGAGCGACGAGCCGGGCTGATTCATAGGACTCCCACGGATCCGTCGCATCAACCGATTCCACCGTGTGCGCCGCGAACGTTCTCCACCATTCGGCGATGTCACGGTACTGCCTGTCCATGCGGTCGTACGCCGCCTCGTCGTCGCGAGCCGCCGCTTCGCTCCAAACTCGCGCGATGTATCCGAACAAGCTCTCAATGATGAACAGCAATTCGTCCAGCCGAGAGTCGTGAATCGTGTTTTCGATCCCCGGATACAAACTGAAATTGCCCATGAATCCGAGGATATCCCACGGGTCCATCAACGCACCACACTCGATCGCGCGACGGATCAAGTCGAACGTGGCTTCGGGAACTTTGATGGCTTGCTCAAGATCGCCAGCTCTCAACGCCCGCAGGCCGAGCGTCATGCCACAATCGATTCGACACATCAATCTCGCCGATGCCGCCGAAACCACATCGGCCTGCTTCGCCGCAGCGTCGGGGTATCCCATTCGGGCATAGATACGGGCCAACTGCACGTGCTGCAATTGAACGGCACGGCTGCGAGCCAACGAAGCGTTGAGATGCTGACGTGCGGCGCCGAATGGCTGATGCCGCGTCTCCGATTCCGCCAACAACCGTTTGCCGTGTTCGCCACCGATCTGCGAGATCCGCCAGCGGTAAAACTCGTCACGGTAGTTCGCGATCGGCACCATCAACGACCGCAGCGTCACGTCGCTCGAATACGCCCCCGGTCCCCATCCGGAAACCCCGGAGGCCATCAACATCGTGCCGGCGAGTACCGACGCGGCTTCCTCGAGCAATTCGTTTCGCGGCAGATCAGGCGTTTCGTCGAGCCGTTGCAACAGGGAATCCAACGTCACAGTGCGAAGGATAAAACGATCGTAACGACCATCGCTGTCGATCGACCGCTCATCCCATCCACCGAAGTGATAGTTGGGACGACGATTGACCGGATGATCGAAATCGTACGCACGCGGGTCCAGACACAACTCGCGAATTTGCGACGGATCCATCGCGGCGGCACGCAAGATATTCTCGGGTGCTTCGGTGATCGCGCGGAGGGCGCGGCGAATAATCTCGCGATACGGCCCCGCTGAAATTCCGGCGTCGTGAATCATCACCGGTATCGGACGCACGAACTCATGCGGATACGGCTGGCAAGCACGGTTCTCGAGCACCGCGACCGGTCGATAGCCGACGTAATCGTTGAGCTGTGAGATCACTCGCTCGACGAGTGCGTGCTCATCATCGATCGAATCACTCTCACCGACATGTTCGAGAATCGCTTCGGCACATCTCGCGAGGAAGAAGCCATTAAAGATGATCTCTGGCTCGAGATGAAACAGCAGGTCGCGATGGAAGTCTAAGTACGCGGGCAGCAGCTTGGACCACAACACGCGGATTACGGTCCGTGGCCGCGACACGTCAGCAAACGCGGCCGACTCGGCTCCGACTTTCTCGGTCGTTTCTTCCAACCAGTGTCGAATGATCAAAAACGGCGGCGGCCCCGAGAGCACATCCCCACCGGCGGCCTCATCGTGAACACGGTTCCACGCCTTCAAAATCGCAGGCGCAGCCGGCCCCGAGGAAAACGTCAGATAGCCGAGCAGGCTACGCAACGCCTCGTGACCTTGGGGGGAAGGTCCTTCAAGTGCGGCCCGCCAAGTTACCTCGAAATCCTCTGCCGACAAAATGTTCCGAAGAGGTGAGTTCGTCTGCTGCATCGTGCCAGAGTCCTCACGGCGAGGCGAGTCCTGCGGACGTTCGCTATGAGGATTGGAAGACATGATTTTTAGGTAGCACCCGACGAGCCATTCATGAAAGAACCGAGACGCTGTGGATCAGCGATCGTCTCAGCCCCGTTTCTTTTTGACCGTTTTCTTAACGCTCTTTTTCGCCGACTTTTTGGCAGCCTTCTTGACCGTTTTCTCGACGGTTCGTTTGACGCTCTTCTTGACCGACTTCTTCACCGCCTTCTTCGACTTTTTCGCCGCGGGAGCTGCGACCGTCGATTTCTTGACTGACTTCTTCACGGACTTTTTCGCCGACTTCGCCGCTGCGGAAACGGCCGATTTCTTCGACGGCTTCACAGCTGACTTCTTGCTAACAGCGGGCGATTTCTTGGCCGACTTCTTGACCGATTTCTTGGAGGTCTTCGCGGCCTTTTTGGCCGTTGCCTTCACGCCAATCTTCTTCGACTTCTTGCTGGAACCGCCGCTAAAGGCCGCCTCCCAACCATCGCTGTACTTTTCGTTTGGACCGACTCGTAGGATCGTCATCGTGTCGATTGCCTAGTGTTGTGTGTAATGAGTGTGTAGAGAAAGTGACGCAGCTACGGCAGCGCGTCGTTATGCACCCCCATGTTTTATCGCATTTGAATTATTTAACGAGGGGCGGGAAAGAAGCGGGCATCGCCTCCCGTCTCTTACCCCGCGTGGATGCTCTTGTAGCGTGCCTTCGTTGACGTGTCCTCGGCGTCTTCCCCCATGCGTTCGCGACGATTGCGTTCGTAGGTGTCGAAGTTGCCTTCGCACCAAACGACCTTGCCATCACCTTCGAATGCCAAAATGTGCGTCGCCAAACGGTCGAGGAACCAACGGTCGTGCGACGTCACGACGACACAGCCGGCGAAGTTCGCGATCGCTTCCTCGAGTGCCCGCAACGTATCGACGTCGAGATCGTTCGTCGGTTCGTCCAGCAGCAACACGTTGCATCCTTTGCGTAGAAGCGAAGCGAGGTGGACGCGGTTGCGTTCCCCACCCGAGAGGATGCCGACTTTCTTCTCTTGATCGGGACCTTTGAAATTGAACCGCGAAACATACGAACGGGCATGCATCGGACGCCCACCCATTTCGATCGTGTCGTGCCCACCACTGATCTCTTGAAAAATCGTCTTATTCGGATCGAGCTTGTCGCGAGACTGATCGACGTATCCCAGATCCACAGTTTCACCGACCTTGATCGTTCCCGAGTCGACCGGCTCTTGCCCCGTCAACATCTTGAACAACGTCGTTTTCCCAGCACCGTTGGGTCCAATGATGCCGACGATACCACCCGGTGGCAGACGGAAGGACATGTCCTTCATCAACACCTTGTCGCCGAACGCTTTGTTCACCTTTTCGGCTTCGATCACCAACGATCCGAGGTGCTTGCCCGACGGAATCTGGATTTCCAGTTCGTCTGGCCGATCCTCGTAGGTCTCCGCTGACATTTCTTCGTACGACTTGATCCGTGCCTTCGACTTCGCCTGACGAGCCTTGGGGCTCATGCGAATCCACTCGAGCTCGCGAGCCAAGTTCTTTTCACGAGCCTTCTGCTGACGCTCCTCCAGAGCCATCCGTTTGGCACGGTTCTCCAACCACGCGGTGTAGTTGCCTTCGAAAGGCATTCCTTTGCCGCGGTCGATCTCCAAGATCCACTGCGCGACGTTGTCGAGGAAGTAGCGATCGTGAGTGACCGCGACGACGGTACCGGGATACTTGGCGAGGTGCTGCTCGAGCCACGACACGCTCTCGGCATCCAAGTGGTTGGTCGGTTCGTCGAGCAATAGCAAATCGGGCTGGCGAATCAATAACTGACACAACGCAACACGACGCTTCTCACCACCGGACAGATTCGTGATTTCAGCATCGCCCGGTGGCAAATTCATCACCGCCATCGACATTTCAACAAATCGGTCGAGTTCCCACAGGTTGTTGGCATCGATGATGTCCTGCAACACCGCCATCTCGTCACACAGTTTCGTCATCTCGTCGTCGTCGGTGACTTCGCCGAGCAAACCGGTAATCTCGTTGAACCGGTCCAGCACCTGCTGGCGTTCCGCAACAGCGACTTGGACGTTCTCAAAGACCGTTTTGGTCGGATCCAATGGCGGCTCTTGTTCGAGATACCCGACGGTATAGCCCTTCCCCAATCGGGCCACGCCTTCGAATTCGGTGTCGGTACCCGCCATGATTTTCAACAACGTCGACTTACCGGCCCCGTTGGGTCCGAGCACGCCGATCTTGGCGCCGGGATAGAACGCAAGATTGACGTTCTCAAGAACCTTTTTCTGAGCATGTTTCTTTGTCAGATCGATGATTTGGTAGATGAATTGTCCGGCCATACGAATTATTCAAAGGGCTAGAAGGATGGAGGCGAGCGTCTTCGCGGCCAATTTTAGGCGAAGATCTCACTCCTCTCGATTGCAAATGTGAGTTTAGTTTGGGGTCATTCGATCGAATTCACGCGCCGCTGCGTGATTCGTCTTGGATCATGTCGTCAACAGTGGTTGCACGTCGACGGGATTTGGGCTGCCGACGCGGATGGGTCGCAACCGGCAGACATTCTCGGAGGAACGTGATTCTACGATGCAGTCACGGAGTTCGACATCGCAAATTCCGCTGACACACCGGTCTCAAGTCTTAAAATGCCCCGACTCGTCAGCAGACCGACGGAACGGCTTCGGTTGAGACCGACGATCGCATCATTCCCATTCGATCGTCGCAGGTGGCTTGCTGCTGATGTCGTAACAAACGCGATTGACGCCTTTGACCTCATTGATGATTCGCGTGCTGATCCGAGCGAGCAAGTCGTACGGCAGATGGCTCCAATCCGCGGTCATGAAATCATCCGTATTGACGCAGCGAACGGCGACAGCATTGTCATACGTTCGCGCATCTCCCATGACGCCGACACTCTGGACAGGCAACAGCACGGCGAACGCTTGCGACGTCTGACGATACAATCCTGCGTTCTCGATTTCTTCGACCACGATCGCATCGGCTTGGCGTAAGACCTCCAGCTTCTCCCGGGTTACTTCGCCGAGACACCGGACCGCGAGCCCCGGGCCGGGGAATGGGTGTCGCCACACGAGCTGCTCAGGCAGCCCGAGTTCCAGGCCCAACCGGCGGACCTCGTCCTTGAACAGGTCACGAAGCGGTTCGATCAATTCAAACCCGAGTTCTTCAGGCAAACCGCCGACGTTGTGGTGGAGTTTGATCGTGGCGGCAGGCCCATCCTTGTCCGCTCCGCTCTCAATCACATCGGGGTATAGCGTTCCTTGAGCGAGGAAATGGGCGTCCTCGATCTTCGCCGCTTCCGCCTTGAAACACTCGATGAACGCGTAGCCGATGCGACGTCGTTTTTCCTGCGGCTCTTCCACACCCGCCAAATCGCTGAGGAACTGATCTTCGGCGTCGACGACGTGGAGGTCCGTTTTGAAGTGGCTCGAGAATTCTTCGATAACGATCTTCTGTTCGTTTTTACGAAGCATCCCGTTATCGACCAAAATGCACGAGAGCTGTGATCCGATCGCTTTGTAGAGCAACGCCGCGACCACCGACGAATCCACGCCTCCGGACAGGCCACAGATCACACGTTTGTTACCCACCTGCTTGCGAATCTGTTCGACCGCAGCGTCCGCAAAATCCTCGAGTCGCCACGTCCCGTCACAGCCACAAACCTCGCGAACGAAGTTGTGCAGAATCTGACCACCATGAGGCGTGTGGGTCACTTCGGGGTGAAACTGCATCGCGTATACGGGCCGCGTGTTGTGTCGAATCGCGGCATACGGGCAGGTCGCCGTTCTCGCCATCACGGTGAAGTCATCGGCGATTTGCGAAACTTGGTCGCCGTGGCTCATCCAGACCTGTTCGGAGTCTTTCATGCCACGGAAGATCGATTCGTGATCGATGAACTCGCACATCGCGCGACCGAACTCACGACTCGGCGTGTTGGCGACTTTGCCACCGAGCGCCTGACAGGCGACTTGCATCCCGTAGCAGATCCCCAGCACTGGGATATCGAGATCGAAGATCGCCGGATCGATCTGCGGCGCGCCTTCTTCATAAACGCTGTTAGGACCGCCCGAAAGGATCACTCCGCGGGGAGCCAATTCGGCAATCCGTTCAGCGGTGATGTCGTGGCGAACGATCTGGCAGTAGACATGCTGCTCACGAACGCGGCGGGCGATCAATTGGGCGTACTGGGAACCAAAGTCCAAAACTAAGATTCGTTGGTCGGTCAACACGACCTCCGTAGCGTCAGCCGACCGGGTCGAGGTCGCCGAAGCGGGGGGAGAGTCGAGGGTGGGATCTGCGGTTGTTTCGCGGTTGCTCATCGGATTCGCCGAAAATCTGCGGTGCGGGCCAATTCAGCAGTTTAGAAGTAGTTTGCTAAATCCCCAAGGGGCTAATGGCTCCTGCCCGTCGGGCAAATACGGCAGGCGTCCATGTCCCCCCGACAAACTTCGCAAGAGTTCATTTTGTACCGTAATGCGTTTGCGGTTTATGATGGGGACGTCCCCACACCAACCACTTGCCGACCTTGTCTGCCTCCTCCCTCCCGCCTCGCTTTTCTCTGTCTGGTTGCCATGCCCCGTTTTTTCGACCGTCTCGCCTCTCGTCCTTGCCGCCGCTCGATGCACTCCATGACTCTCGCCGTGGTCTGCGTGATCGGTTCTCTCACGCTCGGACTGGGCTCAGCAGGTGCTGCGGAAACCGACCCCGTACGGCTCGACACGCGGTCCCGTCAGGCCATCACCGCGATCACCGTCAGTATGCGGAAGGCGGGAGAGCAATTCACGGCGGGGCGTTTCGAAGAGTCCGCCCGATCGCTCGAAAAAGCGATGAACCAGGTCGAAGTCGCGGTACGTGCCGGCTCACCAGAACTTTACGACGCCCTGTTGCCCAGGATGCAGCGGATCGTCGATGCCCGCCTGTTGATCGAGCTCGAAGGGGTCGCGGTCGCCCCCTTTCAGCCACCGATGCGTCCCCGCGAAGCAGCGACCGCGATGGCGAATTCCGAGTCGCAACCAACACCCAGCGGCGCGAACGCTCCCCCACTACAGAATCCGTTCAGCCCGGACGTCAACGGAGTCAGCTTCGTTAAACAAGTCGCACCGATCCTCGCCGACAAATGTGGCGGATGCCACATCCGTGGCAGCAAAGGCGGATTCTCGCTCGCCACGTTCGCGGACTTGATGAAAGGACCGCCTGAGGGTGTCGTGATCTTCGCCGGTGACACCATCGGCAGCCGCCTGATCGAAACCATCAAGACGGGCGACATGCCTCGCGGCGGCGGCAAAGTCAGCTCCATCGAACTGGCCATCTTGGAACGCTGGATCAACGAAGGAGCCAAATTCGACGGCAACGACCCCTCGGTTCAGCTGACCAGCCTTCGCCCCGACGCCACGCCCGCTGAGGCTCCCGAGGACGCGACGCCTACTCCCAGCGTCGGCACGCCGACCGGGAAAGAAACCGTCGACTTTGCCAGCCAAGTCGCTCCGCTACTGGTCGCAAATTGCACCGGTTGTCATCTCGACGCCATGCAAACCCGCGGCGGTTTGCAAATGGATACGCTGGCGAGACTCTTCCGCGGCGGCGACAGCGGTCCCGTTATCCAGCCCGGCCGTGGCGAAGCCAGCCTGTTGGTGAAAAAACTTCGCGGCACCGAAGGCGACCGAATGCCCGCCGGAGGACGACCGCCACTCAAAGATGCCGAAATCCAGTTGATCTCGAAATGGATCGACGAAGGGGCCACGGTGGACCCTAGCCTGCGTGAAGAATCGCTCGGCACGATGACTCAACAAGCTTGGTTGGCCGCCGCCACGCCCGCCGAGGTCACTGCCCGCCGCGGCGAACTGGCGATCCGCGACTTCAGTCTCGCGGGAGGCAATACGGATCGCCTCAGCACTCACCAATCCGACCACTTCGCGCTGTGGGGAGACGTTCCCCAACCCACGCTCGTGCAAGTCGCCGAGCAAGCCGAAGCCGCCCTGCAGCGGGCCTCAATGGTGCTCCCGGCCAAAGAACTCGCTGGCAAAGGCGATGCCGCCGAAGCGTTTTTTGGTGGTCGCGCGTCGATCTACGTCATGCCACGACGTTATGACTACAGCGAATTCGCTCAAATGGTGGAACGCCGCAGCCTGCCGTCAGACTGGGATTCGCACTGGTCCTACGACGGAATCCAAGCCTACGTGGCCGTCGTTGCATCCAACAGCGATGAGGAACAGGAAATCGCCGATCGACTCGCCGCCCCGATCGCGAGCCTTGCCATCCGCAGCCGCGCGTCCTCGATTCCGAGATGGTTCGCCGATGGACTCGGCAAAGTCGTGGCCGCCTCCGACACCAAACGCGACCGGGCCGAATTGGCCCAAATCCGGTCGGAACTCGTCACGGCGGTTGGCACCCTGAAAACCGGCAAAGAATTTTTCGCCGGAAAACTGGCCCCTGAGCGAGCCGACCTGATCGCCGCGGCAGTCTGCGAATCGTTTCTCACTCGCGAAAAAAGGCGTGGTTTCGACAATGTGATCCGGCAACTCGGCGACGGAAAACGCTTTGATGACGCGTTCCTCGCGGGGATGGGCGTCACACCGACGGCCTACTTCGACGCCTGGCTCCAATGGGTCAAGTGACCGCGGCCCCCCTTGCCGACGACGATCGCCGGCCGGTTCGCGTCTGTCGAATCTCGTCAAAACGTCGCGGAAGACAAAAAGTTGAAGCACGCTTGACTAGATTATGATAAAAAATCTCAACGCGTTTGGTCCCGCCCCCCCGTCCTACCTCCCCATCATTCCGCGGACGGGTATTTTTGCCGGGCAAATTTATTGCGAGAGCATCGGAAAAAAAAAGAAGCCATTCATGACTGCAGCCCAAAACGAAATCACGACGGAAACTCTCGCGGAACTCGCCGATCGAGTCCGCGAAACACACAAAACGCTGTATGGAAAACCGCCCGAGTTCGTCGTCGCCGCGCCCGGCCGCGTCAATCTGATTGGTGAACACGTCGACTACAACGATGGGTTTGTTTTGCCGATGGCGATCGAGCGATACATCGTCATGGCGGGCTCACGTCCTGATGACGACAATGAAGCTCAGTCTCAATTCCATAGCATCAGCATGGACTCCAGCTGTCGGCTGTCGAGCAAAGACAGCCCCGGAAATGACCCGACCGCACCGGGTTGGGCCTGTTACGTCCAAGGTGTTTTGGCTGTTTTCGAGCAGTCGGTTCGCCAAGCACCTGCGCTCAACGTGAGTTTCGATTCCACCGTCCCGCTCGGTGGTGGTTTGTCCAGTAGCGCGGCGCTCGAAGTCGCCACCGCAACCCTTCTCGAAGCCGCTACTGCGACCACCCTCGACATGCGTGAAAAAGCCCTGATCTGCCAAAAGGCCGAACACGTCTATGCGGGTGTTCCCTGCGGAATCATGGATCAATTCAGCAGCGTGTTTGGTAAGGCCGGAGAACTCATGCTGCTCGATTGCCGCTCTCAAGAAATTACGGCTGTCCCCTTCGGAAGTGACGACGTCGTCCTGCTGATCACGAACAGCAACGTCAAACATGAACTCAACGGTGGCGAATACGCCGAACGTCGTTCACAGTGTGACGCGGCACTTAAGAAGATTGGCAAATCGACGTGGCGAGACGTCTGCATGGATGACGTCAAAGCTGCCCGCGATCAACTCAGCGAACCGGAATACAAACGGGCACGCCACGTTGTCGGAGAGATCCAACGAACCACCCAAGCCGCAGACGCCATTTCGGCTGGCCGATGGGACGAAGTCGGCGAACTGATGTACGCCAGCCACGATTCGCTCAGCGGTGATTTTGAAGTCAGTTGCCCCGAACTCGACCTGCTCGTGGATCTTGCACGCGACATCGACTCCGAAGGCGGCGTGATCGGTTCACGAATGACCGGTGGCGGCTTCGGCGGCTGCACCGTGACTCTCGTCAAGAAGGATTCAGCCCAATCGCTGATGGACGCATTGATGAGTCGGTACAAAGCAGAAACCAGTATCGAACCTTCCTGCTTCACCAGCCGCCCGGCGCTCGGGGCCCACATCCTGTCGGCATCTTAGGCCGATTCGGTGATTCCGCTCGGGCGCGGCTTAGCGCCCGTGAAACTCGGCATCCGGTCACCTCTTTTGCGTAACCGGAAATGTTGCCGTGGAGATTTGAAATATTTACTAAATCCGATTCAATCGTTTCCAACGGATTCCGATACAGAAGTTGGGGTTAGACTCCCCCGCTTGCTGATCGACTGAACAGCGTAACCTCCGAACAGATGTCCGGAACCATTTTCCCGGTACACGTTCCCCCGTACGCGATCCCGGAAACAACCGTGCACGAACTTCAACGACAAATCGTTCGATGCTTCCTGCTGCTGGGATGCTGCCTGCTTTGCAACACCTCGGTCGCTCAATCGCAGTTGCAGGCTGGGGAACCGCCATTCGATTCGGCATATTCGAATGAGCTTTATCGTGCTTATATCGCACTGGGTGCCCGCCCCAGCGATGAAGACATCCGGTTGCACACGGATATGTTTATTCCGTTGATGTCTGACGACGAGAACCTGTTGTTTGCGGACATCCGCGGACAGTTCGCCGATGTCGGTGGCGGTGAAGGCAATGCGGGGCTCGCGTTTCGCCATCTTTTCGAAGATGAATGGATTTGGGGCGTCTACGGTTTCTACGACCTCAAGCAATCCGGTAACGGCAATTGGTTCTCTCAGGGAACACTCGGAACGGAACTCTTGAGTGCCCACTATGAACTCCGCGGCAACCTCTACATTCCCGAATCGGGAGCCGAGGAAGTGATCGCTCCGACCGCCGTCATCAGCAACGGCAACCTGGTTGTTCAAAACAACGAAGAGCGTGCCTACCACGGCTTTGATCTCGAGGCGGGGGCGTTGCTTTGGCGGGCGCAGAAATGGTGCGATAGTGAAATCCGCGGGTTCGCCGGAACCTATTACTTCGACACCGATTCCAGCAGCGCCCGCACCGTCGCAGGCCCCCGCTTACGCGCCGAATGGCGATCGTACGATTTGCCATGGATGGGACAAGACTCGCGGTTGACCGTGGGCGCCCAATACCAACACGACGATGTTCGTGGCGGCCAGACCGCTGCTATCCTCACGATGCGTCTGCCCCTCGGGTCCGACCGCGGTCGGACCCGCCGCCGAACCTACATGCAGCGGCGGATGACCGACGTCATTGTTCGTGACATCGATGTCGTTACCCGACCGACTCCAACGCCGGATGGCGAAGAAGTCGCGCTGCACGCGGAACAAAACTTCGCGATTGGATCCGTCACCATGCTTGACGCCGACACAGATGATCTCGTCGCGGCGGTGGCGGCGGCGACCACGGACACCATCATCATCGATGGCGCCGCAGGTGAAGTCATCACCACCGATTCGATCATCGTTCCGTCAGGCCAAAATCTGCTCGGAGGCGGCTTCATGGTCAGAGGCGCCGCCACCGGCATCATCGCGACCGTTGGCACGCCCACGCAACTCTACGGCAGCGACGAAACACAATCCGTAATCGTCGCCTCCGACAACACCAGGATCGGACATTTCGATATCGAAGGCGGTCTGCATGGTATCTCGAGTTACAACGGCGCCACTTACGACGATCTCACCAACGTTCAAATCTTTAGCAACCGTGTCTCTGTTGCCGACGACAGTGGCTTCCGATTCGCAGCACTCGACTCCGCCAGTTCGCTGAGCCTCAACCGCGCCGCATGGAACTCAGGATCCGGATTCGAAATCGACGACAACAACGCGACCCTGACGCAAAACACCTCCCAAGACAACGCATTCTCTGGCTTTTATCTGACATCCAATGACGGAACGCTGTCGACGAACCGTGCAATGGAGAACGGGGAGTACGGATTCGTGATTGGTGCCAACTACGGTGATGTTACCGAAAACGAAGCCACCGAAAACAGGTTCGCCGGTTTTGCGGTGGTCTACAACGAAGGCCTCTTCAGTGAAAACGAATCCACTGACAACGCCTCCGAAGGCTTCCGCATCACGACCAACAACGGCACCGTGAGCGAAAACTTTGCCTTCGACAACTTCCTCGATGGATTCTGGTTCGAGGACAACTACGACACCATCAGCGACAACACGTCGTACGAGAACTACGGAAACGGATTTGTGTTCAACGACAGCTCCGGTTCCATCGTTGACAACTATTCAGGACGAAACTCGTTTGCCGGATTTGTATTCAGAAACAACTTTGGCGACTTCAACGACAACACCTCCCAACAAAACGGATCCGACGGTTTTGACTTCTCCAACAATGCCGCAACGATGACCGGAAACAGCGCAATCGAAAACACCGACGATGGCTATGACTTCTCCGGAAACTACGGCACATTCAGCGGCAACTTTGCATTGAGCAACCTCAACGATGGCTTCCAATTCTACCGCAACGATGACCAGATGACCGGCAACATCGCAAGCGACAACCTGGAGGACGGCTTCTACTTCAACCAAAACAACAGCCTGTTCGACGACAACTACGCCTCTGGAAACTACGACGACGGAATCGACATGGTTGAAAACTTCGGAACGGTCTCCAACAACCTTTCCATCGAGAACCTCGACGAGGGCTACACCGGCACCAACAGCGGCTTCACCTCAAACAATACCGGCTACGACAATGAGGGCGGTGGCGACACATTCTAAAACGCGGTTGGACAACTGCCCCCAGGAGCCCCTGCAAACTCTTCCTCGCAAACACGTTCGCGGACACGTCGCCGCGTGAAGTGGGCGGGGATTCCAAGGCCCACTCAGTCAAACCGTCGACGAATTGGTTTCGAACTCAGCAGGTACATAGAAGTGAT
>NZ_JAMQBK010000079.1:46196-48127 GCF_023701485.1 Aporhodopirellula aestuarii
ATTCCTGCAGACCTGCTTAAGCTCGCTGAATTGACGCGGAGACGTCCGCTACCCGATAGCGGCATTTGCGTTCCACGCTCTTGAGGGCCGAGACTGAGCGACGAGCCGACAGGAGGCAACTTCGCTAGATCCCAATGGGAGGCAATCGATCGCGAATCGGCTAAACGATCTAATCGCTTGGTTGACCTCGTCGGAATTCAATCGATGTGATGAGATTGCTTGGCAAGCGAGGCACTGCATCCTGAGTTTTGCCCGCCCAGAACAAGGTGACAGGCAAGGGTGTTTTACCATCGTCACGCCGCCCCAAGAAAGCTTACGCAATCATGCGAAACACCGCGCTGATTCACGCCATCCGCAAAGTTGGATTGGGTCTCGCAGCGTCACCGAAACGACCAACGAATCGTATTGACGAACGCTTGCTCAAGGTCTTGGAGGGTAAAAAATCGGTCCGTCCGATTCGCCGCCTTCTGATTCTTCAACGGCGGCTTGTGCGATAGATCACAAAGTTTGTGCCATCGGTTCATCGCCTCTTAAAGACTTATCGCCCAGAAACAGAGGTTCCATTGCCAAAAGATTGACTCAGCGCGACCGCTGACTTAACTTGGCTTAGTGTGTCCGTGGTATCGAATTCCGCTGTCAAGGATGCATTCTTTGATTGCTGTCCAGTGACTCGTAGGAGAATAACATGGTTTGGGAAGTCAAAACGGCTAACGAGTTCATGCGTACTAAGCTGGTAACGCTCACTCCCAAAACTCCCGTGATGGATGGCGTTGCGAAGCTATTTAGGGACAACATATCCGGAGCCCCGGTGACCGAAGCGGGTGCCAATTATCTGGGTGTCTTCTCAGAGAAATGCTGCATGAACGCACTCGATGATGCGGTCGAACGGTCCAGTCAATCTCGTCTACACATTCCTACCGTTGACGAGTTCATGGTCTCGTCGTTGATCACCCTGACGCCCAAGATTGATGTGTTCGAAGCCATCGATCAAATCCTGGCGAGGCATATTTCGGGTGCCCCGGTGTTGAACGACCAAGGTGAGTTCTTGGGAATCTTCTCCGAGAAAACGGCGATGCGAGTCTTAATCGCCGCCGCTTACGACCAGCTGCCTGGGACGAGTGTTGACGCCTACATGAACACCGACGATCGACGAATCATCCACAAGAATGACACGTTGTTGGAAATCGCACACAAATTCCAACAAACCCCGTATCGCCGATTACCGGTACTCGAGAACAAGAAACTGATCGGTCAGGTCAGCCGCCGCGATGTGATCAAGTGTGAACATCAGCTAGCGACTGAGCTGACCGACAACATGACGGAACAAAAGTTCGTTGATGACTACATGGATCGCAACGCCAGAACCGTGACCACCTCGGATGATTTGCTAAACATCGCACAGATCTTTCTAAGCACACCCTACCGGCGACTTCCCGTGGTTGAATCTGGTCGTCTCTTGGGACAGATCAGCCGTCGTGATTTGCTCGCAGCCGCTGCGGACATTTTACGTCCCAAAGCGAAAGCGCGACGCGGCGCCGAGACGCTGTACCTCAGTCCGCTCAATGACACAGCTCCGCCATCTTGGAGCTAACCAAGCAGCTGAGTTGCGACCGAAATTCAACACCACGAAGATTCACTTGACACGGGTAACACGTTGAGTGAATCGCCCGGGTGGGTCGTGAATTTCAAGACCGCGAGTGGGACGAAGCCCACTTTGCCAGATCGCCGCAACACTACTTATCGAAGCCTGGAGTTCGGGCAAAATCGAGTCTCCTCGTGTTGAGAACCGACCAACTACTAAGCAGGTACATAGAAGTGATTCGGTATAACGACAATTCCGCTGATCGTGGTCGGTTCGGCGTAGGCCGGACCAAGGAGCCTAAGCGAGGCAGTTCCGGCACGACTGAGCAAGTGAATGCCGAAACTCGCAA
>NZ_JAMQBK010000008.1:0-214084 GCF_023701485.1 Aporhodopirellula aestuarii
GGCCTACAGTTCGCGGCAGTCTCGCCAGATGATTTCTGCATACCTGCTTAGCGGCGCGGCGCCTTTCATGCTTGCCTCCCGGCTGGACCCCTGGGGCGAGCGGGCTGCACAGCGAGAAAGCCTGCAGCCAGACCCGCTGCGAGCTCGGCTCTCCCGAGACCTCCCGATCCGGGGCGAGATGAGAGCCGGTCTCGGAGGGACGTCGATTGTATTACTGAAGGATTGCAAATGAAGCGGAACGGCGCGAGCCGTCCGGTGACTCGGGACCGGACGGCTTGCGCCGTTCCGCTAAAAAAGGCACTAAAACAATCGATGTCCCATCGAGCCAATCGAGGCGTTTGCAAAGTCGCACGGCCTCGCAGGGCAGGGGAGTGCGGTTGAGCCCGCTTTCCGCGATCTCGGTAGAGGCGGGCAGAAGTAGGCCAGGGCAGCGGCCCCAGAGCCGCTATTCCGGTTGGCGAATCCAGTGCCGAATTCGAGATTGCTGGGCAGTCACCTCAGGCTGTGACTCACGCGGGCGGGCTTCGCTGGCTAATCGCCCTTGCACCGATGTGGGCTGCGGAGCGAACTGAGGCCGGGTTGACGGTGCCGGGGTAGCCACCGTCGCTGGAGACTCAGACGTGGGGCTGCCGGTGTAAGCCCGCTCGCTCGCGTCGGCAAGAATGGACTGGGGCAGGTCGCTCGCCATTTCCCAAGGGGCGCGACGTTGATTGGCCTGTGGACCCGCGCCAGCGGTGATTCGCATCGCCTCGTATCCCCGCGAGATCGCGTTTGGGTCGGACCCCCGGTTCGCGATCGTATCGAAAGACGGGTAGGCGGCCGGGGCGTTTCGCTGGGCGCGTGAGTCTTGGTGCGTTGCCAATGCGTCGAATCGGCCGTCAGTGAAATGGGGCGTCGAAAGCGGCACGGCGAGATCGTCGTACGTCAGCGGCACGCGGAGGTCACGACGCGGGCGAGCGACTGCGTCGGACGGGATGCCACGAGGCACATTCGGGGCAAACGCCTGCGAGGCCAGCGTCATGGGTTGGTTCGGTTGGCCGTGGTTGTTGGCACTGCCCGGATCGGATTCCGGGTTGACGAACAGTTGCTCGAACGTGATCGATTCACCCGTGATGGCGAGATCCGATGACGGACCGGTCGCCAGAAGCGAATCGTTGTGTTCGGGGCCGGACTCGACAGGAGCTCGTCGAAAGGGCAGGGCTGCGACGGTGCCGCCGATGATGATCAGGGCGCCGATAGTGAGATTTCGCACGATAGGGGACTCGTAAGCTGGATGGTGGATGAGACCAGCTTCGTCCTTGAAACGGCACATTTTTTCGCTTCATGCGTGTGCTTGTCTCTCCTTCATCGGCTTCGTCCCCAGCGAAAATCCCGAGATTTTAGTTCCGGCGGCAGAACCCGGGCATTCGCGAAAGTTGCCGGGTTGGGAGTTGGGAGTTGGGAGTTGGGAGTTGGGAGTTGGGAGTTGGGAGTTGGGAGTTGGGAGTTGGGAGTTGGGGCAAATCCTGCTGCTTTGTTAGCGGTGCGGCGCGAGCCGCCCGGTGAATCGCGAACAACTTACTCGCTGGGACCGGGCGGCTCGCGCCGCTCCGCTATTAAAGACACCCGGCTCGTGCGGGAGTCGATGGTAACGAGCGGGTGCCACCGCGATCGGCTTGGGGCGATGGGCCGGCTTGCTTGGAGGCGGATTACAGATTCGCGGCGCCGTGGTTAGGCAGCTCGATTGACCTGTTCGGCGGAGAGACTGCCGATCGCTTCGCCGAGTTTGTCGAGCACGATGTCGCGGAGGACCACGGGGCGGGCCATCCAGGCCCGGTTGAGCACTAGCTCGATGCCGAGGTAGACGTCTTCGGAAAAAATCGCACGCATCGACTTGGTTAATGAATCGTTGGTGCCGCGGCCGGGATGGTTGCGTCTGACTTTCAGGTCCGGCGCCGTCACGTAAAGTTCTTCCACAAGATCGAGGCACCAGTCCAATTCGTCAGGACGTGCAGGATCGTATAGCAATCCGACGTCGCCGCGACGCCAACGCCCCTCGCTGGTCTTGGCGTCGAAGGTTCGCACGGAGAGATGAACGACATAGGTCCAGCTCCTGAGCAGGTCGAGGATTTGGCGTTCGATCCGGTTCCGATACGGGGTGTAGATCTCTTCGACGATCGCATCCCGCGTCGATTGAGGAAGTGCCCGCGCGGCGGGAGAATGCAGTTCGCGGTGATGCAGCGATCGACCGACGTCGATTAAGTCGGCTCGGTATTCGTTGCAGATGATCGTCGCGCCGCTTCGGTAGGCGAGACGTCGGGCGGCAAGGTTGGATTCTCGGTCGATGCCCGCTCTCGCCAATGGGGCGTGATGGACGGCTCCCGCGACGATCGACTGATCTCGCAGGATGGTTGCCGATTCGAGTTGGGTACCTTCGAGGCGTGAGCGAAGACGCGACGGGGTTTTCCATCCGCCGGTGTCGCATGTGATCAGCAGGCTCATGGTGCACTCGCCCCGCCGGGCAGGCCGGTCGTCCAAACGTGAGCACGGCCGGTCAAGGATTCGAGGTCAGCCCAAAAGTCCGGGTAGGTCTTGCGGGTGCAGGCGGGGTCAGCGATTTCGATTCCGGCCAGACGCAGTCCGAGCAGTGCGAAGCTCATGGCCATCCGGTGGTCGTTGTATGTCTCGAATACGACCCCCTGCGGATTGCGGGTGGAGAGCGTGCCGGATAGATCGCCGAGTGGGTGAATCGTCAGCCCGTCGTCATGCTCGTCGATCCGGCCGCCAAGCTTTCTCAGTTCGATCGCGAGGTTGCCGATCCGGTCGGTCTCTTTGAATCGGTTGTGGGCGACTCCCCGGACGCGAGTCGGGCCGTCGGCGAAAAGTGCGACAACAGCGAGTGTTTGAACGGTGTCGCTGATTTCACCCATCTCGACGTCGATCCCGCGAAGAGGGCCGCCGACGATCTCAATGCCGGTGTCCTGCGCGATGTATTCGCAGCCCATCATCTCGAGCACTCGTGCGAATTGAACGTCGCCTTGCGAAGCGTTCTCGTCGAGACCTTCGACCAAGACTCGGCCACCCGTGATCGCGGCGGCCGCCCAAAAGTAACTGGCCGCCGAGGCGTCTGGTTCGACGTCGAATTCGCAGCCATGGAAAGAACCGTCAACGGTGACGCAGCGGAGGTTGCTCCAGGAATCGTCGCCTTCGAATTCCCAATGCGTTGAGCCGCCGAATGCTTTGATCAGTTGAGCGGTCATCCGCACGTAGGGGACGGAGACCAGTTCACCGATGATTTCGATCCGTACTGGTTTGCCAGCAATGGGGCCGGCCATCATCAGGCCGCTGAGGTATTGGCTGCTGACGTCACCGCCGACTCGCATCGGTTGTCCCGTCCAGCCCATCGAATCGATTTCGACGGGAGGGCATTTTCCGTCCGAAGTGGCGACGATCCATCCGTCCAGAGCCGGAGCGATCGCGTCGACCAAGTCGCCGATCGGCCGTTCGTGCATCCGCTCGGTGCCCGACAATCGGTATTTGCCACCAAAGGCGGACAGAGCGGCAGTCAAGAATCGGACCGTCGTGCCGCTGTTGGCGATGAACATATCGACGGGCTCATCGGAGCTGATTTTCCTGGCGTCGTCGCTGACGACTCCGCCGACGCCCTCGACGACGAGCGTCCGGCCGCCGTCAACAGGTTTGATCGAGACGCCGATTTTAGCCAGCGAGTCGATCATGACTTCGGTGTCTTCGCTGACCAGCGTGCCCGCCAGACGGCTGGTTCCGCTGGCGAAGGCGGCACAGATCAATGCCCGGTTGGTAAGGCTTTTGCTACCCGGGGGACGCATCTTGCCTTCGACGGGTCCGCCTGGAATGACGCAAATTCTCGTTGTAGGCGAGGCGACGGGTGCATCATTGGCGGCGGGCTGTGTCATGATTTATCCCGCGAAAAACGGGTCGTTCGATTCGCTAAGTGTTTGTTGGCCAGGGATCCACAACGACCCGACCACCATCAACGACAAGGTCGTCGTGTGGATCAGCCACGCCGCATTCTGCATCATAACAGTGTGGGCCGTCACGAGCGTCATTACGATCAAAACAGCGAGAAAACGCCGTTCCGCTTTCCGAGCGGCCATTCCGGTGGTCAACTTCGCCAACATCAGGGCCAGCAGGGCAATGATGGGGAGCCCGAGGGCGCTGAATGCCGACGCGATAAATACGATTTGAGCCATTACTTTACATCCTTGTGCTGAGCAGAAAAGACTCGAGCGATCGTGCTCGAGGGTCGGGCGAACGATCCTTGCTGGCCGCGACAATTTCTTTCTCTCGTATTTTGCCCCCCGCTGGAAAGGTCGAACTTGAGCGAAATTTGAAAAAAAGAGCCAGAAAAATCGATGCGACCGGATTAACCCTCAAATTCTTCCCATTTTGACTCATCGCCAACGGGATCGATCGCCGAAAAACGAGAAGGATGCGTCGTCTGTCGATTTTGCCTCAAAAATACCAACGTTTTCGGTCCTCTCATGGCTATTACCCAACTTCGCAACGCTGCCGGTCGCGTTTCGAGCCGGATGATCCCTTCGCGTCATCCGTCGCGACGTGTGAATCTGTGTTTCACCCTGGTCGCCGTCATCGCGATGCCCTGCGTTTCGCTGGTCGGCGGATGCCGGTTGTGTGCCGATTGCGATTTGGAATCGTATCCTTCGTACGGCGGCGTGTGGCAGCGGACGTTGCGAGATTCCGGACGCGTCGGCAGTATCTTCGATCCTGGCGGCAGTCGCGCGGCGGACTTGTCTGCACGCGTCGACGCGGACGACGCCGATGCGAGAAGACAGCAGGGAATGCGGAGTGGTGGTGACGACGAAATGTCGGACGGCGAAGGTGCCGAACTCAATGATGACGAACGATCGCTTGACGACAGAGAGATGAACGATTCGGAGCGTCGTGAGCTCGACGAAAATAATCTGAGAGAAATGGAGGATCGATTCCGCGACCTCGATTTGCAAGATATCAACTACCAAGCTCCCAGCGATGAGTCGCTGGGTTGGGAATAACGAGTCGAGGCGGTCAATGCGGTCGCCACGTCGCATTGAAACACCACTCGATCGAATCACTCGATCACAAACCGGCCGTATGGGCCGGTTTTTTGATGCGCGGGCCTCTCCCTCCGTCATCGTCCTTGGATGAAAATTCCTTGCGAGTTGCGAAAATTGGGGGAAACCGATTTCGATCGCCGAACGCCGTATGGTTTTTCCACCTACAATTGGCGTCGCAGCAACGGCGTGAATTGGTGCTCTCGCGTAACCCGCCCTACGAGAATCATGCTTGGGGTGTTATGAAAGTGGCCGTATTACAGTTCATTGCTGGACTGGTCACGCTTCCCCCAAGGCAACCCTCAATTGTTCAAGGTCGATCCGCGCAAACTCGTCGGGCCCGCGATGGCGCTGGTCCTGTTCGCATTCGCAATCAGGTTGCTGATCAGCGAAGCGGGAAAAATTTCTCGCGAGGAATTCATGGGCGGCTTGACCAGCATCGAGCCCGCCTACTTGGTGATCGCCGCGTTCTTGATCGCGCTCAACTATGGGCTGTTGACCTGTTACGATCTGCTGGCGCTGCGATACGTTTGCCGAGTGTTGCCTCTGCGACGCGTCGCACTGGTCGCGTTTTTGGGCTATTCGCTCGGCAATAATCTCGGCACGTTGATCGCTGCGGCGCCGATTCGATATCGCTTCTATCATCGTTGGGGACTGACTCACACGCAGATCGTGGCGTTAATGTCAGTGCTCGCGTTGACGTTCTGGTCGGGGGTCTGCGTGCTCGGTGGTATCGCGTTGACGTTGGCTCCGATCGAGTTGCCGGCCAAATATGCGTTGCCATTTGGAACCAGAACGCTGGGCATCATCCTCTTATCGGTGACGTGTTTCTATGGGCTGGTATGTTTGTTTTGGCACAAGCCGTGGCCGATCGGAAAGTTGCATTTGCGTCCACCTTCGGTGGGGTTGGCATCGGTGCAGGCTGCGGTCGCGGCTGTCGATTTGCTGATCTCGGCGACGGCGCTTTATCTGGTCATGCCCGGCTATGCGGTCGTGCCGTTTCCGATGGTGCTCGCGGCGTACCTTGTGGCTATCGTGGTCTCACTGATCTCTCAAGTGCCCGGTGGTTTGGGCGTGCTTGAACTGATCCTCTGGACATTGCTTAAAGATACAGTTGGGCAACCCGTGCTCGCGTCGGTGTTGATTTTCCGAATCCTGTACTACATCTTGCCTCTGTTTGTGGGCATGATCGTGTTGGTCGGTCACGAAATTTACGCTGGCGCGATCGAAGCTCAGACGGATGCCAAGATCGAACGGAGTCGGCCACCCGAACCGCCACGTCCGAAAAATCCTGACCCACCTTTTATAGACGCATCATGACGCAAGAATCCAACAAAGAATCGTCACCCAAGTACAACGAACTCGACGCCAAAGCGGCACGGGTGATCCTGCACAAAGGAACCGAGGCTCCCGGGCCGGGCGGTTACACGCTGACGACCGACAGCGGCACGTATATCTGTCGCCGCTGCAACGCGCCGCTTTATCGCAGCGAAGATAAGTTCAACAGTCATTGCGGATGGCCGAGTTTCGACGACGAAATCGAAGGAGCTGTACGGCGTGAACCCGACGCCGATGGGCGACGGATCGAGATCGTGTGTAACAACTGCGGCGGTCACCTCGGTCACGTGTTCCACGGCGAACGCCTAACCGAGAAAAACACGCGTCACTGCGTCAACAGCATCTCGATGCGGCTGATCCCCGCCGGCGAACCGTTGCCCGAGAAGATCGTCTAACGCTGCTCCCGAACAAAACGCAGCCGCCAACGCCTAAAATGATTCGAAAAAGGGGCCAGGCATCTGAGCCATGCCAATCGCACTGCGTCAGAAGCTAGAAGCTAGAAGCTAACAGCTAACAGCTAACTTAAAACCCGCCGGTCGTGATCATAAACGCGGCGAGCATGCAGAGCCAAACGAGGTCGAGAAAGTGCCAGTAGTGGGCGGCGAAATCGACCGGCCAATATCGTTCGTGGTCGTAGCGTCCACGTGCTGCTCGCACACCAACGATCCCCAGCGAGATGACTCCACCGGCGACGTGCAACGCGTGCAGGAACGCCAGGACGACGACCATGCCGGCCACGCCTTTTCCGGTTCCGCCCTGCATCGCCGGTCCGCTCAGCAGGTCCAACATCGACTGATACTGGATCAACATGAACAACACCGCCGACACGGCGCAGGCGGCGAGCAACACGGCCGTGATCACGCGTTTGCTTCGCCGAACGGTTCGCGTGGCGACGTGAACCATCGCGCTGATTCCGATCAAGATCAGCGTGCTCAACAGAAAACTCGACGGTAGCTGCACCGCACTCTGTGGGTCACCTTGCCGAGACGCCGCGTAAAGACCGTAGAGCAACAGGCTGCTCACGAAGAAGACCAACAACGTACCGAGAAACAGCCAACCGCCTTGACGGTAACGCAGGTCTGTCGGCAAGCGAGATGCAGAATTGGGCACTGAAATCTTTGGATCGGTGTGTGTTTACAGAATCGCTAATGGGTCGCGTTTCGCTTCCAACGTTCCCCGTGTCACGCCGACGCGGTTGTCCGCCGCCAAGCGTCGCCAAACTTCCGGCCCACTCACCTGACCGCATAACAGCTCGCGATACAACCGAATAATCTCACCAGCCTCGGTGGCGTTTTCTTCGAGCAGTTCGATTCGGAACCAGCCAACGCCGCGCTCGATTAACGAACCCACCACGTCGGCGGCGCTTTGCGGCGTCGCATTGTAGAGCGTGTTTCGGCAGGCGATGTCGGCTTGCAAGACATGCAATTTGCCAACCCGATCTCGCAGTTGCACCACGTGCCGGTCGCATGGGCGGCCGCAATTCGTTTTGTTCGTTCCGGGCGACAAAACGCTGCAAAACACACAGTGCTCCATGTGGAACATCGGCATGTGTTGATGCATGACGACTTCCAACCACTCACCTGGCGTTGCCGCGACGAGGCCATCGAGCTGGTCCGCGTTCAAGTCATAAGACGTCGTCACCCGGCGAACTCCGCGTTCCATCAACCACTCGGCCGAACGATGGTTGGCGATGTTCAATGAGAAGTCCGCGACCGTTTCCAGGCCCGCGGACACGGCGGCATCGAGGGCAGCCAAGTTTCGAGCTAGGACGGCATCGGGTTGGTATTTCAAGATTTGCCGGATCAGCCCCATCTCACCGGGCTTTTGCATCCGGATCGACGCGAGCATCACGTGCGCACCGCCTTCGCGAGCGACTCGAACGGCATCTCGATGCGTTCGAACGTCGTGGAAGTCCGCGATCACCGTGTCAACGCCGGCAGCCACGGAGGCTTCGAGTTGCTCCATCGTGCGGCATAACACGGATAGCTTAGGTGTTGACGGTTTGTCCGGTGCAACGTCTGGTATCTCAGCGAACGGTGCACTTTGAGCGGAAGGAGCACGCAGTCCGGTCACCAACGCGGCACCGGTCTCGGTGTTAACCGTGCGAGATGGTGTTTGCTCGAGACGCGTGGTGAGTTTTTCGATCAGGTCGCGGCGGAGGGCATTGAGAAGCCCGAGCGGAACAAGGGGGGCACCCATGATTGTCGCATCGATGCTGGACAAGTGGAACGGGGTTCCGCCAAGTCGGCCGAGTTTGTCCGCCAACACTTCCTTGGTGATTGCGTGTTTGTTAGCGACTTCGAGTGAAGTGTCCGCAACGACGGAGACTTCGATCGGCTCATTGCAGTTGGTGGACTGGACGTCGTCACCGATCGCGGCAATTCGCGCGATGACGCGGAGCGGTTTACCAGTTCGAGCGGCGACGCGGATGTCGATGCCACGTGTTCGACGCGGCTTACCGCCGAAGGTCGCCGCGAGTTTCTTGTTGAGTTTGGGATCATCGTTCTTGAAGACCGCGGCGCCTTCGTCGATCCGTGAAAAGTCGATCGCGTCGCGTCCGAATCCGATCCAAACGTCGCTACCCGGTGTCGCCGTCTTTAGCTTTTCTGTTTTCTTGGTGCGGCCGGCAAGTTTGATGGAGTAGATTCGACCGCCCTGGTGATTGTCAGCGAATCCGCTGCCCGCGTACGCATCCTCTCCCCAAGTTCGGCGGGGTTCGGTAGCTGATGCGATCGCCAGCCCGTCACCGAGCGACACGTCGGCAGAGATCCTGACGCGAATTTCGTCGCCACGGATCTCATCGATCTCACCGAGGGCGATGCCTTGCTTGGCCGCACGCACGCCCGGGACCAAACGTTTGTGGTCGTTGCCTTCCAACCAGCCCGGTGCGAAACCCCGGGAGAATGACAGTTCCATCTCCTGTCGATCCCGCTGGCTGACCCGTACCGTGCCCGTCGACACGGCTTGATCGATCGCGTGTCGGTAATGACCGGTGATGTTCGCGACGTACTCGGGTGTTTTCAAACGGCCTTCGATCTTGAGACTGTCGATCCCCGCGTTGATCATGTCGGGGATCGCGGCATAACCGGCGAGGTCCTGGGGTGAGAGCAAGTATCGCACGTCACCAAGGTTGCGGTCTTCGCCGTCGCAGACCAATTCGTAGGGCAATCGGCAGGCTTGGGCACATTGACCACGATTCGCACTACGTCCTCCCAACGATTCGCTGGTCAAGCATTGCCCCGAATAGGCGACGCACAACGCCCCGTGAATGAAGGCTTCCAGCGGCATTGGCGTCGCTGAGCGGATCTTGGCGATCTCACCAATCGAGAGCTCACGGGCCAGCACGACCCGCGACAGTCCGAGTTCCTCGGCGACAGCGATCGTTTCGGCGGATGTCAGACTCATTTGGGTCGAGGCGTGAATTTCGAGTTCGGAACACATCGACCGCACCACGCGAGCGACACCGAAATCTTGGACCAGCACCGCGTCGACGCCCGCCCTCGCGATCGCATCGACGACTTCCACGAGCGAACGCATTTCATCGGGAAACACGAGTGTGTTAAGCGTCACGTATCCACGCACGCCGCGCAGACGGAGCATCCGCATCAGATCGGGGAGATCGCCGAGCCCAAAGTTCGCCGCCCGCGAGCGAGCGTTGAATCCTCGATCGACCCCGAAGTAGATCGCATCGGCCCCGTTTTCGACCGCCGCTTCAGCGCATTGCCAGCTGCCTGCGGGGGAAAGCAGTTCGGGCACACGAACCGGGTTCGCGGGCTGTGGGAGACGATTCGAGGCGACTGATTGGTTCATCTCCACAGAATAGCAGCCGTCGATCTCGCTTAATACCGCTTCCTTGGGGCGTGGGGATTCGCCTCGACTGCATCGAGTTTCACGGCGGTTTCACGTCGTCCAAGTAATGTGCCTGCCGTTTGGATAGCGGGCCGTTGCCCCGATTAAAAGCGAGAAACGCAATTTCACAACTTTCGCATTTAGTCAGTCGTCCCATTGTCCAATTGCTCTGATGGAACCGCCGTAGGGCCGAATCTGCCTTTCGTGATACAAGGCCAATTTGTTAACACTCGGGCTAGCCTGTGGATGGGTGTGTTTGTACATGAGTTCACTGGTCGCCGCCCGGTAAATCGCCGGTGGCGTTATATCAATACTCGAGGACTGTCATGCAAGCCGCTTGCATTCACCGCCGAACGTTCGCTGCCTTGTCTCTCGCGAGCTTCCTTTCGTGCTTCTGCGCGACGTCAGTCTTTGGCCAATATTCCTTGCCTGCCCCCGCTCCGTCGTGGCAAACCGGCCAATCCACGTGGAACGGTTCCGGTTACGAATCTCTGCCCGCGGCGCCACCGATCAACGAACTGCCAGACGAATGGGTCGAAAACTTCGGTTTGTCGCAGGCCCCGCTGCAGCAACCGATCGTTGACTTGCCGCTGACCGATCCCAGCGGTGGGAAATCTTCGGCGTCCTCGATCGCTCCGATTCCTGAGCGCCAATTGCCGATCGGTGCGGCGATTTCGGAGGGGGCAACGCTTGATGAACCCCCGCTCGAACAGGAAGTCGTGCGCTGGTACCAGGTGCCGTGGCGGTGGATGTCCAAAGGGTGGGAGAACCACGCCGAGTTCGGGCTCGACGGCAGCACAGGGAACGCGGAAACGCTCGCGATCCAAACCGGGCTAGAAATGAAACGAAAAACCGACCGCTACACACTCGCGCTCGATATCGATTATCGCCAAGCGAGTGCACAGAACCGGACGACCGAAGACAACGCCCGACTCAACCTCGACTACGACCGATTGTTGGGCGATTCCAACTGGACGACGTTCGGTAAGCTCGGGATGGAGTATGACGAGTTCAAAGCGTTTGACTTGCGTTTGAACCTGAACGCTGGTCTGGGTTACTACTGGATCCGCAACGACAATACCAACCTCGTGACACGCATTGGTGCCGGTGCGTCGCGTGAATTCGATTCACCGGTCGATGAGTGGACACCGGAAGCCGTGTTCGGACTTGAAGCCGACCACAAGCTATCGTCTCGTCAGAAATTGAAAGCCAAGATCGACTACTTCCCTACCTTTGAGGACTTCGGAGACTACCGAGTCGTCACCGACGTTTCCTGGGAGTCGCTGATTGACAACTCTAAGAACCTGTCACTGCGTCTTTCGGTCACCGACCGTTATGACAGCACACCGCAAGGAGCACTGGCAAACGACTTCTACTATTCGGCGCTGTTGCTCTACAAATTCTAAGTACGCTCAACGGATCGCACCCGCCCAGACAAATGAAACAGCTCTCGTGCTGAGGTTGGGTTGACGAGGCGATGACACGGCGAGATGTTTGAGGTCAGCTTGTTTCGCTGTCTTGCTCGAGAGTCTTTGTCGCTGTGAATGAAAACGATCCGTCTTTGGCTGACTCGCCCGCTTCCGGCTCCACGCCTTCGGCGCCTTTATTTCGAGGCGAAGTCGTTCTCGGGCTGTGGCCGATTGCGGGGGTGACAACGGTTGGCGTTACCGATCGGGATGCTGATGAAACGATCGCGACGGCGATTGAGCTAGGGGTTACGACGTTTGATACCGCGTACAGCTACGGATTGAGCGGCGAGTCGGACCGGTATCTTGCGCGAGCGATCCACGGTGACACCGATCGGTTTCACATCGTCAGTAAGGTGGGCCAGCGTTATCTCGACGATGGGAAACGTGTTGTCGATTCGCGTCCGGAGACGCTGTGTGCCGATGCCGAGGAATCGCTCCGTCGCCTCGGTATCGAACGGTTCAACACTTTGATGCTGCACAGCATTGACGAGAGCGTACCGATTGAACGTAGCGCCGAGGCGTTGCTCAAGCTGCGCGAGCGTGGTTTGGCCGAGCGGATCGGGTTGTGCAATGCAAGCGAGGCCGAGCGAGCCCGGTTCGACGCGGTGTGCGATTGCCGAGCGATCCAGTGTCCGCTGAATTTGCTCGAGCAAGGAACCCTTGGCACCGTGATCGCGGATTCCGCGAGTCAGGGTTGCGACGTGCTGGTTTACTGGACGTTGATGAAGGGGTTGTTAGCCGGGAAAATCTCGCCGGACCATGTGTTCCCTCCTGGCGATAGCCGGCCGGGGTATGCGGTTTTCCAAGGTGAACGGCGGGCGGCGGCGCACCGAGTCGTGGATGGATTGAAAGAGATTGCCAGCGAAACGGGACGAACGGTCGCCAATTTGAGTGTGTCGTGGACACTGTCCCAGGCGGGTGTGACCGGAGCCCTTGTCGGTGCGCGACGTCCCGAGCAAATTCGCGAGGTGGCGGGCGCGGGACCGCTCGAGGCGGAGACGCTCACGAGAATCAATGCCTTAGTCGCGAGTTAATCTCGGCCCCTCGAAGTCCCGCCTTGATTGCGGTCATTCTGTGACGGGCTGCAACACCTCGACGCTGCGGAAATCGATTTCGAGGTTTTGATTGCCGTGCAGTTGCAACGCAACCACTCCGCTATCCGCGAGGTCGTCGACTACGAAATCGGACGCCAGGCAATCGTTCAAATGTGTCACGATACGTTTGCCGTGAACGTTGACGATCATCGTGTGCCACGGAGGATCTTGCGCGGCTGCCTGAGCGGCTTGTTCGGCCGATTCAGGGGTTGGTGGTTTGGTCGCTAGTTCGGACAGGTCGACACCATTGCGGGCTTGGTTCCACTGGAAACGCACGACATCGCGTCGATCGGGTGGGAATCGGGTTTCGAGATAGTGCAGTGGTTTGGCTACCCAACCTTTGCCACCGGTTTGATACAGCCCCGCGACTTCATCGGAACCATCGATTTCGCATTGCACGCCAACGACGAACGGGTTCGCTTGCGTGATCCTGCTCCGCACAAAGAAACCGCTGTCTCCCTGTTTGAAACGGTAGACGATTCGAAACGTCGCGTTGGTGAATTCTTTGGTCGAATAGAGCAACCCGTTGGGTTCGTTTGCCTCGATGCTGGCGCGGCCCTGCAAGATGCCATCGGCGACCGTCCAGTTGCCGCCACCAATCGTTTTCCACCCGGGAATGATTTCTCCTTCGCCGAGTTCACCGGTGGCGGTCTCGGCGTTGAAGAGGGGCACCCATTGTTGTTTGCCGAGTTCGCGAACGATCAGATTGCGGAAACGATACGTTTGTCCCTTTTCGCCGTGGTGTTGCAGCCCGATTCGGCCGCTGAGATCGGCGGTGTCAAAGTAATCGGTGGTGGGAACGTCATTGACGAAGAATTGCAAGTGGTTGCCGACGCAGCGGATGCGGAACCGGTTCCAACGGTTTCGATCGAACGCCGCTTGAGCTTCGCTCTGCTTCCAAAGCGGGTTGAGCCATTGCCGGCGGCTCTCGTCATATAGGCCACCCGACCAACGACGTTCGGTCGGATCGGCTTCGGCCTGATAGCCGTAAACCCGATTGGGCAGGACTTGGCCGCGGGCCATGAAGCCGCTGTTCGATTTTCCTTCGGGCAGTTTCAGTTCGCCTTCGAATTCGTAGTCGTAAAACTCCTGCTCGGTGACGAGGAAGAACTCGCGGTCGCTCGTCAGATGGATTTCACCATCGACGACTTCGACTTTGCCCCATTCGTACGGGTTGGTCCATCCGGTCAAGGATTTTCCGTCAAACAGCGGTCGACGCTGGCCGTTGGTGACCGGTTTGGGTTGTGCGGCTTCGTTGGTAGTGTCGGTGGGGACTTGCGAAGGCGAGGTCGCAGCGGGGGTGTCGGTGCTTGCAGTGGCATCGGCGGTCGGAGCCGCGCTCGGGGAGTCCGAGGAGTCCGGTGGCGTTTTCGGGGCGGGATCGTTTTCAGATTCCTGAGCCGCTTCCTGGGCTGTCGAGGCGGGCTCAGCCGCGGATGTGGACGGGGTGAGGCAGCAGAAAGTGGTGACAAGGAATGTGCCCAACACAGCGGTCGCTGTGCGGAGAATCGCGACTGGGGTGATCGTTCGAGCCGGGGAGCAGCGAGCGAGATTCCGTTGCGGAAAATTCATGTTGGACAGGCAGTGGAAATTGGTCGAGGTGAGTAACGACAGATCGAGTAGTATAATCTGCGACCTTTCTTGTTCCGAACAGCCCTCTATGGCGGCAATGGCAATTTATCAGAAGCTATTTCAAAAACTGATGCAATCCGCGGCGAATGAACTCGCCAAGGGTGAACGCGGGATGTTCGGAAAGGCGCCCGCGGGTGACGGTCGGGAATCATCGGGGCGTGAGCGGGCGGCCACCACGGCGGCTAAGAATTGGGCGTTTCGTCGTCGACTCGTTGGCGGCGTGGCATCGATTTTGCTAATCGGTGCGGCGATCGGACACTTCAGCGGCGCGGTCGCCCAGTGGACCGGATCGGTGTCGACGAGCCAGTTCTTGCTGGCGGCGATGACCCGAATCGGGTTGGTGCTCGGAGCGATGTGGCTGGCTTGGGATTCGTTGCGAAAGCCGGTGCGGTGGCTGCCTCCCGGGCTCGCCGTGCTGGGCGTGATCGCAATCGTAATGGTCGCCGCTCAACCCAAACTGATTATCGCGATCCTACCGATGTTCGGCTTTGTCGCTGTTCTGACGTCTGTGCTGAGGGTGTTCCGCCGCGAAGGATAATGACCGCGAACACGGATCACACATTGTCGCGGCTTAGGTGGCCACAGCGACCGTTAGATATTCGTTATGATGGGACGTTGTGCACTAATTGCCGCGTGGTCGTTCGGTTGACGGCCGGGGCGGGTTAGGTCGCAACTCTTCAATCTTGTCCCATAAAACGATAAGGAAGTCCTATGAGTAGGTACCTCGAAAACGTCAAAAAGTACGTCGACTCGCCTAATGAAACGGCTGTGGAGGCGTTGGTCGGACATTTGGGCCTGGCGTTGGATAGTCACGATTCGTCGATGGTGGCGGCGACGGATCCCGATGAACTGGCCCGGATCAAGAGCGGCTATTGCTCCACAACGCTCGACCTGACGCCCGAAGAGGCCGAAAAGGCCATTACTGCGGTTTGCGAAAAGATGGCTGGCGACACCGCGAAATGTCGTGTGACGTTTTATTATCTGCTGGCCGATGTGAGTGGTTCCATGCACCGATTGGCTGCGTAGGCCCTCTAAATCGTATTTTCAGATTGGGGCTGTGAAATGAAGTGCCTGCGGAGGCACTTTAGCGAATTTGGGATGAAATGAACGCCGATGCGAGACGAGAGGGCGGACCTTTGCCCGCCTCCCGTATTCTCCATTTTGTTCCTTTAGGTCCACCGTGATGTCGCAGCGCCCCCAGACGCCATCGGTTGCTTCCCCGTCCGCTCCACCCAAGATCCGCCCTCGCCGCGTTGCCCCACGCGACGATTCGCTAGCGGAACCGACCGCGACAAACGCGTTGCTGTTGTCAGAGGGTGGGGCGGTCCATCGGGTCGATTCGTCTCGTGGGACGCATTCGAGTCGTGGTGCGGCGCGAGATGCGAACGAAGATCGTGGCGACGCGCCGGTCGAAATGGCCGTGCGTTTGATCAGCGAAACGGCTCACGACTTGCGCTCTCCGTTGGCCAGCGTTGCGGCGACGATGGAATTGATCCGCGACGGGCAATTGGGCCAAGTCACGTCGATGCAATCTGATGTGTTGCAGGCGGCGTTGAAGCAGTGTGATTATCTCAATGCTCTCGTCGGCGAAATGTTGCACGCCGACGGACTCATCGGCGGAACGACCACGCTGCATCGCCGTGTCGTCAGGCGGAGTGACATTCGGACGATGGTCAGTGATGCGACTGCCGCGGTTTTGGCGACCAAACGCATCGAGCTGTTGTTTGACGGTATGGAAGGCGACGCGGCAGCCATCTTTGTTGACCCGATGTTGTTGTGTCGGTTGTTGGTCAATCTGGTCGTAAACGCCGAACGGGCGTCTGGTGAGGACACCACCATTCTGATTAAAGCTCACGATGAGAACGAATTGGGCGTGGTTCGTTGGTCGGTCGTCGATTGCGGCGGTGGCATGTCGGGTGAGCGGCTACGGCAATTGGCAGATCGGGATGCGGTATCCAAACGCTCCTCCCGTGACTTCCATGACCGAGGTGCCGGAACGGGCCTGGGGCTGATGATTTGTCGGCAACTCGCCACACTGCATTACTCCGATCTGAAGATTCGGTCACGCGTTGGTAGCGGAACGGATGTGATGTTCGAGACGCCGCTGGCCCACCCCACGGCGGTCGCGACGGCGTATGCACGGTTCCGCAATCAGTTGTTTGGCCCGACCATGCGGCCGACCGCGACGACGCCAAGCTCATTCGACTCGGACTCATCGGGGCGGGCGGACGCGTCGTCCTCCTGGGAAGAAGTCTCGCTCGGTTTTGTTGGCAGCGGCCCGCGGCGAGATAGTCGAGTCGCGATCGGTGCGACCACGATCACGGGAGAGAAATCCGCGGCCGTTATCGATACGTTTGACCGTCTGTTGCAGAGTCGACTGGGACGGTTCGAGATGAGTTATCGAACCACGCGGCGGACCTGGGTGTGGGTGCTCGATGCTGATCATCGCAGCGCCGCGGAACGATTGCGGCAAATGGAACGGTCGGTCGGCAAACAGCTCGAAAACGTCGAGATCGTCTGGAGTGAACCGACGATCGTGCCGGTGGGACATCGTTCATTGCAGAGCTTGTTGATCGACCGGATGACGACGCAAGCGTTGTCAGCGGCAACGTCAGAGATCTTTGGAGGAAGCGTCGATCGGGATACGGTCCGCCCCGGTACCAATCCGATTGTGGCGACACCGGTCGCCGCAACACGTCTAGACCAGGAACTCCGGCGACTGACGGTCAGAATGAAACAGAACTCCGAGCGGTTGAAGTCGCAATCTGCCTCGATTCGCCCGCCAGTGCGCTGAGGTCCGTACGTCGATCCGCATCGCAATTGCTCTCAAACGTGCCACCCGCTCCACCGGGATTTCAGTTATCGTGGTCTTTGATCGAGAAGGTATCGAATATGATTCGTGACACTTTCCATTGGAGACCGGCATGTCACGTAAGAAGAACACCGTATTTAGGATTGGCGTTTCTGTTGTCGCGATAGCGGTGGTGGGGGTTGGGGCACTTGTGTGCGTGGCGCAGTTCCGGTTCCGGGCTGCCCAAACCGGCGAGAGTGTTTCGTTCGAACACGACGGTGTGGAACGAGAATACCGAATCCATGTTCCCGAAAAAATTCCACCGGGCCAAGATGTTCCGCTCGTGGTTTGTCTGCACGGAGGCGGTGGCAACTCGCGGACGGCGTCGATGATGGGGCTGACCCCGGTTGCCGATCGTGAGGGGTTCATTGTCGTGTACCCCAACGCGATCGACAAACATTGGAACGACGGCCGCGATTCGCCGATGTATGCCGAACATGACGAAGCGATCGATGACGTCGCGTTTGTAATGGAAGTAATCAGGCGTGTCGGTGAGGAACACGCCATCGATCGCAATCGAATCTTCGCGACCGGGTTGTCCAACGGCGGTTTCATGACCCAACGTTTGGCGATCGAGCATTCAGAAACCTTTGCGGCAGTCGGCGTCGTCATTGCAACGATGGGCGAACCGATAAGCGAACGGTTTGTACCCAAATTGCCCGTCTCAGTCCTTTATCTCAATGGGACCAAGGACACCTTCGTTCCCTACGAAGGTGGGCCGGTGGGAATGCCGCTGGTGCACCGTTTCAATCAAGTCGAAGGGCATGAAGACGCACCGAGAGGGCGAGCAATCTCAACCGATGACGCCGTATTGAAGTGGGTGACACGCAATCAGACCGATACCGAGCCAATCGTTAAGCGGCTCGCTGACACCGACAAAGAGGACGGTTCCTACATCGAAAGTAGTCTTTGGGACAACGGAGAACGTGGCACCGCGGTCATGCTCTACAAGGTCGTCGGCGGTGGTCATGGCCTCCCCGGTGGATCCCAATACCTTCCCGCCCGATTGATCGGCTATGCCAATCAGGACGTCGATGGCTTTGATCTGATTTGGGACTTCTTCCAAAATCACGCACGCATACCTGTCGCGGTCGGCGATGAACCCAACCCCGGTGTAGCACCGGCTGTTCCCGGTGTGGACTCATCCTCAACGCAGAAGCCTCCGTCGGTCTTCCCCGGCGATACTTGGCAGACCGTGGATCCTGAGACGATCGGAGTCGATGCGAAGGCGCTCGATGCGGCGCTCGACTTCGGCATGCGGCGTCAATCGTCCAGCATCGTGATCGTGGTCGGCGGGAAGGTGGTGGCGCAGCGTCACGCGGCAGTGACATCGCCCGGGTTAGCCTATCGACGCGCTCTTCAAGGGGTGACCGACGAAGGGCATGCGCTCGAAGACGTGGCGTCGGTGCAAAAAAGCATCACTAGCATCTTGATGGGGATCGCACTGAGCCGGGGCTTGTTGCAGTTGGACGACCCGGTGGACCAATACCTGGGAAAAGGGTGGTCCAAGACGGCGTCCGAACAGGAATCCGCGATCACGCTGCGGCACCTGATCACGATGACAACGGGGTTGGACGAACGATTGAATTTCCGATCGCCGCCCGGCACGCAGTGGAAATACAACACGAAGGCGTATCAGTTGACAATGGATGTCATTGTTGAGGTAGCGGGAATGTCACGTGCTGAACTGACACGGCGGTGGCTGACTGACCCGCTGAAAATGCATGAATCGGAATGGGTTGCTCGTCAAAGCATTCTGGGATCGACCAACAGTCACGGATTTGTGACGTCCGCTCTCGATCTCGCCCGCGTGGGTTTGCTGATCCTCAATCATGGTCAGTGGGACGGTCGGGACATCGTTAACAACAAGGCATATTTGTCTGCGGCGACGTCGCCTTCTCAAGCTTTGAATCCGTCGTACGGTTATCTCTGGTGGCTCAACGGGCAGCAGTTTGTGATCCATCCGTCGAAGGGGAAGCTGCCGCGACCGTTGATCGAAAACGCACCGAGCGATCTGGTCGCCGCCGAGGGGATGCTCGGTAGGAAACTGCACGTGGTGCCGTCGATGCAACTCATCGTCACGCGGTTGGGCGACAGTCCCGAGGTGCGAGGTGAGGCCGGGTTTGATGACGAGTTTTGGCGACTATTGATGAAAGCGTTCTAGTCGTCCAAGGAATGCGAATATCTCTCGTGCGGACGAAGATGAGTTCGCTGTCTTAATCCTCACATTCACACCGACCGGTATGTCGCGTTGTGATTGCCGGTGTGTGCGGTTGGAAACGCGTGCCCGCCGAGTGGATCCGTGACCCAGGATTCCAAGAGCGAAGTTCTTCGCTCTGAAATTGTGAGTCAGTTGGATTACGGAAACGATAGTGATGAAGTGCGAATCTTGCGGTGCACCGGTGATGAGTTTGGGGCGTTCGGGACGCTATTTTTGTGATTATTGCGACACCGAAGCGGTCGTCACTCCGCTCGACGAGTCGCTTGATGGGCTCGTGTTGACGGGGACGTTTTCGGAGACTCCGTGCCTCACGTGCGGCGACACGCATCTCGAGATCGGTTCGCTCGACCGGCATGCGATCAAGGGCTGCCGGCGCTGCCAAGGCATTCTGATATCGCGATCGTCGTTCGCGTTGCTCGTGCATGAGCGGCGAGCCGCGTACGGAGGGGCGGACATCACGCCCGAGTTCGATCCTGCACTCGATGGACCGCGTGATCATCACTCCCGATTAATGTGCCCAAACTGTTGCGTTCCGATGGATTCTTTCTTTTATGCGGGCCCCGGTCGCGTCGCGATTGACTCCTGTGACCGCTGTGAACGGGTATGGTTGGATTGTGGTGAAATCACCGCAATCACCGAAGCCCCGGGGCGACGCTAGGACAGTATCGCCCAATTTTGTGGCGGGATGTGATCCGCTGTGTGTGGGGCAACGGCAACGCGTTGTCAGCCGTTTTGGATTCGGAACGCGAGTTGTTGCAGCTCGCTAGCGAGGTCCACATTGATCACGGCCACCGAGGACGAAACCCGCAGCGTCGTGGGTGCGAAATTCAAAATGCCTTGGATGCCTAACGCGACGACACGCGACGCGACGTCCATCGCCTGTTCGCTCGGTACGGCGAGAATCGCCAGTTCGGGTTTGAGCTCGCGTAAAACCGGCTCAAGTTGATCCATCGCGAGGATTCGCGTATCGCCTACAACGCGGTTGATCTTGGACGGATCGGTATCAAAAGCGGCGGCGAGCGAAAACCCGAGGCGTTCAAAACCGCGGTATCTCAACAGGGCGTTGCCGAGGTAGCCGACTCCGATCATGACCGCCTTCCAGTGCACGCCGCTGCCCAGAACCATGCCGATGTGGTCGGCCAGCGAGGCGACGTCGTATCCGACCCCCCGCCGACCGATTGATCCGATCGAGCTGAGATCACGGCGAACGACGGCGGCCGAGACATTGACCATCGCGGCCAAATCTCGGCTGTTGGTCGACGTTTGGCCGGCATCGAGCAGGCGGTGCAGCTCTCGGTAATAAAGGCTCAGACGCCCCACTGCCGGTGTAGAAAGATCCGCCCGAGCGACGTTGGGTGGTTCGCCATCGGTAGGGTTTAGTGGCGGTTTGGGCGGCATCATCAAGCGATTCTCCCCGAATCAATGCGGCATAATCGATACAGGTGTTGTACGTGTAACGGACAGCAAATTCACACAACCTAGCCATCCTATTTTGCCTGGACGGTCACGTTTACGTGTTCAACGGTTACTCCGTAGACGATTAAGTCTGTGCATCGGAATCGCTTTCGCTATCCCGCAAGCTTTGTGCATGCGTTACTGGCGAGTGATTGCTACTCGACCCTCCCGCTCTTGTCAGCGACCGAACGGCTTTAGTGTGGCTGACGGACTCCACGCCGACAAGAGAGTTATCGGGGACGCGACACGGCACCTGCCGCTGACGCAACACAGGGAACGGGCTGGTGAAATTTGGTTTCGATCGAAAAGGGCTATGCCGGGGGGTTCCGGCGGCCAGTGGAAAGCTATGTCTTACGACGCTCGAAGCGTTGTTCCAAGAGAGGATTATGATATGAAAAGGTTGTGGTTATTGCCCGCCCTCGCGATCATTGCGATCGTATCGGGCGCCAATGCTGCTCACGCTGCGTATAGCAGCGCGATCAGCTATCAAGGCTGTAGTAGCTGTGGTGGCGGCGGAACGGTTGTTAGCGGTGACTCGGTTGTCACAGCAGCTCCCGAAGCCGTCGTTAGCGAAGGTTCAGCTGCCGGCAGCGGATCTTACACCGTGATGCGAACCGTTCGCGAAACCGTGATGGAGCAAGTCCAAGAGACTCGCACTCGCGTTCGCAACGAAACGTATTACGAAGATCAAGTCGTTAACCGCGTGCGGATGGTTCCTGAAACTGTTCAACGCGAAGTTCAGTACACGGTCATGGTGCCGACGTACGAAACACGCGAAAAAACGATCAACTACACGGTCAACAAACCTGTGTACGAAACTCGCACGCGAGTGATCAATTACACGGTTAAAAAACCAGTGTACGAAACACGTCAAAAGACGATCAACTACACCGTTTGCAAGCCTGTTTACGAACAGCACGAACGCGTGATCAACTACACGGTCAAGAAGCCCGTGTATGAGACTCGTCAACGGACGATCAACTACACCGTCAACAAACCAGTGTACGAAACTCGTCAAAAGACGATCAACTACACCGTGATGGTGCCAGTGTACGAAACACGTACACGCAACATCAACTACACGGTTTACAACACCGTGCGGGAAGAAAAAGTTCGTACTGAGAACTACACCGTTCGCGTTCCCCAAACGTACACCAAGACCGTCACGGTCAACGGTGGCCATTGGGACACGGTTACGGAAACCGTTCCTGGTCCGATGATTCGTCGTACCGTGCGTGAGCCCGGCACTTCGTACTTCGACCCTGCGACCTGCAAGACCGTGTACTGCCCAGGCAAGTGCCGCGTTGAGTGTGTCCAAGGTTGCCCAAAGACGATCTGCAAGAAAGTTTGGGTTCCTACCTGTGAGCAAAAAGAAGTTTGCTGCACCAAGTACGTAACGGAATGCCGCACCCGCGAAATTCCTTACACCGTGTGCCGTAAGGTTCCTGAGTGCCGCACCAAGGTTTGCGAATACAAAGTTTGCAAGATGGTTCCTGAGTGCCGCACAAAGACCTGCAACTACACCGTTTGCAAGATGGTTCCTGAGTGCCACACGAAGGTTTGCGAGTACAAAGTCTGCACGATGGTTTGCGAAAACCGTCAGAAGGTTTGCAAGTACACGACCTGCAAGATGGTACCTGAGTGCCGCACGAAGGTCTGCAACTACACCGTCTGCAAGATGGTTTGCGAAAACCGTCAAAAGACTTGCAACTACACCGTTTGCAAGATGGTTCCTGAATGCCGCACCAAGGTTTGCACCTACAAGGTCTGCAAAATGGTTCCTGAGTGCCGCACCAAGACCGTTTGCCACACCGTGTGCCGCAAAGAGTGCTACCAAGAAACGATCAAGGTTGCTAAGTGCCGCAAAGTTTGCGAGCCTTACACCGTGACCAAGTGTGTTCCACGAGTAATCTGCCGTCAAGTTCCTGTCACCGTCTGCTGCCCAGCTCCTTGCTGCAGTGCACCAGCTTGCTGCGAACCTTGCGACACTTGCGGTTCGTCTTCAGACTGTGGCTGCTGCGATGCAGCTCCAGCTTGCGGATGTGCCGATGCTTGCTGCGAGCCAGCTCCTTGCTGTGCACCTAAGAAGCCATGCTGCCTGAAAGGCTTGTTCGACAAGCTGTTCAGCAAGCCAGCTGCTTGTGGTTGCGGATGCGAAGTTGTTGAGCCTTGCTGCGACGTTGCACCAGCTTGCGGTTGCTAATCACGAATCCTCACGGATTTCAGCTTAGCGAAGTGAAATAGGACGCTTTCCACGCTGCCACCTTTTTCCCCACAACGAATCTCGCCGACCGTGCTTGCTCGGACAACTCAACGAACAACGAGCAGCCGGCGGCGGATTCACCGGGGGAACTAAGGCAGCGACGAAAGGGCGTCTCCAATCCAAATCGGGGTCGAGTTTCTTTGAACAAGGAACTCGCCCCGTTTTTTTTTGCGCATTGAACCGAATTCTGGCCGTCACTGCCGACCGGATGCCGCCCCAAAAGTGTAGGCGGTGGGACCGAGTAAGAATCCCACCAACAGACACCACGCCAATACCGCCTGCGAATAGGTCGGCCCGTCCGGAAAGACCGGAGGCCCGTCACGCAGCATCACGATCATCGCGTCGTTCGCCGACGTTAGATCAAAATCTTCGATCGACATCGCAACGGCAAACTCGAAAAAGTGGCGATGAAGATATCGCGTGGAAACGATGTAGGCGAATCGATCTTTCGAATCGATGACCTCTCCGTCGCGATGCACGACCCAGACGGTTGTGGTTCGCTCCGGACTCCAAGTCTCGTCCGCTAACGGGTCGGCGAAGTAAGTTCTTTGGTATTTTCTGGGGTTCCCGGTAACGCTCTTGGCACCGAAGTCGTGTTTGGGAGAACCGTTCGTCAGCTCGATCATCCCGCTTGACATTGTTCGATCCACCTCCGAGATCTTCATCGGACCGAGCGTCGGGCCGTCGGCAAAGAGCGGCACCGAAGAGGACTCCTGCATGGAAGCGATGGTCAGCCCAGGGGTGAGCAGACAGGCAATCAGTCCGGCGACAACGAGTGCGGAAACCATTCGCTTGAAAAAACGTCCTCGTGAGGAGAGGTCACGACGTGGGAAACACGCCAGCCATTTCGCGAATTGACTCAGTACCGCGCATTCAATGAAAAGAAAGCCGATCGCAAATGCAATCAGCCGGCCCTGGGACGCTGTGGTCGAGGTGATCGCCAACCAGCCCACGTAGAACAGCAGTTGAAACGATATCAGGATGAGCCAGATAGATTTCCAGTTGGCCAACCAGCGTGGTGTCCGCGACGGATGATCTGTCGATGAAACGCGTGGCCCGTCGATGCTGATATTATTTGCGCGGTCGTGAGTGTCGGAGGAGGAATGGGTCACATTGGAGGCTTCATGACTACGGTGCGGTGTCGGCCAACATCGTCGCGAGCTTAAAATTGCCGATCGTGCTGGGTTTTGCCGTCGAGGGCGTTTGCTGACCCTCGGTGAGCTTCTGCACGCGGTTGCTAATCTGTTGGTCAAGTTCGATGAGATTGATGTAGCCGTCGCCATCGATGTCGCTCGAGGTTTCGGTCATCCCGTCGATGATGGCGCGTGTGAAGGCGCCGTGTCCCCAAATATCCGACTCCATGCTGAGTTGTCGCGGCATGCTGCTGGCAAACAGAACCGCGCCGATTTCATCCGACACAATATCACTCCATGGTTCGTCACCGAATGAACGCGTTGCACCGAGTGCACCGGTTGCAGCGCCCGAGTGACAGGTGTCGGCAAACAGCAAAACTTTGCAGGGGAGGTCCTGAATCAACTGCACAATTTCGCTGTAGGGCAACGCGGTCGACCGAAGACGTTTGGGGTCCATTTCGTGCGTGCAAAAGTAGTATTTGTTACGGGTGTCCATTGTCGCGTGCCCGGCAATGAAGACCATGGCGAGATCACGTTGGGTCACCGAGCGGACCAGCCAGTCCATTCCGTCGAGGATTTCCGTCCGGTTAGCGTGTTCGTCCACCAGGATCTTCGCTTGGACCTCGCGGTAGAACGGTCCTTGCTGTGGCTCCCAAAGCTTCGCAAAAGACGTTGCATCAATGGACGGATACTTCAAATCGAATTCTTCTTTGGCGTATTTGGAAACGCCGATCGACAAGATGAACAATCTTGGTTGCAATTCTCCTGAGGCGAGCTGACGTGCTGTGCAGGTCACGTTAACCGTTCGACGTGGGCTCGATGCGGCTTCATTGGTCGCGATGAATGAGAGTTCGTTTTCGCCCGGATTGAGTTTGACACGTGTTGTCAAAACGACCTTTCCATCGTCGAGTCGTTGGACGTTGTCCATTGTTCCGGTCGGGCGGCCGCCTGAGAGCACGATAATCTCGTGCACCCGCAAGTTATTTTGCGGCGCGGCGGTGATGACCAACTCGATTTCCCGTTTGTTGGTTTTGCCCGATTCAGGAATGCCCTCGATACGCAGTCTCGGTGGCAAAATTTCATTGAACGACGCCGGTTCTCTGAGGTCGGGAGCCGGCTCACGACTGATGTTTGAGGCGAGATTGGCATCGCTGGTCGCATCGGGAATCGATGTCGCGTTATCGCCCGGTGCCGGCGTGGTGGTCGCGGGACGCCCGAGGATTTCGCGGACGCGTTCTTGGATCAGGTCGGGGCGAAGCAGTTTGCGACGCAACGAATCGGCGGCAAAAAACTCGGCCGTTTGGTCAAAGTCGCGGTTGCGTTGCCAACCAATCAAACGGCTGGCACTCGGTGACGCGTCGAAGAACCCCTCCGGCGTGAATAAGATCCAGTCGTCTCGCGATGTCGAAAGAAAGCTCAGCACGGGTGAAACGGAGCGAATGAAATGGTCGTCGTATGCGGCGTAGGAGGTTTTCACCACTTCGCCGTTCTCGCGAGTGACCAGCAAAGGACTGCCCGGAACGACGTCGGCTTCAAAACCGTATTCGCTGTTGGACCGACGACTGAATAGCATCGGTTCGAGACCGTTGACGGCGGTAATCACATCGCCGACCCGCAGTCCGCCGGCGGCTTTCGCATCGCGGATTTCGATGATCTCGATTTTGTCGGAGTCGTCGGCGTAGTCAAACACGAACGGAGTTTGGAACCCTTTCTGGGGTGTCAAATCGGAGTTGCGATAAATCCGCACGATCCCATCAGACCACGCCGTGACGAGGTGTCGAAGGTCTTTGGTTGATGTGATGTCGGTAGCAATCGCCTCACACTCTCCCGACAACATGGCGATGATGCTGGTATTCGAAGGGTGGGTTGACCCAAGCGTTTCTGCTTGCAGAAAACTCGTCCCGCCATACAGAATCAGAGCCTCGTCCGCTGGCCCCGGTTGAAGGTGCCAACTAAAAACCATACTGCCTTGCGGTTCGGTTTTTAGGATGGACTTGGTGGGTGTTTTGAGTTGCAAGCGATAGTATCCATCCTCCGTTTTAGTTTGGTGGACCGACAGATCGACTGGTGCGGGAAGCGACGTGATTGGTTCTTGGAATTGCCCGTTGCTCGAATCAACGAATTGTCGTTTGACGAGATCGAAAGCTTGATCGATGTCTGCATAGTCGTTTTGCCGCCACGCCGATCCGGTGTGAGTTCGATGTCCAAAGCCGAGCAAACCCGAGTCGACGTCGAGCGACGCGGCATAAAGAGGTCGTAACGTCGGTTGCTTGTAAAACAGTCGCTTGCCGGTCGCCACATCGATGACTTGGAAGTTGCCCAACGCATCACCGATCGCCAGCCGTTTGCAATCGGTCGAAATGTCCAGGGCGGTAACTTCCCAGCTCACACGTTTGTAAGTGCGGAAAGGTGTGAGTGAATCGCCACGATACAAATCGACTTGATAGCGTGCCGCGCCGCTGCTTCCGACCGTGACCGCAACCGCGGCGAGTCGGCTTCGCACGTCCGCGTCGAACCAAACCAGTTCGCTATCGGTCGCTTCTGCTCGGGACGACGTATGTTTGTACAAGCGGCTGAGCCACTGCGTGTCACTACCGACCGCGCCGGGTACCCACCTTTTTCCAGCGACGTCGAGCGTTCGGTCTCCCAAGGCATCGTATGCGTAGCGATCCGAACCATAGAAGGTCGCCGCCCCCGTGGTTTCATCGGATGAGTCGATGTCTTCGAAAACAATGGGATCCACCTCCTCTCCGACGGGGTTCTCGATGAACCCATAAAGTGTCTGCTGGTACACCGTCTCGGTGGTGTAGTCGTCAGGATCGTCGTTGATGTATTCTTCGAAATAGGTTTGCGTAATGAAGTGGTTGCCATCGCCTGAGAAATCGAGTGAGTAGCCACCGCGGGCGTACTCCATTTCGGCGCCTGTGTACCCGAAGGTCGTGGTGTAATCATCCGTGCGGCAGCAACGCACGTAGCTACCGCGGGTCGTTTCGATGCCGATCAACAACCAAGTGCCCCCGGGGCTGTAGGCGACGTCGTAGATGCCCCCCGAGTTCGTGTCGATCGCACCACGGATTTTTGTCACGAGATGATCGTTCTCAATATCCCAGATTTGAATCTCGTTGGCGCATGCGACCGCGATGTGTTTGCCGTCGGGATGAAAGCCGATGTCCATGATGAGGCTTGAGAATCCATCGAGATTCGTCACCAGCCGAGGCAGCTCGGTGATCGGCCCCGCAGGGACGGCATCGAAGCGTTCTTCTTCGAAGCGTATTTTGTCAATCTTTTCCTTTTTCGAAGAGCCGAAATCGAGATCGGACTGCGCCGTTGCGATCGCCTTTTCCTCGTCGGCCGTTGCGAGTCGGTCGTGCCAGAGGCCAGCCGAAAAAAGGATCAGCATGAAGGTGAGGAGGCAAATTGGCTGTCGGATGGTCGCGTTGGAGTGTCCGGTACGTGGCATCGCGTGGCTCATTGGTTTGAAAAGTGGCCTCTCGGTGAGTCAGCCCCCTGTAGGAAATCGTAGTCTCGGCACGAGAGGGGCGTCAACGATTTCATACCTCATCCATGAAATGCGTTTTCGGAGCGGACAGCGGACATCTTCGCACCGATGCGATCGGCGACCATCTCGCTCGGTCATGATTACCCGCAACGTTGTCTCGACTCCGAGTCGGAGGAGCTACGCGGGCGAATCGCCGGAATTGGGTCGTGGTTCCGAATCGCTCTCGGTACGCAGGCGGATGCCACGTCGGGTGGCGCGTTCTTCCCAGCGTTTTCTTGCGTAGGATTGCATGTCGACTTGCTCGTCTGATTCGTCGACGATCTCGAGACCGAGCAGGGTTTCAACCAAATCTTCGAGCGTGACGAGTCCCACGACGCTGCCGTACTGATCACTGACCATCGCCATGTGAAACCGTCCTTCGAGCAGCATTTCGAGCAACGTTGGCAGTGGCGTGCTGGCCTGGACCGTTTTGAGTGGGCGTGCGAATTCGTTTAGTTTCCGATCCGCTTCCCCATTCGCGCGGGCGAGCAGCAGGTCGTTTTTCAAAACGAAGCCGGTCACCTCGTCAAGTTTTTGATGGAAGATTGGGATCCGTGATACCGGCAAGTCTTCCGTGGAATCGAATACCTCGGCAACGGTCATGTCGTCCCGGAAAGCGATCACAACGACTCTCGGCGTCATGATATCGTTGGCGCACAATTCGGGTAGTTTGAGCAGCGACCGAAATACTCGGGATTCGTGATCCTCGAGCACACCTTGCTGCACACCGATTTCCGCCATCGCGGACAACTCATCTCGCGTGAGTGCATGAGTCGCGTGGCCGCCGGAGAGTAACTTGGTCAGGATTTCGCTTAACCAAACGAGTGGATACAGAACCCAGATCAACCACTCAACCGACAAGGCGATCGATGGGCCGAGTCGCCGCCAATGCAAGGCACCAATTGTCTTGGGGATGATTTCGCTAAAGACGAGGATCAGCAACGTCATCACCGCACTCGCGATGCCGACTGCGTGCTCGCCGTACATGCCTTGGCCGTACACCACGGCGGCTTGGGCACCGACGCCCGCCGCACCGATCGTATGAGCGATCGTGTTTAGGCTCAGGATGGCGGCGAGTGGACGATCCACATTGGCCTTCAACCGTTTAAGCCGCTCGGCCGCTTTGGGGTTGGTGTTGCGGAGCGTCGCGATGAAGGAGGGAGTGATCGATAACAGGACCGCCTCGGCGACGCTGCAATAAAACGAAAACCCGATTGCCGCGATGAGATACGTCAGCAGTAGAAACATAAATAACCCAATATCCCCCGGTTTCCGCTACCGCCGTCGAGAAGGCTTGCGTGGTAGCAAGTGACGACGACAGTGTAGCAGGAAAGGGTTTCGGTGGTGACCGTGGGTCAGGCCGCCATGCGGGCTTGCTCGCTCGCGGTCGGTTCGGGTGTGTCCATTTCAGCACGGGATGCTTCTTGGGCGATTACCTCTTCGGCCAGCGATTGGTAGTCAATCGCTCCGTTACTTTCGGCCGAGTAGTCGAAGATCGATTTACCGAAACTCGGTGCCTCGGCCAGACGAATGTTTCGACGGATACGGGTGTCAAAGAAGCGAGCGTTGCGGAAGAATTCCCGCGAGTCTTTCGACACAGTGAAGAATTCGTCGATGTCCGTGCTGACTTCCGCAGCCAAGCGGGTGTTCGAGTCGTACATACACAACACCACGCCCGACAGACGCAAGCGGCTGTTCATGCGACGTGAAACGACTTCAATCGTTCGCAACAGCTTGCTCAATCCGTGCAAGGCGAGGAAGTGTGGTTGCAGTGGCAGAAAGACTTCGCTGACCGCGACGAGTGCGTTGATGGTCAACACACCCAAACTTGGTGGACAGTCGAGGATCAGGTAGTCGAAATCTTCGGTGTCGTCGGCGAGTTTGTCGCTGAGGATCATCTCGCGACCGACTTCGCAGGCGAGTTCCATTTCGGCGGCAGCGAGGTCGAGATTCGAGGGCACGACGAACAGGTTCTCGTCGACTTGTTGACGGGCGTCGGCAATCGATGCGTCGCCACAAAGCACCTCGTACATGGTCGCTTCACCGTCGATTGCGGTGATTCCGAGATGCAGAGAAGCGTGAGCTTGCGGGTCCAAATCCATCACGCAAACACGCCGTCCGGCGCGAGCGAGTGCAGCGGCCAGGTTGACGCTGCTGGTTGTTTTTCCCACGCCGCCTTTTTGATTGATAACAGCGATCGAACGCATGACAATTCTCCGATTTGAGGGCTGGCTTGATGGACAGAGCCGGTGGTGTGGTGGGAGGTCTATGAAACCGATGAGTGTCGGAGCGATTGATAGGCTAGTAGCACCTCGTACAGGTCCGCGTCGATTTTCACGCAGTCGTCGGCAAAGTCGGTCAGCCAAGTGCGGTTGGTCGCCGCCGCGTCGATCAACAAACGAGTGATCTGTGCGAGCGGGATGGAAACCGTTTTGGGCTGGGCCGTACCCGCTACTCGGTCAATCTCCAATTCACGAACAAATGAGTGGTTCTTGATTCGAGCGGGTTGCGTTTTCACGGCGATTCAATCTTTCGGCTATTACGAGGCGTATTCGCTCGGTACTCCCGAGAGGAGTCATCCTTCGGTCGGTACGTTGCTGTTTAGCAAGGCATGACGATTCAACGCCAGAGCGTCCTGCCAAGGAAGTATCGACTTTGACGATTGGGGGACTTAATTCGATTTTGCCGATTCTTCCTGTTTATGGGGAAATGCCGTTCTGGCCCGCTAGGCTTGGCTTGAGGGGCCGAATTCCACCGGCGAGGTGCCGTCCTCGCTGTGAGCTGGCATTTTGCCTAGAATTAATTTAAGGAAGGGGAATGATGCGTTCCGCAAACCAGCTCGCCGTCGAAACTATTTTCACGAAATTTTGACGTCCCGAGAAAAACGAATTCCCCGCCCGTCTGGGGAACGTACAATGGTCCCCAATGGATCAATGATGCCATCCGAACCCATTCCCGCTGACGACCTGCCGAAAAAGGATCCGCCCGTGCGTGTTCCAGGCTCGGACCGTCCTCCGTTGTCACCGACCAGCGACAATGGGCGGTTTGTGACAGGGGCGGGTGGGCAAAGTGAGACGATGAGCGAGAGTGGTTTGGGCCGGTCGCCTGAGTCAGCTCCCGATGCGGTCTTCGATGACGCGGAACCGTCACCCACGGACCTCGATCCGTCCGCCGACGATACCGAAGAGTCGGAGGCCGGTGGCGAGGATCGATCGGAGGAGGAATATTCCTTTGACGACATCGCTGTCGATGAGATGGTCCGCGATCTCGAGCTCGAAGCCGAAGTGGAATCGCTCGATGTCTTTGACGAACAGCCGATTGGTGCTAGCGAAGATGACTTTGCGCTGATCGGCGTTCGTAATCTGGAATGGCGGCTCTCCGTGATCCGTGTCGCCGCCCACCGCAGTGCCGACGCGATCGCTGCCAGTCAACTCGTCGAGCCTTCGGACGACAAGGAAGAGAGGCTGGCGCAGATCGTTCTATCGACTTACCGATTGATCGACCCTCGGTTTCGAGGCAGTTATTTTCAACAGGTTCGCGTTGGGCGGTTGATGCCGCTCGTGTTGCAGCAGGCTGCATGCATCGACTACACGCCCTCAACGGTGCAAACTCGCCGCCGGATCGCACGGCAAAATCATGTGCGATTGTTTGGGCATCCGTTTCCGGTTCAGAACGGATCGCGAGCACGTAAGAAAAAGCGTCGACGACACTGGCAGGAAGACACGCTTTCCGGGCGTGCTGAAGCCCTGGAGGTGCTCGCCGAATTGCGTGCACGCTCGACCACCGCGATCGTGCGACGCTGGCTTCATGACACACGGTTTCTGGCCGGCATGATTTTCGTCATCGCTTCGACGACGATTGGTTTAGGTCTGTTTGCCGCCCGTCGGAATTTAACGGGGCCACGACCGTTGATCGATCAAGCGGTAGGCTCGGCGGGCGGTGAGACGATGGTCGCTTCGATGGCCGATGCTCAGACGCCTAGTGTTCTTTCGGCGTCGGACGATGAAGATGACTTCCTGCCCGTCGAACCGATGGAATCGGAAGCGTTGGAGTTGACCGACTATGCAATGCCGCATGCGGAAGATCTGAGTCCCGAAATCACCAATCCCGGTATGACGACGGATGAGCTCATGGCCTCGCTCGCCGAGGCCGCGAACGAATCCACGATCGTTCTTCCAGAGGTGGCAACTTTTAGTCACGAATTGCCCGAAGTGGCGCCGATCACGGACATCGCGATGCCGTCGACTGAGCTGCCGAAGCGGACTGCCGAAGATTCGTATGACCCGTTTGCCGAACCGGGCGAAACCGTTGCCGCCGCTTTGGAGATGTCAGGCGTTCCAAAGCCTAGTGGCGGTCGCCCACGCGACAGGATGCCCGAATCTCCGTCTCCCAAGCTGCCAAAACATTCGCCCGCAGACGTTGCCGCAGCGGCATCCGAATTGTGGGCGGAAACGGAATCGGCAGCACGGCGATTCACTCAGTCCTCGATCGCGGACCTGATCGAACAATGGGAATTGGTTGCCGAAATCGCCGGCCCCGATTCACTCGAGAGTGCCGCCGCGAGGCATCTGATTTTGCAAGCCGCGTGGCTGGAGCAGCCGCTTTCGAGCATCGTCGCGTTCCTGCGTAAGGCAGACGCGGGCCAAGCGATTCGTTTTGCTGACGTGTCGTTGATGGATTCCGACCTCAAGAACACCGCCAATCTCGACGTCGATGAGATTAAGGTAATGCTCGAGTCTTGGCGATCGTCACTGAGACGCGTTGTCGCCTCCAACGATATCGAACGAATGCTCGAGCAAGCCAACGTGTTGCTCGATCGCATCGTCGTGAGCGACCAGTTGGTGGCTTCCAAACGCAGCGATGTGCTGTTGTCGTTTCGTACGGACGTCGAACGGTTGGTGAAAATTGTCAGTGACAAAGAAACGCTCGCCGAGACCAACTATTTGTTAACGGCGATCGATAGCCTTCCCAACGCGACGGAGTGGGCGCGTTTGCAAGCTGCCGACAAACCGTCTGGTTTATTGGGCTCGATCTACTGTTTGCATCAACGCCGTTGGGAAGAGGGCATCGTCTGGTTGGGGCAGTCCAGCAATCTTGTCGTTGCCGCCTGTGCGAAGGCGGAGTGTGAGTTGCGTCAATCCGGCGACCCGGTCGATGGCCATGCTGAATGGATCGCACTCGCGGAGCGATGGGTGAAAGTAGCCCAGCGACTTGAGGGGCGAGAAGCGGCCGCCATCCGGCTGCACGCTCTTGAGATTCTTGGCACTGCAACAACCACGCTTGAAAAACGCAAAGAGCTGATTGCATTGCTGCCCAAGTATCTGCAGATCGAGCTTCCGGAAAATTGAGGTCGCGGTTTCTTGAAACCGAAACCGGACGCATGGCAACCATCGGCTGGCAATAGAGTGCTTTTAAAAGCGACCCGGGAACATCAGTTCAGCTGACGTGGGTCGCCTGCGTGCTGCGTGAATCTCCGGCGTGCTGGTTGAACCTTTGACGCACTGATAGAGTCTCTGAAGTTCCATTTGTTGCTTCGATTCTCGCGCTAGCACCAGATTTGCTGCCGCTGCGTCTATCTTTGAAAAGTCCCTCTCTTGCTCCGTGACACCCAACGTTCTGCTGATCTGGAATCATCGGGCAATCAATCGTCCGTCGATCGTGTTGGGTTGGTCTGTGCGATCGCCGCACACACGATGTGGGGTTTGTTTCCGATCTATTGGCGTCAGATCGAAGGTGCGGATTCGCTCGAGTTGGCATGTCATCGAATCGTTTGGTCGTTTGTCACGCTGCTAATTGTGCTTCCCGTTTTGTTGCGGATGGGGTGGTGGGGTGGTTGGCGCGTCATCGCAAAGAGTCTTCGCGACAAACGCGTGTGGATGCTTTACGGCGTCGCGGCGATCATGATCGGCATCAACTGGCTGGCGTTCTTGTGGGCGGTGAATCACGGTCGCGTGCTTGAGGCGTCGCTCGGGTATTACATCAACCCGCTTTTCAGCGTCGTGCTCGGGGTCACCGTTCTGGGTGAACGGTTGGGGATCTGGCAATGGGGAGCCGTCGCGATCGCGACCGTCGGTGTCAGCGTGATGGCGATGGGCAGTGGTGGGATTCCGTGGGTATCTCTCGCGATGGCGGGATCGTTTGCGATCTATGGTTTGGTCAAGAAAAAGGTTTATCTTCCTGTGCTCGTCGGTTTGATGATGGAGGTTTCCATCCTGTTGCTGCCCGCGGCGATCTATCTCGGGTTGCGGGTCAACGCTGGTGTCAGCGCGTTACAGTTCGGTTCCCCGATGGTGACGAGCATGTTGTTGATGGCCGGTTTTATCACGATCGCACCGTTAGCGCTTTTTGCCGTGGCGGTACGGCGGGTGGATTTGTCGCTGATCGGAATCTTGCAATACGTTGGTCCGACGCTGCAGTTTCTTGTCGGCGCGGTTTTGTACAGCGAACCGCTCGACCGAACCCGCATGATCGGATTCGCATTCGTGTGGGTGGCTCTGGTGATCTTTGTGACCGCCACCCACCGCTCATCAAAAAAGGCCTCCGCGAATCGAGTCGCGGAGGCCAAGAAGGCGGCGTTGTTAGCCGAATAGAATGTCAGGAGCTCTTGCCGAACTCCGCACGTGATCAAGACATGGCGTCGACGTAGGCGCCGATCACGGAGGCCTGGTCGCCGCAGTGTGAGAACGAGATTGCATCAAAGCTGCGGAAGCCGTCGAGGGCTCGTTGGTAGAACGCCTTTTTCACCTTGGCGAGATACCGATCGCGAACATTTGGAGCAAGGTCGCAGACACCGCCGCCGATCACGAGGTCGTCAAAGTCTCCGATGTACTGAATCATCAGCAAGGCGACGCCGAGTGCAGTAGCTTGGTCGTCAAAAAGCTCCAACGCGAGTTCATCGCCATCCGCCGCAAGTTCACGCAGGCGTTTGGCACGATCCTTGGCGGTTCCATCGACCTGGTGCAGGGAGTGTTTTTTCCACTGATCGAGTTCCAATCGATAGGCGAGTTGGTGAGTCAACGCCGTCAGTGAAACAGCGGACTCGACAGTCGAAAAAGCGTTGCCGACCTGGAGTTCTTGATCGTGTTGGTAGCGGAACACATCCACGGGAAGCATGATGTGTCCGGCGTGTCCGGCGCGACCTTCGCTGCCCCTGACGACTTCGCGATTGCGAACTTCGCCACCACCTAATCCCGTCCCGACGGCGACCATGAACAACGAGTTCAAATCCGCTTCGGGATCCTGGATGTTGATGTTCCAACGGTTTGCGATTTCCGATTTGACTTGGATATCGCCGCGACGCACGGCAAATTCCCCGAGCGCTGCGGCTTGGCCGTCACCGAGGTAGCGTACCGAAAGTTCACCGCCGTCAATTTTCGCATCGACGCGATCATCTTTGCGGGCTTCTTCACGAAGCTTTTTCTCGAGCAGTTCGCGAACCGGGCAGTTGTTCCACTCGGGGTGTTTGAGGTTCGGCGTCGACAGGAGGACGCCTTCGCAGGTCGCCGGGCCTGGGGTTGCGATCGTGACCATTTTCACGTCGCTGAGTTGTTTTCCGTTGCTGCCAAGTACCCGGACGATTTCGGCGGCGATATCCGCGATGGTCGCTGACGGTCCTTCGTCGCTGCGAGTCGGGAATTGTGGCGTGATCTCGATCAGTTGCCCGTTTCCGTCGCCCACACAAACCGTCGAGGTCGTTCCCCCGACGTCCACACCAATGTAAATCCCCACGCGCACTGATCTCCGTTATTGCGGCCGTTTAGCCAAGAAATGGAACCAGCCAGAAGGTTAGCGGTTCGGCGGGAGATTTCTAGAGGGAGCAAGGGGGTTAAAGGGTGACCCATCCAGGGCGGCTCGGTCGTGTTCCTCTGAGACGATGCGTCGATTGCAGCGCGGGCATCCAGAGCAATGGTTCACTGACGGCGATCAATGCTGATGGATCGATCGGTTTGAACAGGCACCGTGTCGCCGCCGTTAGTTTTTCGGTCTTCTTTTCCAGCCCCGCCCATTTCGATTCTGCTAGCAGGATTGCGGGCAATTCAGGGAATTGTTCTCGGATCTTTTTGAGTGTGTTGAGCACTAAGTGCACGTTATTGCCGACATCCCAAACGATCAGCTCGACGTTACCGTGTTTGGCCGACGGGTTTGCCGCGTGCATGCCCGGGTTCGGTTGGTCGACTCGGACGGGCTCGATCGCCCGTGCGACTTCGCCCGCGATTTCTTCCACGTCCGACAACAGTGTTTCAGCGCTCGGTGGCCTTGGCATTCCACAGGCACGCATGACGGCGTCTGCGGTACGTGCGCAGATGCATCGCATTCCGGCGTGATGCAGAATCCCGGCCGTCGTGAGCAGCGAGAGCGGCTTTTCGTCGGCGACCACCACCGTCGCATGGGTTGCTGAATTCGAGGGCGGTTGCGGGATCGCGGGTGACGATTCGGCAGAAGAATCGGGAGGTTGTGGATTCATGGCTGACGCGATCATTTCGGTGGGGACGCGAACACGAGTATTTTGCCGATAGCAAAAAGATTCCTGTCACCGCAAGGCCGATGTCGAAGATTTTGTGGACCCACAAACGCAACGTGAGATCCGCTATCTTATGCTCGGACGTTCACACGCTATTTACTCTTTGGTGCTTTCCCCATGGCTGCTGATTCATCTGGCGACGGATCTCCTTCGAAACCGCTGCAAGGACAACGTGCTGTTATCTCGGGCAGTTCGCTGGGGATAGGTCGCGGGATCGCGATTTCGCTCGCCCGGGCGGGGGCGGACGTGACGATCAACTATCGTTCTCACGGAGAGTCGGCGGAGCAGGTCGCCGAAGAGTGCCGCCGTCACGGGGTGGAGGCACATCTCGTTGAGGCTGACATGGCCGACGTCGGCGCCGTCGAACGATTGGTGGACGAAGCGGCGCTGCGAATGGGAGGTCTTGATATCGTTGTCAGCAACGCGGCCTACAGCGACCGGCATTTGATGTTGGAGTCGGATCTCAACGAAATCCGCAAAACGATCGACGTCAGCATGTGGGGTGCCTTTCATCTCGTTCGCTGTGGCGCAAGAAAAATGGTCGACGCGGGAGCGGGTGGCAATATTGTTGTCATCAGCAGCCCAATGGCCAAAATCGCGATGCCCGGGGCGATGGCTTACAACATGGCCAAAGCCGCCAGCGACCAGATGGCACGGACCGCGGCGGTGGAACTGGCGTCGCATCGGATTCGCGTCAATGTGGTGCATCCGGGCTGGATCGACACGCCCGGTGAACGGAAGTTTTTCACCGAAGAAAAATTGCAGGAAGAGGCGTTGAAGTTGCCATGGGGACGCCTCGGTCGTCCCGACGAAATCGGCCGTGGGGTGGTGTTCCTTTGTGATCCGGCGAGCGAGTACATCACGGGCTCGACCCTGACCATCGACGGCGGGATTCAGTTGCCATTTGGCGACATGTTCCGCGTCGAAGAAACCCGTCGGATGGAAGCTGAAGCCGAGAAACGGTGAATGGATCTGACGTTTTGCGGGCGGGGCCGGGCTGCCTGCTCAGATCGCTCGCATTTTCGTATCCCCATTTCGAATCCTGCATCTAGATTGGCCTTGGAACCTGGGAAGCGTTTTTGGTAACCACGCTGGTTGTGGCAAGTCGGCTTGCTGCCGTTTTCCTTTCTTCCCATTCTCGGAACCTCCCCATGGCGTCCGAAAAACGTATCGCGACTCGTTTGCGTGCATTTATGACACCGACATCCGCCTCCGGTCGACATCGAACTTCTCAATGTCTCGGCAGAGCCCTGCTGATGAGCTTGTGCGCGGCCGGATTGGCATGCGCGACAACCGGGTGCAAAGATGGACCACTGTACGCGCTCAAGCACGCGAACCCGTACTTTCCAATGCGTCAGTGGGCGCGAGATGAGGAGATTGGTGTCACCGACCACCAACGCCGCCAAGAATTACAGTCGCTCGCTGAGACGATGCCGAGCCTGCCACCGGACCGCCAACAATATTGGTCAGGGCACTTGGAACAAATTTTTGAGAACGACGAAAGCGCCGAGATGCGTCGCCTCGCCGTGCTCGCGGCCGGGAAATCGTCGGATCCCGGTGTTTTGAAATTGATCGAAAAAGGCCTCTCCGACGACGTGATCAAGGTCCGGATGGAGGCTTGTCGGGCGTTGGGTAATCGCACCGAAGATGACGCCGCGCGGTTGCTCGCAACGACGATCGGATCATCGCAGGACAAAGACGTCCGGCACGCGGCGATCGCGGCACTGGCACAGCATCCTGGGCAGATTGCTGCCGATTCACTCAAACTCGCCCTCCAAGACCGCGATCCGGCCACACAAAGTCTCGTTATCGGATCGCTTCGGCGTAGTACCGGGAAAGACTTTGGGAACGATCCTGAAACCTGGATCGCCGCTCTTGACGGCAAGGACGTCGATGAGAAACCGGCCGGCGGATTTCGTTCGTTCTTCTAAAACGTACGGCTCTCGCCGCAAGCGTCTTCGCCCAACAGGGCGATGCACCTAAACGATCGTGATCGGACGCTCCGTCACGTCTTTGCGGCCATCATTACATCGCCCGCGGCTCGCTCTATGTTGGCGTGCCCGCGTGGTTGGCGAAGCCGATCGCGTTGTTCCGGTGTGATTTCACTACACGTGACAGGTGCAACAGCCCGCGGGGCGTCCTGTTGCTGGTCCGCGATTTCTGAATCCCGCGGGTCGCAGGGGGGAGGCAACGGGTGCCATGATTCGACGAGCTCGATTATGATGCCGCCGCAACTTGTAAATAACGCGTCCGATTCCCCTCATAATTCCCGCACTGAACATGTCTTCACCGCGTGCTGCTCGCGATTCTTCCCGCACCAATGTCGCTATTTTGGGGATGGGAACCGTCGGGGCCGGTGTCGCCCGATTGCTGATCGACCACGGCGACCGCACCGCCCGCCACGCCGGCAAAACCATCTGGTTGTCCAAGGCCGTTGTCCGTGACCTCAAAAAACCACGCGGCATTGATCTGCCCGACGGTGTGCTGACCGACTCGATCGACGAGGTGCTCAACGATCCCGAAATCGATGTGGTGGTGCAGTTGATGGGCGGGCTCAGTCCGGCTCGCGAAGTCATGCTGCGGGCGATGGAAGCGGGCAAAGACATCGTCACGGCGAACAAGGCGTTATTGGCCGAGCACGGTGGAGAACTGTTTACCCGGGCCCGACAGCTTGGACGGAGTATCGCGTTCGAAGCAGCGGTTGCCGGTGGCGTCCCGATTATCGCCAACGTCAGCCAATGTTTGTCGGCGAATCAAATTTTATCGCTCGAGGGGATCCTCAACGGCACCAGCAACTTCATCGTTTCCCAAATGGACGAAAAAGGTGCCGGCTACGCAGAAACGGTCAAGATCGCCCAGGAACTCGGCTACGCAGAAGCCGATCCGGCGATGGATGTCGACGGCACCGATGCGGCCCAGAAGCTCGCAATTCTTTCGCATCTCGCGTTTGGTGCGACCGTGGATTGGCGTGACATCCCACGTAGCGGAATTGACAATCTCGATCCGGCGGACCTGCGATACGCCTCGCAACTCGGATACCGGATCAAGTTGCTTGCGATTGCGAGATTGATCGACGGCGAATTGGAATTGTCGGTCGGTCCCACCTTGGTACGCAAAGGCACGCCGATGGCTGAGGTGCGTGATGCGTACAACGCGATTCGAGTCGTCGGCGATGCTGTGGGGCCCGTCTTCTACCATGGTCTTGGTGCTGGCCAGATGCCGACCGCTTCGGCGGTCGTTGCGGATGTCATCGATACCGCCGTCGGTCGCACGCCGATCACATTCCAAACGCTTGAGTACTTTTCAGAAGATCGCCCCGCTCGGGCTGTCCAGCGAGACGTCGCGAAACTGCGCGGTCGGTATTACTTGCGGCTCCACGTTGCCAACCACCCGGGCACGCTCGCAGCGATCACCGGCGTGCTGGCCGAGCACAAGATTTCAATCGCCTCGGTGATGCAGCACGAAGAGCATGAGGATGAAGTCAGCCGCAGCACGAGCGACGCCGATTCGAACTACGTGCCCTTGGTGATCATGACCCACGAAGCAAGCGAAGGCGCCGCGGCGGAAGCCACCAAGGCGATCTCGGCGCTGAAGTCAGTCGCTGGACGTGCTGTTCGCATGCCCGTTCGCGGTTAGACACCCCAGCTTGCGGCCGAAAGGTTTTACGAAACGACTGTTCTGACAAACGGGCGTTTATCAGGATTGCCCTGGCCGAAATCGATCTCCGCAGACGTTGCGCTTAGGCGAGTACCGCTGCAGGTTTGTGCAGTGGTGCCACGGGGAACGCGACCCCGCGCGGGGCGCGAACCATCTTGGTCGGAGCGTGTGGGGCAGTCGCGGCGGCGCGGTTGCGACGCGAGCGTGACTGCGATACCCATGACCAGTCGACGTTGGTATCTCCGACCAGGACACGCTGTGTTTCGGCGTTGAAGCTCACGCGAGTTTGGTAGGTCACCGCAATGATCGATTCGGCGGGAACGCGATGAAAATGGAGGTCCAGGGTGCGATTGAGGGAATGGTTGGTCGGTTGAGCTGATTTGCCGTTGATGAACGTTGACACCAAACGATCGAAAACCAGGTTCGAGCCGAGGGTTCGGTTGAGGGTTATCTGGATGGAATCGGATTGTTCCGCTTCTCGATCAAATTCCAGAATGATCCGAAACTGCAAAACGTCCCGGGCCACGGCGATCCGCCTGTCGCAGGACTCTCTCCATCGCATCGGCCCCGATTGATCGTGGTGAACCCTCTGGGTGGTAGCGTGGTAGATGGACGATTGCATTTCATTGCAGACACTGACGATTCCATCCAAAACCGGCTCGCTACTCGTTGGCAAACCCGAGGCTTCTCTAATCATTTCGTACAAATCCTGTTACCGTCACAAGCAACGACTTCCGTAGAACCGGCGACCCGACCGTGATCCATCCGCTGCACAAAGAACAATGCGTTATGCATCGTGAATTGGGCCATAGGGGTACGCGAAAAAGAGTGGAAGATACCGCGCTCTGCGTTATCCAAATCACCTGCGACGATTACGACAGGGCTTCTGAAGAGGCTAAAGTTGAGGGCGATAGCGGCCGGGGGTACTACCGTTTTAACGCTCGAGGAAGCTTTGTCTCGTTGAAAAATGAGCGTTGCGCTCTTTATTTCCAACGACGCGCGGGTTGTCACACCGCAGCAGGAAATGCTAGCAAAACGCCGCGAGTAGAAGGTCGACCCAACGTTTTGGACGCATGTTGTCGATGGTGCCAGCTCGTTCGTCAGCATGTCAGCGGTCGGACGAGGTTCCGAGTCCACGAAAGACTTGGCACCTCGTCCGCTACGGCGACGTTTGAGATGATGGCCGCAACTGGTTATTGCTGCTGCGTCGCCAGCTTTCGGAAATAAGCCTCGATCGCCTCGCGGTAGTGCGTCGGCAGATCACGGCTGATCTGTTGCAGTGACTCTTGGCGTTCTGCCGGCGGGAGATTTCCCCATCCGTTCTTGTCGGACGCGTTTTTACGTTCGACGTCACCTTGGCCGTTGGCTCCGGCGATCCGGCTGTCCTGCATCGGTTGGGCCTCCCCGCCGCTTGGATTGCCTCCCTGGTCGGAGCTTTGTTGCTGTTGCTGCTGCTGTTGTTGCTGCTGCTGTTGTTCGATCTTATCGATCAACTTCGTTAGCTTGTCGATGATCTCTTGTTCTCGCTGTTGGGTCGATTCGTCGGCCCGTCCGAGATCCAGCCGGCGAGTGACATCGGTCATCAGTCGCGAGATTTCGTCGAGTGAGTCTTCCTTGAGCGGTTTGATGTCCGAGATCATCATCTCAGCCGTGCGGGCGTACCGAACCGGAATGTCCTCTTTGTTTTGGAGGAGTGTTCGTAAGTCCGCGAGAGCCTCGGTCGCTTTCAGCAGCGAGTGGTAGCAGACACCTCGATAGAACAAGAGCGCTGCGGCGTCAGGAGAAATCGCCGGATCGACCTCCGCAAAGATCGGGAGCGCTTCGTCATAGAATCTCGCCCGCACAAGTTCGCGGCCGATCCAGGTTCTCAATGCCGCCCGCATTTCGGGTGGCAGCGATTCGATACTCGCGTAATCGGGGCCGCTCGGGTCGAGTCGGGTGGCCAGTTCGAGCAACCGATCGTCCGCACGGGCGATCATTTCGTTGACCGCGTCGATTTGCAACGCGATCGCGCGGACCCATGCGGTCAGCGGTTCGACGTCGTCCTGGCGAACGTCTGTCAGAAACTGCTCCGCGGAGATCCCGATTTTTTCGGGAGTAACGCCGATCGTGTCGAGCGAGCGTCGCAGCATGTCTGACATGGCGGTCGCGTCGAGTGCCTGCCAATCCGCGTTCTTCTCGAGTGATTCGTCGATCATCCCCGACGACGCGCCCATTTGATGGGTATCCAGTGGCGTGGCTTCGTGCTCCGGAATCAGCGATTTCGGTGGCGACTGCGGTTCAGCGGGAGCCTCGTCGGGTGACGCGGCATCCGGAGATGTCGAGTCAGCGACGAAAATCGATCTGGACTGTTTGAGCTGGGAGGGGAAATCTGCGAGAAGCGGTTGGGAGAAAAATGCCGATGTCAGTCCGGCGACGAGGACAAATTTTCCGAGCCCCGCAAGACGTTGTCTACGCGTTTGGTGTCGCCGTGGGCTGTGAGCCCGGGTCTCTATCACGCTTCGCATTCACCATTCTCCCAAACAGTCAGGTTCATCGGTTGCGCTTGGTAACCAGATCACGCGTGATTTGGTACAGCCGATCTTGTCGTTGCGCTAGGTCTCGTAGCAAGGGCAAAATTTCCTCGCCCGCGGAATCGCTGCCACCGGAATTATCCGTTTCGAGCAAGTTTCCGTAGCGATCGGTTGTCCCCTGAATCCGACTCTGCATCGTTCGCAATAATTTTAGCTCAGCAAGTGCTTGCACGAGCGGTTCTTCTCCAGAACCCTGATTTGGCTGCTGCCCGCCGTCTTGTTGCTGCTGTTGCTGTTTTTTCTCGTTGTCACGCTGAGCCTTCGCAAGGGCGGCAATCATCTCTTCGAGGGCGGCCAGAATGTCATTCTGGATCCCTTGTGTGACCAAGTCGATTTTGCTTTGGCCCAGTCGGGTGGCGACGCGTTTGGTGTCCTCGCGAAGTTGCAAAATTACTTCGGGAAACGCGACACTTGAGCCTTCTTCCTTCAACAGCAGCATCGCGCGGTCGGCCTCGAGCGTGATTTTCTGCTCTTCAAAAGCGAGATCGCCGGCCTTCAAGTCGGTCGCCCGGTCCCGCTGAGATTGAGGCGTTTTTGCGAGTTGAACGGTTTCGTCGAGCACCGCGGATTGCATCGCCGCCATTTTTCGCAGTCGCGATTCCAGCTTGGCGAGTTCACGTTGGATCTCTTCCTCGCGGAGCTGACGCAAGATTTTTTCGAGTTTGTCGATCGCTTTGCGGAGTTCTTCCTCTGCTTGTCGCTGTTCCTCGGTTGCCTCGCCCCGTTTCTTCTGCGCGAGTTTCTCTTGAGCCTGTTTCATCCGCTCGATCGCCTTCTCGAGCTGATCTTCGGCTTGCTGTTCAGGTGATTTCGGCTGTTGCGGCTGCTGATTCTGTTCGCCCTGTTGCTGTTCGCCCTGCTGTTGCTCGCCTTGTTGCTGTTCGCCCTGCTGTTGCTGCTCGGGCGATTGCATTTCACCCGATGGCGATTGAGCCGATTCTGGTGATTCCGATTGCTCGGGAGAGTTCTCCGGCTCACCCGATGGTGACTCTTCCTGTTTGGGTTCGCCCTGCTCGCTTTCTTTGCCCGACTTGGAAGGCTCTTCCGAGGACGGTGACTCTTTCGGTTCTCCTGACTGGGAAGATTCGGAAGACTCTTCCGATTGCGTGGACTCTTTCGATTCGGAATCTTCGCCTGATTCGTCATCCGAGTCTTGGTCCTCGTCGCCTTGCAACTCGTCTTTGAGTTGTTCGGCCCGTTTGGAAATTTCTTCTTGGTCCTTGAGGACTTCGTCGAGTTCAACGCCGTTTTCGGTGCGTGCTCTGACGCTGCGTTCGTTCCGCTCGGTCAAACGGAGTTGTTTGATGATCTCGCTGATACGTTTCTTTTCATCGCGGATCCGTGAACTGCGGTCTTCGCTGAGCAACAGCTTCAGCAACCCTTCGAGTTCGGAGGTCGCGGACTTCTGGCCCTCGAGGGCTTTGGACAATTGACCGCTCGCAATCAGCTCGCCGGCATCGCGCAGTTTTTCGAGCACGAACCTTTCGCGGGATTGCTTAGCGACGCGTTTGAGCAGTGCCGCACGTTCGGGATTCTCTCGGGATTCGACATCAGCCAAACGAAGCAACAATTCTTCGAGTCTGGCGTATCTCGCGGCAACGCTGGTCTGCCGGGCGACCAACGGGTCGGTCTCCGTAGCGGCGTCGGATGGTTGTGCCGCCGCCGTCGTGCCCAACAGGTTCAACCATCCGACGCACAACACGATCACGATCGGAATGATGCCGAAGATGGAAAGCCGTTTGGGTGAGGGTCCGTGCATATGAGCAATCGTGCAAAGGATGAGTTGAGCTATTTGAACAGATCCAGGACGCGTTTCTTCTGTTCTTCCTCGGTTTCTTCCAACAAATTTTCTTGGTCCTGGATTAATCCACGCATCAGGTCCAATATCTCATTGAAACTTTCCAAGTCCAACATTTTTTCGAGGACAGCTGAAAGTTGCAGCAAGATTTCTTCATTGGTGGTGACCGCCGTCTGCACGGCCGTTCGCATCTGTTCGGCCGAAGTTTCCCCGGAGGAACCTGCCTGTTCGGGTGGGGCGGAAGACATCAGAATCCGTTCCAGCTCGACGATTTGACGCCGCAGATTTGGGAAAGGTTCCTCAACGACGTCTGCCAATGGTGTACGCACCCCCTCTTCAAGCCGTTCGCGGCGATCGACCGAGTCGATTCGGTTGTTCACCATCTCGAGCAGGAGGTCGTCGAGTCCGGCGACAATCCCGGCGAGTTCATCGGTGGTCTTGGCCGCCTGCAGTTCGGCTTGTCGGATTCGCAGTTGCACCCGTTGCCGCGAGCGGAAATTCTCCTGATCGGAGGTGCCTGCGGATTCGGACGCCGCATCCCCACCTTCGATGTCGGCGTCGTCGGTTGCGGTGTTGTCGGTATCCCCATCTCCGCTTTGATCGTTCGAGTCACCGGTCGTCGCACTTGCCATCAGGTCGGTGGCTTCGCCTTCGATCGCCGTGAGACTTTGGCGCAATCGGCGGGTTTCATCAATCGCTTGTTCGAGTCGCGAGCGGAATTCGAGTTCGCGACGTTCCAGTGTCGCGAGCAATTCCTCCGGTGTAACGACTTGCAACCGAACCAGTTCGCCTTGCGTGATGTGCGATGAGCCCAAATCGAAACGATCTTGTGCCTGGGTATTGAGCGTGACGGTCGCCCCGGGGGCGATTGGTGTCAGCACCGACTCGTCGGCGAGTTCACGCAAGTCGATGGTCAATGACACGGCGCCTTGGCGATCGAGTTCCGGCGAGACGGTGTAGTTCTGTTCGTCCGCGCCACCCGATCCATCAGGAGTCCCTTGCGAAGGCGTGACTTCGGCGAGCGGATTTTCCGTGGCTTGCTGGCGGACCGTCATCGTGATCGACATCGACTCGATTCCGTAGTCGTCTTTCGCGGTTGCTTCGATTGGCAGCATCGCGATCGGTGTAATCGATGACCCGATGCCCGACAAACGCATCGTTGTTTCGGGGGCCTCATCACGTACCACGCCGATGAAATACCGATACGCGGCTTGAGCCGAAATGCCATCGTCGTCTCGAGGGACGATTCGAATCGAAGTGGCATCACGCACGTCATCGAGCGAGATCGTAAAGCTCATCGCATCCTCGGCGATGGTCGCCAATAGCTCGCGGTCGGTTTCCCCGGTCCCGGCAGTCGTGCCAGCACTACCACCCGAGCGTGCATCGGACGCAACAATATCGACAGCACCGAGTGGCGAGCTGGTCTTACCAACCAGTGTCAACGAACTACCTTCGCGGATCCGAACGCCGGCCTGGTAATCGAGTTGCTGATCAAACTCTTGCCCGTTTGAAAAGACTCGCAGGTAATCCGGGTAGCGAACCTTCATTTGCATTTGAGCGATCGCGGGCGGGTCGACGGCTTCGATGCGATATCCGCTCAATCGGTCATCGAGTCCGCGAATCGAGAGCGTGACCGATTTGGCGAGCGAGGTCAGCGGCGGACCGTCGAGAACAAACGACTGGTATCCATCGATCACGCGACCCACACGGCGGAGATTGCTTTGCCCCCGGTTGCCTTCGTCATCGACGTAAGACACGGTGCACAGGTCAGGGATCTCGTGACCGAATTCTTCCCCGGCGGCGCGGATTCGCAAGGTTGCGTTACTACCGCGGGCCAATTGCACGACTCCGTTTTCGAATTTAACCAACTCGGTGGCACCGTCGTCTGCCTGCGAAGCCGCGATGATCGGGACTTCCACGCCGACCATTTCAAGGGCGGCGTTTCGCGGCCACGGCGAATCCGACAACAGCGTCAACCGGCCGACTGCGCGTCCAAACGTTTGCGGGCTCGCGATCGCCATCGCCACCGCTGCCAATAGGAGCGGGATGACGATCGACAGTTTTTGGCGAATCGGTTCGGGGCGAAAGACACGGTCTAAATCGACACCGTCGACTTGGCGTTCCGCTTCGCGTTGGACCTGTTTCAAGAACGTCGGGCTGTAGGAATCGCCCTTCCGCGAGGGATCGCCGAGTTGCACCGCGGTCACGAATCGACCGCCAATTTCAGGGTGATGACGTTCGATCAAGAGTGCCAAGGAATCGTCTGGCAATTCCCGGCTCATCCGCGATACCAGGAACCGCCAAAACAGAACAAGGACCAGCACCAAGGTCGCGATCAGAACAACGCCGCGTGCTGAGCGAGGCATCTCACTGCCACCGACCCGAACGGGCAGGTAATCAATCAGGAACGCGATCCAAAACACCGCCAATAGGGCCGCCGACAAGGCCAACACCGAATCCCAAACGATGTACCGACGCACCTGTTGACGCAGTCGCGACAACAACGACTCGACCGAGCGTGGCAGATGGTGGGATGAGGATTGTGGCATGAAACTGATACGAACGAGATGCGAGAGTGTGAGGAGGAAACCGGTCGCTAAAAGCTAAATACGAACATGTGCCATCACGCGAGCCTGTGTAAACGGCGAGTGACCCATTCGAACGTCAACACCGAGGCGATCAGCCACATCAGCACGGCGTTACGACGTTCACCAAACGGACGGTCCGGCGTCCCCGCGAGAACCGTGACTTGAGGTTGCGGCTGGATCGTTTTCGTGAGTGTCTCCGCGACGCTCGTAATCGAACCGGCGTTGTCGACCGGCAGGTACTTGCCCCGGGTCGTGGTCGCTAACTGCATCAGTTCATCGTCAGCCCGTCGCGGCCGTTCGAGTTCGCTGGTGGGCAGTCGCACCTGAACGGTTTGACGCAGAATCTGTTCATCGAGCGCGTCGCCGATCGTCAATTGGATCTCGTAACTGCCGCTCTTGGTCGCTACGAAATTCCCGGTGTAGGTTCCGCCGCGTGGTGAGTCGGCCGCTGGCGACAAGCGGAGGTCTTTGATGCGTCCGTCTGGCGAGAGCAGCTTGGCGGTGACAAACGGCTCGTTAAGCGGTTGGAACTGATCGTCGACGAGTACCGCCCGCAGCGTCACGGTTTGGCCGACCATCGCACGTGCCGCGTCAACGAGGAGCATGCCCCGGTTACTGTCACGGAGCAATCGCCCTTCGCTCACCCACCGCACGAGTTTGGTGTAGTAGTTGTCGAAGTACTGATCGCCGGCCGCGCGAAGACGCCACATCTCGCCGCTGCCTTGGAAATACACGCGACCTGCCCCGTAAAATTGGCTCGCCAAAAAGATCGGCAGACTGCCGCTGACTTCCGTCGTTGGATCCGAGAAGTACGCATACACCTTGGCACCCGGCTTGGCACTCTTGACGCCGACATAGTCATACACGTTGCCGACTTCCTGCCAGATTTCGAAACTTTGTTCCGGCGTGTCGGCGACCCACAGGAATTCGGCACCGGCGGCTTCGGGCGTGAACTCGAGCGGCCAAGCGTTACGGCCTCCTTGGCGTCCACCGCCAAGCAACGGGCCACGTGTGGCGAGATTCACCGGAAAGAAGCCATTGATTTGACTCGTGCGGGTGTCACCCCGTTTCGTCGTGATCTTTGGATGATAGACGGGGCCAGCGACCAGTACCAAACCGCCCGCTTGCTGCGTCAAGAAACGATCGATCAGATCGAGTGACGCCGAATCGATCGCGGCCCAATCCGGATCGAACATCAGGATCGCATCGTATTCGAATAACTCTTCGGCGGTTTGCGGAAACGTAGTCAGCAGTTCGTCCGCGTCTTGGCTGATGCCCGTGCGGCCGGTTTGCAACCATACGTCCAATTGCACCGAGTCGTCGCGGTAAAGCAGGTTTCGCACAAAGCGGTATTCACGCGTCGGGCCACCGGCAATCGCCAGCACCTTCAGTTTGCGAGCGACAACTTCGTAGCGTGCGGTTTGCATGTCGTCGACACGATTGCGGTCTTCCGGCGGGGCGACGATGCGAACGCCAAGCCGACGTCGGCCGACGGTCTGCGGTTCGATCTCAAACCGGATCCCCGTCAACGTCGCATCCGGTTCCAACCGCACACGTTGACTCTCGAGAACCTGCCCGCCCGGTAAACGGTTTTGATCGCCTTCATCTTCCACCGCCGGTCCATCTTCGTTGGCGTTGTCCAACGCATCGATCAACTCCACGTCCACTTCCATCGCCGATTCACCGGTGGCCTGCAGGACGGCGGCAACGACAAACTTATCTCCCGGGTATACCCGCCGAGGTGCTTCCAAATCCACGACGCGAACATTGGTTGGCGGTTGGCTGCTGCCGAGTCCCACCGGGTAAAGCGAAACTTCATCGCGACGCGCCATCGCGAGCGCCGACGACAGCGGTGTGCCCCCGTTGTTCTGTCCATCGGTGATTAACACGACGCCAGCGAGAGTCGTCGAATCGTGATCCACGAGAATCGATCGCAGTGCGTCACCGATCGGGCTTTGTGCTTGGCTCGCTGCGAGCATGGTTTCCCAATCGATTGAAACCGGTTCGGGAGCGGTGACGTCGTCCGATTCAGCCTCGGTGTCGTTTGTGCTGTCGGTCTCACCGGAGTCAGCCGAATCGGTGAGTCCCACGATCGACAGCAACGATTGATCGGTGTGAACCATGTAAACGGCACCGAGCGAAATGATGCCCGAGACCATCGTGATCGCAGCGACGAGCAGTGTCCAACCGATGGTTTCTCCACGCCCTGTCGTCGCGTTTGATTTGGAGTTAACCGCGGCGGGGGATTTGGCTGGGCGGAGCGATGCCGTCGCGCCGAGAACTAATGACAAAACGCTCGCGATCGCAAACACGGCGAGACAAAATACGCCGAAGAGTGCGAAAGGACTCGTGGGCTCTTTCGCGATGTCGTTGGTCATGCCGCTCGTTGGACTCGAATCCGATTCGGTCTCGCCGTCGGACGCGTCATCGGGGGCTGAGGTCGCGATCAATTCCGGTCCACCGATCGCGTACACGCTCGTGCGGTGCTCGTCATCGAACTTGTCGAGCATCTCCGATTGTTCGAGTAGGTTCAACGCGAGTTGGGTGCGTGACGGCGAGTCCATCGCTCCGCTAGACGGCAGCGACATCGATTGGCTGGTGTCGACCAGAACCACGACTTCGCTCGCTCGCGTGATCCGGCGTTCGGTGCGTCGGACGAGGTCAAAGAACAGGAAGACGATCGCCAGGATCGCCGTCAATCGCAACGCGATTAGCGTCCAACGAACCGGACGAGGCAACTCCGACGCATCGCGGCGATAGTAGATCACGCACACCGCGAGGGCCGCGATGATCGCTGCCAACAGAGCGGCCCAAATCCACCACCCGTCGATCGATGCCGCTCGTGCAAATTCGTAAACGATCATTGCGTCACCTCCGTCGTTTCGTCTGACTCGACCGAAGAAACCGCACCGGCTCGTCGGGATCGAGATCGACCGCGCGGCCGAATCTCCATGGCCGATTCGTGTACGCCGCGAGCGGATCCGATTCCGGACACATGACGACGCCCTTGCCCGGCGGATCCCGGTTTCGCGTGATACGACGCCCAAGCGGCGAGTGCCTGTTCGATGCCCAGTAAAATCGCGAGCAACGCCAGTAAAATCAGCAAGAACGTCGACATGCCGCCGATATTACCGTCGCTTTCCCACGTTCCAGTGGACATGAATTCGATTCCCATTCCCGGCAAATCACGAAGCACTTCCGCGTGTGTGACTTGGGCCAGATCGCTTTCGCCGACTCGCAACACCGACGCCAACGGCAACACGCTCGTTTGTCCGTCGGTACCCGTTCGCTGCCATTCGGCGATGCCTGGCATCAGAAAATCTTCCACCCCGGCTTGTTCGGAAATCACCATTTCGGTCGGCGAAACAACAATGCTCGTTGATTGATCATCGGCCTCAAGTTCGATCGACATCCGTGGCGGTTCGTCGGCGGGTGGCAATAGCAGAGCCGTCGGCAGGTAACTGTCGCCTGGTATCGGTAATTCGGCGGGTTCATCGATCAACCGCGAGGTTGCCTGTGATGCGCCACTGAACAGCATCGCGTTGGTTTGGAGCAAGAAAACGACGAATGTCGGATCGCCCGGCCAATTGTTCCATTTCCCATCGAGCCCCGTGTTGACCGTCACGATACGTCCGCGGCCAAGCGTGTGACGAACGGCGACCGGAACACCGTCACCGCGTTCGAGCAAAATACGCAGGTCGAGCGGGTCATCCGTCGCGGGCGGGACCGGTCTTCCGGACGCATCCAAAGTCGCGTCGGCAGCCATGTCGTTCTCAGGTGCATCGTTTGGCAGTGAGTTTCCCGGGCTAGTATTCTCAGACGCCACGCTGATGGTCGACGGGGCCGGTGACCAAACCCTTTGCAGATTGACGAGTCCGAAGACGCCGTTCCCGGCACGTGAGATCGGTCCGAGCATTTCAGCGTCTTTACCGAACACGAGTGCACTTTCTCGTTTCGACTGGGCGGGATCGGTGTCGTCACCGCCGAAGCCCAAGTCGCTAGCGGTCTCGATGCGATCGAGTTCAAAGGGCAACAATTGCCGGTTGGGGCTCGCCAGATTGCGGTTATAGTTCTCTGCCGAAACGTTGTTGCCGAGAAACCATGCCAATCCTCCGCCGTCGCGAACGTATTGGCTCAGCGTATCGGATGCCCTCTCGTTGATTTCTGGAACGTCGATCAAGTAAATCGCACGATAACGCTGCAGCGTTTCGAGCGTCGCATCACGCAGCATCGCGGCGGGTCGGACTTCCGGTATCGCTCCGATCCGAACTTGGCTGCCGGGATCGAGAACCGAAGACACGTGGTAGCCGCCGATCCCATCGGAATTGCCGTCAACGATCAAGACCCGCTGAGCGTCGGCGAGCGGTATCGTGCAAACGCGAGTGTTGTCGACCGCGAGTGCGTCGTCGGGCAAACCCACGCGGACGACGTGCGTGCCCTGTTTGTCGATGTAAACCTGAAACGTTTTGGTGAGTTGTTGTCCGGCAGGAATCGACTCGATCATGATCGCCGGCAGGCTTTGTGGCGAACCGCTGAACGTTGATGTCGGATCGGCCACTTTCACGTCGTCACCGTAAGTGATCACGTTTGCGGTTAACGCAACGTTCTTGGCTTCCGAGTCCGAATAGTTCTTCACCGTGACGTTCATCATCACGGGAACGCCGGCGACCCACACGTCGGGTTCGGGGGCGAGGTCCGTGATCGCCAGGTTGCGTGGCCGCGCCGTGCTGCCGGTCTCGACACAGTCGATCATGCGAATTTCGGCGCCACTCTTTTTTGCTTTCTCCAACGACACAGCGATTCGTCGAGGCGATTGCCAATCACGCCGTGAGAAATCGCTGACCACGTACAGCCTACGAGAATCGGCTGGGTTCGCCGTCAACAGATCGCTCGCCAAGTCAATCGCTGCGACCAAGTCCGTCCGCAGCGTCGAGGCACGTGTGCTCATCAGTCGTTCGATTTGGCGAGCGTCACCGGTCACGGTTTGTGCGGCAAGGTCCGCGGCGGCATCCGCGGAACCCTTGTTCGCGTCGCCGATCAGCGCTGCCCGACTCGCTCGCATCACCGTCAGTTGATGGATGCCCTCGTCCGTGCTCAATCCACGAACGAGCGAAGCGATTGAAGCGAGGGCTCGGTCATAGGCTGTCGAATCGCGACCGCTCTCGGCGGGGGCTTCACCAACCGCTGCGCCGGAGCCCGCTCCGCCCGCAACCCGTTGTCGCATCGAATAGCTGTCGTCGAGCACGATCACATGATGAGTCGTCTGGCCACCGATCACACCAATCAACCCACGACCCCCGATCAGTCCGGCGAGTACCGCGATCAACAACGCGGCAACCGCCAACCGGGTCAGCAGCAATAGCAATTGCCGAAGCACGATCCATCGGCGTTGCTTGCGATAACTCGCCAACAGAAAATCCATCGCCGCCCATTGCGTCCGTCGATGGCGCAGCAGATTGATCAGGTGAACCAGTAACGGAACACCGATGAAGAGGAAACCGGCGGCGAGGGAGGGATAGAGCAGCAAGGAATTTTATGGGCGGTAAGGGAGTTGGGAGTTGGGAGTTGGGAGTTGGGAGTTGGGAGTTGGGAGTTGGGAGTTTTTCGGAGGGCGGTTGCTAGCTGGTTTGAGGTGCGCTTCTCAAGCTCATTTGAGTGATCAGTCGTCGTGTCGCAGGATCTCGTCTCTCTCCTACTCCCCCACTCCCTTCTCCCCTACTTCCACGCTTCCTCATCCTCGTTGTCTTGCGGAGAGGAACTTGGCGAGGACGGCGTCGAGGGGGTCGGAGGTGCGGACTTGCATCGTATCAATTTTCAAACGGCCACATGTGCGACGGACGTTTTCCAAGAAGCTATCGAGGGCTTCGAGGTATCCCTCACGAAGTGCCGCGGGGTTGCAGTTGAGGAAGGTCGGATCTTCGAGTCCTTCGAAACGTGTTGCCCCGGTGAACTCGAAGTCCCATTCGTCGTCGTGCAGGACATGAAACAGGGCAACGTCGTGACCTTGGGAACGCAGCAAGCGGAGTCCGTCGGTCAGCGAATCAATACCGAGCAGATCTGAGATCACGCAAACCAAACCGCCACGAGGGATCGCCGCTGCGACTTGCCGGGTGACCTTGGGCAGTTGCGTTTGGCCGTCTGTCTTGGAGGCGGCCAACGCATTGAGCATGCGATTGAGTTGATGTTGATTGCTGCGAGCCGGGACGCTGTCGCGGATCTCGGTATCAAACGTGAACAGTCCCGCGGCGTCTTTCTGACGGAGGGCGAGATAGGCCAGCGAAGCGGCGATCGACGACGCGTAATGAAACTTGTTCTGTTCGCCTTCCCCATACGCCATGCTGCCGCTGCAATCGACGAGCAGGTGCAAACGAAGATTGGTTTCTTCTTCGAATTGCTTAATCGTCAAACGGTCTTGACGTGCGTACACCTTCCAATCGATGTGCCGCAACTCATCACCGGCAACATATGGCCGGTGCTGGAGGAACTCGATCGATTGGCCGAAGTACGGGCTGCGGTGCATCCCGGACAAGAACCCTTCGACGACGCGTCGCGCCGTCAGTTCGAGTCGCCGGATGCGAGCCGTTACTTCAGGTCGCAAATATTTTTTGGAATCGGGCATCGCGTGACAATTCGTCTTCGGTCGTTGGGGTCGCGTCGATGATCCGATCGATCACGTCATCGCTCGTGATTCCTTCACTCTCGGCGGCAAAGTTCACCACCATGCGGTGACGCAGCACCGGTGGTGCGAGCGCCTGGATGTCTTCGACCTGGACATGATGTCGGCCCTGCAGTAACGCACGCGCTTTGCCACCGAGAATCATGAACTGCACGGCCCGTGGACCTGCACCCCAACCGACCAAATCGTTGACGAAGTCTGGCACGCCTTCGCCACCCACACGCGTTTGTCGGACGAGCGACAAGGCGTACCGAATCACGTGATCGCTGACCGGGACTTGGCGAACGAGATGTTGCAGACGAAGGATCTCCGCCCCCGTTAAAACGGGTTCGGCGGTTCCCGATACGGTTCCTGTTGTGCGACGTGCGACTTCGAATTCTTCGTCGAAACTCGGGTAATCGACAAAAATCTTGAACATGAACCGGTCTTGTTGAGCTTCCGGCAGCGGGTATGTGCCCTCTTGCTCGATCGGGTTCTGCGTCGCGAGTACAAAGAACGGATCATCCAGGACGTGTCGCTCACGACCCGCGGTGACTTGGCGTTCCTGCATCGCTTCGAGCAGCGATGCCTGCGTTTTGGGAGGCGTCCGGTTGATTTCGTCCGCCAGCACGATGTTGGCGAACAACGGGCCGGGCATGAATCGCAATTCGCGATGCCCCGAAGCCCGGTCCTCTTCGATGATTTCGGTACCCGTCACGTCGGCGGGCATCAAGTCGGGCGTGAACTGAATCCGGCTGAACGAAAGATCAAGTGTTTTGGCCAAAGTGCTGATCATCAGCGTCTTGGCGAGCCCCGGAACGCCCTCGAGCAACACGTGTCCGCGGCTGAAAAGACAGATCAGGATCTCGTCGATCACATGCTCTTGACCGACGATGATTTTGCCGAGTTCGGCCAAAACACGTTGTCGGGCGGTATGCAGGAGACCGGCATCAGCCTCGCTAACGGGGGCGTCGACGGGCGATCCGGCGCCACCGGGTTGGCCGTTTCCGGTTTCCTGAGCGTGATCAGAGTGCTCGGGTTGATTCATTCAGACGGTCTCGAAGAGGGCGTTTTCATAAAAACAGTTAAGGCAGTTTAACCCACGCGGCAACTTTGTGATGCCAGGGGCAACGCGATTTGAAGATCTCACGTCTTGGCTAAACACCGCCGTACCACAAAAACCGGTACCCCCCAAGCTGTGTCAGACGCGTGCATTGCCGGTGGAGTTCACCGTTTCGCCACCGCAAGGCGAAGATTCACGCCGGTTTGTAAATCGCTCGCATTGGTTTACGAACTGCTCGCGTCGGATTCTCGGGGTTTGGCACGTACCCAAACTTCATCGTTTTCGATTTTGACGTCAAAGCAATCGACTTTCGTGCGAGGATTGTCTTCCCAAGTTCCGTCGACGATGCAAAAACGCCACGCGTGCCATGGACACGTCACCGAGTTGCCTTCGACATGTCCCTCGGCTAAGGAGGCACCCATGTGTGGGCACATGTCGTCGATCGCGTGCCAATCGTCTCCTTTGCGGAACACCGCAATCATTCGATCTTGGACCGAAAACGCTCGGCCGACGTTCTCTTCGAAATCAGTGACTTTTCCGACACGCTCGTATTCACTCATAATGATCTTGTTGGGGGGCGGAAGGGGGCAGGCTACCGGTTGCCGGCGATTGCGGGGGTGCGGTGGTTTGTCTCAGCGTTAAACCTTATCCTAGATGGCCCTTTCCGGCGACCTGCGGTTCGCAACGCCGACAAATCTTCTGCAACTCAAACGGATTGCCATGATCAACGCAGCTCTCAAACGAAAGCTCGAGTCGGTCGTCTTGCCCTACGTTCAAATGCCGGCGCAGTACGTGGGTGGCGAACGCAATATCGTTGTCAAAAATCACGCGGACGTTCGTGGGCGATTGGCGATCGGTTTCCCCGACGCCTACACGATCGGAATGAGCCACCACGGGTTGCAGGTATTGTACTCGATGATCAATCGTCGAGACGACTGGTGTGCCGAGCGAGTGTTCACTCCGTGGCCGGACATGGAAGCCAAGCTGCGTGAGCATGATCTGCCTCTGTACACCCTCGAAACGTTCACTCCGCTGAATGAATTCGATGTCGTCGGGTTGTCACTGCAGTACGAGATCAGTTCGCCCAACGTTCTGACGATGATCGATCTTGGCGGCATCCCGCTCGAAGCGGTCGATCGCACGATGGCCGATCCGTTGTTGCTCGCCGGTGGGCCGTGTTGCCAAAACCCCGAGCCGATGGCGGACTATTTTGACGTGATGGTTACCGGCGACGGGGAACCGGCACTGCCCGTGATCTGCGACGCTTGGCTAAAACTCCGCAACGAATCCCGGTTGCCCGACGGGAGCTATACGCCGGGCGAAGCGGGCCGCCGCGAACGCGAAGAGGCCCTTGCCAAAATCGCCGCCGAATTCGAGTTTGCTTACGTCCCTCGTTTCTACACGCCGGAGTATGTCAACGGTCGAGTTTCCGCAAACACACCCACCCGCGACGACGTTCCCGCGACGATCGCGCCGAGCGTGATCTCGGATCTCGATGGCATCCCGCTACCGACCGCCCCGATCGTGCCTTACGTCAAATGTGTTCACGACCGGATCGCGATCGAAATCATGCGGGGTTGCCCGCACCTTTGCCGGTTCTGTCAAAGCACGGTGATCAAACGGCCGTTGCGGATTCGCGAAGTCGATACGATTGTTGACGCCGCGTTGGAAAGCTATCGCAACACCGGCTACAACGAAATCAGCGTGTTGTCGCTCTCGAGTAGTGACTACCCGCATTTCGAACCGTTGATCAAACGCTTGCACGAAGTCTTCCGCCCGCTGGGTGTGAACATCACCGTACCGAGTTTGCGAGTGAATGACCAATTACGCAGTCTTCCTGAATTGATCGGCAGCGACCGACGTCGTTCGCTGACGCTCGCACCCGAAGTCGCACGTGATGACATGCGTGAGCAAATCCGCAAAAAGATCAAAAACAGCGACTTGATTGAAGGTTGCCGGGCCGCGTTCCAAAACGGATTTGAAAGCGTGAAGTTGTACTTCATGTGCGGTCTACCCGGAGAACGCCAAGTGGATCTGGATGGTATCGTTGATTTGGCCGAAACGATCGCGACGGTGGGCAAAGAGGTCAACGGTCGCAACGCGCGAGTGACCGCGAGTGTTTCGAACTTTGTGCCCAAAGCTCACACGCCTTATCAATGGAATGGCATGCAGTCGCGTGAGTATTTCGATTGGGCGCACAGGTATCTGTACAGCCGCCGGACGATTCGTAGCGTCAACATCAAGTGCCACGACATCGAAACGAGTTTGCTCGAGGGCGTGCTCAGTCGCGGTGATCGCCGGACGGGGAAAGCGATCCGGCTTGCGTGGGACCGTGGTGCGAGAATGGACGGTTGGACCGAGCATCTCGATGCGGAGCGTTGGTGGACGGCGATCGCCGATTCCGGACTCGACGTTCAGAACTTGCTCCACGACAAGTACGACTTGATGGACAAACTGCCCTGGGATCACGTCAACGTCAAGTTCGGACGGACGTACCTCGAGAAAGAGCAAACGCGAGCCACGATCCAGCTCGCCGATATGGCCGCCGCGATTTAGTAGGGCGGTGTCGTTTGTGCCTGCCCGGGTAATTGCCTTAGTAGCCAAGTGTCTGTGTTGGTGTTGGTGCGCGACTAGGCCCGGAGGGCCGATACAACGAATGCCGGTGGCGCGAGCCACCGGTTTTGTTAGCGGGAAATCATTTGAGGCCTGGAGGGCCGGTACAAACTCAGTTGTGTCGGCCCTTCAGGCCTTGAGTGACTGGAACAGGGCGGTAACCGGGCCTTTGCAGGCCCGGCATTGGTTGTGCCGGCCCGTTGGGCCTTTTGGTGGGGTGCTACCAGGCCCGGAGGGCCGATACAACGAATGCCGGTGGCGCGAGCCACCGGTTTTGTTAGCGGGAAATTATTTGAGGCCTGAAGGGCCGGTACAAGCTCAATTGTGTCGGCCCTTCAGGCCTTGAGTGGCTGGAACGTGGTAACCGGGCCTTTTCAGGCCCGGCATTGGTTGTGTCGGCCCGCTGGGCCTTTTGGTGGCGTGCTACCAGGCCCGGAGGGCCGATACAACGAATGCCGGTGGCGCGAGCCACCGGTTCTGTTAGCGGGAAATCATTTGAGGCCTGAAGGGCCGGTACAAACTCAGTTGTGTCGGCCCGCTGGGCCTTTTGGTGGGGTGCTACCAGGCCCGGAGGGCCGATACAACAAATGCCGGTGGTGTTAACCACCGGTTTTGTTGACGACTGCTTCCCCAGTCAACGAAAAGAACCCTCCACCAGGCGAGCTGATGGAGGGTTCTGATCTTTTGATCGGAAAGCGGTTTGCTTTCGCGGTTAGTTTCTCGGGTCGAAACCGGTTTGAGCGATTTCTTCCTCTTCTTGGATGATGATCCGTGGGGTCACCATCAGCATCAGGCTGGTCGAAGTCCGACCCACACCGGTGTTTCGGAACAAGCGACTGACGTAAGGGATCTTGCTCAGGAATGGCACGCCGCGTTCGTTGCGACCTTCGCTCATTCGCTTGATACCACCAAGAAGGATCGTGCCGCCGTCTGGAACGCTCACGGTCGTGCTGACCGAAGTGGACGCAAACGTTGGTTGCTGAACCGTCGTACCTTGGATGATGTCCTCTTCTTCGTTCTCATCCTGTTCGTCGATCACACCGTCGCCGTTGGTATCGGTTTCGGTGGTGCTTGAGTTACGCGTCGTGCGACTTCCTTCGTAGGTGAACGTGTTTACTTCACCGATCTGGCTGAACGTCGGGACGAGCGTCAAGCGAACGAATCGTTTGTCATCGCTGACAACACCTTGCACGTTCAACCGTGTGCCTTCGTCGAGAACGACGATGACGGGTTGTTGGGCGACGGCGAAGTCACCGACGACGGGCACGATACTGGTCACGAATGGACGCGACACGGTGTCGTTGATCGAAGCGATCTGTCCGTCGAACAGCGTTACCTTCGGTGCCTGCATGATATTGCTACGGTTGTCACCTTGAGCGGCCTGCAAGAAGAAGAACGCTTCGATGTCACTTAAGATCGCAAAGCCGATCGTTGAAATCGAACCGGTGTCACCACCGAACGGAGCAACGGCACCGCTGATCGTTTGCTGGTCGAACCGAATGTCGAGGTCAGCGGTCGGGATGCCTTGGGCGTCCAAACCGATCGTGACGGCAGATCCCGAGTCGTCAGCCGGGATGCTTTGAGCGTTATCATCGAACCGGACGTCGAAGTCGATTCCGATTTGTTCGAAGAACGTGTCGGCGAGCGTGATGAACCGGACTTCGATCGTGATCTGCAGGTTCTGCAGGCGACGAAGCGATTCGAGCAAGTCGACGATTTGGTCGTGCACGTCACTCGTCGTGCTGATAACCAGCGACAAGTTTTGTGGGTAGGGAGCCATCGTTCCAACACCACCGAGGGCTTCCCAGCTGTCGGGCTCAATGGTTTGTTGAATCAATTGCATCAGCGAGTCGAAGTCAGCCATCGATCCACCACCACGGCCCGATTGGGCCATGCCGGAGGTGCCGAGTCCGCCTGCGAATCCAGAGCCGCTGCCCATCGGGTTGTATTGTCCGAGCATATTGCGGCCGAGGTTGTTGGCCGCATTGTTTGCCATGCCGCCGCCGAGATCGGTCATCGAAACCGGCACAACTTGAACGTCCGTGGTTGGACGAATCATTTGGTAGGCCGACTTCAATGCTCCGGCCAAGCCGTGTTCGTAACCCGAGATGAAGTTCGGGATCGGAGTCACGAGGTCAGCGACGCGGTACGTTCGTGGGAACGTCATCGTGCGTCGTGCTTCGCGGCTGGTCACGTTGAGCACGTCGTTCTGAAGCACGTAGGTCAAGTCGAGGTCTTCGAGCAAGATGTTCAGCGCACTCTTGAGTGGCAAACGACTCGAGATCGATTTCGAGACCGGTGTATCGCGGCTGACGCGGATCGCTGAGAGGGCACGTTGGTCCAAGACAATTGGCACACCGGTGACGGCGGACAGGTCGTCAAGGACTTCACCGAGCGGGCTGTTGCGATACTTCAATTCCACGTCGGTTTCGAGTTTGCGTTTGATTTCCTGTTCGCGGATGCTCAGTCGTGAGTTGCTGTCACGTGAAGCGAGACGACGACGAGAGATGGCTTCCCAGTCTTTCGGGTCTGCGAATTGGAACGGACGATCCGGATCAGGAGCGACGGCGGTGCGGCCGATGTCGAGCATCGTGCGTGCGAACCCGTTTTCGCTGTCTGCGCGGATGTCTTCGTCCATTTGCAGGCGAACTTGCGTCCGGCTGTTGTGGAACATCGTCATTGCGATCGTCGAGTCAGGTTTGAGTTCACCAACCTGTTTGGCGATCACTTCGGCTTCTTGATAGCGTTTTTGATCCATCAGATCGTTGAAGCTGTCAACCAAGAGCGAGATCTCTTGATCGATACGAGCTTCCCGAGCATCTTCGGTCGACATTTCGGTGCGAATGCGTTCGTTTTCGAGATCGAGGTCGATCTTGGCGCGGTTGGCTTCGACGTAGCGTTGTTGTTCGGCGAGGGCTCGGCCTACCAACGCTCCCAGAGATGCACGCGAGGCTTCATCGATGTTGGCGCCTTCAACCTTGCGGGCGAGGCGTTCGAGGTCGTTGACAGCTTCGAGTGGCGCTTCGGTTTTCTTTTCGTTGGCTTTGGCGAGTTCTGAAGTGATCTCGCGGTACAGTCGTTTGACTTGTTGAGCGGCAGCGAGGTCTGCTTTTTCGATTGCTGACAACGGCTGAGCAGGATCTTGCGGCATTGGCATCCGAGCGGGTTGCAAAAGCGTCAACTTGTCTTGCAGGGCACGACGGGTGTCGACGGACATGTCGGCTTCGAATTCCCAAGCCTTGACGAACTTCGCACGAGCGTCGCTCTGTTTGCCTGCGGAGAGCAGCTGCATACCTTCTTCGAACAGTCGTTCGCCTTCGGTTTCGGTGGACTGGTTGTCGCCCACGAAGTTCGATGCGGTCGCTTGGACTTGTTGCACGTTCGACGGTCCACCCGGAGTGAACGTTCCGCCAGCTTGTGAGACTTCCGAATACGAAGGCTGTTGACCGGCTTGACCGATCGGCATCACGCCGTTCGTTTGGGCGATGTTGTTCGGATACGCAATCGGCGTTTGGGCCAATTGGTTGAGGTCGAGTCCACTACGGCGTGCGACCGACTGGACGTCGAGCAGCAATTGCCAGGGGCGGGCGTCGCCAGGGTTGAATTCATGTTGGGCCAAACCGAGGCGTTGGGCCGCGGTGGCGTATTGGTACGCGCCACGAACGTCACCACGATCCAAGGCTGTTCGGCCCATTGCGGTCAGACGCCGGGTTTCTTGCTGGCGTCGTTCGAGTGGCCACGTTTGTGGATCAACCGGTGCAGTGGGTTGGTTGGTGTCGATCGCGTCGAGCGATGAGGAGACCGGGTTGATCGGGGTAAGGTTCAGCAGGCTGCCGTCGATCCCGCGGGCGACCAAACGGTCGTAGCGTTGGCGAAGCTCAGGGCTGGACGGTGCGATCTGGTGTGCTGCGCGGTAGGACTGCACCGCGGAGGTGAATTTTCCTGACGCGACAGCCGCGTCGATGGCTTGCAGGTGCGACGTGATGCTCTTGGCACCGCCATCATTCCCGCTCGGGGTTCCCGTCGAACCGGGCAGTGTGAACTGGCCAGACGCGGTCGGGGTCAATACGAACAGGCATCCGATCAAGCACAGAGGCATGACCGAACCTTTCGGGATAGTCATACGCGATCTCCTTGGCGGATGTGGTTTTGAGGTCGGACAATGCCGAGCTATCTCACCGGGGTCGATGGTACGGTCGACACCTTGCCGCTCGCGGTGAGTGGTAAGGTTGGGTTCGACACAAGATGAACTCTTCTGCCTTGACGGCTTATTCGAGCGGTTCAACGCGACTCTCCTTCTTCGCGGTGAGACATTGGACAAATTTCGGAAAGCTCTCGAATCAGCTCGAAATCCTTTCGAGGCGATACGGAAACCTTCCGAGTGGTCTGGCAATACGAACTGATCGCTTGCGGAGTCAAGCCGGTTTTAGGTGTTTTTTATATAGCGAATTCTTCAAAGATTGACTCAAGTCACCGTTTTTGCCGGCGAAAACAGGCGAATCGAATGACGCCTCCGGTCCCCCGCTGGCAGGCCAGCGACAAAGGATCAGAAAAAAAGTGGAAAAAAAGTTTTTGGGACGCGGAAGATGGTCGGGCAATCCGAGTGCGATCGGGCGGGGGTGAAAGCCATCTCTCAGAAAGTCGCTCGGTCGGGTAGAATCGAGGCTTCGAAAACAATTGGAAAGCGTGTGATGAAAGACTGGAAGACACAGACTTGGTTTGGGCACGACGTTGACGCCGGTACCCATCGGAACACCGAACTCGAGATCACCGAAAGCTACAGCGGTCGGAATATCACCATTCCCATTCGCGTGATACGTGGTGTTGAGCCTGGACCCACGGTGTTCGTGACGGGGGCTCTCCACGGCGATGAACTCAATGGAACCGGAGCGATTCGGTCCCTGCTCGCCAATCCCGAATGGGGGCCGGTTCGGGGAAATGTGTTGGCGGTTCCGGTCTTGAATATCCTCGGATTTGAGCGACATTCCCGCTACCTCCCCGACCGCCGCGATCTCAATCGTTGCTTCCCCGGAAACGCGTCGGGCAGCATGGCGACGCGGATGGCGAAAGTGATCTTCGACGCCATCGTGTTGCAGTCGGACTATGGGATCGATTTGCACACCGCTGCGGTGCGGCGGACCAACTACCCCAACGTCCGCTGCGATTTCAAAAATCAAGCATGCAAACGACTTGCCACGGCATTTGGTGCCGGAGTGGTTCTCGACGGCCGTGGACCCAAAGGTGCCTTCCGACGGGAAGCGACCGCGGCCGGATGCCCAACGATTGTGGTCGAAGGTGGCGAAGTTTGGAAAGTCGAGCCGTCCGTACTCGAATGCATGACCCGTGGGGTCGTGAACGTGCTGAAGGAACTCGACATGATGGATGGTGAACCGGAATTGCCGGAACATCAGGTTATGCTGCGACAAACCAAATGGGTGCGTGCCGAACGAGGCGGGTTCATGGACATGCATGTGTCACCGGGTTCCACCGTCGTCGCCGGGCAACCGCTCGCCACCAACAGCAGTCTCGTTCATGAAGAGCACAACCGATTGGAGGCCCCCTTTGATGGCATCGTGATCGGCATGAGCACGTTGCCCGCCGTTCAACCCGGCGAACCCGTGATCCATCTCGGAAAACTGTCTAGCCCGCGCCGAGCGAAGTTCGTTGAAAAGCATACGCAGGCCGACGACATGCAACGAACCACTCAGGAACACTTGTCAACAAACATCCAAGTAACCGAACCGATGGACTGAGTGAGGTTAGTCGAGCCGTTTCGTTGATCTTTCTAGCGGAACGGCGCAAGCCGTCCAGTGTCGGGTTACCGGACGGCTCGCGCCGTTCCGCTACTTTCAAACCCCGCAGTAACTAAATCGACGTCCGGAGAGACCGAGTTACGTGAAAAGTGACGCTGTCCTGCTAGAGCAGTTGTGTCTTTCATGTAGTGGTGGCTTCCAGCCGCCATCGGTTGTGCACTGGCGGCTGGAAGCCACCACTACTGAAATGCTCTAGAGACCAAAACCTCACCTAGCCGTCGGATTCGACTGGGCTGTCGGCTCGGATCTCTTCGATTCCGACACCTTCGCCACGATCAGGCGACAAGCGATAAACGCGATCGGCGTGACGGATGAAGTGATTGACATCGTGGTGGCTGATCATGAGGACTTGAAAGCCAAGTGCCGTGCCCGCTTCCTGAACGATCCGCGTGAGTTTGGGAACGAGGTCGGGGTGCAACCAGCAGTCTTGCTCATCGAGCACGAGGAACTTGCGGTGGCGTCGTTCGTCGAGTGTCGTGATCGCCAGCATTCGCAATCCGACCGAGACCACGTTGGCGACCGAGCCGCCTTGGCCTTTCATAATGTCTTCGCTGTTTTCACCACGAGAAATCGAAAATTCGACGCTGGCCGCTCCCCTCGCAAACGAGGCACTGGCTTTGAACTCGATGTCCTGTTCGAGTACTTCCTGCAACGCCTTCGTCATCGTGTTTTCGATCAGCGTCAATTGTCGCTGGAACACGTCGTTGCCGAGCTGTTCGAGGGCGTTGGTGACATTGTCGGCGATCGCTAAGAACTGGTTCTCTTTCTCGAGCTGCGCGACGACCTTTTGTTGTCGAGACACGAGCTCATCACGCTTGCCCTCGATTCGATGGGCGCGGTTGCGAAGTTCAGCGAGATCGGGAAGCGTGGTCAAGGGTTTGGCGTGGGGCTAGTGAAAGGGATCAACCAATAATTCGCCCTCCCCTCGTTTCGCTCGACCCTCCCAGAGGGAGGGTGATGAGATTTGGGGAAGGTTGTTTGGATAGTTTGTTTGGATGGAATCGGGGAAAAGATTATTTCACCCTCCCCTTGGGAGGGTCGGCTCGCTTCGGGCCGGGGAGGGTTGGGAGTCGGATTGAGTACTCGACCCTCCCCTCGCTTCGCTCGACCCTCCCGGAGGGAGGGTGATGAGATTTGGGGGAGGATATTGGGATGGTTTGTTTGGATGGAGTTAGGGGCGATTGTTCCGGGTGTTGGCACCCCCGGCATTCATTGTACCGGGACTCCGTGCCTAGCCAGTTCCATCATCGCCGCAACCAATCTAACGAAATACACGCTTATCAAACGCGTCACTCCAAAGAACTGACGAGATGCGGTCGATTCGCTTATGCGTCGGCTGTTGTGTTTGCTGCGGTGGCCTTTTCGACTTCTGCCAGCTCACCGCTGATCTTGTCGAGCAACGTTTGGTATTCACTGCGACGCTGTTCGTTTTCGGTTTCCATTTTCTTGAGCATTTTTTTCAGCTCATCGACGTCGCTGGTGCCGAAGTCCTTGTCGGCTTCGGCTTGCAAGTTGGTCAGCTGCTTCTGAGCCTCTTGCAACTGCGTTTGCGCTTGGATCTTGCGCTCGTTGAGTTGTTCGTACTCGGACTTGAGCTGTTCGATTGTGCGTGCGGTCATCGTGTCACTGGAAAAGGTATTTGGAAATTATTGAGTGGAATGGGTCACTTCGGCCGCCAGTCGCATGATTTCGTCCGCGACTTCGGCATCGAACTGGGAAACGTTTTGTTCGAGGTAAGTTATCAGGCCCGCCCCGCTGTCGGTTTTTCGCTGCGTCAGTTCTCGCAGGTCAGCAATGAACGCGGAGCCATCGGCGGTTTCTTCTTCGGATGCGTCGCCGATCACTTCGGGATGGAATACATCGTCGAAAGGTTCATGGGGCACCCGCACCCAGCGCATCGACCACGCCACACCGGCCTGCGATTCGAATTCAAACGCTTCGATCGCATCGTCCTTGACGACGCGGGTGTTGGTCGGAGGAACGACGCACACGACCGCGGGGATGTGAGCCCGCGACGCGTCACTGCGTGCCCGGCGGGTGATGTTGCCAGCCGTGATCCAGTTCGTGCCGTCTTTGCGGACCGGTTCCAACCGCCGATGGACGTGTCCGTTGACGATCAGGTCGATACCTGGAATTCGTTTGGGACGAATGCGGCCGGCTTCTTCGTATCCCGGAATCAAAATGTCGTGATGCGTGATCCAAGCGACGAGATCGGCATCCTCGCTTTCGTCGGCAAATAGTTGCCCGTTTTCAGGAGGACGCGAGACCCCGAGAAATTCTTTCGGCAGTCGTTCGCCCCAAACCGTTCCCCCCACAACGACGCGTCGCCCGTCGATCGTTCCGATCCAAGGTGCGTCTTCGGATAACAATCGAAGGTGGCCACCGGCAAACAGGATGCTGACCGAATCGTTCGGTTTACGCGTGTTTTCGCGAACGTCGTGGTTGCCGTGGATCGCGGGCAATCCCGCACCGTAGAAATCGGAAATCGTCTCGATGATCCGAGCCAGCAACCAGTTGGGGTTGTCTTGGGGCAGATGAAACAAATCGCCGAGCAGGATCGGTTGCAAGTTGTTGGTCCGCGCGTACTTCAAGCACCATGCGAACTTGGCGACCGCGACTTGCGGGTAATCGTCTTTGCGGAAACCCGGGATGCGGGCCTCCAGGTGCGGGTCGCCGATGAAGAGTAGTCCGTCTTTCTCGATCATGCGGTCGACTCCTGCATCGCAACGCCATCGTCGTGATCGTGAGTCCCCGGAACGGTCGACATCAGCGTTTCCGGATCGATGCTGCCGCCGCACGTCGCGCACTTCGGATTCTTGCTCACGAAGTCGCGGATGAGTCGTTCGTGTTGTTGCAGCAAAGCTTGTGCATCGTCTGCCTTCGCCTGAGCTTGGGCGACTTCAGAGGAGGACCGCTTAATCCGTTCCAGCATCGTCTCGATCGGCTTGGGATCTTGGGGCGGTTCGGGCATCCGAAGCCCTTCCAGTTTGCTGGCCCGGTTCGCAATGCTCGCGTGTCGATCTTGTGCGCGGGTGAGCTCTCGAATGGTTTGCTCTAGCCGTTCGGTTGAAACAATCGTTGGCGGTGGCGTGAGTTCCTCGGTGACCGCCAAACGGGATTTCATCGCCGCATGATTCGAGACGGCGTCGGATAACTGTTGGATCAGTTTCGAAATGCCGCGTGTGTCGTGTGAGGCCGGAGGCGACGAGAGTTTTGACAACGTTTCGTCAGCACGCTTGGCGACCGCATGCGTGGTGATCGCTTCGGCGAGTCGACGTGCGGTTTGGCGGCACGCCTCGGCCGGTTGCATCGTTGGTGGAGGTACCAATGGGACGCAGCTTTTCGTGATCCGCTCAGCTGCGACGTGCCGACGATGCGCGTCACTGATTTTTTCGATCAACATTGCGAGGGCAGCCGCAGGGTGCTGCGCGGGCGGCGATTGCAGGCGTGAAAGGGTTTGGAATCGCGTCTTTTCACGATCACGGATTCCAGTCTGAACCGCGGCAGCGGAAAGCCACGAACGCAATTTTTCGCAATGCGTTTTGCTGGCGAGAAGCTTGTCCGGAGTCGTTTCGGCTTGGTCGAGCGTTTTGAGAATGGACAGCTCGTTTTGCCACCGTGTGACCTCGGCCGCGGACGATTGCAGGCGTTCGATCAGCGTGGTGAGGGTGCCCAGCCGCTGTTGTTGCAATTCGATCTGCGAATGCAGTTTCTCAGCCAATTTGACCGATTCGCTGATCGAATCAATCGGTGTGAACGCGGCGAGTCGGGCGATGTTCTGTTCGCTTTCGCTGCTGAGTCGTTTCGCTTCGCTACGTGACTTGCTCGTTCGTGCACGATGGAGATGCTGCATCTCGACGAGTCTCGCCGCATCGGACGAGGACGCGAAGAACGCCGCCGCTCGGCTTCCGCTTTCATTGAGCAGAAACACCGGCGATTTTTGCTCGCCAAAGTGAATGTCATACTCGTTCTTTGTCGCACCATGTTCCGTCGTGACTTTGTCCAGACGCAAGACATCGTGGAGATTCTCTGGGATGCCTTGCCCAGTCCGATGAACGTCTTCGCCGTTGATGGTGTATTTGACGGTCGACTTTTTACGTTCCCAAACGATCGTTTGGTCGTCATCGGTTTCCACGGTGATGCGACAAACTTTGGATCCGTGACGCATCACGTGCGTTGTTCGGCCGTTGGACGCGATGATCTGCAGCGCCGAAACGAGCGCCGATTTGCCGCAGTTATTCGGTCCCGTGAGTACCGTCAATCCATCGGCGAGCTCGATCACAGTCGTGCCGTGAGACATGAAGTTTTCGAGCGTGATCTTTCGAATCATAAAGACGAAGTGCAGGGGGAGGCAGAGCTCTCCACATCATAAACGAGTGAGTACCGTTCGCGAAGGCTCGCCACGAGCGGCTCCGCCGAGAGTGCTCGCCCGGTCGCATTTTGCACGAGTTCGTCAGCCGAGTATTTTCGACCCAGGTTGTGGACATTTTCGCGCAGCCAGTTCAGCAGCGGCTCAAACTCGCCTCGCGAGATCATGCCGCTGAGGTCGCCGAGCGAGGATTGGGCGGTCGCATAGAGCTGGGCGGCGATCAGGTTGCCAAGCGTGTAGGTTGGGAAGTAACCAAACAATCCCGCACTCCAGTGGACGTCTTGCAGCACGCCGTTGGCATCCGACGGTGGAGTCACACCCAAAACGTTTGCGTACCGTTCGTTCCAAACGCTAGGCAAATCGTCAGTCGATAATTCACCGCCAATCAACGCCTGCTCAAGTTCAAATCGAACGATGATGTGCAGGTTGTAAGTTGCTTCATCGGCTTCGACACGAATCAACGAAGGCGTGACGCGATTGAACGAAGCGTGCCACTGTTGGGCGGTTGCGTCTTCGTCAAACGTGTCCTTCATCAGCGGCGTGAAACACTGCCAGAATTCGAGCGATCGGCCGACCAAGTTCTCCCAAAGGCGTGATTGCGATTCGTGGATACCCAGTGACGCGTACGTCCCAGGTGGCAATCCGTACCAATCTTGCGGCAACCCTTGTTCATAGATCCCGTGGCCGGCTTCGTGCAGAGTTCCGAAGATGCTGCCGGGTAGCCACGCGTCGTCGTACCGAGTCAAAATTCGGCAATCCGAAGGGCCGAGGCTGGTGCAGAACGGATGCGATGTTTCGTCGAGTCGTCCGCGATTGAAGTCGAACCCGATCGCTTCGGCTAACTTGTGTGACAGCTTGCGCTGCGCATCGACGGGGTATTTCTTTTTCAGCAGCGTTTCGTCGACTTGGCGTGATGAGCCTTTGATCTCATCGAGCAGTTTGACGAGTTCGCCACGCAGGTTCGCGAACACGCTGGTCAGCTGATCGGCTTTGGCGTCGGGTTCGTATTGATCAAGTAACGCTTCGTATGTTGTCTGTCCCCCGGCGGCGAGACACTCACCGGCTTGACGTTGCAATGAGATCATTTCATCGAGGGCCGGTTGGAATTGCCGATAGTCATCGGCTTTCCGAGCCGCGTCCCAGCGACCTTGGCCACGCACGGTTGCCGACGCGATCGCTTCCACGAGGTCTTTGGGCAATCGTTTTTGCTTTTCGTAGTCCTTTCGAACTAGACGCACGGTCGCGCCGATGTCGCTGTGCGTGTCGCTGGCTTGCGACCAATCGCTGAGTTGGTCCAGCCACGATTCGATATCGGGGCTCGTCCGCATGTCGTGCACCAATCCGCTGAGGTACGCGACCTGTTCGGCACGGTACTCACCCGCCCCGGCCGGCATCCCCGTGCGTTCGTCCCACCCCAATAACTCGGCGGCGGAGGACACCAACGACGTCTTGTGCAAATGCTCTCGCAACGATTTGAAAACCTCTCCGTGATGCGTCATCTCGTCATTTACCCGATTTCAAGGTTGGGATTGATTGAATTTGATGGTCTTGGGATCTGCACCACATCATGTGCGGGATCGTGCCATCGGTGGAGCTTTTGATTGTTCGTTCGGCGTTGCCGTTGTCGATTGAGGTCCCGCGTTGGGAGCCAGAACGATACCGATTACGGTGTTCGTGTTCAACTAAACCGAATCCGTTTTATCCCCGGTCGCGTCAAGTTGACCTTATCGACTACGATCCGAGAGTGCGTCCAACGCCAGCGATTTGGCCAGCGATTTGCGGTGTCGGGGGAGTTCTGTCGGGGGCTTCGATCGTGGTCACCGAGCATTGACGGGATCGCATGGTATCCACGAGTCGGCATGGCTGAGTGTTGAGGGAGACGTAGATACGGAAGTGTCTGGTGTACCCCCCCGCGTGCGGCGTCCTTCAGTTCGGCGTCGTTGAATCGTTCGTAAATATCCATAAAGAGAGATGATGGGGATTTTGATTCCGCTCGGTTTGATTTTCTTCACTTGTCTTGTCATTTGGCGGGCGTGTGACGGATTCGAAATCGCGAGCGAATACATCGGGAGAAATCTCTCCGAAGGGGTGCGTGGCGGAACGATCAATGCGATCTCGTCGAGTGTGCCCGAGCTCTTCACGACTCTGATCGCTCTCTTTGTGCTCTCCGACCGCGATGGTTTTTCGGTCGGGATCGGAACGACCGCCGGCAGTGCGATCTTTAACGGGATGATCATTCCCGCGGCTTGTATCTTGAGCGTGGTCGGCTTCGTGATCGCCGGCGTTCACGTGACGTCGGTAAACGTGTCGACCAAGGTGCTGCTTCGTGATGGGATCTCTTTGATACTGTGCGAGTTTGTATTGATATTGTTGATCAATGGCGATCGGTTGCATTGGTGGCAAGGCCTGATTCTGATCGTGTTGTATCTCGTTTACATGGTTTACATGCTGGCCTCGATGAAACGCGGTGATAGCGGCCAAGCCGGCGAAAATGAAGGTGAGCCAGACGCCGACGACCAAGAGGCCCGTGACGGAGAACCGGATGGCTTGATCGGGAAGTTGTTTTACTGGATGTCAGGCGGGCCGGTGCTCGATTTGGAACGTTGGTTCGTCAAAGATCACCACCGCGAACAGATCGAAGAGGAATGCTGGAACGGTTGGGGGCTGCTGTTGACGTCGACCGCCGTGATCGGTGGGGCATGTTGGGCGTTGGTGACCGCTTGCGAGTGGTTGGGGACGGGGCCGGGGAACAGCGAACACCCGTCCTACACGCTGTTCGGGCAGACGTTTGAGGGTTTGGGGATGCCCGCCATGTTTGTGGCCGTGATCTTTGCGTCGATGGCGACGAGCGTCCCTGACACGGTGATCTCGATCCGCGACGCTCGGGACGGTGACTACGACGACGCCGTAGCGAACGCGTTGGGCAGCAATATCTTTGATATCTGTTTCGCGCTCGGATTTCCGCTGTTCCTATTCACTCTGATCCACGGCCCGATCGAATTGTCGCCCGACATTGCCGAGCAGAGCGGTGAGTTGCGGTTGTTGCTGCTGGGGATCACCGTGATCGGATTTTTCGTCTATTTCATCGGTCGCCGCGGGACCGGTCCCGGGGGTGCGCAGTATGTGGAAATGCGAAAAGGCAAGGCGGTGCTGCTGTTGCTGCTGTATTTCGGTTTCGTCGCCTATATTGTCGGCCGTAGCCAGGACGTGGTCGTGGCGGACCAGATCGGCGATTTCCTACGATCGATCCTCGACCGGATGCCCAAATTGGGGTGAGACGAGTTATCCCGGTCGCCCCTCTTGACGCTCGGCAGGGGGCTGCCACCATATCGCTCATCCTGAACGTCCAAGTCGATGGACGTGAACGGGCGGCGTAGACGTCGCCTCGCCTATCCCCTCTTTCAATGTTGACAAATTCTCATGTTACGTCGCGCTAAGATCACGATCATTGGAGCCGGAAACGTAGGTGCCACGTGTGCCCATTGGTGCGCAGCGGCCGAACTCGGCGATGTCTTTCTGCTTGATATCCCACAAACCGAGGACATGCCCCGCGGTAAAGCTCTCGATTTGCGGCAGGCTTCGCCGATCATGGGATTCGATTCCAATATTGTCGGGACCACTGATTACGCGGACACCGCGGGCAGCGACGTGATCGTCGTGACGGCCGGTATCCCTCGGAAACCAGGCATGAGCCGCGACGATTTGTTGGCCACGAACGCCAAAATCGTCACCAGCGTTGCTGAGCAGATCAAAGCGACCAGTCCCGATGCGGTCGTGATCGTCGTCAGCAATCCGCTCGACGCGATGGTCCAACAAATGTGGAAAGTCACCGGATTCGATTCCGCCCGCGTGATCGGTCAAGCCGGCGTACTCGATACGGCCCGCTACCGCACGTTCCTGGCGATGGAACTCGGCGTCAGCGTGGAAGACATCAGTGCCCTGTTGATGGGTGGTCACGGCGACACGATGGTGCCGATCCCGAGCTGCACGAGCGTCGGCGGTATCCCCGTCACGCAGCTCATCGATTCAGCCCGTTTGGATGAAATCGTCGACCGTACCCGTACGGGCGGTGCTGAAATCGTTTCATTGCTCAAGACCGGCAGCGCTTACTACGCACCCGCCGCGGCCTGTGCCCAAATGGTCGAAGCCGTCGTCAAGGACAAGAAACGTGTGATTCCGGTCGCGGCTTACTGCGAATCGCAGTACGGCGTCGGCGGATACTACGTCGGCGTGCCTGTCGTGATGGGTGCCGGTGGTGTCGAAAAGATCATCGAATTGAAGCTCACCGACGATGAAACCAAGGCGTTCCAAAACAGCGTCGATGCGGTTAAATCGCTCGTCGCAACCATGGACGGACTGCTGTCGGCTTAGTCGACACTCTATCTTAAAACGTCATGGAAAGCCCGACACGCGTCGGGCTTTCCTCGTTTAATCGGCTCGCTATCTTCGTTCTGCGACGTTCTGTCTCGGTACTCAGACACCGTCACCGAGAAAGTAATCATTCAGGAAGGCTTGCCGGTCCGCCTCGGAGGTTCTGGCGAATTCGACCATCGCGTAAAGACGTTGCTGGTCGCGACGGAGTTTGTCGGTGAGCTTTTCGTCGCCGAAGATTTTTGCGGACAGCTCTCCGATCACCTGAAAGCATTCGGGCGGTCGTGGGCCAGCGATGACGCCGTGACGGTCGAGCATCGCGATCGCGGTTTCGAGTCGGTGGTCGTGTGGGCTGACGCGTTGCAATTGCTGGTTGAGCCAGTCGAGTCCGAACGCGTCGCAGCGATCGGCGTGCTGCGTCAACGCGTGCATGAGCCGGTCGTAGAAACCGGCGTCCGGGTTAGACCATTCGATGAATTGCATCTGCGTCATCAGGTCGGCTTGATCGTAGAGCCACAAGCAGCGACTCGGTTGACCGTCGCGACCAGCCCGACCGATTTCCTGGTAGTAGGATTCGATCGAACCAGGGGTTTCGGCGTGAACGATCAAGCGAATGTCCTCTTTGTCGACGCCCATTCCAAATGCGGGCGTGGCGAGAACCGTGTCGACTTCACCACTCATGAACGCGTTCTGCATCGAGCGTCTTTGGCCGCGTGAGAGATCACCGTGGTAACAAACATGATCGATCCCGCTGCGTCGCAGCTTTTCGGCGAACCGCTCGAGCGTCTTAATCAAGGAGAAATAGACGATCGTCCCGCCCGGTTTTTCGCCCCGCTTACCCCAGATTATGGGATCGCCGAGAGCTTGAATCAGCTGATCGTACTTCTCGTCTTCATCGACGACGGACTCGACTTCCATCGACAAGTTTGGCCGGTCAATGCCTTCGTGGAACAGTTTGATATCGCTCGGAGCGATGTCCATTTGCCGATAGATATCCGCACGGCATTCCGCGGTCGCGGTGGCGGTGAGCGCGATCGTGGTCGGGGTGCCGAGCAGGCTGCGGATTTCTGCAATGCGGCTGTAGTCGGGGCGGAAATCGTGTCCCCATTGGCTCACGCAGTGGGCCTCATCGATCGCCAAAAATCGAATGTTTCGCTGGCCGATCGTTTCCAAGAACTCTTCTTTGCGAAACCGCTCCGGGGTCACGTAAAGCAAACGATATTTGCCCTCGGCGATCTCGCTTTGGCGTTCTAGACGAGTCGCACGATCGAGCGACGAGTTGATCAAGGCCGCGTCGACACCGCGAGCCTGCAACGCGTCGACTTGATCCTGCATCAACGCAACGAGAGGTGAGAGTACCAGTGTCAGATCGCCATCTCCGGGCGTCGAGGTCAACGCCGGGATTTGAAAACAAAGCGATTTGCCACGCCCGGTCGGCATCACCACCATCGCATGTCGCCCTGACATCACATGCTCGATAATTTCAGCCTGGCGAGGTCGAAACGAATCGTAGCCGAAATATTGTTTGAGCAAATCGTTCATGAAGGCAACGTCGCGTGGGTGGGACTGGTTACCGCATGATACAAAACGAGGCAAAGATTGTTATCCGGCCTTGTGATCACGCTCATCGTGGCCCTCCCGAGAAACATTGTTCACGTTTAGAGTCCGAAGAAACGCCGAGCGTTGGCGGTGGTGGTTTCCGCGAGTGCTTCGGCGGTAACGCCGCGAACTTTGGCGAGGCATCGCAGCGTGTGCTCGACGCGGGCGGGTTCGTTGGGGCGGCGACCTCGGAGGGGTTCGGGCGACAGGTAGGGCGAGTCCGTTTCGACCAGAATGCGATCTTCGGGGACCATCGCGGCGACCTCTCGCAGTTCGTCACTCTTTTTGAACGTCACCATTCCCGCGAAGCTGATCATCAACCCGAGATCGAGACACGCTTTGGCTTCGTCGAGACTCCCGGTATAGGAATGCATCACCGCGGGCGGCAGTTGCGATTGCGAGCGAAGCTGTTCGATGATCAACGAGCAGCTCTCACGCATGTGAATCACGACCGGCAAAGATGCCTTCACCGCGAAATCCAACTGACGCTGGAAAAAGTCATGCTGCATTTCGATCGGCGTGTCGTCCCAGTAACAATCCAATCCGGTTTCGCCGATACCGACGACGCCCGGTAAACTGGCCAGTTCTTCGATGATGGCGAAGTCGCCCTCTGCTGCCTCGGCTGCCGAGTTGGGTTGGATGCCGACAACGGCGTGAAGGTATCCCGGGTATTTTGCAGCCAGTTCGCACGCCCGGCGGCTCGTTGCGACGTCGATGCCAATCACCGCGATTCCGTTGACACCAACCTCTTTCGCCCGCGCGACGGTTTCTTCCACAATCTCATGGAACGTGTCGCTATTTAGATGCGCGTGCGTGTCGAACAGATTTAACAAAACGTTGGCTCTCGGGCGGTGGAAAATGAGTTGCGAGTTGACGGCCTGATAGACCGCAAACACTCGTCCGCCACAGGATAACAATGCGATTTTGCTTGTAAATCTGACTGGCTAGGACAATCCCGTCCGGTTACCCGCTGCTACGAATCCACCACACTGCCCCATCAGCGTCGGTTAACATTGAGGGCTCGCGAATTGGCCGCAGTGCAATTGATTGGGTCCGGAGTTTGTTGGAACGGCACAACCCGGTCTCGTGGTCACTTCCTAATGGTTCCCCAAATCATTGAGTCCTGCGCCATGTCGATCCGTTTTCAGTGTCCCAAGTGCGAGAAAGTGCTCCGAGTCGGCGACGAACACGCGGGGAAGGTGGCCAAGTGCAGTGGTTGTCAAACCAAATTGCGGGTTCCTGCGGCCAAGTCGAAGACGGTCAAGCCAAAATCAAGCCAGACGAAGCATTCTCCCGAGCAACAACCGGCCGAGGGGGATTCGCTCTTTTCGGAGCTCCCCGAATTCCAAACCTTTGATCAGCCCGTCGAAAAACCTCGAGGTGTCGATGACGATTTCCGGGACGCTCTCGCGGCCGGAACTCAAACACATTTCTCGGGCGAGACGTCCCCGCTCCGCCCGTCCGCTACGGGTTTCGCCAATTCGAACTCGCCAGCTGCCGCGGGATCCACGAATTTTGTTGCACCCGCCGCTGGCGTGACGCCCCCGACGCCGAATAACGCGGGATTAGACGATATCGGCGATGTCCTGGGGGCGATGCAAGCGACGGTTGCGTCGGCGGTGCAACAGCAGCGTCGGACGAATGCGTTGTCGAACGCACCCAAGACGACGGTTGAGCAAGTCAAGCAAGCGTTTGACGGCGAACTGCAAGATTTCGATCGTAGCGAAGGCGTGAAGGCTCAGGCGTTTTTTGTCGCGATCTCAATGGTGTTGCTGCCGATTGCGTTTGTCACGTTTGTGTTGGTGTTCACTGCCGCCATGATTGCGCTGCCGATGAACGCACTCCCAATCAGTTTTGCAACCTTCATGACCTATGGCGGATTGATTCTCTACCCGCTGATGTGGGTGCTATTGTTCGCTTTGTGGATACCGGTCTTTAGTCTCATCGGTGCTGTCATTTCGATGGTGTTCTCGGGAGCCGCTGACGATGACCAGACCAGGGTGTTGACCCGCGAAGACCAGCCGGTGATGTATGAGTTTGTCTCGCAGATTTGTGAGAAAGTCGGCGCGCCGACCCCGGCTCGAATCGATCTCGACTCCAACTTCAATGCCTCGGCGTCGTTTCGTAATGGATGGATGAGTTTTGGCAAAAACGAGCTCGTTCTCAAGCTCGGTGTCCCCTTAATCGCGAGCCAAAGCGCCGAGCAACTCGGTTCCGTCATCGCCCACGAGTTTGGACACTTTCGTCAAGGATCGGCGATGCGAAGCACTTATCTCGTCCGAAGTCTGACAGGCTGGTTTTTCGAAAAAGCATTCCTCGGCCAACTTCGCGCGGACCTGATCGAGTACTACCAGGATGCCGAAGAGAGCAACGACTCATTCCTCGCCGTGATTTCCTTCATCGGTTGGTTGGGACGCAAAATCATGTTGTGTTTTGGATACACCGGTCACGCCTTGGCGGGCTCGTTATCGCGCGAGATGGAGTTCGACGCCGACCGGCATGCCGTGCATCTTGCTGGTACAAAGAGCTTTATCCAATCGATGGCAAACGTTGAACGTTTTGGTGTCGCCCATGGGGTGACAATCGAAAATCTACGAATGTTGTATCTGTCATCGGGGGTGCTGGTCGACAATATTCCGCGATTCATGATCTACATCGGCGAAACGATGTCCAACGGCGTCATTCAGCGAATCGCTCAGGAGAAGCAACGGGAAAAGCAGGAGCGTTTTGACACGCACCCGCCAACGCGAGAGCGGGTGGCGGCGGCCAAAGAGATCAATCAGGCCGGTTTGCTCCACATGCAGCGTCCGGCCTCAGACCTGGTGCGAAATTGGCAGTCGGTGTGCGAGTTGACCACGCTCGATTTTTATGGCCAAGTGATCGGGAAACCGGTCGAAAAGAGTCAAACGACGAAGCTCGAAAACGTGCTCAAAGCCGAGCATAAACTGTTGCTCGATCGCAAAAAGGCGTAGCGGATCGTAAAAACCGCTCCCGCCAGCATCGCTTGTTTTTCGCCGCCTGAGGCTCACCACGGGATGGGCCACCCGTGTCAGCGTCGAAGGTTATTCCACGTCAGCGTCCGCGGGTTCTTCGTCGTCGACGCCCACGATCTTGTCGAGCAAGCGGGCACGGAGTCGGTTGCCGTGATCGGAAACGTTGCGGTCGGTTTTGAGCGTTGCGATCGCGGATTTGATGTCGCCAAAACCTTCGCTCGCTCGGGCCGAGTTGTAGACGGCGGCGTCTTCCCAATACGAACGCTGGTCTTCGTCGAGAACCCGTTTGGTGAACCAATTGTGAGCGGTTTCGAACCGGCCGTCGTCGTATTGAACGAGTGCCATCCAGTACGTTGCCGTCCGCTTGCCCATTCGCATGAAGCCTTGCATCTGTTGGAGCTGGGCATCGTATTGAGCAGGTTCCACACCGAGTTCACGACGCAGGCCGTATTGCTTCTGTAACTCGACGTTGATCCGCAAGTCGTCGATCTCGTACTCGGGAGCACGTTGTTCGAGGTAACGGGTTCTGGCGCCGCTCTCGCCTTCGATTTCGTCATCGACGAAATTGCCGATCAGGTGCTGCCAACGTCCTTTGGCGAGATTATTCGCCGACGAATCGTTGGACTCCATCACCGCGAACCGCGACCGGTGCCAAAACGCGAACGCAGGATCACGCTCGGCGATCATGTCCATCCCTCGGGCGTAGATTTCCGTGATCGTGGGGATTTCCCACAAACGAACGCCCGCGATTCCAGGGACAGCGTCGAACTTCGTGGCCCAATCTTCGGCGTCGACCCACAGCGTCATCCGTCGATCGCCGGTTAAGCCCGACTCGAGCAATCTCATTCGGGGAGCCAGCGTCTCGATGTTCAAATTCAACAACGCGACGCTTTGACTGACGTCGGATCGCGAGAGCGGGTAGTCAAAATATCCGGCGACATCCAATCGACGCATCACCGAGGCATCTTTGCGCGCCTGAGCGAGCGTCGCGATGCCGGTTTGGTCCGGTCCCGGGATCGGTAGGCCGAGGCGTGGTTCAAACAGATAGATCTCTTTGCCGATCAGAACGCCGACGCACCACGGTGTCCGTCCACCGGTTTCGTCGGACTGCGTCGCCAGGACTGCAGCCGGGATGCCGGCTTGAACGCACAACTGAGTGAATACCCCACAACGTTGGAGCCAGTCGCCGCGGCCACGCCACAATGTTTGGTAGTCCGATTGACGAAAACCCGGGCCTTCAAAAGGAATTCCCGGCGGCATCGGGGGCAATTGCAAACCCTGCGGGGTTGGCAGTTGATCGGGTTCCAAGGCGACATTGCGAACCGTCCAATCGAATAAACGCATCGCGGTTTGCAGACGGTCGATTTGCATCGTCGTCAAAGCGTCCGAATTCTTGTCGCCTTTTGCCGCCGCGGCTCGAAGTCCGGCTAACCAATCAGCGAACAGGATGTCATCGCGAACGGGCGAATCGATCCATGCAACGACGTGTCGAAAGGTGTTGGCGTTACGCAGCAACGGAACGTCATCGGTCGTGAATTCCGAACGCAGAATTTTGTCCTGCAGTTGATCCGGTTCGATAAGCCCATCAAGAGACTTGGCGATTTCCGGAACCGTCGGCTCGGCATCGTCGTTCGATCCGGATGCCTTTTTACGGTCCGCGTTCTCACGCAGCCACTGGTTAGCATGATAGGCGATTTGGCGACGCGCTTTTTGTTCGTTTAAGACGACGTATTGGTTGAGCAGCGAGACGGTTTCGCCCAGATGGTCCTGGCGAGTTTTCTCCTGCAACGCGACCTGACGCTGAGCCATGATCCGTTCCATCTCGTTCGAATCGTCTCGGCAACCGAGTGCGGACGACAAGAGGACGGCCATCGCACAACAGGAAAATACGGTCGATCGCATCGGTGGGGTCTATTCAGGGAACGGTTGGTAAACGGTTGTTTAGAGTCCTTCGACAGTTTCTCGCAGACGCAGCAAGCGGTCGACGAGCCCCGCGAATTGATCCAAATAGATCATATTGGCCCCGTCGCTGGGCGAGGTTTCCGGTTGCGGATGAGTTTCGAAGAACAACGCGTCACATCCGATCGCTACGGCTGCGCGGGCCAATGGTTCGACCATTTCCCGATTTCCGCCCGTCGCTCCCCCCAATCCGCCGGGTTGCTGAACGCTGTGTGTCGCGTCGAAGACGACCGGGGCACCGAGCGACCGCATGATCGGGATCGATTGCATGTCGTTGACGAGACGCCCGTAACCAAAAAACGTGCCGCGTTCGCACACCAGGACTTTGCCGGGCACCGGTTCGTCGTCTTCGACAGGATTCGAAATCGTATCGGAAACGGGAAAACTGCCGCGGAGTTTGTCGATCGCGTAACGCATGTCGGTGGGGGCCATGAATTGTCCCTTTTTGACGTTCACCGCCCGTCCGGTATTCGCCGCAGCGACAAGCAGATCGGTTTGCCGGGCCAAAAACGCGGGAATCTGCAGCAATTCACAAACTTCAGCGGCCGGGGCGGCTTGTTCGGGCAAGTGGATGTCAGTCGTCACCGGCAATCCGCTGTCGGCACCGACCGCTTCGAGCAATCGCAGACCGGCGTCGATCCCGGGTCCCCGTTTCGCCGCCAAACTCGTACGATTTGCCTTGTCAAAGGAAGCCTTGAAGACCACATTCACGTCGGGACGTTCGTTGATCTGGGCCAGCGTTTCACCGATCTCCATTGCGAGTTCACGCGTCTGCAACACGCACGGACCGGCGATCAAAAGCAACGGTTGGCCATCGCCACACAAATAATTTCCGACGCGAGCAAGCATACTGGGGAGGGCTCAGGAATGAGGGCATAGGAATGGGAGACACGCTTGGACCGTGATCTTAAACGTCCTCCCCCGCTCCGTCCTCCCCCCCTCGTTCATCGTGTCATTTTCTGGTCGACCTGGCACGTGTCCGGGACGGTCGATCTAAAACGGCCTTCGCGGTCTGTCGTTTTCCTTTCTCGCCAATAGCCTGTCGAAATTTTGCCTCCTGTTCTCACACCGTCGACGCATTTGCATTTCGTGACCGGGCGACTCGCCGAAGTCGCGCTGCGGACGAATGCTGCCCAAGCGGCGACAAGCCATGGGGTCGCGCACAGTGTTCAGGTCGCGCCGATCACCGTGGCAGCGCTGATCACGCCCAAATGGCTGACGCGGCATCTCGATGTGCCTTCCGAAGCAACAGACGTGATCTTGCCCGGTTACTGCGATTCGGCACTCGATGACGCGGTCGATCCGGAGTCGCCCCGAACGACTTGGCGGATGCGTCTGGCCGAAATCGCCGGACTCGCTCCCGAAAAAATTGTGTGTGGCCCCAACGATTGCCGCGACCTCGACGCGTGGCTCGGCGGAAAAATTCGCGAAGTGGATCTGACGGATCACTCGATCGAGATCATCGCCGAAATCAATCACGCGCCTCGATTAAGTATCGACGAAGTCGTCCGGATAGCCGAAAATTTGCGGGCCGATGGAGCCGACCGAATCGACTTCGGTTGCGATCCGTCGCGGAGGTGCGACCGCGTCGGTGACTATGTGAAGGCCCTCATTGCCGCTGGTCACCGCGTCAGTATCGATACGTTTGATCCGCACGAAACACGCGCCGCCGTCGATGTCGGAGCGTCGCTGGTGCTGTCGGTGAATTCGTCCAACCGTGAATCGGCGGCCGATTGGGGATGCGAAGTCGTCGCGATCCCAGACACGCCCGACGATCTCGATTCGCTTGAGTCTACGATCGAGTTCCTGAGTCGTCACAACGTGCCGATGCGTCTCGACCCGATTCTCGAGCCGATCGGATTCGGATTCGGCGCATCGTTGCTTCGCTACGTAGAAACGCGTCGTCGCTATCCCGAGTTGGCGATGATGATGGGGATCGGCAATTTGACCGAACTCACCGATGTGGATTCCGCTGGCGTTAACATGCTCTTGCTCGCCCTCTGCGAAGAATTTGGTGTCGGCAGCGTGTTGACAACCCAAGTGATCAATTGGGCGCGGTCGTCGATCAAAGAATGTGACATTGCCCGCCGGATGGTTCACTACAGTTTGAAGGAAGGTGTGCCGCCCAAACGCGTGTCTGACCAGTTGATCTCATTGCGTGATCCCAAATTGCGACCCTATTCACCGGAGGCGTTGGAATCGCTCGCTTCAGGAATTCGCGATAACAACTACCGCATCATCGCCCAAGACGGAGTCGTTCATCTGATCAGCGCCGGCGTTCATCTATGTGGTGACGAGCCCTTTGCGATGATGAGCGAATTGCTGTCGATGCCACAGTCCAGTAACGTGGACGTGTCGCATGCGTTTTACCTCGGATTCGAACTCGCCAAAGCCAAGATTGCGGCGCAATTGGGCAAGCAATACGAGCAAGATCAAGCATTGCAGTGGGGGCATCTCACAGTCGAAGAAGAACGCCACCGAATCCCCCGCCAATCACGCCACCGAAAAGACTAACGAGCGAGCCTGTTCTTCCGTACAAATGTAGAACAGTTGTCCCAACTGTTCATGGCGTACCGTGGTCGGTTTTGTTGTGAGTGAACAATTGGGGACAATTGTTCTACACTGAATTTGGGTATGCGAATCGAATGTAGAACAGTTGTCCCAACTGTTCATGCGTCGGGGCGGTTATTCGTTGTGAATGAACAATTGGGGACAATTGTTCTACAAAGTTCAGGATACGAACCAAATGTAGAACAGTTGTCCCAACTGTTCACGGCCTACCGTGATCGCTTTTTGTTGGGAACGAACCATCGGGGACAATTGTTCTGCATTCTTCAATCTCAACCCCCGCGTTCTGCATGTCATCAATCGCCCGCTGGCAATCTCCCGCTTTGATTTCCACTCCGCGACATGCATCTGCGATCAAGAATGTCTTAAACCCGAGTCTTGCCGCGTCGATCGCGGTCGCTCGGACGCAGTAGTCGGTAGCCAAACCCATGACATGCACCGTGTCAATGCCGGTGGCGTGCAAATAGCGTCCGAGACCGGTCGCGTGACGTCCCCCGTTGTCGAAGAATCCGCTGTAACTATCACGCTCCGGATCGGTCCCTTTGTGAATGACTTTAGAAATCTTTTCGGTTTCCAAGGACGCAGGAAAATCGCTGCCGGGTGTGTCTTGAACGCAGTGGTCTGGCCAGAGGACTTGGGGCAGCCCTTCGATTTCAATCACATCACCGACGCGTTTGCCAGGATGCTGGCTCGCGAAGCTGCAGTGATTTCGTGGGTGCCAATCCTTCGTCGCGACGACGGTGTCGAACGACGACTGCAAACGGTTGGCGATCGGGATGAGTTCGTCACCGTGCGGTACCGCGAGCGCTCCGCCGGGTAAGAAGTCGTTTTGCAGGTCAACGATGATCAATGCATTCATGAGTGCTCCCGAGCGTCGCGTATCATTTTCGATTTCAAATCGTGCAACCCCTGTTCCAACCCGACCGGGTATTCGTGGGGGTATTCGAATCGCTGCACCGCTGCTGGCGTGCGATTCAAGTTTTCACGCACACGTTCACGGATCGAATCGAGTGACGGAGGGGAATAGACGAGTTCTCCGCCGCGTAAGATTTCGACCAACAAGTCTTTCGACGGCGTGTCAGCGGAAAATCGTTTTCGTCGATGCGAATCAGCCGGATCCACCATGTTCGCGTTATCGCCTGGTTTCCAATCCAAAAGTTCATCGTAGATCATGTCACCGCGATGCTCGGAATCGTTCTCGAATCGTCGTACTTGCAACATTCCTGGGTTGCTGACTTTAATGGTCTGCTCAGACAATTTGATACGATGCTGCCACTGGCCGTTTTCGTTTTGGATTGCCCCGAGTTTGTAGACGCCCCCGAGTGCCGGTTGGTCGAACGCGGTGACCAGTTTCGTGCCGACGCCCCAAGTGTCGATTCGCGCGCCTTGAGTTTTCAGACTGGCGATCAGCCGCTCATCGAGGTCATTGCTCGCCACGATTCTCGCGTTGAGGAATCCGCCATCGTCGAGGACCCGTCTCGCCTCGATGCTGAGCCACGCGAGGTCACCGGAGTCCAATCGCACGCCAAGCATTTCGTGACCGGACTGGCGCAGCCGCCGCCCGACCTCAACGGCGTTGCGAACTCCCTCAAGCGTGTCGTAGGTGTCGACTAAGAAAACACAGTTGTTTGGCATCGCATCGGCGTAGCGGTCGAACGCTTCCCGCTCGGTCGGAAACGTCATCACCCAACTGTGAGCATGCGTGCCGACAACCGGGATTCCCATCAATTGTCCCGCCAACACGTTTGACGTTCCGGAACAACCACCGATGTAGCTCGCTCGGGACGCTGCCAACGCGCCGTCGACACCTTGGGCACGACGCAACCCGAATTCGATTACGCGATCGTGTGGCGTGTCGGAGGCGTACACACCTGCCGCCGAACAGACGCGGGCTGATTTGGTTGCGATCAACGTTTGAAAATTGATCAGGTTCAGCAGTGGTGTTTCCACGAGTTGGCACTGCAAGATCGGACCACGTACCCGAACCAACGGTTCGTGTGGGTAAACCGTGGTACCTTCGGGAATTGCGTCGACATCGAGCGAGAACTTCAGACCACCGAGATAATCAAGAAATTCTTCGTCGAACAGCGGACGTGAATCCGCTCCGGTCAGCGTGCCGAGATAGCTCGTGTCTTCGCTGGTCAATCGCAGTTTGTCGAGATATTCGATCGCCGTTTGCAATCCGCAAGCGATCGAGTAGCCGCCGTCAAACGGATTGTTGCGGAAAAACAGATGAAAGACAGCCGATCGCTCGGCCAGTCCATTCTTCCAATAGCCGTACGCCATCGTCAGTTGGTAGAGGTCCGTCAGGAGCGATAAAGACGGGCGGTATAGCTCGGCCAGCAAATTCATCGCGAACTCCGATGCGAAAGAGGCTGTCTCTAAAACGACAGCTTATCGCAACGAGGGTTCGCGGTGTATGCAATCCACCTGTTTAACTCTTGACGAGTTCCGCGGCGGTCTGGCTCTTTTTCAATACGCTGGAGTCGACGTTTGGCGTGAACGCATCGATTCGCGCGACTTGAACGTTCTCGACCGTGAACGTCAAACGGTGGTCCGGTTGAACTTCTCGGGCCAAGTAATCGACTATCGTTTGGCTTTGCTCTTTGGTCACGATCACTTCAAAGCGGATACGCGGTTTCGATTGGCCGCCTTCGGAATTGATCTCGTGCCGTCCCGCACCGCTGCACGGGAACGACGTGTAACCGCTGACGCCGAGTCGCACGAATGCGGTTTGCAGTATCTCTTCGATGGAAGGATCCGTCGTGATCGTAAACAGCTTGGCCGAGAAAACGCCTTTGCGTCTCGCCGAATGAGCGTGCTCAGTGAACGCTTGGTGCGATTCCAGCCCGACGGTCGTGAATGAGAGACCTTGTTGCTCGAAATCGCTTTCGACTTCGTGCAGTTTGTCCATCACCGTATGGTCAATCAATTGGACATCTGACAGGTCGAGCACGACGTTGCGTCGGTCAACGAGGCCGATCCGTTCAATTTGGCGACGCATCGGAATCCAGTTGCTAAACACCGCCGATTGACGTGCGGTCAAGCGAACCGTGTTGCCATCGTCTTCGGTCAATTCGATTTCCGGCTTGAAGAGCGACCGAACCGGCACACCGTTGGAGATGTGAATGACGACTTTGGTGGCGATCCCGATCGCAATCCCGATCAGCAAGTCCGTCGCCAGAACACTGACCAACGTCACGACAAAGATCACCAACTGCTCACGTCCGATCTTCCAAACGTTCATGAACTCCTTGGGGTGAGCCAATCGGAAACCGGTGTAGATCAGCATCGCGGCTAGGGCGGCCATCGGAATCCGGTGCAAGACCATCGGGATCAACGCGACGCACACCAAGAGGAACACGCCATGCCATAAATCGGCGAACCGTGTGCGGGCTCCGTTGTCGATGTTCGCTTTGCTCCGCACGATTTCCGAAATCATCGGTAAGCCACCAACCAACGCACAGCACAGGTTTCCGGCGCCGACGGCGACCATGTCGCGATCCATGTTGGACTTGCGTTTCCAGGGATCGAGCAAATCAATCGCCTTGGCACTGAGCAGCGATTCGAGACTTCCGATGATGAAGAACATCAGCACCCATGGCCACGCCCGTGGTTCACGTAACGCCGCGAAGTTCGGATGCGTCAACTCGTCGAACATCCCGAAAACTCGATCGGGCATCGTCACGAGGTAGTTTTCACCGAGTTGGTATTCGTGGTTTTGCAAAACATAAGAATGTTTGTGCATCAAATCGAAGCCCATACCCATCGGGATCGCCACGATCAAGACAATCAACGGCGAGGGGAGGACCTTGAGGAATTCAGCTTTCTGTTGAGCGAACGGCCATAAAAACATGATTAACACACTGACGACGCCGATCGCTGCGATGGCCGGGTTGGCATCTGCGATGAAGTGTGGGATCTGCTTGAGTAGTTCGAGCGGACCACCCGACGCGCTCACTCCGAGAGCAACGGGGATCTGTTTCGCGATGATGATAACGCCGATCGCGGCGAGCATTCCATGAACGGCCGAAATGGGAAAGAATTCACCGAGAATACCCGCCCGAAAGAACCCAAAACAGATCTGCAGAATCGCCGCTGCCACCCCCACAGCGAGGGCGGCCTGGTACGCCGCCGTGTCCGCTTCCGTCCAACCGCCGACCATCCCGTCGCCACCGAACGCGCCGATGCAACCGATCGCGATCACGATCAGACCTGCCGCCGGACCCTTGATCGTCAATTCCGAGTCGCTCAAGAACGTCGCGACAAACGATCCGATGATCGCGGTGAAGATACCCGCGATCGCCGGATAACCGCTGGCGATCGAAATCCCCAAACATAAGGGCAACGCGATCAGGAAGACGAGAAGCCCCGAGATGAGATCGTACTTAAGATATTTGGTGAATCCTTCCAGGTTGCCGCGAGGCACTTCCTTTTGGTTTTCGACAGTGGTGCTCATGTTCTTTGGTGGGAATGGGGGTGAGTGAGAAGGAGATATGGGAAAAGGGGACGCAGTAAAAAATGTTGTTTGGAAACGTTCGCTGGTTATTCGGTTTCGACAACGATCGCATCGGCTTCATCAACGCTGTGTTCGCCCGCGTCTTCGGGACCGAGCAAACGAGTCCGTTGGTTGGTGAGTTCTTTCGCAGCGTGATACCGTGACGCCACTCCGGGTTGAGGAACCAATCCGCCCCCAACGATCAAAAGTGTCAACATCAATACTGCGAACCGTTCTGTCGGCCGGGCATTCATCGGGACCATCGTCCGATTGCCGTGACCGGTGAAGATGCGGAAGTAGGTCATCAACACCGTGATGCCACACAAGGCTGCGGCGAGAACCACGAGCGTTCCAACCATGGGGTAGATGTCGACGGCCCCTTGAACAAGCAATTCCATCCCGACGAAACCGACCGTGGCGGGGAAGCCGATCGCGGCGAGGCCGGTGAGCAGGAAGAAGCCCGCCATCATCGGCATCTGCCGATACATGCCGTGATAATCAGCTAGCGACACGCGGGAGATCCGAGCTTCGATGCTTCGCAGCGTGATGCCGAAACCGGTCAACGATAAACCGACCGACAACCACACGCACAACGCGCCGGCGAGCCCGATCGGAGTAACCAGTTCCAAACCGACCAGGACGAGTGACGATTGGCTGAGCAAGAGAAAGCAAAACATCCGGCGTGCTTCTTGCTGGACGAGCGCCATCGAACCCGCGTAAACGGCCGTGATCAACGACAGCACCGCGATGCTTTGCAAACCCCAGGAAGGCGCGATCGGCAGCACCAACCGCATTACCGCGTAAGCACCCACCAACGGCGTTGTGAACAAAATCGCGGTCCCGAACGTGCCTTTCTCGAACAGATCCGTCATCCACAGATGCAGCGGAAAAATCCCCGCACGCAGGAGTGCCGCCGCCGTCAGCAACGCACCGGCAATCAGCCCCGCCGTCGAGCCGACATCAACGAGTGACTGCCAGGCGTAGCCGGCGATCAACAAAACCGCAAACACGCCCATGTGGAGAGCATAGATGCGAGTGCATCGTTTTCGCTGTTTGAGTTCGATGTACGGTGGGATCGTGGCGGAGATCAATAGCCAAATCAACGCCCATGAGGCCCGGCAACTGAATGTCGCCAAAACCAACGTCTCGGATATCAAGGCGAGTTTCAGCGAAAAACGCGGTGCCTTGGTCCGCAGCGTCGACATCACGACGACCAAGAAGATCAACGCCGAGAGGGGAATCAAGAACGCGCTGAGCTCATCGATCACAAAGAACCGAGGGTTGAAAATCCAACTCAATAATCGCCCATGGTCATGGGCCTCAAACGTATCCATATAGAGGAAGTCGAGCAATTCCCCAATCGTCAACAACAGCGTTGCGACGCAGATCACGATTGCGTGCGTCAGGATGTTTTCCCGATCGCCGAACATGTGAACCCACAACGCACCGATCATCGGTACGAGTATGGAGATTTCAATCCAAGGGAAATGTAGTTCAGGCATTGGGTTCGACGACGAAGTTGTTTCTAAAACGATTGAAGTGTATGACTGTTCTTATTCGCTCGCCGGATGGCCGAAGCCCGCCGACGAGCGAACGCTTTGTTGCGGGCTACGCCGCTCGGCCGATCTCTTCGGGATGGTGTTCGATGTCTTCGGATTCTCGCGATGGTTCTCGGGAGATCCAATCGGTGATGCGCAGCTCCTGCCGATCAAACCATCTCATCAATCCGACAAATGGGCGAACGATGAATCGGTCCAGCGAGATGTCCATGAATCCGCGGTCGAATCCGAACCGATAGCACCAACGCTGCACGGGCGCGGGCAAGAATCGGGCACCCGCCCATTCCTCGTGCTGCAACCGGGTTCCGGTTTTGTTTTCGAGATCTTGGTAATCACGCAGCAACGTCGGGGCACGCAACAACTGCATCGTCCGCAAACAGGCGTGACCGATGATGTGAATCAATGCGAGGTAGTGCAGCCCCAAACCGATTTCGACAACGATGATGCCGACCTGCGTCAGCGACGCGTAGGCGAGTGACACCTTGATATCGCTCTGCACTCGCGACATCACCGCACCACATCCCGCCGAGACGACTCCAAGTGTGATGACCATGATTTCGAGCGTTTGAGAGGCCGCAATGATGGGGCTCAAACGCAGCAACAGGTACGCACCGAGGTGGACCGACAACGCACCGTAGAAAATTGCACTCGAAGGAGTCGGTCCCTCCATCGCTCGTGGCAGCCATCCGCTAAACGGAAAGAGACCTGACTTGCCCGCCGCGGCGACCAACAACAGTGAGCCGACTAACAACGCCTGGCCCGGTTCAATCATTGCGGTCGCATCCGGCCAAACACCGCTGCTCATCAGTCCACCGAAGTCGCCTTCGCCGGTCATGTGGTGCATCGTGATCGCCGCGATCAGGAACGCCGCATCGGAAAGACGGTAGACCGACCAAACACGCTGTCCGTTTCGGACCGGATTGACGCGTTCGTGAAAGTACGCGACCAGCAACGCGGACGAGAGTCCGACCAATTCCCAGCCCACGAACAATGTTTCGATCGTGCTCGCCAGCGACGAGAGGACCATCCCGCAAAAGAACAATGCGTAAAACAGGAAGAACCGCGAGTAACCGTCTTCGCGGTGCAGATATCGACGCGTGAACTCAGCGACCACGCCACAGAGGACACAACTCAAGATCAGGAATGGGATACTCAGCCGGTCGAACGCGAACTTGAGGTTGAAGTGAAAGTCCTGTTCCGGGATTGCGACCCAGTTACCGAGTTCGACGGGCACGTAGCGAATCCCTGTCGCCAGCATCAGGATCAATATCCCGATGGCGGGCAAGAGAGAGAACAGCACCGACGCTTGAGTCAAACGCGAAATCGTTCCTTCGCTCAGCGGCCGATTAATCAGCCCCGACAACCCGAGGATCGCCAGCAAAATCAGCGGGCTGACGATGACCATCGTGCCGAGTAGTTGAAACGTGCTATCGAGAGAAAACATTTTTGGAGAACAGTGAGTGAAGTGCGTGGTGCTCTCCCCCGGGACGTTTCGGGCTTAAACACGTGCCCGAGGGAGAGCGGCTATGGGCGATGGATTCGAGTTAAACTTCGGACGCTTCGTTGATCGATGCGAAGCCCAAGTGATCGCGGTTGCCGCGATACCAATCCGTGGAGGAGTCGACCGTAGGGATCTCGGTCGTCTCAGGGGCGTAGGGTTCAAAACGCCCATTGCGGTATCGCAAGATGGACGAGGTTTGGGGATCGATTAATGCGATGTGCACCCAGCTACCCCGTACCAACTTGGCGATGCCCGGGTTGGCAGCGAGGATGTTTTCGAAGGTCTCGGGAACCGTTTCGATCACGAACAACATTCGCATCGGCTCGTGGATTTCGATCATTTGTTGCGACAGTCCGGGACGCAGGTCGCTGGCTGCCCCCGTCATCACGCCTAACATGGACGCCACGTTGTGCGGCAACTTCGAACCGCATCCGTATCCCTCGACGTCAACCGACGAGAAGTAATATTCCAAACTGATCCCCGCACAAACCGGGATCGCCGCTTGCAAAATGCGAGTCAGAACGCTGGCGTTTTCGTCGTCGACCGACGGATCATATTCGGTGAGAAACGCGCGTCGATCCAGGAACAGTCCACGTGTCCAATCGCGACGTCCGACGGTGGTGATCGCGTTGGTCGCGTGGTTGTATTCGGGACGAGCCTGCGAAAGGTCTTCGGCGCGTTGCTCGACATGATCGAGTGCTTCAGCGAAAGTCAGATCCAGTGGCGCGGATTCAAACCGTCGTGCCCGTTCGTGAGCGTTTCGTGCCCGTGTTGCGTTCACGCTTTTTTCGATTCGGCGAAACAACTCGCGATGCGTTCTCGGCAGGAGGTCGAGGTCGTAGTACTCGACGTCGTCGCTACACGTGTTGTGATAGGCACCGACAAATCGCACGTCATCGGGGATTTCGACTCCACGTTGCAGTGTTAAACGACGCACGCGACGATCGTTTGCCATCATCGCGAACGCACGTGCGTTTGGTCCGCCTCGCCCACCGCTGCACGCGCCACAGTTGTAAGCCGACTCGTGGGGATTGTTTAAGCTGCCGCTGCCGTGACCGAAGAAAATGACGATCGGCGGAAAGTCTTTCACGCAACCGATGTCTTGCAGAATGCGAACGACAATGTCGGCCATCTCTTCCAGGCTGTACCCCAACGCGTCGAAGTCTTGGCCTGGGTCAGATGCGATCCGTTCGAGATGCAGTTCGGTGGACGGCGGTCTGACAAAAGAACCCATCGCGTCGCGAAAACGGGATGTCAATCGTGGAGAAAAAATCCGTGCGACCATTGGGAATGTCGCGATCGCACCAAAAATTCCCGTAAACCAACCACCGACGAGTGTTCTCGAATGGGCGTGAACTTGGTGAGTGAACCAGCCGATTCGCCGGCGGCGTTCGGCACGTTTCTCGCTGACATTCACCGCCGAAAACGTCGGCTCCTCACACACGTAATGTCGTGGCGTCACGATCGCGGGACACAGCGGCCGGTAATGAGCGTGGTCGGCACCACGATAGTACATCGCGACGGCAAAAAATCCTGCCGCCGACGCGGTCCGGCACTCCGGATCGATCTCTTCCAAATGGCGGCGAAAGGACTCTTCGCGGTCGTCGATGCAAAAGATGGCTAAGTAAGCGGGATCCCTGGGAAACCGGTCCGCGTTCTCACGTCGACGGGTGGAATGAATCGAGATCGCGTCGAGTGCAGACACCTCGTAATGGCGTTCATACGCGAGGTGAAACATCCGGCGTCGTTCGAGTGAATCAAACGATTCGATTTCGTTGACGACCCGTGACCACTGGGCACTCGACATGCCGATTAATTGTTCCGGTGTCCATCCTCCCGCTTGGGCGAGTTGGAAGATGACGTAGGTCCGTTCATCCGTCGACGGTCCTCGTCGAACAAACTTTTCACCCGAGCGGCGGATGTGGCGTCGCAATTCGGCATTGACCTCCTTGCGAATCTCGCCCATGTCGCGAGTCCTATATCGACGCTGGCCCAACTCGGCGATCGCATGCCGTTGCAAAAGAAAACGGATCGCCAAATATTCGGTCAACGATCCGCTCGGGATCGGATGGGGCAGGTGTGGTGAGTTTGATTCGGTTTGCCAGATCATGCCCGCCCAACCACGCAGGGCCAACATCGTTGAGGTGATCTCTTCTTCGACCGTTTCCGGGTCGGTCTCGTCGTTGATCCCCAACGCTGCCAATGATTCAGCGATCGATGCGAGCGGATCGAAAGGCTCGTCGAGAATCCGTTTCAGTTCTCCACGCAGATGCGTCATCCATGAAGGTAAAACGGCGAGGCGGCGCAGATACAAGTTGGCGAAGGACTTTGCAAACCCTGAGCCGCGTTCGGGAAGCGACCAATCCGCGAATCCTTGATCGAGATAGCTGCCGCAAAATCGAATGAGAATCTCGTTGACCGTGACGTTGACGTCTTCACCTGTCACCTCCAACAACAATCCCTGCAGGCTTTCATTCTCGCGTTGGTACTCACGCGGCAGATTGGCTGCCTCCACTCCGTCATGACAAACTTGCCACAGCAGCTTCAACGTGAACGATTCCCATGCGTCGTCGCTCCATGCTGCGAGCGGCTTGTTGGGTTGGTTTTGGATTACCGATTCGACGACCGGCGGCAATTTTCCGGTATCGCGGCACCGCATGATCCAACTGCGCGTCGCCGCAATGACTTGTTCGCGACGTGGCAACGAAACTTGCGACTGAAACTTCTTCAGCAACTTGGTTTCGGCCAACATCCACTGCAGTTCCGCGTCTGGCGCGGCGTGCAGCGTCATCTGCATCATCGCCAATCGCAGCGAATAGCGAGTCCCGAAACTCGCGATCAATTCATCGGCGGACGCGTCGAGGTCGTCCATCAGAACTTGGCGGATGTCGTCGATCGAGATCCGGCCGCGAGTCAGTTCATTGTGATAGCGTTCTTCGGAAAGGTACGGTTCACAACCGTAACGCGCGCCACCGGCAATCACCGCTTCTTCGAACGGCAAGTCTTCGAATGAGTGCAAAGTGTTGTGGTGCACGAAGATCGAGATCGGCCCCTGCGATGGCAGGTAGTGTTTGGCGTGTTCGATGATCGAAATGAGATCGCGACCGTGGGTCGTGGGAACTGCTTCAACCGGTGCAGCGGAAAGGAGGCTGCCCGAAGGTGCATCTTGCATGGTGAACGCGACAGAGTTGAGAAAGAACAGGATTGAAATCGCAGATGCACAACCCGTACCAACGCGCGCGGCGTGATCGCAGTTGCATCCGCAAATGTGCGGTTGGTGGCGGAAAAGACGCAAATGCGACTCTTAGATTCTCATCCGACGTTGCTGGGAACTCGCGTTGAGTTGCAAAAACCTGCGAAATGCATGCAGGAACCTGCACCGATCTGCAAGGTTTTGCATGCCTGAATCTTGAGGCCACCACAGGCTTGCTCAAAAAGGTGGCAGACAACTCATCGGATGACGCTTGATTTCGCACCTCCAACTCGACTGCGCCACTGATCGTGTAGCTCGGTCTCTCGGGACGTCGATTGAGTTACTGCGGGATTAAAAAAGTAGTGGAACGGCGCGAGCGGACTGTTGAGTTAGTCGTTTCGCAAACATGAGTGAGCCGACAGCGCTAGCTGCGAGCGTCCCATGCGCGCATCGTAGCCGTAAGGCCCGCGGCTAGCGCCGACGGCTCACTAAATCAACAGCCAGCAAGCCGTCCGGTTCCACACCGAATTGAAGTATTGAAAAAACACTCAACGTGCACAGACTTCCAGACGTCACGTGACAACCGACGAGCTGCCACAGATTTCGCTTAAATCGCGTTGATAAGGAACCACACTCCATGATAAAAGCGTCAAGCGGAGTTCCCCGATTGACGCTTTCGTAACGGCCGACTTGGTGCATCGGCGAAAAACGGCGAAGGTCTGCGTTTTGCAGATCAGAAATCGACTTGGGCTCGCATCGCATAGATTCCCGCCTCGCTGTCGCCGACCCCTGCGGCGGAGACTGGGACGGGGCCCGCGCCCGCTTGTGCGTTTAGCATCGAGTAGATGTAGTTGAACTGAAATTTGGTGTGAGGATTGAGGTACCAGTTCAATCCGGCCGTGATGTTGTTTAACCGTCCGCCGTTGATGTTCTTGTCGCTGAGGTCGACGTGGGAATAGCGAGTCGCAACTTCCCATGCTCCAATGCCGCCCTCTTTGCCAACGCTTTTGGTAGGCGTCACGGTTCCGAAAACGCCCGCCTTCCCGTTGTAGGGGCGTTTCTCGCCCGTCAAGAAGTATCCGCAGTAAGCGTACGCGCCGGAAAACGATAACATCGGACCAGCCAATTGATCCACCTGTGCATAGATCGCTTCGGATTGGGCGTAGAAGGAACCGCAGGACCCGGCGAGTTCAGCACTGAACAAACTCGCGTTTCTGGCATCAATTTCACCAGTGTCGGCGAACGGTGCCAATTTCGGATTCGTGCCCGCGAGCACGCCGCCGCCGTCTTCACCGACGAAGACCTCGGGTTGGTTTCGGAATTGAAATTTGTCATTAGCCGGGTCAATGAAACTGAAACCTCCGCCGACGTGCACCAGTCCATTGCCGTCGTCATTGTTAATCATCAGTCCGGTCAGACGTGTTGCCATTCCGTACCCGCCGTTGTCGCCGACGTTGCCACCATAGACGTCGGTCGGATAACGAAAAGCCGAAATCGCCCAAGTCGCGAGTTCGTCCTTATGGTTTCCGTACAACGCTGCACCGATCTGGCGAAACGGCAGGAACGCGAAGGGCAACCCGCGTTCGAGGAACGTCATCTCCTTGACACTAGTCAAACCGTCCATGCCAAACGGTTGGCGAAACTGGCCGATCCGCAGATTATTCGAGCCGATGACATCGTCCACGTCCAACCACACGTCCATGAAGTTCGGACGACCGGGAAAAGCGAAGTCCATTTCCAGTTGGTAGCTGACGTTGTCCCATGCTTGGCCGACCGCGGCCAATCGGGCCCGGCGGAAGTCAGCTCCGTCCTGAGCGTCGCCGACTGCGGCGATGTTGGTGGCATCTTGATCAAAGTAAACCGCGTCCGCTTGGAAGAATCCCGTCAAACGGACCGTCGGAAACTTTGGTTTCTCCGGTTTCGGCTCACAATGGGGCATGGGCGCGAAATCGTAGATCGGCGCTGGTGCCGCAGAGACGTTTTTCAGCTCATCGATCTGCTGCTGCATCCGCGCCAGTTGTGAGTAAAGGTCGGCTTCGATGCGTGTTGGTTGAGTATCGGATGCCGGAACGTCTGGCGGTTGTGCAACCGCCGGTGAGTAAACGACGACCGCGGCGGCCAAGCCAACGGCGAATCGTAAACACGATACGAACTTGCAGAGCTGCACCCAGCTGGGGAGTTGGCAATCCATTGCAACAAATTCCAAAGTAGAGCGGTCGTTCGAGAAATCGCTGCGGTTGCTTCTTCGCAACCGCGACGCCCCGTCTTCATCGGCCGCAAACGCAGAGAAACCCCGGACGCGAATCGGCAGGCCGCACAATTCCACGCGAAGGTCTGCAATCGGCAATAATATTCACTCGGGAGTGCAACAAGATTCACGTGCCTGTGCAATGCGTTGCAGGTTTGGCGCATCGCGGGCTCGTTGGAATGACGACTGCGGGCTAAATTAGCGGAAAGGAACGACTCATCCCGACCCGCAAAATCCCTGTGATTTGCCTCTCGAACGGGATCATCGCTGATGTCGCGGACGTCTTGAGGTGTCCTAACGGTCCGGGATCTGCTGACGGTCCCGAGTTGTGCTTCCCCCTCGATGGTTGCCGTGTTTGGCGACGTTATCCATCCGCTCGCCGCCCCATCTCATCCGAAATTCGCAAGAACCTTTGCCGCGATATGCCTGATCTCGATCCATTTGGCGTCCTCATCGTTGACGACGAACCGAACATCCGCAGCGGGCTGGCCCGTGGACTCGCCGAAGACGCCGACGTGATCGAGACCGCAGGCGACGCACAAGAAGCGATCGCGAAGATGGAAAAAGGCGAGTTTCCGCTGGTCATTGTCGACGTGCGTTTGAACTGCGACATGACCGGGATCCAATTGCTCGAGCATATTCTCGCCGCACGTCCGCAAACCGCCGTGATCGTCATCACCGCCCATGGGACGGTGGAAACCGCGGTCGACGCGATGCGAGCCGGAGCGTTCGACTTCGTTCTCAAACCGCTCGACCTCAACCTTGTCCGTCAACAAGTCCGCAAGGCTCGAGAACACTACCAGCTCCGCATCGAAAACCAGCATCTGCGAAGCCGGCTTGCCGACTCGGGCGAAATTTCAAACATCGTTGCCGGCGGTGCTGCCATGCAGGATGTCTTTCGGCAGATTCGCCAAGTCGCCGCAACCGACGCGACGGTGATGATCCACGGCGAGAGTGGCACGGGAAAGGAACTCATCGCCCGGGCGCTGCATGAACTCAGCGAACGCAGCGGAGCTCCTTTCATCGCCGTCAACCTCGGTGCCTTGCCCGAAACGTTGCTCGAAAGCGAACTGTTCGGGCACGAGCGTGGCGCGTTCAGTGGCGCTAGTCGCCAGAAACCGGGCTGTTTCGAGCAAGCGTCGTCAGGAACGTTGTTTCTCGACGAAGTCACCGAGATGTCGGCCAAGAGCCAAGTCGATTTGTTACGGGTGCTCGAATCTCGTCAGTTCACCCGTGTCGGCGGCGAGCAGGTTCTGCAGTCCGATGCCCGCGTGATTTCAGCAACGAATCGTTCGGTCCAAGACCTGATCGATGACGGCACGTTTCGCGAAGACCTTTACTACCGACTCAACATCATTCCGATCGAAGTCCCGCCGCTGCGTGGCCGACGTGAAGACATTCCGCTGCTCGTCGAACACTTTCTCGAGCAATTCTGTACGCGGCACCGGCGCGATATCAAACGACTGTCCGCCGAAGCCATGCAGACGATGGTGGCGGCGGCATGGCCGGGGAACGTCCGACAATTGCGAAACGTGATCGAACGCATGGTGATCACGGCGGCAGGTGACGTGATCCACGAAAACGAGTTACCATCGGAGCTGCGAAAACCGACCGGTGCAAGTGGAACGGTTGTCAGCACGCTCGCCGAAGCCGTCGAGGCGTGTGAGCGGCAAACGATCGAGGCCGCTTTGGAATCGTGTGGAATGCACCGGGAGAAGACCGCCAAGACGCTCGGCGTGAGCGTGCGGACGTTGCATTACAAGATGGGCCGATTCGGACTGCACTAAATGATTGAACCACCCGGTGAACGCGGCGTTCGGCGGATCGCCATCGGGCTGGCCCTGCTGAGTTTTTTGTCTCTCGCGGTCACCGCCTGGGTTCTGCTCACGGTTCGCCACGAGCAGGAAATTCTGAACAAGATTATCAAACACCTCCCAGCCAGTGATCTGAAGAGTGCCAACGAGCTGTCAGGTGATCTGAGTTTGCAAAGCAGTCTGCTGGTGTTGCTCGTGCTCAACGTGATGGCTACCGGCGTGGCGTTCGTTTTTGTCATCCGAGCTTACTTTTCCAGTGAAAAATCGCTCGCAGACGTCAAAGTTCTCTCGTCTGATATCCTCGCCAGCATGGACGCGGGAGTGATCACGACTGACGAAAACGACATCATCACCAGCATCAACACGAGCGGCCGGACGCTGCTCGGTCTCGGCGAAGATGGCGAAGCAGGAATGTCGTCGGGAATCGGCCGCAACATCGCCGACGTCTCGACAGATCACTCGCTGTTGTCCGAGATCTGCGATGAGAGTCGGCGGACCAATCACCCGATTCGAGACCGCGATTATCGCGTCGTGCGTGACGGACACGTGCAAACGTTGCGTGCCGGTTGCACCCGTCTTCACAACCGCAGTGGCCGACAAATCGGATTGGTGATTCACGTTCGAGACGTGACGCAAAAGACGCTGATGGAAGAACGTCTGCGACGGATGGAGCGTTATACCGGACTCGGATCACTCGCCGCCGGGCTGCAACACGAAATCAAAAACCCGCTCAGTGCCCTCGCTCTCCACGTGCAACTGCTCTGTGAACGATTGGCTAAAGGAACCGACGACCCCGAGGTCAACGAGTCACTCGATATCATCAACACGGAAGTCAAACGGATCGGCGCGGTGCTGGATGGTTTTCGCAATTACGCGTCGATCAACGAGATCGGTCTCACGCCCGTCGATGTGACCTTGCTGGTCGAAAAGCTGATCCGTTTGCTGCGGCCCCAAGCCGAAAAGCAAAACGTCAAAATCCGCGTGGAACCCGCCCGAGAGATGTTGGGACTAATCCAAGCCGACTCGGTACGTCTCGAACAAGTTCTTTTAAATTTAGCAATCAACGCGATCGCATCGATGCCCAACGGCGGCGTACTGCGGTTCGTGATCACGGGTGAAGACTCGTCGATCCGGATTGATGTCATCGACAACGGAAACGGAATCCCCGACGACATCCAAACAAAAATCTTTGACCCCTATTTCACCACCCGCAGCGATGGAACGGGCATGGGGCTCGCGCTCTGTGACAAGATTATTCGCCAACACAACGGCAATCTGGATTTCGAAACCAGCCCCGAAGGCACCACGTTCACAGTCATGCTGCCTAAAAACTCAGGTGAGTAAGTCGTGGCTGAAAAACAATCGTCGACGTTGGTTCGAGCGAACCGGTAACTCGCCGGGCACTCAAGCCGGCGTCGTTCACTCGGCCGTCTCGTCAGTCTGGTTTGCTTGATCGTTGCGGCTGACGCGACTCTGGTAAACTTTCATGTCGATCGTGTCACTGAGAAATTCGATCGATCCGTCGCCTAACGCCACAAACGCGCCGCCGGCATGCAGGCTGGCGAGTCCGCCGACGAACGCCGGGTCGTGATAGGCTTCGTCGGCAATGGGTTCGTTGATGGGCGTGCCCGCGTTACGCAAACTGCTCCTGGTTCCACTCATCCAACCGAGGTCAAACTGCTGCGGCGAGAGTTTTTCACCGAGCAAGATCGTGTATGCCATCCCGTCGGGCACATCGTCTGGGAAGAGCCAACGGTTCAGCGTCAGCATCCCGTCATTTTTGATCCCGATGGGGCGTGCATCGCTCGCGTGCAGCCCCACGTAACTACTGGTGTTGAGTTTCTGACGTTCTGCCGACGAGGGGCACCGCAAGAACGGGATGTCGGCGTCGCGGGTCACCGCGTTCTGAGGGGCGTAAACGCCCACGTCGAAATGAATCGATTGATACATGCCCTCGCGGTCGCAGTACGGCAACAGCGATGAGATCCAGTTGTGATGGTATCCTTTGGGCAGACTCGCGATGGTCAGATAAGCATCCGGCTGGGCATTTTCACCGCCCGAACGCGGCGGCCCTGCAAGCTCCGGCATCGACTCGCCGTTGAGCACGTTTGCCGATCCGGTGAACGTTCCGCTTGGTAGATGAAGATGATCCACCGAGTACGCTTGGCTAGCCAGCGTCAGCCGGATCAGGTTTTGTTCACAATTGCTCCGCCGGGCCAGCGTCCGCATGTCGCGCAGCACCGGGATCGAAATCGCCAGCAAGATCGCCAGAATCCCGAGCACCACGACAATTTCCAAAAGCGAAAATCCGCGACTCCCCCGTGGGCGTACCCACGAGCGATCGAGATGGGGGAACTGCAACAACGAAAACGACTTCATAGAAACCTCACTACCTTACAAATTCGGCGAATGCGTCTATCGTAGCGGTTTCGCAAAAATCATTCCCCCCGTCATCCGAGCCTTTTCGGTACGTGACCGCGTCCATGAAAATTCCCGTTCCCTCTTTTGCGGCGATTGCGTTGCTATTGACCGTTTCGGGAGTGTGCTCTCACGCGGTGGAGCCCGTCGCTCAAACAACACGTCGGGCCGACGAGGGACAAATCGCATTTTCAGTCATGACTTGGAATCTCGAATGGTTTTTTGACGATTCCAAAAAAGACAACTACAGCAAACTCGCCTTAGAAAAAGCGAGCCCGAGTCGCGGGCATTGGAATTGGCGACGCGATGCGGTTGCCAAATCGATCGCGGAAGTCCAACCTTCCGTCGTCGCTCTGCAAGAAATCGAAGGCCAGCGGGTGCTTTGGTATCTCACCCAAGCTCTCGAGCGAGAGCACGATTTGGAATATGACCAGTACGCGATCGAGGGAAACGACCGGTTTACTGAGCAAGATGTCGGTTTATTGACGAGACGTCCTGTCGACGTGCTTTCGACCATGCGCGGCCACGTAACTTCACGGATGCAAAGCGAAGGCGAGTTCGGCAGCGTCTCCAAACATCTCGCGGCGATTTTAGAGATCCCGGTCGGTGGCGATGTCGAAACCGTATTGATTGTCAACGTGCATCTCCGCAGCGGCGAAGCGGGGGCGGCGATTCGAGCGAAGCAGGCCGCGAGTTTGGTCCGTTGGCTCAGCGTTTGGGAGAAAACGCCCATGCACATCGTGGTGTTGGGGGACTTCAACACCGAAGAACCCGCGGGTGCGATAGCACGCGGCAGTGAGTTGGCGGTGCTGATGACGCGGTTGACCGCAGACCCAAGTGATGACCTCGTGGATGTTCTCGAAAAGACGCCAGCGTCCCGTCGGCAAACGCATCTGCTCAAGGGAAAGCAATTCGACCGGATCCTCGTCAGCAAATCGTTGCTCGAAGACGATCCGGGACGAGCTGACTTGTGTTTGGGTGGCGTGAGTGTACGTCGCGATCTGGCGATTCGCGGCGGTGTCGACACTACCGAAGACCATTGGGAACGCTACTGGGAAATGAGCGACGCCGAACGAGATTTAAGTGATCATTATCCCGTGATCGCGGAGTTTGAAATCCGATGAGTGAACCCGAAATGAACCAAAAAACACCTGATTCGCGGCCGATGATCCGACTCGACGATTTCCTCAAAGCGGCCGGGGTGGTTGGCACGGGAGGCGAAGCCAAGGTGCGCATCCAGGCTGGCGAGGTCCTCGTCAACGACGAAGTCGAAACACGCCGCCGCCGACAGCTCTTCACCGGCGACGAAGTGAACTGGAATAGCCAAGTTTGGGTTGTCGAAGTAACCGAGGACGATTGAGCGAATTGCGTCACGTTGGCTGATGACCAAGCTTTTAGAACCGTACTCTTTCTCATTTCGCACGCCTCCATTTCGCCGACATTTGGCGGAATATGGCTAGACCGGCTTCCCGTTTATGTCGATTCCCCAATCGCTGCCACCGCTACCGAGTGAGCAATTGCTGATCGAAGCGATCGACAATTGTGCGTTTGCAAATTGTCTCGTTGTTTCTCCTGGACGCGGGCAATCGGGATGGCACGCCAAGTCGCTGTGTCCGTCGGGGAAAGTCTCGCTGTGGTATGTCGACTCATTTCGGGCCGCTCAGAGCCGCGTCACGGCAGTCAGTGCGGATGTCGATGTCGAAGTTCTTTGTTCAGCCGATCTGCCCCAAGATCCGATTCAACTCGCGCTGATTCCGGTGCTGCAACGCGGCGAGGCGGAAATGACTCGCGACGTCTTGCAACAGGCGCACGAGCGGTTGGAAATTGGCGGCGTGATGATGTCGAGCGTGAACAATCCCAAGGACCGATGGCTTCGAGAGCAGATGCAAGCGTTGTTCGACAAAGTCAATTGCAAGCAGACGCCTAGCGGTTGGGTTTACACCGCAACCAAACGTCGAGCACTCAAGAAACATCGAAACTTTGACGCCGAGTTTACGTTTCGTGAACAAGATCGACTGATAACCGTTTTCTCTCGACCCAGTGTCTTTTCTCATCGCTCGTTGGATCTGGCCGCGCGACGGTTGATTTCGAATAGCGAAGTTCGCCCCGGTGATCGCGTGCTCGATTTCGGGTGCGGCAGCGGAGCGGTAGGACTTGCCTCGGCAATCCGATCGGAATCCGGTGACGTGTTTGCGGTGGATTGCAACGCACGCGCGATTGAGTGTGTACGTCGCGGCGCCGAGCGGAATGAGATCTCGAATCTGACCGCGACACTCAACCACGACGGACAGCTACCGCAAATCATGGGATGCGATCTTGCGCTGTTGAATCCTCCTTATTACGGTGATTTTGCGATCGCGGAGCACTTCCTCCGCACGGCGACGAAACTGATCGTCGATGGCGGTCGAGCTCTCGTCGTCACAAAGATGCGTGATGAATACCATTCGCGACCGTGGCCAAACCTGTGGTTAGAAAGCGAAACGGAAGCCAGCGGATATCAACTGCTCACGTATCGAAAACACGACTTCTAACAAACACCCAGTAGCTGTGGCTGCCAGCCGCAGCAATGACATCAACTACGGAGCCGATGATTCTCGAACCGCAAGAAAAGAGGGACAAAGATGTTTTTAGTTCTCTTTTTAGCGGAACGGCGCAAGCCGTCCGGTCCGACGTTACCGGACGGTTTGCGCCGTTCTGCTATATTTGAAATCCCGCAATAGTTAAATCGACGTCGCTAGTGACGACTTGCTACCGCCACGGACATGTGTCCGTGGCGTGCTACCCTTCTGCGGCTAGAAGCCACAGCTACGAGACTAGTTCCCATCCCACGTAAAAGATTCACCCTTGGCGGGGCGGGACGTTTGAGTGTTGTCGCCGTAACGGACCGCGAGTGGTGTCCCGTTCAGCGAACGGATGGTTGCGTTGGTCAGTTTTCCGTCCGCCCACGCAATATCGACTTCGAAGCCGCCGCGTGCACGTAAACCCTGGACCGATCCGTCGGGCCAAGCCGAAGGGAGGGCGGGCAGGAGCTGTAGCAATTGGCTTCCGTCGTCCGTGCGCAGATGGCTTTGCAAAAGCATTTCAGCGATACCGGCGGCGGCACCGAAATTGGCGTCGATCTGGTAAACGCTTCCCTTGTTGAGCAAATTGTGTGTGAAGCGTGGCAGAACGTGACCGCTGAGAACTTCGTGTGCATGATCACCGTCACCCAGGCGTGCCCACAGGCAGACTCGCCATCCGCCAGGCCATCCGCCGCTGTCGCCGCGTTGGATCAGTGACGTTTGGGCTGCTCGAAACAATTCCGGCGTATCTCGCCAATTGATTTGGCTGCTCGGAAACAATCCATACATGTGCGAAACATGGCTGTGTTTGTCGTTCGGATTATCCCAATCTTCGAGCCATTCTTGAAGTTGTCCTGTGCGTCCGATCTGCATCGGCTGTAAACGCGACCGCGTGCTTGATAACTGTGTTCGGAACGCTTCGTCGGTGTCCAGAATCTCCGATGCATCGATGCAATTTGCGAACAGATCTCTTAGGATTTGGAGGTCCATGGTCGGTCCAGCACAAAGTGACGTGCCACTGCGTCCGACGCTGAGCCCATCTTTTGTTCCGCCGCCATGACCGTGCTCGGGCGAGATCGATGGCGAAGTGATCAGATAGCCGTCTTCGTTTTCAACGAGGGTGTCCAAGAAGAATTCGGTCGCTCCCTTGATGATCGGATACGAGCGTTTCAGAAACTCGATGTCGCCCGTGTAAAGGTAGTGTTCCCAAAGATGCTGGCACAGCCACGCGCCGCCCGTTGGCCAGATACCCCATTGTGCACCGTCAACTGGCGCCGTTCCTCGCCAAATGTCCGTGTTGTGGTGGGTGACCCAACCGCCAGCCTTGTAATGGACGTGGGCGGTGCTCCTTCCCGGTTCTTGCAACTCGCCGACCATCCGCAATAGCGGCTCATGGCAATCGCTGAGATTGCAGACCTCGGCGACCCAGTAGTTCATCTGGATGTTAATGTTGATCGTGTACTTGCTCCCCCAAGGCGGATTGATTTCACTGTTCCAGATGCCTTGCAGATTGAGCGGCTGAGTTCCAGGGCGTGATCCCGAAATCATCAAATAGCGAGAAAACTGAAATACTTGCTCCGCCAAACGCGGATCTTTGTGACCGTCCTTCGCTCGTTGAATCCGTTCGTCCGTTGGCAGGCTTTCGTCGGTGTCGTTGCCACCGAGATCGATCGCCACCCGTCCGAACAGTTTGGAGTAGTCATCCACGTGCTGCCGGTAGAGCTGCTCGTAGGGCGTGTCGCCAACACTCGCGATGGTGTCGTCGACGCGTTTTACCGCATCTGCACTCACGTCTTGATAATTGACGTAGCTGGTCGCTGCCACATAAACAACCGTCACGGCGTCGGAATCGCGAACCGAGATGCGGTCGTCTTGCGTCGCCACCGTTCCGCCATCGGATGTGACTCTCACCTTCGCGGCGAACTTCATGCCTGCGCTTTCCCAGGGGCCGATCAAAGCCCGTGATCCGCTCGCACGCTTGTCCGACCCGCGAACCACTTCACCAGTCATGAGCAGCCCGTTGATACTGGTTGGCCGAGACTGATATTCATGTGGACTTGTCATCGACAAGTCAAAGCTGATCCGTCCTGGTCGATCGCACTCAAGACGCATGACAATCGCTTGATCGGGATTTGATGCGAAGACCGTTCGTGTAAAGCGTGCGTCGTCGATACGGTAGCTAACCGTGCTGACCGCATTTTGCAAATCGAGTTCGCGGTGGTATTCGCTCGGTGATTGGTCGTTTGGGAAATCGAGAAAGAGATCACCAAGTGGCATGTACGCTTGTTGGTACTTGGGGATTCCCAACATGTTCTGGGCAACGTCTTCGGCCTTGGCATAGTCACCTTGGTCGAGCAGTTTGCGCACCGTGGCGAGGTGCGAGTAGGCCTCTGGATTGTCGTACGAGTGCGGTCCACCACTCCACAGCGTGTCTTCGTTTAGCTGCAAGCGTTCTTGTTGGACCCCACCGTAGACCATTGCTCCGAGTCGTCCGTTTCCAATCGGCAGTGCTTCCGCCCATTCTGAAGCGGGTTGGGTGTACCAAAGCGTCAAGGAATCGGAGGCGTCCGCGTGCAAAGGAGCTGTCTGCATGCTCAGCAGCAGCAAACACAGTGCCTGTAATGGTGGCAACCATCCGCGGCCGAAAGAAACAGCAGTGTTGTTCAAACGTTTCATCAATGCACCAAGTCTTCCCGAAAATGCGGCTTCGAGTCGAAAAATGTTTGTGGGGGTGAGTGCTTTGTCGAGTCTGTAGCGCTAAAAGTCTTAGCGGAACGGCGCGAGCCGTCCGGTGTCACCCCTACATTTGAATGCGGACAAAGCACGAGGTCAGTGCCACAACTATCCGTAGCTGTAACGCTAAAAGTCTTAGCGGAACGGCGCAAGCCGTCCGGTGTCACCTTTAAATTTGAGTGCCGACAAAGCACGAGGTCAGTAACACAACTATCCGTAGCTGTAGCGTTGAAAGTCTTAGCGGAACGGCGCGAGCCGTCCGGTGTTACCCCTAAATTTGAATGCCGACAAAACACGAGGTCAGTGACACAGCTACATCGATCACAAACTGCGGCTAGAAGCCACAGCTACTTTGATTCGCTAGGTCGCGTTTGCGTTCCACGTAAAGCTTTCGCCTTTGGTGAGGTCTTGCTCGCGAGTTTCGTTTCCGTAGCGAACCTTCAACGGGTTGCCGTTGAGCGAACGAATCGTGGCGCTCGACAACTTGCCGTCTTTCCACTCCATGTCGACTTCAAATCCGCCACGGGCACGCAGCCCTTTTACCGAACCATCTTTCCAAACGCTCGGCAAAGCGGGCAGGAGATGCACTTCGCCATCGTGGCTTTGCAAAAGCATCTCCGCGATCGCTGCCGTACCACCAAAATTGCCGTCGATCTGGAACGGCGGGTGGGTGTCGAACAGGTTCGTCAGCGTCATCTTGCTAAGCAGATTGTTCAGCAGATCGTGAGCGCGATCACCGTTATGGAATCGGGCCCAGAAGTTGATCTTCCACGCCATCGACCAGCCTTTGCCGCCATCCCCGCGGGCCTCCAGTGACTTCCGCGCCGCTTCGTACAACTCGGGCGTCGCATTCTTAGTGATCTGCTTGCCCGGGTGAAGTCCGAACAAGTGAGAGGTGTGGCGATGACGTGGATCTTTTTCCTTGTAATCTTCAATCCATTCCTGCAAGCGGCCTGTCTCGGGACTGATCTGCAGCGGTTGCAGTTTGGCTAACGTCGTTTCGAGCTCGGTTCGGAATTGCTTGTCAAAATTGCCCGTTGGGTCGATTGCCTCGTTCGCTTCGATGAGCCCTGTAAACAGATCATGAATGATTTGCAGATCCATCGTGGCCGCATAGGTGAAGACGGATTCCGTTCCGTCGGCCTTGATGAACGAGTTTTCTGGCGAGTGGGATGGGTTCGTGACCAATCGACCAGCCGCCGGCGTGCCCGCTGGGGCCTCAACCAAGAAGTCGAGGATGAACTCGGCAGCGCCCTTCATCATCGGATACGCACGCTCAGTTAGGAATTCCTTGTCGCCAGTAAAGCGGTAGTGTTCCATCAAGCCGCGGCTCGCCCAAGCGGCGCCCATTGGCCAGATGCCGTGGACCCCGTCCGCCGGTGCGGTCATGCCGAAGATGTCCGAAAGGTGATGCAGCGTCCAACCGTCGGCGCCGTAGTGCACCTTGGCTGTTTTCTCGCCAAACGGGATCAGGCTTTCCACGTAGTCGAAATACGGATGGTGGCATTCAGACAGGTTGGTGGTCTGTGCCGGCCAGTAGTTCATTTGAAAGTTGATGTTGAAGTGGTAGTCACTATTCCAAGCCGCGTTGTATTGCTGCGCCCACTTGCCCTGCAGGTTGGCGGGCAGGTAACCGGGACGCGAGCTGCTGATCAACAGGTAACGTCCGAACTGAAAGTACAAGACTTCGAACTGCGGGTCATACGACCCTTTCTTGATCGCTCGCAGTCGCTCGTCAGTCGGACTGTTGACCGCGTCGGTTGTTTCCAGATCCAACTGCACACGATTGAAGAGCTTTTGATGGTCGGCAACGTGCGCGTGTCGCATCTCCTCGAATGACTTATCACCGATCGCTTGGAGGTAGGCCTCGCAGCGTTCGGTGGCATCGCCGGAAATGTCCGTGGCACTGTTGTAGCTCGTTGCTCCCACGACAAGCAGCGTGACTTCATCAGCATCCGCGACCTTCAGTACTCCGTCGGCGGAACTGACACTGCCGCCACTGACAAAGGGGCGGAGCTGTGCTTCGTAGTCCACCCCGAGTTTGCCACGCAAGATCAAGCGGTGATCCGACGTGGATTCTTTGGTCGCATGGTCACGCGAAAATCGAGCGGTGAAGTTGATCGATCCAGGTTTGCTAGCCGTGAGGTGGATGACGATCGCCTGATCCGGTGAACTGACGAAAACTTCACGCGTGTACTCGATCCCGTCCACGCTGTAATTCGTGCGGCTGATTGCCGTCGTGAGATCCAAGTCACGCCGGTAACCGGAGACTTTGTCGGTGTCGGGGAAGTCGAGGAACAGGTCGCCGAGGGTCTGATACGATTTGACCTTGTACGGACTGCCCATCATCGTCTTTCCGGCCAGCCGGGTCGCTTCGGCGTTCTTGCCTTCAAATAAGAGCCGGCGGACTTCGGGAAGCGCTTCCAAAGCACCCGGGTTGGTGTAATCCGTGGGCACGCCGTCCCAGACGGTTTCTTCGTTGAACTGGATCCGCTCGTTGTTCACGCCGCCGAAAACCATCGCGGCCATCCGGCCATTTCCGATCGGTAACGCCTCGGTTTCCCATTTGGTCGCCGGTTTGCGATACCAAAGCGTCAGCGGCTCTTCGGGTGCCGAGGCTTCGTTGGTGTACGTTTGGTTTGCTTTCGGATTGTTGCTTTCGTCCACGTCGTGACGCGCCGCCAGGGATGTCTCCACGGCAACCAAGCCAACTATCACGAGTGCAATTAGGACTCGGGGCATTATGCTTCCTTCCAGGTGATTCAATTTGTCATGTCTGCTCAATAGACTTGCAGCGGCAATGATACCTGAAACGCATCACGTGTTGGGGGTAAGGTGAAATTCGGCGGAAATTCTCAGGAAGCGATTGTTTCGGAGGCCACCCCCGCGTCACTCGTGACACACCACGCAGTTTTCACCAGCATCCATCACCACCGCGTGGATACAATCGACCTCCGCGAGCCGTCCCTTCCAGTTGCAGATGACGGAGCTACCACGCACCAGGAACACGCGAGATGGCTGACCGGGCTAGTTGGGGCTGCCAAGCTATTTGCCGATGGACGAAGCCTCTCACGGACGCACCAAGACACTGAGGTTCAGGTCGCGATCAGTTTGCGTCGGGTAGCTGCGTTTCGAAATAATCCAACAGCAAATGCGGTCCGCCTACTTTTCCAGCAGCTCGTATTGGTTTCATACCCCATGCAATCTCTCTGTGCGTCCATGCCACTGTGAGAATCATCGGAAATTCAACGGTTCGGCGATTTCTGCGTCGTCATTGGTCAAGTCGACGAGCCAAGACGTATTCACAGTAGTTGAACCTGAATTTTTCGTCCCCGTGATAGACTTGCAAGCGAAACGGGCAGTACAAGTAGCCGTCTTCCATTGTTTCCGATTGCCCGAAATCGGAGAAGTTGATACTCAGCAATGCTTCGGCAGCCTCGACAAGCAAACGGTGGTATACGAGATCGCTAGGGGATGAAGTGTACATTGCGATTTCATCTTCAATGTTCGTTCCGTTGGGATCGACGCATTCGTAGTTTGCCCAAGACGGTGGATCCGTCGGATCATCATCGCGGAGTTGAATGGCAATTGATGAATGTTCGTGCCACGGTAGAAACTCATACATCAGTCCGCAGATACCGGGGTTTTGCCACAATTCAGGTTCGACTTCGTCGCACATCTGCGTGATCTCTCGAGCGAAGTTCTCTCGCACCGTGGGGATGAACGCAATCCACTCTGCGTTCGTTGGCGGCTTTGGCTTAGGTGGTTGAACGCCTTTTCGTTTTGCCATCATATTTCTTTCGAATCTATTTTATGCGTCTGGCCTTTCAAAACAACGGCCGCGATCACAAAGCGGGCGGCAACTGATATTCCGTGTTTATCAGGCATGTTCGCGTCTGAAAGGGAACGCATGATTCGCCATTCAGCATAACGCCTTGGTAAGCCGGTTGAACGTGACTTGGTCGCGAAAGTAAAATCGCAAAACAAAATCGACAGCAACGGTGAGGTCGGCAAAAGTCTCACGGAAGCTACCAGGATTGCGAAGCGGATCATGTGAACCGCCGTCGTGCACCACGAGGTGCTCAACGACCCAGTGATCGATAGCCGAGTAGACGGTCAATACTGGCCCATCAAAACAGATTCCGCCCCAGGTTTCGTGATCTTCACAAGCGACGACGGATGTTTCGTAATGAGGGACAGCGTGTCCCGAAGTTGATTTCGGTTTACCCACAGCGAAACGTATCACGTCTTCGCCTGTGGGGGTGACAGAAAGGCCAGCAAGAATGAGGGATGCTGCCGATGGACTCGCCAGAAAAGAAGCGAGCGTTGATGCTGCGTCACTTGGCATTCCGGTCATAGATCACGTCTCGCTGATGGGTTTGACATTTCGCAAAAGTCATTTCTCTTGATCGCCGGCCGGGTCGGTTCGTTGGCTATGATCGAGCGTCGCTTGGCCAAAAGACCCTCGAACGCTCGGCTCGTATCCATTGGCTCATCAGCAGTGGAGCGGCGAGAGGACGAGCATTGCCATTCGTATCCAGCATTGGAGTTTATCATGAACGCAAGCGTGGGCATGTGTGCTAGAGACTTGTGTTGGCTGAAGCGTTTGTTCGATGCCAAGCTCTCAGTTTGTGCATTTGCTCATCGAGTGCAGAGGCTACCGCTTCGCTTTCCCCCGCATTCTGAAACGGCCACTTCACAGTTTGGTGAACCACCTCCGTTTTGAAGTCAGTCGTACCGGATATAACGTGAACGTAGTGCTCGATTCCGCCGTGCTCTCCCAGGAACCAGAATTCGCGTCGTTCTGGAACTGGAAACGTCATTTCGGGCTGTGTGCAAGCCGTATAGCCGTTCGCTTCCAGCCACAACTTGAATCGAGCAAGGGCATCTCCGTTAGCAATCGTAGTTGATTGATCCAATTCAAATCCCGGCCTACACGATGATTCCGAGTACTGGAAATACCAACTGAGGCTCGCAAAACCTATGATCGCAGCCAATGGTAGCAACAGCAGCGTTCTCAGCGAAAACTGATGGAAGTTTCTCGTTGAAGTCATGGTCCGTCCAGTTAGCTTGCGTCCGCGATTGCCGGAGATTGTGATTGAGGCGGAGGCATGCACGCCGAAGTAATCACCGAAGTTGAGGCCGCACTACTCCGGTGCATCGCAATGGTGTTCAGCTGTTTTGTTGCCGAGGTGGGGCGTGACCGGTCGACGCCAGATTTTCGATCTTATCCCAGTCCGTTGTGGTTTCGATGACAGGCCATAGGCGTCGGCGGGCCATGCAGAGCCCAAACAGTGACGATGTGTAGCCGATTGATAAGCCAATCGCGACCGACACTGAAATCCATAGCAGGCTCGGGTGCCCGCCAAGCAAAAGGGGCAGAATCGCAGTGCCAGTAAAAAGTATGTGGGCGAGAAGTACTGGTCGCCAGTGTGCGGCAAATAAACGAACGCTAGATGGGTTTCGCCGAAAGCTAACCATCGTCTGTGCGTACAGCCGTTGCTGTGAAGTTGGAGACGCGATGTCATTAGCGGGCGGACTGTACGGAGAGGCGGCCATGTGTGTCTGGGAGTCTTATTCGGGGAACCATAGAGATCATGCGGGTGGGCGAAGGACGTGTAAGCAGTCCAGTATTCGCGACTCCCGTCCATAAGTGCATTTCATGGTTGCACATTCTACACGGCAACGTGCAGTCGGGGCAAAGAGTGAAACACGAAGAGCACGAAGGAAAAAGGCTCAACGTTGAATTTCCGTCGAGGAGTTGATGCGTGTCAGCAATACTTCGTCATGAACGCCCGACAGTTTGTCCGCGCACATGAATTCGAGAATCCAAACACCCTCGATCAGTCCAACAAGGCGGTTTGAGGTCGTGGCGGGATCCCGGGGCGCTCCCCAACCTTGCGATCGTCGCAACGGTGGAAGTAGTTGGCCACCGAGGCCACCGAGAAGTTGATTGACAGGATTCTCTGTGACCACTGAGGCATATTCAACCACGAAGTCTTTTAACCCAACTTCCGGGATCCGCCGTACGAGGAACCTCAATCGCACATCCAATCACACGGTGCGGCAGCCCACCAAATGCTTTCCTTCGTGGTGGCCAAATCACAGAAACTGAAACGACTCCAGAACTCGACTTCAAAATCAAGCCGTTTTCGAGTCGATCCGAGCTCAACGGTCGGCGACTCGGCGTGCAAGAAGTCCTGGCACCCGTTTTGACGGTCTTTCACAGACGCCCTCTGCTTTTTCAGCGTCCTTATCGATTTCGAGACCCTACCCACCATTGGGCGGGCTGTATTCGGTACAATGGCGGGAATCGGGATGCCGACTCCATGTACCAACAAGCGGGTTATGGATGCTAAGTCAACTCCACCGTCAGGCCGACCAATGCATCGAAGTGTTGCGTTGCAGTTGGCCCTCTTCACTTCACTGCTGCTGATCGTAACCGGCGGCTTGTTGAGCTTTGTTGGATACAACGTCGCTCAGCGAATGATTCGCGACCAGATCCACAACCGATTGAAATCGTTGGCCGACGACCGACGTGCGATGATTCAAGAGTATGTTGATCGCCAAAAAGAACGGGTAGCGTTGGTGGCGAGTCGCACCCGTTTGCGGACTCTGATCGATGACTTCCTGCAGGGGAAGGTCAATCAAGCTGAGATGCGTTCGGATACCCAAGGGATCCTTCTCGACGCATTGGCCAGTACCAAAGACTTTCGGGTGATTGCGATTGTCGGTACGGACGGCCGCGTACTGACCACCACCGACACCCAGCACGAGCATTTCGACTTTTCGGCATTACCCGCGTTCCAACATTGCCTCACGCACTCGACCGGGCTCCTCAGTGAACCGTTTATCGAAGATGGAAGACTGTTAGCTCACCTCTCTGCACCCACAACCAATCGAGACGGTTCTTTGCTGGGGGTACTGATTGTCATCCTTGACGTCGAACAACTCGAATCGATCTTGGTCAACGTGGCTCGAGATGAGCACTTCGGAACTACAAGCGAACTGCTGCTCGGGCGACGTGATAAGGATCAAATTCATTATCTGTTGCCCTCTCGCCGTCAGTATAAGCGAACGGCGGAGGCGATGGCGGTGCCGGGAATGGTCGACGCGATCGAGGGTAAAAGTGGATTCGGGTTGGTCAATTACGACAACGTTCCGGTCCTACTACGCTACGAACCCGTCGAGTTTCAACCGGGCTATCGCTCCTGGGGGTTGGTGGCAAAGATTGACGTTGCCGAAGCCTATACGCCGCTAGTTCAACTGCGAATCACCCTGTTGGCGTTGCAGGCCGGACTACTGGGGGTCGGATTGCTGGCGACCTTTTGGTTGGCTCGACGCTTAACTACTCCGGTCCTGAAACTCAATGAGGCAGCCGGCGCACTTTCGACGGGTGACCTGTCCCGTCGTGTTGACGTCAAGCGTTCGGATGAATTGGGCCAGTTAGCGGATTCGTTCAACCGGATGGCAGCGAACCTGCAGGAGCTGAACTCTGAATTGGAGCGAAAGGTTGCTGACCGAACACAAGAATTGAAATCAGCCCATGATCAGGCCCAATTGGCGAATCGGGCCAAAGGTGACTTCCTGGCAAACATGAGTCACGAGATTCGAACACCGCTCAATGCGATCATCGGACTTACCGAAGTGGTGATGCGGACGGATCTTGATGAAACCCAACGTGATTATCTAGGGACGGTCGTGGATTCCGCCGAGTCGCTGTTGGGAATCATCAATGACATTCTCGACTTCTCCAAGATTGAAGCAGGCAAGCTGCACTTGGAGCATGTGCCGTTTAATTTGCACGACACGGTCGGCGACACGCTTAAGTCGCTTGCCGTCCGGGCACAAAAAACAGGAATTGAGTTGGTCTGTTTTGTCGACCCCGAGATTCCCTCGGTGTTGCTCGGTGACCCAACACGATTGCGACAAATCATCACCAACCTTGTTGCCAACGCGATCAAGTTCACCCATGACGGCGAAGTTGTGGTCAGGGTTGTCGCCGATCCGATAGCGGACCTGAATGACAATGAGGGCACTGATCACGGCCGAGATTCGAGCGTCGGCCCGGAGAACGACCGTCGCACGATGCAACGTGTTCTGTTCTCGGTTCGCGACACCGGCATCGGGATCGCGCCGGACAAAGTCGAGCGACTGTTTGAGGCCTTTGAACAAGGCGATGCGTCGACAGCCCGTCAGTTTGGTGGAACCGGACTCGGCTTGAGCATTTGCATGAGATTGGTTAAGTCGATGCAGGGCCAGATCAGAGTCGAAAGCACACGCGGTCAAGGCAGCACGTTCTCGTTTACGGCATGTTTTGGCGTGCCCGAATCGGCGCCCGACAAGCCACGCAAGTTGGGGCTTCCACTGGAACAGATGCGCGTTCTGATTGTCGACGACAACGAGACGAATCGGAAAATTCTACAAGAGGTCACGTTGGCCAAGCGGATGCGACCCGTCTTGGCAGATTCGGCGCAGGCGGCGATCGCGGTCATGCAACAGGCGTGGGACCAGAACGATCCAATTCGTTTGGTTCTCTCCGATGTCATGATGCCCGGTAGCGACGGCTTCGATTTGGCTCAGATGATTCGTCGCGACGCACGCTTTGACGACGTCGAAATCATCTTTTTGACATCCGCTGGTCACCGCGGGGATCTCGCCCGCTGCAAAAATCTCCGCGTTGCCGCGAGATTGATGAAGCCGGTCAAGCAGTCGGAATTGTATGAGGTCATGGTGCGCACGCTCGGAATCGATTTCGATAGCTTGGAAGGGAGAATTCAGCTTGTACCAGAGTCGATTCCGGAACTGCGTCCGCTTCGTATTTTGCTGGCCGAAGACAGCGTCGCAAACCAGAAAGTCGCTCTTGCGATCTTAAACGAACGTGGCCACACCGTGGTGACCGCTGGCAATGGGCGTCACGCCATCGAATTGTTGGACGCGCAAGATTTCGATGTTGTTTTGATGGACGTGCAGATGCCAGAGATGGATGGATTGCAGGCCACCGCCGAGATTCGCAGGAGTGAAGAGGGCACGGGGCATCACCAACAGATCATCGCGATGACAGCGGAAGCGATGATGGGTGATCGCGAAAAATGTCTGGCGGCCGGCATGGACGATTACGTGACGAAACCGGTGCGCAAGACGGAACTCTTCGCGGCGTTGCAACGTGTCGTCGAAGTAGCTCCTCGCTGCGTTCTCCCTCATGATCAACAGCCGCAATCAACGCTGGTTACCGCAAGCGAGAAGCTTTCGGCTGCAAACGTCCCGGAATCTACAGTTTCAGCAGATCAGGAAACACAACGCGTGGACTGGTCGTGGACGTTGAAACAGGTGAACGATAATCATGAAGTTCTTCACGAAATCGTTGAGTCGTATGTGGAGGAGATACGCGACAATCTGAGCGAGCTGCCACAATGCATCGCGGCAGAACAGACTGTGGAAGTCAAACGGCGAGCACACATGCTAGCTGGAGCGATGCGGATGTTCGGTGCCGACGACCAATTTCGGCTGGCGCGAGAACTAGAAAGCCTGGCAGCCGGTGGAGTGCTCACGGGAGCCGAGACTCTGTGCAGCGAAGTCGATGATTCGATTCAGTTGGTCCTACCTGAACTAGAAGGTTTTCTAGCCAGAGGAATCATTGCCGCCGCAGATGCCGAATCTAGGAAGGAAACATGTGATTCCGATGTTTGACTGAAGCCAACGATCCGGACTGAGACTAGATTCGTAACACCCACCCTGGGGGACAAGAAGATGGTGACAAAAATGCGGGAGCAACAAGAAGCACCCCTGGAGGTCTTGGTCGTTGAAGACAGCATTGCGTTTGCAAAATTGGTGATCGCGCTGCTCCGTAACGGACTCTCAACGCCGCACAACGTCCGCCATGTCGAAAGGGTCGCTCACGGCGTGGACGTGCTTCATGAATTCAACCAAGACCTCGTAATTCTCGACATGCACCTGCCCGACGCGAGTGGGCTGGATACATTCGAAGCCATCTACGGGGCCGGCCCTGATGTCCCGATTGTGATTCTCAGCAGCGACGATACCGAAGAATTGGCGATGGAGGCCGTCCGCCGCGGCGCGCAAGATTACTTGATCAAAGGTGCGGATGACCCCAGCAAGCTGATGCGATCGATCCGATTTGCGATCGAACGAAAGAAGCGGCTGCACGCCGAAAGTGAATTGGAAGCGGCCCGACAAATTCAACAATCACTGCTGCCCAATAGCAGTCCGGTGATGAAGGGGTTCGATACCCACGGAGCGATGTTTCCCGCCGTGGAGACGTCTGGCGACTACTTCGACTTTATTGTTCCCTTGCCTTCCATCCCCGGAGATGTCAATGGCATCGCGGTGGGAGACGTTTCCGGACACGGGCTGGGGGCTGCGATGATGATGGCCCAGACCCGAGGCTGCTTGCACTCCTTTGCGATGGTGGAATCGGATCTTGGTCGAGTCTTGGAATTGACCAACGAGGTGTTAGTGCGAAATCGCAATGAGCACTTGGTAACGTTGCTTTTCGGCTACATCGATCCAGAAAGCAATCGCTTTACTTATGCATCGGCGGGCCATCAAGGCTGGCATTTTTCGCCCGCGAATGGATTCACCGAGTTGGAGAGCACCGGGATGCTTTTGGGGGCGGAACGGCCGGGCAAGTGGGGGACCGAGTACTCGCCTGAGTTACAGGTGGGCGATTTTCTAATCATCATGACCGACGGGATTACCGAGGCGATGTCGCCGACAGGCGAAATGTTTGGCGAGGAGCGTTTCGCAGAGTTCATCCGCGAGCATCGAGATCGCTCGGCGGAACAAATTGTCAATCTTTTACGAAAGCATCTCTACAGCTTCACCGAAGGTCACAGCCAACAAGACGACATGACGATGGTGATCATCAAGGTCACTCGGTGAGGCGAACTGTTCGGCAGAAACGTGGCGCGGCAACTGCGTACTGAAGTAAAATCGTCTTGCTCGTTATCCGCAGTTTTGCCGCGGATGGAAATTTGTCAATCAGATTCGTTCCGTGAGTCCGTTCGAGGCGTTCTCGACGCGATGAGCAGGGAAACGCCGCAGAGAAACGCGAGGATCCCGAATCCGCCGAGCAAGTAGATTCAATTTAACGCGATTTGCGCAAGAGTGGCGGGCTTCGTGTTCACGTTCGCGGATTCGAAAAGTTCGGGGCCGACGATTTTTTGTCAATGGCATCGAATCGGCAGATTGCCCTGCCGTCGGGGGCGCCGCCGTACGAAGTTCGAAATAAGCCAACGCGGCGAACACCGTCATTGCCAAGCCCAACAACAACGCCAACGCTCCCAGAATCTTCATCGCAATTTAGTTCGGTAGTGTGCCGGACACGAGTGGGTAGTCGTCAACAAGTGTCGACTTCACGGAATGTTTGGGCCGGATAAAGTCCACGGTGAGCGAATCGCGACGACGCATTATTGTCTGTAACGATTGACTGCCCCCTTCGGTGAAACGCATGGTTTGCAGCGATTTCAACTCGGAAGGAAGTCGAGAAAAACGGTGCTGTCGACGACCAATCATCTCAGATCACGCCCGCTTGAGCGGAGACAGCCGCGATGATGCCTCGAACAAAACAGGAGCGTTGGCAATAACGGGGACGATCGTGAGGTTTGATATTGGCGGTTCGTAACCATTGGTCCTAAATCGGTGCTCCGAACGCGAATCAAAATCAAGCCGGAGAACGACTGCCGAAGGCGGGCGACGGTGAAGAATTGCCCATTGCAAATCTTCCCGATCTTCGCCACCCCTTGTTACGGCTTCAGTTATCCAACGTCATTGGTCGGCGCCACGCTCCCGAAGAAGTGCGATTTCAGCTTGTAATCGTGAGGCTTTGGCAAGCAAAGCGTCCTGCTGAAGTGCGGTGCCATCGCCGACACGCTGACGCGTCCAGTCCTCGATCCGCTTCATGTTGGAAACAACTTTTTCCAAAATTGCGATGCGATCAGCAGGTTGATTTGACATTTCAAGCTCAGCGTCAAGCAAGTCATTTTCGGCGGCAATGACGAGGCCTATTTCCGTATTCCCGACTTTGTAGGATGCTTCGATGGCCGCAAGACGCTGCCGCAGTGCGTCACGTCTTTCGGTTAGTAGTTCGCGAAGTTTGCTATCAGGAGCCACCGCGTTGGTATCAGCTTTCGTGAAGGCGGTCAGCCCGATGCATGCGGCCAAAATAACGAAAGCGGTGACTAACATTCGGATCGACATAAGAGTTTCCTGGTGAGATTCTGTAATTCAGACGCAAAGGGTGCCAATCACCGAAGCCGCACGCATGACTCGGACCCGAACCGACTGACCGGACCACCATCCTTCGTGTGCATGTTACAGTTCCACATTCTACACGTCTTCGTGCTCTCTTGGAGTCAATCGATCGCGCAACATCGCTCCAGGGAAGAATCAGCCACAGAGGACACGGAGAGCACCGAGTTGAGGTGGGACAGGAGTCTCTGTGCCCTCGGTGGCAAAATCAGCCTCGCCCAATTTCAGCGGGAGTACCGCAAACCCACACTCAAAAACACGATGAACGTCGATCGTCCATCCGATCATGCGGTGCGACAGTTCATCTCATTCCGGCCTTTGTGCTCTTCGCGGTTGTCAAATCAAAGAACGGTAGATGGTATCGATCGCCGATCGGCTGCATCCCTGCGATTGCCGTGACTAGTTGTCAAAGGGCTGGCTTGTCGACGCGTCAGCAGAATCGGTCGAGTTCTTAGGTTTGGCTTTCTTTGACGGAAGCTTGACGATGAGATACTGCGTCGAGTTCGTGCCCAGCACCTTGATGTCGGCAGCGACTGGATCGAGTCCTTCGATTGCAAATGTCAGTTGATGCTTCCCCTCAGGAAGAACGAATACGGGCTTGATGTCCCACGTGCCAACCATCGCATGCCCAACAAACTCGCCATCAATGGAAATGCGGATTGGGCGTATATCGTCCGCTGGACCAACAATGTCACCGATACGAATCATCGGCGATTGCGAGCGGCCCATGCCTCCCATGCCGCCACCCATCATTTGGTGCGAATGAGGCGTGATGAAGACGATATGAAGAGTCGAATGTCCAGTCGGAACAGGATCGTCGGCAAGACCCATGACAGGGAGGAATGCCAAAAATGCAAGACAGGCGGGAAGGGAGCGAATCATAGCGTCTCCATATTCGGTGTCAGTCGAGGTCGGATTACAGTCGCTTAATGGTAGCAATTACGGGGAGGCGACGAGAGATTTTGATTGTCAAAACGGCCGCAAGCTCGCAGCGGAGGCATGTCAAGGTTGAGAGCTGTCGTCTCCCCGTTCGGGTAAAACGGCAACGTGGTGACGAGTGGTCCATGCAACCCAACCAACATAGACGCCGATTGCGACAAATAGAAACACCGACCAAAAGTAGGCGGACGGCAAACGGTCGGTGAAAGCATTGGAGACAACCGGAACAGTCCCAATCCAAGCAATTTTTGCCGCGTTGATCGCGGCAGTTGCGAAAAACATCATCGTTGCACTCGCAAGAAGCCTTGGTGACGGGCGCCAAAGATACAACAGCAAGAAATTTGCGGGAAACAGAGCCAGTCCGGCCGTCCAACCGAATCGTGGCATAAACCACAATCGGACTGAAGGCACGGCAGTGGCTGCCAACGAAACGAGAAAGAGAACGCAAAGCGAGGAGGCAATCGCCGCAATATCGAGGCGTCGAACACAGACTTGCGTGATGTCCGAAGCCTCGAGTGCGACGCGAGGATGCTCGTACGGATTCGGAGTCATAGGTTTCAATCGGAGGACGGTAGCGATGCGCGTGCAGCGGCGGTTGACGTGGGAGCTGACGAAAACTGCGACCACCTCAACCCGCGTCAGCGGGCGGCGGGCGTTAGGCTTCCAATTGCAAGCATGACTTTACCGCCGTTCCCTTGCATGCGAATTCTATCCGCCGTCTGGAAGCGAGTGATCAGGTATGATTCAGCGGTTGTCCGCGACGTTTCCCCCACGCATTGGAGTGTACCCGACAAGCCAGTAGTTCATCAGATCACCGGGTCGAATGTCGGCGTCGGGTGAAGCGGGAAACAGGATGGTGAACCGCATTGTTTCGTGCTTTTTTGCCCGATTCAGTGAGGCGGTGTCGATCTTGCCATAATATCGCTCCACTTCGAGCTTCAGGAGGCGTGTGTCGCTCAAAACCTCAACCGGTGTGACGGACACGATACGGAGGCGAATGTTGTGAGCATGTGAGGCTTGGTTCGGAACACCGGGAACAACTCTCGGTGTGGATTCAGTGTGCGAGTCTGTGGGAGGCGTGCCCCAAGCAACGTATCCGACGGGGACAAGAAGGATGGCAAGCGAAAGCGAAGCTTGATAAAGGCTCTTGCGTAAAGTCATGACTATTCTTTCGTCGATTGAATCTTTCAATAGGTTTTTTGATGCTCAGGCGTGCATTTGCCACACCATGAAGCGTCTTGGACGGTGATTCCCGTGTTGGACCCGCCATCGAAAATTGCGCTAGGTGTCTTCTTGCCGTATCCCAGAAACAGAACGTGACACTTACGGTGAGCCAGGCAGATTGCACGTCCACAGAACTTGCACACGGCTCGAGCGTCATCGTCGCACGTAAAGCACTTCATGGAGTCGCCGAGGGGGAAATGGGAATGGATTTCAATCGGATGTCCAAGAAAATCTCACCGGTTGGCGGCGGTGCTAGGTTGATACCCGTGGTGCGATAGCACCTCGTTTGCCATCACCAGCGACGTCTATTAGAGAGGGTGGGCGAGGCGATGTCCAATTTCGTTGTTGTGCTCGGCGTTCGTTATGGGGCCAGCGGGCGGGAGCTGCTTTTGAATAGGGAGCGGAAAAGCGGGCACGATTGCTGTTCGAAACCGAATCGCGAACCAACTTGAAACTGTGCCGTTCCCAAACCCGTTTCCGCTAGAGCATTTCCATTTTTGTCGTAGCCACCGTCGCCCGACGGTGGACCACGTTCTGGCGAACGTAGCTACCTTTGAAAACCTACGTCATTTACAGAAACGCTCTAGCCAGTCGGCGACGTGGCTCGAAAGAACCCTGACCCGTTCGATTGATCCGTCGTGATGCATGGATCAATGCCATGCAGCCGGCACTATCGCGAACGCTAACTTTGTCGAGGTATCGCGCCGCAGGCTTGGAACATTTCAAGGGCTTGGGTGGTTTCGGCGACATCATGGACGCGGAGCAGGTGTGCTCCGGCGGCGGCCGCGGCGAGAGAGACGGCGAGTGTTCCTGCCAGCGGATTGAACTGATGCGAAGACGTCCCGGCGGCTGAAGCTTCGGCGAGTGACGCGAGTTGTTTGCGGATAAAACCCTTCCGCGAATGTCCGATGAGGCAGACGCAGCCCAGGTCGATGAAACGCGGGATTCCGCGGACGAGTTCGAGGTTGTGAGCGTGTGTTTTGCCAAAACCGATGCCTGGGTCGAGGCAGATGTTTGCTTGTTCGATGCCCGACGCCAAACACGCATCACGACGAGCGATCAGATAGTCGCGGATTTCTTCGACAACGTTTTGGTAGGTCGGAGCGTCTTGCATCGTCTGTGGCGTGCCTTGCATGTGCATGACGCAAACGCCGACTCCGGTTCGTTTGACGAGATCGGCCATTTCCGGATCGCCTTCGAGGCCTGTGATGTCGTTGACAATCTCGGCTCCCGCGGAAATCGCCGCCTCCGCCACAATCGCTTTGCTGGAATCGATGCTGATCGGGATCGTGAGTTGCTGTGCGAGTTTCTCGATCACCGGTACGACACGCGCCGACTCAGTCGCTGCGTCGACAGGAGTGCTGTACGGACGCGTGCTTTCACCACCGATGTCGATGATGTCGGCCCCGTCAGCTTGCATTTGCAGCCCGGCGGAGACCGCGGCGTTGATCCTCGGTTGGTCGTCGTCGGATTCCTGGTCATAGAATCTTCCGCCATCGGAAAAGCTATCGGGGGTGACATTGAGGATCCCCATCACCCGCGGGCGGTCGCCGATGGTGATCGTGCGGCGGGAGGTTTTCCAAACAAGAGGAGACGACATGACGGAGTATTGGATGGTGGTTGGTAAGGATTGCGTTGGATATCCGAGGCAATTTTGTCGCTGAGGGGCGGAATATTACGGATAGGTGAAGAATAAGCGGGAGTTCCGAACAGGGTAATTTGTAACGGATGGGGCGTGTTGGGGTCTGCGGGGGAGCTGGACTAAGCCGGCAGGGCTCAAGTGTCGATTCCAGCGGTGTGGGTTGAACGGATTAACCCTTCATACGGCTGCCGGATCGGAACCGCACCGCAAGTAATACGTATCTGTAGAAGGATCTCAATCGTGATGGCTGTGACTCTCTTTCGAAAACCGACCATCTGGATCTTTCTACTGATGGTCGGGTTCACTTCGACGGCATCCGCAGACTTTGGCACCTGGTTGCACAACAAGAAGATGGCATTCTATCGCAACGCGGCGTGGCCAGATCCGTTCAACGAAGTCGACGCACTTCAAACGGTTGCCCCGTTTGAAGTCATGAAGACCAACGGTTGGCGATTGCACAACACGATTGGGCATGAGTTGTTCCGTGCGGGCGACGGTGCGTTGCTGGCCGCGGGCCACAACCGGGTGCGCTGGATCGCGACGCAGGCGCCTTTGGCTCGTCGTGAAATCTATGTGCTCGAAGGTGCCAACCCGAATGAAACGGGTGCCCGAGTTGCCGCCGTTCGTGACGCGGTTGCTGGTCTAGCCGTCGACGGGGTATCGCCGCAAATTTTGGTCACACATTCGGTTCCTGCGACGACGCCGGGCAGCATGGCGACCAAGATCAACCGCGATCGTTTCGAAAATATTCCTGTTCCTAAGTTGCCGACGACGACGGCATCGGGTCAACAAGGCGCTGCGGAGTAGGCAGCGAGGGAAGCACGGGCCGGTTCTCGCCGGCCAGGGGTGGAGAGCGGCCGGTGTGAACCGGCCTTTCTTTTTGCAGGTGTGTGTAGAAACGACGAAAAGCCCGAAGGGCCTGCCGAAGCGGACCGATCGAGCTAGTCGTGGGAGTGTCGTCGTTGATCCGGGCGCGTACCCGGCGACAACTACTCAAGCCTCCGCCCCTACACGGAAAAAGCAATGTCTGGTTTAGGGAAGGTTTGATTCACGCTTATTGTGGAATCGCCTTCCGTCGCACGGGTGCCGGAACGTATTCCGTCGGTGCCGAGTCTTCGAACATGACCTGTCGGACGGTCGCGTTGCGGTCGACGTGACGAGCGGATTGCCATCGGCTGGCACCGCCGGTCGAACTGGTATCGAGCTGTCCTTGCGGTGTCGGGATCACGCTCGGTGAGTTGTTGATCTGAGGAGCCGGCGTCGGTACTCCGCCTTCGAGCAAGCGGTTTCCAGCCGGTGCGGGGCTGAGCAGTTCCGCGGGGCTGTCACCCAGTTCACTCAAAGGTCGATCGTTGACTTCGACCGGGTTGCGGTATGGATCAAGGTTGATCCCCAGCGGATCGTTGCCCGGGGTGTTGAACTCGCCGCTGAGGCCTGGCTCGTTGAGCATCATCGATTCAGGCGACAGGGTTTGTCCGTGAGTCATCGTTCCGCTACCGATGATGTCGGCGGCCGAGGCTGCGTCACGAAGCGGTCCGGTGCGGACGACTCCCGGTCGGCTCACGCCGTAGACCAGTTCTTTACCGGCACTGCGTTCGCGAGCCCGTTCGAGGGCGTCCCAATAGGCTTTCTTGTTCCACGGTCCTTCACGCAGCACGATGTTGTTGTTGGCGAGCATGGTGCCTTTGAGGTAGTCGACGTAGTTCAACGATTTGTTGTATTCACCGAGTGCCCGGTAGTAATCGATTTGTGCTTGGGCCTTGCGTTGTTGACTCTGCAACACCACGTTGACCGGGCTACGACCGTTCTTGAATTCGGCCAAACGGGCCTCCACTTCTTGCTCAGCCGCTTGCCAACGTTGGGCGTTGGTTTGGACGAGTTGATAGTGTGTGGCGACTTTGGCGTCGGCGTCCGACAAACGGCTCACGAGCAAACGTTCTTTCTCTTGCAGGTTCGCTTTCTCACGAGCGAGACGGAGTTTGGCACCTCGGATCCGTGTCAGTTCGCGACGGGCACCGAATGCCGAAGGAGTGATTTCCAAACGAACGGCACCTTCTTGGTAATTTCCATCAGTGAGGCTTTCGAGTGCACTGCTGCCCGGGGCGGGGAAGTCGACATCCGAACCGCTTGGCGGGCCGAGGGTGTCGCCGACACCGACGTAGCGGTAGAGCAACGAAAGGTTCACTTCTGGCAAGATCTGGTTTTTGGCCGAAATGAGTTCGAGTTCTTGTTGTTTGATGCGGGTCTTGGTTTGGCGAAGTTCAGGCGACAGGTACAACGCCTGAGCGACCGCTTCGTTCCAGTCGTGTTCAACACGAGCGATGGTTGGTTCGTCGATGGGGCGGATCAAACGTCCGTCGGTCGGTGAGATGCCGAGCATTTCACGCAGTCGACGTTCGGCACCGTAGACACCCTGACGATCCGAGCCGGGAAGGTTTGAGCCGGCGATGGCGGACTCGAGCAATCCACGGAATTGGTAGTACTGTTCAACCGCTTGGGCGAGTTCTTGACGCGTTCCGGTACCGTTCTCGAGTGCGAGGCGGGCGAATTGAGCGGTGGCGATCGCACTGTTACGACCGATGATCGCGGTCGCCACGCCGCGATAAGCGACATACAGATCCCAGTAAGCGTTCTCGACGTCACGGACGAGGTTGCGGACTTGGATTTCGTATTCAGCGATCGAAACGTCTTCGTTCAGGCTCGCCAGGACGACGGGGATGCGGTTGACCAACGTGCCACGATTACGCATCAAAGGCTGTTGCACTTGGGCTTCCATCGTCACGGTGTAATCGCTCGAAACGATGCGTGATGCGGAGTTGATTGACCCCAGAGGCAGGTTGTTGCTTCCGTAGACGAGCTGATTGCGGATGGTGGCGACGCCGCCGGTTGCGAGTCGCTTGCTGATCGCGGCTTGTGCGGTGACGTCGTCGGATTGAAAGTCGGATCGCGAGACGCTGCTGTTGCCCGAGTTACGAGGACGGTCGGTATTGCTGTAGTTCAGGAAGCCACTGGCTTGAGCATCGAATTCGGCCAACGCGTCTTCGACACCGCCGACTTGGTTGGCACGCAGGACGCCTCGTGGCAAGACTCGGTTGCCGTTGCTATCAACGGTCAACGGAACCGACTGGGTGGTCGATTGGCTGATGGCGACATCGTAGATGCTGCCGAACTGATCGGACGTGCCACTGATGAATTGATCGGCGACGTTTTGACGAGTTTCGGCGATGCCGCTCGTCGTGATGAAGAACTTCGCATTGCCAAGCGCGATCGAGACTGCTTCTTCGAGTTGCAGGTTCCAGAACTCATAGTCGTGGTTGCCGACCGTCAAAGGGCGCAGTGTCTGCGTTGTGTCGGGTAGACTTTCCACTTCCACGTCGGGATATTCAATCTGCGTCGCGGTTTGAAGGTAATACTTCAAATCGGGCGATTCGTTAAGAAAGAACGGCTGAGTAGGTGCACAACCGCTGGCAAGCAGGAGCGCGAGCCCGAGTTGCAAGTAAGCAGTGTAGCGGTATAGCAGCGAGCGATTCATGCCCTGGACTTCCCTGGATCGGCGGTTCCCGTGAAACCCACGACTGCTAGTGCCACAAGGCACTTCAGTCACGGACATCCGTGTAAACCGTTGAATTGGAAAGCCCCCCTACAAAAATCTCACGCCGTACGCTCCACCGAGCGACATGAGATCTCTGTCCGAGAAAGGTATCGGCCAGGGCTCCTGGTAGACTTTGACGATTCCGAAGAAAAAGACGATTATTCCGATTCAACCGCCCCGCCTCCTGCGGGGACAGCCTGAGTAGCCAATGACGAAGCGACGAAACCGATCGAAAAAGCCACAAACGCCGCAAAATCGACCTGTCCAGGATGGTGCGGCGAATCGACCGCGTGAAACCAACTCTGGTGAAACTGGCGGCGATGATGCTCGCGTTGACGCTCACGATGAAGATGTCGGCGTTGAATGTTCAGGCGACGGCGGAATCGACGGCGCAGGAGGTGCGGGGCTGGAGTCGCTCGGCACGGGCAAGCCGTCGTTCTTCAAGAAAACTGCAGCCGCGTTTGGAAAGCCGAGCGAAACGGTGGAGGCTGCTGCCACGTCAGTTGTCCCACGCAAACAGATTCTGTTTCCCCAGTTGCCCTCGCTTTCGCGGATCATGTCGGTGGTGATGTTGGTGATCGGGATCCTGGCCGTCGGGGTGCTGTTCTATCAGGTGATGGTGGGGTTTTTTGTTCCGTTGTTCTTGGCCGCATTGTTGGTCGTGATCTTTCGGCCCGTGTACCTGTGGTTTCTGCTGAAGACGGGGCGTCGCAAGAGGTTGGCGGCCGGAATGACGACCGGATTGGTTCTGTTCATCGTGCTGTTGCCCTTAGTGATGTTGGTTTCGGTTGCGACGACCCAGTTCACAGTGTTGTTGTCGCGGATGAATGGCAGTGCATCGGTGGCGATGGACCGGGTTCGCGGCCAACTAGGTTTGGACCTCATGCACGCGGATCACTTTCGCGAGCTCGATCGGATCGTTGACACGATGGGTATCGCGGGGCCAGGAATTGCCGCGGCGGAGGATCTGACGCCAGGAAAATACGACTTTGCCGCCAAGGCGGCTGAGTTGGACAAGGCGGCCGCGATCATTGAGTACTTGCAGAATGATGTGCCGGGGCCGGTTTCGGCGGACGAAGCGGCTGAGCGTGCGATCGCGAATACGAAGGAATTTGCCGACCAACTCCGCTCGGCCGAGCGAAAGAATATTGATGATGAGTCCGAGGGCATTCTCAATCCGCTGCTGCGGCTCAATGTTTCGGAACAATTCGAACAGATGGCGGTTTTCACGGCCGCGTCAATTCGGACTTGGATGCATCTGAAACTTGGCGGAGCGTTGCAGAGCCAATTGAAGTTGTTGGCTAACCCGGATGAAGCCGATTTTAGCCGGTTGATTCGAGGGGCCCGGGAATCATTGCAGCCTCGGTTCGTGCGGCTGACCAGTGCCACGGGCAGCTTGCTCGCTCAGGTTTTGTTCGGGATGGTGATCTTGGTGATCTCGGTCTATTTCTTTTTGATCGATGGACCCAAGATGATCGCGACGTTGATGCGATTGTCTCCGATGGACGATGAGTACGAACATCAATTGTTGATGGAGTTTGACCGGACGAGCCGGGCGGTCGTGTTGGCAAGCGTGGCCAGCGCGATCGTTCAGGGGATTCTGGCGACGATCGGATTTTGGATCTGCGGTTTTGAGCAAATCGTGTTGTTGCTTTTCTTAACCAGTCTGATGGCCTTGGTGCCGTTTCTCGGGGCGGCGTCGGTGTGGGTGCCGTGTGCACTCTGGCTCGGCGTGGTCGATCAGCGGTGGCTCGCGGCAGCGTTGTTGGCACTTTGGGGGGCCGGCGTGGTGTCGTCGATCGACAACGTGATCAAGGTATATGTGTTGCATGGCCGCAGCCAATTGCACCCGCTTTTTGCGTTGCTGAGCGTGATCGGCGGGGTTTCTGTTTTCGGGCCGATCGGGATCTTGGTCGGGCCGATGGTCGTCGTGTTTTTGCAGACGCTACTAGAAATCCTCAACCACGAGATCCGGAATGAGGACGAGCAGCCGAAGCCGGATCAAGCCTAGTGGCGACCGGTGAACGCATTTCGAGCGGAGGGGCTGAATATTGAATGCGGGGCAGTTATACTGCGCACGCCTTCTGATCATTTTAATAACTCTGCAAATACTCGGTCCTACTCATGTTGGTTACGAAGTGCCCTCGCTGTCACGAATCCGTACGGGTGCCGGACGCACTTTTAGCCGCTGGCGGTGCTGCTCAGTCCGTTCAAGCGAAGTGCCCGTGGTGTCAAGAGACGCTCAGCGGGAAAGAAATCAACGCCATCATGCCACCGGCGTTAGTGATCATCGGCGATGAAGCCGCGTTGGCATCCGAGGGCAATGTGGGCGGCGAATGGGGAAATGACAGTTGGTCGGGTGACACAAGTACCCCCATTCGGACCGCTGCCTCGGCCCCCGCCGCTAGCCTCGGCAGCGCAGCATCGGTGGCGGGCGGCAACGTCGTCAGCCCGGCTGCGAGCGTTGGCGCCGGCGCAATGAGCATGGCGGGCTTGGATCTGAACGATCCCGGCGAATTGGAGCCCGTGTCCGAATCATCTGCCACGACCGTTCGCGACACCGACTTTGCACAATTGGAAACGGTCGAGGAAGTCGACACCGTTCACTTGGAAGAGCAACCGACCGAAATCGAGGATGTGGCCGTGGACTCGGAGTCGGCAAAATCCGAGGCGGACGAGCTAGACTTCATCGACGAGATCGAAGCCGACGTCGACGATGGTGATTTGGGCATAACATCAGAGGCCGAAGACGATGAGCTGTCCGAGTTTATGGTCAACGATCCGGACGAAAGCGATACTCGGGGTTCGAAACCAGCCGAGATCATGATGGATGTCTCGGCGCGTCGGCGTCGTAAGAGCAGTTCGCCGATCAAGTCGGTGATTGGTGTCGCTCTCGGTGGCCTGTTGTCACTGCCGATCGTGGGCACGATTCTGCATTTCCTCGGTCAAGACATCCCGGTCATCAGTGACATCTTGCCGGCCGTTGGTGGATCGAAGACACAGTTGCGAGCTAGCACGCCGATGCCGCTCGACAATTTCGAGCCGCGAATTGTCGACGATGAACCGGTTACCGGACGTCCCATCGGTGAAGAACTCAACGACGCGACCGACGCGAACGAGTTCGTCGATCCCGCGTCGGTAGCTCTAAGCGAAATCACCGGCGATAGCGTCGATCCTATGCCGCCAAACGATCTGAGTCCAACGAATGACTTCGGCGGAACGCCTCAAGACAATCCGGTCGATTTCACAGCGGTGGATAATACCGATGCTGCGACGCCCGCGATTGAGGAATCTGCTGAGGAGATGATGACATTGCCGGACTCGGTTGAGCCGGAGATGGCTGAGCCTGAAATGCCCGAACTCGCAATTCCTGAGTTGCCTGCGATGGAATCAATTGCCGGATCCGATTCGAGCGATGTGTTTTCGGATTCATCTGCTGAGGTCGAACCTTTCGAAACCACAGAGCCCGAATCGCCCGCGGTCGACGTCGAAGCGGAAGTCGCGAGTTTGAACAAGGCACTTGATGAGATTGCCGCGATGGATGCAAACGATCCGGCTCGCGACGCGGTCGTTCAAGAAACTTATGAGAATCTGTCGCGGCTGGCCGGAACGGTTCCGTCTGAATCGATGTCGGAACTGCAGCCCGTGCTCGGTAAGCTTTCCAAGGATATGAAATTAGTGATCGCGTTTACCAAAGCCTCGCCCGCGTGGATCTCACAATCCCGTGAAGAACGAGGCAGCGACGGCGCGTTGGTCGTTGGCAAGATGTCCAGCGATGATTCAGGGGTCAGCATTCGTTTGGTCAACAAACAGGAACTCCCGGTGACCTTGCCGAGCGACGTCGCGACAGCGCCAAGCGGTTATCAGATCGGACTTGGGCAACTGCAAGGCAGCGGCCGTGATGCGACGTTGTCGCTCGATCTCATCCAGTCGATCGCGCCTTAGTCCTCTTCGATCGTTCCGGCAGAATCGACCGGCATGATTTGCCGGTCTATAGGCTTGCGATGCGCGCGTTGAATCTCTTTCGACGATCGGTCTCGGGATGCCGTTTGCTTAGCGTGATGCGAAGTAGCGGACGAAGTCTCGGGTTGTGAGTCTCGACCTGCGAGCGTCTGGGCTCTCGAACACGGGCATTGCAGCGAAACTTTCTAGGTTAAGAATCCACATGAAAATGTGTGACCTGGCTATTCAGTGTTTCGCGGTTTGGGTAAGAATGGGCTCCTCAATTCAAAGGGAACAGGATCTATGCTTACCATCGAAAAATATTCGTTTGGCGTCGGCGACCGTTTCGCACACCAAGCGGCCGCGCAACTTCGCGCATTTCAGAAACTCGCCACCAAAGGCGTCGACGTTGCTCCGGTTTGGAATAAGTCCAACCGCGAGCACACTTTTGTCGGCTCCAAACCCCAGAGCGTATACGACGCTGCAAAGGTCGCGGTCGAGGAGCTCGGTTGGAACAAACCGTGGCACGTCGACGCCGACCACATTCAACTCGCGACCGTCGAACCGTTCTTGGCTTGCAGTGATTTCTTTACCATCGACGTTGCGGATTCGATCGGCAAAGCGGCTCCCGATAGCGAAGTGGAGGCATTCATTGACCGGCATGGCGAGCTGATCGGAACGCTCGAGTTACCCGGTCTTTCGAGTCCATTGAGTGTAACGAAAGACGACGTTCGCCGTGTCGCCCAGCAATACTTGCTCGCCGTCAAGGAAGCGTCCGAAATTTATCGGCATCTCGAGTCGGTAAAGGGAACAGGCAATCTGATTGCCGAGGTTTCAATGGACGAAACCGACTCCCCTCAAACTCCACCCGAACTATTGATTATCTTGGCTGCTCTCGCCGATGAGAAGGTTCCGGTACAAACGATCGCGCCGAAGTTCACCGGCCGATTCAACAAGGGTGTTGATTACGTCGGGGATTTGGCGCAGTTCGAGCGTGAGTTCAATGATGATCTCGCCGTGATCGATCACGCGGTCAAAGCGTACGGGCTGCCCGATGTTTTGAAATTGAGCGTGCACAGCGGCAGCGACAAGTTCAGTTTGTATCCGATCATCCGTGAGTCGTTGCGTCGCACCGGCGCTGGCGTGCACCTGAAAACGGCCGGCACGACGTGGTTGGAAGAGTTGATCGGTTTGGCCGAAGCCGGTGGTGACGGCTTGGAACTCGCTAAAGAAATCTACGTTTACGCGTTGCAGCACGTCGACGAATTGTCGGCCCCGTATGCGAGCGTGATCGATGTCAAACGTGACGAACTGCCTGACGAAGCGACCGTGAAATCATACAGCGGAAGCGAGTTCGCATCGGCGATCCGCCACGTGCAATCGAACCCGATGTTCAACGCCAGCATGCGTCAGTTGCTGCATGTGTCGTTTAAGGTCGCCGCCAAAGCAGGAACCCGCTACACCGATTTGCTCAAGGCCAACAACGAGATTGTCGGCAAGCAGGTTACCGAGAACATTTACGACCGTCACTTGGTGCCGTTGTTCATCGGCTAGCGTTGCATCCGTTTTTGGGAAATGACGCCGCCAGTCTATCTGCACAGGCGGTGTCGTCCCTTCTGCGATTGTTTTTACAGCGGCATATCAGTGCCTGCATGATCGGATTGGTTCGCGAAGCGTTTTCTCGAGATGGGATACGTTTCGTCGATCCGATTTTTTTCGAACCTATTTATCCCAACAAAGAAGTTTGACGATGGAAACCCGCAAATTAGGTAACACGGATCTCGAGCTTCCGATCTTAAGCTTCGGAGCTTCCTCTCTCGGATCGGAGTTTCGCAGTGTTCAACTCGACGACGTTTTCGAAAGCGTCCGTACGGCGCTGGATCTCGGTTTGAACTTCATCGACACGTCGCCGTATTACGGTCGCGGCAAGTCGGAAGTCTTGTTGGGGATCGCACTCAAAGAAGTTCCACGGGAGAGCTATACGCTGTGCACGAAGTTGGGGCGATACGACGCCGACAAGTTCGACTTCTCTGCCAACCGTGTCGTTGAAAGTGTTGACGTGAGTTTGCAACGTCTCGGCACGGATCACCTCGACATTATTCTTTGCCATGACATCGAGTTCGTGCCGCTGAATCAAATCGTGGAAGAGACTCTGCCGGCGCTGCGTAAGATTCAGGAATCGGGCAAGGTTCGCTATGTCGGAATCAGCGGTTATCCGATGAAGGTGTTCCATGAAATTTCAGCCCAAGCGGATTTGGACTGCATCCTGTCGTACAACCAATACACGTTGCAAAACACACGGCTTGCCGACGAGTTGGTGCCGGAGTTGAAAGCCAAAGGCGTTGGTGTGATCAACGGCGGTCCGTTTGCAGCCCGTTTGCTAACGAACGCTCCGTTGCCTGCATGGCACAAGGATCCACAGAACGTTCGCGACGCGGCACGCAAGGCGGCGGAGCATTGCGAGAAGAATGGCGTTGACATCGCTCAGCTCGCGTTGCAGTTCTCATGTGCGAACCCAGACATGACGACTACGGTTGCTGGCAGTGCCAACCCGAACAACATTCGCAAGTGGGTCGAGTGGCTCGCGGAACCGATGGATGAGGCCCTGCTTGCCGACGTCCTGCAGATTCTCGAACCCGTCAAGAATATCGGTCACGCCGAAGGGCTTCCCGAGAACAACTAGTGCTTTGTTAGGGTTGGATTTGGTGATTGACGACGCTGGAGGGATTGCCGCTAGCAAACATAGCGGAACGGCGCGAGCCGTCCGGTGTCACCCAAGTTGATGCTGACGAAGAGTTCGTACTTTGTGAAGTCTATATTTGATGTTGCCGGAACCGGAGGGCTTGCGCCCTTCCGCTAGTAAGCTAAAAAACATAGCGGAACGGCGCGAGCCGTCCGGTGTCACTTAAGTTGACGCTGATAAAGAGTTCGTACTTTGTGAAGTCTATATTTGATCGTGCTGGAACCGGAGGGCTTGCGCCCTTCCGCTAGTAAGCTAAAAAACATAGCGGAACGGCGCGAGCCGTCCGGTGTCACCCAAGTTGACACTGATAAAGAGTTCGTACTTTGTGAAGTCTATATTTGATCGTGCTGGAACCGGAGGGCTTGCGCCCTTCCGCTAGTAAGCTAAAAAACATAGCGGAACGGCGCGAGCCGTCCGGCGTCACCCAAGTTGACACTGATAAAGAGTTCGTACTTTGTGAAGTCTATATTTGATGGTGCTGGAACCGGAGGGCTTGCGCCCTTCCGCTAGTAAGCTAAAAAACATAGCGGAAGGGCGCGAGCCGTCCGGTGTCACCCCGAGTTGATGCTGATAAAGAACCAGTACTTAGTGAAGTCTATATTTGATTGTGTCGGAGCCCGAGGGCTTGGCCCCTTTCGCCAGCAAACGTGCTGCGACGTTGGCGAGAAAGAAGGTAAATCGTCTGGTGTATAAACTCTTGCGACCCTTGACTGTTTCAACATGACATCTGCGATAGTCGTTAAACTCGACGAGCCACTTTCTTGCTCGTCTCCCCTTGCACCCTGCCTGAATGAATCATGAAAGCTCTTCAACTCGAACAACCTAAAAAGTGGGCACTGATCGATGTTCCCGAGCCATCCGCGCCTGCGGCGGGGGAAGCACTTGTTCGGATCCACCGCGTCGGCGTGTGTGGTACGGACTTGGGCGGATACTTAGGTAAGTTCCCGTTCTTTTCGTATCCACGGATTCCCGGACATGAACTCGGCGTGGAAGTGTTGGCGGTTGGCGAAGGTGTGACGAACGTCGTCGTTGGTGACAAATGCTCGGTCGAACCCTACATCAATTGTCAGGAGTGTTATTCGTGTCGTCGGGGGCTAACGAATTGCTGCGAACACCACAAAACGCTTGGTGTGATGTGCGATGGCGGTTTGACGGAAAAGATGATCCTGCCGGCTCGCAAGCTTCACGTTGCCAACAACTTGACCTACGAACAATCCGCTCTCGTTGAAACACTCGCGATCGGTTGTCATGCGGTGGACCGCGCTGGGGTGAAAGAGGGCGAGAACGTTTTGATTATCGGTGCCGGTCCGATCGGTTTGTCGGCATTGGAGTTCGCCAAAGTCGCCGGGGCACGGCCGATCGTTGCCGACATCAGCGAAACCCGATTGCAGTTCGTCCGTGAAAAGATGGGTGTTAGCGATACCCTCAAAGTCACCGGTGAGGATTCCGACATCGAACAACTTGATGAGATGACCTCGAACCAACGTGCCGACGTGGTGATCGATGCGACAGGCAATCATCACTCGATGGCCCGATCGCTTGAACTTGCCGCGTTTGGTGGGCGAGTGGTTTACGTCGGTATCACCCAGCAAAATTTGAACTTCCCTCACGCACCCGCGATGCATCGACGCGAATTAACGTTGATGGCATCGCGAAACGCCCTCTCTCGAGATTTTGCACGGATCATCGATTTGATCGAGAAGGGCACCATCGATACTCAACCTTGGATCACGCACCACGCAAAATTCGAGGATGTTGCCGATTCCTTCCCCTCATGGACCGATCCCGAAACCGGGGTGGTCAAGGCAGTCATCTATGTCGATTGAAACTCCTGACCCCTATGCGGTCGATGATGCGAGCGTCGCACCGCAACCCTCCGAACACGTATCGCGTGGCATCGAAGTCATCCCCAAAGAATACTTCGCTGCGTTCGTGCTCACGACGTGCTGTTTTGCATTGTGGGGATTCGCGAACGACATCACCAATCCGTTGGTGAAGGTTTTCAAAGAAGTCTTCCAGATCAGCAACACGCAAAGTTCGCTGGTTCAGTTCGCCTTCTATGGCGGCTATTTCACGATGGCGTTGCCGGCAGCGTATTTCATCCGCAAGTTTTCGTACAAGGGTGCGATCATGGTCGGATTCACGCTCTATGCCGTCGGGGCGCTGTTGAGTATCCCGGCGAGTTTGAATCAGAACTTTTGGATCTTCATTGCGGGTTTCTATGTCCTGACGTTTGGGCTGGCGTTCCTCGAGACGAGTTGTAATCCGTATATCCTGGCGATGGGGCCTCCCGAAACCGCCACTCAGCGACTGAATTTGGCCCAGGCATTTAACCCCATCGGTTCGCTGACCGGGATGGTGATCGCGACGACCATCATCGCGCCTAATTTGCAGGTTGGTGAGTTCCGCTCAAGCATGGAGAACAAGGAGCCTGCGGCGGTCGCGTATGTCGAAGCGGATTATCCGTCCGGACTGCCCAATTTCGAAGAGGAATTCGGAACGCTCGATGCCGCGGTCAGTAAAGGGCTGGCGAACATGCAAGTCTCCGATCCTGCGGCATTCAAAACCATGCAGCTGCACGATCTCGCGGTTGTGCGAACACCGTATGTCGTGATTGCGATCGTCGTATTGTGTTTCCTCGGTTTGTTTGCCGTTACCAAAATGCCGACCTTTGCGTCCGAGCATCCCGATGCACCGATGACCGAGATCATCGGACGATTGCTGAGCAAGGCTCACTATCGCGAAGGCGTGATTGCTCAGGCGTTCTACGTCGGAGCTCAAATCACGTGCTGGACGTTCATCATTCACTACGGCATGGAACTGGTCAGTCTCTCGCTCGCCGAGGCTCAGACTTGGAACATTGCCGCGATGGTGATTTTTCTGACCAGTCGATTCGTGTGTACATTTTTGTTGAAGTACATCAGCCCTGGCAAACTGTTGGCGTCCCTTGCGGCTGCGGCAATCGCATTCACGGCGGGTGCGATTTTTATCGAAGGCAAGACAGGTTTGATCTGCCTCGTGCTTATCTCGGCCTGCATGTCGTTGATGTTCCCGACGATTTATGGCATTGCGCTCAAGGGTTTGCCCGCTGAAGAAGCCAAACTTGGTTCCGCGGGACTGATCATGGCCATTGTCGGTGGTGCCTTGTTGCCGCTGTTGCAGGGCAAGTTCATTGATGAGCTTGGTGTCCGCAACTCGTTCTATCTCCCAATGATTTGTTTCGTCGCGATTGCGATTTTCGGGATTCGAACGTTCACGCGTTTCGAAAACCCTGAAGCATCCGCGACGTAGTACCGGTTGGACCGGATCGTTAAACGCTGGATCGGGAATGCATGCATTCTCGTTCCATGGCGATGGGCGTTCTCCTGACGTTCACGCCGTAAAGGATTGGTACGTCCACACATCCCCATGCTTCGTTGATTTTGATCATGCAAACACTCCAAAGACTCTCAAAAACCTTTTTTCCCGCGATGACGCTGCTCGTCGCGACAACGGTCTCGGCACAGTCGTCGACTGCGGTTGATCGCACGGCGCCGCATCCCAAGGTCGCGCCGGCCGTCGAAAAGATTGAACAGGTCGCTCAGGCGGGGCCGTTCAAACCCGAATGGTCATCACTCGAAAACTACGAAATTCCACAGTGGTACAAGGACGCAAAATTCGGCATCTTCATTCACTGGGGGGCCTACAGCGTGCCGGCGTTCGGCAGCGAGTGGTACCCGCGTCAGATGTACATCAACCAAGGTCGACGCGGAGACAATTTTTTCCAGCACCACATTGAAACTTACGGGCCGCAGAAGACGTTCGGATATAAAGACTTCATCCCGATGTTCAAGGCGGAGAACTTCGACGCGGCGGCTTGGGCGAAGTTGTTCAAGGAAACCGGCGCGAAGTACGTGATTCCCGTCGCCGAACACCATGACGGTTTCCCGATGTACGAGTGTGACTACACGCGGTGGGATGCGACCGAGATGGGGCCCAAACGCGACGTGATCGCTGAATTGTCCAAAGCTGTACGCGGTGAAGGACTAAAGTTCGGCGTCAGCAGTCACCGGGCGTTCAATTGGATGTTCTACGTCCGCAATGAAAACTTCGACAACGCGGATCCACAATACGCCGACCTGTACGGCCGACCGATGCCGTTCTTGTTCAAGGACAACGCGTGGGATTATCAGAATTTCTTCCCTCCTCAAGATGAGCAGTTCAAAGACGATTGGTTGGCTCGCTCGTGCGAGATCGTCGACAAATATCAACCCGATGTGTTTTGGTTCGACTTCGGCATCACCCCATCACGCAACACGAAGTACCAAGACAATAAGTTTTCGGATCATCTCAAGAAGTTTGCCGCGTACTATTACAACCGCACGAGCGAACGAGATGGCCCGATCGGGATCATCAATTACAAGTGGGATGCGTTCCCTGAAAAAGCGGCTGTGCTCGATAAAGAGCGGTCCAAGATGGATCAGATCCGAACCCCGTTTTGGCAAACCGATACCGCGGTGAGTTCGAGTTCGTGGGGCTACACGAAAGATCAGAAGTACAAGACACCAGACCGTCTCGTCGATGACTTGATCGACATCGTTTCGAAGAACGGTTGTTTGTTGTTGAACGTCGGGCCCCGTTCTGATGGAACAATTCCAGATGAAGACCAAGCGATCTTGCGAGCGATCGGCGGTTGGTTGGAAATCAATGGCGAGTCGATTTACGACACCACCTATTGGAAGACATTCGGCGAAGGTCCAACGACGGTCTCGACCGGCCACGTTTCGGAATCGAAAGACAAGCCGTTCACCTCCGACGACGTGCGATTTACTCAGAAAGATGGCGTCGTCTACGCGACGATCTTGGCCTGGCCTGAGTCCGGTGAAGTCACGATTCGTGCGTTAGCCAAAGGTTCCGAATACTGGCCCGGCGAAATCAAGTCGGTCGAGATGCTCGGTAGCGATGAAACGATTTCCTACGAGCGGACCGACGCGGGGCTGAAGGTGAAAATGCCTGCCACGAAGCCGTGTGATTTCGCATACGTGTTGAAACTCACCCAGTAACCGTAGATTGATTTCGGTTGACCGAAATTGATCTCGCTGTTTTTTTTTGGTCGGCGAACAACGCGGACCAGGACGCCCAGTCTTTTGGATGCTGGATGTGGGCAACGACTCCGAACTCACTGATTAACAAGCGTTCCGCCGGAGAAGCTAATCCGGCGGTGACGTGAGCATAGCCCGGTCGGGTTCGGCGAGTCGCTGCGATATGTTTGAGAAGTTCCGCGATTCCGTGGCTGGGGACCGTCCAGACGACAATACCTAGCTTGCATTTGGGCGAGTGAATCGGTTGTCCGGTGGCACGTGGTAGTGACGGACTTCCGTCTTCGGAGTAAAGGATTTCCCACTTCGCCTCGGTTGGACGAGGCGAGTCTGGTCCGATGATCCAACGGACAAATTCATCGTGCCACGGTGAGTTGCTGTTTCCAACCCACCAGATCGTGAGTTTGGTGGTGGGGTCTTCGGGTTGTGTCGGCGTGATCATCGGCACTGACCGCCCGGTCGTTCGATAGCTCGAGTGAAGTTTGGCTGGGGTGTGGAGTCGATCATGTGTCGCCGCTGAGTTTTCGCAGGAGGCGTGAGCGGCTGATGCCCAGTCGTCGAGCCGCTTCGGCTTTGTTGCCATCGGCGGCTTCCATGGCTCGCTCGATTAAACTCGCTTCGTACTCGCTAAGCGTTGCGTCGAGTGATTCCAGTTTGAAGTCGCGTGGCGTGGGTTGCGGGGGGCCGATGGTGATTTCGTTATCACGTGTCGATACTTGGCCTGATGTCGACGTGGAGACGCGGTAGGATCGAATCGCGAGCGGAAGATGTTCTCGGCCGATGCGGTCACCCGTAGCCATCTCGGCCGCGAACCGGATCGCGGCGGTGAGTTCCTCCCACTGGCCCGGCCAGGGGTAAGTGCGGATGAGTTCGTTGGTTTCGCGGGACAGACGTGCGGTGCGGGTCAGCCCGGATGCGATCAGTTCGAGGTCGGCCGAACGGGATGCGAGCGTTGGAATCTCGATTGGAAACGTCGACATTAGAATTTCGAGCGGTTCGGCCAGAGACGTCTTCGTGCCGGAAGTGTCGTCGTATCGTATTCCGATCAGTCGCAATCTTTCCGGCCAGGTTTCTACCCATTCGATCAGTCGGGCCTGCCCATCGGTCGGCATCTCGTCAAAACGGTCCAGGCATAATGTTCCGGTGGCGTTGGAAGATTCCCTGAGTTCGGCGATGACTGGAGACGCGTAGACTTCTAACAATTCGGAGTCCATCAACGATGCATCCAAACACACGAGTGGTTCGGCGGATGTCGATGCATGATGAATCAGCGATGCGATTTCACCAGCGCCGCAGCCTCCCAGGCCGGTGAGTCCGACATGGCATCGAATCCGGCATGCGAGCTCGACGCGCGAGCGGAATCGTCGAGAGGTCGGCGACGTGCCGGCAAGCAGCATCGTGGCGTGACGTTTTTGCTGGGCACGAAATTTGGCGATTTCTTCGTCGAGTTTCGCGGCTTCGCGAACACCCTGCTCGCCAAACCAATCGCTCCACGGAACGCTGTTGTCCGGTAGGTACTGACCGAGGCAGCCCAGGATGAGTGTCGCTCCGGCGGAAGCGTCGTTCGCGTGTGGGGCGTCTAGTAGCGGTGCGAGTTGGACGAAGTGGGCTGTGACGACGCGAGGTTCGGTGGCAAGATGTTTGCCAGCGTTGCCTTTGACTTCGGTCGCGGGAATGTGCAGTCGCCGGGTGAGATGGCCACGGTTGGCGGCGGTGCCCGTCCACATGACGGGATCAGGCGTGATCGCAGTCGCGATCGATGGCGGCACATCTCCCTCAACCCCGAGCCATGTCAGCATTTCAGGGGAGAGATAGACCAGCGTTCCGTTGGCGTCGATCAGCCAAAAACAGGCTGCAGTGGATGCCAAGAGACGTGGTAAAGAAACGGGCCGACCGCGGCGTGGCGGTGGCCCTTGTAGCGAACGAGGTGTTTGGCTCAGAGCGATGTCGCTCCTTGTTTAGAATGTGTCTAGGATGAAGTGGTGTCCCTTGTGGAACCGGCGATTACTTGGATAGTAATTGTGCCACTGCTTATTGTAGACAGGGATTCGCATCTCGGTCGGGTAGCGGTGATAGAGACTGTCACTGCTCTTGAAATATTCTTGTCCCCAGAAGTTCTGGGGGTAGTAAACGTAGGGGTAGTGGTAGAAGCGGTTCCAATCGACGTTGGCCGCAGAACTTCCCCAGGCTTGTCCGAACGCTTGTTGGTTGCCATACCCCGCACCGGGGCCTCCCATCGCACCAGCGGGCATGCCCGGAGCAGGCACTTGGGCGGAGACACTCGAGCAGGTTGCCGCGGAAATTGCGATAACGCCGCAGGCGATGGACATTATTACGAATCGACGAATCACGTGTATTTCCCGTTAGGCGACACGAACACATGGGACGTGACGACGGGATGGCTCCCGCGTCCGCGAAAAAGTGCTCTGAGATGGCTACACCCGTTTCTTCGGCATAATCCGGTCGATCGGTTTAGCCCTTTCTACCGCGAAATTAGGAAGTCGGGTGATTTAGGGGAGCCGCGGTGTCGCGGGGAGATCCCTGCCAACGCGAGTGATTTCACGTCGATCGAGGTGATTGGGGAGAATTGTCGAGAGAAGTGAGCCGCGTAGCTCGGATTGCCGCTCGGCATCGGATCAAATGTTGGGCCGGTTCCTACCGCCCAAATCGAGGCCGTCCTGTGGGAAGTGAATCTACAACGTTTGAAATATGCTTTAGTCGCGAGAGACGTTAATTGTTTGAGTGCTCTTTTTAGCGGAACGGCGCGAGCCGTCCGGTCTCGAGTCACCAGACGGCTCGCGCCGTTCCGCTAAAACGTTATGAAAACAATCGATGTCCCAAACGACGACAGACGCTACGCTTGGCCGGCAAGCTGCAAGCCGTCGAGCAATTCAGCGGCGGCTTCGGATTTGTTGAGCACGTAGTAGTGGATTCCGGGCACGCCGTTTTCAATTAGGTCGATCGTCTGTTTGCGAGCGTGCTCGACGCCGACGCGGAATTGATGTTCGGCTGAATCGTCCTTCGTCATTTCCGTTTCCAAGCTGGCCGGAATTGCGGCTTTGCACATGCCGGCGATCCGTTGGGCTTGTTTGAAATTCGTCACCGGCAACACGCCCGGAATGATCGGCACGTGAATGCCCGCACGCACGCAGTCGTCACGGAAACGATAAAAATCGGCGTTCTCATAGAACAATTGTGTGATGACGATGTCGGCGCCCGCATCGACTTTCCGTTTCAAATTTTCTAGGTCGGTTTTCGCATCAACGGCTTCTTGGTGAACTTCGGGGTAACCCGCCACAGCGATTCCCAGGTCGGAGAACCGTTCACGGATCAGCTCGACGAGTTCGTTGGCATACCGAAGTCCACCTTCGGTAACGCTAAATTCAGTCGATCCTTTGGGCGGATCGCCACGCAGGGCCACGATGTAATCGACGCCGAGGTCGGTGGCCCGTTGCAGGTATTCGCATAATTGGTCGGTGTTGGAACCCACGCAGGTCAGGTGCGAGGCGACGGGAAGCTGGGTGATTTGCTTGACCCGCTCCAGGACATCGAGCGTCGTCCGTTGGCTCGATCCGCCCGCTCCGTAAGTACATGTGAAATACTTAGGTTGAAATTGCATCAACCGTTCAACGTTCTGGCACAGCGAATCGATACCCTCGGGGGTCTTGGGCGGGAACAATTCGAAGGAAATGGCGCAGCCATCGGAGAGGTATTGGTCGGCCAGAGTCATGCGTGATTCGTTGAAATTAGGTTGGTGAGGTGCGGTTTGCAGCCAAAATGGACGCCCGAGTGGTGCGAGGACGCCCCTGCGAACTGCCCAGTATAGGCGGAATGCCGTTCCTGCCAACTTCCAATGGGCGAAAACCGCTACTCAGCGTCCTCGCTAGGTTCAGGTCGCGTCCATTCGATCTCTGTGATCGGATGCTCTGGCGTGACCGCGAACGAGTGCGGTGGGGGCGAATCGGCGGCCCCGGCGACTGGTGTTTCGCCGGCAGGCTTCGCATCGGGCAAGACGAGGAATGTGCTCACGGGGATCGCGTGAACGTGATCGTGCGATGCCGCATCACGGACGTCGGCGTCCCGTGATCGCTTTTCGAACAGCGTGCAGCGGAGATGTGTTGGACGTCCGCCCGCTGGGGTGACTTCGAAAAACCACCAGGCATGTCCACCTTCGCTGCGTCGTCCGACCCAGTGATATTTTGATTGGAGCTTAGCGGCATCTTGCCGAGTGTTCAGCTCTCTCAGATTGCCGAATCCGAGTCGGCGTTCGAGCACCGAGATCGCGGCATCCCCAAATGCTTCGCCGTCTTCGAGCAGCGAGTCGACGCTTTCCTCTGTCACTGAACGAATGAATTGTTGTTCATCCGTGATCCGTAACCGCAACGCGATCTCGAGTCGATCGGTTGCGGTGTTCCATTGCATTTCGGCGAGCGATTCCGCCGCCGGATGCATCAGCATGCCTGAGACCAGGCACAAGAACGCAGCGATCATTCGGCCTTCCCTTCGTTCGTTTCCTTCGCGGTTGGCTTGCGTTTGCGGTTGGGCTTCGGTTTCGCGGACTCCGCGTCCTCACCGATATCCGAAGGTTTGGGAGCGGTTCCGCGTTCGGCGGCTTCTTTGCCGTTGGGGTTCTTCGCCGTTTCTTTCTCAGTCGATTTCTTGTCGCTTGAGTCCTTGTCGGAATCTTCCTCGTCAGAATCGTCATCCGATTCGTCTTCGTCACCACGAGCCTTCTGCATCTCGTTCTTTTTCTTCTCGTCCTTGAAGAGTTGGAACCGGGTGGGTTCGAGCTTCGGCGGCCAATGATTGTTGGCGGTGTTCGTGTCCGCGATCTCTCGTTTGGGATCGATCTCGAGCCGCACGATTTCCTTTTCGGTCAGCAGCAGCTTTTTGATCTCTTTGGAGTTTTTACGCCAAATTTCCGCAGGCAGCATCATTTGCTCCTGCGTGTTGTCGGCGTAATAAACCCGCAACGGGATCGGCATCACCAATCCGCCCTTATTCAAAAACTTGATCACATAAAACTGTGTCGTTCGTTGCAGCAAGGCACGTTGTTCTTCGTCGAGTCGGTCGAGGAATTTCTGATACGTCTTGCGGTCGGATTCTTCGACTTTGTCTTCGTCGTATTCAGGCGAGTTGTAAAAATCTTTGAGGCCCGGTTGCCATTCGATCCGGCGTCGGAGTCCATGGTTGCGTTCATCCGTGGGCGTTTCCTCTCTCATGTCATCTTCACGACGTTTGCGTTCGTGTGCTTCGTCTGGATCGCCGCTGTCGATCACGAATAGTTCAACTGAATCGATCGCGATGTCGACATGCTCGGTGCTGTAGAACCAACCTCGCCAGAACCAATCCAGATTCGTTCCCGAGGCATCTTCCATCGTGCGGAAGAAATCGGCGGGCGTGGGACGTTTAAATTTCCAGCGGCGGCAATATTCGCGAAACGCGAAATCGAATCGCTCGCGTCCGAGAACCGTTTCACGAAGGATGTTCAGCGCCGCGGCCGGTTTGGCGTATCCGTTATTGCCGAATTGCAAGATCTCGTCGCTGCCCGTCATGATCGGACGTTGGTTCCCGCCACGCATGTATGGCACGATCTTTTCCGCCGGTCCGCGGCTCGACGGATAGTCTTCTTCCCATTCTTGTTCGGCGAGATATTGCAAGAACGTGTTGAGTCCTTCGTCCATCCACGTCCACTGGCGTTCGTCGCTATTGACGATCATCGGAAAGAAGTTGTGGCCGACTTCGTGGATGATGACGCTGATCAGCCCATACTTGGTCGCCTTGCTATAGGTGCCGTCGTCTTCGGGGCGTGGGCCGTTGAAACAGATCATCGGGTATTCCATCCCATAGACGGGACCGTTGACACTGATCGCGACGTCGTAGGGATAGTCGAACGTGTAGCGACCGTAGACTTCGAGCGTGTGGGCGATTGATTCGGTCGAATATTGGCTCCACAACGGTTCGGCTTCGTTGGGATAGAACGACATCGCCGTCACGGTGCGATCACCGACTTTGACCGGCATCGCGTCCCAGATGAACTTTCGGCTGGCTGCCCACGCGAAATCGCGAACGTTGTCGGCGGTGAACACCCAGGTCTTCGTCGCGTCGCTCGCAGACGACTTCGATGAAGTTCGTTTCTTACCTTTCGATTTTCCTGACTTCGCCGTCTCGTTCGCTTTAGCTTCTTCGGGCGTGACGATGAAGGTCGGCTTGTTGTTCTCGTGGATCGAATCGAGGCGTTCGATCCATTCTTTCTTCAAGACCGCTTCCGGGTTCGATAACGTACCCGTGCCCGTCACGACCATGTCATCTGGCACCGTGATGCTGACGCGGTAATCACCGAGTTCCAAGGTGAACTCCCCGGCACCGAGGAATTGGTCATGCTGCCATCCGGTGTAATCGGTATAAGCGGCAACACGCGGGAACCACTGTGAGATTTCATAGATCGCGTTGTCGTCCTCTTTGAAGTGCTCATAACCACCTCGGGCACGGATCATCTTGGCATCGATGATGTTGTAGTGATACGCGATTGCAATCGTGGTCGATTCCCCGGGGGCGAGTGGCGTTTGCAAATCGACACGCATCATCGTGTCGGCAACCATATAGGTCAGCGGTGTCGGTTCGGCGGTGCGAGATCGCGACTTGCCGCCCGCTTTGATCTCGGAAACAGATTCGATCTTGTAGCCACCGTCAAAGGCTTCTTGCGCGAGCATCGTTTGCACGGATGAAAACGGAGTTCGGCCCGAGAGCGATGGTGCTGTCTGCGTGGTGATTGCGGCGGAATCGTTGCGAAACCGATTCTGGTCGAGCTGGACCCAGATGTAGGTCAACGTATCGGGCGAAACGTTGTGATACGTGATGCGGCACTCGCCTTTGATGCTATGGTCAACATCATTAAGCGTGACGTCGATCTCATAGTCGGCTCGCTGTTGCCAGTAGAACGGTCCCGGTGCTCCCGATGCGGTGCGATAAACGCCCGGTGTCGGCAACCAATGTTGAATCGGGAAAAAGGGATCACGTGGGTCGCTGTGCTTTGGATTACTCAGCGGTTGAGCGGATACCGAACCACCTAGAACACATACCAAAGCGACCAACCGGACGAAGCGAATCACAGACAGACCTCTACGCGGAAAAACAGGGAAGCGAACATCATAGTCGCCCTCCGCATAAAATCAGCCCTATCGGAGTCGCTGAACGCGGTGCTTGCCGGTATCCCGCACGAATGGTGTTAAACCGACCTCTGATCCAATTGGACGTCTTCTTCACGCACCCAACATGCCGCCGCATGTTTCTTATTTGGAAGTGCTGGGCGGTCGGTGAGGCATCGTTCGATCTTCACGGGGCAACGATCCGCGAACGCACAGCCCGGGTAATACACGTCTGGCGAGGGGACCTCACCCGAAAGAACGATGCGTTGACGTTTGGCCGCGAGTTCGGGATCCGGTACCGGAACGGCCGACAGCAACGCTTCTGTGTACGGATGTTTCGGTCCGGCGTACAGTTCTTCAGCGGTGGCGAGTTCAGCGATTCGTCCTAAGTACATCACTCCGACGCGGGTCGCGATGTGACGGACGACGGCCAAATCGTGGGCGATGAAGAGATAGGACAATCCGAGTTTTTGTTGCAGATCCATCAGCAAGTTGATGATTTGCGCCTGAATCGAAACGTCCAACGCTGAGACCGGTTCGTCGCACAGGATCAAGTCCGGTTGAACGGCGAGTGCACGTGCGATCCCGATCCGTTGTCGTTGCCCGCCACTGAATTCGTGCGGATAACGATTAAGAAATCGCGGATTGAGTCCCACAAGTTCCATCAAACGCAATACTTCGAGTTTGCGATCGCGTCCACGTGCGAGCGAGTGCACGACGAGCGGTTCGCCGATGATGCCACCCACCGTCATGCGTGGGTTCAGTGACGCAAACGGGTCTTGGAAAACCATCTGCACACGCCTGCGATAAGGCAGCATTGCCGCGTCAGACATCCCCGCGATCGAAACGCCATCAACTTTCACGTCACCGCTCGTGGGCGACACCAAATTAATAATCGCTCGGGCGGTCGTCGATTTCCCGCAGCCGGACTCGCCGACGAGGCCGAGGGTTTCGCCGCGAGCGATGTCAAAGGAAATCCCATCAACAGCGCGGATGACCCCTTTTTGAGGATTCAGCAGCGAGCCTCGTCGAAACGGGAAGTGAACCTTCAGATCCCGGACGCTCAGCAGCGGAGTGTCGGTGTTTGTTTGTGTTTCGCTCATTGCTGCGCCTCCGCGTGCTCTGCGTCCGCGTTGGTCAGGTCAGCGTGGCAGGCGGCCATATGGGGTTCGCTTTCCAAGGCACCCCGCGATGTCAGTACCGGATCGTCGGTTTGGCAGCGTTCGAAACGATGTGGGCATCGGTCGCGGAACGAACATCCGACTATCGGCTGCGAAAGGTCAGGCGGTTGTCCGGGGATCGCGGCGAGCGGTTCGTCACGATTGGACTCGATGTTGGGTAGCGAGCCGAGCAGTCCGATCGTGTAAGGGTGTTGCGGGTTGGCGAACAGCGTCCGCACGTCCGCTCTCTCAACGATCCGTCCCGCGTACATCACCAACACGCGATCGGCGACTCCCGCGACGACGCCGAGGTCGTGAGTGATCAGCACGATCGCGGTGCCTTTGCGCGCCTGCAGGTCGGCGAGCAGTTCCATGATCTGCGCCTGGATGGTCACGTCGAGCGCCGTCGTTGGTTCATCCGCGATCAACAATTCGGGTTCGCACGATAACGCCATCGCGATCATCACGCGTTGTCGCATCCCGCCGCTGAATTGGTGTGGGTAATCACGCAGTCGCTTTTCGGGAGCCGTGATGCCGACCAAACCAAGCATCTCAACGGCTCGTTTGCGTGCTTCTTGACGCGTCAGGCTTAGGTGCAATCGTGTCATCTCGGTGAGTTGTTGCTCAACCGTCATCAACGGATTCAGCGCCGTCATCGGATCTTGGAAGATCATCGCGATGTGTCGCCCTCGGATGTCCTGCAAATTTCGGTCGGACATCGTAAGAAGATCGCGGCCGCCGAACATCGCCTTGCCACTGTCAACGTTGCCAGGCGGTTTGGGGACTAATCCCATCATCGCGAGGTTCGTCACGCTCTTGCCCGAGCCGCTCTCGCCCACGATCGCGACGGTTTCTCCGGCACGGACGTCGAACGAGACGCCGCGAACCGCGCGGACCATGCCTTCGTCGGTCTTGAAGCTGACGTGCAGATCGCTCACGCTCAAGATCGCGTCGTCGGACGATTCAGAACTGGTCGTTGCTGGGGTCGATTCCGTTTGCGTCATGATCGATTTTTCATCTTCGGGTCCAAGGCGTCACGGAGGCCATCGCCTAAGAAATTAAGTGCAAACAGCGTCAACGCGAGCGCTGCACCGGGGAACACCACGACCCACCAAAACAGTTCCACGATCGAGAGCGCCTCAACGCCATCGTTGAGAAGCAATCCCAACGAAACGTCAGGTGGAGCGACGCCCAGGCCGAGAAACGATAGAAACGCCTCGAACAGCATCACCGACGGGATCGTCAGCGTCAGGTAAACGATCACAACGCCCAGCGTGTTGGGTACGACGTGCCGGAAAATGATCCGAGCGGGAGAGGCACCGACCGTCCGTGCCGCTTCGACAAATTGTTCATGTCGCAGCGAAAGGACCTGGCCGCGAACGACGCGTGACATCGTGAGCCAGTAGATTGCACCGATGATGATGTAGAAAATCGTGATCTGTTCGATTCCGTAATCATCAAGAATTTTCTTGACGCTGTCTTCGCCCAAAAAGGTAACCAGGAAAATCACGACGAAGATAAACGGGATCGAATACAGCATGTCGACAAATCGCATCATGATCGCGTCGACGGTTCCGCCGAGATAGCCGGCGATCGCACCGTAGCTGACCCCGATGATCAAACTGACGATCGTGGCGACGATGCCGACGACGAGTGAGACGCGGGAACCCCAGAAGACTCGCGAGAGCAAGTCTCGACCGAGTTTGTCGGTGCCAAACAGTGACGGCACCGCCCAATCACCAAAGATCGCGACGCGGATGCGGCACATCGTGAACGCGACCGGACCGAGCTGATTCCATAATTGATTGAACGGATGCTCGACGGACGACCGTGTATCGAAGGCAGCGAGTTGTTCGGCACGTTCAACCGGATCGCTGATCGCGAGGATTTCTGCTCGCTGCTCAGCGATCTCGGCCTGATATTTGGCGAGCTGCGCGGTGAGACGACCGTCTTCGAACTTCAGTCCCGGTCGACTGCCCATGACAACCGATTCGGCGTTGGGAGGCAGGAACCTGCGATTGTTGAGGTCCTTGTCGATTGGACTTTGCAGCGGCAGGAGCGGTGTGAAGATCGCGGCGAGCATCAACGTGATCAGAAACACCAGCGAGGCCATCGCGGCGCGGTTGCGACGCAGGCGACGCCACGCATCTTGCCACAACGAAACACCACGGATTTCACGAGACTCTTGCAGGATGCGAGCCAACGCGGCTTCATCAGGCCCTGCGACGGGACGTGAAGGGGGAGGAGAATCACTCATTGCAATTTCACCCGCGGATCAATGACAGCGTATGACAAGTCGACCAGCGAATTCATGACGAACAGCAGCACCGTGTATGTCAACACCATGCCCATCGCGAGCGTGTAATCACGCTGTGTGGCGGCGTAGATGAAGTGGCTGCCGATACCGGGCAGGGCAAAGATTTTTTCGAGCACGAGTGATCCCGTCAGCACGCTGGCCGTTGCCGGGCCGAGGTAGGAAACCACCGGCAACAACGCACCCGGTAAAACGTGTTTCAGAATCACGGTGCTTTTGGGGAGCCCTTTCGCGAACGCGGTTCGCACGTGTTCGCGGCCGAGCACCTCGAGCATTCCCGCTCGCGTTAGTCGTGCGACGTAGGCGGCGACGGGGGCACCCAAGCAGAGGGCGGGCAAGGCGACTTGGCGGAGCGTCCCCCATCCGGCCGCCGGAAAGATCGGGATCAAGAACACAAACAGCAAGATCGCCAGCGACGCTAAAACGAAATTCGGGATCGCGATGCCCAACACCGCCGTGGCCATCAACGCCACGTCGCCGATTGAACCCCGGTAAACCGCGGAAACCACGCCGGCGGTGACCCCGAGGGTGAGGGCGAACACGAGAGCCAAAATGGCGAGCGAAGCGGAGACGGGAAATCCTTCGGCGAGAACTTCGTTGACCGTGTAGTCTTCCAATCGGATCGAAACGCCGAGGTCACCGCGGGTAACGATGCCGACGAGGTAATCCGTGTACTGTTCAATCGGCGGGGCGTCGAGGTTGTATCGGGCTCGCAGTTGTCGCTCGATCGCTGGCGGAACCGTCCGCTCGCTACTGAACGGGTTCCCGGGCACCGCCCGCATCAGAACAAACGAAACGGTGTAAACCGCCCACACCGTGAGTAGCATCCATCCGAATCGTCGGATCGCATAGCTGAGTAAATCTTTCACTTGGCTGATGCCCTTTCTGCGATTGGCTTGATCGAAACAGACGTCCGCTGAGACGGAACAGCGAGGTCGGGTGGATTGCTCGCGACGACCCGCGGTGTCACCTGCCGGTCGGTGGCGACTTTGGGATCGGCGGAATCATCGATGCTCATCAAATGCAACGGGTGGAGGTCCTGTGGGCTGGGGAAGAAGCCCTTGATACGAGGCTTCACCATGTTGATGCCGACGTAGAAATACAGCGGAATGACGGGCATCTCCTCGATCCAAATCGCTTCGGCGTCGGACAGGTATTTCATTCGCGTGGCCATGTCACTTTCAGCCGCGGCGGCTTTGAGCAGCCGGTCGAACTCGGCGTTGGACCATCCCGTGCTGTTCTGCGGTCCGTCGGTTAGCCAAAGATCGAGGAACGTGTTCGGGTCCGCGTAGTCGGCGATCCAGCCAGCTCGCGCGATGTCGTAATCGAGTTGGTTGGTCTTATCCAGAAAACTGCCCCACTCCATGTTCTGCAGTTCAAGTTTGACGTTGAGGTTGTTTTGCAGTTGCTGTTGGATCACTTCCGCAATCGCCCGGTGTCCTTCGCTCGTGTTGTAAAGCACGGTGACCTTGGGCATGCCTCGGCCGCCCGGGAATCCCGCTTCGGCGAGTAACCGTTTGGCTTCTTCGATGTCCGGCTTGAATCCCGGCGGCGGTTCATAGCCGGCGATTCCAGGAGGCACCAACGCGTAAGCCGGAACTTGCCCCGCCTTGGCGACTTGATCAACGATCTGTTGCCGATCGATCGCCATCGCAAGGGCGCGGCGAACACGTGGATCGTCGAGTGGTTTGCGCGTCGTGTTCATCCGGAAGAAGTAAACTGACAACATCGGCGCGGCATAGAAGTCGTCGCGTTTCTTAAGCGTTTCCATCAATGCCGTCGGCGGATCAGTGACCCAGTCGATTTGACCGGTCTCGTACATGTTCAGCGCCGTGTTTTGACCCTCGGTCGACAGTGCATCGATGGTTTCAATCGCGACTTCATCGGCAGCGAACCAACGCGGATTTTTGACGAGGCGAACGCGGTCTCGCAACCGACGCAGTCCGACGACGTAGGCACCGTTGGAAACGATGTTTTCCGCTTTCGTCCACATCGGCATCCCGTGTTTTTCGATCGTGTGCCGCGGCACCGGAAACAGCGGATAGTACGCCGTCAGCGATGGGAAATACGGCAGCGGATCTTTGAGGTTAACGACCAACGTGCGATCATCGGGCGTTTCGACGCCACCGAGTTTCGAGAACGCGACCAAGACGTTGTGAATCCGCCGCGTGTCGGGTTCCGCGATCGGTGAGTTCGCGTGGGCGGTGAAGGTTTGAGTCGTCGTCGGCCCATCCCAATCGACTTCGCCGTCGTCAGACACGTTTGCAATGTCGAGAACGTAGACCCACTTTTCCTGCCATTTCACCATCGCGTCTTCGCGGTCCTCTTCGCTGACGCTGTCGTCGAATTCCGGCTCGCTCGGTTTTCGGATCTCGCGTAGAGTACCATACAGCATCGTGCCGCGAGGGAAGTTTTGAATGTTCAGTTCGCCGGTGTCCGCTTCGGTGGTTCCATCGGGGTTCGGCCGATCGAACAGTTCGACTTCGCAGCGGTCGCCGACGTTGACAATTCCGGAGCTGAATTGTTCGGCAAAGGGGACACTGAACAATTGAAAGTTGTATTCACAGGCTGTGGCGGGGTGCAGCATCCGCGTCCACGACCAAACAAAATCGGCCGACGTAATCGGCACGCCATCTGACCACACCGCATCGTCTCGCAGATGAAACGTGTAGGTCAGTTTGTCATCGGAGACTTCATAGCTCTTCGCGACGGCGGGTTGGGCCGACATCGGTTGCAGCCCTGTTTCAGGATCCGGATCGCCATCGGGGAGCATTTGCAACAACCCCGAGAAAATCCCAAACAGGATGCGGCTTTCAGGCTGCCCCGTGGCGCGGTGCGGGTCGAGCGTTTTGGGGTCGGTGCCGTTTTGGATGCTGAAGTCGGCGGGCGGCATCGAATCAAAACGGGTCGCCCAAACGACAGCGATCCCCATGACCACCACGGCGAGAATCGCAAACAGACGTCGCAGTTCAGGAGGCATTGCTTTGAAATTCGGAGTTCGGGGGAAAGCTACTCGTCACGCGTCAACCGATTGTTGATCGATGACACGCGGCCTTGACGGGTGTTGTACAGGTGGCGCGTACCACCAGGTTCATCGCTCTTCGAAAAAATCGAGGAACGGATCGCACACCGACCTCACGCCAACTTAATGTAACCGAGTCCAGCACGGGCAACTCGAGAGTTAGTCGAAAACCCCTACCCGACCACATCCGCAACGGCGCTGCAGAGCCAATCCATTCGCTTCTCATCCATTCCGGCGACGTTAATCCGACCGCTGCCCACGACATACACGCCGTGTTTGCTGCGAAGTTCGTCGGCTTGCATCGCCGTCAGGCCACTATAGGAGAACATTCCTTTCTGATTCAACAGAGATGAGAAGTCCGGTGCACCGGCTTGTTTTGACATGCCTTCGACAAACTGGGTGCGGAGATGGGTGATACGAAGACGCATTTCTTCGAGTTCGCTCTTCCACATCTGGGTCAGTTCGTCGTCGTCGAGGATCGTGGCGACGATGGCCCCGCCGTGACGCGGTGGATTGCTGTAGTTGGCCCGCACGGTGACTTTCAGTTGGCTCAGTGCCGCGGTGGCTGCTGCCGCATTGGCGGCCACGAGTCCGACCGCGCCAACTCGTTCGCTGTAGAGGCCGAAGTTCTTGCTGTACGAAGAACACACGATCGCTTCGGGGCATTGTCCGAGAATCGTGCGAAGTCCCACGGCGTCTTCGTCGAGTCCGTCTCCGAAACCCTGGTAAGCAAAGTCGAGAAGCGGGATCAGACCCCGCGAACCCATCACCTTGGCAATTTCTTTCCACTGATCCGCCGTCGGGTCGACGCCGGTAGGGTTGTGACAGCAGGCGTGCATCAAAACCGCGTCCCCGGGACGGGTTTTCGTGTTCAGGTCGTCGAGCAACGCGTCGAAATCGAGACTGCGTCGGTCGTTGGCGAGATACGAATAGGTTTCGACGTCCAAACCAGCGGATCGCATGATCGCGTTGTGGTTTGCCCACGTCGGATTGGGCAAAAACACCCGCGTGGGTGAACATTGGGTAGCCAAAAACTCGCCCGCGACGCGGAGGGCGCCGGTGCCGCCGGGGGCCTGCACCATCGCGATCCGATCGGCGGGAATTTGATCGCTGAAGACCAGTTTCTGGACGTGCGAGCGGTAGTCGGGGAACCCGTCGATTGGGAGATATCCCTTGGTTTTCTCGGTTTCAACCAGTTTTCGTTCAGCCGCTTTGACGCACTTCAAGATCGGGGTCAGACCCGACGCGTCTTTGTAGACACCCACCGTCAGGTTCATCTTTTCGGTGCGGGGATCTGCCAAGAATGCTTCGGTCAGTCCCAAAATCGAATCGGGAGGTGCCAGCGGGATGGAATCGAAGCGGTTCGGGGCGGCGGTAGCCGATTCAGACGCGGTCATGCGGGAAATCAACACAGCGAAGGAAAAGACGGATAGGGAAATTCGACCTGGTACCAACAATCGTAACGAACCGGTGCCGTCTCAAGTAGGGCCGGTTCGGTTGGCCCGGACGGGTTTGGGAAGAGTCCCGCACAGGCCCCCCGTGAACGACGCAAATTGGAGACGCTAAGTATCAGCCGCCGCGAGTCAGGGGGTGTGAACTGGACACAACGCCTCGGTGACATCGGGTAGCCTATAACCTTCCAGATGCATTGACCGCGAGATGGTTCGCGGGATCAGACGCGACGTCGAATGAGGAAAACAGCAGGATGCAGCACGCACAGGAAAAGATCGCCGCACTGACCGACTCACTCGCCGGAATCATTCAGGGCAATCGTGAATGCATCGAGGTGTTGGTCATCTCGTTGTTGTCCAACGGGTCGGTGTTGATGCAAGACGTCCCGGGGGTGGGCAAGACGACGCTGGCCAAGGCGGTCGCCAAAGCGATCGATGTGCAGTTTCACCGGGTTCAATTCACGCCAGATTTGTTGCCGGCCGATATTCTCGGCTCCTCGATCTACAATCCAAACGAAGGCACGTTTTCATTTCGTCCCGGGCCGGTATTTTGCCACGTGTTGCTGGCCGACGAAATTAACCGGGCGTCGCCCCGGACGCAGTCGGCGTTGCTCGAAGCGATGAGCGAAATGCATGCGACGATCGAGGGCGTGCAACACGACCTGCCGTCGCCCTTTCTCGTGTTGGCGACGCAGAACCCGGTAGAGTTCCACGGGACGTACCCGTTGCCCGAAGCCCAATTGGATCGGTTCCTCGTGCAATTGGAACTCGGTTATCCCGACGCGGATACCGAAGTCAAGATTCTGCACGCCCAAGCAATCACGCATCCGCTCGAAAGCTTGCAGTCCGTGCTCTCGAAAGAAGACGTGGTGGCGTTTCAGTCGATGGTGCGCAACGTCCGCGTCGACGAGAGCATCTCACGTTATATCGTTGACATTATTCAACAAACACGCGTCGACCCGAGATTGAAGTTGGGTGTCAGCCCGCGGGGATCGTTGATGTTGTTTCGAGCTAGCCAAGCGGCGGCGTTCGCGGCGGGACGCGACTATGTTCTGCCCGACGACGTTCAGCGGTTGGCGCCTTATGTGTTGTCGCACCGATTGATCATGACGCCCAAAGCCAAATACAGCGGTGCATCGGCGAGCGAAATGGTTGCCGAGATTCTCGCGCGGGTGAAAGTTCCGTCATGAATTGGGAATGGTCATTTGTGTATCGTTATTCGCGATTCCTGTGGCTGTTTCGATTCACGACCGCAGGCAAGTGGTTGTGCGCGGGATTGATCTTTTCGGCGATGATCGGCAGTGCGTCGGTGGAGACGCCGATCTATCAAGTATTCTGTGCGTTGACGGCGTTCTTCTTTATCGACCGGTTTGTCGGTGCGGCAACGCGTCCGCGTCTCGAAGTGCTGCACGACTTTCCCGATCGGACGACGGCCGGCGAATCGTTCCACGCGAACCTGACGATTATCAATCGCGGCAAACGTGCTGCGTACGACGTCGGTGTGGCGATTTTTGGTCTGCCTGCGGACATCGAAATGCTCGAGCCGGAAACCACGTTCGCCGAAATCGCGGCGGGCGATTCCCTCACCACGTCACTGCCGATGCGGGCTTGCCGTCGTGGAGTCCATATCCTGCCACGGCCGCGTGCGTTTTCGACGTTTCCGTTTCATCTGTTTCGCGACGGGCGGTGTGAATCCGAAAAGCCAACGTTGCTCGTCTTGCCTAGCTTTCAACCGTTGTTTGGGCTCGATCTGCCCGTCGGAGCACGCTATCAGCCCGGCGGCGTTGCGTTGACGTCGAATATCGGCGAGTCGCCCGAGTACATCGGCAACCGCGAATACGTTTCGGGCGACTCGGCGAGGCGGATTGATTACCGTTCGTGGGCCCGGTTGGGGCGTCCGATCGTTCGTGAGTACCACGAGGAATATTACTGCCGGGTGGCGTTGGTGCTGGATACGTTTGTTCCGCCGGGACGAAAGCCCGCGAAAGAGGGTTTTCTAGATCTCGAAGCGGCGATCAGTTTGTCGGCCGCGATCGCGGACGCGTTGTCACGTAGTGAGTATTTGATCGATCTGTTTGCCGCTGGCCCGGAGTTGTACGTCTTTCGGTCGGGCCGACACACCGCGCACTTTGACAACGTTTTGGAAATCGTTGCCGGCGTCGACGCCTGTCGCAAGAATCCGTTTGGAACTGTGGCACCTGCGCTGGCGGATGAACTGACGAATATTTCAACCGTCGTCGGTGTTTTTCTCGATTGGGACGAGTCACGACGCGAACTCGTGCGGGTGGCGATGCAGCGTGGATGCCGCGTGAAAATCTTTATCGTACGCGATGGCGAAACGACCGCACCGATCGATCTTGACGAGTGCGATGTGGTTCAGTTGGGGATTCGAGAAGTCCGTGATGGAGGGATCGAGTCACTATGACCCAAGTCACATCTTCCCAAGTGATTCCATCACAGGCACACATCCCGTCTGCTCGGGTGCAACGAATGGTTGCCGCGGCGTTGGTGGTGCTGCAGGCCAGCGCGTTAGGTTACTTCTTTCGCACGCCTGTTTTTTCGACCGTCGCGATCGTGCTAGTGATCGTTGCGACGTTTACGCAAAATCGGTTTTTGTCCGAACGCGTGGTTCAGCGTTTACCGATTCTGCTGGTGATCGTGTTCGTCATCCAACGTACCGTTCTGCCGTTGTCGTGGGCGGCGGGCAAGTCGAGCTTTCTCATCCCCGACGCGGTGCTGATTGCGGAGTATCTGTTGGTCTACCAAATCGCTCTTTTTTTTGCGATCAATAAAGACGACAGACTGCCATCGTTTCTGCCAATCCTCGCAATCGCGGCGGTCGTTTTTATCGGGGACGTCCGGGTGGATCCTTCGGGACGTGTGATTTATCAATTGCTCTCGCTCGCCCTGGTGATGCTCGCAATCGGCTATTACTTTGCGAGTCGCCGCATTGGGGGTGGTGGCGGCGGACGTTTTTCGGTCCGGCACGTCGTTTGGCTCATCTCGGTTGCTATTTTTTGCGCGACGGTGGGCTGGGTTTCGGCGAGTGGTTTGTATCGATACGCCCGGCAGATCGAAGACACCATGAACGCGTTCATCAATCCGTCGCTGCGGCCGGATTCAGCGGGCTTCTCAGGCAGTGGACGGATCGGGAGTGTTGCCCGTCAAAAAGACCTGTCTGGAGATCGTGTTGCACTGCGGGTGTACGCCGACAGCATGCCCGGATATCTCCGTGGGAAAGCGTTTGGATATTATCGACAAGGTCAGTGGCAGCGAGAAGCGAGAGCGATCCCGCTGACACCGTTGAGCAAAACGGACGAGGCGAGTGTTCTCGGGGGGGGCGTTGGTGGCGCGACGTTTGATCTGACCCAAGCGGTGGCTGATCAAACCGGCGAGAGCCAATTGCCGCTCGATATCTGGCCCAGTCAGCCCTACCGCGAGGTGCTGTTTACCCCGTTGGGGGTCAGTAAAGTGCGTGCGCCGGTGGACCGTTTGTCGATCGATATCCATCGCATCGTCACCGCGGACATGATGCCGCCGGAGACCCCTTATCGGACATGGCGTTTGCGGGCCGATGGTGTGGACTCGATCGACAAGCCCAAGTTGAGGCCGAAAGACTGGTTGACGTTGACCGCGCTTCCCGATGACCTCGATCCACGCATCGGCGAGCTGGCACGGGAGGTGATCGGCGAAGCGGTCACGACGGGGGACAAGATCGCTGCGGTCGAGAATTTCTTTCTCGATCATTACCAGTATCAATTCGGTATCGAAATTCCGGACGCGACCGATCCGATCGCGTATTTCCTGTTGGAGCGTCCACCGGCGCATTGTGAGTACTTCGCCAGTGGCGCGGCTGTGTTACTGCGATCCGTCGGAGTACCGTGCCGCTATGTGACCGGGCTGATCGCGGTTGAGAAGAACGACTATGGCGATTATTGGTTGGCACGAAATCGAGACGCACATGCGTGGGCGGAAGCCTACGATCCTGAACGCGGTTGGGTGCTCGTCGAAGCGACTCCGGCTAGCGGTGTGCCTCAGTCGACCCAGGTTTCAGGTGCAAGCCAGCTTTGGGATGCGGTTCAAGCGTGGTGGGCCCAGTTGGTCGCATCGATCCGAATGGGAGGCATTGGCAGATTGGTGTGGATGGTGTTGAGCTTGTTGCTCAATCCAATTGTTCCGGGCGTGTTGGCGTTGTTGGCTGCCGGTTGGTTGATGATGCGGTTTGCTCAGCGTCGTCGTCTGGCAGTGGCGGAAATGTCGGGCGATCCGAGAGTTCAGCAGATCCAAGAGATGCTTGCGCAAATGGATCGTCGATGGCGAAAAGCTGGCGTCGACCGCCAGCCACACGAAACGATGCACCAGTTCGCCAGTCGGCTGGAAGGTCAACTAAGTGTCCCGGATTCCTCTCGTGCAGCAGAATGGTACCGAAAATATGCCACGATTCGGTACAGCGGCGGGGTCAACGACGAATCGGTGAATTTGCTTCGTCAACTGGGAAGTTAAAGTGTCGCCCATTTGCTCCTAGGTTGTGAACTTATCCACGTGGCGATTCGCTCCGCGAATGAGCGTTCCCGTAAGCGTCGTTTGCGGAGCAAACGGCCACATAGATTCGCCTCCGGCGAATAGATTCACACCCTATCCGCAAATGGAGATTGGGGTGAGGAGCCCATTCGCGGGGGACGTCGATTTAATGAATGCGGGATTTCAATAGTAGCGGAACGGCGCGAGCCGTCCGGGAACGCGGGACCGGACGGCTCGCGCCGTTCCGCTCATAAGAGCACTAAAACAATCGAATTCCCGAGCAAAGGGAGATTGGAGAATCGAGTGAGTGGTCCATTTGAGGAGCAAATGGGCGACAGTCGCCAGACCGCAGTAGAGCGTGATTTCGCACTCGAAGGTGACTCCAACGTTCTGAAGCGAGTGGCACATATTGTTAGTTCGTCGCCCATTTGCTCCGCAAATGAAAGTTAGGTTGAGTAAACCATTTGCGGGCGACGTCTTAACTACTGCAGGATTTCCAATGAACCAGAACGGCGTAATCCGTCTAGTCCTCACGATGGACGTCCATCGTTCCTTTTCATCTGAAATGCTTGAGTCATTAAATCGACGCGTCCCGCAAATGGAGATTGGATTGCGGAGTCCATTTGCGGAGCAAATGGGCGACAGTCGAAGGCTGGGCCTTAGAATCGTTGCATTCGGTTCTGTGGAGGGGCAATTCGGGGTGATTTTGTCGGAAAAGTCCTTCACGGTCGGCGATCGTAGGCTTTGATGGAGGCTACGCGGCCAGTGCGGCTCGTTTTCGGTTCGCCGATTGCGCGTCAGTGGTGGTTTCTTTCGTGACGCACCGAGTGAGTAGCCTCTTGACGCTTTACATTTTCTTGTTGGTCATCGTTTCGCTCATGTGCGGCTCCTCGCCCGCCGTAGCCGAACCGTCGTCGCGTGCCGTTATGGCGAGCGTTTTGTTGGTGTCGGGCTGGGTTTTGCTCGCTCATATCGCCGCTCGGCTGTTGGCCCGTCAGGTCATTCGCGGGTCGCTCGAATATGGCGAGGCGGTCGGTTTTCTGCGGATGCAGATGGAAACCTTCCGCTGGTTCGCGCTGCCGATCACGCTGTTGTGCCACTACGGCTTCTCATTGTCGGCCTGGTTGCGAGTCCAGCCGATCCTTGAGGACAGCATGGCGTTCCAAGCGATCGGGTTGCTCGCGCCGGGATTGACGCTGCTCTTGGCGACTTGGTCAGCCGAATATTGGTTTGCCGCGATCATCGGCATCCAGGAGAAATCGGTGAAGAAGGCTCTCGGTGCGATGACGCAGATGATGCGGAGCGGCCCTGCTTGGTTGATCCTTCCGACGCTCGTCTTTCTCAGCCTCGGTGATATCGCGGGAAAAGTTCAAACAGATTATTTCACTGACCCGGACGCGATTGGCGGCGGAAACTCCGGCAATTTAGTGTGGTGGCTGATCGGTCTCGGTGTGGCAGCGATTGCCGTTGCCCTGCCATACTTGGTCCGCCTGATTGCAAAGACCGAGCCGGTTTCTGACGTTCATCGCAGGGAAGTCGAAACATGGTTGCAACGTTGTGGGATCTCGACTCACCGACTTTTCGGGATGAAAACAGCCCGTTGGAACACCGGCGGCAGGTTGCTTAACGCGATGGTAGCCGGAATCGTACGGCCGGGCCGATTGTTGTTATTGTCTGACCGATTGCTCGATGAGTTACCGCGTGGTCAACGGTTAATGGTTGTGATGCATGAGATCGCTCACGTGCGTCGATTTCACGTGCCGATCCGGATGGCGGCGATTTTGCCCGCTTGGGTCGTGTCGAGTTGGTCCAGTGCGATCCTGATCGACAGTCAGTGGTTGACTCCTTCGATGGGTGCGGCCGTTGGCGGTGCATTGGGGCTGATCACGACGGTCGTCGTGCTCGGCACGGTCAGCCATTTGTCCGAGCTCGACGCAGATGCCACGGCGTGCCGTTTGGCGGTGCGGGCGTGTGACGCCTCCCGCGATCGCGAGCGGCGGAGGACCGAATCCGGGGAACCGACGGGACAGTCCACGGGGATGCTCGACGTGCCGATGACACGTGAAATGGCTGCCGAAATGATGGCGGACGCGCTGACCCGTGTGACGGCGGATCACCCGTCCTCGCGGAAATTCAGTTGGCTGCATCCGAGCCTGGCGACCCGGGTAGCGAGATTGCGTCGAATCAGCCGCCCGCTTCCCGATCTCGGCTCCGACAGCCATACTCTAGCGATCTGAGCGAACCCCTCGCTCAGTCCGAAAAGAATAAACCCACGTATACGAGAGTCGATTCTGATGAGTCAGAGCGGAGTGATCACATTCAAAGGCAACCCGATGACGTTGGCAGGTAGCGATCTGGCGATCGGCCAGACCGCACCGGATTTCAAACTGCACTACGCACACGAAGGTCTGAAGGAACTCACACTGGCCGATTTGAAGGGCAAGCCGACGATCCTCAGCGTCGTGCCGAGCCTGGACACGGCGACCTGTGCGGTCCAAACCAAGACTTTCAACGAAAAGCTCGGTGAGTTAGGTGACAAGATCAACGCCGTCACCGTCAGCCGCGATTTGCCGTTCGCGCAAGTCCGCTTCTGCGGCGCCGAAAATATTTCGATGCGTACCGCCAGCGATTACCAAACTCACGAATTTGGTGAAGCTTACGGGTTGGAAATCGAAGAGCTGAAATTGCTCAGCCGCGCCGTCCTCGTGCTCGATGCCGACGGCAAAGTCGTTTACAAGCAGATCGTTTCAGAAGTGACTCAGGAACCGGATTACGCCAAAGCGTTGGAAGCACTCACCGCTCTCGTCGGCTAGTCTTGGCAAACATCGCTTCGGCGGATTGCTGTTAAAGTTGAATTGTTTCGCTCTTCCCAGGGACGTTGATTGTTTTAGTGCTCTTTTTAGCGGAACGGCGCAAGCCGTCCGGTCCCGAGTCACCGGACGTCTCGCGCCGTTCCGCTACTTTGGATATCCCGCAGTAAATAAATCGATGTCCCATGGGAGAGCGAGTGATGCTTCGCAATTGCGAAGCTCTGCGACGGCGAATTGATTGAATCGAGATCCAAGATTCAACAATTAGCTGAAAACGCGAAGTGCGAATTTCGCGGTGACGCTCGTCTACAAACCCGCTGCTTCAATGCGGAAAAATGGATCATGATTCGTTCGACGCTGACGCGTCGGGTGATTGCAACGACTCGTCTTAATGACTTTTGGAGAAGCGTGGGCTGGACGAAAGACGTGATGACTTCTTCGAGTTCAGAATCACCGCTGACCTGCTTAACCACCTCTCCATCCGGTTCTCTTGCTCGGTGCTAACCGGCGAGGGAAAACGCCTGTTCGACTCCTTCCAGACCCCAGCTACTCCTTGCTCCTCGATCGTCTTCGCACTAGCGCGATTCTGATAATCTTCGCCGTGGCGTCGTTGTTCGCCGATGCGAACTACTCGGTCTCCGGTGCACCGGGTTTGTTCCTGTTCCCGTTGTTGTTGTTTTATGCACTCGGGACCGCTTGGGATATGGGTGGCTTGCTGCTGCGGGCGGGATTTCCGGTGCACCGCGGCGTGATCCTGGTCGCAACGACATTGGTGACATCGGCGCCGTACGTTTCGATCCTTTGGAATGCGTTGGCCGCTTGGATGCCCGACTCGATTGAACCCTATCCGGTGGATTGTCCAATTGGCCAGATGGGCTGGATCACGTTGGCGGGAATCTTGGCCACGATGATTTTTTTCTTAGACGAAATGAAGGACTATTCGGTCGGTTCGGATCCGTCGGGTGTTTTGCGTCGTCTGACCGCGAGCGTGTTCACGGCCACGTACGTCGGGTTGCCGATGAGTTTATTGGTGATGATGCGTGGGCTCGGCGAGGGCAATTGGGGGCTAGTGGCGTTGCTGAGCATGATCGCGATCACCAAGAGTACCGATGCGGGTGCCTACTTTACCGGTAAAGCGATCGGACGGCGGAAACTGATCCCCCGGTTGAGCCCCGGCAAAACCTGGGAGGGTTCGATCGGCGGAATTGTTGTTTCCACCTTGGTCGCGGCGGCCTGTATCACGTATCTTTTTCCTGCGATCTCGGGGGCGGCGTCAGCACCACCTTTGTGGCTGGCACTGGTGCTCGGACCGCTGCTGGCGATTTGCGGGATGGTCGGCGACTTAGCTGAATCCTTAGTAAAACGGGCCTGTGGGGCGAAAGATTCCGGAAATTTGTTGCCCGGGCTGGGTGGCATTTGGGATGTGACGGATAGCCTGATTTTCGCGTCTTTGCCAGCTTTTCTGTGTTTCGCGGCCGTGGCATGACCTCGGTTGCGGGTTGCGGTAAAATGGCGGTTAACGTCGAATCGAACGTGCCGAGTGTTTCCGGTGTCGTTTAGAATCACGCGGAGCCAGTTCCCCGTGTTGGTTACTTCCTTTCCTCGAAACGAGAGTCGTCAGATCAACGTTCCCTATTCATCCGTCGTGGTTGTCCAGTGAAGCCCGTTATGAGCGAAGCTACGATTTCGACAGCGGGTCCTGACGAAGTCCTGATGCTGTTTGGTCCCCGTGACCAGCACGTCCGCAAACTCCGCCGTCTATTTGGTGTCGATATCACGCACCGTGATGGACGTGTTCGGGTAGCGGGAGAAGAAACAAAGGTTAGCGCCGCGACGCGCACGTTGGAGCGACTTCGCGTGATCGCGCGAAAGAAACGTGAGTTGACCGTCGGCGATGTCGAAACCGCTGCGACCGAAGAAGGTGCGATCGTTGAAAATGGCGTGCCGGCCCGGCCGAGCAGCGAGAAGATCGACATCCAACACGCCGGCCGCAAGATCACACCGCGGACGCCTGGGCAAGCCAAATATGTTGAAGCGATCCGGACGCATGACTTAACTTTTGCGACCGGGCCCGCGGGCTGCGGTAAAACGTATCTTGCTGTTGCCACAGCAGTCGAAGCTTACAAATCAGGTCAGGTCCGCAAGATCGTGCTCGTCCGTCCTGCCGTCGAAGCGGGAGAGAGTCTCGGTTTCCTGCCGGGCGACTTGCGTGCGAAACTCAATCCGTACCTCCGTCCGCTGATGGATGCTCTCGGCGAGATGGTCGATTTCGACCAAGCCCGTGGGTTGATGGAGCAAGACGTGATCGAAATCATCCCGTTGGCCTACATGCGTGGTCGAACGCTCAATGATGCGTTCATCATTTTGGACGAAGCCCAAAACACGACCGTCGCTCAGATGAAAATGTTCCTGACCCGAATGGGCGAACGGAGCAAGATGGTCGTCAGTGGTGATGCGACTCAGTTGGACTTGCCACGGGGCGTGCGGAGCGGCCTGCATGATGCGTTGTACCGACTCAGCGCTATCGACGGCGTCAGCGTGATTCGATTGGGGGCACATGATATTGTTCGTCACCGATTGGTGCAGGCGATCGTGAATGCCTACGAAGCGTCTGAACGGCGGGAGACACACAACGGGGCGATGAATTCCAGCCCTGACGGTTCTCAATGAGCGAGCTCGAGAGATCATCATGAGCACTGCAAAAACTCAACGTGCGGGTAAAGAACGCATCGAATCGCTCGGTATCCCTAAGCCCAAATGGGTGACGTGGTGGGATAAGAGCGATAAGAGCAATCTTGCAATCCGGTTTGCGCTCGCGTTCGTCGCGGCGGTGGTGTTGCTAGCCTCCTGTCGCACATGGCAACCGACGTTCGCCTATCGGATGGGCGCGATTCCGGCGCGTGACTTGATGAGTCGGGTGACCTTTCAAGTTCCCGATCGCGTGGCGACGGATGACCAACGCGAACGCAAACGCCGCGAAGTCTTGACGCTGTATCGGAATTCGCCGGTCAGACTCGAGCAGCTTCGTGCGGCACTGCGTAACCGATTGTTCTTGGTACTGGGGGCGTCCTCGTATGAACAGCTCGGAGAAAAAGAAAAGGCCGCGTTGGCCGAGTTCTACGAAGGCAGCGAAACGTCTTCCGAAGACGAGTCCCCGGCCGAACGGTTCGCATTGCTCAAACGCGTGTTTGCCAAAGACGTCGAGCTGACGGAACTTGAGAGTGTCGTTGAGTCGGCGATGATGCCGCTCTATCGAAACGGCGTGTTGCAGGCACCGCAACACTCGCCCGAGCAAGGTTCGCAGCGGATGATCCGTGTGTTCCAGGGCAATGAGACGGACGAAGCGGTGCCGGTCGAACTCAGCAAGGTTCGGATCGCCGAAGCCGCGAGCGAGCTTCGCACGAAACTCAAAGAGAATTTCCGGACGCGATATCCGTCCGATGAAGGCCAGGTCGCGGCGGAGATGATCGCGAAATGGTTGCGTGATCAGTTGCCGAATTATGAAACGTTGAAGTACGACGACGAACTCAGCCAGAAAGCACGTGACCAAGCGGCCGAAGCGGTCGAGACGGTGCAGATGACGTATTATGCGGGCCAGTCCAAACTCGCCGATGCGGGCAAACCGCTCAGCATCCGGGAGCTCGAGTTGCTCCGGAGTGAGTGGAAAGTGCTCGTCGATAACATGCAGATCTTCGACCGGGTGGCACGCGTGGCTGCGTTCGCCGGAATGATCATCGCGTTGTATCTGTTGTGCGGCTCTTACATCTGGTTTGTCGACGATCGGGCGTTGATGACCGATCATTGGAAACTCGCCAGGGTCTTATCGCTGGTGGTCGCAACGATCGTGCTGAGTTACTACGCCTCCCGCGATGCGTGGCGGGCGGAGTTGGTGCCGTTGGTGCTCGCATCGATCACCGCGGCCGTCGTGTATGGTCGCGATTTCGCGTTGTTGGTCATGGCGGGTGCGAGTCTGAGCGTGACATTGTTGCTTGGTGCAGACCTCTCTAACTTGGTCGTGATGGCGGCCGCTTGCACGTCGTGTGCGTTGCTGACCGGTCGAATCCGCAGTCGTACTCACCTGATCACGGTGGGGATCCTGTCGGCTGTGATCACGATGTTGACGACCATTGGTGTGGGAATTGTGTCCGGACAAACGTTGTCGTCAGGCGCGCCCGGCGAATCGCTCGAGCCGATGTTGCTCAGTGGGCCCTTGCAACGGGTGTTGTCGGGTTTGGTCAGCGAAGCGGGCTGGGCAGGACTGTGTATTTTGGTTTCCTCGTTGGCGATGACCGGCCTGCTTCCGTTGGTTGAAAAAGCGTTCGGGGTGCAAACGGATCTTTCGCTGTTGGAACTTGGCGATGCGAGTCACCCGTTGTTGCGGCGATTGGCCCAGCGGGCACCGGGAACATACAACCACTCGATCAATGTCGCGTCGATCGCCGAGGCGGCTGCTGATGCGATCGGTGCGAATGGATTGCTCGTCCGTGTGGGCGCGTATTTCCACGACATCGGCAAGATGTTCAAGCCCGAATACTTCATCGAGAATCAAAGTGCGGGCATCAATCAACACGATTCACTGCAGCCAGCGATGAGCACGTTGGTGATCATCGCGCACGTCAAAGACGGTGCGGACCTCGCTCGCAATCACCATTTGCCGCGTCCGATCATCGACTTCATTCTGCAGCATCACGGCACCACGTTGGTGGAGTATTTTTACCGCGAAGCGGCCCGCCGGAGCGAAGAGGACCCGAACCGTGAATCGGTCAGCGATAAGGATTTCCGCTATCCGGGACCGAAACCACAAACCCTCGAAGCCGCAGTATTGATGCTCGCCGATACCGTCGAGAGTGCGTCACGGACGTTGGTCGATCCGACTCCCGCGCGGATTTCGAACCTCGTTGACGCGATCGCGCAGAAGAAGGTTTCTGACGGCCAGTTCGATGAATGTGGTCTAACGTTTTCGCAGCTCCATCGGGTCCGCCAAAGTTTGGTGAAGTCGCTGACTGCGATCTATCATGCACGTGTCAAATATCCAGGGCAGCAATCCGCGTGACCGATCTGATGAGTGAGATTGAGATCACGATCGACGCTCGCGTCCGCGAAAAGGTTCGCGAGCACTCCACGCCAGAGCACCCGCTCGGGATCGCGGAGATCGAATCGGCGGTACGCAGAGCCGCATCGATCGGGAATTGCACCGATTGCCGAGTCGGCGTCCGAGTGACCGACGATCCGACGATTCACGAGATCAATCGGGAATTTCTGCAGCATGATTACCCGACCGATGTGATCAGCTTCCCGTATGAGTTGCAGCCTCCGGTCGTCGAAGGCGAATTAGTGGTTAGTATCGATACCGCGGCGAGCGAAGCGGTCGACGTGGGATGGTCGGTCGCTGAAGAGTTGTTGCTGTACGTGATCCATGGGACGTTGCACTTAGTCGGCTTCGACGACACCGACGAAGAAACACGAAAAGAAATGCGAGAAGCCGAACGAAAGGCACTCCAGATGCCAGCCAGTAAACCAGCCACCCCCTGATCTCCCAACTCCCAACTCCCAAACCCTCTGCCCTTTTCACACACACACTCACTCTTCATGACTGAACTTCCATTCTGGGTCGCCGTGGCCTGGACGATTTCTGGTTTTCTGCTCGGCAGCATTGGCGGTCTCGGCGTCGAACTGCTCGACGGGTTTGCCGGTCGATCGTTTGAAGTCTACTGCCGAGTGAAGAAGAACCGAGACCGGTTCGGTTCGGTGCTCGATCATCAGGACGCTGCGATCCGGGGCAGCGAATATTTGCGGATGATCGGCACGGTTCTGTTCTTGATGTTCGGAACGATCGCCGTGATCGACCATTACGGCGAAGAGCGTCAAACATTGGTCGCGTGGGGGATTGTGGCAGGGCTGTTGATGATGCTCACGCATCTCTGGTTGCCCGCCGCGGTGACGCGTTTCACTTCGGCACCATTGTTGTATTACACGTGGCCGTTCTGGTTCACGTTGTCGATTACCATGCGGCCGTTGCAAGCGCCGGGCGAAGTTCTCGAGATTGTGACGCGTCGGCTCGCCGGGAAGCTCGAGACCGAAGACGAAGACGAGGAACAGCTTGAAGATGAAATTCGCACGATCGTAGCCGCGGGAACACGTGAAGGTTACTTCGGTCCAGGCGTGCGAGAAATGATTCAAGGCGTGATGGAGCTTCACGAAGATACCGTCGGGCATATCATGACCCCGCGGGGTGACGTTGAAGCGATCGACGCCACGTGCACGTGGCAGGACGCGGTTGCCAAGATCATCGCGAGTGGCCGAACCCGTTATCCGGTCTACGAAGCCAACATCGATAACGTTGTTGGGATTCTGTTCGTCAAGGATTTATTGCCGTTTTTGGTTTCCGACGGGTTGCCCAATCAACCGATCGTGGAGTTGTGTCGTCGACCTTGGTCGGTACCGAAGGACCGCAGTGTGGAAGCGTTGTTGATGGAGTTTCTGCACAACCGTTCGCACATGGCGATTGTGGTCGACGAGTTCCAGCAAACGGCAGGCGTTGTGACGATCGAAGACGCTCTCGAAGAGATCGTTGGCGAGATCGTTGATGAGTCTGACGAAGAAGAAGAGTACGGGATTCGTGTGATTGACGATAACACGATCGAAGTCGATGGCCGGGTGATGATCGATGATCTCAACGAACAGGTGCACTGGGACATCCCCGAGAGTGAAGACTACGAAACGATCGCGGGCTGGGTGCTGTATAACACGGGATCGATTCCCGACGCGGGTCACCTGTTGAAACTCGGGAATTTGGAGATTGAAATTTTGCGGGCCACCAATCGCAAAATCGAATCGATGCAGCTCCGGCGTGGTAACGGTGTCTCGCAGTGGGCGGGATAGGTCAGAAGCCTCATAGACCGGTTGGATTATCGCGTTGGGCGGTGAACGTCGTGCCCTCAGGCTGGGCTCGGTTCACGTGCTGAGACAGTTCGGCGCGGCCGTTGTCTCGACCCTTCCGCTTTTCTGCCGACCTGCAACAATTGGGAACGATCGAAACCGCATCCCACGCACCTGGTGAATCGCAATGCCCATGGCATCTCCCGTATCCAACCCCGCCAGCAACCAATCCGACGCGACCGGTTTGCCCGACGATAGTCCGCTTCGTATCGGCAATCACACGCTGAAAAGCCGTTTAATCGTCGGCACGGGGCGATACGATTCGATGGATCAAATGCGGGATTCATTAGCCGCGTCAGGCAGCGACTGCGTCACCGTCGCGGTCCGCCGCGAGCGTTTGTATGACAAAACCGGCCAAAACATTCTCGATTTTCTCGATCCCGAACGATACACGCTGCTTCCCAATACGGCGGGGTGCTACACCGCCACCGACGCGGTTCGGGCTGCCCGCTTGGGGCGTGAAATTCTCAGAACGCTAGGTAATCCAGGTGCCGATTGGGTCAAACTCGAGGTGCTCGGTGATTCAAAAACGTTGTTGCCCGACCCCGTCGAAACGGTCATCGCGTGCGAAAAGCTAGTGGAAGATGGGTTTTCCGTGTTGTGTTACACAAGCGATTGCCCGATCACGGCGGTTCGGCTGAAAAAAGCGGGTGCCGCCAGTGTGATGCCGGCGGGCAGCCCGATCGGCAGCGGTCAGGGAATTTTGAACCCCAACAGTTTGAAGATCATTTTGGAATATCTCAAAGATGATGACCCCGATTATCCCGTGATCATCGATGCGGGTGTCGGAACGGCAAGTGATGTTGCTATCGCGATGGAACTCGGGGCCGACGGGGTGCTGTTGAACACCGCGATTGCCCATGCACGTGATCCTGTTCGCATGGCGGTGGCGATGAAACATGGGGTCATTGCGGGCCGAAACGCGGCCCTCGCCGGACGGATTCCGGCCCGCTTGTACGGTACCGCAAGCAGCCCGAGCGAAGGTGTGATCAGCACCCGTCCTTACGGTAGCTCAAGCGACGGGACCGCCACGTAATTCGACGCCGACTTGGACGTGCGGTAGTTGGACCGCTTCGGAACTAGGCTCGCAGATCGTGCCGGCAAGAAATGCGAGATTGTGACCGGCGTGTGTCTCAGTGGCATCGGATCTGGCGCTCGGTTAGCCTATTGGCATGAACCAGCATAACGAAATCCGTCCTGTCATTCGGCCCACGATCCGGCTGCGAACCCAATCGGAGGCCAACGGTGCGGCTGCGTTGACAAATGTCGATTCGACACCTCAAGACACAGCCGGCAACGGCGGCTTGTCCGAGTCAGCGGATCCGTTTGCGGTGAATGATTCCGGTGCAACGATTGGTATCGAGGGCACGCCATCGTCGGGCCGTGAGTTTTATCAGTCAGGTTCGATTTGGACGCCTGATGATTCGCGGAAATCGGAATTGGTTACCGCCGTTCGAGCGATCGAAAACAAATCAACCGGCGGGTTTACCAAGTTCGTCGTGTTGCTGGTTTCACTCGCCGTCTTCGTCGCCGCCGGTGTCGCGTGGTGGGACCCGTGGATCGTATCGATGTTGGTTGTCGTGTTGTTGTTTCACGAAGCCGGACATTACGTGGCGATGCGGGTGTTCGGTTACCGCAATGTGAAGATGTTTTTTATCCCGTTCTTGGGAGCCGCCGTGAGCGGTCGGCACTTCAACATTTCGGGTTGGAAGAAGGCACTGGTGTATCTCGCCGGGCCGGTTCCCGGAATCATCGCATCGCTGCCGTTGATGATCGCGGGGATTGCGTTGGAGACGGACTGGATGTTGGAACTTGGTGGCATGGGGTTGTTGCTCAATACGCTCAACCTGTTACCGATCATGCCGCTCGACGGCGGATGGATCATGCATCTGACCGTTTTCAGCCGGTCGCCGATCTTGGAGCTTGTTGCGAGGATGCTCGGTATCCTAGCGATGTTCGCCTTTGCGATCTTTACCAACAGCATCTTCATTCTCTTTATCGCGATCCCGTTGGTGATGTCGTTGCCGACAAACTTTCGGATCGCGAAGTTGATTCGGCGGTTACGGGATCGCCCGCTGCCACAGCCCGAGCGGGACGAAATTCCGGACGCGGCGATTCACCTCCTCGACCACGAGATCCAATCCACGCCGCTGGCTCCGACACCGACCCAGAACAAAGCCGCGATGATTGTACAGATGTACGAATCGTTGATCGTCAAGCCGCCGGGCATCGGTGCCACGTTGGCAATTTGGATGGTTTATGGCGGAGCGTTCTTGATCGCCATCTTCGGCGGAATTGGGATCTTGATCGGGAGGGATTTTTTCCAGGGCGGTTTGTTTGACGACGAACTTTTCGATGCGACCGAGCACCGCGTGTCGCTCGACGTTGACGACACGCAGTTTCAGCTTGGTACCGAACCGATCGATGGATCCTATCTCGCGGTGGCGCGATTCAACTCGGCTGCGGAGCTGGAGGCAGCGAAACGAAGTCTGCGAGACGACGATCTCAAGAAGTTCACGCACGCGCGTTTCGGTAACGTTTGGTTGGCATCGATCCCGAAGGACCCCGACAAAACAGACGCGGAGGAAGAAGAACTCTTTGATGACGAGTTCGCGGACGATTCCGATGAAGAGTTTCAGGAGCGCATGCGACGACTGTTTCGGCCGATCGACCCGGCGGAAACGTGGATTGCAAAGATCGCATCTGATAACGCCGCTAACAAACGCCATCGGGCACCGGATGTGGCGGGACTCGATGAGGGTGTGCAGCAAGAGTTGCCTTCGCCCGGCGGTCCGGTCGTTGATGTGATCAGCGGACTGCATCATTCCTCGATCCAAATTCGAGCGACTGCTCCAGATGCTGATGCGGCGGATCAAGTGTTGAAAAATTACTTCCAGATGCCGCGAGCGGGGAACGAGCGGTTGTACATGCCAGCGTGGTCGCCACTCGATCCGCCCACACCGTCGCAGATCCAATGCCGGACCGTTCTCAAGCTTCTGCTCGATGGGATCACACGCGATTCGGCTCCGGACTTATTCGAGCAACGGCAACAGATCGGCAAAGAACAATACGAGCAGTTCGATGCCGACAACTATGACCCGCGCCAAGCCGCCGTGTTTGCTTCGCGGATTCGGGAGTTGCAATTAAGGTACACCGCCGAGGTATTGAGTGGGCTGGAAGGCGAACAGGCCGAAGTGGGGCGGATGTATCAGCGATATCAACAGGACGAACTGGCCTTCCAAGCCTTGGTCGAACAACGTTCCATCGAGGCGCAGGCTCGTATCGCGGCAGGTGAACCGGCTGGCTCAGATGCCGAAGACGATGCCGACGAGGAGTATCCGCTTCTGGATGACTATCTCGTCGACGAAACCAACCTGCTCGGGTTTTCCGATCCGACGCGACGGAGTCATCATTTCGCGTCGCACGTCAGCGGTTCAGTGCTGACCCCGGACGATGTTCTCGCCGAGATGGCGGGGGACGATGACGAGATGCTTATCGTTCCCGCGATAAGTGATGATGAGGACGTGCGGTACCTCAATCTGTCCATTCATCGTGCGACGGATCAAACCGCCACCATCTCCGCGATCGTGGCGTTTCTCAATCAGCGTGGTTTCCACGACTTTGAATTACTCTACGCGACCCCCACGGCGGACTTCGACTGACTCGGTTGAGCCGTGCTCGGAGCGCTGGGCTGCGACTAGGGTGTTTTCTTACCTGGAAACTTGCTTTATCCGAACCGGATGGTTCACGCCCTACCGCAGAAAGACTTAGCGGAACGGCGCGAGCCGTCCGGTTCCACACCGATTTTTAACGCCGACAAAGCACTCACTGGACACATTCGGGCAGCCTTATTCAAGTTATCGCCCCTCACGTAGCGGAGCCTCTCGGGACGCCGAGTGTTTAACTGAAGGGTTTCAATGTAGCGGAACGGCGCGAGCCGTCCGGTCCCGCGTTACCGGACGGCTCGCGTCGTTTCGTTAAATACGTCACTAAAACAATCGATGTCCTCCGCAAACGAGGAATACGGGAACGCTCGTTCGCGGAATAGCTGTGAATTTATTCGCCAACGGCGAATTAACGTGGCCGTTTGATCCGCAAACGGAGGTTAGTGGTGCGCTCGTTCGCGGGAGCGAACGGCCACGTGGATAAATTCACAGCCTAGGAGCGAACTCCACATTAATAGCTTCAAAGCTTCTGAAAACGCGTGAGACGTCGCGTTACTCAGGTACGCCGCCCAGCAAATTCACAGCTGAACCGTTTGTTTTTGCGTGTGATTGATGCTGCCTCACCGGTGGTTGACTTTGACGGTTAGGCTGACCGTGCGATGTATTCCGATCGTGCTACGGTGCGCTCCGCTGTCAGGTCGATCAAGTCGAGGTATGTCACCTTCACGTCTGATTCTACCGATTGCATCGAGAACGCAGGTGGTAGCAATCGTGCCGCACGCTCCCATGAAACATAAACACGTGAAACACTATCGTGTGTTCCCATTTGTGACGCTGTGCCTCCTGATGGCTGCGCCGGTTTGGCAATCGACGTGTGTCGAGGCGGCGGATCCCTACGGGAGGCAACAGCACACGAGGCCGACACGGCTGGGCGCGACCGGCCGACTCGCCAGCACGCCGATCGATGGCGACGACGAGGATCTGCTCGGCAGTTCGAGCGATGACCTGCTGGGTGGGAACGACTTGCTCGGAGGCGGCGCCGATCTTCTCGGCGGTAATGATCTGCGCCGGGGTAATAACCTGCTCGGGGGAGACGACCTGCTCGGGATCGGTGCATTGGGGCCACCACGCAACTCAGGTGGCGACGTCGATCCTCTCGCGGGCCTCGGCGCGAAAACGAAAATCAAAGCAGCCGACGGCGGCACTCCCGCCAAGAATGACAACGCCAACGATCCGCACATCGGTTTGTGGACCGAAGACGTCTATCCATCTGCCGAGTCGTGCCGCGCCTGCCATCCGAAACAGTACGAGGAATGGTCCGTTAGCAGCCATGCGTACGCATCGGTGTCCCCGATGTTTCACCGTTTTGAACAAGCGATGACGGATCTCACGCAGGGCACGGTTGGCTCTTTCTGCGTGCGTTGCCACTCACCCGTCGCCACCCAGCTCAAGATCCCGCGAACGGTCAGCATGCTCGACCAACCCGCGGTCGCCCGCGAAGGGGTCACCTGTATTTCTTGTCACCGCATCAACGAACATTATTGGCGGAGCAACGGCGACCGCCGGATCGAGCCCGGCGACATTCATGCGCCCGTTGGTCGCGGAGGCGACGGACAGGCTCTCTATGCCGCTCTCGCATCTGCCAAAGAGCACAAACTCAAGACTGATCCGTCGCAAACCGGACCCGGCCAAAAGATTCATAACGGCTCTTACTTCTTTGAACCGCTCACCAATTCAGACGTTTGTGTTTCCTGTCATCAGGTCGCCGTGCATCCGGGCATTTGGTTGGAAGTTGTTCACGGGCAATACCGGGCAGGACCGGCTGCGAAGCGTGGAGCGACTTGCCAAGATTGTCATATGGGCGCCGTACCGGGCAAGGATCTCGGTTACGAACATTGCCACGTGGCCGAGCTTTCGGGAAAACGATACGGTGAACCTAAGAAGCATTCCAATCACACGTTTTGGGGGCCGGGCTACTCGATCGCACACCCAGGGATCTTCCCACACAATCCGAAAGCCAAGAAGTATTCACCCCGTCAATGGTTGACGTTTGACGACCGCGCGGGATGGGGGACGAAGGAGTTTGAGGACAACGTTCCAGCTGGAATGACATTCCCCGAACCGTGGACCGAAGCGGACGATCGCATCGATGCGAGAAAAATCATCGATGAGAATCTGGTCAAAGTTCATGCCAAGCGAGGTGTGGCTGCGATGACGCTCGAGGCGGCGGCTCATATCAGCGATCCGGTGTTCTACACGACACCGCAAATCGGTTCGCCCCTGAAAATTGGATACCGGGTCGACAACGCGAGTGACGGGCACAACTTGCCAACCGGTTCGCTCGGTGCGCAGCCCCAATTGTGGCTCAACGCGGCATTGATCGATCCGAGCGGGCGGCGAGTTTGGGAGACCGGTTACCTCGATTCCAACGCCGATCTCGCTGACATGAACAGCGTGGACGTTGCACAAGGACGGATCCCGCGCGACAAGGGTTTATTCAACCTGCAAACAAAATTCCTGATCAATAACGTTCGCGGAACTGACCGAGAAGTTCCTTTGCCGCTGAACTTCAGCCTCGACCAACTCGTGTTCCTGAGACCAGGCGCCGTTCCCGTCAGCGTTCTCAATCACCCACCTTTGATTCGCATGGAAGCGCACAGCATCGCTCCGTTGGATCATCGGATCGCCGAATACACCATCCCGGCGTCGGCATTCAGCATGCCGGGCACGTATCGATTGAGCGTCCGCATGCGCAGCCGTACCGAACCGATGTATCTGATGCGAATGGTCGGAGCGACTCCCGACATGATGCGTCGGATGAACGAAAACATGATCGACATCTGCCGATCCAGCTTCACATTTGAGGTTCGATAGACATGTTGAACCACATCCAAACCGCTGTTCCCGATCCATCGACGTCACAACTCGCCGAGTCGCGAACAACGAAGTCGCGTCGCCGCAATTTACTGCGGATGATGATCGTCGCGGGTCTCGTTGCGGCGCCGAGTCAGTTCGCTTGTGCAGGCGACCTGATTGTTGCGAACGACATCGAGATCCAAACGACGCACACGCCATCGGAGTTGGATTGGTTGAGCGTGCCGCTGCCAGTGCAATTACCGCCACGTCCGAATGCCGCGGCTGACTTGCGGCCGCGTCCGTTGCCAACGATGGATCTGTTTGAGGCCGATCTGACCGACAAGCGAGATCTCTTCGTCAGACAGCCGACGTTGGCGGCTCCGCTTCCCAGCGAGCCGACGTCTGTCACTCCCGAGGAAGTCTCCGTTACGGTCAACGAACCACTTAGTCGCTTAGAATTTGACTTGCGCGCAACCGACACCATGTCCGCCCCCGACTGGTTGTCACTGCCGCTGCCGACATCGAGCGGCGTTCGATCGTCTGCGTTAGCGTCGTCACGACCACAGCGATTGCCGACGTTTGATGGCGTGGAGGGAGATCCGTTTCCGGAAGATTTTGACATTGATTGTCATTTGTCGAGCCATTCGGCGTTGATCGACTGGGGGGCGAGCGAAACGAACTCGACGCCGCCTCAACGCTTGCCGATGGTCGATGGTTGCGCCACATCGGAAGAGTCGTCGGATGACTTCATTGCCGCTGCCGGGATGAACCCGATCGTAAACCAATTCGATCATTCCTATTCTGACTTTTCGGCGACGCCGTTGCCGGCGGGTTCGCAGTACAATAACCCGCACGCCGCGCAGTGGATCTACGATTCCAAACGCGCGGTGCCGACACAATCACCATGGATCGAATGGGGACGACCGTTTTACGGTGACGGGATGACGCCCCGAGGGATTGATTGGTTCGGCCCCTACAACATGGTTCGGCCGCAGTTCTACCTCTACGGCGACTATCGCTCCGGGATTGCGGCGGGACGCAACGCCGCCGGACGTACTGACAATTGGTCGTCGCGTTTGAATCTCGATATGGATTTGAAGGTCACCGACACCGAACGCTTCCACGGTTTCATCGGGCCGCTCGATCGAGCCGGCAAATTTTCTGGGGTGCAGCTCAATGATGGTGAGCTCGACTATCAAAGTATCATTAACCCGAATTTCGTCACTGCGTTCTTCGAGGGCGATTTGGGGGCGATTTGGGGCGGCTTCTACGATCGGACATCTCCGATGGAGCTGCCGTTCACCGTCGGATTGGTTCCGCTGCTATTTCAAAACGGGATCTGGATGGAAGATGCCGTTACCGGTGCGGCATTCTCCTTGCCGGCCCGACACAGTCGATTGTTGAATTGGGCGAACTTCGATGTGACGTTCTTTGCCGCCGTCGACCAAATCAATAGCGCCGCGTTCGGAACCGACAATCATGCCGCGCAGGCGTTCGGCAACGCCTGGTTCATTGAGGCCTACGACGGCTACATCGAGACCGGGTATGCGTTTGTGCGAGATCGCAACAACCCCGCAAAAAGCTACCACAACATGACAGCGAGTTTCACGCGGCGATACTTCGACCGCGTCAGCAACTCGGTCCGCGTGATCGTCAACTCGGGACAGGATCTCGCGAAAGACGATCGGACTGCCGACGGCGGACTGCTGTTGGTGGAGAACAGTTTGATCACCGCTTCGCCGCTGACGGTGGTGCCTTATGCGAACTTCTTCTACGGATGGGGACGGCCCCAATCAGTTGCCCGAGCAGCCAACAGTGGCGGGATCCTGCGGAACACCGGCATCAACTTTGATACCGACGGGTTGAACGGACTCGCGACGCTCGATCCGACCGGGGCGGATACCGCGGGCGGGTCGATCGGTGTCGATCTGATCGGCAACCGTCTCGATCGACAATTGCTGCTTGAGGCGTCGTACCTGACCGAACATGGTGATTCCAACGCTGGCGTCGATGGCGATCAGTTTGGTCTCGGGGCCCGGTATCAATTCCCGATTTCCAATGCGACGTTGCTGCGGTTCGACGTCATGCACGGTTGGCGGGGCGACCTTCCGGACGTCTACGGCACCCGAATGGAATACCGTTGGAAATTCTGAGCCAGCGACGGACGGGAAGCTAACCGGGAAGGTTTGGGCTGCGTTGGTGGTTTGGGGCGTCCTGGCGTTTTAGGACCGCTCTCGATCAAGGATTTGTGGTGTTTTGGGCGTCTGGGAGGCGGAATTCGGCCCGACTTCACTTCCGCCGGAACGCGGGAATTCGTTAGTTTTGCGACCAGCCGATCTCTTTTTTTTCCCGTCCAGGACGCATTTGCTATGCACGAACGAACCACGCGGGCGATCGCTCGATGGCTGTTCGTTGGCTGCTGCGCGTTGCCCACCGTCCTGACGATGTTCGCAATTCTCGTCACTTGGACGCCTTGGTACCACAACCGGGCCCGCCACGCGTTGGAGAACCACGTCGAGCTTTTGACGGGATTACACGTTCAAATCGGCGATTTTGAGCGGGCCGATCCATCCACTTGGCGGTTGTCCGACGTCCGACTCGCCGACCCCGAGACGCTCCGTACGGTCGCAAAAATTCGCACGGTGTGTTGGATCGCGGAGAGCGAAAACACAGTCATTCGGCTCAGCCAGCCCGAGATCAGGGTCGAGATGCTCGACCATGTCGCCTCCCTCGTGCACGACCGATTCCTGTGTCGACCGGACCTGACCAGTGTCCCGGTCCGCATCGCCGCCGATGATGTGACTTTGCGAGGCCAGTCGACCGCCCAAACGCTGCAGGACTTTGACACCTATCTTGAAACCCGTGACAACGTGGTGTGGGCGACCGTCCGCTGTATACCCGCCGGGCAGCGTCCCGATAGCGAAGGTGTGATGGTCGAGGTCACACGTGATCGCTCGGCGTCGCCGCCCGTGACCGCGTGGTCTTTGCAGACCGGCGAGCTGCGGATGCCTCTCGATGTGATTGCGGATTACTTTCCGTTCTTGGGCCGACTTGGCTCTGACGCTACTTTTGACGGGACGATGTCAGCCTCACGGCAAGATGGTGTTGTTGCCGAACCATGGGCGTTTTCGCTCGCCGGCCGTTTTCGAAACATTGATCTCGGTCAACTCACACAAGACTTACCCCACCGGGTTACCGGTCGCGGCGATGTGTCGATCGACCGCTGCCAGCTCGATCGAGACGGCTCCGTCAATGTCGCGGGACAACTCATGGCGGGTGAAGGTTGGATGTCAGCGTCAATCCTGCCACGCTTGGCCGAGGACTTGGGATGCGAGCTGACGGTACCGATCGAAGACGATTTCGGCTTCGATGCACTCGCCCTTCGGTTCGATCTCTATGCCGCTCAATTGCGTGTCGAAGGCGCCTGCCGCAGTATTTCAGGGCGTGAATGGTTGCCGTCTGATGTCGTCGTTTCAGCAGGTGGGCGCCCCATTGTTTTATCCAAAGGCAGATGGTTACCCGCGACGCATCTGCTTCGGCTAGTCGCTCCGCCGCATAGCGTATCGGTTCCGATCTCGGGACAAACAACCGGTTTGCTGTGGCTCCTCCGACCGCCGCGACACGCCATGCCGGGGTCGGTGCAACCGCAGTCGCCCGTTGATGTCGGCGCGGAACCCGCAGCACGAATCGGCAGGCTGCAACCATGGCGTGAACAGAGTGAGCCGATCTCGCAGCCACGTTAGAAATGCGTTGAACGAATTGCGGTGATCTCAACGGAGCGGTGTACGTCCCGCGACCGCGTTAGGTGTGAGTCGAGCGATATGTTCTTTCAAAGTCGGGTGCAATCGACGATGTCGATCACGCGAACTCGATTTTGTTTTCCTTTTCGGAAGTTTCGTCGTCCATCTCGAGGCGTAGTGTTCCCACCAGGATGTTGAAGTGTTGGTCATGTCGCCGGCTTGTTTTCAAGGTCCAGCGACGAGACGTGTTGGGTTCGTCGTCGGCGAGTCGAACTTCGACGGTATGAGTCAGCCATCCACGGACGAGTCGTGGTGGTGTCTTGTCACACAACACGACGGCTTGGCGTCCGCCACCGCCAGGGATCGGCATCCACGAAAGTGGCGACCAGGACGATGCGGGGACGAGCGACCATTTGGAGTCGTCGCATGTTAGTCGCAAGCAGCTTTTAGCGGGGAATGGGCCGATGGAATCTTGTGGGAATACGATCAGTCCGTTCGCGCCGGGCAGGGCATAGGAACGCCACAATCGAGCGAGTACCGGATCGAGCAACATCGTGCGGTAAAATTTCACCCGTCGCGCCGTCCACCGGAAGATGATCAAAGCAATCAGGAGGGCGAACAGATTAATCGCGGTCGCCAGCGTTGGGCTAAACGCGTAGATCGCCATCAAGCCCGCGCAGATCGCTTTATTGCAGACTTCAAAGATGGCGTCGACGGTCGGAAATGGGGTCAACCATACTAAAAACTCGAAGAAGAACTTGACGCTGTTGATGACCAACACGTTGATCGCCATCGCAATCATCAGCAGCGTTTCGGCGGTGAAGCTGAGGATGCCGGCTTGAAAAACAACTTGTCCGCCCACAAGTGCTGTGGGCGAGTCGTCGTTCATGATCGACTCGATGCCGTCCATGCCGCTGGTGTCGCCCGCGTAGTTGGCGGAGAGTTTGATGGCGAGCAAGATGATCACGACCGCGTACGCTTCGACTCGATCCATCGCTTGAGCAAACGGTTTGCTGACTTTGGATAATCGCGGCAAGCTGGTTAGCAGTGCCAGCAACGCAAAAATCACGAAGAGGGGAACGCTGTGCAGCGGTCCGGTTGGGCCGAGGAGTCCGTTCTCGGTGATCGACGCCGGGCCCCAAAGAGCAAGCCCTGACAGACAGGCCACGCCGAAGAACGGCGACAGCGCTAGCGGCGCGAGCGGGCCTAACCAATCGGCGAGATTGAGATGGTCGGCCCACGCGGTTGCGGCCGCGATGTCGCTGGGTTTGAAATCGCTCTGCAAGGCGGCAGGGATGTCTTCGTCGGTAATCGCTTGACTTGGCTGGCTCGCCTCATCATCGGCAAGTGCGGTGAGAGTGAGTCGAGGCAGATCCGCAATCAAACCCGATGGTTGATGCGCCGTCACCTGTGTCCCGTTAGCGTCACCGACAATGATGCCGTTGACAAAAAGGTTGTCCACGGCGACGAACGAGATCGCAGCAATCACGAACAAAGTCAATTTACCGTTCATCTGCTGACGCACCCTTGTTGTCGATCGTAATCCGATGGCCTAATGTTTCGACCTATGAAACGACCACATCTCTATTTGACCGGGTATCGAGGGTGCGGCAAGAGTACTGTCGCGAAACTTTTGTCTGATAATCTCGCGTTGCCGTTCTTTGACCTGGATATCGGGATCGAAGAAGCTGCCGGGACGACGATCGCGGAGATTTTTGCGTCCGAGGGCGAAGCGGGATTTCGTGATCGAGAAACGAAGTGTTTGCAAGAAATTGCGGAGTTGCCGCAACGGGTCGTGGCGCTGGGCGGCGGTGCGATCCTGCGTCCGGAAAATCGCCAGTTGATCAGCACGAGCGGCTGGTGCGTGTGGCTGGACGCCGCTCCCGCGGTCATTGCCGACCGACTCACCGGTGATGCGACGACTCGCGAGCGACGCCCTTCGTTGACCGGAAAACCCGTCGCCGAGGAGATTGTTGAAGTGATGACTCGCCGTGAGCCGCTCTATCGGGAAGTCGCCGATCTGCGGATCGACACGTCAGAGACGCCGATCGAAGAAATTGTTAGTGAGATCGTGGCGGCGTTTGCCGCTGTGAAGTGATTCTCAGCTGATTGATTGGGTGGCCCTGTTTTGCCGCTTTCAATCCAAATGCGTCGGGCTTACCACCGCAGGATCAACGTGCCCCAGGCTAAGCCGGCGCCAAAACCGCTCATCAATACCAGGTCACCGCGTTTCAAACGTCCCGCCTGGACGGCTTCGTCAAGAGCCAACGGGATGCTGGCAGCGGACGTGTTGCCGAATCGATCGAGGTTGACGAAGACTTTGGACGGATCGACTCCCAGGTCAGAGACCGCGGAGTCGATGATCCGTTGGTTGGCTTGATGCAAAATCAGCAGCGAGAGATCGTCTGGGGAGAGTCCCGCATGGGCCATCACGTCTTTGGCGCTCTCGTCGACAACTCGGACTGCCCATTTGAAAACGCCGCGGCCGTCCATCTTCATGTAGTGTTCGCCGGCCTCGAAACGTTCCGGCGTCAGCGGCTGACGAGAACCCCCGGCGTTGATGCACAGCATGTCGCCAAAGCAACCTTCGCTGCCGAGTTGGTAGGCGATGATGCCGTCCGTCAACGGGGCGTTGTCGTCCGCTGCCTGGGGCGTTGTTTCCTCGGGCACATCGGACGCAGGATGCGAGGGAGTCACGAGAGCTGCCGCGGCGGCATCTCCAAACAGCGGGAATATTTTTTTGTCTTCCGGATCAATCGTCCGGCTCATCAAGTCGGCACCAATCACCAAGGCGTTCTCGGCGTTGCCGGTTGCGACGAATTGCGCCGCGGTCACGAGTGCGTACGTGAATCCCGAGCAAGCGGCCGAGAGGTCAATCGCGGGGGCTGATGCTCCCAGACGACTTTGCACTTGGCAGGCGGTCGAGGGCGTTGGAGTGTCCGGGGTGATCGTCGCCACCACGATCAGGTCGATGTCTTCGACTTTCACGCCCGCATTTTCCAAACAGCGTCGTGCAGCTTCGTAGCACATGTCGCTGGTGGCCTGGTCGGGGGCTGCGTGCCTTCGCTCCCGAATCCCCGTGCGACGGATGATCCAGTCGCTATCGCACCCGAGTGCCGCGAGGTCTTCGTTGGTGACGCAATTTTCAGGTACGTAGGAACCCGTGCCTGCGATGCGAATCCCGCCGATCTGTCCCAGCCGTCCGCGAGCGGTAACGGTCCCCCGTGCATGCACGGCGCCAGTGGTGCCGCTGCTGTCACCTCCGGCGGGTGACCCGCCCGAAGTTTGATTTTTGGCGGAAGGAACGGATGTGCGGGGCGGTTCGTTAGCCGGTTCGGTGTGCAACCAACTTTCCTCGATTTCAGGGATTCAAAGTCGCAAAAAGGTTTGCGAGGGCGTCGATGCCGAATATACATAAACGATTGCAATCACGACATATCTAGCGATTTAGGAAGACGGCAAAGAGACGTCTTTTCAAATGAGGAGAATTGTCGTAAGTTTCCGCCTTCTCGAAGACGATACCTGTTTTCGCAGGCGAACCTGAATGGCATTTTTGTGCTCTCTCGGGTTTGCGACCGCGAAACGTTCGGTTACGTTTTCGTGATCTTCAAGGCGATGTAGCTCAGTCGGTTAGAGCGGAGTCTTCATAAGGCTTAGGTCAGCGGTTCGAGTCCGCTCATCGCTACTTTTGGCGTCGCGTCGAGCGAAAATAGCACGCGTCTTCTTTAAAAACGCCGCTGTATCGGACCGCCTCACGGCGGCGATATTCTCTCTGTCGGCTTTCTCGGCCGATTTGCCATCTAATTGATGGTGCGACATCAGCCCGTATCTCGCAATAACGGCGTCTTGACTTCCTTAGGGACTAGTGATCATGCGCTCAGCTTGACGCATTTCCATGTTTTTTGGTGGATTGTTTTTGTTAATCGTGATTTTGCGAGACTGCCAAACCGGAGGTAGATTTGGGCGCGAAGATCGATTGAATTTTTCTTCCGTTTGATGCCGGCTGCCGCGGAATCGATTGAATGAACCACCCAATCAAATCACCGACTTGTCACCCGTTTCGATTTTCAGAAGCCCGATCGTTGATCGCGGATCTGCAGCGACCCAATCAGACGATTTATTGGGTCGACTTTCTGTGCTCGATCATTCTCGGGCACCTGACGCTGCACGCGATGTTCTGGGCACCGTATTTTTACGGTTTCACCCCGTGGGTGATCGCCGTGATCGGTGTCAGTTACGTCGTCACCGTGGTGCTGTACATGCGGGCGTTGATGTTCATTCACGAGTTGGTGCATTTGCCGGAAAAAGGGTTCACGTTCTTTCGCATCGCGTGGAACGCGTTGTGTGGGATTTTTTTCCTCGTCCCTTCGTTTCTGTATTATCCGCACGTCGATCACCATCGGCGAAAACATTACGGGACCGACCATGACGGTGAGTACCTGCCACTGAGTCACCGCAGTCCTTGGTTGATTGTCGGTTTTATCGTCCAAGCATTGTTCTTGCCGCTGTTGGCTTTGTTGCGGTTTGCCGTGATCAGTCCCATCTGTTGGGTGTTCCCGCGATTGCGACCGTTTGTGCACCGTCACATGTCAACGATGTTAGTGGACCCGTTTTATGAACGGCCCGACGCGTCGCCAAAACTGATGCGAATCGTCATCATGCAAGAAGTACTGTGTTTTGCATGGTGCGTGTGGTTCCTGATCCGTGGTGGAGTCATGCGCGACCGATGGCTCGATCCGTTCTGGTTGATCGCCTATAGCGTTGGGGTGGGAATCCTGATTCTGAATGAGTTTCGTACCCTGGGGGCTCACCGTTGGAACAACGACGGCGGCGAAATGACGTTTGAGCAGCAATTGCTCGACAGCGTTAACTTTCCCGAACGCCCATGGTTCACCGAGTTGTGGGGACCCATCGGGACTCGGTATCACGCACTCCATCACTTGTTTCCGCGCTTGCCCTATCACAATCTTGGGGAAGCCCACCGTCGATTGACCGAGGGGTTGCCCGCTGATTCGATCTATCACCAGACATCGGAAGTGTCGCTTACTTCGGCAATCGTGAAATTGTGGAACCGGGCGCGTGGCGCGAAACAGTCGCGTGCTATGATGGGCTCCCATGAACGAGCAACCGCCGTCGGCTCCTGACGATTTCGAAAACCATCACGCCCACTTTGTTTGCGAACGGATCGGCCAAGACGGTTGGCTGCCTTACCGGGAAATCCGATTACCGGTCGACGATCTCGGTTTTCGTCAAGCCGTCACGGCCGTCGAACGTTTGCGAACGTACGATGGCCAGCCTTTTTTGCCAGCCGAACATTGGCAGCGTTTTCGCAACACGCTCGCCCTCGTTGGCATTGCGAACGTCCCTTCCGTGGAAACGCTCGACCGGAGGATGCGGGAGTTGCTCGATCGCAACGACGCGTTGATTGCGGCGCAGCGTGACGTCGGCATAACCGCGTGGGCGACCCCAGGCGATCGGATCGGTTCGAAGCCCACGATGGCGATGCATCTCAACGCCATCGATCACGAGGCCGGCGAGAAGCGACGATCGATCGGGCAGCCGGTTGTGTTGACTGAGGTCGTTCAGCCCGATCAAGCGAGTTGGCCGCGGCAGGCAAAAGTCCGTTGCCGATTGCACTATTTCATCGCAGACACGCACGCCAGCGACGCCGCTCCGGGATCGACCGGCCTGCTCAGGGATTCCGACGGCAGTTGGACGGAGTCGTCGGTTGCCAACATCGGGCTCGTCATCGGCGGGGAGTTGGTGTTGGCCCCGGCGGAACGGATTCTTCCCGGTGTGACGCAAGCCTTTGTGGTCAAGCACGCCGGTTCGCTGGGGATCGCGACGCAGCGAAAACCGTTGACCACGTCCATGATTCTGGATGCCGAGGCGATGCTTTTGATGGGCACGGACACCGGATTGTGGTTTGCCAGCGAAGTTTCGGAAATTCGCGAAGGCCAAGCGACAGTGATTCGTCGATTTAAGACGCCTGAAATTGGCAGTATTGTCAGGCGGTTGCAGAGTGGGTTTCCAGGGATTGCGTGACTCGACTGCGCGCGGTTTTCTTCCGTCGAGTGCGTAGCTCACATACCAAACACACCGTCGTGGAAGTAATAACCTCGCAGCGGTGCGAGTTTTTGCCAGACAAAAGGCGACGGCTTTGCCCGACGCGAGTATTCTGGGAAGCATGGCCATTCCCACATCTTCCTCTCCGGGTTCCGCTACCGACGCTCAGACGAATTCGCCTGCGGCGCCGATCGATGTCGCGGCTGCGGTGAGTGAGTTGGCCGCGAAGGCAAGTTCCCGAGACGAGTTCTTGCAGTGGGTCGCTGCCCATTTGGGTGAGTGGATGAAATCGCCACTGGTGGCGGTTCAGGACACGACGTGGGGACAGCCGCGGATGTTGATCCGCGATGAGAATCTCGCTCGCGGAATCGATCGCGAGCAAATCCGACATCTTTTGGAAACGTCCACGCCGTCGGTGACATCCACCACGATCGCTTGCGACCCTGCCGCGGCGGGAATTGTCATGGCTGGGGCGGAAGCAGGAACGTGCGGCGGGCTGTCTGCCGAGTTGATGCCCGAACCGATTCGGTGCAGCCTGCTCGTGGTTCAGCCGTACGAACGAGATGCGACCGAAATATTGCCGGCGATGCGGATGCTAGCCTCCACGGGTGACGCGGTTCGGGCGAGTCGTTTCCACATCGAGTCACGGCCATCGACCGGTGAGGAGAATCACGAGACGACGCAGACCAACGCCCTCGTCCCTGTATCGGACGGGGCAACACGTGACACGTCGATGCTACCGATCGGCGAGTTCGATCGGGACATGCCCATTCGCGCATCGCTACGTCGTTTCCACGGATCGCTCGATCCGACGACGACTGCGTACACGATCGCGTCGGAACTACCACGTTTGTTGTCTTGCGATCGAGCGGTCGTATTGACATCGGTCTCACGTCGTCGAAAGAATCGAAGATACCGTGTGACTGCAATCAGTGGTTCTTCCGTCGTCGATCGCCGCTCCCCTTTGGTTCGCACGATGAACGCTCTCGCCGATCGACTTGCGATCTTGGGTGAGCCGGTCGTCTTGCCCCCGCCCGTCGAGCCAGGATTGACTCAAGACGAAAAGTCCAAGGTCCATGACAAACGCGTAGACGAATTACCGCCGCAAGTCGTCGAAGCTCTCGAAGACTATCTCGATGAATCGGGCGTGCTTAGCGTGACGGTGCTGCCGATCTTTGCGGCCAGACCGTCGCGTCCTGACGCCGCACTGCAGCAAGTTGCAAACGAACGATTCGATACGGGTAGCGAAACCGCGAGCAGGGATGAGAGTTCGCCGATCGCGATGCTGATGCTAGAGACGTTCTCCGGTGAATCGAGCGGCCTCACGTCGGCCATGACCGAGGTCTGCCAGGAGGCGTCCACGGCGCTCGGCAATGCGATCCGTTATAACGACGTGTTCGTCTTGCCAATGCGCCGACCACTTGCCGGGATGACCCAGGCTGCGATTCGCAATTGGTCGATCGTGATCATCCTGTTCCTGGCTGGTCTCGCTGCCGCATCATGGTTTATTCGTGTCGACCACACCGTCGTTGCCACCGGAGTCGCACGCCCGGTCGAGCGACGAGCGGTCTTTGCGACCGTTGACGGCGTCGTTGACCTAATGCACGTGCGCGATGGACAACGAGTCGAGACAGGTGACGTGCTGGTCAGTCTTGAGAACGCCGAAATCGCACGCGAAACACAGTCTCTGTCTGGGCAACTCGCCACCGCTACCGAAAAACTCGCGTCGTTGCGTGCGATGCAGTTGGCTGCAAACGACGACCCACGCCGGGCTGCCCAAACGGCGATCGAGCAGGCGACACTCGAAAGCGAAATCCGGACGATCGGCAGACGACTGAAAATTAACGCTTCGATGCAGGAAGACTTGACGATCCGAGCACCGATCAGCGGCGTCATCGTGGGCTGGCGTCTTGACGAAAAGCTCCGTTCGCGACCCGTCAGTCGCGGGGATCGTTTGTTCGCAATCGTGGCTCCCGAAGGCGAATGGGAACTCGACCTCAAACTTCCCGAAGATAATGCGGGCGAAGTCATGCGTATCCATCATGGCGGGAAAAAACTGCCCGTCCGGTTTGCGATCGCGTCCCAGCCGACGCAAACTTACGATGCCGTGGTGGCACAAATCGGGGGTGTTGCGAGGCGTCGCGCCGATGCGACCAACGTGGTCGATGTGGTTGCTTCGGTTTTGCCAGATTCAAACGGACCGCTTCGCCAAGATGGTTTCCGTGGTGATGTCGATGTCACGGCGAAAATCGTTTGTTCGCCGCGACGCCTGATCGATTCACTCAGTGATGAGTTGGTCGCGTGGTGGCACCGTCACGTTTTGTTCCGCTTTCGCTGAGGTGCTGACCAAGTGAGCGGTGTGCAATCATCCACGAGTCGACGCCTCGGCGTGCGACATCAGGTCGGACTCAAGGCCGTCCGGGTTTCGCATCGTCATGCCGCGAGCGTGAACGTACACGATCCCGTTGCGGGCAAATATCATCGATTGCGGGAAGACGAATACTTTTTTCTCTGCCGGCTCGACGGCAACGTTTCGCTAGACGAACTACGAGACGAGTACCAACGAAGGTACCCCAACCGCCGCATCACTCCTGCGCAGATCAACGCGTTGTTGTTCCGCTTTCACGAGAGCGGGCTGACGATCTCGCACGCCCCCGGGCAAGGGGCCACGCTGTTGCTGCGTTTGGATCAAGAACGCCGTAAACGCTGGCTCGCCGCTGTATCTCAATGGTTGTTTATCCGCTTCCCCGGTGTCGATCCCGCGCCCGTGATGCGTTGGCTCGTACCGCTGACCAACCCATTGCTATCTCGCATCGGAGTCGTCACCGGGTTCATCTTCGTGGCTGCATCATTTGTTTTGATGTTGGTTCAGTACGATCGATTCGTCAGTGAGCTGCCATCGGCGGGAGAATGGCTGACGATGCAAAATGCGTTGATTCTTGCGGGCATCATTGCGTTGACCAAAATTGCTCACGAACTCGGACACGCTGCGGTATCTGAGCGATTTGGAGCTCGTTCCCGGAGCATCGGATTGATGCTGTTGGTGTTTACTCCGGCGTTGTACTGTGACACATCGCAGTCATGGATGCTGGCGAGTCGTTGGCGACGCGCGGCGGTTGCGTTGGCGGGGATTGCGACGGAGCTATTGATCGCGTCGGTATGCGTCTGGGTTTGGTTCGCTTCATCCCCCGGCCTGGTGCACACGATCGCCTCGCATGTGATCGTCGTTTGCGGGATCAGTACCGTGTTCTTTAATGCGAACCCGCTGTTGCGATACGACGGTTACTATCTCTTGTCTGATTTGACCGACGTTCCCAATCTCGGCGTTCGTGCGAATCGCAGGTTGACCGGGTGCTTGCGTCGAACCTGCCTCGGCGTCACCGACGATCAGCCCGTCATCGAACGCGTCGACCGTTCGATGTGGTTGCTCGTTTATGGTGTGGCCGCGGTTGCCTACCGATGGTTACTGATGTTCGCGATTATTACTTTTGTCTGGATGGCACTGCGTCCTTGCGGACTCGAAATCCTCGGTCAAATCGCGGCGGTTGCGGCCGTGGCTTGTATGTTGGCTGCCGCAGTGGTTCCGTTGCGAAAATTCTTGTCTAACCCATCGAACCGAAGGAAAATTCGCATGTCACGGTTGATGCTGACTACGGGGGTGGCTGCGTGCTTGATCGCGTTCGGATTCATCGAGCTGCCAAGAAACGTGGTCGCGCTCGCAAGGATGGTTCCGGAGGAGGAAACACGCGTTTACGTCGTGTCCGGTGGGGAACTCGCCGAATTGCATGTATGCCCTGGTCAACGAGTGGAGCAGGGCGATCTACTCGCGAGGTTAGAAAATCCGACCTTCGAACAACAACTCATCGACGCCGAGGGGCGGCTCGAACAGCAAACACGCCGGATCGAATCGCTTCGGCAATCTCAAACGCTCGTCCCGGAGGCCGCCGAGCATCTGGCGGCAGCGAATGAGTCGCTCGCCCAGCTGCGAGATGAAGTCGCCACGATCGAAAAGAAGCAAGTCGCTCTCTCCATCACCGCACCACGATCGGGAGTCGTCATTGCGGCAGCAGGCAATCGCGACGCAATCGGGACAGGCACGATGGATCTCGACGGGGACTCACTGGAGCCGGATGTCGAGCACTTGCCAACCACCGCACGCACCGGAGTGCGGCTCGCCTCCTGGTCCGGGAAGCCGACCGATCCGGAAAACCTCCGTTGCGTTTTCACACCGGGAACGGAACTGCTCAGTATCGCGGATCCCAACGATTGGGTTGCTGAGGTTGCCGTTGATGCCGCGGAGGCCGACCGGATCGATGTCGGTAGCCCGGCGGTGGTAATTTGGGACGCCGCCCCGACCGAACGGTTCACGGGCAAAGTAGTCGAAATCTCCGAAGAAACTTTCGAGCCGCAGGTGGACTCGGTTCGTCGCGATCATCCCGATGCTGCCCGCACTCGGTGGACGCCGGAAACGCGATACCTTGTTTCGATCGCGATCGAAAACGCGAGCCACAGCGAAAACTCCGAATCCGGACGCGCCGCGCCGACGTGGTTGGTCGGTGGCAGCGGAAGGGTCAAGATACCGGTCGCACCGCAGAGCCTTTGGCAACGTGTCGCAGAATGCTTCGCGGGAGTCTTTCGTTTCCGTTAGCCCATCTCTGTAGCGACCGTCGCTGGACGGTGGACCGCGTTCTGGCGCACGTATCTACCTATCAAGACTGCGTCTTTTTCAACAATGCGTTAGCGAACTCGCATCATATAGTTCACGAACTTCTCGTCAAGCTCTTTGACAGACATGCCGAATGCGGATTCGACCATTTCAATTCGCTCGCGACCGGTTCGTTCTCGCAACGGTTCACTCTTGCTGAGCTCCTGCAGGTATTTGATGTATTCCTCTTTCATGGTTCGGATCGCGAAATAGGTCATCGCCCAAGACTCACCGTAGGCGTCTTCGGCCGTCGCGGCCGATCGGAACCTCGAGTCGTCCGCGAACATAGTGACCAGCGAATCCGATGGGCGTTTGGGTTGATAGCGTCGCCAACGCTTCAGGTTGACGATGTTGACTCGGCCCACGCCTCGCCATCCGCGAGGATTGCTCAGGTCGGGCGACTCGAAAAACATCGCCAAACCTTCACTGACCCACATCGGGTTGTCCGCAAATCGTGTCTGCAGCCCGCAGTTATAGGCGAGCTGATGGGTGGCTTCATGAATGATCGTGGCGATGTTACGTTCAATGTTTGCGACGCGGTAAGTCGTCATCCAGTTACTTTCGAGGTGGTAGTAGCCGATCACGCTTTGTGCGGTTTCCCCAATCTCAGCACTGGCGTGTCTTAGAAACGCATTGCGGTCCCGCAGCACCACGGCGACGAGTGGGTATTTGGGCTCGTCAAGCGACACGCGTTGGTTTTTCCAGAACGTAAAAAATGCCCGGTACAGCGATTCGAACAACGTGCCCACGTCACGTGCATATTCCGTGTTCCCCTGATGCATGATCACGTAGTGGGCGGTGTGGAACGCGTCGAATCCGGCCGGCAGTTCGCTCAGCATCCGGTTTTCAAGTTCTGAAGCGGTAATCGGCGATGGGGGTGGACCGTTTTCACGGTGCGTGATTTGCTCTGGCTGAATCGACCAAATCCGCCCATCATCCCCCTGCAGCATCACCCCGCCGTCAGAGGCTTCGACCAGCACCTCGCCTTCGACCACTCGTTTCTCACCAACTAATTTGCCATCTTTAAGATCTCGAAAGACCACCTGATCTGCCGTAGCCATGCTCGCGAACGAGACGGCGATCCAAAGACAAAGAAGGCGGGAAAAGTCGCTTGGCGTGAGCATGCAGATGGGGGTGGGGGCAAAGCGTGCAGATAAGTAACGCAGGCGTGTCGAACCCGCTCGATTTTCATTGTAACGCATCGCCAACAAAACCGCCTCCGCACCATGAACACGACCGCTCGAAAAAATTCACTTTGGATGCTCGGCGTACTCTTTGTAGTGGCCGGGATCAATCATTTCGTGAGCCCTGAGGTGTACCGGCGGATCATGCCGCCCTACCTGCCCGCCCACCTGATGTTGATTTACGTGTCAGGCGTATTCGAGGTCCTCGGTGGTGTTGGGCTGCTCGTGCCGTCGCTGCGGCGCACCGCGGGATGGGGCCTGATCGCGCTACTCATCGCAGTTTTCCCCGCCAACGTACACATGGCGATGAACGTCGAGCAATTCCCGGCGTTCCCCCTAGCGGCGATCTACGCACGACTGCCACTGCAATTCCTTTTGATTGCCTGGGTTTACTGGGCCGCGATCAGGACCTCTCAGCGCGAGTGAGTACGACCTTGCCGCGGTCGACGCCAGACTCGATCCGCCGGTGCGCGTCGGCGCACTGCGCCATCGGGTATCGTCGGTCAATCGTGACTTTTAATTGACCGGCTTGATACAGTCGGATCAGTTCGCGCAAATCATCTGATCTCGGGTGCGCCAGCATGATGGTTCCCGATTTTGACAACGGCCACGTAATCGCCGTCATCAGCATCCCTTTGACATCGGGTTCTGTCGAAACGTATCGACCACCCTCATTCATGACGTTTCTCGCATCCCAATAGCCGGATTTACCCGCCGCGTCAAAGATCACGTCCCAGCGTTCACTCGAATCGGTAAAGTCGACTTGCTCGTAGTCGTAGAAATGGTCAGCACCGAGAGAGATGCAAAACTCGCGATTATCGCCACTGGCGACGGCATCACAGTGACACCCGTGCGCTTTGGCAATTTGGACAGCAAACATCCCCACCCCGCCACTGGCGCCGTTGACGAGAACGCGATCGCCCGCTTCCATCCGTCCGTGGTCACGCAGCGATTGCAACGCCGTTGTGCCGGCCAGAGGGATTGCAGCGGCATCTTCAAAAGGCATGTCCGCTGGGATCTTGGCAGCCGCGTCGACGGCACACACCGCGTAGTCCGCGCACGCTCCGCCGCGAGCCGAGTTCAAGAACGCCATGACACGATCGCCAGCGGAGAACGGCGCGTCTTCAGCACAATCGGCGACGATGCCCGCCACGTCGTATCCGGGTACACGAGGGAAACCGCCCGGAAGCAACCCCTTCATTTCGCCGCTCCGCAACCGATAGTCGATCGGATTAACGCTCGTCGCGAATACTTCAATCAAGATCTGTCCGGGCAAACGTTTGGGCATTGGAATGTCCGCCGCGTGCAGCACACTGGCATCTCCATAGTCATCAAAAACAATTGCATGCATGTCCGACAAATCCTCAATCATGGGGCATCAATCGTCTATCAAACGCAGATATCGCTCAGAGCGGAAATTCGATAACGCGGTGAATGTCGCCAAGCATCCTGGAAGGATGGAAACCTGGTGAATTCGACTACGAACTCGGCTCGTAATTTTCGGCACGATTTCCACTGAACCCAGCGATTCGTGTGCCAACCACCAACTATGTAGACGCGAAGATATCGAGGCCAAGGATTGGTCGGTGCCGGCTTACCCGTGGATGTTTGTTCGCTTCGTTTGTCGTTATCGCGGGGCCGTGAGGCAAATGAGTCCGTTCCTAAGAGGCCACTTTGCGACGCTGCATTTCCTGTCGGGCCAACTCACGGATCGGGCTGAGGTCTCGGGAGATGATGGACTGTCCGATCCCTAATTGCGGGTTGGCTATATCGTCGGACTCGTTTCGTGAATCCGCACCACCCAGGGCCGCAAGTTGTTGCAGCAGCTTCGGGGCGAGTTCTTCGCGGGTGTTTTGGATGACGCCCAAAAGGTCGGCGATGATCGACGAAACTTCATCCTCGCGTTTCTCCGATTGTCGGCCATAGGCCGTGATCAAACGGTTCACCAACACCGGTATCACATGCCGATCGTTGATCTTGACGGAAACAGCCACGGCAGCGTCATTGAGCAATGCCGTCTTTGCGGGATTGTTCTGCACGTTGCGGGCGATCTTGAGCAACGTTCCGCGGGCCTCCTTCGTACCGACGCGGACGACCAAATCGAGCGCCACAGGAAATCCCATCCGCGTTCTCGAGAGTGCAATCAGATCGACAAGCGATCGATTGTCGACGTGCATTTTCCCGAATGCCTTCACGATCTCTTTGTAGATCGAACAGTTTCGGATGTTGAGAACACACAGCATGCGGTGGAACGTCTTGTCCGAACGCCAATCATCAGGCATCAGTTCGAGCTTGCTCCGCAATGCCGCTTCGGCCCGATGTAGAGAACCTTGCGAGCGTTTGATTCTCGCAAGACATTCGCCGCTCGGGTCGAGCAAACGCAAATGTTGCAGCAACCGCCCGCCTTCGGATTCGTTGAGGCCGAACCGTTTCATGGGTTCGTCATGGGCGCTAGCGCAGACACTCACCGCTCGCTCGTAATCGTCCCAGTAATCGGGCCACTCGAGCTCTTCCATCAGTTTATATTTTTCTGCACTCCGCCAAGTCATACGTGTACTCCAGGGGAACTTTGCAGCGGCGTTCTACGAGTCTTTATAAGAACTCAAATGAATACTTGATAGGTTGCGCTCGCGATGAATGAATGGTGCGAGGCGCGAGTTGCTGCGCAAATTAGGTGGGAGGAAACGTTGCTACCTGCGGAAAGAATAGATGGCTGATTCTCCCTCAATGGTGCACTCATGTCAATTGAAACGGAAGACGCGGGTCGGCCCGCAGACTCGCGATCTCGTCTCGAACTCGCGAATGATTGACAACCCTGAACTCGGCACCGTTCTGCCCCAAGAAAGCTTGGGAAAGCAGGATTTCCTTGAGAAAAGCAGTTCCGGGCGCCTACCCACTAGGATTAAAAACCGAGAATGGTGGCGAATCTTGTTGCCGGGATACAAAAGGTCATGTGCAAAATGAGCGGCATCATCTTGCGCGTTGTTGGCGTCTAAACGCTTGCTGTGTCGCCGCTTTCTCAGATTTGCTGCGGTCGTGGGTGAGTCGATTGGTCGCACCCGTGGAGCGACTCAAACCACCGACTCGGCATCCGACGCAATCAAGGATGCCGAGATGGAAAGTAGACTTGGAGGCGGCTATGCCTGCGCGATCAAGTCCAAGAGCGTTTGTCGGACGACCTTGGGATTGGCGTTCGGGTTCCGGGCACGTGCCTTGCCGATCAGAGCACCCACTGCTTGTTGTTTGCCATCCTTGACGTCTGTAATCACTTGAGGGTTCTCGGCAAGAAGTTCCCGGCACAGTTCGACGAGGTCATCTTCGTTGACCGACTCGATGCCAAGTGCCGACATGGCGGCGTCAACGTTGTCGTCGTGTTCGAGCAAGTATTCGAAGACGTCTCGCGCTCGAGCGTTGTCGAGTTTGCCATCGACGATTTGATGAACCAGAGCGCCAAGGCGTTCAGCGGGAATCGGGAAGTCGCCCACGTCGAGGTTGCGTTCCTTCATCGTCCGCATCACGTCTTGCATCATCCACGCGGAGGTTTTGCGAGCGTCGCCACTTCGTGCTGCGGCGGTTTCGAAGTAGGCGATCACGTCAGGGCCTTGATTGACGATCACGTCCGCGTCATACAATTTCAGGTCATACTGGTCCTGCAACCGAGTTCGCGCGACGGCCGGCAGTTCGCCGAGTGTTTGGCCGATCTCTTCCACATATTCACGCGGTAATCGCACCGGCAGCAAGTCCGGATCTGGGAAGTATCGATAGTCTGCGGATTCTTCTTTCTCGCGTTGCGGGAAAGTCCGCTCGCTCGCGTCATCCCAGCCGAAGGTCCGCTTGGGGGCGTCGTCGATCGTTTGTCCGGTGTCTTCCCACGCGATCAGTTGTCGCTCGACTTCGTAATCGAGTGCACGTCCGACGTTGCGGAAGCTGTTGAGGTTTTTGATCTCGACGATCGGCGTTGCCACTTTTTTGCCGTCGACATCAAGGTGTAAGTTGACGTTTGCGTCGACGCGGAGGCTGCCCTGTTGCATCTCACAATCGGAAACGCCGAGGTGCGTGAGCAACAGTTTGAGTTCATTCAAACAGGCCTTGGCTTCGTCCGCCGATCGGATGTCGGGCTGGCTTACGATTTCCAGCAGGGGCGTGCCACATCGGTTGAGGTCGATTTTGGAATCCGAAATGCCCGCCGACTCGTCGTGCATGCTCTTTCCAGCGTCTTCTTCGAGGTGGGCACGAACGATTCCGATCCGCCGCGTGTTATCGGGATCCGCCGGGTCGGCGATTTCGATGAATCCGTCCGCACAGATCGGCAGATCGAATTGACTGATCTGATAACCCTTCGGCAAATCGGGATAAAAGTATTGCTTGCGGTCCCATTTTGTCAGCGGCGGGATATCACAATTGAGCGCCAACCCGGTTCGGACGGAAAGCTTGATTGCTTCGCGGTTGATCACCGGCAGTGCACCGGGCATGCCCAAGCAGACCGGGCAAACCTGGGTGTTGGCCGGCATGCCGAACTGCGTCGTGCAGCCACAGAACAGTTTCGTCTTCGTCTTCAATTGCACGTGAACTTCCAACCCGATGATCACGGTCACGGGATATTTGTTCAATGCGAGTCGTTGAGTGGTCGGCATGCGATTCCTGCTGCAGTGTTGTGATTTGCCGTGAGTCGTCACCGTGCACCGCAGCGAAGGCGGGTGGGTGAACTCGATATCGTGGCGACGGAGACTCGAGCCCGGTCGGCAGTACGTGCGATCAGGGGCGGAAGAGAACTCGCGCGAAAATCAGTGTCGATGCACAAAATAACCGATTCGGCTACTTCACGGCATCCCCGACACTCCACCGAATCACCATCACCATGCCGTACAACAACGCGGCGGTGTAAGCGAGCACGATCACGCCCCAAAAACACTTTTCGAGCCGCGAAAAACGGTCGCTTCGCCACAACAACGGCATTCCAAACGCACCTGTGACGACGAACAACACCGTCAGCACGGCCCATTTGCTCTTCTCAATCGTGCCCGCCTCGGCGAGTTGATCCTGGCGATCACGTAAATATCGCGGGACCACTTTTCCCGGTGCGATCACGAATCCGCGTCGGGGAGAATCGCTCACAGCGACGGCTCCCGCTTCTCCAACCGAATCGCTCCGCCACTTCCGCTCGCGGATGTTTCGGCGAGTCGATCCTGAGCGGTCTTGACCAGGGGAGCGACCGCCGCGTTGGAGGCATACAGTTCGACGATCGAGTACCAAATCTTTTTCGCCGCGATCGTCCGCCCCTCAAGATACAGTTGGTCTGCCTCATCCATTTTGGCCGAGATGATCCTCGCCGCTTCGCTTTGGTCGGTATCCGCCGCGGAAATGCGAGCGATCTTGTTTCTCGCCAGATTCACCAACGGTCGGTACTCGTCAAACTTGTCGCCGTTTTCGCCCGTTGATTTTTCACCGAGCAATGTGATCAAACTTTGGTATTTGTCGACCGCAGTCGCGTTGTCGCCGAACGTTTCATACCTCATCGCTTCGGCGCACAGCCGCTCCGCTTCGTTCTTGAGCGGCAAGTTACGGTTGAGTTTCACCGTCAGCGCGTGTTCTGCTTCCAACATCTCGACACGATCGATCTGTTCGGACGCCCAGGCGGTGTGTTGCCCATCAGGAAACTGGTGCACCATCGGTTCGAGATAGCTGATCTTGGCCTGCGACATCGACGATCGCGTGCCCTCATCAAGCAACGCTTGGGCACGCTCTCGCATCTTGTCTTCATTCAGCGGCCACGCCACCCAGACCAACATCGCGAGCAACAAACCCAGTACCGGCAACAGCACCCACGCTTTGTCATGCCATGGCGTGGCATCGATCACGCGGTCGGGGGTATCCGTTTTGGCGTGCTTACCCAGCAACACGCGGGCCTCTTCTCGGTCCGCTTGATTCGTCACCGCCAGTGGGCTGAATCCCGATGATGCATGTTCAGCGACACCGCTGCGAGACATCGCTCGACGGCGAACTTCGGCGAGCTGCAACTTGACCGCGTCGGCGGAGACGGGACGCGCCGCCGGATCTTTCGCTAGCAATTGCATTACCAACCGGTCCATCCAAACGGGCGTGTCCATCACCGTCGAGGCCACCGTGGTCGGTTCTTGGTACTGCAGGTTCGCGGTCGTTTCTTGGATCGTGGAACCGCTGATCGGTGGCGCCCCCGTGATCGCTTCATACATCAACGCACCGAGCATGTACAAGTCGCTGCGCGGTGTCACGGTGTCGTGCAGTCCCGGGGCTTCCGGTGGACGACGTTTGAGTTGTTCGGGCGATGGCGGCCGTTGGAAATGATACGGTCCCTCGCGAAAGGGAGCACTGCCATCTTCGCCCCGAACGTCGATCAAGACCGGACTCAAACCCGCGATGATGATCTTGTCTGGCCCCAATCGACCGTGCACGATCCCGCGGGTGTGAAGGTAACTGAGTGCGTCGGTAATCGGTTCGGCGAGATCGAGCACGGTTTCCCAAGGCAACCGGCCCCGACGCGAGATTTCGTCCGCGAGCGTCGGGCCTTCGATCAACTCGTGAGCCAGATACGCTTCGCTGTCTTCAAACCCGCCGCCATAGCACTTGCAAATTGCCGGATGGTCGAGCTTCTTTAGCCGCGCCCATTCCTCCGCAAACTGGGTGCGAGACTCCAACGTCCCACCGAAGGCGACGTGAAAGACTCGCACGGCGACGCTCTTACGCAGCGATACGTGGATCGCCCGCCACACGCGTGCATCCTTACTCATCGGGTTGGAACCCAACGGAGTTTCAATAGCGAGTGGTCCGAGTCGGCTGCGGGTCAAAGGTCGGCGAGGGGTTGAGGGAAGACGAAAAGCGAAGGGATCGGAACGCTCCAGTTCTGCGGCACAAACGGCGGCCGAATCGCGGGGCAGCTTCGATCAATAAACGTCGGCTCAGGCCGCACCGCTACAAATTATTCTTCTTCACAACATACACCACCGGGTAAGGCATGAATCGTTTCGATTCTTGCAAACGAATCGGTTGTCCCGCCGTCAAATCTCCTTCACCCGGTGTGATCGTGATCCAAGTTCGGTCTTTGGCGAGAATTTGATTTCGCAAAACCCTCGCAAAGCCCGGTTCAATCCCACCACGACGGGTGCCCATCAGTTCATCACCGATCTCGCGAAGGATTGGCTCGATTCGTTGGCCCGCCCGGTGAAGTCTCGCCTTCGCTTCCGGAGATGACCAGACCCCGGTCCACGCTTCTCGGATCCGATCGTTGTCGACGATGGCCTCGCGAAGAATCTGACGAAATAAATCACGGGCAGCCGGATCTTCCGCGATCGTTCCTACCACCGCCGACAACTCCTCTCGGAGTCGCTCATTGGCGGCGAGGTCTTTAAAAATATTTTCCACCGCCAATGCGATCTCGTCGAGATGTTCCTCGACAATCGGGATGACCTCTTCGTCGACGAATCGTCGCCATTCCTCGACCAACAATTCACGTTCGGGAAGCGGTGACTTGTCGTAGATCGCTCGCCAACCGAATCGCCACAACGATGCTTTGTTCCAAACCTCCCGGCCGATTGATTCGGCGGGTTCTTGGCCGTGGCGTTGCACGATCGGCAAGACCTCTTCGCGAACCAGCGGCACGATTCGTTCACGCACGATCTCTTCGCGATAACGCGATATGAGCGCATCAATCTCTTCATCGTGTCGCTCAATCGCTTCACGCAACGCCGTCTCAATGAGCGGCACGGTGGCTTGGACGGATTCGACCACCAATGGCAAAATTTCGCGAGCCACCGCGTCGGCGTGAGTCTCGAACGCGAGCGTCAACTTCCGCTGCAACTCTTCCCGCTTCTGGGGCGGCACCATGGTTGCCAGCACGTCTCCCAAACGACCGCTGTTGCGATGAACCGTGAACGCCGCCGCGGTCGACCAAGCGTCCGACTCAAACACCGTTACCGTCAACTGATTGTCGGAATCGTCGTGCTGCCGAACCGAGGTGACGTATCCGATCTCCCGCCACGCATCCGGCGCGTTGTCATCGGTAGCATCGGAACCCGCCGTCTGGGAATCCTTCGCATTCGGAGCAAACACCACATCGCCGACCCGAACGATTCCCGTCGGATCCGCGATCGCAAACGACGCTTGCCGCGTCCACAGCGATCCGAGCATCAGCTCAGCGGGACTTTCGCGTTGCGATGTGGCGGCTCGGGCTTCGTCATCAGCGTTGCCTCCGCCGAGCATCCAAGATGTCCCGGCGACGATCACCACGACCCAAAAGATCGCACCGACCCATCGTTGATTCTTTTGCGTCATGAGGAGCCTCCCGAGAACTGCATGCTGCGCAGGCGATCGACATAGACCGCCCCAATAATGATCACCCCGAGCAGAATGTTTTCAACTTGATTTTCGAGCTCCAAGGCCGTGCAACCGAGATTGATCACGCCCATGATCAAGACCCCGCACAATGTTCCGACGATACTTCCCCGGCCGCCCAACAACGATCCGCCACCGATCACGACCGCCGCGATGATTTCCAGTTCCAAGCCCATGCCCGCCGTCGCGTCACCTTTTTCCAGCCTCGCGATATCGACACATCCGGCCAACCCGAACAGCGCACCCGCGATCACGTAAACGAGAATCTTCGTCCGAGTGACCCGCACGCCGCATAACCGCGCCGTCGCCTCGCTCGAACCGATCGCAAACACGTGACGACCGAACACCGTCTTGTGCAACACCACCGCGACCACGATCGAGAGGGCCAGCGTCAGCCACACGCCCCAACCGAAATTGGGCAACGGATACAAATACGGAATCCACATCGGATCGGGATACTGCGTCACCATCGATCGCAGCCAATCGGGGATGGTCTCGCGCGGCGGCGTGATCGTGCCGCCCTGATCGCACAAGAATTTCCCGAACCCCATGAAAATCGTCATCGAACCGAGTGTGATGATGAACGGCACCAGCTTTAATGAGGCAATCAGAACACCGTTGAACAAACCGCACGCGGCCCCAGACAACACCGCCGCCACGATCGCCGTTTGAATCGAGTAACCGCTGTCCAACGCCACCGCCGCAACACAGCCACACATGGCCGCTGCGGTTCCGGCGGATAAGTCGATACCGCCACTGATGATGATCAACGTCATGCCCAATGCGGCGATGCCGATCTTCACGCTCTGCACGCCCACCAACCGGGCCGACGAGATCGACGAAAAATTCCCTTCTGTCCCCGTAATCCATTCCGCCGCCGCGAATACAATTACCACGATCAACAAGGCGAGCATCGGACCAAAAAGAGTGAGCAGTCGCTTCATGGGGAGATGGGGAGATGGGGAGATGGGGAGATGGGGAGAAAGCGTTCCGCAGATAATTCTATCGCAAAGACGTTTACCCCATAGTCGTCATCTTGCTCGGCGAATGGCAAAACACGGTTTCTAGTTTGCCTCGTGCGTCTGTTTCGCGGTCTCAACGATGAAAACCGCGGATCGAGTTCGTTAAGGACGGGCGGGAGCGACTTAGAAAATGAAACGAATCTTGCCATCGACCAGCTTTAACTTGGCATCAAACAGCTTCCCCGCCTTCGAGCGGAAACCTTTGATCACTGGAGTCTCGCCACCTTTGAGCAATTTCTTCGCGTTCGTCATCGAGATCTTTTTGCCAGACATCGTTTTCCAAATCGTCAACCCACAACCGTCCCGCCACCGAGTACAGCTATACGATTTCGATTGTTCGGTCACCGGGCTCCCGCACAATGGACAAACGCCGAGTGGCTTTTCGCTTGCCGCTCCGCCACCCTCCGCTTTGGCCGTCGCTCTCGTCGAGTCGTTTTGACCTGCGTCCTTGCTGCGTGATCCTTTTGCCTGCGAACCGCCTGATTTTCCGGACGGTGTGGAAGTCGACGGTGGGGCCGCCCCGTCTTGTTCGTTGCCCTGTGGTATCGGGATCTCGACGGTAACGCCCGGGTTCGACATCGCCAACAAAAATGGATAACCGTCATCGATCACCACGGGAGAAGTCGTTACGCCGAGCTGCAGCAGTTCGCGAACCTGCGCCATCGACAAGTCCACGCCCCGATAAGTCGGCTGCAGCACGAACTGACATCCCTTTCGCCAGCCCGAACACCCGAACGCTTTCTTTCCCGCGATCACCGGTTCGCCGCATCGCGGGCATGGACCGTAGATCTTGTGATCGATCGACATCGAATCGCTGTGTTCGATGATCCCACGGGTGTATTCGGCGATCTCATGCATAAACACATCGGCCGACAATTTTCCGGCTTCGATCTGTTTCAGCTTGGCTTCCCATTCGCCAGTCAATTCCGGCGAAGTCAAGTTGCGATCACGTACGATTGCGACGAGATATCGACCCAGATCGGTGGCGACAACGTTTTTCTTCTCGCGAGCGATGTATTTACGATTCAGTAACGTTTCGATAGTGGCCGCACGTGTCGCGGGGGTTCCCAACCCTTTCTCCTTCAAGGCTTCACGCAGTTCCGCTTCGTCGACCAGCCTCCCCGCCGTGTCCATCGCACCGAGCAACGTGTTCTCGGTGAAATGTTTGGGCGGTGAAGTCTCGCCCGCCTTCACAAAAGGTTTGTGTGGCCCTGTTTCGCCTGGTTTGAATTCCGGCAACACTTGCTGTTCGTCCGCATCCTTGCCACGTTTGGCTTTGCGTGGATACAACTCCGTCCACCCCGGCACGACAACTCGCACGCCGCGAGCCCTAAAATCAACCTCGCCAGCTTTCGCATCTACCGTCGTAATTTCTTTTTCACACGGTGGATAGAACGCCGCGATGAAACGAACCACAATGGCGTCATAAACCTTCTGTTCGCGATCGCGGAGCACCCCGGCCGTTGCTCCCGTCGGGATGACGGCATGGTGGTCGGACACTTTGGCGTCGTTGACGATGCGGGCGGTGAACGGCAACGCTTTCAAATCAAGTTTGCCGATCTCTTTCGGTTTGAGAGAGCGAAGTTGCTCCATCACAACCGGGATATCCTTCCGCATGTCTTTGCTGAGGTACTGCGAATCGGTTCGCGGGTACGTAATCAGCTTGGCTTCGTAGAGCGATTGGGCGGCGGCCAACGTATCAGCCGCTGAGATGCCGTAGCGACGACTCATGTCTCGTTGCAACTCGGTCAAATCATAAAGCTGTGGCGGTTGAGATTTCTCAGCCTTGCTGGCGACCTTTTGAACCTCCAGTGGATGAGTGGCGGCAATCTTGAGCTTCGCATTGGCGTCGTCCTCTTTGTCGAAACGTTTGCCGGTATGACGAAACTGAACCTCGCGGTACTTCGTCAATAATTCCCAAAAGGGTTCGGGGCGAAACGTACGGATCTCATCATCGCGGCGAACGATCATCGCGAGCACCGGAGTTTGCACCCGCCCCAAACTCCATAACAAACCCGAGGCACTCCGACCTGCAGTGCCGCGTCCCGCATCATCGTGGCCTGACCTGCCCCTGCTCACTCCACCGCGGTAGCGGACCGTGTAATTGCGAGTCGCGTTGAGACCGACGACCCAATCCGCTTGGCTCCGGCACCGCGCCGCGGCGTACAGATTGTCGAAGTCCGATAGCGGACGGAGCGAACGAAACGCGGCCGAAATCGCAGTCGGCGTCAATGAACTCAGCCACAACCGCTCCGCCGGTTTCTTCGTGCACGCGGTAAGCGTGAGGATATAGCGAAAGATCAACTCGCCCTCACGCCCGGCGTCCGTCGCACAAATCAGTGAGTCGGCGTCGCGAAACAATCGCTTGATCACCGCAAATTGCTTCTTCGCCCCATCATCACCGCGAAGTCGCAATTGAAACTTTTCGGGAATAAAGGGCAGCGACTCGAGCGTCCAGCGTTTGAGCGATGGGTCATAATCGCCGGGCTCCTTCAGTTCGACCAAATGGCCGAACGCCCAAGTCACTTGATAGCCATTGCCTTCGAAATACCCATCGCGACGATCCGACGCTTTCAAAAACGACGCCAAATCACGAGCGACAGAAGGCTTTTCCGCCAGAATCACCTTCACCGCAATCCCTTTGTATCTGGACCATGAACGCCACGTCCGCGTGTTCCCAATCCCCGCTTGCCAAGCCATCGAGTGGCCGGCATAATCCCCGCTCCGTTTTGGGAAGAAAACACGCCATCGTCACCAAATGTACATGGCTTACCCAATCCGGCAAACCGGAGCGAACGGACCACGAAGACACAAGTTCCGGTCGTGTTCTCGAGCAGCACCCTTGCCGCGAGAGCCAAAAAAGTCCATCATAAGAACTGACGAAAGGCGAGTCTCCCAACGTCGAGGCAGCCGACTAATCGTCACAACAAACCACGTGCACCCGTGGCGCAACTGGATAGCGCATCGGTCTTCGGAACCGAGGGTTGGGGGTTCGAATCCCTCCGGGTGTACTCTTTGCAATCTGCGAACTGATGCTGCCACGCAAGTTCGCAAAGAGTGCCGAATGTGACGGCTTTGTTTTTGCCGCGAAAAACGCCTGGTTTTTACGGTGTTCGCGGCTTCCCGAGACTCTCGGGGGTCTCTTGTTGGCCGGTACCGGTGAGCCCTCTCAACCGAAAGTTGACGACTCTCCGCCGAGACTATCGCGCTCTCGCCTTTTGGCAGCGCTCTAAGTTCATTCGCCGGATGCTTCGGCCCCTGCGAGCCAGACGAAAGAAATCATGCTCGGGTTAACAGCCGCTGATGCCACGTAGTGTGAAAAGATGCGAATGGTTGTGCAGACTGGGGAAGTCGACAGTACTCGCACGCGTTGTTTACACGCTCGATTATGATTTCTCGCGTTGCCTTGTCCATGCTACCGAGCAGCGTTCAGAACACGCTGCGATTTGGCTTGGAGCACCGAAATCAGGTCAATGACGTCCACGAAACTCTTGTATTCCGCAACTTCTTCTTCAGTGAGACTGCCATCGCTCGATTTGGTTGCAAGCTCGTCGATGCGGCTTTGCATCTCCGCGTCGGCTTTCAAATCCACAACGCGACGAGCGACTTCAGGTGTGAAGGCGTCAGTGACGGGATCTAGGATTCGATCAAAAAGTTGGATAGCGTTCATGCCGATATTGTACCACGCCGTCCCACGAATAGAGCGATAGATCGACGAACCGTCCGCAAACGAAAAAAGCCGCGACTTTGGGCGAACGTGGCGGCGTAAGGGCGAAGTTTGGAAAGTGTTTGGGGTTGGTGACCAGTCCTCGGTCAGGTGGGATCGGTTTTGGGGAGCCGCTTCCGAAGATCCGCCCACATGGAACGTTGCTGTTCCCAGTCGAGCGTTTTGGCGATGGGGCGGACTTCGCGTTCTAGGATCGCGTCGCGACCTTGGACGGTTCGCGGTAGGGCGAGGATAGCGTCTTGGATGTCCGGAGCCAAATTGTCGAGCCACATAATCTGGGACATGCGGGTGGTGGAGATTTGGCCGTAGTGGGCCAGTTCGCTTTGGTTGATGATGACGCTGTCGCGGACGAGATCGCGGCAGCGATGGGCCAGGGCCAGCAACCGCGTGATCCGTGGGATTCGCCCGAGCGGCTTGTCAGGGGCCTTGCCGTCGGCGAGCGACTTGCTGCCGTTGCGCCGAACTTGAACGTGGAACGATTTGTTGATGGTGAGCTTGGCGTTCATGCGGGCACCTCCATGCTTTCGGCGGTCAGGCTTTGCATGCCGGTGTCGTGGAACGTGATGCCGACGTTGCCCGCGACCCCATCGAAGTCGACGCGGTCAACGAGCAGTGCGGTAAGGCGGACTTGTTCACGGGGCTGAATCGTTTGCCAAAGTTCTTCGAAGCCAGAAAGCAGTCGCCGGACATCCGTGTTTTCAATGGCCTGGTCTTCGAGAGACTGTATTTCGCTGGCGATGGCTTTCAGGCGATCTTCGGCGGAGTCGATTCGTGCTTGCAGTTCAGGCAAGCCAGCGACTCGGCCATTGTTTGCCACGTTGGCGGCGATCGCTCGTAACTTTTCATGATCGTTGCGAAGTTGCCGTTGCAGCGATTTGCGTTCCGCCTCGAGATTTGTCCGAAGCTGATTGGATCGCGACTCGATTTGCTCGATTGTTTGGTTGAGCATGTCTTCGTCGGTGCCGATGGTTTGAATTTGTTCGACAACAAAGCGTTCGATTTCGCCTGCTGGCACCGATGGAGCCGGACATTTCGCCCAGCCCTCTTGCATCGCGGTACCGCAGACGTAGTAGCGATATCGCTTGCTTCCCTTGCAACTGTACGAGTGGGTCATGGGGCGGCCACAGGCTTTGCACCAGATCAGGCCTTTGAGCAATGCATTGTGTTTGTTGCGGACACCTGTGCCGCCGGATTGACCGTTAGCCTTGAGTTGATTCAGCACGCGGCGAAACAAGTCGAGCGGCACGATGCCATCATGCTCGCCCTGGTGTGTTTCATCCTTGTATCGAATCTTGCCGATGTAGGTGACGTTGGTTAGCAACTTGTAAACCGCGTTCTTCGTGAAAGCTCGGCCGCCTCGATGGTCGCCCTTCTTCGTCACCCACTGTTTGGTCGTCCAACCGCGTTGTCGAAGTTCTTTGACGACCGGCAGCAGTGAGCGATGTTCGATATACAGACCAAAAATCTGTCGAACGCGGTCGGCTTCGGTTTCGTCGACGACCAATTTGGTATTCTCGACCGTGTAGCCCAGCAGCGGCATTCCACCGGACCATTTGCCGCGGCGGCGTGAGGCAGCCACCTTGTCGCGAATTCGCTCGCTGATCATTTCTCGTTCAAACTGGGCAAACGACAACAGCACATTGAGCACTAGCCGGCCCATCGACGTTGATGTGTTGAACTGCTGCGTGACGCTGACGAACGAGACACCGTGCTGGTCGAACGCCTCCACGATCTTGGTGAAGTCGAGCAGCGATCGGCTGAGTCGGTCGACTTTGTAAACGATCACACAGTCAATTTCACCGGCCACGATGTCGGCGAGCAATCGCTTCAATGCCGGTCGTTCCATGTTGCTGCCGGTGAAACCGCCGTCATCGTACGACTTTGGTATAACATCCCAGCCTTCGTGTTTTTGCGAAGCGACATAGGCCTCAGCAGCATCACGCTGGGCATCGAGAGAACTGTATTCTTGCTCGAGTCCCTCTTCGGTGCTCTTGCGTGTGTAGATCGCACATCGCACCGTCTTCTTTGGATCTTTCATCATTTGGATTCCTGTTGATCAAGTTTGAAGAACCGGTTGCCGCTCCAGTGCGACCCGGTGATGTGTTTGGCGACGGCCGAAAGCGAACGAAACAGCTCGCCTTCAAATTCAAAGCCACCGGCTGTGACGCGAACCCGAATCTCGCGGCCCTTGTAGACGCGTGTGATCAGCGTTCCCGGCAGCGGTGTTGCCGACGATTGCACGCCGGTCGGGAGGACTCGGGTGCGTTTGGCGGCATCGTTTGAGAGACGCCGGGTGGCCGGCGAAGTGACTCGTAAGTCCGCTCCGTCGGCCAGTTGACGGATGCGATTGATCGCGTCCGCCGAAAGACCGCCTTCGACATTCGCCTGCATCCGCCACACGATTCGGCGGACCAGCCATTTGCGATTCTTCGCGTTGGTCGTTTCGCCAGTGACAGTGGCGAATTGATCGCGTAGTTCGCCACAGGTCATCTTCTGCAATCGAGCGACCTCCTTGGCAACGTTGAGCTTCATTTGGGACTCCTGCGTTGGTGTGTTTCTTCCGCCGAGACGTTCGGCGGTGTGACACAGAGCCATGAGTTCGCGGCAGAGTCAACCGAACGTTGGCAACTTTCGGAAGAAGTCTCAGTTTTTTGCAGGGAGACTCGCGACAACGCTCGCAAGTTGATGATCGCGTCGGCCAAACAAGTGGCGATTTGGAGTTGGCGGGACTGGGGTGAAGGCGATGAAGATTCGACTTTTGTGAGCATCCAAACTCGGGGGATTGAGGGCACCGATGGTCATCGGCGTTGGCATAGAGCTTCCATGGGCGGGTCGTTGTTTGGGGAGATGGTTGGGTGGTTTTTGGGTTGAGATTTCGTTCGGACAAGCGAAACAAACTGTGCCTAATAGCGTGGCTGTTCCGGTGGCCCTGTCATGAAAAAGATCCGCCGGGAGGACCCGTTCGATTCCTGTCGATGGCCCTCGTCTTCGTGACCGATAGTTGCAGCATTAGATGACCAACCGGCGGAAGAACTTCTTTCTTCTTTCCGGCCCATGTCGCACACGCACGCACAGACGCCGGAAATTGGTTGCGAGGGGAGGGGGAAGGGAAAGAGGGAAAGAAGAGAGAGAAGTGTGTTATTTATGTTCTTTTTCAATCAATCTTCTTTCTGACTTCTTTCCGTTCTTTCTGCTTCTTTCCGATTGCCGGCGGCCCATCGGCGGAGGACTTCTTTCCGAAACCAACGTTCTTTCCGACTCAGTCTTGCTGGACACGGTTCAATCGGTACAACGTCCCGGTTCGTCCGGCGGTCGTTTCTTGCTCGGCGATGATGTCACCGCGTTCCACCAGAGTTGCAATCAGCTTCTTGAAGAGCACCGCCTCCATCGCCATCGCCTTGAGTAACTTGCTGTGACCGATCTTCAGGTTGTCCTCTTTGCGAATTTTGGCAAACACCTTCAAGCAATCGGTTGCAAACGGGCTCTCGGCGACGTGTGACGAAGCCATGAACAACATTCTCTGGGTCAAGTGATCGACCAATGTCATGGCCCACTTCGCCGCCGGTTCGTCAATTACCGGCGATTCGTGGTTCGCACTGATCGCGTACAACAACGCCAGCTTGCGAGTCTGTTCGTTGACACGGCCCCAAACCGTGGTGCTCACCGAATCGTTCTTGCGCTCCGCCTTGGCGTACTCACGCTCGGCGTGCAGTCTCGCTTCGACAAGGATCCCTTTGGCGGTATCATCGTGTGGCACAATTCTCGGTCGTGGATGCCATGTCCCCAGGTTGCCGCCGCCGGGTTTGTAGTCCGCCCACCACCTGGCCACGTCGATGATCGTGTCGGGCACTTCGGCGATCTTTGGTTCTTGGCCCTCACCCCGTTGGCCGCATTCCAGAATCATCATGCGAGCGAAGAATCCGTTGGTCAGCATTCGCTCGGAAAGTGCTGCGTAGTAGTGGTTCGGGATCGCGGTCCCGAAAACCACCAACGAAGGTTGGTCGATGGTTCCCGGTGATTCCTTGCCAGCCTTACGACGCATCGGATAGACCGTGTTCGCGGATGAGTACATCGTCAGCAGCGTTGATAGCACGTTCTCGTAACGCGCGTCATTGGACTTCTTGATCGACTGCAACATGCCATCGACCTCGTCTGTTTGAAATAACATTGAAGGTGTTAAATGCAACGCATCCTGAATCCCTTCGCCTGATGCGAATCGTTCACCGATGCAGTCTGCCAAACCGACTTGGTGCAGTATCTGAACGTTCAACTTTCGTGGCCAGTCTTTACCCTCGGCCGAATGGGCCAGCCCCAGCAAGTAAAGGTTCGTTCGGTTGTCGCCGGGATCGCGGACCTTGCGACCGGCCAAAGTGGCTAGCAACGCGATCGCACCGGCGAATGCGAGTGTTGGATTCGGGTACGGAGCCGTGTCGAGGCAGTGCGACATGACGTTGCTGACGAAGCCGGGAACCTGCAACAACGACTCAGGAACCGGACCGGGGTCGGGAAGTTCGGGCTCCGCGGGTGGCTTCGCCTTCGGCTTGGTCGCACCGGAGAGGCCATCGAGAAAGCTCGATAGATTGACGTCGTTGTCCTTTGCTTTCCCGTAACCTTCGCTGGCAAGCTGCCTCGTCGCCGCGGAGAAATCGCCGCCGTGTTCGAGCAACGCGAAAACTGCAAACGGCGAGTACGACTTGTTGGGTTCAAACGGCGAAGCGTTGGAAGTGAAAACGAAGAACACGCCGTCTTTCAACGTTGCGCTGCAACCGGTGGCTTTCCCTGGCCTGCACCATTGCTGGTTGTTGCCATCGCGAATCAATCGCCAACCATGCCTCGTCAGGATCGCGGCAACATCACCACGCTCGCTGAAATCGTCGCCGGGCTGGGTTCCGTCGCTCGTGGTCTTGGTCGTCGGTGCGTCTCCTTGGGTCGGCTTCACTTCGTTGAGCGAACAAGCCGCGTCGACCAAGATCGCCCGCTCGTCGACCGACATCACCGGTACCTTGGTTAGGTCGCCTTGCAGGACGACGTAGCCCGGAGACGGATCGCACATCACCAAGCTGCCCTCGCCAAGCGATTCGATCAGGACCGTTTTGCCATCGACCTCAGGTGTAACCGTTCGGGCATGTACGCCGCTCTTCGGCGTAAGTAGCTCGTTGCGGAAGAACACATGCCGTCCGCCTGATCGCGATTTCTGAACCACCAATCGCTGCAACAAACGCGGGTCATGCTCTTCTACCTGATCGCACCAAGCGTCAAACGCTCGGCCGGCCTGATCGAAATCGAGCACTTCCAAACTTCCGGACACCCCGCCGGTCAAAATGCAAATTGCATCGGCTGACGAGAACCAAGTGTCGTTTTGTTTTTCGGTTGGCGGTTTGTTGCGATACTGCTTGTAGGACGCGAGCGTTGGGAACTTGCGTCGTGCATCGGCCGGCAGCACGCGATATCCCGCGTCGATGTACCGATACGCCGCATCCCGAATCGGATTTGCGGCCGTGGCGTGGGTTTGTTTCGTCATTCGATTGTTCCTCAACCGTTGGAGCGAGTGGAAGGGTGGCGATCCGCATCCATGCGGCTCAGTTTGCTGGCGATGTGATCGAGGCTGGCCTGCGAGAAGACGCGAGCGTGACCGGCACAGCCGGTTGCTTCGATTCGTCTTGATCGAATGATGTATTCGATGCGGTGAATCTTGGTGTCCAACCGTCGGGCGATCTCGCCGACGGTCAGTAGCAACGGAGGTTGTGACATAGCTTTCCTTGCAGCATGTGGAAGGACTTCGCAGCGATTGCCCAGCAACGGGGAGGCGGCGAAGCCCAGAAAGAGAGAGGGACCAAAAACTGCGAAGTCATCGCCCGATGCGGGCGCGAGTGGCAGATTCAAAAGAAGCTCGCCGCAATGATTCGCAGGCGGGCGAGGAGCTTGTTGGCTCGGTCGGTTGCTGGTTGGTTGGCTGAGTGGCTCGGTGTTCGAGCAATTGGGATTATGGAAATTGAACGCGGTTTGTCAAACAACAGTTTCGGCTGGATTGACGACGTCGGAGACTCTAACCCGAAACCGAATTGACTCGGCAAAACACGCTCGAAATGGAAATGGAAGCAGCTTTCGACGGCCCGACCGACCCGCGTTGATCCGAACCTGTCTTGGCATGGATTGGCTCACGGCAAAGCAGTCAGCGACATCGGAAACGAACGAAAATTAAGGAAAACACGGTCTCAATCTCGCCGTCGCGTACCCGGCTCTGGGATTTTCAGACGCCGTCAGAACCAGCGTTGACAATCTCAAAACAATGCAAAAATAGTCGGCACTTTGAAATACAGAACGAAGCTCACTGTCGCAAATTGTGAACCCACCGACGCGCGGGCCGAATTGACGAAGCCACGATCTCGATTTCTCGAAAGTTCTGTCGACCGCATACATTGGCCCTCCCCAGTTACCTATGCCGCGTTTGTCAGAACGTGCTCAGCCGCAGCTGGAGTTTGGCCAAAATGCTGGTCGGGAAAACAAGAGCCTCCCTTTCTTAGCTATGCAATTCATCGGAGGTGCGTGCCATCGATAGTTTTCGAGAACACTTCCATCGCCGCATTAGACTGCCCTCCTGGGTTACTTAGGCGAACACGCGAGGGCATGAACCACTTTTTCTGCAAAATGAAGCAATCGCACCTGAAACAGACCTACCCGGTTGGCAATCCAGCTGACGAAACAGTGCGGCTCCAGTAGTCACATAATCCGTTCGCCAGCAAAATTGCGCAGCAAAAAAAGCGTCCCGTGAAAAAGCCGTCAAGCACGCGGCGTTGGTGCCGATTTTCTTTCTGTGGATCTTTAGCCGACGGACCGAAAACAATGGCTCCCTCAGGGTTACTTATGCAAACGGTCCGCCTCGATCCCCAGATTCCGTCAAAATTTAGAAAACTCGTTGCGATGAATCGTTGATGGCAGGCAGCAACAGTGTCTGCGACATGGATTTCCTCGCATTGGCTTTCTCAACGATCGCCCGAACATGGCAACCAGCGGAAGAACGGAATGCAGTGGTCTACGATGCCGAGCGACCCTTGATGAAGTCTCCGCGGCATACTCGGAAAGAAGCTTGCGGCCACGGCGGCGTCGCGAATGTTTGGTTGGCAAGGAGGCGATTGCCCCCTAACAGCACCGACTCTTTGGGTGCGAAAGAGCGGAAGTCCGCCGTGAGGATCGACATCCCATAGCCTGTGCAGCAACGAGACGAGCAGAAGATAAACTTCCTATTCGGTGGGCTCTTGCGCGTCGATGGTAACATCGATCGTCGCGGTGACGTCATGTGCATCAGCTTTGGTGTCGGTTGTGGTGTCGCCAACGAACGGGTCTTCTTTCAAATGTTTTGCCCACCATGCTTTGGCTTGCACCTGTGTCCAGCGACTCGCCGATGGGCAACGCAATAATTCTTCCTCGCAGAGTTCGGCGCTCGCCGGGCGCTCCTCGGGGCGTTTGGCCAAACAACGCAGGATGAACTCCTCCAACTGTTCATTGATCGGTTTGTCTAATCGCTCGGATGGACGTTGTGGCGTCGCCTGGAGATGCTGTTTGCAGATGTCGACGATACTCTTGCCATCGAACACCGGCGTGCCGGTCAGCAGAAAGTATCCCACGGCTCCGACTGCATACAGATCGCTGCGTGCGTCAAGTTCTTCTTGCTGGATGGCTTCGGGCGACATATAGAGCGGCGTTCCGGTTAGTGATCCGGCGAGCGTCATATTGCGATCCGCGTTTTGGGGCTTCACCAACCCGAAATCAAGTAACTTGACAAAGTCACACATGCCGCCGCATTTGGTCAGCATGATATTGGCGGGTTTGATGTCACGATGGATCAGCCCGAGTCCATGAGCTTCTGAGAGAGAGCCACAGAGCTGTCGCAAAATGTGATTGACGCGATCCTCAGGCAGCGGCCCAAAACGGTCGACCAGATCGTGCAGCGAGATTCCGTCCAGATACTCCATCGCGTAGTAGAAGATGCCTTCGGGAGTGCGGCCGTAATCGTAGATCGCGATCGTGTTCGGATGCGTCAGTTGGCTTGTCAGTTGCACCTCGCGTTCAAACCGAGCGATCGCTTGTTCGTTGGTCTTATCCACATGCAGAAGCTTGACAGCGGTCGGCCGATGGAGCATGTCATGGTGAGCGCGGTAAACAACACCCATCCCACCTGCACCGAGTTTTTCGCTGAGGGCATATTGGCCGAGTCGTTTCGCTTCGAGTGCAGCCTGCCGGGCGTGAAGTTCCAATCGCGAAGCATAAACGGCGAGCCCTGCAAGCCCAATCGTGGTTAACCCCAGCAAACCAGCCAAGGCTCCAAACGCGCGGCGCAAAGCGTACAGCGGCCGAAAGGCTTCCGCGGCATCCACTTCCGTCGCGATCCCAATGTTTTCTCGGGGCAACCATTTCCACGCGCCGACCACGCGGACGCCGCGATAATCGCGGTAGCCATCCACATCGACACCTTCTCCTCCACTGATTGCGTCCGCCGCCATGCGAGTCAGCGGCTGCTCCGGTCCGCGGAGTGTCGGTCTGTTTCCCCGGGTGAGGTCGACACCTGGATCGCGAATGCGAACATTCAGTACCGAACGCGTCTGTTCGTCGTCTGCAAGCAGACCGATCTTCTTCAATTCGTCATCGAATCGGCTGCCGGTGATCATCAACCCTTCCGCATTGAAGGCGTAGGTTTCACCGCTCTTCCCGTAACGCGCCACTCGCAGAATTTTGGTGAATTCCTTCGCGGGATTCAACGTCAAGCAAAGTGCGGCGATCGGGTCTCCGTCGACGGACTTGACGGGGCTCGCCACGGCCATGTTTGGCACACCGGCTCGCATGGATCCATCCCGATCGACTTGCGGTAGCACGCTTGGGAACGGTGGGATGATGACAGTCTTTCCTGCAAAGACGGGTGCCAGGACAGGTTGAAATCGTTCGACAAGGGACGTGTCTCCAGCCGCCGTGTTCTGATCCCGGCCGATCACTATGCCGCTCTGGTCGATCACGACAAATCCTTCGATGCGGCCTGACTCAAGCAGAGGCCGCATCCGTTCCCGAAGTTCACCCATCGCATCGCTGGTCAACAACGCAGCGGAGACCTCTTCCGGAGTGGACTCTTTTCCGATTTCGGCCAACTCCGCGACCGACTCACTGACGCGTTTCATTCTCGCCATGGAGCGCGCGTCGATGCGCCGTTCCTCAAACCAGAATTCCAGTGTGGCCAGATCTGCGCTGAGCAACGCTTGAAGTTGTTCGGCAACGTTTGTCTTGACCGAGTCCTCAACCGATCGATGCGCCATCCATCCAACGACCGCAATCACAATGGCGGTTAGAGCCGGTCCGAGCCACATTCGCTTTGGCGAGAGTAGATTTTGGGTCAGTACTGATCCGGTAGCCGATCGCAATCGCGAAACACGGGACTGGTTTAAGGAGGAATCTTGGCTCATGGGGGACTCATGGTTATCAAAACAGGAAGGAATGTCCCAGCACAAACGCCAGCAGGATCGGATAGACAAATCGCGACCAACAGTCGATTCGTTCTGCTACGATCCCCACGGAAACAACTTGCTATCCAACTTGGCCAGTTGTTGCTTTAACATCTCCAGCACCTCACTTGTTGTTCTTTCACCTACCGCAGCTAATTCATCGGTGCGCTCAAATTCGGATAGATCAAATGCTGTCACATCAGGTTCGATGATGAAATCGGCAGGCTGAATTCCTACCGAGTTCATGTTGAAGTTTTGCACCATGCTGGCTCGCATCAGAACGTTCAACACCGAAAGCGACTTTCGCTTCTTACCGGGTGGGTCAGCACAGATCCCCGCAAATTCCTTTTCTAACTTGGCCGTTACACTCGAGGCGATCACAAAGTTACATCCTTTCCCGACCAAGACGTCCGCTGGAATGTTGTTGACGATTCCACCGTCGATCAAGGCCTCGCCATTGCCAACGATTGGCACCGAAAAACCAGGTATGTTGATGCTTTCGAGAATACATTGCGTCGCGTCGCCGGTTTCTCTAACGACTGGCCCACCGCGAACTAAATCGACGGTCACGGTACACATCGGAAGCGGTAATTGTTCGAGCCGCGCATCTCCTAGATACTTTTTCAGCATGGGGCCGAATTGGCGTCTTCTGTATTTGAACAACAAGTACCAATAACTACCGCCTGGCAAACATCGAAAGTACCACGGTAGTCGCAAGTCTTTCTTGAAACTTTCGATTGTGTAATCGACGCTCATGCCAGACGCGTAGAGTGTCCCTGACATTGCACCGGCACTTGTGCCCGCCATCATGTCGACGTAGATGCCGTTGTCCTCAAGCACTTTCAAGACGCCCAAATGAGCCATGCCGCGCGCGGCACCACCGCCAAGAGCAATTCCGATTTGAATCCCACGAAGATGGTGAACGATCCGCTCCACTCCCGCTGGCAGGAGTCCTCCTTGATTCGGTGCGGGCTGCGAAAATGAGAGTTTGAAATCGCGTTCAACGAGATCAGCGACTTCGGGGAAATAGGGCGGGATTGTCGTTTCGCCGTCGAGCAACCAAACCAAGCAGATTTTTTCACGCCAACCGGCTACCAAAGACTGCAGCGATTTGATGGTTTGCAGAGCGGCGTGAGCGTCACTGGGTTGGACACACCACAACACCCGGTCCGCCGCGCTCATCAAGCGAACCAGATGGACTTGCTCATGATGGGCATCCAGGTCGACAAAGATTCGATCAGAATCCGACCACTCATTCAACTGCGATTGACGTTCTTGTTCGCTGATCAGTTTTCCATCGGCGAATAACAATCGAAATGGGACGTCTTCGATGGGTTCCCATTCACGGTCATCTCCCAGCACACATGGCGACTCTTCCATTTGCTTCAGTCGTTTTAATAACGCAGGCGTCAGGCGACGGCTGGCTGGAGACTCATGAACGATGCTGACCCGCGACGGTTGATCCTTGGTCCGATCGACCATCACGATCTGACGAGCGATGTTGCCGGCCAGCCGATAAAGATTCATCTGCAAGTCAGGGTGCGTGCCCGCGAGTTTGGCGAGCGATTCAATACCTAGCCGGATTCCTGTGGTTGGCTCGGTCGCGACCACGTTTGTGCTTGCTTTATCGGGCTGTGCGATCGAAAGCAATCCGTGTACTGAGCCTCGGGTCAACGGACGTTCGAGCACGCAGTTGCCGAACCGATCCATGACGGATGCCAGCAGGCGTCCATCGACGACAAAGAAGACTGAGGTCAATGTTTGATCGGCGAGATGAACGATATCGCCTTCTTTCAAATGGACATACTCGCCCACCGCCGCCATGTCAGCGATGGCTGATTCACTTAAACCCTGGCACCAGGGCAGTCGCTTCAGTTCGACGATGATCCGTTCATCGTACGCTCCCTCGCTATCGTTCTCCATTCATGATTCCTCTTGTTTCTCTCACGCGAACATGCGATGGCATTGAAAATTCCTCAGACACGACTTGGGGGGAAACGTCGTAACATTTCACTGACCGCGACACCCATACGACGCTCTTTCTCGGTATCGCTGACGTCCACCAACATGTTTGAAATGGCTGCCGCTCTCCAAAGCACCTCTTTCGTTCGCGAATCGACGATGTCAAGCACGAGAGACCCGCGACCCAAGGTCGTTACTTCTTCGTCACGCCCGTGTGTCATCGCCGTATGGATGGCTTCTCGCCACTCGTCGTCGTCAGGCCGATCGAAAGTTTCTGTGATGGCCTGCAACGACACCTCCTTTTCCAACGCTCCAAATACGCTGATCCCGATATCGGCAGCGCCCGTTTCGGATGTCTGAAACTGCTTTGACGTCAAAGTGTCCGCGAGTGCTTTCTCGATACGAGCCTTGACTTTCTGCGGTTTCAATGCGGAGTTCGCTTTAAGATTGTGCTGAAAACTGCTGAAAGCATAAGTTCCCGTTTGGGGGAACTCGATTGATTCGTCATAGGCCCAAGCGATCGTCATCTCAACACCTCGGTGCACATGCACGCTCGTTAATCGCTGCGTCCCGCTTACCTGCAATATAAAATCACCGGTAGCCGTAGCTTCGGCGTCCGTGATAAACGATTGCGGCAAGAGTTTCGACACCACGTCGGTGACCGCTCGCGGAAGCAAAAATCGGCCGATCGACGTTCCGGACGCAAATACTGCGAACATCACGATCACGATGATGCCGAAGGCCAACATGACTCCGAACTGAGTGATCGCCTCGACAGGGGTGTTCGCAATCATGTTTGACTCCAATTTGATTGTGTCGATGCATCTTTGTGTCGTTCCATTGAAGTTGCTACGGACGTTGACGAGATTCGTTTCCGTTGTCACTTTTCCGGGACGTGTTTCGATGGTTCAGTTCAAAACGCATGGATTGGCAATCGATCATTGGTACGTTGGCGGAAACGATTTCCCGCGTTGTCTCAGGCCAACGGTGACACTGCACCGTTACCCCACTTTACGAGCCTGGCTGGCTCCGAGCATCGCTAAGAACGAGTGATAAATGAGTGATTTCCAGTCGCTCAGATCCCTATGACCGACAGATTGGCGGAGCGCGGAATCATCGCGACGTTTGGTGGAGCGAATGTTTATTGAAGTTTGGGTCGGGCGATGAAGATGAGTTGGGGCCATGGCAAACTGAACAGCAGCCGCTCTGTTCACAGGGTATGCATTGTGTCGAAATGCCTCGCAATCGTTAAAATCGTTAAATTTTTACTCGACGAAAGGCGATAACAGACTCAAGGAACCATCTCTTAACGTCTTCAGGCCACTCTGTCCGAGACGATTTAACTGCAATTCACTTGCCAACGCCGTGGAGGGACCGAGATGCCCTTTCACAACAATGGTGTCATGGCAACGGCCATGCTCTGGCTGTTGCTAACGAGCGGCGCTCAGGGTCAGTTTCCCGCGCCCGCCACCGACTTACCCGTTGACTTACCCGTTGGCATGATTGCTGACGACGATATCGACACATCGATGACGGATCAGCCGACCATCGCGGTGGCGTCATTCCTTCAAACTGTCGCTGCACCACTGGACCTAAGTGTTCGTGGACGTTCCTCGCTACTCACGCAGGCTTTCACCAGCCCAGAACGGCTTGCAGTGGGCCTCGACCTGTATTCGGCTCCTGACTTCGCCAACGGAGTGATCGTCGCTGGTGAAAACATTGCCATGAAGATTGGCGGCTTCGTGAAAGCGGATTTCATCTATGACTTCGCCCCGATTGATTCGACGGACTCCTTTGTCACGACAAGCATACCGGTCGGGGCTCCACCGCGGACAAACGCACGATTTCACGCCAGACAGACGCGATTAAGCTTTGATACACGCTGGGTATCCGATGAGCATACGATTCGGATTTTTGTTGAAGGAGACTTTTTCGGCGACGGGAATCAGTATCGCCTACGGCATGCGTACGGCGAGGTGGGCTCGCTGCTGGTCGGACAAACATGGACCACCTTCACGGATGTTGCGTCAGCCCCAGCCACTCTCGATTTTGAGGGCTCCGTGTCCAGCGTGAACCGGCGGCAGGCTCAAGCCCGCTGGACTCAGCCCCTGCTCGGTGATGACCTGACACTGGCATTGGCGATCGAGGACACTCAGTTCAACATCGAACCACCCGTCGGGGTCACCGGCGATCCACGCAGTCAATCACCTGACTTCGTAGGACACCTGCGGCTGAAGACGGACTTGTTGAGATTTCAAGCCGCCGGGCTTTACCGCGTCGTCGGATTTCAGCCAACCGGCGCGGAGGTTCTCACGCGCGACGCCTGGGGCTTCAACTTTGCCGGCAGCATCCTCCTGACCGAGCGCAGCAAGGTCTATTCTCAAATCGTGTTCGGCGAGGGCATTGGCAGTTACCGTGGTTTGCCCGATGCGGCACCGACGGCGGTCGACCAAGGTGATTTGCTGCCGTTGTTTGGTTGGATGGTCGGGTATACGCAGGATTGGAACGACGACCTAAGTTCCAACTTGACGTATGCCGAAAACAGCCTTGACAATACGGCGTTTCAGGACCCCGACGATGTGCATCGCACAACTTACTTGGCCGCCAACCTAATCTGGAGTCCGCTGGAGCGTGTGAAAGTGGGGATCGAGTATCTGTATGGGACACGCGAAAACGTCGATCGCGCGAGTGCGCCGGCACATCGCATTCAGACGGCGGTCATTTTTGACTTACCGTGAGCCCACGTCGGTGCGATGGTTGAATCTGTCCCGACAAGGATCCAGTGGACGACCGAGATCACAGGTCGGCGTTGCCGCCCAGATTCAATGCCTCCAGCAGGCTGTTGATTGAATCATAACCCGACGCGTAAGTTTTGAAGTTGCGCTTTTCATAATCGCGGAGCGATGACATGTTACAGCCTGGGGTGC